>NZ_JACVPO010000001.1 GCF_018881835.1 Polynucleobacter hallstattensis | reverse complement strand
ATAAAACTCAAGGAGCCTTAAATGAACAAGTTCAAACAGTTTCTTAATAATTTGGCCTTAGCTTTGATTGATGCTCGCAAAGCATATACCAAGCGTCATTTGAACCATTTATTGGGCTCATAACCATTTAGGTGACCATCAATGCGCTTGAGTGTATTTCGTTATAGAGTCTGGGATAAGCAAGATAGAAACCAGCCTCAAATTGCACCCTTCTATGCCGTCCGAGAATATATTGAACAGCTAGAGGGGGTAACCATTATTGAGGAAGATTTCTTAGAAGTGGATGAGTCCGATCTTGATATTCACGGAAGAATAGCCGCTAACTAATAGGAATGCTCTTAAAGGAAAAGTACTATGTTTATGTTTCGCAGTCTTATAACCTTGTGTTTTATCTTAATATTGTCCAACCAGTCATTTGCCCAAGCAATCTCTAAAGATTATCAAAAGAATTGCGCTCGCGAGCAAGTAGCTGAACATCAAGGCATTAAAGGCAAAGCGCTGACTGAGGAAGACTTTACCGCTTATTGCAATTGCCAAGCCGACTTCATTTCTAAAAATGCTTCAAATCGGCAAGTTAATGAATTAGTCATGAATCCAAAAGCAAAGCCTGAATGGCTGAAGGTTATAGAGTTAAAAGCACTGAAAGCTTGTATTACAGATCCCAAAATGAGTACATAGGACTTGGGAAATGATGGATAACTTCGGTCCTGTTATCTTGCTTGAAGTAGTGCTGGTGTTTGGAGGGATTTTGCTATTTGCCTGGTGGCAATTGCGTGATCTTAAAAAGGAGCGAGAAAAAGACCAGAAGAAGAAAGCACAAAATACGGAGCTGGATCGCCAAGAATGTAAATGATGATTATTAGGATTGTTAGCTTATTTACATTATTGTTTGCTGCCAATCTCACACTCGCGCAGCAGACTACCCCACCAGGATATGTCTCTATCCCAGCCAGCGCTGATGGCATCGGTAAGCGCTATATGGATCGTGAAATCTCAGGGGTCATGGGCTGGCAAGGTGCCTCATGGCTTGAGCGGGATAAGCGGGAGCGCGAAGAGCGTACAGATTTATTACTAGAAGCATTGGCATTGCAACCAAGCATGGTTGTTGCGGATATTGGCGCCGGTACCGGCTACCTATCCCGTCGCATGGCTCCGCTGGTGATGCCAGGCGGAAAAATTATCGCACTGGATTTACAGCCCGAAATGGTGAATATTCTACAAACCGGGGTAAAACGCTCGAAGCTTTCGCAGATCGAAGTAAGGCTAGGTACAGTCGACGATATTAAATTACCTAAGAACTCTATCGATATGGCCATTATGGTCGACGTGTATCACGAACTGGCCTACCCTTATGAAGTAATGAACAGCATCATGCAGGCCCTCAAACCCCGAGGTCGTATTGTTTTCGTGGAATACAAAGCAGAAGATGCGCGCGTACCAATCAAACCTCTACATAAAATGAGTGAGGCGCAAATTAAGCGGGAAGCAGGTATTTTCGCTTTAGATTGGGAGCGAACTGTAAGCACCCTGCCATGGCAACATGTTGTGGTGTTTCGTAAACGAGAATAAACCTGTTGCATTCATGAGAATTAATTAATAAGAATTTGCCAAGCCTAAAGTGATTACCGTAAAACACAATACAGAGCTTCTTGAATTTGAAACCCTAGACCAAGCAATGGCTTGGGCGAAAGAACTAGGTGAGTTTGTAACAATTCAATTCAATGGCACCGAAGTAGTAGGAAAGTTCGGAGCCGATGGTATCTTGGATGGTAAGTTTCCAAATGGCGAACTCTATACATGGAAAAAACGTAGAAGGCAGTAGAAATTAATTGATTCTGCGGATATGCCTACACACTCCTCTATTTAAAGTTTCTATCAAAAGCCTTTTATTCATTGGTACAGGGTTAATTTTTTATTAGGTTTTTGGCCTACCCAGCAAGATTCGAACGTGCGACCTTGACCTTAGTTAGTTGTTACCTCTCTAAACTCATAGCCTCTTATTAATGGTTAGCAGTTCTTCAATACACCAAGTCGATGCTCTATGTTGTCATTAAAACTGCGTAGTGCTGCCTGCACACTTTTTTAACACCCCCAGCCTTACTTAAAGTAACGCTCAAAAGACAAAACCCACACCATTTCTGATGAGGGCTTGCTTTACTGGTGGGCCCACCAGGACTTGAACATGGAATCAACCAATTGTGAGCCCTGCTTTAATCAATTGTCATTTTAGAAGTTTGAATCACTTTACCCCAGCGATCCAACTCCTTGCGCGTGAAGTCGCCTAGCTCTGCCGGCGTCATCGTTTGAATAGTTGTTCCAGCGCCGTCCGCTCTAGCTCTGGCTTCTGGCGAGTTCAAAGCCGATCCCAGTGCTAGATTCAGTTTTTGGATGATCTCTGGATTAGTGCCTGCAGGCGCAAACATAGCAAACCACGAATCTAATTCATAATTTGGCAAGCCAGCCTCATCTGTTGTTGGCATCTGTGGCAAAGCGCCAAGGCGCTTCTTTCCAGTTACGGCTAAACCACGCAAGCTTCCCGCTTGAATTTGGCTGACAACGCCAGCTGGAGTTGTAATAAACATATCAACCTGCCCACCTATTAAATCTTGAACTGCAGGGCCCGATCCGCGATAAGGAATATGGGTAATGAATGTTCCTGTTTGTTGTTTAAAGAGTTCACCTGCAATGTGCTGAATGGATCCAGACCCTGAAGAGGCGTAATTCAATTTACCAGGATTCTTCTTTGCATACGCAATCAGTTCCTTCAAATTATTAATTGGTAACTTAGGGTTAATTGCAATCACCTGCGGAGCTACCGTCATCATCCCTACTGGAGCAAAATCACGAATCGGGTCCCAGCCTGCCTGCTTAAACAAATGGGGATTTCCTACATGGTATCCGCTATAACTCACAAGCAAGATGTAGCCATCAGGCTTAGATCGTGCAACGAATTGATTTCCAATATTGCCAGACCCACCGGGTTTATTGTCAACCAATACCGGCACCCCCAGTGTCTTACTCATGGATTCGGCTACCAGCCGCGCAGAGAAATCGGTTGTTCCTCCAGGCGCTGTTGGCACAACCAAAGTAATAGGCTTATTAGGCCAGCTTTGGGCATGCACGCTAGCAGATGCGATAAAAATACAGATTAGGCTGGTTGCAATTAGTTTGAAATTTTTGAGCATGTTATCTAGTCCCTATTTGATTAACTCGGAAATCTCAATCAAGTTCTGATCGGGATCGCGTACGTAAACGGAATTGATTTTTTGAGTGGCGCCTGTCCGCATGACTGGTCCCTCAATAATAGGCCACTGCGCTTGATTCAGCTTAGCTATAACCTCATTCAGTGATCGGTCGGCAATAAAACATAAATCCAAGGATCCCGGCGTTGGAATATCTGCCTTGGGTTCAAACTCTTTGCCCTTAATGTGTAGATTGATTTTTTGATTGCCAAAACGAAAGGCTTTGCGTTCAACCGGCGGCGTTCCGCCAACAAAAGACTCGAGCTGCATACCGAGTACCCGGGTGTAGAAATCAATGCAGGCCGCTTCTTTTGCGGTTGTTAAAACCAGGTGGTCTAAGTGATCAATCATATTGCTCTCCCTATTGGCATGGTGGCTCTGGATGCAGATCATGAATGCGCCCGGCTTTAGCAACTTGACCAGGAACATCGTGCCCCACAATCCGAGGGAGTCCTTTTGCAATCGACAGCAGTGCATCCAATTGAATACCTGTGTCATATCCCATCGCATCCACCATGTGAATGGCGTCTTCGCTGCATACGTTACCACTAGCTCCAGGGGCATAAGGACAACCCCCCAAACCCCCCAATGAGCCGTCAAATCGGGTAATTCCAGACTCTACCGAAGCTAGTATGTTCGCCAATCCCATGCCCCTCGTATTGTGAAAATGCATGGTGAGCTGCAGGTGTTTAAATTGATTATGGAGTGCGTCGATCATTTTTTTCACCTGCACAGGCTGAGCCATACCCGTTGTGTCACAAATGGTCACACCACGAACGCCTAAGTGATCAAAACGACTTACATAATTCAAAACACCATCTTGGGGAACGTCCCCCTCCATCGGGCAACCAAATGCAGTTGATAAAGAAACGTTGATTGGGATTCGGCCGTTGATGAATTCAATAACCTCACGCAAAGCTGAGAAACTCTCTTCACGACCCATCCGTAAATTACTGCGATTATGGGTTTCTGAAGTTGACATAACTAAATTCAGTTCGTCTGCTTTTGAATCTAAGGCGCGCTGTGCGCCTCGTAAATTAGGCACCAAAACCGAATACTCCACTTTGGGATTGCGCTGAATTCGGCTCATCACCTCTTCAGCATCTTTCAGCATCGGAATTGCTTTAGGCGATGTAAATGAGGTGACTTCTACCTTTGCATAACCACATTGGCTTAAAGCGTCGATCAATTCAATTTTTTGATCGGTCGGAATAAAGTTTGGCTCAATTTGAAAGCCATCTCGCGTTGCAACTTCATTAAAGTAAATTCGATTCATATTCATCTCAGTGTGTAAATGCAATACCTTTGTCTTTTAATGCAGTAATCTGCTGACTACTAAGTCCAAGCTCCTGCAAGATTTGATCGGTTTGTTCCCCCACCTCAGGCGCCAATGATTTCATCGAGCCCGGGGTTCTTGATAACTTTGGAATAATGCCCGGAACCTGTAGTGCACTGCCATCCTTCATATAAATTGTTTCGATCATTCCGCGGGCGTGGTAGTGTGGATCCTTCGCAATGTCTTCAATCGTAAATATCTTTCCAGCAGGAACACTGGCTTGATCCAATGCTTCAAGAGCCTGTTCAACTGAAATCTGGCTGGCCCAAACGCCAATTGCCTCATCCAATTCACCAACCCGTTTCACTCGCCCATCATTGCTACCGAATTCTGCATCTTCAGCCAAATCTTCTCGTCCTATGAGTTTCATGAGACGCTTAAAAATACTATCGCCATTGCCTGCAATCAAGATGTATTTTCCATCCTGGCACTGGTATGCATTGGATGGCGCAATACCAGGTAATGCACTGCCAGCTGCTTGGCGGACTTCACCAAACGCGCTGTATTCTGGTAACAAACTCTCCATGCAATTAAACACCGCCTCATACAGTGCAATATCGATGACTTGTCCTTTGCCGCTGGTGTGCCGCTCCTGTAATGCGAGCAGTATTCCAATGACGCCATGCAGTGCGGCGAGAGTATCTCCAATACTGACGCCAACTCGTACTGGAGTTCTCCCAGGCTCAGCAGTTAAATGTCGTAAACCACCCATTGCCTCAGCTACTACGCCAAATCCAGGCTTATCACGGTAAGGGCCTGTTTGCCCATAACCACTAATGCGCAGCACGATTAATTTGGGATTGATCTGCAGTAAATCCTGAGGATCTAGACCCCAAGACTCCAAGGTGCCTGGACGAAAATTCTCAATCAGAATATCCGCCTCCTTTACTAGGCTCCTGACAATCTCTTGTGCTTCAAAGAGTTTCAAGTCCAATGAGAGTGAGCGCTTATTACGCGATTGAACCTGCCACCAAACCGATGTACCGACTTTTAGCAAACGCCATTTACGCAGAGCATCTCCAACAATTGGTGCCTCGATCTTAATGACATCTGCACCAAAATCAGCTAATGTTTTTGCCGCAAAAGGGCCGGCAATAAGCTGGCCCATTTCGATTACTTTGAGATTTGCTAAAGGCTCCATGGTCATTCTTAAAATAATTTGGTTGTCTTACTTTATGTTGATTTAAGGCCACTGTGAATTGCTTTATACAACACAAGCCTTCTCATTTTGCGAAGGCTTCGCTAGAATGGGTTGATGCGCAATCCAATCAATCCCAGCAGAATCGATTTTGTCACCCTCAAACTCTTTTGCGCTGTTGCAAAAGCGCAAAGCATTACCAAGGGCGCTCAAAAATGCAGCTTAGCACTCTCAGCAGCGAGCCGGCGCATGTCTGAACTAGAAGAAACTGTGGGTCTTGTTTTGCTGGAACGCTCTGCCAAAGGCGTGACTCTGACGCAAGCTGGCCATACCGTTATGCAACATGCATTACGGCTGTTCCAAGGCTTCGAGCAATTCAGTAATGAGATCGGCGACTATTCCAAAGGAATTAAAGGGCATGTGCGACTTTGGGCCAATATGTCTGCACTCTCTGAATTTCTACCCTCGGCACTTGCCTCTTTTTTAAAACTGCATCCCCAAATTCAGGTTGAAGTTGAGGAGCAGCTCAGTAGCGATATCGTCAAAGCGTTGGTTGATGGTATTGCAGATATTGGCGTCTTTGCCGAAGGGACACCGGTCACCGGCCTAGACACTATAGTTATAGGCGTAGATGAGCTTGTAATTGCATGCAGCAAAGATCACCCGCTCCACAAAAATAAAAATAAGATCGTTTCGTTTAAAGATTGTCTTCAGTATGACTTTGTTGGCCTAAACCGCGGTAGCGCCTTGTTGGAACTCACGTCAAGACATGCAGAAAAATTGGGGGAACGGATGCGCCTGCGTATTCAGGTGCGTAGTTATGATGCGATGTGCAAAATGATCTCCGCCAATTTAGGAATCGGGGTGATGCCGATTCAAGCCTGTTCCGCTCAGTTGCAGGCCATGGATCTTGCTGCCATAAAAATCAAAGACTCTTGGTCAGTACGAAATCTCTTGCTAGCTACCAATGCAGGCTCCGCACTATCCCCATCTTCTGCCCTGTTAGTCGAATTTCTGAATGAAAACTGTCAACCTAAGCGCAAATAAAAACGACTTAGGAATTTCTCCCTAAGTCGTTTTTATTACTGGTGGGCCCACCAGGACTTGAACCTGGGACCAAAGGATTCCGGTTTGTGTAGCTTTCGCCACTCCCTGGACTATGCCTTCATCATATTGATTGCTCAACTTAGATGGGTGCCGTCTAGTCTCTACACCTTCAACAGCACTTTCACGCTGAAGCTTGGCTCGGCGTTAGCTTGTGCAGCTTTTGGCTACATTTAGCTTTCTCCGAATTTGACACCATCCCTTATGCAGTTTCCAAGCATAAGGCACAACTTTCGCTATGAGTCCTCTGCTCTAACCAACTGAGCTATGGGCCCTAAATCGTTACATTTACTACACACCTTACTGCTGGTGTTTACCACTGCAAAACCACACTAAAACCGCATTTACTACACACCTCGGTTTTTGCTCCGGTGTGTAGTCGGTGTGTAAGCAATTTTGACCACCTAATCGACCACTAACCTCTTGAATCTATTGAGGTCTTTGTTACAAGACCCCTAGGACTTCTTTCTTATGAGTCCTCTGCTCTAACCAACTGAGCTATAGGCCCGTTAGTCTTTGGATCAATCCTCTTCGAGGAAGGTCTTGAGTTTGTCGCTGCGGCTTGGATGACGCATCTTTCTTAAGGCCTTAGCTTCAATCTGACGAATACGCTCACGCGTCACATCAAACTGCTTACCAACTTCTTCGAGAGTATGGTCTGTACTCATCTCAACACCAAAGCGCATACGCAATACTTTTGCTTCGCGTGGTGTTAATGAATCTAGAACATCCTTCACTACATCGCGCATTGAGTCATGCAAAGCTGCTTCAGCTGGAGCTAAGGTATTACTGTCTTCAATGAAGTCACCCAAGTTTGAGTCCGCGTCGTCACCAATTGGTGTCTCCATGGAGATTGGCTCTTTAGCAATCTTCATGATCTTGCGAATCTTGTCCTCAGGAATTTCCATCTTGAGAGCCAAGGTTGCAGCATCTGGCTCATGACCAGTCTCTTGCAAGATTTGACGGCTAATACGGTTCATCTTGTTGATCGTCTCAATCATATGAACTGGGATACGGATCGTACGTGCCTGGTCAGCAATAGAACGGGTAATCGCCTGACGGATCCACCAAGTTGCATAAGTAGAGAACTTATAACCACGACGGTATTCAAACTTATCTACCGCCTTCATCAAACCGATATTACCTTCCTGAATCAAATCCAAGAACTGCAAACCGCGGTTGGTGTATTTCTTAGCAATCGAGATTACCAAGCGTAAGTTGGCAACCGTCATTTCACGTTTCGCTTCACGCGCACGCTTCTCGCCAGCAATCATCTGCTTGTTTACTTCTTTTAATTCTGGAAGTGGCAATACAACACGCGTCTGAATGTCGATTAATTTCTGCTGTAATTCCTGAATCGCTGGAACATTACGTTGCAGCAATGCGGTGTATGGCTTGTTTTCTTTGAGGAGCTTATTTACCCACTCTAGATTCATCGACATTTTCGGGAAGTCTTTTAATACTTCGCTACGATTTACGCCAACTTTATCTACCAATAAGCTCACAATGCCGCGCTCGAGCTTCCAAACTTGATCTACTTGTAAACGCATGGTGTCACATAATTTCTCAACACTCTTTGCAGTTAAGCGGAAACCAAGCAACTCGCCACGAATAGCTTCTTGTGCCTTGATATAAGCTGGGCAGTTATAGCCCTCTTTATCAAAAGCGCGACGCATCTTGTCAGACTGGGTGCGCACAATTGCAAATTTCTCTAGAGAGATCTGCTTTAACTCCTCTAATTGCTTAGCGTTAGCTGTAGCTGCGCCACCGCCGCCACCGCCGCCCTCATCTTCACCGCCTTCATCGTCGCCCTCTTCAGCATCTGGGTCGATCTCTGGCTCTTCAGGTCCAAGCTTAATATCTTCGGCATTAGGATCGACCAATCCATCTACGAACTGATCAATCTCCATCTCGCCACTAGCAATCTTGTCTACGTTAGCTAAGATCTCGCCAATAGTGACAGGGCAAGCAGCCAAAGCCATCACCATATCTTTAAGGCCTGCTTCAATCTTCTTCGCGATCACGATCTCGCCTTCGCGAGTCAGCAAATCGACAGTACCCATCTCGCGCATATACATACGCACTGGATCGGTTGTACGACCAAACTCTGAGTCGACGGTAGCTAAAGCGGCTTCAGCCTCTTCTTCAGCCTCTTCTTCGGAAGTGGTTGCTGAAGCATTTTCATTCAGGAGGAGCGTCTCAGCATCTGGAGCCTGCTCATACACAGTAATGTTGATATCATTTAAGAGGCTGATCAATGTTTCTAATGCATCAGCGTCTGACAACTCATCAGACATCACGTCATTCATTTCTCCATGAGTTAAATAACCCTTGGACTTACCCATCTTGATCAATGTCTTTAGACGGGTACGACGTAATTCTTGTTGCTCTTCAGAGCCTAACTGTTGTGCTGCGAATTCTTTTAAGAGTGCTTTTTCTTTGGCCTTACGCTCACGCGCTTTTTGACGATCTGTCAGAACTGGCTCAGCGCCTTCCGCAGGAGCATCCGCTTTCGGTTTGCGACCTTTTTTTACCTCTTCAGTCGCAACAAGCTCAGTCTTTAGCTCAACTGCTTTTGCTTTTTTGCCCTTGGCTTCTTTAGCTTCCGGAACTTCCTTAGTAGCTTTAGCTGCCTTAGCTGGCTTTAACTCAACCTTAGGAGCGGCGGCTTTACCTTTTTTAGGTGCCTCCACTTTTGCTACTGGTTTAGCCGCAGTCTTTGCTACAGCTTTTGCCGCTTTAGCCGGTGCCTTTACTGGCTTAGCTGCTACTTTTGTTGGTGCCTTAGCTTTAGCTGCTGGTTTAGCAGGCGTCTTTGCTTTGGCCACTGGCTTAGCTGGCGCTTTGGCTGGTGCCTTAGCTTTAGCTACTGGTTTAGCGGGTACCTTGGCTTTGGCCGCTGGCTTTGCTGGCGCTTTGGCTTTTGCTACCGGCTTAGCTGGTTTAGCCGGAGTTTTTACTTTGGCCGCTGGTTTAGCAGGTGCCTTGGCTTTTGCCGCTGGCTTGGCTGGTGCTTTAGCTTTCGCTACTGGCTTAGCTGGTTTAGCTGCTGGTTTTTTCTTGGTATTGGGCATTTATTAGCACTTACTCACGTTACTGATGATTGTTCTCGACTGCTAAGGCGCAGCCACTTAGTCCACTTGCCCCAAATTTCTTCAAAATAAAGCGCAAGTGGCTGAATTAAATCGGTTTTTTTCTGGGAATAGAGGATTATAGTCGATTGTGACTTTTTTACCCCCATCTTCACTCAAAATATGGGGTAAATTTCGGGTTTTCCTAGGCTTAAATCAGAAAATTCTCAGGAGAATTTCAATCTTTCGCCCAACTCGCGATATCTAGCTCGATCTTGCTCTGTAGCAGTGCTGCCAGCAATCTTTTGGGCGATTTCTGTCATTTCTGTTTTCAGGTGGGTCAGCTCCAGCTTTTTGAAAGCCCCATCTAAATCAGCAATCGCACCCTCAATCTCTAAATCGGAGCCCATGACCCGCTTTCTTAACACCTCATAGAGCGGGGCCAGCTCACTGCGAGATAGCTGCTCTTGGAACAAAGCGAATGCACCGGCACCCACAGTAGGTGGCTTGCCGTTCTCACCGGAAATGAATTCAACTTGATCACATTGAATCAATAAATCCTTCATGAGCTCCAATGCTTTTTCTGAGCGTAGCTCGGAAGCCTGCAACGCAAGCGCCCTCTTATTAGCATCCAAAGCTTTTCCTAAATGTGGAAACTGAATCAAAACTCGCAACATCTGCTCCGCCAAATCAGTAGGGGCTTGCGGAGGTGGAATATTAAGCACTGGGGCTCTTTTCGCTGAACCCTTAGAAGTCTGCCAAGGGGCGCCCTGAGTCCGGTTACCGCTATTAGCTTGCACAAAATTAGGTGCGCGTTGATTCGTTGCCGCATAAGAACCCTGCTGCACTGGTGCAGGTACTATCGTCAATCCGCAGAAAGACTCTAACTCTGCAGGCGTTGAATTAGTGCGAATGGCGAGCTCACGCAATATTTGCGTACGCAGAGCAATTGGTGGCATTGATAGCAGCATCGGTTTTGCTGCATGATGCGTTTGCGCTCTTCCTTCAGGCGTTGTCAACTCGTGGTCTTGACTTGCAATCTTAAAAAAGAAGCTTGAGAGCGACATGGCTTCTTTGATGATTTTTTCAAAAGCAGATGCACCATAAGCTCGGACATAACTATCGGGGTCATGCTCCGTCGGTAAAAATAAGAAACGAATTTCTTTGTCATCAGACATTAATGGGAGGCACGCTTCCAGCGCACGTTGCGCCGCACGCTGTCCAGCAGAGTCACCATCAAAGGAAAACACAATGCGATCAGTTTGGCGCAACAACATACGAACGTGGTTTGCGGTACAGGCTGTACCTAATGTGGCTACAGCATTAGGAAAGCCCAATTGTGCGAGTGCCACGACATCCATATAACCCTCACATACAAGAACATATTCTTGAGAGCGAATGGCCTGTCTTGCTTCGAATAATCCGTAAAGCGTATTGCCTTTAGAGAACAGTGGTGTCTCTGGTGAATTTAAATACTTGGGCTCACCTTGGTCCAGGATACGTCCACCAAAGCCAATAGTCTGCCCCTTAGGATTGCGAATCGGAAACATGATGCGGTCACGAAAGCGATCGTAGCGTCTTGCAGTTTGATTATTATCAGTCTGCTCGCTCTGAATCAATAAACCACCCTCCAGCAAAGTCTTAGCCACTTCATCATTGGCATAAGTACCAAAGACTGCTTCAAGACCTTGCCAACCATCGGGCGCATAACCCAAGACATAACGCTTAGCGATCTCACCGGTAAGGCCGCGCCCCTTCAGATATTCCACTGCACGTGGTGCTACTTTGAGCTGTTGGCGATACCAATCAGCAGCAGCACTCATCACTTCACTTAATGCCATAGTCTGCTGTTGGCGGGCAACATCATTCGCAGTGCGCTCTTCACGTGGCACATCCAATCCTGCGGAACGAGCTAAGTCTTCGATGGCATCCACATAACCAAGTCCGGAATACTCCATCAGAAAACTAATAGCAGAGCCGTGCGCTCCACAACCAAAGCAGTGATAGAACTGCTTGGTGGGTGATACGGAAAATGAAGGGGATTTTTCTGAATGGAAAGGGCACAAACCTTGAAAGTTCGCGCCCGCTTTTTTTAGCTTCACATGCTGCCCAACCACATCCACGATGTCCACCCGATTTAATAAATCGGCGATGAAGGATTGGGGTATGAGAGCCATCAGTATGGGATGAGGCTGAGCTTGTTAACTTACTTAGCCAGCGCCGCTTTTACCAAACTAGAAACTTTGCCCATATCAGCTTTACCAGCTAATTGAGCTTTGAGAACGCCAATCACTTTACCCATGTCCTGTGGACCAGCAGCACCAGTCGACGCAAGCGCTGCTGCCACAGCTGCCTCTACTTCAGCATCAGATAACTGCGCAGGTAAGTAATCTTGCAGAATGACCATCTCAGCCGCTTCAATCGCTACTAAATCATCACGATTGGCTTTTTCAAATTGAGAGATGGAATCTTTGCGCTGCTTAATCATCTTCTCAATAGTAGCGATGACACTGGCATCATCCATCACAATACGATCATCCACTTCACGCTGCTTGATGGCTGCTAATAAAAGACGAATAGTTCCAAGGCGCGCTACTTCTTTTGCACGCATCGCGTTTTTCATATCTTCAGTAATTTGATCTTTCAGACTCATGGCATTTTTCCCCAGTATTCAATATCTCATAAATTGATGGTGATTCAAAAGCAAAAACCCGCTGCGTTTCACCGTCAGCGGGTTTCAAAGCCTCTCGGTGAGGAGAGCTTTTAAATTCGATTAGTAAAGCTTCTTAGGCAACATCTGGCTACGAATACGCTTGTAATGGCGTTTAGCAGCAGCAGCCTTCTTACGTTTACGTTCAGCCGTTGGCTTCTCGTAGAACTCGCGGGCACGCAAGTCTGTCAAAAGGCCATTCTTTTCAATGGTGCGCTTGAAACGGCGCAATGCCACTTCAAAAGGTTCGTTCTCACGGAGGCGGACTGTAGTCATACTTGTTTAACTCGTATATGCTCGAAAAATATCGATAAATTAACTGAAATGCGATTCTAGCACGACCAAGTAGAAAAATGATTGTTTTAGGGATAGAAACTTCTTGTGATGAGACCGGGGTAGCCATATACGACACCACCCCCTGGGAAAACCACGCCCCAGCCCATCAGGGCATCCTAGGGCAGGCACTGCACTCCCAAATTGCCATGCACCGAGACTACGGCGGCGTTGTCCCGGAATTGGCCTCTAGAGACCATATTAGGCGGGTTTTACCTCTTCTGGACGACACTTTGCATGAGGCTGGACTCAAATTAAAGGATCTTGATGCGGTCGCCTATACCCAGGGGCCTGGATTGGCTGGAGCCCTCCTCGTGGGCAGTGCTTTTGCCAAATCCCTAGCCCAGGGGCTCAATTTACCCTCGATTGGGGTGCATCACCTTGAAGGGCACCTGCTTTCACCACTTTTAGGGGTTTCTGTACCGGAATTTCCTTTTATTGCCCTCCTAGTCTCCGGCGGACATACCCAACTCATGCTGGTGAGCGGAGTTGGTAAGTACCAACTTCTGGGTGAAACCTTGGACGACGCTGCGGGCGAAGCCTTTGATAAAACAGCCAAATTATTAGGCTTGGACTACCCAGGCGGTGCCGCCATCTCCAAATTGGCAGAAAAAGGGCAATCCGGAAGATTTGATTTGCCAAGGCCAATGCTGCACTCAGGCGATTTGGACTTTTCTTTCTCTGGACTCAAAACAGCGGTTCTGAACCAGGTGAAAAAATTTGAGGCGCTAGGCATTACCGATTCTGATGAGATTGCCACTTTTCATGCGGATATCGCACGCAGCTTTGTCGATGCCTTAGTTGCAGTACTAGTGAGTAAATCAGAAAAAGCACTCAAACAAACTGGCTGTAAACACCTAGTGCTAGCAGGTGGTGTGGGTGCCAATTTGCAATTACGCGCGGCACTAAATGCCAGCGCCAAGAAGAATCGCTTCGAAGTGCACTACCCACCAGTCGATCTATGCACTGATAACGGTGTGATGATTGCATTTGCTGGAGCACTGCGCATGTTGGCAGCAAATAACGGCTCTACAACTTCAGGCGCTTTTGATATCAAACCCCGCTGGGATTTGGCGAGCAATAATCTTATTTAGATTATTGCTGAGTTTATTACTTAGTCAGACTAATTTTGGCGTAGGCACTGTGATTGTGAATCGACTCAAAGTTCTCAGCCTCAACCACTAAAGACAAAATACGTTGATCACCTTTAAGCTGGCCAGCTACATCGCGCACTAAGTCTTCTACAAACTTCGGATTGTCATAAGCGCGCTCGGTAACCCACTTCTCATCAGGTCGCTTGAGTAGGCCCCACAACTCACTAGAGGCTTGGCTCTCAGCAGCTGCAACTAAATCTTCTACCGTCATCTTAGTTTGCGAATCCAGCTCTACTGACATGGTCACGTGTGAGCGTTGATTGTGAGCTCCATACTCCGAAATCTCTTTAGAGCAAGGGCATAGACTCATCACTGGAACGAGAGCGCGCAGATTTAACTGAACATCAATTGCACCAGATGCATTTTGTTTTGCTTTTGCAGTCCAAGTCACCTCGTAGTCCATCAAGCTTTCAACACCGGATACAGGTGCAGCTTTTTTTACGAAGTGGGTGTAGGTAAATTGAATGCGACCTTCAGTGGCATTGAGCAGGGGCAACATCTCACGCACCATGACAACAACGTATGCGCTGTCAATAGGCTCATTATGTTTTTGCAAGAGTGCAATGAAGCGAGACATGTGAGTGCCCTTCACATGCTCAGGCAAAGCTACATCCATTTCAAAATGGCCAACTGCTGGCATCACACCCGTCTGAGTGCGAATATTCAATGGATGACGCAATCCCCGAATCCCCACCTGCTCAATTGGTAAAGCGCGCTCATCATGCGAAGACTGTATGTCTGGCATGGATTGCGGTTTGAGAAAGGCGGTGTTGATGTCGTTCATGACTCTATTTTCAGGCAAAAATGACTTATTTGCCTACAGCCACAGGATTTACTGCAGTTTTAGCGGGAAAACGTAGAGAAATAGCCTTTGTAATCCCCGCAACGTCCAAGCCACATTGACTCATCAGGAGCTTGTAATCGCCATGCTCCACGAATACATCAGGAAGACCTAATTGCAAAAGGGGTTTGTTTATCACCATTGCAGAAAGTGCCTCTAAGCACGCACTGCCTGCACCACCCTGAATCGCACCATCTTCAATCGTCACAAAATAATCATGGTCTTGCGCCAAGGATTTAAGAAGCTCAAGATCCAAGGGCTTAACAAAACGCATATTAGCAACTGAGGCATCCATTTGTTCAGCCACTTCGAGCGCTGGATAAAGCAAGGTGCCAAAAGCCAAAATAGCAATACGCTGACCAGCAGGCGCGCTCGACTTACGACGCACTTCACCTTTACCTAGTGGCACAGTACGTAATTCTTTTGAAGGAATCGTTCCAACACCAGCACCGCGTGGATAGCGCACTGCGCTTGGGTGCGGCTGATGATATGCAGTCGTCAGTAAATCACGACACTCTGCTTCATCAGCCGGCGTCAAGACCAACATATTGGGGATGCAGCGAAGGTATGGAATGTCATACGCACCAGCATGAGTTGCACCATCCGCCCCAACTAAACCAGCACGATCTAATGCAAACAGTACCGGTAGATCCTGAATCGCGACATCATGAATGAGTTGATCATAGGCTCGCTGCAGAAAGGTGGAGTAAATAGCTACTACTGGCTTCATACCTTCACAGGCCATACCAGCAGCAAAAGTCACTGCATGTTGTTCAGCAATACCAACATCGTAATAACGCTTAGGGAAATTCTTTTCAAACTCCACCAGTCCAGAGCCTTCACGCATTGCTGGCGTAATACCAATCAGCAATGGATCAGCATGCGCCATATCGCACAGCCATTCACCAAATACTTGAGTAAAGGTTTTTTGAGAAGGAGTGGCGGACTTCTTAACCCCCTCTTCTGGATTGAACTTACTTGGTCCGTGATATAGCACCGGATCTGCTTCAGCCAACTCATAGCCCTGACCTTTGCGAGTGACTACATGCAAGAACTGGGGGCCGCGCCCCTCAAGCGCCAAGCGGCGTACATTTTGCAACATCGGAATGAGAGCATCCAAGTCATGGCCATCGATTGGGCCGAAGTAGTTAAAACCAAACTCTTCAAAAATAGTGGATGGGGAAACCATGCCCTTAGCATGATCTTCTAAGCGTTTAGCAAACTCACGCAAAGGTGGTGCAATGGATAGAACGCTATCGATACCCTTCTTGGTTGCAGAGTAAATATTGCCGCTCAATAGTCTAGCAAGGTGTCGATTGAGTGCACCCACTGCTGGCGAGATCGACATATCGTTGTCATTCAGAATGACTACTAATGGTAGGTCCTCATACACACCCGCATTGTTCATGGCTTCAAATGCCATACCGCCAGTCATGGCGCTATCGCCAATCACCGCAACGGCGACTTGCTTCTCACCCTTAGTTTGGAAAGCGCGAGCCATGCCCATTGCCGCAGAAATACTCGTTGAAGAGTGGCCAGTACCAAAGGCATCGTACTCACTTTCAGCACGACGTGGAAAACCTGACAAGCCATTCAACTGGCGCAAGCTACCCATTCGCTCACGACGACCAGTCAAAATTTTGTGCGGATAACTTTGGTGACCCACATCCCACACAATCCGATCATGCGGGGTATCAAATACATAGTGCAAGGCGATGGATAACTCGACCGTACCTAAGTTAGAGGAAAGATGTCCACCCGTTTTAGATACTGAATCCAACACAAACTGGCGCAACTCATCTGCAAGCGCAGGCAGTTGCTCGCGAGAGAGTTTTTTTAAATCTGCAGGGGAGTGAATGGAATTTAAAGTCATCAAATCTTTAGTAATCTTATTTACCTCTATTAACCACTAATAGAGCCAAATCTTTCAGGGCTTGGGCTTTAGCGCCAAAACTCTCTAAGCTGGCAATTGCCGTTTCTTGTAAATCGGTTGCCGCTTTCTTGGCATAGTCTAAACCCATCAAGGTCACATAGGTGGGCTTGTCGTTAGCTGCGTCTTTTCCTGCGGTTTTACCCAAAGTTTGACTATCTGCAGTGACGTCCAAAACATCATCCACAATTTGAAAGGCCAGGCCTAAAGCTTCAGAGTAATTTTTGAGATGCTGCATTTGAATCGAATTGAGCTTGGCAGCAATGCCGCCCATCTGCACTGAACAAGAAAGCAAAGCGCCTGTTTTCATCGCATGCATTTGTTTTAAGCCTATGAGATCTAATTTTTTACCCACACTCTCCAAATCAATTGCCTGACCACCAGCCATACCGCGCGAACCAGACGCACTAGCCAACGCGCTGATCATTGCCAAGCGCGTGCTCCCATCGCACTGCGTATTTGCCAAAACCTCAAATGCACGAGTTTGTAATGCATCGCCAACCAATAAAGCAGTCGCCTCGTCATAAGCCTTATGCACAGTAGGACGTCCACGACGTAAATCATCATCATCCATACAAGGCAAATCATCGTGCACCAAGGAGTAGGCGTGAATACATTCGATTGCAAAGGCAGCAGAATCTAGGGCATTATTTTTCTCTTCGCCGGAATCATCACCTAGCTCACCAGCCGCATAAACCAATAAAGGACGAATACGCTTACCGCCACCTTGAGCGGCGTAACGCATGGCTGCGTGCAAACGTGCAGGATTAGCATTCGCAGCATCGAGCAAACTCTCGAGAACCAATTCAGTTCGCTGCCCGTGAGCACGAACCCAATCTTCAAATGAAAGTGCGTGGTTCATAAAGGCCAAGTCTCAGAGGGGCTTAGGCCTCAAATACCCGAACTTGCTGCTCAACTTGAGCAAGCATAGCCTGGCAATGTTTTAGAAGTGCTGCACCACGCTGATAAGCCAAAAGTGTCTCTTCCAAAGAGAATTTGCCCGATTCCATATCTGAAATCAGCTTTTCCAGCTCCTTGACAGCCTGCTCATAACGCAAATTAGGGTCGATTTGCAGCTCAAGACCGGGCTTCTGATCTTCAGATTTCTTCGCTGGCATTGGCTTATTTCCTTCAAATTTCTAAGAGATGTAGCCCCCTATATTAAAGCGAGATGAGGGTCAGATGGGTATAATCGCTTCCTTCCTTTCCAATATCGATCCGTCGATGGTTGGATTGGTTATTCCGCTTAGCTTCGGCTGACGTTTTCGGGGGTGGGGAGAATGACTAATCTGGCTACCGCGCAGCAGCTTGCGCCGTCCAACTTACAACTGCCGGTTTCGGCCTATTTTGACGTTGATCTCTATCAGCGTGAGATTGAACT
Source organism: Polynucleobacter hallstattensis (assembly GCF_018881835.1). Taxonomy (GTDB): domain Bacteria; phylum Pseudomonadota; class Gammaproteobacteria; order Burkholderiales; family Burkholderiaceae; genus Polynucleobacter; species Polynucleobacter hallstattensis. The sequence goes on along the minus strand of NZ_JACVPO010000001.1, from coordinate 1,212,611 downwards.
GCTTTTTAAGCAGGGCCCAGGCTATGTTGGTCACGAACTCATGGTTCCCGAGATTGGTTCTTACCAAACTTTGATATCCGAGAATGAAGGCCGCTTATTGGTCCGAAACCAAGCGGGCGTTGAACTCCTTTCTAATGTCTGCCGCCATCGCCAAGCGCTCATGCTCAATGGCAAAGGGAGAGCAGATAACATTATTTGCCCCTTACACCGCTGGACCTATGATTTAAACGGTCAACTTATGGGCGCACCCCATTTTGAAGATAAGCCCTGCCTCAATCTCGGTAAATCACCTTTGCAGAATTGGCAAGGACTTCTATTTGAGGGTCCACGTGATGTACGCACCGATCTTGCTAGGCTTAGCGTAGCTGATGATCTCAACTTTGAAGGCTACGTTCTAGACCATGTTGAGGTCCATGAGTGCAATTACAACTGGAAGACTTTTATTGAGGTCTACCTTGAGGACTATCACGTAGTGCCCTTTCATCCAGGCTTAGGTAAGTTTGTTTCTTGCGAAGACTTACGCTGGGAATTCGGTGACTGGCATAGCGTGCAGACGGTTGGTATTCACAAGAACTTAGAAAAACCTGGCTCACCCATCTATCAAAAGTGGCATGAGGCAGTGTTGCGCCATCATCAAGGCAAGACACCCCGACATGGCGCTATCTGGCTTACCTACTATCCCAATGTGATGGTCGAATGGTACCCGGGTGTTTTATGTGTTTCTACATTACATCCATTGGGCCCTAATAAAACACGTAATGTGGTGGAATTTTATTACCCAGAAGAAATCGCACTCTTTGAACGAGAATTCGTAGAAGCAGAACGCGCAGCCTATATGGAAACCTGCATTGAGGATGATGAAATTGCAGAGCGCATGGATGCTGGTCGCGCCGCCTTACTAGCCCGCGGTCAAAATGAAGTGGGCCCATACCAAAGCCCCATGGAAGACGGCATGCAACATTTTCATGAATGGTACCGTCGAGCCATGAATTATCAAGGCGCATAATTCAGTAACACCCATCACGCTATCTATAGGAAGCCATCATGACGCCTCTCATTACTGCAAATCAATTAGAAGAAATTATTAACAGTGGTGAGAATGTTTTACTGTGCGATTGCCGCTTTGATTTAGTCGATCCACTAGCCGGTCGCAAGTCCTATTTAGAAGGTCATATTCCAGGAGCACTCTATATCGATCTAGACCACGATTTGTCTGGTGAAAAGACGGGCAAGAATGGTCGCCATCCGCTACCTAGTCCGCAGGCTTGGGCGCAAACCAAATCTCGCTTAGGCATTGACTCCAACACTTTAGTCATTGCCTACGATAATCAAGGCTCTGTCTATGCCAGTCGCCTCTGGTGGATGCTCAAAGCTACCGGCCATGCCAATGTACAAGTCTTGGATGGTGGACTAGATGCTTGGAATGGTCCCATCGGCACAATGCCACGCGAAGCAAATCCAACAACAACGCTAGTACCCACAATGCCTTATGTTGGCTTAGTGACAGTAGAAGAAGTTGTTCATAATCTTCAAGCTAAAACGAATGTCATTATTGATGCTCGTGCAAGTGATCGCTTCCATGGTCAAAATGAAACCTTAGATCCTATTGGTGGACATATCCCTAACGCAATTAATTACTGTTTTAGAGAAAATCTTTCCAGAAAAAGTTTTAAGGCCCCAGAGCAACTTTTTAAAGACTTTGTAGATCTCCTGGGCTCAACCAAACCTTCTGAGGTGATTCATCAATGTGGTTCTGGGGTTACGGCTTGTCATAACCTACTAGCCATGGAAATCGCTGGCCTCAAGGGCTCACGTGTATACGCAGGTAGCTGGAGCGAATGGTGTGCCGACCCAAGCCGACCAGTAGCTCTTTAATGCAAGAGTGACAGCAGAATTACCAAACCAACGCCACAGGCAATCAAAATCGTTTGACGTAAAGACTCAGCCCAATGTGGGCGTCGGTGCATTTGTGGAATCAGATCACTCACTGCAATGTAAATAAAACTACTTGAGGCAATAACTAGCAAATACGGCATTGCCGCATGCGCCCTCTCCAAAAAGAAGTACGCCAAGACGCCACCTAGCACTGCAGCTAAGCCACAAATTAAGTTGTACATCAAAGCACGAGTACGAGTAAATCCAGCATTCAGTAGTACGATGAAATCACCAATTTCTTGCGGAATCTCGTGAGCAATGATGGCGATCGCAGTAAAGATACCCACCTGGTAATCCGCCATAAAGGCAGCAGCAATCAAAACACCATCCACAAAATTGTGTATGCCATCACCGACCAAAATCATCCAGCCACTGCGTCCCGCTACTTCTGCATCATGACCATGGTGATGATCATGACCATCCCCTTCATGATGATGGCTATGACGTAATAAAGAAATTTTCTCGAGGAAGAAAAAACCCAAGAGTCCCGCAAGCAAGGTAGCAAATAGCAGCTGAGGGTTCACATCCGGCATCGTGAAGGCTTCAGGTAATGAATGGAGCAAGGCGGTGGCCAGCAAAATACCAACTGACACACTCACCATGCTATGAACCATCTTTGATAGCAAAGACAAAGAAAAACTTGCGGCAATGAGAACGCTAGTAGTTCCCGCTAGCGCTGTTACCAACAAGATGCTTTGCAGTACTGACATGGAAATTAGGCAACCCCGTTTTGTTTAAACCAAGCAATACATTTTTCCCAGCCATCTTTTGCAGGACCTTCGCGATAGGTAGCGCGGTAGTCTGCATGGAAGGCATGCGGTGCATCAGGATAGATTTCAAAACGAGAGGCTTTGGCTGCTGAATTTTTGGGGGCTGCTTTTGCAAGCGCTTCACGCATTTGCTCAACACTCTCTAGGGAGATGCCGGTATCAGCGCCGCCATACAAGCCAAGCACTGGCGCCTTGAGATCAGCGGCAATATCCACTGGATGGCGCGGATTGCCTTCCGTTTTCTCACCAATGACACGACCATACCAAGCTACACCAGCCTTAACCTGAGGCAGTGTGGCCGATAGCCAAGTAATGCGACCACCCCAACAAAAACCAGTAACGCCAACTTTTTTCAAATTGCCACCGTTCTTGCCAGCCCATACTAAGGCTGCTTGTAAGTCATTGAGAACTTGAGTATCGCCAGTTGCGGCAACAATATTTTTTTGGATCTCGGCAATAGTGCCGTAAGTATTCGGATCGCCAGCACGAGTAAAGAATTCTGGGGCAATCGCCAAGTAACCCAATTTAGCAAAACGTCGCGTGACATCGGCAATGTATTCGTGTACACCAAATATTTCGCTGGCAACAATCACAATCGGCAGATTACCTTTAGATTTTTCTGGACGTGAAATATAAGCGGGCATCTGAAAGCTTCCTACTGGAATCATTTGCTCGCCCGCTTTAATGCCGGTGAAATCTGTTTGGATCGCTGCAGCCATGACCGGCTCAGAAGCAGCTACAAAACCAATTCCCATAGTTGTTGCTGTAATAGCAGAGGCTTTCATAAAACCTCTTCTATCGCTAGACACCATGTTTGAACCCTGATCTTTTTTAGTTGTCATCTCTTAGTCTCCCAATTTAGTGTGCTTCTTCCCAATTATCGCCAATCCCAATACCAACCACCAAAGGAACCTTTAGTTCAGCTACCTTACACATTAAATCAGGTAGCTTTGCTTGCAAAAGCTCCAGCTCATCTAGCGGCACATCAAATACCAGCTCATCGTGGACCTGGAGCAGCATGCGAGTCTTGAGCTGCTCTTTTTCTAACCAGTTTTCGACCGCAATCATGGCCAATTTAATCAGGTCAGCCGCCGTTCCCTGCATTGGCGCATTAATTGCAGCCCGCTCTGCTCCTTGGCGGCGAGGACCACTCCCCTTAATTTCTGGAAGCCATAGACGCCTACCAAAGACCGTCTCGACATAACCATTCTCTCTGGCCTCCAAGCGAGTGCGCTCCATATACTGAGCAACTCCTGGATAACGATCAAAGTACTTAGCAATGTAGTTTTGGGCTGCTGAGCGCTCAATACCCAGATTACCGGCTAGACCAAAGGCACTCATGCCATAAATTAAGCCAAAGTTAATAACCTTGGCATATCGACGCTGCTCGGATGTGACACTTTCCAGCGGAACACCAAAGATCTCAGCAGCGGTAGCTTGATGCACGTCTTTACCAGCAGCGAATGCAGCTAATAAGTTTTCATCCTCGGCAATATGCGCCATGATGCGCAATTCAATTTGAGAATAGTCGGCAGAAAGTAACTTACAACCCTCAGCCGGAATAAACGCTTCCCGAATGCGACGGCCCTCTTCTGTGCGCACAGGAATGTTCTGTAAGTTCGGATCGCTTGAAGCCAAACGCCCCGTCACCGCAGTTGCCTGAGAAAAACTCGTATGCACTCGTCCCGTTTTAGAGTCTGCCATACGTGGGAGCTTCTCGATATAGGTCGACATCAATTTAGCGAGACTGCGGTAATCCAAGATACGCGCTGGTAAAGGGTAATCCTCCGCCAACTTCTGCAACACTTCTTCATCGGTCGATGGCGCACCCGATGGTGTCTTTTTAATTACGGGGAGCTCTAACTGCCCAAATAAAATCTCTGCGATCTGCTTAGGGGATTGAATATTAAACGGTTGCCCAGCTAGCTTATGAATCTCACCCTCTAGAGCTAACAGACGTTTGCCAACTTCTTGACCTTGCTGAGATAGCAAGGCAGAGTCAATCCGAATCCCATTACGTTCCATAATGCCCAGCACCCGCATTGCTGGCATCTCGATATTTTCATAAATATAAAGAAGGCCAGGACTTGCCTGAATTTGTGGCCACAACACTTTATGTAATCGCAAGGTAATGTCAGCATCTTCTGCTGCGTAGTCGGTGGCGATTTTCAGATCTACTTGATCAAAGCCAATCTGGTGGACGCCCTTACCGCATACCTCTTCATACTTAATAGTCTTCATGCCGAGATGTCGCTCGGCTAAGTTATCCATGTTGTGAGGCATATGCGATTCGAGCACATAAGATTCCAACATAGTGTCAAAAGTAATGCCATGCAAAGCAACACCATAGTTCGCAAAGATATGGCTGTCGTACTTGAGGTTTTGCCCTAGCTTTAAATTAGTCGCGCTTTCTAACCAGGGCTTCATGCGCGCTAAAACCAGTTCGCGGCTGAGCTGAGCTTCTCCATTGCGATGCGCTAACGGTATGTAACACGCCTCTCCGGGAGTGACGCAAAGCGAGATCCCAACAAGCTCTGCAGCCAGTGCATCTAAGCTAGTAGTTTCGGTATCAACCGCCGTAAGATCAGCACCTGCAATTTTTTTAATCCAACGATCTAAGGTCTCTTCATCAACTACACATTCATAGTGTTTTGCAATGGCACCTTGTAGATCCGCTGCTTCTTGAGATAAGGCAATTGTCGCTTCTGTAGCAGTGGGGCCAAATTTCTTGACTGCACTTTTTACATTTTCTTCAGCACTATTTTTAATGGGGCTACCAGCTAAATCAAAATCTCCAACAGACTCAGAAGTCACACTCCCCAACTGTCTCTCCACATCACGCAACCAAGTCTTAAATGCGTAGTGCTCAAACAACTCCCGCAAGAGCGGTGCATCTTCTGGTTTCGCATGCAAGTCATCTAAACCTGGGAGATGTGGCGATAAATCGCAATCGGTTTTGACGGTAATGAGTTGTCGTGCTTGTGGAAGCCACTCCAAACTATTTCGCAAGTTTTCACCTACAACACCTTTTACTTGATCAGCGTTTGCCATCAAGTTGTCTAAGTCGCCAAATTCAGCCAACCATTTATTTGCAGTTTTAGGGCCGGCCTTAGGAACGCCCGGTACGTTATCGACCGTATCACCAATGATGGAAAGGTAATCTACGATTCGCTCTGGGGGTACTCCAAATTTTTCTATGACACCATCAATATCCAACTTCTCATTGGTCATCGTATTAATTAAGGTGACAGAAGCGTTCACCAACTGAGCCAAATCTTTATCGCCAGTAGAAATAATCGTTTCCCAACCAGCTTGGGTCGCTTGACTAGCTAAGGTGGCAATCACATCATCAGCCTCAACCCCAGAAACCATTAATACCGGCCAGCCCAAGGCTTTCACCATGGCATGGATCGGCTCAATCTGCTTTACCAAATCTTCAGGCATAGGGGAGCGATGCGCCTTGTACTCGGGATACATTTCATCCCGGAAAGTCTTGCCTTTGGCATCAAAAACACAGGCAATGTGATCAGCCTTGAGTTCTGAGCGGGCTCGGCGCATCATATTCACCATTCCATAGATGGCTCCCGTTGGGTCACCTGCCCCATTTCTGAGGTCTGGCATGGCATGAAAGGCGCGATAGAGGTAGCTAGAGCCGTCTACCAACAAGAGTCTATGTTTAGTCATACCGCAATCGTACAATCTAGTTGCTAACTGCCTACAGATCAGGTTCAAATCCTCCTGAAAAGAGGCCTAAAAAGGTGAAAAATGATGCACGCGCTAACTAACTTACTCCACTCTTCTTTGAGTCAAACCCTTGTTCTGACTAGCTTTTTAGTGGCTTTCGCCTCTTTTAGCCTCAATTCAGCACACGCTCAAAACAATTCGCAAGCGCTCAGCCCCTCTGAGTTGCAGCGCATTAATAATCAACCTTTAGCGCCTGCAGTGAGCGCATCTCAAGCAACCAGCGCGCCTGAAAGTCGTAAACCGAGCTTTCAACACAAAGAAGCTACTGGTACTGAAATTACTGAATATAAAGATACCAATGCGCCCACTCAGGTGGATGTTAAGACTCGCTATACCAGCTACGAAATGGCGCCTCCGGCAACAGTGATGCCTGGCGTACCCAAAGAAACTGACCTGATCAGCGTACCGAGTATCAGAGTTCCTTTTTAATCTTTACTCATGGCCGTTTTCACCCCCATTGAACTAAGCGATATCTCTGCTTGGATCTCAAGCGACTTTGATATCGGGCAGGCCATCGACATTCGCGGAATTCATGGTGGGATTGAGAATTCCAATTTCTTTCTTGACACTGAAAAAGATGGCAAGAAACAAGAATATGTTCTGACTATTTTTGAAAGACTGTCTGCAGAGCAGCTTCCGTACTACCTAGAGCTGATGCGCCACTTGGCCAATAAAAGCATTCCAGTACCTAAGCCACTTGAAAACAAACAGGGGCAAATTTTATTTACCCTCAAAGGTAAGCCTGCAGCAATTGTGAGTAAGCTTCCCGGCCTTTCTAGGCTTGCACCCGAAGCTAAGCATTGCGCTCTGGTTGGGGAGTACTTAGCCAAAATGCATTTAGCCAGTAGCGACTTTAAGCACGCTCAAGAGAATCTTCGCAGTCTTTCTTGGTGGCAAAAAACAGTTCCACAAGTGTTGTCACACTTGAGTGACGCACAAAAAGAGTTACTGACTAGCGAGCTCTTAATCCAAGAGCAATTCTTTAGCTCTGAAGCCTATGCATCACTGCCACAAGGGGCGAGTCATTGTGATCTCTTTAGAGATAACGTGCTATTTGATACTCAAGGCGCAAGCGATGGCTCTCAAGATCAGCTGGGTGGTTTCTTCGACTTTTATTTCGCCGGAACAGACAAGTGGTTATTTGATTTAGCAGTTACTGCAAATGATTGGTGTCTTGCTGACAACAGACAAGACTTAGATCCTGCTCGCTTCAAGGCGCTGATGGATGCCTATCAAGCTGTTCGCCCACTAAGCAAAGAAGAGCAGGCAAGCTGGCCCCTGATGGTGCGTGCTGCAGCACTACGATTCTGGATCTCCCGCCTGTGGGATTTTTATTTGCCACGTGATGCGCAAATGCTCACCCCACATGATCCCCATCATTTCGAAAATATTCTTTTAAGTCGCAAGGCAATATGAAACTGAACTCCGTCGCCCCAAAAGAGGGTTACACCTGGATACGTCAAGGCATTTGGCTTTTTAAACAAAATCCTTTGGGTTTTTTAATGCTGGTATTCATGTACATATTTGTAGCGCAGCTTGCGGTACTCGTACCCGTGATTGGTATCTTTGCCGTCTTATTGCTCACACCTACTTTGTCGGTGGGCTTTATGACCGCCTGTCGCCTAGCAATTCAAAAAGAACGTATTCGACCTTCGGTATACGTGATTGCCCTGCAATCCACGCCTTTGATTCGTAAACGTATTCTCCAATTGGGATTGATCTATGCCGCGCTCATCCTAGTCCTCAGTTTTATCTTAAGCATGTTGGTAGATTTTGAGTTGCTTATTCCACTAATGACTAACGACAAGCCCATCACTTCAGAAGCTATCAATCAGATTTATCTGATTCTCTTTTTTGGCGGTCTTCTGTATGTGCCAGTGGCGATGTTGATGTGGTTTTCTCCCGTACTCGTTGCTTGGTCTGATATGTCCATAGCACAAGCCCTTTTCTCCAGTGCTATTGCTTGCTGGACTAATCGAGGTGCATTCTTTATATATCTCACGATTTGGGGTGCGATCTTAATCGCCATTCCTTTAACGATTGGCTCAATCTTTGATGCTCTCGACCTAGGCCAAGCCGCATCATTCATCATCGCGCCTATTTCTATGGCCGGGCTCACTGTAATGCACTGCTCTTTCTTTGCTACCTGGAAGGCATGCTTTGCCGAAAAAGAATCGGCTACTTTAATCGCTTAATCGATCGCAGCAAGCTTAGCAATACTGAGCTGCAGCCATTTCACGCCATGGCGCTTGAAATTCACCTGAGCGCGCGCATCAGCATCATTACCCTCTAAGCCTGTAACGCGCCCTTCACCAAACTTGGTATGGAACACATTTTGCCCAATCGTAAATGGGTAATTTCCTCGTGGTGGTGAGGCCATTCTAGTCACGGCGGTTGAGGCAGAGCCTACTCGGCCAATTTGCCTTGCAGGTCGCTCACGCTCGTTACCACTATCAAAGAAATCATTCGATCCAAACTCACGCTGACGTGTATAGCCATCTTGCCAAGTTGACCCTGAGCGACCGCCATTTCCATTGCTAGTGCCACCCCAACGGGCATCTTTGACTTTTGGAGTGAGCCACTTCAGCGAATCAGATGGCAACTCTTCCAAGAAGCGCGATGGCATGTTGTAGCGCACTTGACCATGCAACATCCGTGACTGCGTGTGAGAGAGATAGAGACGCTCTTTTGCGCGAGTAATCGCCACATACATTAAGCGACGCTCTTCTTCTAAACCATGCTGCTCATTAATACTGTTCTCATGTGGGAATAATCCCTCTTCTAAGCCGGTAATAAATACAGAGGTGAACTCCAAGCCTTTAGCAGAGTGCACCGTCATCAGCTGCACAGCATCTTGGCCTGCCTGAGCCTGGTTATCACCGGCCTCAAGTGAAGCGTGCGAGAGAAATGCGGCTAATGGCGAGACCTCGACTACGCCAGGGGCATTCTCACCAGGTAAAGTGGCAGCAGTGGCATCCTGACCATAACCTTCTTCCGCAATAAATGCGGTTGCGGCATTAATTAATTCTTGTAAGTTTTCTACGCGGTCCTGGCCTTCGCGTTCTGAGAGATAGTGCTGAATCAAACCACTGTTTTGAATCACGAACTCCACAGTTTCAGGCAAGGTATTGTGACGGGTAGCTTCACGCATATGATCTACCAGGCGCACAAAGCCGCCTAAGGAGGCACCAGCTTTACCATCTAATGTCGATGCCGCTAAATACAAAGAACTATTTTGTGCACGAGCTGCATCTTGCACAGCCTCAATCGATCTTGCGCCAATACCGCGTGTTGGGAAATTCACTACGCGCGAGAAGGAGGTGTCGTCATTCGGATTTTCTAGCAGACGTAAATACGCTAAGGCATGTTTAATCTCTGCGCGCTCGAAGAAGCGCAGTCCACCGTAAACCCGATATGGAATCGCCGCAGAAAATAAAGCGTGCTCAATAATGCGTGACTGAGCATTACTTCTGTAGAGCAAGGCAATTTCAGTGCGCTTGATACCGCTATTCACCAGGGCTTTAATTTCATCTACAAGCCATGCAGCTTCAGCGTGATCACTTGGCGCATCATAGATGCGAACGGGCTCGCCATGACCTGCATCAGTGCGCAAGTTTTTACCAAGACGATCCGTGTTATTAGAGATGAGGTAATTGGCTGTATCCAAGATATGGCCATGCGAGCGGTAGTTCTGCTCAAGCTTGACCATCATTGGGTGATATTGCTTTTCATACAAACGCATGTTCTCCACATCTGCGCCGCGGAATGCGTAAATACTTTGATCATCATCGCCTACCGCAAAAACTGCACTACTTCCCATGCCGCTGACATTGACGCGACTAGCATCGTGACCAGAGAGTAATTTGAGCCAAGCGTATTGCAAGGCATTGGTATCTTGAAACTCATCAATCAAAATATGACGGAATCGTTCTTGGTAGTGCGTACGAATGGCCTCGTTATGTTTGAGCAATTCATAACTACGTAATAAGAGTTCAGCAAAGTCGACTACACCTTCACGTTGGCATTGCTCATCGTAGGCTTCATAGAGTTGAGCCATCTTCGCCTGAAAGTCATCTCCTACAGATAATTCTTTGGCACGCTGGCCACGCTCTTTGGCGTGCGCAATAAAGTATTGCAACTGCTTAGGGGGGTATTTCTCATCATCGACCTTTAAGCCCTTCAAAAGACGCTTGATGGCGGAAAGCTGATCCTGGGTATCCAAAATCTGAAAAGTGGACGGTAAACCTGCTTCTTTGTGATGTGCACGCAATAAACGGTTGCAAAGACCATGAAAAGTGCCGATCCACATGCCTCGGGTGTTAATGGGCAACATGGCGCTTAGACGCAACATCATCTCTTTAGCGGCCTTATTGGTGAAGGTCACCGCAAGGACGCCAATAGGTGAAACCTGACCCGTTTGGATCAACCAAGCTATACGGGTCGTGAGTACGCGGGTTTTTCCACTACCAGCGCCTGCCAAAATCAGGGCTGACTGGGCCTGGCCATTTTCATTTACCGGCGGGAGGGTCACTGCCTCGCGTTGTTCTGGATTAAGGTTTGCGAGTAGGTCTGAGTACATCGCCCCAATTATAATTTGCCTCTTATGCCAAATGCTTCGAATACCCCTAATTCATCAGCGGCCAGTTCCCTAGAGGAACTAGCCAAATCCTACGAACCCGCCCCAATTGAAGCTTATTGGGGTCCGGAATGGGAACGCCGAGGCATTGCCGACGCCACCCTAGACGAGGGCAAGGGGGATTTCTCGATTCAGTTGCCGCCACCGAATGTAACCGGCACACTGCACATGGGTCACGCTTTTAATCAAACCATCATGGACGGCTTGGTGCGTCATGCCCGCATGTCCGGTAAAAATACCTTATGGGTTCCGGGTACAGACCATGCTGGTATTGCTACACAAATTGTCGTTGAGCGCCAGCTTGATGCACAGAAGATCTCTCGCCATGATTTGGGTCGCGAGAAATTCTTAGAAAAAGTGTGGGAGTGGAAAGAAACTTCTGGCAACACGATTACCCGTCAGATTCGTCGCTTAGGCGCCTCAATTGATTGGGGTAAAGAATATTTCACGATGGACAGCAAGATGTCCAAAGCAGTTGTTGAGGTATTCGTTCGCCTGCATGAACAAGGATTAATTTATCGCGGTAAACGTTTGGTGAACTGGGATCCAGTACTCGGTACTGCTGTTTCAGATCTAGAGGTAGTGAGCGAGGAAGAAGATGGTTCCATGTGGCATATCCGCTATCCATTAGCAGATGGCTCCGGACACCTGACTGTTGCCACCACGCGCCCAGAGACTTTATTGGGTGACGTGGCCGTTATGGTCAATCCAGAAGACGAGCGCTACAAACGCCTCATTGGTAAATCAGTTCAGCTACCACTGTGTAATCGTGAGATTCCGATCATTGCCGATGACTATGTAGATTTAGCCTTTGGTACTGGTGTCGTCAAAGTGACACCTGCGCATGACTTCAACGACTATGCCGTTGGACAGCGCCATCAGTTACCAATCATCAATATCTTGACCCTCGATGCCAAGATTAATGAGAATGCACCAGCGGTATATCAAGGCCTTGAGCGCTTTGCTGCCCGCAAACAAATCGTTGCCGACTTAGATGCAGCTGGCTTATTAGAAAAAGTACAGCCGCATAAATTGATGGTGCCTCGTGGAGATCGCACCCAAACCATCATTGAGCCGATGCTCACTGACCAATGGTTTGTCGCAGTATCCAAACCAAGTCCTGATAACCAATATCAACCAGGCTCCTCTATTGCAGGCGCTGCGCTAGATGCAGTAAAAAATGGTGACATTAAGCTCGTTCCAGAAAACTGGATTAGCACCTACTCCCAGTGGCTGGAAAATATTCAGGACTGGTGCATCTCTCGACAACTCTGGTGGGGACATCAAATCCCCGCTTGGTATGGCGATGACGGACAGATTTTTGTGGCACGCTCCGAAGCAGAGGTGAAATCTAAGGCTGCTACCGCTGGCTATACCGGTCAACTCCATCGTGATCCCGATGTCTTAGATACTTGGTTTAGCTCTGCTTTGGTGCCCTTTAGTTCATTAGGTTGGCCAGAGGAAACGCCTGCTCTAAATCATTTCTTACCATCATCGGTCTTGGTTACTGGTTTTGACATCATTTTCTTCTGGGTAGCCAGAATGGTCATGATGACTTGTCACTTCACTGGCAAGGTGCCATTTCATACGGTGTATGTTCATGGCTTAGTACGTGATGCCGAAGGCCAGAAGATGAGTAAGTCCAAAGGTAATACTTTGGATCCGATCGATTTAATTGACGGCATCAAGATTGAAGATCTAGTTGCTAAGCGCACTACTGGCTTGATGAATCCAAAGCAAGCTGAAAGCATAGGCAAAAAAACTAAGAAAGAGTTTCCGGAAGGAATTCCTGCATTTGGTACAGATGCCCTGCGCTTTACCTTCGCCTCACTTGCATCACTAGGTCGAAATATTAATTTTGATCAGAAGCGCTGTGAAGGCTATCGCAACTTCTGCAACAAACTCTGGAATGCCACTCGTTTTGTTCTTATGAATTGCCCTGGCGATGATCAAGAGAACGGCTTTGCTCCTTGTGACAGCCAATGCGGTCCAGAAGGGCAGCTTGATTTCTCCCCAGCAGATCGTTGGATTGTTTCTTTATTACAAAGAACGGAGGCTGATGTTGCGAAAGGCTTCCAAAACTATCGCTTTGACAACATTGCCACAAGTATTTACCAATTTGTTTGGGATGAATACTGCGATTGGTATTTAGAGTTAGCCAAGGTACAACTCCAAACTGGAACGCCTGCACAACAACGCGCCACTCGTCGCACTCTGCTGCGTGTTTTAGAAACCATCTTGCGCATGGCGCACCCACTCATTCCATTCATTACCGAAACCCTCTGGCAAACCGTTGGGCCAAAGGTTGGTAAAGATCTGGCTAAACAAGATAAGCAAACCATTGCGCTGCAGCCATACCCAGTTGCTCAACTCGATAAGATTGATGAGCAAAGCGAAGCTTGGGTTGCCCAGATTAAATCGATTGTGGATGCTTGCCGTAACCTACGTGGCGAGATGCAAGTTTCTCCTGCGTTCAGGGTACCTCTCTGGATTAGTGGGCCACAAGATTTCTTGAACAAAGCAAGTCCGTACTTAACTGCTTTAGCCAAGCTATCTGAAGTCAAAATCTACGATGACGAGTCCGCTTTAGAAAAGGATGCTCCTGGCGCACCAATGGCTTTGGTTGGTAATCTGAAGTTGCTACTCAAAATTGAAGTAGACGTGGCGGCCGAGAGAATTCGTTTAGGCAAAGAAATAGAGCGCTTAGCTAATGAAATCACCAAAGCACGTAGCAAGCTTGGCAACGAAAGCTTCGTAGCGCGAGCCCCAGAAGAAGTGGTGGCTCAAGAAAAGCAACGTCTTACTGGCTTTGAGCAAAACCACGAGAAACTTGTTGCACAATTAGAACGACTGAAATAAAGCCTCAACAAAACTGATCGGAATTGCAATGCCATTAAGCACTAAAGCCGTTACTAAAGCCGTCTTCCCGGTTGCGGGTTTGGGCACTCGTTTCTTGCCAGCCACCAAGGCTAGCCCGAAAGAGATGCTCAATGTAGTGGATAAACCACTCATTCAGTATGCGGTTGAGGAAGCAATTGCCGCTGGCATCACTGAAATGATTTTCGTGACTGGCCGTAGTAAGCGTGCCATTGAAGATCACTTTGATAAAGCTTACGAGCTTGAGGCCGAACTTGAAGCAAAAAATAAACAAGCTCTTTTAGAGATCGTTCGAAGCGTAAAACCAAGCCATGTCGATTGCGTCTATGTACGCCAACCTGAAGCTTTGGGTTTGGGTCATGCAGTTTTATGCGCAGAAAAGCTCGTACGTGATGAACCTTTTGCCATCATTCTTGCGGATGACTTACTTGATGGCCAACCTCCAGTACTCAAGCAAATGCTCAAAGTATTTGATGAGCAAAATGGCTCCGTCTTAGCGGTGGAGAAAATTGATCCATCCAAAAGTAGCTCCTACGGCATTATTTCTGGAGCAGAAGTATCCAAAGGCATCTATCGCTTAAACGGCATTGTGGAAAAGCCACAACCTCAGGATGCGCCATCCAACTTAGCAGTAGTAGGTCGCTATGTTCTCTCTTCAGATATCTTTAATCACATTCGCAATCTGAAGCCCGGTGCTGGCGGTGAAATCCAACTCACTGATGCGATTGCCTCATTACTCAAAGAAGACCCCGTATTTGCTTATGAATACGACGGTGTGCGCTATGACTGCGGCAGCAAGCTTGGCTACCTCAAGGCTTCAGTAGAGTTTGCTTTACGGCACCCAGAAGTGAAGACTGAGTTTGCGGCTTACTTAAAGAATCGTTCTTTAACCTAAGCATCACAGTGAATCTCTAGGGCGAGAAAAGCAAAAAGGCAGAAATCAATTTCTGCCTTTTTCTTTGGTGCCAGTAGTTTCAAAACATCTTATCTTCTCTTGAGAAAGAAAACCAATACGTCACCCTCAGCGCTGCTAGAGAGCAGTTCGTTGCCAGTCTGTTTTGCAAACGCAGGAAAGTCATGCGCAGCACCAGCATCCGTGGCTTTCACTTTAAGCACTTCACCGGACTGCATGGTAGCTAGAGCTTTCTTGGTACGCAAAATTGGGAGTGGGCAATTCATGCCAATCGCATCAACCTCGAGATTAAATTCGATAACGTCGCTCATTTAGATGCCACCCAATCTTTTACGCCAGCTAAAGCAGCCCCCAACTTGCTTGGGTCGGTACCGCCGGCCATCGCCATCTCTGGTTTACCGCCACCCTTTCCGCCGACTTGCTGGGCAACGAAGTTTACTAAGTCCCCTGCTTTTACCTTAGCAATAGAATCCGCAGTCACGCCGGCAATCAGACTCACCTTATCGCCCTGCACCGAAGCCAAAACTATTGCGGCAGTCTTTAGTTTGCCCTTTAAGGCATCCATAGTCTCGCGTAAGACTTGAGCATCGGCACCATCTAAGCGAGCCGCCAATACTTTGATGCCATTGACATCAACTGCTTGTGTTGCCAACTCATCACCTTGGCTAGCAGCGAGCTTGGAGTTCACCTTATCTAACTCACGCTCAGCCTGACGCAAACTGTCTTGAAGTTGAGTAACACGACTCACTAAATCACCGGGGTGAGTTTTGAGAACTGCGGCCGCTTCGTTAATTTTGTCTTCTAAACCTTGTAAAAAGATCAGGGCATTTTTCCCAGTCACCGCCTCAACACGACGAATGCCAGCTGCTACACCACCTTCAGAAACAATCTTCAAGCTTCCGATATCACCAGTACGTCCAACGTGAGTTCCGCCGCACAGCTCTTTAGAGCTGCCGATTTCTAGTACACGCACTTCATCAGCATACTTTTCACCGAAAAGCATTGTGGCACCGGTTTTTTGAGCATCATCTAGAGACATCACTTTTCCAGAAGTCGCAGTATTTGCCAAAATTTCAGCATTCACAATATCTTCTATCCGTCGAATTTCTTGCGCAGTAATAGGTGCGTTGTGAGTAAAGTCAAAGCGGGTTTTAGTGGCATCAACTAATGAGCCTTTTTGCTGCACATGATCACCCAATACTTCACGCAATGCTTTATGCAAAATATGGGTAGCACTATGGTTACGCATTGTTTCTGTTCTTTGCTGAGCATCTACCAAGGCGTTCAGCGTATCGCCTATCTTGAGCTCGCCCTCTTGCACTTCACCTTGATGACCAAAAACATCCGCCTGAATCTTGAAGGTATCTTCAACTGCAAAGCGAACTACTTCATTGCGTAACTCACCCTTGTCTCCAACCTGCCCACCGGACTCAGCGTAAAAAGGCGTGTTGTCTAACACGATCACGGCTGCATCACCAGCCTTGATGGACTGCACTACAGAACCATCAACATAGAGTGCGGTGACTTTAGCGCCCTCATGCTTCAAAGTGTCGTAACCATGAAACCGGGTTGGCTTGCCAGAGTACTCCAAGCCTTGAGCCACTTTGAACTTACCAGCCGCTCTTGCTTGGTCACGCTGCTTTTGCATTGCCAAGTCAAAACCTTCGGCATCGACTGTGACATCGCGCTCACGGCATACGTCAGCAGTGAGATCTAATGGGAAGCCAAAGGTATCGTGTAAGCGGAAGGCGGTTTCACCATCAACCGTCTTAGCGCCACCAGCAAGCGCGCTCTCCAAAATCTCCATACCGTTAGCGATCGTCTGGAAGAAACGCTCCTCCTCCTGCTTAATCACTTCACTCACTTTATCTTTCGCTGCCTGCAACTCTGGATAAGCCTGACCCATCTCTTTTACGAGGGCTGGAACGAGTTGATAAAAGAACGGTTTGCGTGCGCCTAATTTGTAACCATGACGAATTGCGCGGCGTGTAATACGACGAAGGACATATCCGCGACCTGCATTACCTGGAATCACACCATCCACCACAATGAAACTACAGGCACGAATGTGATCGGCAATGACTTTGAGAGATGGACTGCTTGGATCGCAATTCTCACCACCGGCAGCATCAACAGCCTCTTTAGCTGCTTTGAGCAAATTAACAAAAAGGTCAATTTCATAGTTCGAGTGCACGTGCTGCAACACTGCCGCAATGCGCTCAAGGCCCATACCAGTATCGACGCTCGGCTTGGGCAATGGATGCATATTGCCCGCTTCATCGCGATTGAACTGCATGAATACGTTATTCCAGATCTCAATATAGCGATCGCCGTCTTCATCAGGACTACCAGGAGGACCACCAGCAATGTGCGGGCCGTGGTCATAGAAGATTTCAGTACAAGGCCCGCACGGACCTGTATCGCCCATCATCCAGAAGTTATCTGAAGCATAACGAGCGCCTTTGTTATCGCCAATGCGAATAATGCGCTCAGCTGGAACGCCGATTTGCTTATTCCAAATCTCATAAGCCTCGTCATCTTCCGCGTAGACGGTGACAAGCAGCTTTTCTTCTGGCAGCTTAAAGACTTCAGTCAGTAAACCCCAGGCAAACTGAATTGCATCCTTCTTGAAGTAGTCCCCAAAAGAGAAATTACCCAGCATTTCAAAAAAGGTATGGTGACGCGCTGTATAGCCAACGTTATCCAAGTCATTGTGTTTGCCACCGGCACGAATACATTTCTGGGCGGTTGTAGCTCGGTTGTAAGGGCGCTTATCAAAGCCTAAAAACACGTCCTTAAACTGATTCATCCCCGCATTCGTGAATAACAAGGTCGGGTCGTCTCCAGGCACAACTGGGCTGGATGGGACAATCTGATGGCCTTTTTGGGCGAAGTAGTCCAGGTACGCCTGGCGAATTTGAGAGACTTTCATGCGAATAATTATCGCATTGGCACTAGTCGGGGGCAAAACCTGGGTAAATCACCTCAATCCTGCCTTACAATCCCGTAACATCAATAAATAGATCGGCCTTTAAGTCGATATAAGGAGCTCAACTTGAAAATTCGCAATCAACGGGATTTTGGTGCCGGAATCATGTATATGGTTATTGGCCTATTCTTCACCATCGTAGCTACCCATTACCCCATGGGCACTGCAGCCAAGATGGGGCCAGGCTACTTTCCATTTTGGCTTGGCATACTGATGACGTTTTTGGGGCTCTTAGTCCTAGTTAAATCTATGGGCGCTAAAGCTGCTATCGAATCCATTCCTAAGTTCAATTGGAAGATCATTGCGCAAATTACAGGCTCGGTAGTGCTCTATGGCTTATTGCTGCCACGCATGGGCTTTCTAGTCGCTGTAGTGGTCTTGGTACTAGTGTCAGCTAGCGCCAGCAAAGAGTTCACTTGGAAAGGCTCCTTGATTAATGCAGCCTTCCTGGTGACCTTTACTTATTCAGTCTTTGTTGTGGGTCTCAAGCTTCAGTTCCCACTCCTACCTGTATTTCTACAACAATAACGAACCGGGACTCTAAAAATGGATTTATTTGCTAATTTAGCGCTCGGTTTCGACACAGCGTTTACCTTACAAAATCTGATGTACTGCCTGATTGGCTGTATTTTGGGTACATTAATTGGTGTTTTGCCAGGTCTGGGCCCAATTGCGACAATTGCGATGCTCCTGCCAGCCACCTATGCATTGCCTCCAATTGCTGCTTTGATTATGTTGGCGGGTATTTACTACGGCTCACAGTACGGTGGCTCTACTACTGCGATTTTGCTCAACATACCAGGAGAAACGTCCTCGGTGGTGACGGCGATTGACGGTTACCAAATGGCCAGAAATGGTCGAGCAGGTGTAGCCCTCTTTACTGCCGGTATGGGTTCATTCTTCGCTGGTTGCGTAGCAACATTGGTTTTGGCTGCTTTTGCTGCACCACTCTCCCAATTAGCATTTAAGTTCGGTCCCGCTGAGTACTTCTCCTTAATGGTTCTTGGACTGATTGGCGCCGTCGTTCTTGCCTCAGGCTCTCTGATCAAGGCGATCGGCATGATCATCCTTGGTCTTTTAATGGGCTTGATTGGTACTGACGTGAACTCTGGCGTGTCACGCTATGCTTTTGACATCCCCGAATTAAGTGACGGCATTGGATTCGTAGCCGTTGCCATGGGTGTCTTTGGTTTTGCGGAAATTATGGGCAACCTAGAAAAAACTGGTGATGACGAGGGCTTCCTGAATAAGCTCACCACTATGATGCCAACCAAGACTGATATCAAGCGCATGATTCCTTCGATCTTGCGCGGTACCACCATCGGCTCCACCTTAGGTATTCTGCCAGGCGGCGGTGCGGCTTTGGCAGCCTTTGGCGCCTACTCAGTTGAAAAGAAATCCTCTAAGTACAGCCATGAGTTTGGTAAGGGTGCGATTGAGGGTGTAGCAGGTCCTGAAGCAGCAAACAACGCTGCCGCTCAAACCTCCTTCATACCATTGCTTACCTTAGGCATCCCACCGAATGCCGTCATGGCCTTGATGGTTGGTGCGATGACAATTCACAACATTCAGCCTGGTCCGCAAGTCATGACAAGCAACCCAGCTTTGTTCTGGGGTCTGATTGCCTCGATGTGGATTGGTAACGTGATGTTGATTCTCTTGAACTTGCCGCTGATTGGTTTATGGGTAAAGCTACTGAAGATTCCATATCGCTTTCTCTACCCAGCAATCTTGGTGTTCTGCTGTATCGGCGTCTATACCGTCAACAACACCGTATTTGACGTTTATGTAACCGCAGCCTTTGGTTTAATTGGTTACCTCTTCTTTAAATTAGGTTGCGAGCCACCCCCATTGCTCCTAGGCTTTGTACTTGGACCGATGATGGAAGAGAACTTCCGCCGCGCCCTCTTGTTGTCACGTGGTGACTTCACGACCTTCGTAACCCGACCACTCTCCTTAGGTTTGCTCATTGCGGCAGCCCTCTTAGTTGTGATCGTAGCCTTACCTGCGGTTAAGAAAACCCGTGAAGAGGCTTTCGTAGAAGATTAATTCTCGAGCGCTTCCCAGAAACGAGCCCGCAGCAGTTTGCGGGCTTTTTTCTTTATAGGAAGGGCTTTTCTCTACAATGGGCGCATGTCCCAAGATAGCAAACCATCTAAATCGCCTGCCGGCACTCTTGCTGAGCCCTCTAACTTTTTGCGCCAGATCATCGATCATGATCTGGCGAGTGGCGTCTACCAGAATCGGACTAATCGAGAGGGTCAGGCCATCCCTTCCATCATTACGCGCTTCCCACCAGAACCCAATGGCTATCTTCATATTGGCCATGCCAAAAGTATTTGCTTGAACTTTGGCTTGGCCGCTGACTACAACAATCAAGCGGGTGGTGCGCGTTGCAATATGCGCTTAGATGACACCAATCCAGTCAAAGAAGATGTTGAGTACGCTGACAGTATTTTGGATGCAGTGAAATGGCTTGGCTTTAATTGGGGTACACATCTGTATCACGCAAGCGATTACTTTGACCAACTGTATGAGTTTGCCGAAATTCTGATTCAAAATAGCAAAGCCTATGTTGATAGTCAGAGCGCAGATGACATCCACACCAATCGCGGCAACTTTGGACAAGCTGGAAAAAATAGTCCGTATCGCGATCGCACGCCCGATGAGAACCTCGCTTTATTTCGCGAGATGCGTGACAGTAAATATAAAGATGGCGAGCATGTACTGCGCTTGAAGATCGACATGGCGCATCCGAATATTGTGATGCGTGATCCTGTGGTCTATCGCATTCGCCATGTAGATCACCACCGCACTGGTAGTAAGTGGTGCATCTACCCTTTATATGATTTCACACACTGTATTTCTGATGCCCTAGAAAATATTTCACACTCTATTTGCACTTTGGAGTTTGAAAATAATCGTCCGCTCTACGATTGGATTGTTGCCTCATTAGCGGAGCTAGGGAACTTCAAAAATCCTGTTCCACATCAATATGAATTCGCCCGCCTCAACTTAACTTACACCATCACAAGTAAACGTAAGCTCTTGCAATTAGTAGAAGAAAAGCATGTAGATGGCTGGGATGATCCTCGGATGCCAACCATCGTAGGTATTCGTCGTAGGGGTTACACGCCAGAGAGTATTCGTCTGTTCTGCGAACGCATTGGCGTTTCTAAAGCAGATAGCTGGATTGATATGAGCACCCTAGACCAAGCTTTACGGGATGATCTTGAAGCCAAGGCTCCACGAGCCACAGCAGTCCTCAAGCCACTCAAGCTCGTCATTGAGAACTGGGTTGCGTCCGCGAGCGAACCTTGCTCAGCGCCGCGCCATCCACAGCATCCCGAGTGGGGTAATCGCGAGTTTCATTTCACCAAAGAATTGTGGATTGAAGAAGATGATTTCATGAAAGAGCCCGTCAAGGGGTTCTTCAGACTCTACCCACCAATTGGCGACCAAGCTGGGGGACGTGTGCGTTTGCGTCATGGTTTTGTGATTGAGTGCACCGGATTTGAAGTAGATGCTAATGGCAAGGTGATTCAAGTTAATGCAACGCACTTCGCAGATAGCAAGAGCGGCACCCCCGGCTCAAATAATTACAAGGTCAAGGGCAATATTCATTGGGTCAGCGCTGCGGAAGCTGTGCCTGCACAAGTGCGCCTTTACGATCACCTGTTTAATGATCCGCATCCGGATAGCGGGGATAAAAATTTCCTGGACGCAATCAATCCTCACTCGAAACAAACGATTAGTGCGTACTTAGAGCCGTGCATGAAGGACGCCAAAGCGGAAGATCGTTTTCAGTTTGAGCGCCATGGCTACTTTGTTGCGGATCTAAGCGAATCAAAACCAGGTCAACCGGTATTTAATCGTACGGTCGGACTTAAGGATTCTTGGAAATAGTTTTCAGAAACTCTGCCACGCTAGGATAGCGTAGCGGGGTTTTCAATTCGGCTAGCCGTGTATTTGTTACGCGCCGTGACTCCCGCATAAAAGACCACAGCATGGGGGATACGATTTTCTCCAACTGCTCAGCTGGCAATCTGGGTGGCCGCTCTAAGCCAAACGCATCAGCTACTTCATCAAAGTAATCACCCATCTTGGTTTCACCACCGTCACATGCATTAATGACGCGTTGTGGCTTGCCGTGATAAACAGCAGCGCAAACTAATCTTGCCAAGTCATCACTCTGTATGTGGTTTGAGTAAGCATCCTCAGCTGGGTTTAAGGCGGGGGTGCCGGCCTGAATGCGCTCAACCGGCAAGCGGTCAGTAGCATAAATACCTGGCACTCGCAGAATGGTGAGGGCAACTCCATGCGCTGGCGCCCAAAGACGTAGGCAGTTTTCTGCATCCACCCTTCTCTTAGCTCGCTCGCTTTGAGGTTTAACCGGCGTCACTTCGCTTACCTTGGCGCCTGCGTGATCACCATAAACGCCCGTTGTACTCACATAAATCAGGCGCCCAACAGTATCAGAGCCTTGGGCTAAAATTCGGAGGAGGTTGCGAGTTCGGCAATCACGATGACCTGTATTTTGGGGTGGTGCCAAGTGGATCACGGTTTGCGCTAATCCACTTAAACGCCACAAGCTATCGGGCTTATCCAGATCCCCCAAAATCGGAATCGCGCCAACCGCTCTCAACTCCTGAAAACGTGTTTTCTGGGAAGTTAAGGCATACACGCGATGACTTCGAGCGAGCTGTTTGGCAACACGCAGACCAATGTCACCACAGCCAACGATCAGGATTCGAGATTTACCAAAAGATTGCATAGATCACATCGTAACGATTTATTGAAAGGAATGAGAGTGTCTTATCAAGTCACGCTCAAGGCGAGCGGCAAACAATTTACCGTCCAGGAGGATGAAACCCTTCTTGAAGCAGCATTACAACAGGGCATCACCCTACCCTATGGGTGTAAAAACGGTGCCTGTGGTTCTTGCAAAGGCAAAATTCTAGAGGGCCAGGTAGAGCATGGCCAGCATAGTGCTGCAGCCCTGAGCTCGACCGATGAAGCCGCCGGTGGTACCTTGTTTTGCTGCGCCCATCCCAAATCAGACCTTCTCATTGAAGCTCGTGAAGTTCAGGGGGCCGGTGATATCGCGATTCGGAAAGTGCCTTGTCGCGTGAATACCATTACAAAACCGAGCGCAGATGTGGCCATTCTTCAATTGCAATTACCAGCTGCCGAGCGCTTTCAATTTCTGGCTGGACAATATTTGGAGTTTCTTCTCAAGGATGGGCAGCGCCGCGCCTACTCGATTGCCAATGCGCCAGATCAAGACGGCCCTCTCGAGCTGCATCTTCGCCATTTACCCGGCGGTCTTTTTACTGACTTTGTTTTTGGCGCAAAAGATCCCGCCCTGAAGGAAAAGGATATCCTCCGCTTTGAAGGTCCATTGGGTAGCTTCTTTTTAAGAGAAGATTCTAAGAAGCCCATCATCTTTCTTGCTGCAGGCACCGGCTTTGCGCCAATCAAATCCATCGTCGAGCAAATGCAGCTCAAAAAGATCCAGCGCCCGATTCATCTGTATTGGGGTGGGCGGCGCCCAAGCGACCTCTACCTCAATGAGCTCTGCCAGTCATGGGCAAAAGATATTCCTGACTTCAAGTACATCCCAGTCATTTCAGATGCCCTGCCTGAGGATCAATGGTATGGACGCACAGGCTTTGTGCACCAAGCTGTGATGGCCGACCATCTCAATATGAGCCCTTACCAGGTCTATGCCTGCGGCGCCCCTGTAATGGTCAATGCGGCTCGCCAGGACTTTTCATCCCAGTCCAACCTGCCCGAAGAGGAATTCTTTGCAGACTCCTTTACCAGTGCTGCTGACCTCGCGACAAACTAGTCTGCTAAGCGCGATAATAGAAACCTCATTTGATTTCACTTTGCATACGATATGAATAAGCCAGCCCAATCCGTAGATGCCCACTCAGTGATGTTTATCACCCCGCGACCAGAGTTGACTATGGTTGAAGGTAAAGGCTCATGGCTGACTGATAACAAGGGCAAGCGTTATTTGGATTTCTTGCAAGGCTGGGCAGTGAACTGTCTCGGTCATAGCAACCCCGGCATGATTGAAGCGCTCAATGCACAAGCGAAGAAACTCATTAATCCGAGTCCTGCTTTTTATAACGAGCCAATGATTCGCTTATCGAATCTTTTGACCGAAAACAGTTGCTTTAACAAAGTATTTTTCGCCAATAGCGGAGCTGAGGCTAATGAAGGCGCCATTAAGTTGGCGCGTAAATGGGGGCAACTGAATAAATCAGGCGCCTTTGAAATCATTACTTTTGACCACAGCTTTCATGGTCGTACCTTAGCAACGATGAGCGCATCTGGCAAACCAGGCTGGGACACCATGTTTGCCCCACAAGTTCCCGGCTTTCTTAAAGCCGATTTAAATGACTTAGATTCCGTCAAAAAATTGGTAACCGATAAGACTGTTGCGGTCATGCTCGAGCCAGTTCAAGGCGAGGGCGGCGTCATCCCCACTACTAAGGAATTTATGCAAAGCCTGCGTAAATTCACTAAAGAAAATAATATTCTGTTGATCGTCGATGAAGTTCAAGCTGGCTGTGGTCGTACTGGCACCCTCTTTGCCTATCAGCACTACGGCATCGAACCAGACATCATGACCTTGGGCAAAGGCATTGGTGGTGGCGTGCCATTAGCTGCACTAATGGCAACCGATGCGGTTGCTTGTTTTGTACCTGGCGATCAGGGTGGTACCTATAACGGCAATCCACTGATGGTCGCAGTAGGTATCAGCGTGATCGAACAATTGTTAGCGCCAGGCTTCCTAGAGTCTGTGCGCACTAAGGGTGAATTGCTTAGTAAAGAGCTTCTTGCCATCTCCGCAGAATTTCATCTGGATGGCGAGCGCGGTGAAGGACTATTACGCGCCCTGATGTTGAGCAGTGATATCGGCGCGAAGCTAGTTGAATTAGCTCGTGATAGAACTCCAGAAGGCTTATTAATTAATTCTCCAAGACCTAATCTGCTACGCTTTATGCCAGCACTCAATGTTTCTGATGATGAAATCCGTCAGATGTGCAAGATCTTGAGAGAGTTGCTCAAGCAAGTTAGCTAAACAATACTCAGATTGAGTGTAATAAAGGGGCTCAGAGCCCCTTTATCTTTTATTACAGCAATCATCCCAAACATGGCGTTACTTGCTAGCCCACTAAATTCTTTGGCAGTGAGAATATGACATCCTCCACCACACCTTCTAGATTACGAATGCTTCGCGGCCCAAATTCTTGAATCTTTGCCACAATCGATAGGGCCAGGCTTTCAGGGGCAGATGCGCCTGCTGTTAGGCCTACGCGCTTCTTGCCAATAAACCATTCAGCCTGAAGCTGCTCTGGTGCATCGACCATGTAGGCCGGTACGCCCAGTTTTTCAGCTAATTCACGCAAGCGATTCGAGTTCGAGCTTGCCTTACTTCCGACCACAATAACTACCTCAACTTGAGGGGCCATAAATTTCACAGCATCTTGGCGATTTTGAGTGGCATAACAAATATCTTGCTTACGAGGTTGCACGATATGCGGGAATTTTTTAATTAAGGCATTGACGATTTCCTTCGTCTCATCGACGGAGAGTGTCGTTTGTGTGACAAAGGCGATTTTTTCATTCTCAGTAAAAGGCAGCTTAGCAATATCTGCCACTTTCTCAATCAAATGAACACCTTCCTTAACCTGCCCCATCGTACCTTCGACCTCCGGGTGCCCCGCATGGCCAATCATCAAGACTGTAAAACCATCCTTACACATCTTGATGACCTCAACATGCACCTTTGTAACCAAAGGACAAGTTGCGTCGTATACCTGCAAGCCACGCGTCTCAGCATCTTGACGAACTTCCTGAGAAACACCGTGGGCGCTAAACACCACAATGCCGCCTTTAGGAACTTCATGCAACTCCTCAACAAACACAGCGCCCTTATCACGCAGCTCATTCACGACGTAAGCATTGTGAACAATCTCATGACGTACATAAATTGGAGCACCAAAGCGTGTGAGCGCTTCATTCACAATATTAATTGCACGATCAACTCCCGCGCAAAAGCCGCGGGGTTGCGCCATCAAAATTTCAGCAGCGCTTTCTCCGCCTGCTTGTGTATTCGTTTGTTTATTCATTGGCTACAAAATCGCAACAATTTGAGCTTCGAAGGTAACAGGCCTTCCAGCAAGTGGGTGATTGAAGTCAAACCAGGCGCCTTCTTCGTTAATCGATTGCAGCACACCTGCGTATTGAGCACCACCAGGCGCATTAAATTCAATGACATCACCAGGATTAAATTCCGCATCATCATCACGACCTTCTTTAAGCGCATTCAGAGAAACCCACTGAATTAATTCTTCTTTACGCTCCCCAAAACTTTCTTCCGGGGGCAATAAAGCACTTTTCTTATCACCCACACCCAATCCGATTAATACCTTTTCAAAACAAGGCGCAAATTGTCCAGAACCCATCAACACCGTCGCAGGGCGATCGATAAAAGTATTGATGTAGTCATCCCCACTGGGCAAAGTCAGCCGATAATTGAGGGTCAGGAAGGAATTGGGCAAAACCGTAAGCTTATTCATAAGGTAATTGTATCTAGGCCCGACCGTAGCGTGCACTTACCGATTACGGATTGGCCAAAAATGGAGCAACCTCGCGAAAAACTGCGCACTCTTGGTGCTGCAGCCCTAAGTGATGCTGAATTACTCGCGATCTTTCTGCGTGTTGGCGTTAAAGGCAAAACGGCCGTTGCTTTAGCTGAGGACCTTCTCCACCATTTCGGCAATTTGCCACGCCTAATGTCCTGTACCCCAGAAGAATTAACCCAGATTCATGGCATGGGCATTTCTAAGTGGTCACAAATCCAGGCGGCCTATGAGCTTGTAAAGCGTAGCCTTGAAGAAACCCTCTCCCAGGAGCCTGTCCTTACCTCACCAGGCTATGTCCGGGAGTTCTTACAGGCTAGATTTGGACGCCTGCCACACGAAGTCTTCCTTTGCCTATACCTCGACTCCCGCTTACGCCTGATTGAGTGCCAGGAGCTCTTTAGAGGCTCCCTAAGCCACACCGCCGTTTACCCGCGAGAAATCCTCAAGGAGGCTCTTGCCAGGAATGCTAGCGCCCTGATCGTGGCACATAACCACCCCAGCGGAAACCCACGACCGAGCATTGCCGATCAAGAATTAACCAAGACCTTAGCCAAAGCCTTGCAGTTGATAGATATCCCCCTGCTTGATCACTGCATTGTGAGTGATGGCGGTTTTTTCTCATTTTCTGATGAGGGTCTTATGAAAAATGATGATAAATAGAAGTGAATACTAACTTAATAGTATATTTTCGCCAATACTGCCGACTATTTCTTCTTATCCTCAAAACTAAAGCCAATAAGGGGTGGATCAAAGTAGCTGGAGACTGATACAATATTCTTTTTTCGCAATTAATGGAGTTATGTCATGGCAAAAGTTTGCCAAGTCACTGGGAAGAAGCCGATGGTTGGCAATAATGTATCCCATGCAAACAATAAAACGAAACGTCGCTTTTTGCCGAATTTGCAAAATCGTCGTTTCTGGGTTGAATCTGAAAACCGCTGGATTAGCTTGCGCTTAACCAATGCTGGTTTGCGCGTTATCGACAAAAACGGCATTGATGCTGTCTTGTCTGATCTCCGTGCACGTGGCGAAATTTAAGGAGCGCACAAATGGCTAAAGGCGGCAGAGAAAAAATTAAATTAGAGTCATCAGCTGGTACTGGTCACTTCTATACAACATCAAAAAATAAGCGCACAAAGCCTGAGAAAATGGAGATCATGAAATTCGATCCAACCATTCGCAAGCACGTTGCTTACAAAGAAACCAAGCTGAAGTAATTTATCGATTCGATATTTATTTTTAGCAAATAAAAAACCCGCTACATCAGCGGGTTTTTTATTGTCTTCGATTTCATTAAGCGTAGCGACGCAATCTCAAAGAGAAGTCACGCAGACTCGATAAACCACTCTCTTCAGCATGCTGACACCACACATGCAACTGAGTCAGCAATTGATCGCCTGTGGCGTTAGATCGGCCCCAGATTGCTTGTAAATCACGACGCATCTCAATCATCTTGCGTAGCTGCGCATTAGTTGCCATCAACTCTTCAAGCTTCTTTTTTTCTTCCACAGTTAAACGAGATTCATCCTTGCCCAACCAGGTGCGCGCATCCTTTAAGTGAGCTGCCAATACCTGCATGTGCTGAACTTCGATATTGAAGAAGGTGCTCAAAGTCTTGCTATAACGGGCCATGATTTCATAACGGTTAGCAATAATGGCTTCGAGTGTGCTTTGATCCGCAGGACGTAAGTCGCTCAGCACCGGCTTTGGAGAAGTCTTTTTTACTTTCGCTAAGCCAACAGCACTCATGATCTGAATGTACATCCAGCCAATATCAAACTCGTACCACTTACTGGAGAGCTTAGCGCTGGTAGCGAAGGTGTGGTGGTTGTTATGTAACTCTTCGCCACCAATCAAAATACCCCAAGGCAAAATGTTTCTTGAGGCATCTTCGCAATCGTAATTACGGTAACCCCAGAAGTGGCCAATACCGTTAATAACTCCAGCAGCAGTAATAGGGATCCACAACATCTGCACTGCCCACACAGTTAAACCAATTGCACCAAACAAGAGTACGTCGATGATCAACATCAAGGCTACGCCTTGCCATGAATACTTTGCATAGAGCTTGTGCTCAAGCCAATCATCGGGTGTGCCATGACCAAACTTATCTAAAGTCTCTTGATTGCGTGACTCATTTTTATATAACTCAGCACCACGAGAAAGCACAGTATGAATACCCAAAACTTGCGGGCTATGCGGATCATCCACGGTTTCACACTTGGCGTGGTGCTTGCGATGAATCGCCGCCCATTCTTTGGTCACCATACCAGTTGTTAGCCAGAGCCAAAACCGGAAAAAATGGGACACGATGGGATGCAATTCCAGAGCGCGGTGCGCTTGGCAACGATGCAGAAAAATGGTGACCGCAGCAATGGTGATATGGGTGACGACCAAAGTAAAAACCAGGATTTGCCACCAAGCCCAATTTAAATAGCCATTGGAAAGCCAATTAAGGAATAAATCAAAACCAGAAACTGTGTTCAAAAGGGTATCCCCAGAGAGATCTAAAAGCCTATTTTAGTTCTTTATCAGCTTTCTTGCTTTTGACTTTTACCGACTTTTCGTCATCTTTATCGACAGTTACTGCAGAAACAGCTGCTTTTTTCTGAAAAACAGCCCCAAAGAAGCCATCAGTCCCATGAATATGAGGCCATAACTGCCACCACGGGTTGTCAGGACTGCAACCTAAAGGCATTTTATCCTTTGGAAACAATGCTTTAAGAACTTCAGCTGCAGGAACCACCTCAAAATTAGGATGCTTTGCCAGGAAATCCTCTGCAATTTGCTGGTTTTCTTGCGGCAACAGGCTACAGGTGGCATAAACCAAGCGACCACCCGGTTTTAGTAAACGGCTTGCAGAGGCCAAAATATTCATCTGCTTTTGATTCAGCTCCAAAACACCTTCCGGGGTCTGACGCCATTTGAGGTCGGGGTTGCGTCGCAATGTACCCATGCCACTGCAAGGAGCATCCACTAGGACGCGATCAATCTTCCCAGCCAAGCGCTTGATCTTGGAGTCATTCTCACTATCAATCCAGACAGGATGCACATTAGAAAGGCCGCTACGGGCTTGCCTAGGTTTTAAATTAGCTAAGCGACGCTCTGACGTGTCCAGGGCATACAAACGGCCTGTGGAGCGCATGATTGCCCCAATTGCCAAAGTCTTACCACCGGCTCCAGCACAAAAGTCCACCACCATCTCGCCACGCTTTGGTGCCAACAAGTAAGCCAATAACTGACTACCTTCATCTTGAACCTCAAACATCCCCGTCTTAAAGCTCACAGTATTTTGCAAAGCGGGCTTACCCATGATGCGAACACCATCAGGTGCATACGGAGTTGGAATGGCTTGATAGCGACCACCAAGAGCATTCATCTCTGCAAGCAATTGCTCGCGAGTGGTCTTCATGGTGTTCGCACGCAAATCCAAAAGAGCTGGATGCATTAGTGATTTCGCCAACGCTTCACGTGACTCTTCGCCGGGATATTTTCCAAATGCATCCCAAAGCCATTCAGGCAAATTATTTCGAACCAGCGGATTGAGTGCTGATGGATCGACTGTTGCAAAACGCTGCAACCACTCATATTCGCCTGTTTTCAATACATGAGCTAAGTCGGCAATAGCACTCTCTGCACGGTTAGCAGAGCCTAGACCACCCTCGGAGAGAGCAGACAGCAAACCTAATAGGGCTAAGCGTCTAGCCTGTGAACCCTCGCCGCTAGAAGCAAATTGTGAGAACTCATTCTTCCGACGCAAGATGGCAAAAGCACTCTCAGCAATCAAGGCACGATCACGATTACCCAGCTGAGGCTCAGATCGGAAATAGCGACTCACCACACGATCAGCTGGTTGCTCGAAATTAAGCAACTCTGGCAGCAGACGCTCTAAGTGAATTGCATGCTGAGGCAAAGCCTTGGCATTAGAAAAGTTTTTCTGACCTTCTGGCGCGATGATATTGCCACTGGCGTTGCGACGCTCTGGGCGACGCAATGGATCCTTGGATTTGGCGGCATAACTTTTTTGTGGGCCTAAACGTGACCCAGATCTTGATCCTGATTTGCTGCCAGCGCTAGCTGCGCGTGATGAACGTTCTTTACTCATAATTTGATTAATTGCGACTCCGGTGGTTTAACCTGAACTTGATTACCTTCTATTCGCAATCGTCCATCTAGGAACCATTTTACGGCCCGCGGGTAAATCTGATGCTCAGCAGCCAAAACTCGCGCAGCCAAAGTATCCGCATCGTCACTGGGGAGCACTGGAACGGAGGCTTGGCAGATGATAGGGCCCTCATCTACCCCCTCGGTAACAAAATGCACGCTGGCGCCATGTTCAGCCACCCCAGCCTCCAAAGCCCGCTCATGGGTATGCAATCCTGGGAAGGCTGGCAGTAATGCGGGGTGAATATTCATCAGACGACCCTCAAAATGGCGAATAAAGCCAGGGGTCAGAATTCTCATAAAACCAGCCAGAACCACTAAATCAGCCCCTAATTCATCGATTTTCGCCATGAGAGCGCTATCAAAGGACTCGCGAGTAGCGTGTTCGCGATGTTCAATAGCAAAAGCTGGAATGCCCTGAGAGCGAGCAAAATCAAGGCCCTTGGCAGCAGAGTGGTTAGCAATGACGCCGGCAAAAGTAACCGGCCAATGCTCTTTTTGAGCTGTTTTGACGATAGCCTCGAAATTAGATCCGCGGCCTGAGATTAAGGTGACGATAGATGGCATGCCCACAATATAATTGATGGTTACCCCGAAAGCGACCCTGAAAGTGATTTAGTGAACGTATTCCGTGGCCCCACCCAGTTTTCTGCAGGACCGGCTTGTGCCTTAAGCATCGGTAATTTCGATGGCGTGCACAGGGGCCATCACGCCCTGCTCAAGGAACTGAAAGATAGCGCGCAAGAACGTGGTTTAGTTAGCTGCGTCATGACTTTCGAACCGCACCCTAAGGAATTCTTTTCCCCAGAACAGGCGCCACCACGAATCCTCAACCTGCGTGACAAGCTGGCTGCCTTTGCTGACATTGGCATTGATCGCGTAGTAGTGGAGCATTTCAATAGTGCATTTGCGCGCCTTACTCCCGAAGAATTTGTTTCTGAGATCATTGTCAAACGACTCAATGCTAAATGGATTTTGATTGGCGATGATTTTTGCTACGGCGCTAAACGTGCGGGCAACTTTGCAAGCCTCAAAGCAGCTGGCGAACAATTTGGGTTTGAAGTTTCTAGCATTCATACCGTGCAAGAAGGTGGCGAAAGAATTTCTAGCTCGGCACTACGTAATGCCTTGGCTATTGGGGACATGGATCAAGCCAGTAACTTACTAGGTCGTCCTTACGGTATCTCCGGTCATGTCATTCACGGGCAAAAGCTAGGTCGTACTTTAGGGTTCCCAACATTGAATCTCGCTGTTGCTAATCACCTGCATCACCGCAAGCCTGCCTGCTCTGGCATCTTTACTGCACAAGTCTTGGGGCTTGGAGATAAGCCACTGCCTGCTGTAGCCAGTCTCGGTGTGAGACCAACGGTAGAAGATGAAGGTCGCGTATTGCTTGAGACTCATATTTTTGATTACAACGCCGATGTCTACGGAAAAATTATTACCGTAGAGCTCTTAGAAAAAATTCGGGATGAGGCGAAATACTCCGACCTCGATACACTTACCAAAGCGATTGCATCTGATGCAGCGCATGCCAGAAATTATTTCCAGAAAAAATCTTATGTCTGAAAAAGAAAACTCTTATCCCGTTAATCTTCTAGAAACATCGTTTCCGATGCGAGGAGATTTACCAAAACGTGAACCACAATGGGTTGCACAGTGGCAGAAAAATAAGCTTTACGAAAAGATTCGTGCGGCACATGCTCACCAGCCAAAATTTATTTTGCATGATGGTCCTCCCTATGCAAACGGCGATATTCATATTGGTCACGCGGTAAATAAGATTCTCAAGGACATGATCGTCAAGTCTCGCTGGTTAATGGGCTTTGACTCTGCCTACGTTCCAGGCTGGGACTGCCACGGTATGCCGATTGAAATTCAGATTGAAAAAGAATTTGGTAAAAATTTACCGACTGCTGAGGTCCAATCAAAAGCACGTGCTTACGCTAAGGTACAAGTAGATAAGCAGAAAAAAGATTTTGAACGTTTGGGCGTATTGGGTGATTGGAATAACCCGTATCTCACTATGAACTTCCGCAATGAGGCCGATGAAATTCGTGCGCTCGGAAAGATCTGGGAAAAAGGGTATGTTTTCCGCGGCCTAAAGCCAGTGAACTGGTGTTTCGATTGCGGCTCCGCACTGGCTGAGGCTGAAGTGGAATATCAAGATAAAACTGATCCAACAGTAGATGTGGGGTTTGCTTTTGATGATGCGCAGCGCCCGCAACTAGCAAAAGCATTTGGACTATCTGAGATCCCAGCTAAGCCTGGAATGATTGTGATTTGGACAACAACACCTTGGACCATTCCATCCAATCAAGCATTGAATGTTCATCCTGAACTGAGTTACGCCCTAGTAGATACAGGCGATAAGTTACTCATCTTGGCAGAAGACCGCGTAAAAACTTGCCTTGAAGATTTTGGACTTGAAGGAAAAGTGATTGCCACTTGTCTGGGTAGCCAGTTAGCCAACATTTCTTTCTGGCATCCGCTGGCTGCATTGCATGAGGGATACAAACGCCTCTCGCCAATCTACCCGGCCCAATACGTCACCTTAGATACTGGTACTGGCGTAGTGCATTCTGCACCAGCCTACGGCGAGGAAGACTTTAAGTCTTGTAAAGCAAACAACTTGGCTGATAAAGATATCTTGAGCCCTGTAATGGGTAATGGTGTTTATGCCTCTTGGCTTCCACTCTTTGCCAATGAATATATTTGGAAAGCCAATCCCAAGATTGTGGAGGCCATGCGTGAAGCAGGAAGCCTCTTGCGAGATCAGACCTATACCCACTCCTACATGCATTGCTGGCGTCACAAGTCGCCGATTATTTATCGCGCGACCTCGCAGTGGTTTGCGAGCATGGATAAGCAACCAACTGATGGCAGCGCAAGCTTGCGCGAGACTGCACTAGCGGGCATTGAGAACACCGAGTTCTTCCCAGCATGGGGTAAGCAACGCTTAAACAGCATGATTGCTAATCGTCCTGATTGGACCTTGTCACGCCAACGCCAATGGGGTGTGCCAATGGCTTTCTTTGTGCATAAGGAAAGTGGTGAGCCACATCCACGCACAGCTGAGTTGCTTGAAGAGATTGCAAAGCGCGTTGAAAAAGAAGGTATTGAAGCTTGGCAAAAACTCGAAGTAGCCGAATTACTTGGTGAAGAAGCTGCTCAATATGAAAAGAATCGCGATACCTTGGATGTATGGTTTGATTCTGGCACTACACATTGGCACGTCATTCGTGGCTCGCATCGTGCTGAACTCTATCGCCCTGAAGCTGAAAATGCAGATAGTCGTTTAGCTGACCTGTATTTAGAGGGCTCAGACCAACATCGCGGCTGGTTCCACTCCTCATTACTCACTGGCGCCATGCTAGATGGCAAGCCGCCATACAAAGCACTACTTACGCACGGCTTCACGGTTGATGGCCAAGGCCGCAAGATGAGTAAGTCGGTAGGCAACGTGATCGCCCCGCAACAGGTTGCTGATAAGTTGGGTGCGGAGATTATTCGTTTGTGGGTAGCTTCTACTGACTACTCTGGCGAGATGACCATCTCCGATGAAATTCTGAAACGTGTGGTGGAAAGCTATCGCCGTATTCGTAATACATTGCGCTTCTTGTTAGCCAACCTGTCTGACTTTGATCCCAGTAAGCATGTGATGCCTGCAAGCGAATGGCTAGAGATTGATCGCTACGCTGTTGCACTCGCCAATCAGCTGCAACAAGATGTGCAGGCGCACTACAAGGCTTATGAGTTCCAGCCGGCTGTAGCGCGTATGCTAACTTTCTGTTCAGAAGATTTAGGTGGCTTCTACTTAGATATTCTGAAAGATCGCCTCTATACGAGTGCGCCGGATTCGAAAGAGCGGCGTGCAGCACAAAACGCACTATTCCATATCACTCGCAACCTGCTCAAATGGCTAGCTCCTTTCCTATCCTTTACCGCTGAGGAAGCCTGGTTGTCATTCCCGCATGGTGCGGATGAAAAAGCCAAAGAGTCTATCTTCATGGAAGAGTTCGGCACTTTCCCAGAAATCGCTCACGCTACTGAGCTCCTCGCTAAATGGAATCGTGTTCGAGAAATTCGTTCCGAGATCACTAAAGCCATTGAGATTGAACGTGAAGCTGGTAATGTGGGCTCATCTTTGCAAGCGGAACTCACGATCAAAGTGGGTGATGTCGATTTTGCAATTTTGCATTCTCTTGAAGATGACTTGCGCTTTGTCACCATTACTTCTAGCGCCAAACTAGAGCTCAGTAATGCAGGCCTTGAAGTACTCGTGCGCGGTAGTCAATACAAGAAATGTGGTCGTTGTTGGCATCACACTCAAGATGTTGGCTCTAACACTGAGCATCCAGAGCTGTGTGGTCGTTGCATCAGCAATCTTTTTGGAAATGGTGAATCTCGCCTTTTTGCATAAAGAACATAGTAAAAAGATCGCCACCCCATCATGAGTACAAATCTCTCCTTTCTCCGTTATCTAGCGATTGCAATCGTGACGCTCTTGCTAGATCAGCTAAGTAAATGGTCCGCCTTAAGCAACTTGCAATTAGGAGTACCTGAACCCGTTTTGCCATTTATGAACTGGTTGCTGCTATTTAACCCAGGTGCAGCCTTTTCATTTTTAGCGCAAAGCTCTGGATGGCAACGTTGGTTCTTTACAGTCCTGGGCTTAGCAGCGTCAGCCTACATTCTTTGGCTGTTGCGAAAGAGCTTAGGGGACAAGATGCTCTGCTGGGCTCTTAGTCTCATTTTGGGTGGTGCATTAGGCAATGTCCTAGATCGCATCATGTATGGCGCTGTGGTGGACTTTATTGACCTGCATTACGCTAACTGGCATTGGCCAGCATTCAATATTGCGGATAGCGCGATTTGTATCGGCGCAGCCCTCATTATTTGGGGCGAGTTACGCAAGTCATTTGGCAAAAATCCCCAATCCCTTTAAGCTGGCGCCATGCAATCACTTTTAAATAAGAAAATCATTCTCGGCATTTCTGGCGGCATTGCGGCCTATAAGTCTGCAGAGCTAGCACGCCAGTTAATGCAAGAAGGTGCCAGCGTCCAAGTGGTGATGACAGAAGCTGCGCAGCAATTTGTGACGCCTGTCACCATGCAAGCACTTACTGGTAACCCCGTTTACACAAGCCAATGGGATAGCAGCATTGCTAACAATATGGCGCATATTGAACTCTCTAGAGCTGCCGATGCAATTTTAATTGCGCCCGCAAGTGCGGATCTCATGGCTAAACTTTCCCTTGGATTAGCTGATGATTTGCTGAGTACTTTGTGCCTAGCAAGAGATTGCCCGCTCCTGTTAGCTCCCGCGATGAACAAACAAATGTGGGAGCATGCAGCTACACAAAGAAGCGCAGAACGACTCATTGCAGACAAAGTCACATTACTCGGCCCTGCAAGTGGATTCCAAGCCTGTGGTGAAGTCGGCTTTGGGCGCATGCTTGAGCCCGTAGAAATTACCGAACAACTCATAGCATTCTTTCAGAAGAAATCACTCCTCGGAAAACATGTACTGATTACAGCTGGGCCTACCTTTGAGGCGATTGATCCGGTGCGTGGCATCACCAATCGTAGTTCAGGCAAGATGGGCTTCGCCATTGCCCGCGCAGCTGTTGAAGCTGGCGCAGAAGTGCACTTAGTAGCAGGCCCCTGCGATCTCACCACGCCATTAGCGGTAACTGGAAAAATTACCCGCACTAATGTGGTCGGTGCCAAAGAAATGCATACAGCCACCATGCAATCTACTGACTGCGATATCTTCTTTGCAGTTGCTGCGGTCGCTGATTGGGGCATTGCCAAGCCAGCTAAAGAAAAAATTAAGCGCCAAGGTAAGCAAGCTCCAAATTTAGAATTTGTGGCCAACCCAGATATTCTTGCTGATGTAGCAAAAATGGTCAAAACTAAAGGTGGTAAGTTGCATCCTTACTGCGTTGGCTTTGCAGCAGAGTCTACTGATCTCCAAAAGCATGCTGATGAAAAGCGCAAGCGTAAAGGCATTCCGATGATTGTCGGTAATATTGGTCCAGATACCTTTGGTAGCGATCTTAACCAACTACTCATCGTTGATGAAAGTGGTAGCAAGAAAATGGCTCAGGCCGAAAAGCTTCAGCTTGCACGTCAGCTGATTCAGTTAGTCGCCAAGAAAATTTAATCTCGCTTTAGGAAATTTTATGCAACAACTTCAAGTCAAAATTCTCGATGAGCGTATGCGCGATCAATTGCCTGCATATGGAACCCCTGGAAGCGCTGGATTAGATCTGCGCGCCTGTATTGATCAAGCAATTGAAATTGCTCCTGGACAAACAGTCCTCGTTCCAACGGGTTTAGCGATTTATGTAGAAGATCCACGTTATGCCGCATTCATCTTGCCGCGCTCTGGTCTTGGACATAAGCATGGGATCGTTCTTGGTAATTTAGTGGGATTAATCGATTCGGATTACCAGGGTCAACTGATGGTGAGCACTTGGAATCGTGGCTCTATAGCATTCAAATTAGAGCCCATGGAGCGCTTAGCGCAATTGGTAGTGATGCCAGTACAACAGGTAGAACTCAAAGTTGTTGAAGAGTTTACTGAGAGTAGTCGTGGGGCTGGTGGTTTTGGAAGTACAGGTCGTAGCTAATTTAGATACTTTAGTCTTATCCAATAAAAAACCACCCGTAGGTGGTTTTTTATTTGCCTTAAATCTCCTCGACCGGAGCTACATCAGCTTTTGGCCGCTTACCGGGTATTGCTGGAGCATCAAACTGAAGTTGAACCTTACCATCAGCGTCAATATCGACATCCACGTGACCACCCTGCGCCAACTTGCCAAATAGTAATTCGTCAGCAAGTGCTTTACGTACCGTATCTTGAATGATTCGCTGCATTGGTCTTGCGCCCATGAGCGGGTCAAAACCATGTTTAGCCAAATGGGCACGCAATGCCGAACTAAATGTAGCATCCACCTTCTTCTCATGGAGTTGCTCTTCTAACTGCATCAAGAACTTATCCACCACACGCATGATGATGGTCTCATCAAGCGCCTTGAAAGAAACAATCGCATCTAAACGATTACGGAATTCTGGCGTGAAGAACTTCTTGATATCCGCCATCTCATCACCAGACTCACGCGCATTAGTAAAGCCGATGGTGGACTTCTGCATTGCTTCTGCACCAGCATTCGTTGTCATGATGATGATGACGTTACGGAAGTC
The DNA here is from genome assembly GCF_018881835.1 of Polynucleobacter hallstattensis. GTDB lineage: Bacteria > Pseudomonadota > Gammaproteobacteria > Burkholderiales > Burkholderiaceae > Polynucleobacter > Polynucleobacter hallstattensis. The sequence continues at coordinate 1,174,708 of NZ_JACVPO010000001.1, read as the reverse complement.
AGTCTTGCGACCGTTATTATCCGTGAGAGTGCCATGATCCATGACCTGCAAGAGAATATTGAAAATGTCTGGATGCGCTTTTTCAACCTCATCAAGTAGGAGAACGCAATGCGGCTTCTTGTTAACAGCCTCAGTGAGTAAACCACCTTGATCAAAGCCTACATATCCTGGAGGGGCACCAATTAAGCGACTGACAGCATGACGCTCCATATACTCAGACATATCAAAGCGGAGAAGTTCGATACCTAAAATATAGGCGAGCTGCTTAGCAACCTCTGTCTTACCCACACCAGTTGGACCCGAGAACAGGAATGAACCAATCGGTCTATCGATTTTGCCAAGTCCAGCACGAGTCATCTTAATTGCGCTCGCTAGAGCCTCAATGGCAGGATCTTGACCAAACACCACACTTTTAATATCTCGATCTAATGTTTGCAGCTTGCTACGATCATCCACCGTTACAGATTGTGGCGGTATACGGGCAATCTTCGCTACGATCTCTTCAATCTCTGGACGACCAATAGTTTTCTTCTGTTTGGACTTTGGCAAGATGCGTTGCGCTGCACCTGCCTCATCAATCACATCAATTGCTTTATCTGGCAAATGGCGATCATTGATATAACGAGAAGATAATTCAGCTGCGGCTACCAAAGCTGCGGAAGCGTACTTAACGCCGTGGTGTTCTTCGAAGCGTGACTTCAAACCACGCAAGATTTGCACGGTCTGATCGACAGTGGGCTCAACCACATCGACTTTCTGGAATCGACGTGACAATGCGGCATCTTTTTCAAAAATGCCCCGGTACTCAGTAAAGGTAGTTGCACCGATACACTTGAGCTGGCCATTTGATAGCGCAGGCTTTAGTAAATTGCTCGCATCCAATGTGCCACCCGATGCAGCACCCGCACCAATTAAGGTATGAATCTCATCAATAAATAGAACACCATGGGCGCTGTCTTTTAAAGACTTAAGAACACTCTTCAAGCGTTGCTCAAAATCTCCGCGGTACTTAGTACCCGCTAATAGCGCGCCCATATCTAATGAGTAGACTGTGGCATCAGCCAAGATCTCAGGGACATCACCCTTCACAATTCTCCAAGCTAAACCTTCAGCAATCGCAGTCTTACCCACGCCTGCCTCACCCACCAATAGGGGATTATTTTTACGACGACGGCACAGCACCTGAATCACGCGCTCGACTTCACTATCGCGGCCAATCAGGGGATCAATCTTGCCCTGCTTAGCTAGTACATTGAGGTTCTGGGTGTATTGCTCTAAAGGACTTTCCTTGCCGCCAGACGACGCATCCTCGGTCTCTTGGGTGGCCTCAGCGGGCTTCACATTCTCAGCTTGATCTTTACGTACACCGTGGCTAATAAAGTTCACTACATCCAAACGAGTGACGCCTTGCTGCTGCAAGAAATACACCGCATGAGAATCTTTTTCACCAAAGATAGCTACGAGTACATTCGCCCCCGTAACTTCTTTCTTCCCATTTGAAGTGGATTGCACATGCATGATGGCGCGTTGGATCACGCGCTGAAAACCCAGAGTTGGCTGGGTATCAACTTCATCGTTACCCGGAACCACAGGCGTATTGTCGTTAATAAAATTTTTGAGCTGGGCACGAAGCTCAGCAATATTGACAGCACAGGCTTTTAAAACCTCCACTGCGGTCGCATTGTCAAGTAAGGCGGCAAGCAAATGCTCCACCGTAATAAATTCATGTCTTGAAGCTCGCGCATCAACAAACGCCATGTGCAAACTTACTTCTAATTCCTGGGCAATCATGCTTCCTCCATAGTGCACTGTAGTGGGTGACCCGCTTCGCGGGAGAGCTCGATAACTTGATGCACTTTTGTTGCTGCAACATCACGTGTAAATAAACCGCAAATACCTTTACCAACCAAATGAACCTGCAACATGATCCGTGTAGCCGTCTCATGATCCTTATTAAAATACTCCTGAATGACCATCACCACAAATTCCATTGGCGTGTAATCGTCATTTAATAGTAAAACTTTATACATCGAAGGCGACTTTAATTTCTCGGCCTGCTTTTCGAGAAGAATGGTGTCCTCAATGTGGGGGTTGTTTGGATTGCCAACCGTTGGATTTTTCGTTGTACGACTCATATGAAACATTCTAAACACAGATGTGAAAATTAGGATTCGGCAGCTTTGTTGCATAAAAACCATCCAGAAAGTGCCTTAAACACTATATTGGGGCGTTTTTCGATAAAAAAAGGGGGGTTAAATAGTAACTATATTTACCCACCCCCTTGACACCCCACCATAAAGGGCAAACAATCAGGGGGTAGGCTTCATTTGAAGTCCTATTTAGGCGTGTTGTAGAGCGAGACTGATTAAAAAGTATTCACCCTCATCACGGTTGTTTTAAGTTTATGTAATGGAGTTCGCATGGCGACCGGAATTGTTAAGTGGTTCAATGATGCAAAAGGTTTTGGCTTTATCAAACCTGATGATGGTGAAGAAGAGTTGTTTGCGCATTTCAGCGCAATCACAATGCCTGGGTTTAAAACACTCAAGGAAAACCAAAAGGTAACGTTTGATATTACCCAAGGTCCTAAGGGCAAACAAGCTACTAATATCCAAGCAGCTTAATCTGCTTTAGATCATTACTAAAACCCAGGACTTGTTCCTGGGTTTTTTTTCGCCTACATTTTCTTGTCTTACTAGCCCTGCCTTAAAATTAGCTTCACTCACACCCACCAATCAAAACACTATGCGCTCACCCAATATCAAAAAATTGATCTTTTCACTTGCAGCGATTGCTGGGATCTTTTTAAGCACCGCGTTTGCCCAGCAGAATGTTGGCTTGCCAATGATTGAGCTCAAAACTGGGATCTATCGCATTCAGGCAGAGTTAGCTGATACACCTAAAGCGCGTGAGGTTGGACTCATGAATCGCACCAGCATGCCCACGAACTCTGGCATGCTTTTTATCTTCGAGCAAAAAGCAGGGCATTGCTTCTGGATGAACAACACAAAGATTCCCCTATCGATTGCCTTCATTGCTGATGATGGCAAGATTGTGAATATCGAAGAGATGCAAGCGGAAACTACTAACAACCACTGTCCTAAGGCAGCAGTACGTTATGCACTTGAGATGAATAAGCAGTGGTTCTCCGAGAGAGTCATCGTGCCTGGCACAGTCATTCAAGGGCTTCCTAAAAAATAAGAGGGTGATCCTAGCCATAAAACAAAAAACGCAGACTCAGGTCTGCGTTTTATTTTGGGCGCAAGCAGCATTAACATCTTGCTTATCAGCCTACTTATTCAAAGTGACAAACATAGTGCACTGGAGATTCGGCACGAATGATGAAATAACCCCCTTTTGCTACTTCCCAGCTTTGGCCCGCCTTGAACTCGACTTCTGGGGCGCCGTTAATACTGACAAACGCATTACCGTCAACCACTTCCATGATTTCTTTAGTGCTGAGGTCAAAACGTAAAGTACTTGGCAATACAACGCCAACAGATTTACGAACGCCGTTTGGCAAAGTCACGGTATGAGATACGCACTTACCATCGAAAAATACATTGGCTTTTTTGCCTACAGAAACTTGATCAAATTGCATCTTCATTCTTTCTAATCTGAATTACTAGTTGGTTGTTTTATCTGAATTATTTAGCACGCTTACGTCTTGCAGTTTCAGCAATCCGCATACGCAAAGCATTAAGCTTAATAAATCCACCCGCATCGGCCTGGTTATACGCACCGCCATCATCATCAAAGGTGGCGATAGTCTGATCAAACAAAGTATTCGCTGAATCGCGCGAGATCACAGAGACAGATCCTTTGTAGAGCTTCAGACGCACAACACCGTTCACCATTTGTTGCGTGTGATCGATTAAGGTTTGCAGAGCCAGACGCTCTGGCGCCCACCACAGGCCGTTATAGATCAGGCTTGCGTAACGTGGCATCAGGTCATCCTTGAGGTGAGCTACTTCACGGTCTAAAGTAATACTCTCAATACCGCGGTGCGCTTTTAACAAGATAGTGCCGCCAGGGGTTTCATAGCAGCCACGGCTCTTCATACCTACAAAGCGGTTCTCAACCAAGTCAAGACGACCAATGCCATGCATGCCGCCGATGCGATTGAGTTCAGCTAATAACTCATGTGGCTTATAGGCTTTGCCATTAATTGCCACCGGATCACCGGAACGGAATTCAATTTCAATAATTTCTGGGGCATCTGGAGCTTTTTCAGGAGATACCGTCCAACGCCACATAGATTCTTCTGCTTCAGCATTCGGGTTTTCGAGATGACGGCCTTCATAACTGATGTGCAATAAGTTGGCATCCATAGAATATGGTGAGCCACCTTGCTTATGCTTCATCTCTACTGGGATGCCATGCTTTTCTGCATAGGCCATGAGTTTTTCACGAGAGAGTAAATCCCACTCGCGCCATGGTGCAATTACTTTAATTCCTGGCTCAAGGGCGTAATAGCCCAACTCAAAACGTACTTGGTCATTACCTTTACCAGTGGCGCCATGCGATACAGAGTCCGCACCAGTCGCGCGAGCAATTTCAATTTGACGCTTAGCAATCAACGGACGCGCGATGGAGGTACCCAAAAGGTACTCGCCTTCGTAAATCGTATTGGCGCGGAACATGGGAAACACAAAGTCACGTACAAACTCTTCACGCAAGTCGTCGATAAAGATATTTTCTGGCTTGATGCCAAACTGCAGCGCTTTGGCGCGTGCCGGCTCCAACTCTTCACCCTGACCTAAGTCAGCTGTGAAAGTAACGATCTCACATTGATAGGTATCTTGAAGCCATTTGAGAATCACACTGGTATCAAGACCGCCGGAATACGCTAAAACTACTTTTTTAATATCAGACATAATTTCTATTCAATCAAAAAATGAATCAATAAAGAACCAAGATAAATTACTTAAACAATTAATCCAAACGGCCACAGAGTAAGTACTCCATTAAGGCCTTTTGAACATGCAAACGGTTTTCGGCCTCTTCCCAAACGATGCTTTGAGGGCCATCAATCACTTCTGCAGAAACCTCTTCACCACGATGCGCCGGCAAGCAATGCATGAACAAAGCCTCTGGTTTTGCTAAGGCCATTAGCTCTTCATCGACCATCCAGTCTTTAAAAGCAGTCATACGAGAAGTATTTTCATCTTCGTAGCCCATGCTAGTCCACACATCAGTGGTGACTAAATCGGCACCTTTACAAGCATCCTTTGGATCAGCGCAAATCGTCAGATGCTTTAAAGCCCTCTCGGTCAATCTGGAACTATCCAGCTGATATCCACTAGGGGCGGAGAAGCGAATTTGAAAATCCAAACATTCTGCCGCCTGAATCCAGGTATAGGCCATGTTGTTGGCATCACCTACCCAAGCAACTGTTTTCCCTTGGATGGCACCGCGGGCCTCTACAAAAGTAAAGATATCGGCCAAGACTTGGCAAGGATGGTATTCGTTTGTAAGGCCGTTGATCACAGGCACTCGAGAATTAGCGGCAAAGCGCTCAATAATCTCTTGGCCAAAAGTACGGATCATGATGATGTCCGTCATCCTGGAAATCACCTGCGCAGCATCCTCCACAGGCTCGCCACGACCTAACTGGGTATCTCGGGTATTGAGGTATACAGCATGACCACCAAGCTGGTGTATGCCCGCCTCAAAAGAAAGGCGGGTACGAGTTGAATGCTTCTCAAAAATCATTGCTAGAGTGCGATCGTGCAAGGGGTGCCAAGTCTCGTAACTTTTGAACTTCGTCTTAAGCCAAGCAGAGCGCTTGAGGAGATAGTCATATTCTTTACGCGTCAGGTCGGCAAACTGCAAGTAATGCTTAACCTGGCCGGGCACTTGGGGCTTTGCCAAAGATGTCATTTTTGAGCTTTCTACTAGAGTTTTAGCTTGCATTATTGTTTGGGGCATCGAACTGCACGAAAATAGTTCCTAAAGTTATCCTAGGGCCTTCGCAGACTGTTAAGCTAAGGTCTAAGTAACACCGATTCCTTACTACGATTTCTACGCCAACTTGAACCACAAAAAGCTTTTCATTCAAGGCATTACAACCTCTGGCAAACCTTTTCGACCTAGCGACTGGGCCGAACGTCTTTGCGGGGTAATGGCCACTTTTCGCCCACCAGGCGATGCTGGTGATCCCCGCTTTACTTACTCACCTTATGCCAGACCAGTGGTTATTGCAAAAGTAACCTGCGTTGTTATTGATACCAGACTAAGAGACCTCGATCCGAGAGCGCTCGACTTTGTCATCAACTTTGCCAAAGACAATTGCCTGCCAATCGAAGAAGCCTGCGAATTCGAACCGAAACCGCGATCCCAGCCCTAAAAACAAAAACCCGCTCTGATAAGGAGCGGGCTTAGACCTAAATTACTTTAGAGTCTGCCTAAATCTATAAAAGTCTTACGCTGCCATCGCCTTAATAGCTGCAGACAAACGTGACTTCTGACGTGATGCAGTATTTTTGTGAGCAATCTTTTTGTCGGCAATCTTGTCGATTGTGGACTGAGTTGCTGCGAATACTTTAGCAGCAGCATCCTTGTCGCCAGTTTCAATTGCTTTGCGAACTGCCTTGATGGAAGTGCGAAGCTTTGAACGCAAGCTAGAGTTGTGCTCATTCTGTTTTACTGCCTGCCGTGCGCGTTTACGCGCTTGTGCGGTATTGGCCATCTTTAAACCTTGCTATATAAAAATTACAAAATACGGTTAACTAAAATTCTGTGTGGGTTCGCCAAATTTGTAAGCTGACTCACCAAAACCCAAGATTTTACATTAAAGGACTAAAAAAGCCCAGCCGCTTGATAAATAGGGGAAAATTAGCCTATGAATCTGCTTTCAGCTGCCGCTAAGGTCAGCTCCCTCACCATGCTCTCCCGAATTACTGGACTACTTCGGGAGACCCTGATTGCCCGTAGTTTTGGAGCTTCTGAGTGGACTGACGCCTTTAATGTAGCCTTCAGACTGCCCAATTTGCTACGTAGACTCTTCGCTGAAGGGGCCTTTTCTCAAGCATTTGTGCCCATTTTGGGAGAAATCTCCAGTCAAGGGGATGTAAAACAGTCCCAAATCCTCGTAAATGCTGTTGCCACGCTCTTATTTTGGGCCCTACTGCTAACGGTAGTCCTGGGGGTTATCGGCGCCCCTCTGTTGATTCTGGTGATTGCTACGGGATTTGAGGGCGGCCAAGCCTATGAGGCAAGCGTAGTCATGACCCGCATCATGTTCCCTTACATTGGTCTTATTTCGATGGTTTCCCTCTCTGCGGGGATCCTCAATACCTTTGGCCGTTTTGCCATTCCAGCATTTACTCCAGTTTTACTCAATTTAGCCCTAATCGGTAGTGCCATCTTTTTGGCACCCCACCTAGATCAGCCGATTTATGCTCTGAGTATCGGCGTGCTCTTAGGAGGCGTATTACAGCTAGCCATTCAAGTTCCAGCCCTCGCTCAATTGGGCTTACTTCCAAGAGTAGGACTGCTACCCGGGGCAATTACAGCGGCATTTAAAAATCCGGATGCACGTCGTGTCATGAAATTAATGGGGCCTGCTGTGTTTGCAGTTTCGGTCGCCCAGATTTCTCTCATCATTAATACCAATATTGCTTCTCGTTTACAAACAGGTAGCGTATCTTGGCTCTCTTATGCTGATCGCCTCATGGAATTTCCAACAGCCCTTTTGGGGGTAGCGCTGGGAACGGTCTTGCTACCGAGCTTGAGCAAAGCAAACGCAAAAAATGATTTGGTGCATGCGGGTGAACTGTTAATTTGGGGGTTGCAACTCACCTTTTTATTGGCAGCGCCATGTGCGATCGCTCTCTTTATTTTTGGAGAACCGCTAGCAGCAGTTTTGTATCACTACGGTAAATTCAGCGCTTTAGACGTGTTAATGACGCAGCGTGCTCTAGCAGCCTATGGTGTTGGACTAATTGGCCTTATTTTGGTGAAGATCTTAGCTCCCGGCTTTTATTCCCGCCAAGATATTCGCACACCAGTAAAGATTGGTTTGCTGGTCTTGGTGGCAACTCAATTAGCTAATTTAGTTTTTGTTCCTTGGTTAGGTCATGCCGGCCTTGCGCTATCGGTTGGCGCTGGCGCCTGCTTAAATGCCGCACTACTGTGGGTTGGCCTGCATCGACGTGGAGCCCTACCTAGCGCTGCATGGTTAAAGTATTTGGGGCAACTATTGCTTGCCTTAATTCCTTTTGCGCTCCTGATGTATTACGCTGCCACCGCACATGATTGGATAGCACTGCAATCTAGCCCCTGGATTCGAGTGGGCTTACTGGCTGCTTGGTTAGCCGCTGCAGCAGCAGTGTATTTCGCAGCATTATGGCTTGTTGGAATTCGCTGGCAAAAATTCCTGCGTCATGCAAAATAGCCTTTATGCCTACACAACAACTCGACTATTTCACATCCCTCGTAGCCGAAGACGAGCACTTCCCCCTAACTGAGGCAGCGGTGGCAGTTGCACAACATGCCTACCCAGATCTCGATGTTCAGGGCGTACTTGATCAGATCGATCAGTGGGGCAACAAAATCAAGCAGCGTATTACTCCGGACACACCACCGATTCAGCGCCTGCAGTTGCTCAAACATTTCTTTTATAACGAGTTAGGCTTTGGGCCAAACCAGAATGACTTCTACGCGCCTGAGAATTCTTACCTCCACCAGATCATTGAGAGTCGCCGCGGCATTCCCATCTCATTAGCCATCTTAATGATGGAGCTTGGACAGCAAATTGGTTTAAATATTCGCGGAGTATCTTTTCCCAATCACTTCATGATGCGTATTTCTTTGCAACAAGGCGAAATCATCATGGATCCGTTGAATGGCGAATCCCTCTCCAAAAATCAATTACAAGAAATGCTCGATCCCTATCTCGATGCCAAAGGCTATCGCGGTGAGCTCAGCCTGCCACTCAATATTTTCTTGCGAGCCTCTAGCTCTCGAGAAATTCTCTCGCGCTTTATGAGAAATCTCAAAATGATTTATTCAGAAGATGAACGCTGGGAACGTTTGCTGGGGATTCAAGAGCGGCTAGTGATTTTGTTGCCAGACTCAGCTGAAGAGGTTCGTGATCGTGGCTTGATCTTTGCACAACTAGAATATGTGAGACCTGCGATAGCTGATCTACATCACTACTTAGGCGAAATGCCTGGCGCAGAAGATGCGGCAGATATTCGTGAGCATATCGCCACGCTAGAGAGCCAAACTAAACTGCATTAGGCAGGGCGCACTCAATCTCAATAGTGCTTGCTTATTTCATTCTTATAATGGGGTATGCAAACTGAACCTCACATTCAGCCTACGCATTTACCTCATCAGCCACCCATACTTTGTATTGTTGGCCCCACGGGCGCAGGCAAAACCCATCTCGCGATGGCATTGGCTAAACATGCCAAATCCATAGGCCAGACTATTGAATTAATTAGTATGGACTCCGCACTGGTCTATCGCGGATTAGATATTGGTAGCGCTAAACCCACTCAGGCTGAGCAAGCTGCTGTTCAGCATCACCTCATCGATATCTTGGAACCCACTGAATCCTATTCAGCCGCGCGCTTTGCAAATGATGCCAAGCGGCTAAGCGAGGAAATTCGTGATCGGGGAAATATTCCCGTTGTAGTGGGTGGCACGATGTTGTACTGGCGAGCCTGGGCATATGGCCTCTCATCTCTACCGCCAGCAGACCCAGAAATCCGAGCCTGCCTCGATCAGAAAGGCAAAGCAATTGGCTGGCCTGCGATGCACGCTAAATTAGCTCAAGTTGACCCCATGACTGCCGCGCGTTTACAGCCCAATGATTCTCAACGAGTACAACGTGCTTTAGAAGTTTATGAAATTACGGGCAAGCCGATGTCCGAACTGCTGGCAGATTCACCAAGCGAAGATGGTAGGGAAGGGTCGGCTATTCCAGAATGGATTAATCTCATTTCATTAGAGCCAAGTGATCGCTCCCGCTTGCATCAGAACTTAGAAAAACGGTTTGATGAGATGCTTACTGGAGGATTATTAGAAGAAGTTGCACTATTGAGAAAAAATCCTGATCTGCATGGTGATCTGCCCGCCATTCGCTCGGTGGGTTATCGTCAAGTCTGGGAATATTTATCTGGTGAAGTAGACCAAGCCGAAATGCGCTACAAGGCACTGGCAGCTACTCGGCAGCTTGGCAAACGACAATTAACTTGGTTGCGCGCGATTGCTGGAAGAAAAACATTTGACCCGTTCAACCCAACTGAGTTAAACGCGGCCCTTGAGTATTGCAAGCAAAGCCTAAATCAATAGGTTTTTACTGAGTATTAAATAACGATAGTTTGTGGTGCGCCAGCAGGACGCTCTACAACTTCACCAACTGTCCAAGCATGTAAACCCTCAGCCTTGAGAGATTGGATTGCAGCATCAGCTTGATCAGTAGACACAATTACTACCATACCAATACCGCAGTTAAATACGCGCACCATTTCCGCATCGGCTACGCCACCCTTCATTTGTAGCCAACGGAATAGTTCTGGCATTTGCCAGCTATCGCGATGCAATACTGCTTGAATATTTTCTGGCAGTACGCGTGGCACGTTATCCACTAAGCCACCGCCAGTGATGTGGGCCATGCCCTTCACATTGATTTCATTGATCAACTTTAGTAATGGCTTGACATAAATTTGTGTCGGAGCCATTACGACATCACCCAAAGGTCGGCCGCCCAAATCATCAGTTGGCTTGGCTCCGGCACGCTCAATAATTTTACGGACTAGTGAATAGCCATTGGAATGTGCGCCACTAGAAGCAATTGCCAAGACCACATCTCCTGGGGCAATCGTTGCACCAGTAATAATTTTAGATTTTTCAACTGCACCAACAGCAAAGCCGGCTAGATCGTATTCACCTGGAGGATACATACCGGGCATCTCAGCAGTTTCACCACCGATCAGTGCACAACCAGATAACTCGCATCCAGTCGCTATTCCGCCAACGACAGTGGCTGCAGTGTCGACAGTGAGCTTGCCGCAAGCGAAGTAGTCCAAGAAAAAGAGGGGTTCAGCACCTTGCACCAAAATGTCATTCACGCTCATCGCCACCAAATCCTGGCCGATCGTATCGTGACGATTCCACTCAAAGGCCAATCTGAGCTTGGTACCAACCCCATCAGTACCGGATACCAAAACTGGCTCTTTGTAGCGTTTTGGGACCTCAAACAGGGCACCAAAGCCACCAATCCCCGCTAGCACGCCTTCACGCATGGTTTTCTTGGCTAAAGGCTTAATACGATCCACCAAGTCATCACCAGCATCGATATCGACACCTGCGTCACGGTAGGAAAGGCCTTTTGAGGAAGAATCGGTAGATGAGTTCATGGCAGAGATAGAAGATTAGTAAAAAACGCTACTTGGTCGGTAGAATCATTGAATTCTAGAGGATTCGAGGACGATGGCTGAAATTTTTACCCCTTTTCTGACTGCATTTATTCTGGCTTATGCCTTGCGCCCAGTTTGCTTGTGGCTTGAGAGGCATCGCCTACCCCGCGCAGCGGCCGCTGGGATTGCCATGATTTTTGGCCTGCTTGTCGTATTTTTAATACTGACTCTATTTATTACTCTCCTCAAAACCGAAATCCCCCTAATTAAGGCTCAATTTCCGACTTGGCTCCAAAATACGCAAGCCTGGCTTGGCCCCAAGTTGAGTGAATTTCATATTGATGTGGATTGGGGCACGCTTAAATCCAGTGCGACTCAAAAAATTACCACGCACCTTAACGACAATTCCGATGCGCTCATGTCCTCCACCTTGGAGACTGTGCTGATGTCAGGCAGCTCGGTTATTGCAGGATTCGTTAATGCGGTTCTGATCTTGTTTGTCATGTTTTATTTGTTGATCGACTGGAACCATTTTTTCAAACTCGTTAGAACGATTGTTCCGGTCCGCGCACAAGATACGGTCCACCACCTCGCAATGCATGCTGATGGCTTACTCTCGCAATACCTCCGGGGCATGCTGATTGTGATTTCGATCATGTCCGTTTTCTACAGCGTAGGCTTAAGCATCATTGGGGTTCAAGGTGCGGTCGCCTTAGGCGTCTTTACTGCGCTGATGATTGTGATTCCCTATATCGGCATTACCCTGGGCTTTACTCTAGCAGTCCTTGCGGCCCTTTTGCAATTTGGGCCTGGTGGCGCCATTATTGGAGTCCTAGTGCTGTATGGACTAGGTCAATTTATTGAGGGCTTCTTTCTCACGCCACGCCTAGTGGGTGAACGAATTGGCTTGCACCCCGTTGCCGTGCTCTTTGCATTACTGTTATTTGGAAAATTATTTGGTTTCTTTGGTGTCCTACTCGCATTACCTATCAGCGCAGTTGGTTTGGTGCTTTTGCAATATGGCTGGACACGCTACACCCAATGTCCGTGGTACCAAAAGTAAATTACTGCAGCAATGAATAGTCCATCACTACCAAGACAGTTTGCACTCGATATCGGTCACACACCCAAACCCAGCTTAAGTAATTTTTTAGCCGGAGAAAATCTAGCGCTGTACTCTACTTTATTGACTATAGCTAAATCCTGGGAAATGAATACCCCAAGATTAGCCAGTGAGAACCCTCTCAATGAACGCTGGATCTATTGGTGGGGGCCAGAAGGCTCTGGTCGCACCCACTTACTCGGTGCAATCGGCAATGCTGCTCAGCCATTAGGCTTGAAGCACTTCCCCCTAACTCCCAATGAACCCATTTCTTGGGTGAGTCTGGAGGAAAATCTGCCTGCTCTTTGCTCCAGTGCTGCACCCTCAGTTATTACCGTTGATGACGTAGATCGACTTGATGAACGCCTCGTAGCCTCCTTATTTCGTATCCTGAATGCCATTCAGGGTAGTGAAGCAATACATATTTTCATGGCAGGTAATGCTGCCCCTGGTGCATTAAGACTGAGAGAAGACCTGCGCACCCGACTGGGATGGGGCTTGGTCTTTCAAACCCATCTTTTGGGCGATGATGAGAAAATAGAAGCCTTACAGCAAGCTGCGCAAGCGCGCGGCTTGGTTTTATCGTCAGATGTATTGCCTTGGTTGCTAAATCGCTTTTATCGAGATATGCCCAGCCTGATGGCATTGATTGATGCTTTAGATGCTTACTCACTAGAAACAAAACGCGCTGTCACCTTGCCCCTCGTTAGAGAGCTCTTGCAGCCTAAATAAATATTAATGACTCAATTAGCACTGTTCGATTTAGATCACACTCTTCTCCCCTGCGATAGCGATTACGAATGGGGTCAGTTCTTGGCGCGCATTGGTGTAGTCGATAGGAAGTACTATGCGCAGCAAAATGAACGCTTTTATCAAGATTACAAAGATGGAAAGCTCAACATCCAAGAGTTCCTACGCTTTGCATTAAAGCCACTCTCCGAACATTCTCGCGCACAGCTCAAAGAATGGCATGATGCCTTTATGCAAGAGGTCATTACAGGCCAGCTCCGTCAACAGGCGCTTGACCTCGTGAAGCGCCACCAAGATGCTGGCGATCTTTGCTGTGTTGTGACTGCAACCAATAGCTTTGTTACTCGCCCAATCGTAGAAAGTTTTGGCATCGAACATCTGGTAGCTACTGAACCTGCCACTGTGGGAGATCAGCCTTTCGCCGATTTCACAGGTGAAGTTAAGGGGATTCCGAGTTTTCGGGAGGGCAAAATTCAACGAGTTCATGATTGGCTTGCTACTCAAAATCTAGCATTCGATGGGTTGCCACAAAGCTATTTTTATTCAGACTCGATGAACGATTTACCTCTCCTTGAAAAAGTGAGCAATCCTGTTGCCACCAATCCAGATGCTCGCCTACGTGATGAAGCCTTAAAACGTCAGTGGCCCATACTTGAACTGTTTGCATGATTACCAAATTTATTAAACGCATTTTGCGTCGTGATCCGATGATCCGACATACTGCAGTCCATACCTCTGGTGCGCCGAAACGAGTCCCTAAAAAAACTCACCGCATTGACCCAGATTTACTTTCTAAAAATGCTGTGAAGGTAACTCAAACATTGCAGCAGGCTGGTTATGATGCATTTATTGTGGGTGGCGCCGTACGAGATTTAGCTTTAGGCATCGGTCCCAAGGACTTCGATGTGGCAACCAATGCCACCCCAGAGCAGGTACAAAAACTATTTCGCAAGGCACGCCTCATTGGTCGTCGCTTTCAGATTGTGCATGTCACTTTCTTTGGTAAAGGCCAACCTGAAATTATTGAGGTATCTACCTTTAGAGCTCTACTAGAGAACGCTGGCGAGCATGTAGCAGAAAATGGCCGCATCTTGCGCGATAACGTCTGGGGCAGCCAGCATGAAGATGCTGCACGCAGAGATTTCAGTATCAATGCGATGTACTACGACCCTGCTACTGAAACCGTACTCGACTATCACGGCGGTATGGCTGATATGCAGAAGAAGACATTGCGCATGATTGGTGACCCGGCTAAGCGCTATCGTGAAGATCCGATTCGGATGCTGCGCGCCATTCGCTTTGCAGCCAAGACCGGCTTTACCTTAGACGCAGCAACGCGCGCACCCATCGCCAAATTAGGTAAATTGATTCACGATGTACCTTCTGCTCGCCTCTTTGATGAAATTCTCAAGCTACTCATGTCTGGTTACTCATGGGCTGCGATTCAAGGTCTTAAGGACGCGGGGCTCCATCACGGCCTCCTGCCCTTACTGGATCACATCTTGGATCAGAGTGCAGACTCTAAAGAAGCAAATGATTTTGTTCGTCTTGCCCTTGCCAATACCGATCAACGTATTCAATCGGGCAAAAGTGTTTCGGCGGGCTTCTTGTTTGCCACCCTACTTTGGCCAGATCTGCTCAGCAATTGGAAAAAGAATATCGCCAAAGGGATTTCTAACATTCCTGCACTACATGACGCCATGGATGAGACCATTGCCAGCCAAAGCAGCGGCATGGTAATTCAGCGTCGCTTCGAGAGTGATATGCGGGAAATCTGGTCCATGCAGCCCCGCTTTGAAAAGCGTGTTGGACGCTACCCTTATCGCCTGATTGAATCTCCACGTTTTAGAGCAGGTTATGACTTTATGCTGCTGCGTTGCGCCACGGGAGAAAAGAATTCAGCTCTGGGCGAATGGTGGACAAGCTTTATTGCCACTGACCCAACTGAACAAGAAGCTCTGATGGCGAGCGTTAAAAACGAGACTGGCAATAGCGCCTCCCCCACAAAACGACGTCGCCGTAGAAAAGCCAAAGTGGCTGAACCCAGTGAAATTCCAGCAGACTAAGCAGACTTGAGAAAAATTCAGTAAAGTAGTTTCAGTAGTTTTTCTGTACCCCTCTCTTGTTTGGAATGAGCATGGCTCGAGCTTTTATTGGATTTGGTGGCAATATCGGTGACACGCGTCAACTGATTACTGATGCGATTGTGTGCCTCGCGCAGCGTTGCGAGCTCCAAATACTAGCTAAAAGCTGCTTTTACCAAAGCGCGCCCTTCGAAGCCACCGGCGGAGACTACATCAATGCAGTCATTGAAATTGAAACGCAATTAAACCCTTATGGCCTTTTGCACGTGTGCCAAGCAGTCGAACAAGAATTTGGGCGCGAGCGTCCTTACGCTAACGCACCCCGAACGATTGATCTAGATATCCTATCCTTTGAGGGTGTATCTCAAACGGATACCGAACTTACAATCCCCCACCCTAGAATCATTGAGCGCTCGTTTGTCCTGCTTCCCTTGCTAGAAATTGCCCCAGATTTCTTTTTACCCAATTTGGGCGAACTCAAGGCGTATTTGCCTAAGGTAGCCGATCAGCGCATTGAAAAACTCTCTTGCCGCAACTGTAATTGCGGTGAAAAACAGGTTTATAGCCGATCAGCGCATTAATTCATTAAACTCACGCCATGGGTTACCTGCAAGGCGAAAAGCCAATTACGATTTCTAAACTCCTCGCCATGCGTGCTGAGGGTGAAAAAATTGCCATGCTGACGGCATACGATTCAACCATGTCAGCCTTGTTAAATCGCAGCGGGGTGGAAACCATCCTGATTGGGGACTCCTTAGGCAATGTGATTCAAGGTCACTCCAGCACAACACCAGTAACTGTTGAGCATGTGGCTTATCACACTGAATGTGTCGCTCGAGCTAACACCCATGCATTCATCATTGCTGACCTACCTTTTGCCAGTTATGGTGACCCCGTTCAAGCCTTAGATTCAGCAGCAGAACTCATGCGCGCTGGTGCTGACATGGTCAAACTTGAGGGTGGCGATTGGCAAATCGACATCATTCAGTATTTAGTAGAACGTAGTGTTCCTGTTTGCGCCCATCTAGGACTATTGCCACAGTCTGTTCACATCCTAGGTGGTTATAAGGTTCAAGGTAAATCGAAAGATGCTGCAAGCCTCATGCTTGAGCAGGCAATTGCTTGCGAGCAAGCTGGCGCACAAATGATTGTGCTCGAAGCAATCCCCTCCTCACTGGGTAAGCTGATTACCGAATCACTCTCCATTCCTACCATTGGAATCGGTGCAGGTGCGAATTGCTCAGGTCAAGTATTAGTATTGCAAGATATGCTGGGCATCAGCCCTGGAAAGCCACCAAAGTTTGTTAAAAACTTTATGGATGGACATGCCTCAATTGAGGCAGCAGTCAAAGCCTATGTTCGGGAAGTGAAATCCGGAAAGTTCCCCGGACCCGAACACGGCTTTGCTGGATAAGCCTGAGCTAGTAGTTAACTAAAAAAACTTTTTACGCCGTCGAACCAACCTTTTTGATGGGGGTTATGTTTATCGCCACCCGATTTGAGGCTATTGTCAAAACTCTGCAGTAATTTTTTCTGTTCATCAGTCAACTTCACTGGAGTCTCGATCGCGACGTGGACAAAGAGATCACCTACGATAGTTGAGCGCAAACCTTTAATGCCCTTGTTGCGCAAACGGAATGTTTTTCCAGTTTGCGTACCCTCAGGAATCGGAAACTCAACGCGCCCTGAAAGCGTTGGGACTTCAATATCCCCACCAATCGTTGCAGTTGCAAATGAGATTGGCATCTGAACATGCAAATCACTACCATCACGCTCAAACACTTTATGAGGCTTGACTCTCACTTCTACATAAAGATCGCCGGATGGTCCACCATTGACGCCGGGCTCGCCATTTCCAACGGAGCGCACACGCATACCATCATCAATACCCGCAGGAATTTTGATTTCAAGCGTCTTTTGTTCTTTATGTTTACCGCTGCCATGGCAAGTCTTGCATGGCTTCGGAATATATTCGCCCGTACCACGACACTTGGGGCAAGTTTGCTGCATTGAGAAGAAACCTTGCTGGACACGGACTTGGCCATGACCGCCACAAGTAGTACATCTCTCGGCTTTGCTACCAGGTTCAGCACCAGTGCCATGACACGGCTTGCAATTACTCCAGCTTGGTACCCGAATTTGAGTTGTGTAACCCTCGGCAGCTTGCTCGAGAGTGATTTCCATGTTGTAACGTAAATCAGCGCCTTTATATACCTGCGGTCCTGACTGACGTCCGCCACCCTGACCAAAAATATCGCCAAAGATATCTCCAAAAGCGTCAGCGAAACCGCCACCGCCAAAACCACCGCCACCAAAACCACCTGATTGATCGAGGCCAGCGTGCCCATACTGATCATATGTAGCGCGCTTATTTGGGTCCGTTAAAGTTTCATAAGCCTCTTTAACTTCTTTAAATTGCGCTTCTGCTGTTTTGCTATCGGGGTTGCGATCAGGGTGATGCTTCATCGCCATTTTTCGATAAGCTTTTTTTAGCTCCTCATCGCTAGCGCCTTTAGCAACTCCAAGGACCTCGTAATAATCGCGTTTACTTGTAGACACAAAATTCCTCTCAACAACCTCAATGACACAAGTCGGCACGTGGCCGACTTGTTATTTAAGTACCTCTTAACTACGTTAAATGACTTTCAATCCCCGGGATTATTTCTTGTCATTCACTTCTTTGAAATCCGCATCCACTACGTCAGCATCGGGAGCTGCACCTGGGGCACCACCGGGGGCTGCTCCTGGAGCACCACCAGCCTTAGCCTGTTCTGCAGCCATGGCCTTTTCACCCAGCTTCTGACTTGCTTTACCCAAAGCCTCAGTCTTGGCCTCAATAGCAGCTTTATCGCTACCCTTGATAGCTTCGTCCAATTCTTTCAGGGCAGCTTCGATTGCTTCTTTCTCAGAAGCCTCCAAAGCGGAACCATGCTCCTCCAAAGCTTTCTTGGTTGAGTGAGCCAAAGCATCAGCAGTGTTGCGTGCCGTTACTAATTCCAATGCTTTTTTATCTTCATCAGCATTCGCTTCAGCATCTTTTACCATGCGTAAAATTTCTTCTTCAGTCAAACCTGAGTTTGCCTTAATAGTGATCTTGTTCTCTTTGCCAGTCGTTTTATCTTTTGCAGTTACATGCAAAATACCATTAGCATCAATATCAAAAGTCACCTCAATTTGCGGCATACCGCGTTGTGCTGGGGCAATGCCTTCCAAATTAAACTCACCGAGCAACTTGTTGGCAACAGCCATCTCACGCTCACCTTGGAAGCACTTAATAGTTACCGCAGGCTGGTTATCTTCCGCTGTAGAGTAAACCTGTGAATGCTTCGTCGGAATAGTCGTGTTCTTCGGAATCATCTTAGTCATCACGCCACCCAAGGTTTCGATACCCAAAGACAATGGAGTTACGTCCAAGAGTAGGACGTCTTTACGATCGCCAGACAATACCGATCCCTGAATCGCGGCACCAACTGCAACCGCTTCATCTGGGTTCACATCTTTGCGTGGCTCTTTACCAAAAATTTCTTTTACCTTGTCCTGAACAGCGGGCATACGGGTTTGACCGCCAACCAAAATTACATCATCGATATCAGCAGGATTTACGCCAGCATCTTTAATTGCAGTCAAGCAAGGACCAGCCGTACGATTGATCAACTCTTCTACTAAAGATTCCAACTTAGCGCGGGTCAGCTTCAAGTTCAAATGCTTAGGGCCGCCAGCGTCAGCAGTCACGTATGGCAAATTGATCTCAGTTTGTTGTGCAGATGACAATTCGATCTTGGCTTTCTCAGCAGCATCTTTTAAACGCTGCAATGCCAATACGTCTTTACTCAAATCTACGCCTTGCTCTTTCTTGAACTCAGCAATGATCCAGTCAATGATGCGCTGGTCAAAATCTTCGCCACCCAAGAATGTATCGCCGTTAGTTGAAAGCACTTCGAACTGCTTCTCACCATCTACGTTAGCAATCTCAATAATGGATACGTCGAATGTACCGCCGCCCAGATCATATACGGCAATCTTGCGATCAACCTTGTCCTGCTTGTCCAAACCGAAGGCTAATGCCGCGGCAGTTGGCTCATTGATGATGCGCTTTACATCTAAACCAGCGATACGACCTGCATCTTTAGTAGCTTGACGTTGACTATCGTTGAAGTAAGCAGGAACAGTAATCACTGCCTCAGTCACTTCTTCGCCGAGGTAATCTTCGGCAGTCTTTTTCATTTTGCGCAGAATTTCTGCTGACACTTGTTGTGGTGCCATTTTTTTGTCACGCGCCTCGACCCAAGCATCACCGTTGTCCGCTTGAACAATTTTGTAAGGCATCAAGCCGATGTCTTTTTGTACTTCCGCATCAGTAAATTTACGACCCATCAAACGCTTTACTGCGTAGATGGTGTTTTTAGGATTGGTTACTGATTGGCGTTTTGCAGGTGCGCCAACCAATACTTCGCCGTCTTCAACATAAGCGATGATGGAAGGAGTTGTGCGACCGCCTTCTGCGTTCTCGACAACCTTAGGTGCATTGTTTTCAACAACAGAAACGCACGAGTTCGTGGTTCCCAAGTCAATTCCGATAATCTTTCCCATAATGGCTCCAAAAAATTAAGTTAGGTGTTATTTCGTCAAACTGCGAATAATTCGATAAGGAATAAATGGGGTCGAAGCAGAGAAATTCAAGGGTTGAAAAGCAAAAAAGGCAGATTTCTGCCCTTTTTATCTTTTTTGACCCAGAAAACCCCATTTAGAGGCTTTTAATACCTTATTTAGGCGCGCTCACGGTTACTAAGGCTGGGCGCAAAATCCGATCAGCGATGGAATAACCTCTCTGGAGCACTGAAACCACGGTATTGGCCTCTTGATCCGAAGGAACTGAAGCAATGGCCTGGTGGTGGTGAGGATCGAACTTGTCACCTACAGCAGGATTAATCTCAGTCAAACGACCTTTTTCAAAAGCAGACAGCAGTTGTTTTAGGGTGATCTCTAGGCCCTCTTTAAATGCTTTGGCATCTACAGCCTCTGCATTCAGGGCTGCGTAGAGACTGTCTGTTACCGGTACGAGGTGTTCAGCAAAACCTTCAATTGCAAACTTATGCGCCTTTGAGACATCTTCAGCGGCTCGGCGACGAATATTTTCACCCTCGGCCTTGGCGCGCAGATAGTTATCTTGCATCTCGCTTAGCTTTTGATTTAACTCGGCAATTTCTTGCTCTGGAGTCTTTACTTCGGTATCTGCAGGGGCTGCTTGTGCACTAACTTCAGCCTGAGGATCAGGAGCAGTATGTTCTTGCTCGGGAGATGGATTTTGATTTTCTTGGGTCATAGATGCAAATTCACTTTTCTATCAGGATGGCTACTTCTGAACAATATGGGGCCAATTTAGGCAATTTCAAGTGTGCCAAGCTTTAAGCAATCTTCGTTTTAGCTAACTCAGCCAAGCGGTCACGCTCCTGTAATACTGCATCAGACTCAACACCTAAACTCCAACCAGATAGATGCTGATGGGCAATGTCGTACATTGCATCGATCCACTTTGGATTGCTATTTAAGCAAGGAATATAGCGGTAGTCTTTGCCACCATGCTCCAAAAAGATTTCACGCGCCTCCATTGCGATCTCTTCTAAGGTTTCTAAGCAATCTGCCGGAAATCCTGGGCAAAAAATATCTACTCGTTTGCAGCCTGTTTTACCTAACTCTTCAATCATTGGGGCCGTATAAGGCTTGAGCCACTCCGCCTTACCAAAGCGAGATTGAAAAGTAACTAAGTATTGTCCAGGTTCTAGACCCAATGACTCACCAAGTAAGCGGCCAGTTTTCAAGCACTCGCAATGGTAGGGATCGCCCTTCATTAAATTACGCTTGGGTAATCCGTGGAAAGACATTACAAAGCGATCACCAGCAGCAAAATCTGGGCGACCATCTTTATCCCATGCACCAAGTACTTGGTCACGTAATGCTGAAATATATGCAGGGATATCGTGGTAGTACTTAACCAAACGCAACTCGGGTTGATTACGCCAAGTCCCCAGTACGCGAAACACTTCATCAAAACTGGAGGCAGTAGTAGTCGCAGAGTACTGTGGATATAGTGGCAATAACAATAAACGCTCCATGCCCTGTGCCTGCAGAGCTTCCAAGGCTTGCTGAGTTGAAGGTTCACCATAACGCATGGCTAAATCTACCAGCACTACTTCACCGTGGCTTGCGAATTTCTCACCTAACTCTTTTGCTTGCAGGCGGGAGTAATGCATCAATGGAGAACCCAATTTTGGCAACCAAATGGAAGCGTATTTCTTTGCAGAAGCACCACTACGAATCGGCAAAATAATCCCATTCAAAATACACCACCAAATAATGCGGGGGATTTCTACAACGCGTGGATCAGATAAAAATTCCTTGAGATAAGCCCTTACCGCTTTAGCAGTTGGTGCGGAAGGAGTGCCCAAGTTGAGCAATAACACTGCTGTCTTAGAGGGGCGTAGGTGGGGATTTTGATTCAAGGAAGATCCGTCTTTATTAAAGAGAGCTAAAAAATATAATGACTATTAAGAACTTATTGGCGCACTTAATGCGCCCGATAACAACTTAGAGGTGATGTCGACAATCGGAATCACCCGATCGTATGCCATACGAGTAGGTCCAATCACGCCAAGGGTGCCAACAATCTGACCATCTACACTGTAAGGTGCACTAATCACCGCCAAATCTTCATAAGGCAGCAAATCACTTTCGCCACCAATAAAGATTTGAATACCATCGGCATGACTAGATACATCTAGCAACTGCATGAGGACCGACTTTTGCTCCAGCATATCGAACATCTTGCGCAGCTTATCCAAATTCGTACTGAGATCGCCAACGTTGAGCAAGCGCCGCTCACCTGATAGCAGCATATCTCCTTGACCCATACCGTAATCACTAACGCCACTGTGCAATGCCAGAGCCATCAGCCCCGAGATATCGCTTCGTAAATTATCCAAATCAGAGGCAAGATGCGCACGCACTTCTGCAAAGCTCTTGCCGGCAAACTGAGTATTGATGTAATTTCCAGCTTCAACTAGCTGACTTGGGGTGTAGTCCTGCGAAGTAGGGAGGATGCGGTTTTGAACATCGCCTTCAGGTGTAACCATGATGAGCAGGATTTTGCCCTCACCCAGCCTCAAGAATTCAATATGCTTAAAGACCTGAGCTCGCTTGGGCGTCATCACCACCCCGGCAAAATGGGTCAAATTAGACAGGATTTGCGCAGCGGAGTTCAGTACTCTTTGCGGTGAATCTGGCAAAAGCCCTTTTTCCATCTCACGGGCGGCAATTTCCTCTAGGGGGCGAACGGTCACCATCGTATCTACAAAGAGGCGATAGCCCCTAGGAGTTGGGATGCGGCCCGCTGAGGTATGGGGGCTGGTTACTAGACCCATTTCCTCTAAATCCGCCATGACATTGCGAATCGTGGCCGCAGAAAGATCCAGTCCCGAGAATCGAGATAGGGTGCGTGAGCCAATAGGCTGCCCCTCTTCGATATAGCGCTCGATGAGGGTTTTCAGTAAGGCGCGGGAACGATCATCCATGGTGGAAGGGATTTTATGCGTATGGTTTAATCGTTATATGTTAAGCCCATCCCCAAATTCCAGCAAAAAGGCCTTTAGCCGGGTTGCGCTTGTCGGCAAATATCAGGCTGACGGCATGCAAGAGCGTCTTAAAGACCTGGCAGCACTACTTGGCCACCAAGGCTGCGAGGTCTTTATTGAAAGCGCCACCGCAAGCCACCTCAGCCTAACCACCTACCCGATCAAAAAAGTAGAGGGGTTTGCGGGAGCCATTGATTTAGCAGTGGTTTTAGGTGGTGACGGAACAATGCTGGGGATTGGACGCCAACTGGCCGGGAGCAATGTCCCCTTGGTTGGTATCAATATGGGCCGCTTGGGCTACATGACGGACATCCCGATTCAGAACGTTCAAACGGTTTTGTCACAAATTATTGCTGGCGACTACGAAGCGGATACCAGAACGCTACTAGATGCAGTTGTGATACGTGATGGCAAAAAAATCAATCAAGCTCTTGCCCTCAATGATGTAGTGGTTAATCGCTCCGGAATCTCAGGAATGGTCGAGCTTGCGGTGCGCGTCAACGGTTCATTTATGTATAACCAGCGATCAGATGGCTTGATTGTGTCTACCCCTACCGGCTCAACTGCTTATGCCCTTTCCGCTGGCGGACCAATCCTACATCCACGGGTTGCCGGAATTCTATTGGCACCAATTGCACCGCACTCTTTATCCAATCGCCCCATTGTCTTACCGCAAGATATTGTGGTGAGTATCGAGGTGGTTGATGGTAGAGAAGTAATTGTGAACTTTGATATGCAATCACAAACGCATTTGCAATCAGGTGACATTATTGAAGTCAGTCAATCTCAAAAAACCATCACCCTACTTCACCCTCGCAGCCATAGCGACTACAAAACCTTGCGCGAGAAGTTACATTGGAATGAGTATCCATCGACATTCTGATGTCGAATTTTTTGGTACGCTAAAGCATGCTACAAACACTATCGCTTCGCGACTTTGTCATTGTTGACCAGCTAGAACTCGACTTTTCCTCTGGGTTTACAGTCCTGACTGGTGAAACAGGCGCCGGTAAATCCATCCTCTTGGATGCGCTTGCTTTGGTATTAGGCGAACGTGCAGATAGTAGCCAAATTCGTGAAGGCTGCAGTCGTGCAGAAATTAGCGCGCTCTTTCGGATTGACGCACAGCAAATTAAACACTTCAATCAATGGCTAGATGAGCAAGGCTTTCCAATTGAAGACGATGGGAAAGGTCTTTTACTGAAAAGAACTGTAGAGGCCAATGGCCGTAGCCGCGCTTTTATTAATGGTAGCGTAGCAACCTTGGCGCAGCTGCGAGAAGCAGGTGATCAATTGGTAGATATTCATGGTCAACATGCACATCAACTACTGCTCAAAGGTGGCGCGCAACGTGAACTATTGGATCGCCACGCTAATCATCTAGATCTTGTTACTGAGGTCTCCCAATTATTTAAAATCCTCAGTGACTCGCGTCGCAAACTAGAGCAAGCTGAAAATGCTGGGCAAGATATTGAACGTGAGCGCGAGCGTTTGGAATGGCAATTAGAGGAGCTCACTGAACTCTCTCCGCAAGAGGGTGAATGGACCACCATTCAAGGTGAACATGCTCGCCTAGCGAACGGCGCAAAAATTATGAGTGGCTGCCAAGAGGCAATTGATGCTCTAAGCGATGCGGATAACTCTGTCGAATCTACCCTCTCTAAGGCTAGCGCAAATATAGGCGCCCTAGCCGAACATGACTCCGCACTCAGTGAGATCAGCCAAGCCTTAGAGTCAGCCCAAATTCAGATAGATGAAGCGGTGCATGGCCTCAATCGTTATTTACAAAAACTGGATTTAGATCCTGCGCGTCTCAATGAAGTGGAGGAGCGTATGCAAGCGCTGCATGGTGCAGCCAGAAAATACCGCACCGAAGCAGATGACTTACCAAAGCTTCTTTTAGATACTACCGAGCACTTAGAGGCATTAACTGCCTCGCAAAATATAGAAGCCTTGCGCGAGAGGGTGAAACAAGAAGAGCTTGCCTATCTCAAGCAAGCAAAGCAACTCTCACAAAAACGTAACAAGGCTGCGCAAGATTTAGGTAAGCAAGTTACCACTGCGATGCAGGACCTATCGATGGCGGGCGGGCAGCTGGAGATTGCCTTGCTACCTTTGGCCGAAGGTGGCGCCCATGGTCTTGAACAAATTGAGTTTCTAGTTGCAGGTCATGCTGGAAGCACTCCGCGCTCATTAGCAAAAGTAGCTTCCGGCGGTGAGTTAGCGCGTATTAGCTTAGCTATTAGCGTCATCACTAGTAAGGCGTCCTTTACCCCTACACTGATATTTGATGAAGTTGATGCGGGTATTGGTGGCGCCGTTGCTGAGACCGTTGGGAAGTTATTACGTCAACTTGGCGGGTCACATCAAATTCTGTGTGTGACTCACTTGCCACAAGTGGCTGCGCAAGGTAATCACCACCTCAAAGTAAGCAAATCTCAAGCGGGTGATAAAACTCTATCACAGGTCATGCCACTTGGAAGGTCCGAGCGAGTAGAGGAAGTTGCGCGCATGCTGGGCGGAGCAACGATTACCGACACTACACGCCGACACGCTCGTGAGCTACTAGAGCAAAACTAAACGGGTTCAGCATCCGAAGGAGCCAGAAATATTTCTTGCCATAAAGTGAGCACTACCCCTCTTGCTTGCACCAGTTGTGGCTCAAGTCCCAAATCTACCCGCGTCTTTTCTGCACCATCTAAACGCAAGCGATGTTGGCGCGCCCGAAGCAAACGATAGGCATCCCCCACCTCTTGCGCTACTGAAGCTTGAATTAAGCCCGCCTCTCCAGCAATCCGAAGTAAGGCAATGTTTCCCAGATTACCAATCAGCTGTGGATAAGCACTTGAGAATGCTAAGACTAAAAATTGCACGATAAATTCAATATCCACCATACCGCCGGCATCATGTTTCAAATCAAAGTCGGGGCTGGGGTTTGGATGTCCAGCATGAACCTTGCGACGCATCTCTAAAATCTCGTGGCGCAGTTGTCCGACATCACGCTTCTGACTTAAAACGTCAAATCGCACACTATCAAAAAATTCTCCAACTGCTCTTGATCCCGCCGAGGATCTAGCTCGTGTCAGAGCTTGATGCTCCCAAACCCATGCGGCGTTGTCACCCTCCCGCATCTGGTACTTCTTAAATGCATCGGCATTTGTTACCAGAAATCCAGCGGAACCATTTGGGCGAAGTCGTGTGTCGATCTCAAAGAGACTCCCGGCCGACGTGTAAGCGGTTAACCAGTTGATCATCCGCTTAGCGAGTAGCGCATAAATTTCTTGGGCAGCAAAATCAGCCTCTTCGGCTTGATACAAGAAAACCAAGTCCAAGTCGGAGGCATATCCCAACTCTTTACCACCCAACTTGCCATAAGAAATTACTGCGAATGGCGCAGTCGCATCAAGCGGTAATGCAAACTTCTGGGCAACGCTAGGCCATACCCGCTCAAAAGTGGTCTGCAATATCAAGTCTGCCAAAGCAGATAGATGATCACTCACCTTCTCAACCGAAAGCTCGTGATCCATGCCAATTCCTAAGTCTGCGAGCAAAGTGATAAAGGTTTCGGTGTGATGGGTAATGCGCAAAATATCCATCGCCTGCTCTGAGCCATCACCATCTGCCATCACGTCATCCAGACGCATATCCAAGGTCGCCTTTACTTCCTGCCAATACTGTTCAGGATCTTCAATCAGGGCTTTCTCAGTACGCGAGTTGAGCAAATAATCCAAGAGATGAGGATGCCGAGTTAAATATTGCGCACCCCATTGAGAGGACTTGAGCAAAGCCAATACATTGAACAGCGCCTGAGGATATTCAGACAAGATGGAGAGATAGGCGCTGCGCCTTGCAACCGCTTCTAACAAATCAAAAAAGCGAAGCAAGGTTTGATCTGCGCTAATCACAATAGGCTGATCCACTTGCAAGTTCTCCGCAGCTTTGCGAATGAGGTTGTTAAAAATAATTCTACTTTTTTCTGGTAACTGTCTTTGCTTAGAGCTATCAGCCCAAGCCAACCATCGGGTAGCAGACTCTGGGAATAGGGTGGCGTCAGGCTCCCAGCCTGCCGGAAGAGAGGTATTGTCTAAACGTGCAGCATCATCGAGTACAAAAGCTTTTTCAAAATGCTGAGCTACTGCCGTTTGGTGTGTGTCGAGCTCAGATAAAAAACGAGCTTGTTCTTGAGTCTGATCAGGGCCGACCATACTAGCTGCCAAGCGAGCACGAGGGGCCTGATCCTCGGGCAAATAGTGTGTCTGCTGATCCTCCCAAACCTGAATCCGATGCTCTAAGCGACGTAAGTAAACGTAAGCCACCTTTAAATCATCAATTTCTGTGGCAGGCAAAATACCCTGCTGCTTTATTAACTCCAATACCTCCAGAGTAGGTCGAATACGAAAGCGTGGATCCGTGCCACCACGCATCAATTGAAACATTTGCGCTAAGAACTCAATCTCACGAATGCCGCCACGACCCAACTTAATATCTCTAGATCGACCATGATGATTCGATGAACGCTTCTCAGCCTCATGCTGTATCTGCCTATGCAATTCACGGATAGAAGCAATCACACCGTAATCTAAATGACGGCGATAAACAAAAGGGCGAATCAGCTGATCGAGCTCACGCTCACAATAAGCAAAGGAGGATGAGTCAGGTAAAGGTGAGATCAACCTGCCTTTAATCCATGCATAGCGCTCCCACTCTCTCCCCTGTACCAAGAGATATTCTTCGAGCATATCGAGACTACAGACCAAAGGCCCAGAATCTCCATTGGGTCTTAAGCGCATATCCACCCGAAATACAAAACCATTAGCGTCATGCTCAGCTAATAATTTAATCAGACGCTTACCCATTCGCGTAAACCACTCGTGATTCGACAGGCTCTTGGGCCCACCCTGAGTATCACCTTCGTGCTCATACAAAAAGATCAAGTCGATATCAGAAGAAAGGTTGAGTTCTAGCCCACCCAACTTACCCATACCCACCACCATTAAAGGCATCTCTGAATCCGTGACCCGACTCCAAGGCAAGCCAAAACGACGCTGTAGATCTTCTCGACTATAGACAATCGCAAGGGCTATTGCCTCCTCAGCAAAATGACTCAGTGCATGCGTTACCTCACTGAGGTCAGCCATGCCATTGAGGTCTCGGAAGGCAATCCAGAGCATGAGGCGTTGCCTAGCCAGCCTCAGATCCGCCATAAATTGAACCTCATCTTGCTCGGGGGCGGCTAAAGCATCTTGGCAAGGACTCAATAAATCCCTGATTCCAATCGCATCCACTTTTTGGGCGCCCTGAGAACGCAGCCAATCAGACCAGTCAGGGCGAGAATGAAGCCAGCGTTGCGCATAGCTAGAGTGCTGCTTTAGAAATTCAAGTTGGGCGGCAAAATCGGTCATTTCTCCATCTTAATCCGACTCTAGACTCAAACTTGTAGAAGCTTGGCGATCACCTAATAGCTGACGGATAATAGAGATCATGCTTGTAAATATTATCCGGACTCGCCTGCAGAGCGTGCTTCAAAAACGTCCTCCAGGTTTTGGTGGTCGTTGGCGTAAGCGTGCCCTCATTCTTGTCGGTGTCACTATGGCTTTTTTCGTATTAGGCCATCTTGGGGTGCGTTTTATTCTTTGGCCACAAATTGAGAAATCAAAGCCAACTATAGAGCGCTTAATGAGTGCTCGCTTGGGCACCAACGTCACAATGGATGATGTACAGGTATCCTGGACTGGAATTCGACCTCACTTTGCGATTCAAGGTTTGCGATTCAATAATGCAAGCACTTCCACCCCGCCCTTACTCATTGAAAATATTAGCGGGCAACTTAGCTGGCTTTCTTTCTATTATTTAGCACCCTATTTTCACGAGATCACCATTGATCAGGCGCAGCTATACGCACAACGAGATGCAAAAGGCATAGTTTCGATTGCCGGAATTCCGATTCAAGGCAATGCTGATAATTTTTCAACTGGAAACTGGTTGCTCGCTCAAAATAATATCCAAGTTAACAATGCCAAAATTTATTGGGAAGACCAACAAAGTCGAAGGCTAAAAACCGCCATTGATATTCAAAGCTTCCGCTTAATAAACGGTATTCGTAGTCATGAAGGTCAGATCCTTACCCAAACCCCTTGGAGTCCAAGCCCAATCAAACTTCAAGCTGACTTTGTCCATCACCTTGGTGGCCAAGCGGGTAACTGGCGCGACTGGATCGGAACTGTTTCATGGGATTTTGCTGACCTCAAGCTCAGTCAAATTTCCAAAGACCTGAGTCTTCCAATTTATGACCTAGGCGGCAAAATCAACTCTCAGGGCAGCCTGAAGCTTGATGGGGGCAAGGCTAATGGCGGGCAAATGTCCTTAATAGCTGATCAGCTCATAGTGCAACTAAACAAGGATGAGGATCCCCTTGAGTTTGGCAGGCTAGAGACAGAGCTCATCCAAGATACAGATGGCGGCTTAAATTCTCTCACAACAAAAACCTTGGCATGGCGCAATATCGACAGCCCACAAACTGCGCCGCTTGAAAAATTAAGCCCTATTACTTTCCGTTGGCGTGCGCCAAAAGATGGTGGCGAGATTAAAGAGTTTGGCTTCTCATCACCAAAAATACAATTAGAAGATATTGCACTTTTTGCCCTAAATCTTCCTCTGCCAAAAAAGATTCATCAATGGATCAAGATTTCTGAAGCGGATGGTGAATTACAGAATGTAGATATGAATTGGTCCGAGAGCCAATCCGCCCTATCGGCTTTACCCATTCCAGGAAATTGGTTTTCCTCAAGCAAACTCGACTTCACTATTAGTGCAAAGCTGAATGATATTAGCTTCACTGGAGTGAATAAATCGATACCCTCAGTTACAAATTTGTCTGGTAACTTAGTGGTTAATCAGAAACAAGGTGATTTCGCACTAGATTCGAGCAACCTTGAGTTAGAGATGAATGACTTTTTATCCGCCTCTGAAATTCAATTGGACCGCGCAAAGGGTGA
Organism: Polynucleobacter hallstattensis; assembly: GCF_018881835.1. Taxonomy (GTDB): domain Bacteria; phylum Pseudomonadota; class Gammaproteobacteria; order Burkholderiales; family Burkholderiaceae; genus Polynucleobacter; species Polynucleobacter hallstattensis. The sequence goes on along the minus strand of NZ_JACVPO010000001.1, from coordinate 1,144,777 downwards.
GATTAGTTGGTCCAAACAGAAAGGTGGTTGGCTAATTAATGCTAAGAAATTGCAGCTCAGTAACTCTGAAATCACCACCAATATTGATCTCAGCTATTTGATTGGCGGCCCTAAGCAACCCGATCAAATAACACTCGATATGGAGTTTGTTAAGGCTAAGTTAGCAACAGCATATCGCTATTTACCAGTTGGAATGGATAAGGATAGCCGCCTATACCTGAGCAAAGCCTTTGAGTCTGGGGAGATTCAAAATGGCTCTTTGCATATTAAAGGCGACCCCAATCAAGCGCCTTACCCAGCTGGCACTGTGGGAGAGCTCAGCTTAAACCTACCTTTCTCCAAAGCAAGCTTCAAGCCAGTACCTCTGCTTCCAAAAAGCCAAGGGGTTTGGTCAGCACTTAACAATGTCAGCGGCAGTATCAAAATGAAACAAGCAGCATTGAAGGTTGACGTTGATACAGCAAACTACAAAAAGGTGGCTATCACTAAGGTCCAATCACAAATTCCAGATCTCAGCGCTAAAAATCTGGCCTTACTCATTAATGGCTCCATTGAGGGAGATGGCTCTGAAATCCTCGAATACCTATTTGCATCACCCGTAGGCATTGCACAAGCGAACTTAGCCAAGAATCTCTCCCTCAAGGGCCCCGTAAATGTCGGTCTTGACTTAAAAATTCCGCTATCTGGAAGTAACGATGTCAACTTCGATGCAAAAATTAATCTTCCCGGAAATCAAATGCAATGGGGGCAGGTTCCTCCCTTGGAAAATCTAAAGGGTAAGGTGCGCATTACCGAAGTTAATCCTGAGTTTGATAATGTCACCGCAAACTTTTTAGGTGGTGTCCTCAAGATTGCTAGCGCACCCTCTTCAGCAGGCAACACTAGCTTTAGCATCGGAGGTGATATCAATGCTAGCTTCATCAAAGATTACATTTCAGGAAATTTAAGATCTCGAGCTCACCCTGCACTCCTCACCGCGATGAGTGGAACGGCCAAATACGAAGGTCTGATCAACTTTAACAAAGCGGGCAGTCAAACCAAGCTCAATTTTGATTTACGTAATTGGGCAAGCTCCGCCCCCTCACCCGCTAAGAAACTAGCAGGAACTCCTATGTTGGGAGAGCTCAGTCTAAAAATTTACCCAGTCAGCAAGAGTAATTTAGTGCGTGCAGATTGGTCTGGAAAATTAGGGGGGCAATACTTTCTTCAGGGAAATCTCAATTCGGTAAATGAAGTAAAAAATGCAATCGGAGTTGGGTCGCCGGCATCATTGCCACAGCAAGGTACTTCTCTCTACTTAGCAAGCAATGAACTTGATCTTGATCAGTGGGTAGAGTTTTTGGGGGCAGGAAAATCAAAGGGGAGAGCGAATGAAGTCAATCCGTCAAATACTCTCCAGGAGGATGTACAAATCTCTGCTCAAGTGAAGAAATTAATAGCCCTAGATCGCGAGTGGGCTGATGTCAGTATGCAGTCTCAGAAAAAAAATATTGCTTGGCAACTGCGTTTAAATTCACCCCAGATCGCTGGACAATTGCAATGGCAACCCGACAGTAGTGATCACCCTAGTGGATTTGTTTCTGGAAGACTTGCACGCTTAAAAGTTCCAGATCAACGCACATCTCCAGCCTTACTACCCAAAGAAGATGCCCTACAAAAAGCTACTCCCCTCAAGACTCCAGTCGACCCAAATGCTATCCCCAGCCTAGATTTAACGATCGATGATTTGAGTTGGACAAAGGCGCAACTAGGTGCTGTAAAGATCAAATCCAAAACTAGTCGTGATCTCATGAAGCTTGAGTCAATGCAAATTAATAATCCTCAAGGCAACTCCACCATCAAAGGTCAGTGGCAGGCTCGCACCCCAAATAATCCTGAACTAAGCTCATTTACCGCGGATGTGAATATTAAAGATGCGGGGCAGATTATTGCTCACTGGAGTAACTCTAAATCGGTAGAGGGTGGCGAAGGAAAGCTTAATGCCTCACTCTCATGGTCTGGGTCACCTTTTTCTCCAGCCTATGATTCTCTTGCTGGCAACGTGAGCCTAGACCTCGCCAAAGGTCGCTTACTAGAAGTCAATTCTGATGGAGCTAAGTTATTGGATGTTCTGAGTCTGCAAAGTCTCTTTAGATTTGCAACCTTTGACCTAAAAGGTAGTCTCGGAAACTTAGCAACTAAAGGTACACCCTTCAATTCTATCGCTAGTAATTTTGAGATTGCACAAGGGGTTGCACAAACCAAACAATTCACCATGATTCTAGATCAAGCTCGGGTTGCCATGACGGGGCAAATTAATGTCGCCAAAGAAACTCAAGATCTCCGCATCACCATCTTTCCTACAATTGACGCCACTGCAGGCTCACTAGCGGCATTTGCAATCAACCCCATTATTGGCCTAGGAGCAGTGTTGGGGCAGTACCTCATCACCAATCAAATTAACCGAACCATGCAGACAGATTATTTAGTTCAGGGATCATGGGACAATCCGGAAGTGATCCCCCTAGATCAAAAGGGTCAACCACTCGATTCTAAAACCTTAGAGACAATTCGCACTAAGAATCTTTTGAAAGAGCAAACAAAACCAAGCTCGCCCAATTCTGCTCCAGCAAGCCCGCCTGCAAACCAAAACACCTCCAACTAAATGCCAGGTTAAATAGATGAACGCACCTAGTAATGCTTCTGAACTCAACATAGCATCAATACAAATGGTGTCGACTCCCAGCCTTCATGAAAATCTCGAGACTGCAGCTCGCTTAATTAAAGCGGCTAAAGATTGCGGAGCGCAGATTGCCGTATTGCCGGAATATTTTTGCTTAATGGGATTGAGGGATACCGATAAGGTAAATGCGCGCGAATCGGCAGGGTCTGGTCCAATTCAAGAACGTCTCGCCGCGATTGCACAAGAAAATAATATCTATTTAGTTGCAGGGACTATTCCTCTGGAGGCTAAAGAATCTAATAAGGTTCTCAATACCTCCCTAGTGTTTGATCCTCGAGGCGTACAAATCGCTCGTTACGACAAAATTCATTTATTTGGATTTCAAACTCCAACGGAGCGTTATGAGGAATCTGAAACCATTTCAGCGGGTAGTCAACCGGGTCAATTTGTAATCCAGCTTAATGAAGTTGAATGGCGTTTTGGCTTAAGTATTTGTTATGACTTACGTTTTCCAGAGCTATATCGCGCCCTTGGCCAAGTGGATTGCCACATTATTCCGGCTGCGTTTACCTACACCACTGGAAAAGATCATTGGGAAATTCTTCTGCGCGCTCGTGCAATTGAAAACCAATGTTATGTCCTAGCTTCAGCACAAGGTGGTGTTCACTTGAATCAACGGCGTACTTGGGGTGAGAGCATGCTAATCGATCCATGGGGAGAGATATTGAGTAATCTTCCTGAGGGGGAGGGTTTTATTCAGGGCACACTCAGCAAAGATAAATTAAAAGAGGTACGCTCTAAGCTACCCGCACTAAAACACCGCAAGCTTTAATACAGAAAGTTCAGCAAAATCAAGATGAGAGCACCAGAAGCATTATTTCCAAGTGATTGGACAAAGCCCAAGAAACAGGCCGATCTTCTCAAGCTGGCTAAATCCATTCTGCTTGAGCCAACCGGCCTCTCTGAGCAAGATTTGCATCACACCTTTGGCAATATGTTTACGCATCAGCTCGATGATGCTGACTTGTATTTTCAACACACCCGCAGTGAGAGCTGGAGTCTAGAAGAAGGTATTGTGAAATCTGGTAGTTTTAGCATTGATCAGGGTGTTGGTGTGCGCGCGATCTATGGAGATAAGACTGCCTTTGCATACTCTGATGAAATTAATTTAGAGGCTCTGAATAAAGCAGCTAAATCTACTCGAGTAATTGGGCCCCAAGGTGGGACGCGTGCCGTTGCAAGCAAAATCTTTACGCCCGTTTCCAACGGACTCTACTCAGACTTAAATCCTTTAGATTCACTAGCGCCCCAAGAAAAGATCACCCTACTTGAAGGCATTGAGCGTCGTGCAAAAGCGCGCGACCCACGGATCATTCAGGTGATGGCTAGCTTGGCAGGTGAGTTTGATGTGGTGCTCGTAGTTCGAGCTGATGGCTTATTAGCAGCTGACGTACGTCCACTGGTGCGGGTATCAGTGCATGTGATTGCCGAACAAAATGGTCGTCGCGAATCCGGATCTTCGGGCGGTGGCGCTCGTCATGATTACCACTACTTCAATACAGAGCTCATTAATCAATATGTTGATGAGGCTGTTGATGGCGCACTAATTAATCTAGATTCTCGCCCTGCCCCAGCGGGCCCAATGACAGTAGTGATGGGACCAGGATGGCCTGGAGTTTTACTACACGAAGCAGTAGGTCATGGCCTTGAGGGCGACTTTAATCGCAAGGGCTCATCAGCTTTTGCTGGCAGTATTGGACAACGCGTTGCTGCTAAAGGTGTCACCGTAGTCGATGACGGAACACTTTCTGGTCGTCGTGGCTCACTCAATATCGATGATGAAGGTACTCCCACCCAATGCACTACCTTAATTGAAGATGGTATTTTGAAGGGTTACATTCAGGACAGCCTGAATGCCAGACTCATGAATATGCCCCTGACAGGTAATGGACGGCGCGAGAGTTTTGCCTCCCTACCGATGCCCCGCATGACCAATACCTATATGCTGGCTGGCAAGGATGACCCTCAAGAAATCGTAGCCAGCATTAAACGCGGCCTTTATGCCGTCAACTTTGGGGGCGGTCAAGTCGACATTACTAGCGGTAAATTCGTATTTTCAGCCTCAGAAGCCTATTGGGTAGAAAACGGCAAAATTCAATATCCCGTCAAAGGCGCCACCATCATTGGAAGCGGCCCAGAGTCCTTAAAACAGGTCTCCATGATCGGAAATGACCTGAAATTAGACGGCGGTATCGGGGTTTGCGGCAAGGAGGGTCAAAGCGTCCCCGTGGGCGTTGGGCAGCCAACTTTACGTATCGACAGCCTGACTGTCGGAGGAACGGCTTAATACGGCTTAAAATAGCCGAATGAGCCAACAAAATACGAATCCCGCAAACTGGTACGCTGCCGTTGATAAAACGTCAGATACGGATGATCAACGCATTCACAATATTACTGTTCTGCCACCACCAGAACATTTGATTCGCTTTTTCCCGATCGCTGGAACACCTACAGAAGCGCTGATCAGCAAAACACGTAAAAAGATTCGTGACATCATTCATGGAAAAGATGATCGACTGCTTGTGATCATCGGGCCCTGCTCAATTCATGATCCCCGTGCGGCATTAGAGTACTGCCAACGACTGCTCGCAGAGCGTGATCGCTTCTCGGGTGAACTCGAAATTGTGATGCGAGTCTATTTTGAAAAGCCACGCACCACCGTTGGTTGGAAGGGTTTAATTAATGACCCATACTTAGATGAGAGCTATCGCATTGAAGAAGGCTTACGCATGGCTCGCCAAGTATTGATGGAAATTAATCGCCTAGGCATGCCTGCAGGTAGCGAATTTTTAGATGTGATTTCTCCGCAATACATTGCAGATCTGATTTCTTGGGGCGCTATTGGCGCACGCACTACCGAGAGTCAAGTGCATCGCGAACTGGCTTCTGGCCTCTCAGCGCCAATCGGATTTAAGAATGGCACTGATGGCAACATCAAGATTGCTACCGATGCTATTCAGGCAGCTAGCCGTCCACACCATTTCTTATCCGTTCATAAAAACGGTCAAGTATCGATTGTGGAAACTAAAGGCAATAAAGACTGTCACGTTATTTTACGTGGTGGTAAAGAGCCTAACTATGAAGCGCAATATGTGCAAGCAGCCTGCTCTGAGCTTGAAGCTGCCAAGCTTCCAGCCAGCTTGATGGTTGACTTATCGCACGCAAACTCTAGCAAAAAACATGAGCGTCAAATTGTGGTGGCGGAAAATATTGCTGAACAAATTGAATCTGGCTCAAAGCAAATTTTTGGCGTCATGATTGAAAGTCATCTCAATGATGGCGCACAAAAATTCTCACCTGGAAAAGATGATCCAAATAAATTGGAATATGGCAAGAGTATTACCGACGCTTGTATTAACTGGGAAGACTCAGTCAACGTATTGCAACGCTTAGCTTTAGCTGTAAAGAACCGCAGAAAAGCAAAGAAATAATCAGGTAAGGAAATAAAGTAAAGCTACTTTATTAATCCTAAAAGAGACTAATTTATTTAGTCTCTTTTTTTTCGTGCTTCCATAGAACGTCTTGACCACCTGCCGCACGATTGAGTACCCGCGCTAATACAAACAATAGGTCTGATAAGCGATTGACGTATTGACGCGGAGCATCGTATAAAGGCTCCTCCCAACCCAAACGCACAATCGATCTCTCTGCCCGTCTACAGACTGTGCGACAGACATGAGCTTGAGAAGCTGCGCGAGTACCGCCTGGAAGAATAAATTCAGTCAGAGGAGGCAAAGTCGCATTGTATTTTTCAAGCCAAATATCCAACTGGGCTACCTGCTCTGGCTTGAGTAGGGTGTAATTGGGAATACAGAGTTCCCCACCTAAGTCGAATAAATCATGCTGTACTTGCAAAAATAGACTTTTGAACTCCTCTGCAAGACTCTCGGGAATCGATTCAGTCATCAAAACCCCGATTTCAGAGTTCAATTCATCTACATCACCCATGGCGCAGATGCGCAAATGATCCTTTTCGACCCGGCTACCATCGCCAAGTCCGGTCATGCCCTCATCACCAGTTCTGGTGGCTATTTTTGAAAGTCGATTTCCCATAAAACTAATTATAGGTAAATGGCTAAAATGATTCCTATGAATATGGTGACCCCACCCCCCGAACTCGCGGCTATTACCGCCCTGCAATCCAAATTGGTATCGGCCCTACGCCCTATCCTCCCCGAGCGTGCCTTGTTGTGGGAGCCTGAGGACACGATTCCTTATGAATGCGATGGCCTAGCAGCCTATCGACGTATGCCTTTGGCAGTAGCCCTTCCGGAGACTGAGGAGCAGGTTGTTCAGATTCTGAAGACTTGCTTTGCGATGCAGGTACCCATTGTCCCCCGTGGATCTGGCACTGGACTATCTGGTGGCGCTATGCCCATATCGCAGGGCCTAGTACTCTCACTAGCTAAACTCAAAAAGATCATCAATATTGATCAGTTCACCAGAACTGCAGTTGTGCAACCGGGCGTACGTAATTTAGCGATCTCCGAAGCGGTGGCCCATCTCGGACTGTATTACGCCCCAGACCCATCCTCGCAAATCGCTTGCTCTATTGGCGGGAATGTCAATGAAAACTCAGGTGGTGTTCACTGTCTCAAATACGGCCTGACGCTTCACAACGTTCTAAAAGTGCGCGGCATCTTGATGAACGGTGAGATCGTAGAGTTCGGCAGTCTTGCACCAGACTCCCCGGGACTCGATTTAATGGCAATCGTAATGGGTAGCGAGGGAATGCTTGCTGTAGTGACTGAAGTCACAGTAAAGCTGGTTGCTAAACCTAAGTTAGCGCGCGTCATCATGGCGAGCTTTGACGATATTGAAAAGGGTGCCGATGCAGTAGCGGCCATTATTGCTGCCGGGATTATTCCAGCCGGCCTGGAGATGATGGACAAAGCCACCACTCGCGCAGTAGAAGAATTTGTTCATGCAGGATATGACCTTGAAGCCGAAACTATTTTGCTTTGCGAATCCGATGGCACACCTGAAGAGGTTGCAGAAGAAATTGAGCGCATGACAAAAGTTCTAGAGCAAGCTGGGGCTAGCGGTATTCAGATTTCTCAAAATGAAACGGAGCGCCTGAAGTTTTGGAGCGGTCGTAAAAATGCTTTTCCAGCAGCAGGCCGCTTAGCAGCCGACTACTACTGCATGGACGGCACTATCCCACGCAGAAATATCGGCACCCTACTCAGACGCATACAAGGCATGGAAAAGAAATATGGCCTTGCCTGCTTAAATGTATTTCATGCGGGTGATGGCAATATGCATCCCCTCATTTTGTTTAACGGTGCCGATCAGGATGAGTGGCATCGCGCCGAAGAATTTGGTACTGAAATTTTAGAGGCCTGTGTTGAGCTTGATGGCACGATCACTGGTGAACACGGTGTTGGTATTGAAAAGATTAACTCTATGTGCGTTCAATTCGGTGAAGGTGAACGCGAATCCTTTTGGGGGGTTAAATCCGCATTTGATCCAGAGCGACTATTGAATCCCGATAAAGCTATTCCCACTTTGAATCGTTGTGCTGAATATGGCCGTATGCGTATTAGTGGTGGCAACTTACCGCATCCTGAGTTGGAGCGCTTTTAATGTCCACGACTAGCAATGCAAATATTGACTTATTTCAAGAGCAAATTCTGGCGGCAGTTAAAAATAAAACCCCTTTATCGATTGAAGGTGGCGGCACAAAGTCTTGGTATGGTAATGCCAATTCTTATGCCAAGTTAGATACCCGCACTTACTCTGGGATTCTGGAATACCAGCCTGAAGAGTTGGTGATTACTGCGTGTGCTGGTACACCGCTAAAAGAAATTGAAGCTGCTTTAGTCAATAAGAATCAAATGTTGGCATTTGAGCCACCCCACTTTGGTGAGAGCGCAACTTTTGGTGGAGCGATTGCTGCAGGCTTGGCGGGTCCAGGACGCATTAGCGCGGGGAACTTACGTGATTTTGTTCTAGGCGTACGTATCCTCGATGGTAAAGGCCAAGACTTATCTTTTGGTGGCAAGGTGATGAAGAACGTTGCGGGATATGATGTCTCACGCTTACTACCCGGATCAATGGGAACCTTGTCACTGTTGCTAGAGGCATCTGTAAAAGTATTGCCGCGACCAGCTGCCACAACATCTCTGCGTTGCAATATTACCCAAGCACGCGCACTACAACTCGTCAATGAATGGGCAGGGCAGCCTTTACCGCTCTCGGCAAGTTGCTGGATCGGTAGCTCAACAGGTGGTGATGGTGAACTCACTATTCGCTTAGCCGGAGCTGCTGCTGCAGTCAAGGCGGCAATTCCGATCATGGGCGCAGCTGTCAATGCAAGTGAATTAGACCCTCAAGTTGCTACGGAATTTTGGGTCGCCTTGCGCGAACAGCAATTAGTTGTTTTTTTAAATCTCAATAGTGATGAGACTTTGTATCGTCTCGCGCTACCGGCCGCCTGCGGACCACTCACTCTTGAGAATATTAGCGGTGATATTGCTTTGGAATGGCATGGGCAGCAACGTTGGCTAAAGGCGCCTGGCGATGATGCCACTTATGCATCCATCAAGGCATTAGCTACCGCTCATGGCGGGCATGCAAGTCGTTTTAAGCAAGGTAGCAATATTGATCCTGGCAAGCAACGCTTTACCCTTTTGAGTGAGCAAGTGCACTCAAGTGCTTTAGAGGCAGTACAAGCACGCCTCAGAACCGCCTTTGATCCAGCAGGCGTATTTGCTACTTCACGTCTTCCTTAAGCGCCTCTTTTAGCACCCTATGCAAACTCAACTCGCTCCCCAATTCGCCAATACTCCTGAGGGTATTGAAGCCGCCAGAATTCTTGGAAAGTGTGTGCACTGCGGTTTCTGCACGGCCACATGCCCTACTTATCAACTGCTTGGTGATGAGCTTGATGGTCCTCGAGGTCGCATCTACCTCATCAAGCAAATGGCAGAAGGCCAAGCCCCCACTGAAAAAACACGCCTGCATTTAGATCGCTGTCTCACTTGCCGTAATTGCGAGAGCACTTGTCCAAGCGGTGTGCAATATGGCAACTTAGTCGATATTGGTCGCAAGTGGGCAGAAGAAAATACTCCCGAGCGTCCTCTTGGTCAGCGCCTCACCCGCTGGGCTCTGAAAGAGAGTTTAACCAGCCCTAAGTTATTTAATTCTGCGATGGCCATTGGCCGCTTAGTTCGACCACTCATGCCAGCTGGTATACAGCGCAAGATTCCGGAAGCTAAAAATAAAGCGCTCAATATAAATACGGATCCCTATGCAAGGCCACAGACTAGCCACTCACGCAGGATGCTATTGCTCGAGGGTTGTGTTCAGCCTGGCATGCTGCCAAACATCAATTCAGCAACAGCACGTGTTTTAGATGCGCTCAAGATTCAGTTAATTTCTGCACCTAAGGCCACTTGCTGTGGTGCATTGCGTTACCACTTAAATGATCAAGCTGGTGGCCTAGAAAATGCCAAACAAAATATCGATGCCTGGTGGCCGCAGGTTGAGCAAGGCGTTGAAGCTATTGTGATGACCGCTTCTGGTTGTGGTGTGATGGTCAAAGACTATGGTCATCTATTTTCGAGTGACCCGCAATATGCCGCTAAAGCCAAGACCATCTCCGATCTCACTAAAGATATTTCAGAAATCTTGCCAGCGCTTCAGGAAGAGCTCGTTGCTCTGGTGGGCACTGATCCAAAACCTGGTGTGGTGTATCACCCCCCCTGCACACTGCAACATGGCCAACAAATTCGCGGCAAGGTAGAGGGTCTGTTAGCTGGTATTGGCATTGGAGTGCGCCTATGCGCCGATAGCCATCTCTGCTGCGGCTCTGCGGGAACCTACTCAGTAACCCAGCCAGAACTCTCAGAACAGTTGCGCCATAACAAACTGACTCACCTCAATGCTGCCTGCGAAGAGTTTGGCGCACAAGTGATTGTTTCCGGAAATATTGGCTGCATCACCCACCTTCAACAAGAGGACACTCCAGTACTCCATTGGATCGAGATTGTTGATCAACTTATTAATCAACAAACCCAAATCCAATCATGAGTCAAGTCACCACCAAGCTCATGATGCTGAGGCAGAGGCTTGAGCTGGCAGCTTTGGCAGCTAAACGTGAGCCAGAGGATATTCAGCTTCTCGCTGTCAGTAAAACCTTTCCCGCTATAGCGGTTGAGGAGGCCATGCATGCCGGGCAAACTGCTTTTGGTGAAAATTATGTCCAAGAAGGTGTTGAAAAAATTCAGCAGCTATCTAAATTGCGCCCTTGGCTTGAGTGGCACTTTATTGGCCCATTACAAAGCAACAAGACACGCGATGTTGCAGAACACTTTGACTGGGTACACAGTATTGATCGCATCAAAATTGCAGAACGCCTTTCCACTCAACGTGGAGAATTTTCTAACCTAGGCCCATTGCAAGTTTGCGTTCAAATTAATGTTAGCGAAGAGGACAGTAAAAGCGGTATTTCTCTCGAAGAGGTTGATGCTCTTTGCGATGCGATTTCCAAATTACCTAATTTAGCTCTTCGTGGACTCATGGCAATCCCTGCACCTAGCGATGATGTTAGCCAACAACGTCAATCTTTTGCAGCTGTTCGGGAGTGTTTTGTCGGAATTAAGGCAAAACACAGTAATGATGTTGGGTTCGATTTCTTTGATACGCTCTCCATGGGAATGTCTGATGATCTAGAGGCTGCAATCACTGAAGGTAGCACCATAGTACGTATAGGTAGCGCCATTTTTGGGAAGCGCGATAAGATCAACATATGAGCACACAACAAATAAACCAAAACGCCCACATCACCTTCATTGGCGGCGGCAATATGGGTCGCGCTTTAATTAGCGGCTTACTAAGTAATGGTTTTGAGGCCAATCAACTTTCTGTAGTCGAGGCCAATGCTAGTACTGGCTTGCAATTGCATCAAGATTTTGGTGTGCAGATCATTGGTGCTTTGGATCAAATTGCTTTTGACTTCTCTAAAAACAATGTCGTAGTGATGGCGATTAAGCCTCAGGACTTTAATGTAGTAGCTAAGTCTTTAAGTGCAAAACTCAAGCATGCGACAGCGCCAGGCCCACTCATTCTGAGCATTGCTGCCGGCATTCGTCTCAAAGACATGAGTCGCTGGCTTGATCATGAGCGTTGTGTGCGTGCGATGCCTAATACCCCAGCATTAATTGGTAAAGGCATTACTGGACTGTTCGCCGATGCTGCCGTCAATACTGCCGACCGTGCCCTAGCGGAAACTATTTGCAATGCAGTAGGTCAAGCAGTCTGGGTGCATGAAGAAAAACTCATGGACGCTGTTACTGCTGTTTCTGGCAGCGGCCCTGCCTATGTTTTTGCTTTCTTAGAAGCCATGCAATCGAGTGGGGAGAAGCTTGGACTGGACTCGGCTACCGCTCGCAAACTTGCTTACGCCACTTTAGAGGGCGCTACACAATTAGCCCATAACTCAGATGAGCATGCCGGCGTATTGCGTGAAAGAGTCACCTCCAAGGGTGGCACTACTGCTGCTGCACTAGATATGCTCAAGCAACTCGATTGGCATGGTGCACTTGAAAAAGCAATTGAAGCAGCTAGTCAGCGTGGTAAAGCCATGGGTGATGAATTAGGTAAGACCTAATAGGATTCCCAGAAATAGGAATCCGCCCAACCAGTTGTTGTGGCGAAATGCCTTGAAACAATCTTCTCGCTTGCGACTAGCAACCAACTTCAGATGATATACAGCGCAAGCGACAGCAAAGCACCAACCCACCCAAAAGTAATTATTCAGATTTGCTAATTGAGCGACCCAAATCTGACTCAGAAATAGCAGGGCATAACTCAATGCAATTGCTAAAACATCAAATCGACCAAAGGTAATGGCCGAGGTGCGCAAACCCAAACGTAAATCATCATCACGATCCACCATGGCATAGGCCGTATCATAAGCAATCGCCCAGAAAATATTTCCAACAAACAAAATCCAAGCTTCCATTGGAATGAAACCCAATACAGCGGCATAGGCCATCGGAATTCCAAAGCCAAAGGCAATGCCAAGGACTGCTTGCGGAATAGCAAAAAAGCGTTTGGTGAAAGGATAAATAATCGCAACTGCCAAGGCAAAGAAAGAGAGCTCTTGAGTTAAAGCATTCAGGGGTTGAATTAGTAAGTAAGCTATCAATGCCAAAGTAGCTGCCACAGCTAACGCTTCTTTCCCAGAAATTTTTCCGCTCGTAATGGGGCGATCTTTAGTTCTCAATACATGACGATCAAAATCTTGATCCGCATAGTCATTCATAGCGCACCCGGCACTGCGCATTAAAAATGTTCCCAAGATAAAAATAATGAGTAGATGCCATTCAGGAAAACCGCCACTTGCCAACCAAAGTGCCCACAAAGTTGGCCACAATAGAAGTAGCGTTCCGATTGGTTTATCCAGACGGATCAGGTAAGCGTAAGCAACAATACGATCGCGCATCAGATAATTAGTCTTTCTTTAATAGCAATCATAGTCATGATGCAATTATCAAGCTTTTAGAAACTCAGTGCGAGAGCCAAGCCAACGCTCAAGATGTCTTTCAACTAAGTCGGCATGCTCAGCTAACAGACGCTCTGCTGCTTTTTGAGCTAACTCAATCAGCCATGCATCACGTTGAAGGTCGACAAATCGCAACATCGCATCCCCAGACTGCTTGGCTCCCAATAATTCACCTGGGCCACGAAGAGATAAGTCGCGCTCTGCTATTACGAATCCGTCTGACGTTTCTCGTAAAGTTTGCAGACGCTCTTTAGCAGCCATGGATAATGGCTCCGCATACATCAAGATACAGACTGAATCTGCCGAACCGCGCCCAACACGCCCTCGTAACTGATGAATCTGCGCATAGCCGAATCGTTCTGCATGCTCAATCACCATGAGTGCTGCATTGGGCACATCCACACCAACTTCAATTACCGTTGTAGCCACTAAGAGCTGGATTTCATTGGCTTTGAAAGCTGCCATCACTGCAGCCTTCTCCTCACTCTTTAAGCGCCCATGGACTAGACCAACCTTAAAGTTCGGAAGTGCCTGTGTGAGCTGCTCAAAACTTTCAACTGCGGTTTGCAATTGCAAGACTTCAGATTCTTCAATCAGAGGACAAACCCAATAGGCTTGCAGACCCTTTACCAGCCAATCATGTAAACCGCCAATCACCTCATCTCTGCGTGTTGCTTTCACCACCTTAGTGGCAATAGGTTTTCGACCGGGAGGTAATTCATCAATGACAGAAACATCCAAGTCGGCATAATAGGTCATTGCCAGAGTCCGTGGAATCGGAGTAGCTGACATCATCAACTGGTGGCAATAGAATAGCTCCGAGCCAACGCGTTGCTGAATCTCTAAACGCTGTCTTACGCCAAATCGATGTTGCTCATCAATAACCGCTAAACCTAACTTCGTAAAACTCACCTTATCCTGAATGAGTGCATGCGTACCAATAATGAGTTGCGCCTCGCCGCTCTCAATCATTTCTTGTGCGAGTCGTTTTTCCTTAGCCTTCAAGCTGCCAGAGAGCCATGCAATCTTCACCCCTAAAGACCCAAACCACTCCTGCATTTTGAGATAGTGTTGCTCTGCCAGAATCTCTGTCGGCGCCATGATGGCGGCTTGATAGCCATGATCCATGGCACGCGCAGCAGCCAATGCTGCAATCACTGTTTTGCCACTACCCACATCACCTTGTAATAAGCGATTCATTGGAAAGGTATTGGATAGATCACATCCAATCTCCGACCAGACACGAGCTTGGGCACTCGTTAACTCAAAGGGCAATATTTTGATTAAGCCTTCTTCGATACTGACATTTTTTTTGTTTGCCTTACTTACTTGCTGACCCTTCACGAAACTAGGGGCACGTCTTTCTCTCCGGATAGCATGCGCCCGCTTTAAGGAAATCTGCTGGGCCAATAATTCTTCAAACTGAACACGCCGCCAAGCGGGATGAGTTCGTTCTAAAAGTGATTGGGTATTGGCATCAGCAGGTGGCTGGTGCAAATAGGTAATTGCATCTTGCAGCGGTGGCCAATCATTTTTTGGCAGAATTTCTCCCATGAGTGTGGATGGTAAAAACTCTGCCAAACTTTCTTTGAGGCTAGCATCCTGCAGAGCCTTAAGTACCGCCTTACGAATCATGGTTTGCGAGATACCAGCGCTTGCTGGATAGACAGGAGTCAAGCTCGCTGGCAATGGTGCTTCTGGAATAACTGCACGAACAGTAGGGTGAACTATCTCCGCACCTTGATAGCCCTCTCGGATTTCGCCCCGCACCCGGATATGACTGCCGACTGCCATTTGTTTTTGCTGACTAGGATAGAAATTCAGGAAGCGAAGTTGCAGCGAAGCAGTATTGTCCTCAATCGTGACTAGTAGCTGTCTTCTGGGGCGAAACGTCACCTGATTGCGAATCACGATACCCTGAGTCTGAATCGAATGGAATCTTCCAAGGCCTAAGGCCTCCTCGATGGTGAAGAGCTCAGTCTCATCTTCGTAACGGGACGGCAGGTGCAAAGCAAGTGCCATAGGGCTGTTTAAACCCATCTTTTCGAGTACAGTTGGCGGTCGCTTAGTCGTCATCGTTAAAATCCAATACCTGATGGTAATGCTATGCAACTTTCCGACTTCAATTACGACCTTCCGCCCGAACTGATTGCCCAGCACCCGCTGGCAAATAGAACGGATAGCCGCCTCTTGGAGCTCAATATAGAGGAGGGTAATGCCGCCCAATTGATTGATAGGCAGTTCCCAGACATCCTAAAACTAATGAAACCCGGGGATTTACTGGTCTTTAATGACACCAAAGTGATTCCTGCTCGCCTACATGGCAAAAAGGAGACGGGCGGCAATGTCGAGCTCCTGATTGAACGCATCAGCGGAGATAAACAAGCTTGGGTACAAATCAGGGCGTCCAAGGTTCCTAAGACCGGCAGCATTGTTCATGTACACAATCAGGCGGGCGAAACATTCCCCGTCGAAATGATTGGCTATGACGGCCGATTCTATGAAGTGCTCTTCCCCGAGAATGTATTTGATTTGCTGGAGCGTTTCGGTGAATTACCTCTACCCCCCTACATCGAGCATCAACCAGATCAAGAGGATGCTAATCGCTATCAAACTGTTATCGCCAAGAATCCTGGTGCGGTAGCAGCTCCTACGGCAGGCTTGCACTTTGATGAAGCTATTCTTAAGCAACTGAGTGAGCTCGGCGTTAAACAGGCCACGGTCACTCTGCATGTAGGCGCAGGCACCTTTACACCGGTTCGCGAAGAAGATCTCAGTAAACACAAGATGCATTACGAGTGGTTTTCAATTCCTGTAGAAACGCTTGCAGCAATTACGGCCACCCAGCAGTCGGGCGGTAGAGTCATTGCAGTGGGGACGACGAGCCTGCGTGCCCTAGAGAGTCAGGCTAAAACCCAGCAGCTTAGTGGAGAAACGAATTTATTTGTTACACCTGGTTATACATTCAAAACTGTAGATTGCTTACTGACTAACTTTCATCTGCCAAAATCGACTCTACTGATGTTGGTGAGCGCCTTTGCTGGTGTAGCCAATATCCGCAATGCCTATCAACATGCTATTCAGAATCAATATCGCTTTTTTAGCTACGGCGATGCGATGTTCTTAAGCCGTCTTAACTAAACCAGCCCATGACAAAACCTGTTCACTTTAATATCCTTGCGCGTGACTCTGCTAGCCCTGCACGCCTTGGTCAGCTTGACCTTCCTCACGGCAGCGTTCAAACACCAATCTTTATGCCGGTGGGCACTTATGGCACCGTAAAGGCGATGACCCCACGGGATCTGCATGAGGCTAAAGCCCAAATTATCTTAGGCAATACCTTTCATTTGTGGCTGCGGCCTGGTTTAGATGTTGTGAAGAAGCATGGTGGCTTACACCGCTTCATGGGCTGGGATAAGCCGATTCTGACTGATTCTGGGGGTTTTCAGGTCTTTAGCTTAGGAGCGCTGAGAAAAATTTCTGAGGAAGGCGTGACCTTTGCCTCTCCGATCAATGGCGATAAATTATTTATGTCGCCAGAAGTGTCCATGGAAATTCAAGCGGTGCTCAATAGTGATATTGCGATGCAGTTTGATGAATGCACCCCTTATGAAATCAAGGGGCAGGCAACCTCAGAAAAAACTGCACGTGCCTCATTGGAGATGTCACTTCGTTGGGGTGATCGCTCCTTGAAACGCTTTCGCGAGCTCGAGACTGGTAACGGCCTTTTTGGCATCGTCCAAGGCGGCATGTTTGAAAATCTCCGTGAATTCTCCCTGGATGCCGTAAGTCAGCAGGGTTTCGATGGGATTGCGATTGGCGGCCTCTCCGTTGGGGAGCCAAAGCCTGAGTTTGAACGCATTCTCAATTTCACAGCCCCTAAGTTGCCAGAGCATATGCCACATTACCTTATGGGGGTTGGAACACCTGAAGACTTAATGCTAGGCGTTAGTCTGGGCATTGATATGTTTGACTGCGTCATGCCGACTCGTAATGCCCGTAATGGCTGGCTCTTTACCCGCTTTGGCGATCTCAAACTGCGTAACTCAGGGTACAAGGATGATGATCGCCCTGTCGACCCTAGCTGCGCTTGCTATACCTGTAAAAACTTCACCAGATCCTACTTAAACCACCTCCAAAAAGCGAATGAGATCCTAGGGTCGCAGCTCAACACCATACACAACCTCTCGTATTACCTACAGCTGATGGAAGAGGTCCGAGAATCTCTGGCGAAAGACCGTTTTAGCACTTATCGCGAGGAATTTCATCGTAATCGCCAGCGCGGCGTAGAGCCCGGACAGGATTAATAGCCTTGGGAGCGTAAATAAGCCCTCAAAGCCCCATACAGTTTAGAATTGCGGGTTTACGGCTTCGCTTTAACAGCCTAAAACTGAAGCAGTTCCTTAAGCAGTTTTCAACTGGTAATTAATGGAGGTTTTGTATGTGGATTAGTAACGCTTTTGCCCAGGCTCCAGCCGCGGGTGCAGATTCTGGTGGCTTGATGAGCTTTCTTCCCTTGCTGTTGATGTTTGCAGTCTTGTACTTCATCATGATTCGCCCACAAATGAAGCGTCAAAAAGAAACTAAAGCAATGCTGGAGTCTCTTTCTGTTGGCGACGAGGTAGTCACTGTTGGCGGCATCATCGGCAAAGTAACTGCATTAAAAGACCAAGTAGTGACTGTTGAAATTGCTACTGGTACTGAAGTGCAAATGCAAAAAGGTGCCATCACAACAGTATTGCCAAAAGGCTCACTGAAGTCTGCTTAATACGCTTGTTTAAAAGTATCTCAATATGAATCGCTACCCTCTCTGGAAATACATAGTCATCCTCTTTGCTTTATTGATTGGAGGACTATATTCATTGCCCAATTTCTTCGGAGAGGCTCCAGCGGTTCAAGTCTCGTCCGCCAAGCCAACCATCAAGGTTGATTTGGCGACACAGTCTCGAGTCGAAAAGATTCTGACTGATGACAACATTAGCAATACCGGCATCTTCTTCGAATCTATAGGCAATGTAGGCTCAATCAAAATTCGTTTTAACAATACTGACATCCAACTTCGTGCACGCGACTTGCTGCAACAGAAATTGAACATCGATCAAAACGAACCTAATTTCACAGTCGCATTAAACCTGCTCTCCAATACACCAAGCTGGTTAAGCGCACTCAATGCCTTACCGATGCCCCTTGGCCTTGACTTACGTGGCGGCGTGTACTTCTTGCTACAAGTGGACATGAAAGGCGCAGTTCAAAAGAGGGTTACTTCTTTGGCAACAGATATTCGTAGTCAGCTGCGTGATAAATCGATTCGCCAGCAAGGTATTGAGCGTGGCCAAGACTCCATCACTTTAACTTTCGGTAGCACTGAAGATGCCGAAAAAGCTCGCTCTGTCTTGATGACTAGCCAGCCTGATCTGACCTGGCAAGTTAAGCCTACCGGCCTGTCTCCAAAACTGGTTGGCGAATTTAAACCGACTGCCTTAAAAGAAATTCAAGACAACGCAGTAAAACAAAATATCGTCACACTCAATAAGCGCGTTAATGAGTTAGCCGTTAAAGAACCAGTGATTCAACAGCAAGGTGCAGAGCGAATTGTTGTGCAGCTTCCTGGTGTGCAAGATACTGCGCGCGCTAAGGACATCATTGGTCGCACCGCAACACTGGAGTCTAGGTTAGCGGATCCAATCGTTTCAACTATTGCCATTGGTGAGACTCCACCTCCAGGTATGGATGTATTCCGTTTTGGCGAGAACCGTCAGGGCGTATTCAAAAAATCGGTCATCTTTAGTGGTGATCGTATTACTGATGCCAGCGCTGGCTTTGATCAAAACCAACGCCCTGCAGTCAATATCTCTTTAGATGCTGCTGGTGGTCGCGTCATGCAAGAAGTGACCCGTGAAAACATCGGCAAACCGATGGGCATGATCTTGTTTGAAAAAGGTAAAGGTGAGGTTCTCACGATTGCCACGATTCAAGGTGAGTTTGGCTCTAAGTTTCAAATTACTGGCCAACCAACCACCGAGAGCGCAAATGACTTAGCACTCTTGTTACGCGCAGGCTCATTAGCAGCGCCAATGGAAATCATTGAAGAGCGCACGATTGGACCAAGTCTGGGTGCAGAGAATATTGAGAAGGGTTTCAAATCTCTGATCATTGGCTTTGGAGCAATCTCTATTTTCATGATTGCTTACTACCTCTTATTTGGTACTTTCTCAGTAATTGCATTGGCAGTGAACTTGCTACTCTTAATTTCTGTATTGTCGATGCTACAAGCCACATTAACACTGCCAGGTATCGCTGCGATGGCATTGGCGCTAGGGATGGCGATTGACTCCAACGTCTTGATTAATGAGCGTATTCGTGAGGAGCTTCGTAACGGCGCCGCTCCGCAAACAGCTATTGCCGTTGGTTTTGATAAAGCCTGGGCAACAATTTTGGATTCAAACGTCACCACCTTAATTGCCGGTCTTGCACTGCTGGCATTTGGCTCTGGCCCGATTAAAGGCTTCGCAGTAGTGCATTGCCTTGGTATTTTGACGTCTATGTTTTCAGCAGTCTTTTTCTCACGTGGCCTGGTTAACCTTTGGTACGGCAGAGGTAAAAAAGTTCAGAAACTCGCTATCGGCCAAGTTTGGCGCTCTCAGGAGAAATAAGTCATGGAATTTTTCCGAATTAAAAAAGACATTCCCTTTATGCGCCATGCACTGGCGCTAAATGCACTCTCTCTCATCACCTTCTTCGCAGCTGTTTTTTTCCTTTGGCAAAACGGTCTTCACTTATCAATTGAGTTCACTGGCGGCACAGTCATGGAAGTGTCTTATCCACAAACAGCCCCTCTAGATTCAATCAGATCCAAGGTAGAAAAACTGGGTTACTCCGATACCCAGATTCAGAATTTTGGTAGCTCGCGTGATGTAATGATTCGTCTGCCACTTCAAAGAGATTCTGAAGGAAAAATGATTTCCTCTGCAGATCAAAGTGCAGCGGTCATGCAGGTGCTTGAACCAAGTACTTCCGGAGTGAAACTGCAGCGTGTTGAGTTCGTTGGCCCACAGGTTGGACGCGAGCTAGCAATCGATGGATTGATGGCACTGCTATTTGTGATCATTGGTATTGTGGTGTACCTCTCCTTCCGCTTTGAGTGGAAATTTGCAGTCGCAGGCATCATCGCAAACTTACATGACATCGTGATTATTCTTGGCTTCTTTGCCTTCTTCCAGTGGGAGTTCTCACTCTCTGTTCTGGCTGCGGTATTGGCTGTATTAGGCTACTCAGTCAATGAGTCGGTGGTGATCTTTGACCGTATTCGCGAAAACTTTCGTAAGTATCGCAAGATGAGTACTTCCGAGATTATTGACAATGCCATTACCAGCACAATCAGCCGTACCGTGATTACTCACGGCAGTACCGAGATGATGGTTTTAGCAATGTTGATTTTTGGTGGCCCTACCCTCTTTTACTTTGCCTTAGCGCTCACTATTGGTATTTTGTTCGGTATTTACTCTTCAGTATTCGTGGCAGCAGCTCTGGCCATGTGGCTTGGCGTAACCCGCGAAGATTTAGTGAAGGGCGATAAAAAGCCAGATGATGTTACACGCAACGATGATCCCAACTTTGGGGCTCAGGTTTAATCTCTCAATCTGAGTTCGTTTGAATTCTCCAGGGCGGCCATAATCTTTTGGGTCGCACCTTGATGCTCGAGCGCATAGGACTTCGCGGCGCTCGACATCTTTGCCAGTTCAGCGGTATTCAATAGCAACTCTTTTAAACCCTCCATGAGAGCTACAGAATCACTCAAGCTGAAGTCTCCCTGAATACGCTTTGCAGCACCCATCTCAATTGCATCTAAAGCAGCTTGTTGGAAGTTATAGGTATGCTCACCGAGTACTACCGGGCAACCGGCAGCACAAGCCTCAATTAGATTTTGACCACCAAATGGAAGTAGACTGCCGCCCATGACTACTAAGTCAGCAGCGCTGTAATACATTGGCATCTCACCCATTGAGTCACCCAGAATTACATCTATACCAGCATCGCCCTTTGGTGTCTCAATCCATTCTGTACGGCGTCGAAATTTCAGGCCAGCATCCTCAATTTGATTAGCCACTTCAGGGAAGCGCTCAGGATGACGTGGGACTAAGCAGAGCAATGGCGCAATCTCAAAAGTGTTGTCAAGTAAGAGATCTTTCCAAGCCTTCAGGATGATTGCCTCTTCACCATCGCGAGTGCTAGCAGCGCAGACCATCAAGCGTTGTTCGCCATGGAG
Source organism: Polynucleobacter hallstattensis (assembly GCF_018881835.1). GTDB lineage: Bacteria > Pseudomonadota > Gammaproteobacteria > Burkholderiales > Burkholderiaceae > Polynucleobacter > Polynucleobacter hallstattensis. The sequence goes on along the minus strand of NZ_JACVPO010000001.1, from coordinate 1,123,279 downwards.
TTCTTGCTTCCAAGCTTTACCTTGCTGAACTAAGCTGGGATCAAGTGGCACATCAAACTTTAGGTTACCGACAACCTCTACCTGCTTAACGCCGAGACTACGATAGCGGTCAGCATCTAATTGTGTTTGAGCCAAGATACCTGAAAATGCTTGAAATAAAGATCTTCCCGCATTACCAAATCGATTTACGCGGCGAGCACTTCGTTCAGATAGCCGTGCGTTTACTAAAAATAATGGCAGACCAATATCTGCGCAATAAAACACTATCGTTGGCCAAGCTTCGGTTTCCATAAACAAACCGAGCTTTGGCTTAAAGGCGCGAATGAAATTAGCAACAGACCAGCAGAGGTCATAGGGTAAATAGACTTGACGTAACTGACCTGCGGCAATTGCTTTCTCGAATAGAGCGGCGCCAGTACGGCGACCATTGAGTGTCATGTGCGTCAACAGAATCGTCTCGCCACGGGCTAGATAAGCTTCCACCAAAGGTTGAGCTGCCCTAGTCTCACCGACAGATACCGCATGAATCCATACAGATCCCTGGATAGTTGTTTTGCCGTAAGCAAAACCCAAACGCTCAGAGAAGTGATTTAAATATTCAGAGGAATGGCGTGTGCGCCAAGCCAAGCGAATAAATGCAAAAGGTAGAAGCAGATGCCACAGCAGTTGATAAACAGCAAACCAGATCTTAGGGCGAGCACCGTATTGCAGTTCCTTCGGTACGGGCCCAAGGCTTGGAGTCAAACTCACTTTTTCAGACGTTCGGTCAATTCGACCGCCTTGCCTAAATAAGAAGATGGGGTCATCTCCAGTAACACCGTTTTTGCATCATCAGGAATCTTTAGGCCACGAATAAAGGTTTGTAAATCAGCCTGGTTGATGCCTTTGCCACGAGTGAGTTCTTTGAGTTGCTCATACGGATTCTCAATGCCGTAACGACGCATCACAGTTTGCACTGGCTCTGCCAATACTTCCCAGCACGCATCTAAATCAGCGGCAATTGCCGCATGGTTCACCTCTAGCTTACCTAAACCACGTAAGGCGCTGTCATAAGCTAAAACACTGTGTCCAAAGGCAGGGCCGAGGTTACGCAAGACGGTTGAATCAGTGAGGTCGCGCTGCCAGCGAGAAATTGGTAACTTCTCTGCCAGATGACGCAACAAGGCATTGGCTACACCCAAGTTACCCTCAGAATTTTCAAAGTCAATTGGGTTGACTTTATGCGGCATGGTTGAAGAACCAATCTCACCCGCTTTAGTGCGTTGCTTAAAGTAACCAATAGAAATATACGCCCAGAAATCACGATCCATATCCAACAAGATGGTGTTGGCGCGAGCAATTGCATCAAATAATTCAGCCATGCCATCATGCGGTTCAATCTGAATCGTATAAGGGTTAAAGGTAAGGCCTAAGCGTTTCTCAACGACATTCTTAGAAAAGTTTTCCCAATCAAAATTAGGATAGGCAGATAAATGCGCGTTGTAGTTACCCACTGCACCATTCATTTTTCCTAACAAAGGCACTGCCGCAATCGTCGCAATCGCACGCTCTAAACGTTTAGCGATATTGGCTAACTCTTTGCCTAAGGTACTTGGAGAAGCAGGTTGGCCATGAGTGCGTGACAACATAGGCACTTTTGCATTCTCAATTGCCAAATCCGTTAATACGGAAAGTACTTTTCTAAGTTGTGGCAGTAGCACCTCATCACGCGCTCCACGTAACATCAAGCCATGCGAAGTGTTATTAATATCTTCAGAGGTACATGCGAAGTGAATAAATTCACTGGCTTTTAAGAGATCTGGGCGACCGGCTACTTTCTCTTTTAAGAAATACTCCACCGCTTTGACATCGTGATTGGTGACCGCCTCGATATCCTTAATGCGTTGCGCATCGGCATCAGAGAAGTTTTCTGGTAAAGACAATAGAAAGGCTTCATCTGCTGAACTAATTTTTGGTACATCTGGCAGGCCCGCAGAGGCTAAAGCCAACAACCAATGAATCTCTACAAACACGCGCTGCCGCATAAATGCAGCTTCGGATAACCAGGGCCTCAAGGCATCCAGCTTGCCGGCATAGCGACCATCTAAAGGGGATAGTGCATTAAGAGTAGAAATCGGCTGACTCACAAATATTGCCTTTACATTGATTATTTCAATAAAACCTGATTTTAATCGCTCTTAGAAGCAATTCAGTTTGATTGGCATCGCTATACTAAGCATATGAAACTCATCGGATCCCTCACTAGCCCCTACGTACGCAAAGTACGCATTGTTTTCTTGGAAAAAAAGGTGGATTTAGACCTAGAACTCGAGAATGTCTGGGCCGCAGACACCAAAATAGCCCTGAACAACCCCTTGGGCAAAGTGCCTTGTCTTCTTTTAGATGATGGCGAAGTGATTTACGATTCGCGCGTGATTGCTGAGTACGCTGATACATTGAGCCCGGTGGGCAAACTTATCCCGACAGGTAGTCGTGAACGCGCTACTGTCAAAACTTGGGAAACCTTGGCTGACGGGGTAGAAGATGCAGGAATTTTGGCTCGCTTAGAAGCGACCTTGCGCCCACCCGAGCAGCAGAGCCCCGCCTGGATTGAGCGTCAAATGGGCAAAATAAATACCTCTCTTGCCCAAATGTCCCGTGAATTAGGTGAAAACGCCTGGTGTCACGGTAACCAGATGACTTTGGCCGATATTGCTGTTGGCTGCGCATTGGGTTACCTGCTGTTCCGCTTTCCCAATATTGCTTGGCAAGCTCAATATCCCAATTTAGACGCCTTGTATCAAAAGTTGATGCAAAGGCCTTCCTTCGCAGAAACAGCGCCTCCAGCCGCTTAAATCAAGGCGCTAGCAGCCGGAAAGACTTAGGTGGCAATAATTCCGCCGCCTAAGCAAATATCTCCGTCGTACAAAACGGCAGACTGGCCTGGAGTAACGGCCCATTGAGCCTCTGGAAAGGCCAATTCAAAACTCAAAGGTCCCGCGGCTCCAGTAGCAAGCGTGCATAGTGAGTCTGTTTGGCGATAGCGGGTTTTTGCAGAGTACTGCCCCGGAGTAGGAGCAACTCCAGCAACCCAACTAGCATCAATTGTAGAAAGCTGATTGGCTAGTAGCCATGGATGATCATGGCCCTGGGCGACGTATAGGGTGTTATTGGCTACTTCCTTACGGGCGACGTACCATGCATCACCATTGCCGTCCTGGCTGCCACCCAAACCAATACCCTTGCGCTGCCCTAACGTGAAAAAGGCAAGGCCCATATGCTCACCCACCGTTTTACCTTCAGGGGTTTTAATGGGTCCTGGAGTACGCGGTAGATAACGGTTTAAGAATTCGCGGAAAGGGCGCTCACCAATAAAACAAATCCCTGTGGAGTCTTTTTTAGCGGCATTATGCAAGCCGATTTGCTCAGCAATCTTGCGCACTTCCGTCTTTGGAATCTCCCCCAAAGGAAAAAGTACATTCGCTAATTGACTTTGGGTTAAGCGGTGCAAGAAGTAGCTTTGGTCTTTGCTAGCATCCAAGGCCTTTAATAGCTGTACACGACCATCTTCATGTCGAACCCGCGCATAGTGGCCTGTGGCAATGGCATCCGCGCCCAAACTGATGGCATGGTCTAAAAAAGCTTTGAACTTAATTTCTGCATTGCACAAAACATCTGGGTTGGGTGTCCTGCCGGCAGCGTATTCACGCAAAAACTCAGCAAAAACACGCTCACGGTACTCAGCTGCAAAGTTGACGGCTTCGACATCAATCCCAATGAGGTCAGCTACAGACACCACATCTAGCCAATCCTGACGTGCGGAGCAGTATTCATCGCTATCATCGTCTTCCCAGTTTTTCATGAAAAGTCCAATCACTTCATAGCCTTGCTGCTTGAGCATCCAGGCTGCAACAGACGAATCTACCCCTCCAGACATCCCAACAACGACTTTAGAGGGTTTTGAAGCAGGTATTGCGACAGAATTGAGGGGGATCATCAAAAAATGCGAGAATTCGTTATCAGCTAAAAAACCCATTGTAGAAGTCTTGCTCCAAATTTACGAGATTTGTGGCAAAACCAAATAAATGGCATTAAGGGTAAATAGATAGGTAGCTTCTCACCTAACTAACTAAAATAGATTTTTTGAAAAATTTGCTTTTGGAGAAATGCCATGCGCATAGGAGTACCGCTGGAAATCAGACTCGGGGAAACTCGAGTCGCCGCCACACCGGAAACCGTTAAGAAACTGATTGGCCAAGGCCATACAGTTGTTATTCAAAAAGATGCGGGAGTTACAGCCAGCCAACCTGATTCCGCCTATGAAGCTGTTGGTGCGACGATTGGTAGCGCAGCAGATGCCTTTAGTGCGGAGATCGTCCTAAAGGTGCGCGCGCCTGAAGCTGCAGAACTCAAGCAAATTCAATCTGGTAGCGTGCTCATTGGCATGTTAGATCCATTTGATAATGACAATATCGCCGCGATGGCTGCCCAAGGCGTGACTGCATTCTCATTAGAGGCTGCTCCACGCACTACTCGTGCACAAAGCATGGACGTCTTGTCTTCGCAAGCCAACATCGCAGGTTATAAAGCGGTGATGGTTGCCGCTAATGAGTATCAGCGCTTTATGCCTATGCTCATGACTGCAGCCGGAACTGTTAAAGCAGCACGTGTGCTGATCTTGGGCGCTGGTGTTGCTGGCCTCCAAGCGATTGCAACTGCAAAGCGTTTAGGTGCTGTGATCGAAGCATCTGACGTGCGCCCTGCCGCTAAAGAGCAAATTGAATCTCTCGGCGCTAAGTTTGTTGACGTTCCTTACGAAACAGATGAGGAGCGCGAAATTGCTAAAGGCGTTGGTGGCTATGCGCGCCCAATGCCAGAAGCTTGGATGAAACGTCAAGCAGCATTAGTTGCGGAACGTGCCCAACAAGCTGACATCGTTATTACTACCGCCTTAATTCCAGGTCGCAAGCCGCCAGTCTTATTGCATAGCGATACCGTTGCCAATATGAAACCCGGTTCGATCGTGATCGACTTAGCAGCTGGTCGTGGTGACAATGGATCAGGCAACTGTCCTTTGACCCAAGAAGATAAGATTGTTGAGAAAAGTGGTGTGAAGATTATTGGTTACAGTAATCTCGCCAGCATGGTGGCTGCAGATGCTTCTGCTTTGTACGCACGCAACTTGCTCGATTTCATGAAGCTGATCGTTGATCCAGAAGCAAAATTAGCTATCCCAACCGATGACGACATCGTTACTGCCTGCCTCATGTGTCGTGATGGCCAGGCTATCCGTAAAAACTAATACAGAATATTCAAAGGAAACATCATGGATCTCGCTGCGTATCAAAGCATCCTCACAGTCCAAAACATCACCGTGTTTGTTTTGGCCATTTTTGTTGGCTATCAAGTAGTTTGGAACGTCACCCCTGCATTACATACTCCACTAATGGCAGTTACTAATGCCATCTCTGGGATCATTATTGTTGGTGCCCTACTTCAAACTGAAGTCATTGGTGGTGATGAGATCACTCTCACCAGCATCATTGGCGCTGTAGCCGTCTTTTTAGCATCAATTAATATTTTTGGTGGCTTTATGGTCACCCGTCGCATGCTTGAAATGTTCAAGAAAAAAGCCCCTAAAGCTGATGCGACTGGAACTAAATAAAAACTAGAACAAGACCTATACAGAGACCACAATCATGTCAAACATAACCGCGATTTCCTACCTCATTTCATCGGTGCTTTTCATCCTCGCCTTGCGTGGATTGTCTTCACCAACCACATCACGTCAAGGCAATACCTTCGGCATGATCGGCATGCTGTTGGCTGTGATCACCACCTTCATGATTCCTGACTTTAAACCTGTCTTCTCATTGATTATTGGTGCCATTGTTGCGGGTGCAATCATTGGAATACTTGCTGCTAAACGTGTGCAAATGACCAAGATGCCTGAGCTTGTAGCATTGATGCACTCTTTTGTTGGCTTATCAGCTGTATTGATTGCGATTGCAGCAGTGTTTAACCCAGCCCAAGACCATACTGGCGCTCAAAAGATCGAGCTCTTTATCGGCGCATTTATTGGCGCGATCACCTTCACTGCTTCTATCATCGCTTTTGGAAAATTGTCCGGTAAAGTTAGTGGTAAATCAGTGACCTTTGCAGGTCAACACTTGCTCAACCTCATTCTCGCAATTGTCATGATTGCTGGTGGCGTCATGTACTTCATGACAGGTAGCCACGAAGCATTCTTAGTGATGTGCGCGATTGCCTTGGTATTGGGCGTGACTTTGATCATTCCAATCGGTGGCGCAGATATGCCTGTGGTTGTATCGATGCTCAACAGTTACTCTGGTTGGGCAGCTGCTGGTATTGGTTTCACACTGAACAACCCAGTATTGATTATTGCGGGTGCTTGCGTAGGTTCATCTGGCGCAATTCTGTCTTACATTATGTGTAAGGCAATGAACCGCTCAATTCTGGCAGTCTTGCTTGGCGGCTTCGGTGCTGAAGCTTCTGCCGGTGGTGCTGATGATGGTGGTCCGAAGAACTACAAAACTGGTTCACCAGAAGATGCTGCCTTCCTGATGGAAAATGCCGATACAGTTGTGATTGTTCCTGGCTACGGCTTGGCAGTTGCCCGCGCTCAGCACGCACTCAAAGAATTAACAGAAAAACTGACTCATCATGGTGTAACCGTGAAGTACGCAATTCATCCAGTAGCGGGTCGCATGCCTGGTCATATGAATGTACTCTTGGCTGAGGCTGAAGTTCCATACGATCAAGTATTTGAGATGGAAGATATCAACAGCGACTTTGGTCAAGCTGATGTAGTCCTAGTACTTGGTGCAAACGACGTAGTAAACCCTGCTGCTCGTACGCCAGGCAGCCCAATCTTTGGTATGCCGATTTTGGAGGCATTTAAAGCTAAAACAATTATTGTTAACAAGCGCTCCATGGCTGCAGGTTATGCTGGCCTAGATAACGAACTCTTTTACATGGACAAAACCATGATGGTCTTCGGTGATGCGAAGAAGGTTGTGGAGGACATGGTGAAGTCAGTAAGTTAAATAGAAAACTTGTCTATAACAGACCGCCCTCGGGCGGTTTTTTATTGCGTTAAGATACACACAGGCACCTCTAGAGCGCTAAAAATTATATTAATACGAGACAAAAAATGAACATTAAAAAATGCTTACTTTTAGTAATGGGCTTAATTTGGGTTGCATCTGCCCAAGCTCAAAATACCTACCCCAATAGACCGATTCAGATGATCATGCCCTTGCAGGCGGGAAGTGGTGTTGATATTTTGATGCGGCCTATTGTGCAAAAAATGAGTGAGAACTTGGGTCAGGCAATTACGATTGAAAATCTTCCTGGTGGCGCCGGTTTAATAGGGGCTACCAAGGTAGCTCAAGCCAATTCAGAAGGCTTTGTATTGGGCGCATTTAATGACAGCATTTTGACGATGCTACCCAATCTGCATAAGAAAATTGACTACGATCCTATTCAAAGTTTTGTGCCAGTTTCTGAGGTAGCTGCAATCACTTTCGTGATGGTGGCCAACCCATCCTTTCCAGCAAACACAGCCGCAGACTTCATTCGCATCGCTAAAGAAAATCCAGGAAAAATTGATTACGCTTCGGGTGGCAATGGCTCGCCTCAGCATATTGGTATGGAGATCTTTCGTCAGTACACGGGTGCGCCATTGGTTCACATCCCTTACCGTGGAGCAGCGGCGGCGGTTACCGATGTCATGGCAGGCCAGGTGCCTGTAATGATTAGTGCTTTATCGGTTGTGCTTCCCCATATCCGATCGGGGAAACTAAAGGTGCTTGGCATCACTAGCAAAACGCGCTCGGCACTATTACCAAATGCACCTACCGTTAGCGAAAGTGTTAAAGGCTATGAGTTCTCTACCTGGGGTGCGATTGTTGCCCCCAAGGGTTCATCACCAGCAGTCGTTACCAAGCTTAATGACTCATTGGCTTTGGCATTAAAAGATCAGAAGTTGCGGGATCAGTTAATACAGCAAGGCTTTGAATTTGTGCCCCTGGGACCAGATCATTTAAAAGAAATGATTGCCCAAGGTTTAGTGAGGATGAAAAAAGTGATTAAAGATGGTGGTATTCAGCCAGATTAATAATGAAGAAGATTCATTAAAAAAACGCCTGGTCTTTTGAACCAGGCGTTTTAGTTTCTACAGCTTGATAGCTGAGGAAGTGTGCAGCATTACATCATGCCGCCCATTCCACCCATACCGCCCATACCGCCCATATCAGGCATACCACCACCAGCTGAATCATCCTTTGGTGCTTCGCAAATTGCGCAATCGGTAGTCAACAATAAGGCTGCAACAGATGCTGCATTAACTAGTGCAGTTTTTGTTACCTTGGTTGGATCGATCACACCTTGAGCGACGAGGTCGCCATATTCACCAGTTGCTGCGTTGTAGCCATTATTGCCCTTACTGGCCAACACTGCGTTCACAACTACGCTGGCTTCATCGCCTGCATTAGAAACGATGATACGAATTGGCTCTTCCATTGCACGCAATACGATGCTGATACCAGCGTCTTGGTCAGGGTTATCACCCTTCAAGCCTTTGATGCCCTGCATTGCGCGTAACAAAGCTACACCACCGCCAGGAACAATACCCTCTTCAACCGCTGCACGAGTTGCGTGCAATGCATCATCAACGCGGTCTTTCTTCTCTTTCATTTCAACTTCGGTAGCAGCACCAACACGAATCACTGCAACACCGCCCGCCAACTTGGCAACGCGCTCTTGTAATTTTTCTTTGTCGTAGTCGCTAGTTGCTTCTTCGATCTGAACACGGATATTCTTCACGCGCGCTTCGATTGCTTTAGCATCGCCAGCACCGTCAATAATGATGGTGTTTTCTTTGCCGATTTCGATACGCTTAGCTTGACCTAAGTGCTCAAGAGTTGTTTTCTCGAGTGTGAGGCCGATTTCTTCAGCGATCACAGTACCGCCAGTCAAGATTGCAATGTCTTCCAACATGGCCTTACGGCGATCGCCGAAGCCTGGAGCCTTAACAGCGCAAGTCTTGATGATGCCGCGAATATTGTTCACAACCAAAGTTGCCAAGGCTTCGCCTTCAACATCTTCTGCAATGATCAACAATGGACGACCTGACTTTGCCACTTGCTCGAGCACTGGGAGCAAATCACGGATGTTGCTAACTTTCTTATCAAACAAGAGAACGTATGGAGTTTCCAATACGGCAACTTGCTTTTCAGGTTGGTTAATGAAGTATGGGGAGAGATAACCGCGGTCAAACTGCATACCCTCAACTACTTCAAGCTCATCTTCCAATGACTTACCATCTTCAACAGTGATAACGCCTTCTTTGCCTACTTTTTCCATTGCTTCAGCAATACGCTGACCAATACTTTGGTCGCTATTAGCCGAGATAGAGCCAACTTGAGCGATTTCTTTAGTAGTTGTGCAAGGCTTGCTAATTTTCTTTAGCTCTTCGAGTGCCGCTGTAACAGCTTTGTCGATACCACGCTTCAAGTCCATTGGATTATGGCCTGATACTACGTATTTCATGCCTTCGCGAACGATAGACTGAGCCAATACAGTAGCGGTAGTGGTACCGTCACCTGCGATGTCATTGGTTTTAGAAGCAACTTCCTTCACCATCTGAGCACCCATGTTTTGGAGCTTGTCTTTGAGTTCGATTTCTTTTGCTACGGACACGCCATCTTTAGTGATGATTGGGCCGCCAAATGAACGCTCGATAACCACATTACGACCCTTTGGTCCTAAAGTTACTTTTACTGCGTTTGCGAGAATATTGACGCCTTCTACCATCTTGGTACGGGCGTTATCTCCAAATACGACGTCTTTTGCTGCCATGATTGAATTCCTTTCTTAGGTACTAATTACTTCTGTACAACAGCCATGATGTCTTCTTCGCGCATAACGAGAAGCTCATCGCTGCCGACCTTAACTGTTTGACCTGCATATTTGCCAAATAACACGCGATCGCCAACTTTGACGTCTGGTGCATTCAACTTGCCGCTGTCATCACGCTTGCCTGGGCCAACTGCCAATACTTCACCTTGATCCGGCTTTTCAGCAGCAGCATCCGGAATAATGATTCCAGAGGCAGTTTTTGATTCTTGATCTAAACGTTTAATGATTACGCGATCATGTAAAGGACGCAGATTCATTCCTTCTCCTATGTTAGTAAGTGTTAACTAATTAAAAAACCAATATAAATCAATATGTTGCATTCTCTTAACACGAGAGCAACAAGCTTTTTAGCTGAATAAGCCTGTTTTAGCACTCGCGTGTAGGGAGTGCTGATTATATAGGTCTGATTCCAGGGATTTCAAGGGCAAATTCACCTTAAATTTCAAATGAGTCTCCTGCTCTTTCTATAATAGAGGCAGGTAAGTAGGTGGATTCCTACACATAAATAAGCTTTAAGCCCTTACTCCTCCAATCTGTCCTGCCTAGACTGACTGTTCAATGATTGGAGAATGCTGATGAGCCCGAAATCCCGGCTGTACACGCTTGTAAAGGCTTGGAAGAACAAACCCTTCCAAGAAGTGCGCGATGCTTGCGGCCAGCCTTGGCTTGGTCTCAGTGGCGAAGCGCTAGAAGAACACCAATCCTGGTCCCAGCGACAAGCGATTAGTAACGAACCCATCTTTAATAGCCAAGGAACTAAGCTGACGAGCTCTTTATTTAGACCATTACTGACCGCTACCGACACGCAGCTCCTCAGATTGTTCATGGAGGGCTTAGATACCATTACGTATTGGTACCGTAGCGGTCGCTTCATTCCAGGCATCTTACCGATACCAGCGCAACATCTGACATCAAGCAGTTTTATAGATGCTTTAAGTGACCTCATTCTGAACTCACGACTTCCAGTTGGCCTAGTAAGTTTGGGCATGCACAAACTCAAGGATGCTGACTCTATGGAATCCTGCATGGAGGGCTTATTGCGAATGCGTCGTCTCGGCGTTCTGATCCATCTTCTTGATTTTTCTGGGGCGAGTGCGCAAATCCGCTGGGTAGAGAAGATCGAGCCCGAGGGCATTCATATTGAGATGGGGCAATTTCGAGCTGATGGCTTACCAAGCGAAATGATTTCCCTTGGCCAGAAATTCCAGACCCAAATCTATGCCAGCAACATCACCCTGGTGAAAGATTTAGAAAATGTCATGGCAATGGGGGCGCACCATAGCTATGGCGGACTCATGATGCCACCAGTAAGCCGACATCAAATGCTACACATGAGCGATAGCCGTATCGCCAAGGCCATTTTTTCGCTGCACCCTCATAAAACCCAAAACGGAGACAAGTAATGAGAAAACGCGTGATGTTGGTAGATGACCATCCAGCTATGCTGATGGCATTAAAAAGTATGTTGCAAGATCAATTGCTTTTTGAGATTGCAGGACAGGCGCAGCATGGTGAAGAGTGCCTACGCTCAATTAAAGAAGTCAATCCTAATATGGTCATCTTAGATTTGGATATGCCCAAGACGGATGGTTTTGATGTGATCCGTCGGATTGGCTTGATGCATCCAGAAGTTCGTATTCTGGTGCTATCTAGCCTAGATGAAGCAGTCTATGGCGGCAGAGTGCGGTCCTTAGGTGCGCATGGTTTTGTGAATAAGACTGCTGGGGCTGATGTCATTTTGGCTGCATGCGTTGCTATCTCCCAAGGCTATACCTTCTTTACACATGGCAAGAACGGCAACACTTCCTTGAGCGATAACGACAAATTGGCATTGATATCGGATCGTGAGCTTCAAGTCATGAAGTATCTAGGCAAAGGCAATACCAACCAGCAGATATCAGACCTACTGCACATTAGTAATAAGACAGTTGCAACCTACAAGACCAGAGTCTTTGACAAACTAGGTATTAATAATATTGCTGACTTGATCTTGTTCTGCCGCATGAACAACATCATCGAAAGCTAAAAACTGTATGCATCGGTTCATATTGAAAAAAGTATTCATTCTCTGCTGTGTCTATGCAGGTCTAGCGGATGCCGGACCCTTTAGCGTTGCTGAGCAATCATGGATCGATGCCCATCCAGTTGTGCGCTTCAGTATTCACGAAAAATATGCCTCCTATCTCAGCCCATCTAGTCATCAGCAGGGTACGGCACCCTTTATGGCGCTGCTATCCAAAATTGAAGAGTGCACACGACAGCAATATGTTCCGGTATGGAGAAAATCAGACTCTGAAGGCTTAAGGCAGCTCAGTAAAGGCGAGGTAGATTTCATCATTGATCCACCAAACATTGATGACCACGTATTGCAATTTGGATCTCTATCTGAAGCCATCTTTTGGGGTCATGATGCTATTGTCACTAAGTCCTCAAGTAAGCTGGACTCAAGCTCTGTGAAGATTGGCTACTTTGATCGAGGTCTTGAAAATGCGCCTGCCAGTATTAATAGTTTCAGCGACATTAAAGAGGCGCAGTCGCCCGCCAGCTTAATTCAATCTCTCATTAAAAGTGACATCGAGGCACTAGTCATGCCCATTCGCTTGGCACGTCAACTATTACGTGAAAACCAAAATTCAGATCTAAAAATTGATGGTTTATATAGTCGCGATCCTTTTGCCTATCGCTGGCTCATCTCAGACCAGCACGCCCCACTTCACGACGTACTGAGCCACTTTTTAAATGACTTAGACCCTATTGCATCACGTCAGCTTTTTGTATTAGACGATGAGTACAAGCGAGGTTCAAACCTACTTCCTTGGCTGAGCGCCACACTTATTCTCATGATTGGTGGAGCGATGTTTTATCAACTCCAAAGAAAATATTTTGACCAAAAGAAAACCGCTCATGAGTTACTTCACTCAAAAGAGCTGGCTGAAAAAGCGAATGCTGCAAAGTCAGCCTTTCTAGCAACTATGAGCCATGAAATTCGCACACCGATGAATGCTATTTTGGGCGTTCAAGAACTACTGCTTGGTAGCGCGCAATTTCCTAAGAAAGATAAGCCTCTACTAAAAAGTGCTCAAGCTTCTGCCGAGTCTCTTTTGGGTATGCTCAATCAAGTGTTAGATATTTCTAAGATTGAGGCTGGCAAACTCACCCTCAACCTAGAGCCTTGCAATCCACATCAATTGATTATGGATATTCATGCGGCATTTTCTACAGTAGCTAAGAAACAGAATCTGCTACTCCACACTTCGATTGATCCCAGAATCGCTGAAGTACTCATGATTGATTCCTTACGTCTGAGACAAGTTCTACAGAATTTACTGAGCAATGCGATTAAGTTCACCGCTGAAGGTGAGGTGTACTTTTCTACCAGCGTTCTAGCTGATGATCATGCTGGTCAATTACTCGAGTTCAGGGTGATTGATACTGGAGTAGGAATGGGAAGTGATCAAATTAAATTGGCTCTGCAAGCTTTTGAGCAATTACCAGCTGCGCAAGAGTCTTATCTATCAGAGCAAAAGAGGGGGACCGGCCTTGGTCTTACCATCACCAATCATTTGGTGAATTCCATGAACAGCCACCTTTATTTTGAGAGCGCCCCAGGCTTTGGAAGCAATGTCCACTTTTCAGTGGCACTTCCTAGAACGAGTGTTGCTGCAGCACAGGCTCCGGGCTTTAATTCGCTCGTACCATCATCTAAGAACTTAATTTTAAAAAGATCGGGTCGAAAAAATTCTCACATTCATGCTTTAGTAGTTGAAGACCACCCAGCTAGTCGGCAAATTTTATCCCTGCAATTAGAAGCGCTTGGTATCAGTACTTGCGTTTGTGAGAATGCAACTACGGCATTACAGTTAATGAAGGAGTATCAATTTGATCTGATGCTAACAGATCAATCGATGCCAGGAATGCAAGGCTCTGAATTAGCTAAACAAATCCGATCTCTCGGTAATCGTGACTTAATCATTATTGGTGTCACTGCAGATATTTATGCTCTAGACTCTCGCCATCAATTTTTATCATCTGGCATGAATGGCGTACTCATCAAGCCTTTAAGTTTGGGCGCTCTTGAAAATGAACTTTTACGTTATTTTGACTCCAGCCGAGAGTCGGGCCCCACTAGTGAGGTCTATTCGTTTGATGCCTTCTCTAATCTCATCAAAAATGATTCCCACCAGATTATAGTGATCCTGGAGGAAATTGAGAAGGTTCACCTAGACACTCTGCATCAATTGCAATCAGATGGCAATCAAATCCTAATTGATGAAGTCTATTTTCAAAGTCTGGTTCATAAAGTCAAAGGTGGGGCACAACTGCTGCAGGCTACTGAATTCACTCATGCATGCGAATCACTTCAAGCGAATGGTCCACTTATAGAGCGCATTAAGCAATTCATCGCCCTTCTAAAAGAACAAAATCAAACTATCGAGACCTACAAGAAAAAATATCGGCGGTAATTTTGGGAAATCTTAGGATCTTGCGCACCTAGGTTTATCCTATTGGGCATGCATACCCGAAACTCTTCATTCATTACTGCTGCCGTGTTGGCTAGCCTATTATTTAGCCCACAGATATCTTCTGCCGATCTAGTTTCTCAGGAAACTGTCCCTCAGCTTATTCCTAAGGCCGTAGCCGCTAGCCTTGAGAAGAGTCAGATCCCCAAAGGGGCGATCAGCATTTCAGTAGTGGAAATGAATTCAGGGCAGCCAGGGAACATAACAGCAAAAACAAAATTGGACTGGCGCTCAAAGCAAGCGATGAATCCTGCCTCCACTATGAAGCTCGTCACCACCCTCTCTGGCTTAGATATGTTGGGGCCACAATATCGTTGGCGCACCAATCTATATACCGATGGAATTATTCGTCAGGGTACCCTCAAAGGCAATATCTATTTGCAAGGCACCGGAGATCCAAAACTGATTCCTGAAGAATTCGTCAAAATGATGAAGGCCCTACAAAATCTAGGCATACAAAAAATCGATGGCAACCTATTCTTTGATAGAAGTGCCTATGCCCCTAGCGTTATGGAACACAACACTATTGATGGCGAATCGCTGCGTGCCTATAACGTACCGCCCGATCCCCTGCTGTACGCTTTTAGAACGCTTTCATTTCAGCTGGGTAAATCTCGCACTGCGGACTTCATTGATATTAGCTACACGCCACCACTATCCCAACTCAAGGTGGTTAACCAAATGCAATTAGTTGCGCAATCTTGCGATAGTTGGAAAAATAATATTCGCTTTAACCTAGATCCCGAAGGTGATGAAGCAACTACCAACCAGCTTCTGACTGCACAGTTTTCTGGAAGCTTTCCAAATACGTGTAAGGGAGTGAATTACAACGTCGTTGCTTTAGATGCCAACACATTTCTTACTCAAGGATTTGCTGCAGCCTGGGAATTGGCTGGCGGAACTTGGAAACAAGCACCTACTGGCAAGCCAAGTACTGTTCCTCTAGGGGCAAGACTACTACTGCAATTTGAAGGCCTCACTTTGGCTGACAACGTACAAGATATTAATAAATATTCTAACAACGTCATGGCTAGACAACTTATGCTGACCTTGGCTTTAGAGAAAATGGGTAAACCAGCGACTACTGAGAATGGCGAGCTTGTGATTCAGAGTTGGCTAAAGGGATTAGGACTTCAGTTCCCAGAGCTCGTTATTGAAAATGGCTCTGGCCTATCTCGTAATGAAGCAATCTCAGCTGAACATATGACGCAATTATTAGTTGCAGCTCGTAACTTATCCGTTGCAGATACGTTTTATAACAGCCTTCCGATTGCAGGGACAGATGGCACAATGAAAAATCGCCTCATGGCACATTTACGAAAATTTCTACATCTCAAGAAAAAGCCTGAGGCTCGTATCAAAACAGGGGCACTTGTAGACGTCAGAGCAATATCAGGCTATGTGATGAGTAAGTCTGGAAGGATGTATGCGGTGACCTCTTTCATAAACCACCCTAATGCCTTGAGAGGCTTAGACGCCCATGATCAACTATTGGCGTGGTTACTAAATGATGGCCCAGATCCAAAACAGGCGCGCTGAAGTCGGTCCCGAACCCCATCCCACTCCTCGCCTGGTGGCGGCTCCGGAAACAGAATCAGATCCCAACCCTGTTGATCTAAGTCCCGTAAGGTCCGATATAGGCGACTTGTGAACACAGTACTATCACTAGGAACAATCACTTCCTCAAAATGAACGGATGGATGACCATCCTCACCCAATGAGGAGTCTGAATCCCACACTGCAACTGCTACTTGCGACTTTATATCCGGAAACTCACTCAGCGCATCTAAGATGCGTCCTGAGGCATACATTCTTAATGGCGTCGTTGGGGCGTAATGCGCACGTAGACTTCCAGATACTCTTGGTAAAGCAGCATCCCGCTTACTGACAGCATCCTCACCAGGTAAATAGACTTTGATGCCGGTCTTGGTCGAAATTTCACTTGGAGTAATCAGGCCAGGTCGCAGCAAAACTGCGCGATCACTAGATGATAAATCGATGATGGTCGACTCAATACCGACCTCACAATCGCCACCATCTAAAATCATCAAATCTAATACGTCATCAAACTCGTCACGGACATCAGCCGCACTCGTTGGCGATACCTTTCCAAATCGATTAGCTGAAGGCGCTACTATTCCACCTTGAAACTGACGCAATAAGGCTTGCGAAATTGGATGGGCTGGCGCTCGAATGGCTACCGTATCTTGACCACCAGTCAGTTCATTCAAAACGCTTTTATCTTTTTTAAAGACTAAGGTCAGTGGACCTGGCCAAAAAGTGTTGATGAGTTTTAATGCATCTTCTGACAAATCTCTTACCCACGGCGCTAGCACTGGCACCCAATCTATTTGAGCCCGATCGAACTTATCAGGCGCTGCAAGGTGAACAATTAATGGGTGATTGGATGGTCTGCCCTTAGCAGTAAAAATTTTTTTGATTGCATCAGGATTCTTTGCATCCGCCCCCAAGCCATAAACCGTCTCAGTCGGAAAGGCAACTAAGCCACCATCTCGCAAAGCTTGTACCGCTTCATTAATCACTGCAGAGGAATGCAATGAGCTACTGTCACTGGACATTATTAGGTCTCGATCCCTAATTCAAGGGCAACAGCTGCACAATTTTGACGAGCTTGATTGAGTGACTCGCCTAAACAATTGATATGACCCATCTTACGACCCATGCGTGGATCAGATTTGCCATATAGATGTAACTTGGCATCCGGATGAGTAAGCACCTTGTCCCAAGCAGGCTCTCTTGCCTTATCTTCGCTGCCTTCGTACCAAAGATCTCCCAAGAGATTGAGCATAGAGACTGGCGCTAGCAAGCGGGTGTCGCCTAAAGGTAAGCGGGCCATACTTCTAACCTGCTGTTCAAACTGGCTACTAACACAGGCATCCATAGTGTAGTGGCCTGAGTTATGTGGGCGTGGAGCGATTTCATTAGCAACAATGTCGCCACTCTTCAGCACAAAGAACTCCACACACAAGACACCTACATAATCAATCTTACGAATCAGCGCTTTAGCGGCTTCAATAATTTTTTTCTCTTGAGCAGGCTTCAGTGATGGGGCTGGTACGGTTGAGGTATGCAAGATACCGTCACGATGAATGTTCTGAGATACGGGGTAAGCCACTACCGCATCGTCGTACCCGCGTACCACCAAAGCAGACACCTCAAAATCCAAATCCATGCGCTTTTCAAGAACACAAGGCACTTTACCCAATTCAGCCCAAGCTGCGACTAGATTGGCAGAGTCATAAACGGTGATTTGACCTTTGCCGTCATAACCCATGCGAGCAGTTTTCAGAATACTGGGAAATAGATCCGCTGGCACATGCTCAATGTCCGCATCGTGCTCAAGCACAAAGTAAGGAACAGGACCAATATTGGTCTCTGCTTTCCAGGTAGCCAAGAACTTTTTCTCAGCAACGCGGTTTTGAGCTAAAGATACGCAACTACTGCGAGGTGCTACAAAGACGCCTAAAGATTCAAGTTCATCTAAAGCTTGTGCAGGAACATTCTCAAATTCGGTACTAACGGATTTGCATAATGCTGCCATTTCTTTTAGGGCGGCAGAGTTTGTGTAATCAGCTTGAATAAATTTTTCTGCGATGGAGCCGGCCGGACTATCGGATCCAGGATCCAAAACGCAGACTTTGTAGCCCATTGCTTGAGCGGCTTGCGTAAACATCCGCCCCAATTGACCGCCACCTAAAATTCCTAAGTACGAGCCCGGCAAGATGGGCTCCAAACGATCTACCATCTGATTAATATCCCGGCAAATTCATGGAGCGTGCAGTATCGGACTGCTTTGAACGAAACTCTTCAAGCTGTTTTGCTAAAGCAGGATCATTGACTGCTAAATTGGCAATGACATGCAAAGCTGCATTTGCAGCCCCGGCCTCACCAATTGCAAATGTCGCTACCGGAATACCTTTAGGCATTTGCACGATGGAATAGAGAGAGTCTTCACCTCGTAAGTATTTGCTAGCGACTGGAACGCCATAAATCGGAATAATGGTTTTTGATGCCAACATGCCCGGCAAATGCGCAGCGCCACCAGCACCAGCAATAATCGCCTTGAGGCCATTTTTGGAGGCATTTTCTGCATAGGTAAACATATCGTCTGGCATGCGATGGGCAGAAACTACTTTAGCCTCATGAGCAATGCCAAATTGATCAAGCATTTGAGCAGCATGCTGCATGGTGTCCCAATCTGAATTGGATCCCATTACTATTCCGACTACTGGCTTTTTGCTCATTTCCTTCTCCAAATGCCCTGATCTACATCGTTAATCTATCTAAGTCCTTATTATCCCAGCCTTTTAGGGCTCTATAGAAATTAGACCTTAGTTAAGCGAGCGAGGGCTTCACGGTACTTTTCGGCTGTTTTATCAATCACCTCTGCCGGCAAAGCAGGTGCTGGGGCTGTTTTTGGCCAAAGCTTGCCATCGACCATCGCTGTTTCGAGCCAATCCCGCACAAATTGCTTGTCATAGGAAGGTGGGTTTGCCCCCACATAGTAGGTTTCAGCAGGCCAAAAACGGGAAGAGTCGGCAGTGAGGATTTCATCCATCAATACCACCTGACCAGCATCATCCAAGCCAAATTCAAACTTGGTATCAGCAATGATGATTCCGCGAGTCGCGGCAAATTCAGAAGCTTCTTTGTATAAACGAATACTGACCTCACGAATTTGATTGGCCAACTTCTCGCCAATCATCTCGATCACTTTGTCAAAAGAGATATTTTCATCATGCTCACCCATTTCTGCTTTTGCAGCTGGAGTAAAAATAGGCTCCGGTAACTTCTGCGCATTCTCAAGGCCTGCTGGTAAGGTAATGCCGCAGACCTTGCCAGTTTCTTTGTAATCTTTCCAACCACTACCAGCCAGGTAACCTCGCACTACTGCTTCGACCAAGATTGGCTTGAGGCGTTTAGCCACTACCGCACGGCCTTTAACCTGATCAAGCTCATTGGCAGGTACTACACTTTCAGGATCAATACCCGTTAAGTGATTCGGAATCACCTTAGCCAACTTCTCAAACCAAAAATTAGCCATTTGATTGAGCACAATTCCCTTCTCAGGAATCGGCTGACCCATCACTACGTCAAAGGCAGACAGGCGATCTGTGGTGACCATGAGCAGCTTGTCATCACCCAATGCGTATACATCACGTACCTTTCCTTTGGAGAGTAAAGGCAATGACTTAATAGAGGTGGCATACAAAGCGGGCATATCTATCTCACTTCACGATCTGGGCTAATTTGCCACTCTTATACAGCTCAGCCATTTTCTCTAGAGGAATTGGTTTAATTTTGGATGCCTGACCTGCACAGCCAAAAGCATTAAAGCGCGCAATACAAACCTTCTTAGCAGCTTCACGTGCAGGCTTAAGGTAATCACGTGGATCAAACTTGCTTGGATTCTCAAACAAATAACGGCGAATCGCACCGGTCATCGCCAACCGAATATCAGTATCAATATTGATCTTACGTACACCATTCTTAATACCCTCTTGAATCTCTTCAACAGGCACGCCATAAGTTTCTTTCATATCGCCACCAAACTCACGAATCTCAGCGAGCAGCTCTTGTGGAACACTGGATGAACCATGCATTACTAAATGCGTATTTGGAATACGGGTATGAATTTCTTTAATGCGCTCGATTGCCAAGATGTCGCCTGTCGGCTTCTTAGTAAATTTATAGGCGCCATGACTTGTACCAATAGCAATTGCCAAGGCATCGCACTGGGTAGCCTTTACAAAGTCAGCTGCTTGCTCAACATCTGTCAACAACTGCTCACGCGTCATCTTGCCATCGGCGCCATGACCATCTTCTTTATCGCCCTGCATAGTTTCCAGCGAGCCGAGAACACCTAACTCAGCTTCAACGGTAACTCCAATTGAGTGGGAGAACTTCACCACCTCTCTAGATACATCAATGTTGTATTCATAGCTAGCAACAGTCTTGCCATCAGCTTCTAAAGAGCCATCCATCATCACACTAGTAAAGCCACTCTTAATGGCAGCCATACAAACTGCTGGGCTTTGACCATGATCTTGGTGCATTACGACTGGAATATGTGGATAAGCCTCAACTGCAGCTGAAATCAAATGTCGTAAGAATGATTCGCCAGCATATTTACGTGCTCCAGCAGAAGCTTGCATGATGACTGGAGAATCCGCCTCATGAGCAGCCTCCATGATCGCTGTTACCTGCTCTAAATTATTGACGTTAAACGCTGGCAAACCGTAGCCGTTTTCAGCAGCATGATCCAAGAGTTGTCGTAAAGATACTAAAGCCATAATGATTTCTTAATTAAAAATGTTAGTGATGAATAGTTTGAATAAAAATCTTAAAAAAATGAATTACTTCACTTGAATAATCTTGAGTGAATTCGTACCGCCTGGCTCCCCCATTGGCTCACCAGAGGTCAGTACAACCACGTCGCCCTTCTTCACTGCTCCCATCTTTTTCAAGCAATCTTCTACTTCCTGTAATGCGGTATCACGATGCTTGGTGTAATCCAGTCCAATGGGAAATACATTGCGGTAAGTACTTAAAGCACGCTGAGTAGCAATCTTTGAAGTCAAAGCAAAAATAGGTAAATGGATATTATGGCGACTCATCCAAACTGCAGTAGACCCAGAGTCTG
The DNA here is from genome assembly GCF_018881835.1 of Polynucleobacter hallstattensis. GTDB lineage: Bacteria > Pseudomonadota > Gammaproteobacteria > Burkholderiales > Burkholderiaceae > Polynucleobacter > Polynucleobacter hallstattensis. Next base: position 1,102,174 of record NZ_JACVPO010000001.1, on the reverse strand, counting down.
TCAAAGCGGCAATCGCATTGGCATTCAGGTGGTGCGCTGTAAACAGAGCACCCAAGGCAATCGTTTGATCAATGCGTGAGAAGGTTTGATCCAAGAAATCCGTATCCAGTTTTACACGGTCTGACTTCTCAGCTTCAACACAAATCTCAGCCATTGCCTTGATAGTTTGTACCGGGTAGTTACCAGCAGCAGATTCTGCAGACAGCATCACTGCATCCGTACCGTCTAACACTGCATTGGCTACGTCACTGACCTCAGCGCGGGTAGGCACTGGAGCATTAATCATCGACTCCATCATTTGCGTTGCAGTGATCGTAAATTTATCAGCCTCAAGTGCGAGTTTGATCATGCGCTTTTGCAAAGCAGGAACGGCTGCATTACCAACCTCAATTGCTAGGTCGCCGCGTGCAACCATGATGCCGTCACTCTCCGCAATGATGCTCTTTAGAGCTTCAGTTTCAATAGCTTCAGCGCGCTCCACCTTAGCAATCGTGCGAACCTTACCAACGCCATGCTTTGCACTAGCGGCATTTGCTAGCTTACGAGCATAAGCCATATCTGCACCGTCTTTTGGAAAGCTGATCGCCAGAAAATCCACGCCCATCGCAATCGCAGCATCCAAGTCGGCAATATCTTTTTCTGTTAGTGCCGGCGCCGTTAAACCACCTCCAGCACGATTAATACCTTTGTTATTTGAAAGTGGGCCACCTTGCTCTACCAAGGTAAAGATTTCTCCGCCTTTTACACTCTCGACTCGAAGAACAACTAAGCCATCATTCAATAACAGTCGATCACCCGGTCTAACATCTTGTGGTAACTCCTTGTAATCCAATCCTACGCGCTCTTGATTACCAAGATCACACGCAACATCCAGAATAAATTGTGCACCTTCTTTAAGGAGAATTTTGCTATTGACAAATTTACCCACGCGAATTTTGGGGCCCTGAAGATCGGCCATGATGCCAACCTCTTTGCCAACTTCTGCAGAAATACTTCGCACCAAGTCGTGACGCGCTTTATGGTCAGCAACAGTGCCATGAGAAAAGTTCATTCTCACAACATCTACGCCAGCACGAATCATCTCGCGCAATACTTCAGGCTTTTCTGATGCAGGTCCTAATGTGGCTATGATTTTAGTTGCTCTCAACATATTTAGTCTTTCGCTCTTTCGGCTAATACTGCAAAGGCTGGCAAGGTTTTACCTTCTAAGAATTCTAAGAAAGCGCCACCACCAGTAGAGATGTAATCCACTTGATTTTCAATACCGTACTTCGCAATTGCCGCTAAGGTATCGCCACCACCAGCAATCGAAAATGCGGGTGAATGGGCAATCGCTGCTGCCAACATCTTAGTACCACCGCCAAACTGATCAATCTCAAATACACCCAATGGGCCGTTCCAAACAATCGTGCCAGCGTGCGCCAGCATGGTGGATAAACGTGCGGCAGTCTTGGGGCCGATATCCAAAATCATATCGTCATCAGCTACTTGATCAGCAGCGACTCGATTGGCTCGCGCTAATGGAGAAAGTTCGTTTGCAACAACGACATCTTCAGGGATGGGAACGTGCGCACCGCGCTTTTCCATAATCTCCATGATTTCTCGTGCTTCATTAACTAAATCTGGCTCGGCTAATGACTTACCAATTGGCAAACCTTTAGCCAACATAAAAGTATTTGCAATACCGCCACCCACAATCAATTCATCCACTTTGTCAGCTAGAGCCTTGAGAATAGTGAGCTTTGAAGATACTTTAGATCCTGCCACAATCGCTACCAATGGACGCTTCGGACTTGCTAGAGCACGACTCAAGGCATCTAACTCTGCTGCCATCAATGGGCCTGCACAAGCAATCGGTGCATATTTGGCGACACCATTCGTAGTTGCTTCAGCACGGTGAGCAGTACCAAAGGCATCATTGACATAGACGTCACACAAAGCGGCAATCTTCTTAGCCAACTCATCATTGTTCTTTTTCTCGCCTACATTAAGGCGGCAGTTCTCCAGCAATACCAACTCGCCTGGATTGACTTCAAAATTACCTCCCACCCAATCGCTAATTAAGGGCACTTTACGATTTAAGAGAGTGGCAATTCGATCAGCTACTGGAGCCAAACTATCTTCGGGTTTGAATTCACCTTCGGTTGGACGTCCCAAGTGGGAGGTCACCATCACTGCTGCACCAGCATCTAAACACATTTGTACTGCCGGCATGGACGCTTTAATCCGGGTATCTTCCGTGATATTACCCACCTCATCCTGAGGAACATTGAGGTCGGCACGGATCAAAACTCGCTTTCCCTTGAGAAGACCTGCTGCAGCTAGTTCACTAAGGCGCTTTACTTTAAAGAGGGAATCCGGCATGAGAATAGGCAAATGGAGTGGTTTAAGGGGAATGCTCCATTCTAAATCGTCTCGGCTTTAGACCCCCAAGGAATTGGACTACCCCACCACGCTCCCTGCTCTACAATAAAGGCTGAGACGTATTCCAGGCCTTGGGGCTCCCTAGTTGCTTGGCACCCTGTTTTACCGAATTGAATCACCCAATTTATATAAATATCTAAAAGGTAGAGAAAATGTCGATGTCCGACCGCGATGGCTTTATTTGGTCCGATGGGAAGTTGGTTCCCTGGCGTGAGGCCAATGTTCATGTGTTAACCCACAGTCTTCACTACGGAATGGGCGTATTTGAGGGTATTCGTGCCTACAATACCCCCCAAGGTACCGCCATTTTCCGCCTTCCAGAGCACGTTAAGCGCCTATTCAATGGAACTAAGATTTTTCAGATGAATATGCCTTGGACTCCTAAAGAGATCTCCAGTGGCATTATTGAAGTCGTGAACAGCAATAAGCTGGAATCTTGCTACATCCGACCAATTATCTTTATCGGCTCCCAAAAACTCGGTATCTCTCCAAAAGGAAATAGCATTCATACGGCGATCGCTGCATGGGAATGGGGCGCTTATTTGGGTGAAGACGGTCTTAATAAGGGTATCCGAGTTAAAACCTCTTCATTTACCCGCCATTTTGTGAACTCCTCACTAGTTCGCGCTAAAGCCTCCGGTTACTACATTAACTCCATTTTGGCTAACCAAGAGGTGACGGCTAATGGTTACGATGAAGCACTCCTACTAGATACGGAGGGTTACGTATCTGAAGGTTCTGGAGAGAATATCTTTATCGTTAACAACGGCATTATTTACACCCCAGATCTGGCCTCTTGTTTAGATGGCATTACTCGTAACTCCATCATACAAATCGCCAAAGATCTTGGCTACGAATTACGTGAGAAGCGCATTACTCGTGACGAAGTGTACTCAGCAGATGAGGCCTTCTTTACCGGTACTGCCGCTGAAGTAACGCCTATTCGTGAGCTAGATGATCGCACCATTGGTGAAGGTAAGCGCGGTCCGATTACTGAACAAATCCAGAAAACTTACTTTGATGCGGTCTACGGCAGAAGCGATCAATACAAGTCTTGGCTAACTTACGTTAAGTAATTGGAAATCAGATAATGAGTGAAGCTCAAGTTGTAATGGTTGATGGCAATAAAGATTTGCCTTTGCATTGCCCAACCAATAAAACCCCTAGCTGGAATTCGCATCCACGTGTATTTCTTGATGTAGCAAAAACGGGTGACGCTAAGTGTCCTTACTGCGGCACTGAGTACAAACTCACTCCCGGTACCGAGCCCCACGGGCACTAAGCCTAGCAGCACCCCCAAGTGGGGTGCTGTGTCGGGATACCTCATATGAATCGTATTCTGATCATCGCCCCCAACTGGATTGGTGATGCTGTGATGTCCCAGCCACTACTGGCGTATCTCAAAGCAATTTACCCGCAGTCACAGATTGATGTTTTAGCAAGCCCTTGGGTTGCACCGATTTATCGTGCCTGCTCAGAAGTTCATCAAGTCATTGAAGCGCGACTAGAGCACAAACAATTGCAATGGGGCTTACGTAAGCAACTAGCAAAGCAACTTGAATTAAATCAATACACCACCTGCTTTGTTCTACCCAATAGCTTGAAGTCTGCCCTCATTCCTTGGCTTGCTAATATTCCATTTCGAATTGGCTATCGCGGTGAGATGCGCTTTGGGCTTATTAATCTTGCTCTAGATAATCCGAGCAAAGTGAATCGTCCACCGATGGCGAATCATTACCTTGCACTTGCTAAATCGCTGGAGCACTCACAAGTGATTGATGCCAGCAAGCCTGCAGATCCTAGGCTCAATATCCTACCTGCAGCCAAAGAATCAATCTGTGCTAAGTTAAGAGCCGCAGAAATTAGCGAAAATTTAATTTATGTACTTTGCCCAGGCGCTGAGTATGGCGCAACAAAACGCTGGCCTGCCGATCACTTCGCCTCTCTTGCACAGCAGTTAATCGCCCATGAGCCAGATGCTCATGTGATTCTTTTGGGTGGTAAGGGCGATCACGACTTAGGTGAGAGCATTAGGACCGAGGCAAAGAATGACTTGCAAATACACAACTGGTGCGGCCAAACTTCACTAGACGAAGCGATTGCACTTATTGGGGTGAGCAAGGCGCTGGTCAGCAATGACTCGGGCTTAATGCATATTGGTGCTGCATTAAAAGTTCCGCAGGTCGCCATTTTTGGCTCAAGTGATCCACATCACACCCCACCACTATCCGAAAAAGCTAAAGTACTTTGGCTCAATCTACCTTGCAGCCCCTGCCATGAAAGAGAGTGCCCATTAGGTCACCTTAAATGCTTAAAAGATATTTTGCCCATCACCGTATTAGGCGCCATTCAAACACCCCATTAATTTTGTAGCGCTATACATCACCAGAAAGTACGCCATGTCAAAACTAGCCAGACTTTTTCATAATGCCGATGACGTGGTGGATGCTTGGCGTGAGGCCTTAAAAAATCGTGATGTCAAAGGGGCTTTGGCAATCTGGCTAGATGATGATTCGATTACTTGCGTCCTTCCAGAAGGCCAGCGCCTTAGCGGTCATGTAGAAATTCGGGACGGTCTAGAGCGCCTCTTAGCCAAGCAAGCTCTTTTTTTGGAGCCGATTGCCTGCATAAGTCACTCTGTTTTAGGGGCCGCGGTTTACGACACCACTGAGGCTGTCCACATCCGACCCGATCAAATTGAAGCAGCATTCTTTCTCAATATCACCTTAGTTCTTCTGCAAGATAGTCAAGGCTGGCGGATTGCACATCTTCATGCTAGCCACTCCACCGAGGATACGTTTGATGCGCCCTCAACTCCACATGGATTGCATTAACTAGCAATGCCATATAGATTGATGTCTTATGGATGAGCAAGTTCTTCGATCACTAATCAAGTGGCCAAATGTCCCTCACTGCTTTGGCTGGCTGGCTCTTGATCGTCGCGGTCAATGGCGTATGCGTGATGAATTTGCCCAAGCCAATCAACTAGCTGGGAGCGTAATTCAGCACGTAGCCTTGAATGAGTTTATCTCCAGAAATTATGCGCACGACTCTTTGGGTAGATATTTTTTCCAGAATGGGCCACAACGAGTTTTTGTTACGCTAGATGCCACGCCATTCATTGCTAGAATCTTTCCGATCGAAAGTGGTCTTCAGCTATTAACCCAAGGCGGCACAGAGATAAAACCGCAGGGAGCACTGAGTGATGAAAAAGGAAACATTTATATCACCGGGTTATTTCAACAATCACTCTCTGATCAAATTGATGGGGCAGCATTTACTAAAACAGAATCTTTATCCGTCGCGCTATTACATGATCATGATTTAGATCTATTCTCAGATCAGTCAAAAGTGATGGAGGATGCATGTAGCTTTAGAGGCTCCTGGCAATGGAAAGGTAATCAACTGCTGATTGAACCTATTCACTCTAATGAATTAGCCAATCGCTTTAATTTCGCTAAAGTACCAAAAAATTAATTAGCTAGGCATATTTTTGCCCTGCTCCTTCAATTCTTCTTGATATTGCTTCTGCATTTCACGAAGACGTGCATCAATGCTAGAAGCCTGATAGAAATCTGCGCCACCAGAAGATCTAGCAATCTTGAGTTGCTCAATCGCTGATGGCCATGCACCCTCAAGCGCATATTTTTCTCCAAGGGCGTAATGGCGCATCGCTATATTCTTTGCCTGATCATAGGCATTAGATAACATGGTCCACCACACCAACTCATTGGGCTGCACTCTAGTGCGCGCCTTTAACCAGGCAATGGCGTCATTGGTACGACCTAGTTTCAGATACGCATTCATCATCGCTGCTCCAGCAGCATAGGATTGTGGGAAAGCTTTTAAAGTGGCTTGGGCGATTTGCAAAGCCTCATCACCCTTTCCTCTAGCCAATGCTAACTCGGAAGTAGTAATGTCTAAAGACAGACTTTGTCGCAGTATGGGTGATCCTGGCGCGCTAACGCTATTGGCTAGGTTGCGTGCTTGTTGCAAATAGCTTGAAGCTTGATCGAATTTACCCTGCTTTAGAGCAACCAGTGCAAGTCCATAAAAACCTTCTATCTGCTTTCCAGGGACTGATTGTTTACTCAAACCTTCAAAGGTATTTTTTAAATCGTACATCTGACTAGAGCTTCCAGATTGCTCCATGCGAGCACGTGCTTTGATGAAATAAAACTCCACTGCCGTAGGCACATTTCTGCTGGCGATATTTCGAGCACGATCTTGCATATCCGCAATACGATCAGTGGTTAATGGATGGGTACGCACATAAGATGGCACTCCACTATCCATAATTCCTGTCGCCTTTTGTAGCCGCTGGAAAAAGCCTGGAGCACCATTGACGTCATAGCCACTCGCTGCCAGAATCTGAAAGCCGATACGATCAGCCTCGCGCTCAGCATCTCTTGAGTAGGAGAGCTGATTATTAATAGCAACTGCCTGACCACCCTGCATGAGACCAGATGCTGCGCCTGGATTACGTGAGGCAGCTAAGGCACCTAGCAATATGCCAGCGAGGGCAATCATTGTGTTGGTGGTTTGTTTGTCCATCTGACGAGCCAAGTGGCGCTGTAAAACGTGACCTGTCTCATGACCCATAACAGAAGCTACTTCCGAATCTGTTTCAGCACTAACTAGCAATCCCGTATGAAAACCAATAAATCCACCGGGCAATGCAAATGCGTTAATGCTACTGTCTTTAACAGCAAACACTTCAAAGTTATAAGCACCACTACCCTGCTCATTGGCACCGCCCAATTGCAGACGTTTTGCGGCCTGCAATAAGCGTCGCTCCATATCATTTAAATAGTCATAGATCGGTAAATCATTTGAATAATCCGGATCTGGACGGATCTGGCGCATGATCATTTCGCCATACTTTTTCTCATCCATGCGACTCAAGCTATCGCCACCAGGGTCACCCATATCCGGGAGCACAAAACTGGGTTGGCTAAGAGGCGCATTGCGTGATGGCAGATTGGAGGAGCGAGCATCAGGCGACTGGACCGCTCTACCCAAATTTTGCAAGGCGGCAGACTCACCCTGTACCGATACATCCCCAGTGCTCGAAGAAGGCGCAGGGCCAGCCGCATAGACGAAACCAGCACTTGGCCAAGCCAAACTCAGAATGAGCTGAGTAGCCAAAATTCGTCTAAAAATCGATATACCCCTTGATGTCTTTATGACTTGCATCCCTATATGGTAAAACTTATCCCATGAACAAACTAACTCATTTTGATACAAGCGGCCAAGCCCATATGGTCAATGTTGGTGATAAGCCCAATACCCATCGGATTGCCGTTGCTACAGGCAAGATCACCATGCTGCCAGCAACCTTTGGCATGATTGAGGCGGGCACCCATAAAAAAGGAGATGTTTTAGGCATCGCCCGAATAGCTGGTATTCAGGCATCTAAGAAGACATCGGACTTGATTCCCCTTTGTCACCCGCTAGCCCTAACGCACGTGAGTCTAGAATTTGTCCTAAGTAATGAAACCAGCACTATTACCTGCCAAGTGAGAGCCGAAACAACTGGTCCCACTGGCGTGGAAATGGAAGCCCTCACTGCAGTACAGGTGGCCCTACTCACAATCTACGATATGGCCAAAGCTGTTGATAGGGGAATGGTGATGGGAGATGTCCATCTTCTGGAGAAGAGTGGCGGTAAGTCTGGAGAATGGAAGGCCTAATAGACAAACTTCATCATGCAAATAATTAAGCCGCCCTAGGGTGGCTTAATTTCTCATGAAGCACTAATCATTGCGTTACTTCGTAATGCGGCACTCTGAAGGCAATAGTTGAGGCAAGAGATTTGTCTCAATGGAACGACAAGACCACCCACCCGCCCAAGTCGATCCCTCTGGCTTGGATAAATCGATTGTTCTTGGAGCATTAGCATCAGGGTTATTTGTTGGGATGAGATGCAAAGTATTTTTATTATCGGGTGCTACATTATTTTGAAAGTCAATGGCAATTGCTCCAGATGGTGTGATTTCAATTAACTTCACGCTGCGGGTTGGCACAAAAGTAAACGAGCCCTGTGTTGCATCATCCATCGGCACAGCACCTCTGCTGGCAAAAGCTTCTGTCACAGCAAGCTTTGCACTTGAGGAGAGATTCATGCCCTCTACGATGCGACTGCGAGCAATGTAATCTTGATATTGAGGAACGGCTACTGCCACTAGAATACCGATGATGGCAACCACCACCATCACCTCAATCAAGGTAAATCCAGACTCTTGTTGCTGATCTTGCGTAGACATATTCATTAGCTCCTGAGGGTTAAATGCCTCATCATCCAGTCTATACCCAACACATTCAAGATGTCCAAATGTAAGAAAAAGCCGGCTTTGAAGGCCGGCTTTTCTGATTAATACGAAAGAAAAATTAATGCGCTTCTTTAGCCGCGTTCTTTTTCTTGAAATAGGTGCCAACCAAAATCACAATCGCTATACCAACCACTTCAAAGCCTAGTTTCGCATCACCTAGCGCAGCCTGAATGCTATCTTTGATCGCAGGATCGTCGACCAACATGCCGCCAGCCAAGAAACCTAAAAGCCCTGCACCAATAGTGATAATGATTGGGAAACGCTCCATTACCTTTAGCAACATAGCGCTGCCAAAAATAATCAATGGAATAGACATTGCCAAACCAATAATTAAGAGCAAGAGTCGAGTTTCTTCAGGGCCTTTTTGAGCTGCTGCTGCAACGGCTAGAACGTTATCTAAGCTCATCACTAAGTCAGCGATCAAAATCGTACGAATGGCCGCCCAAATACTGGTCTTGGCTTCCATATGCTCTTCACCGCCACTATCGGATAACAACTGAATACCAATATAGAGCAATAGCAAGCCACCTATGATTTTTAAATATGGCAGCGTTAATAGAGCAACCGCAGTAATCGTTAGAACAACGCGCAAGATGATGGCTGCGGCACTACCCCAAAAGATTGCCTTTTTTTGCTGGGCAGGTGGTAGATTGCGTGATGCCAGCGCGATTACCACTGCGTTATCCCCAGACAGCAAAATATTCGCCACGATGATTGAAAGTAATGCCGCCCAAAAGGCTGCATCTGAAAATGCTGAATAATCCATGATGTCTCCGTACTTTTATTTTTAGTTTTAACTACAAGATCCTACAAAATTCATGCCGACGAATCGGCATGAATCTTTGATTACAACATAGCTTTAAGTAATGCAGCCATTTCTGATGGATTTCTTGTTACCTTAAAGCCACATTCTTCCATCACAGCAAGCTTTGCATCCGCCGTATCCGCACCACCAGAAATCAATGCACCTGCATGGCCCATACGTTTTCCAGGAGGCGCTGTTACACCGGCGATAAAGCCAACAATCGGTTTCTTCATGTTGGCCTTGCACCAGCGTGCTGCTTCAGCTTCATCTGGACCACCGATTTCGCCGATCATGATAACTGCATCTGTATCTGGATCTTCGTTGAACATGCGCATTACATCAATATGCTTTAAGCCATTGATTGGGTCGCCACCAATACCTACTGCAGTGGACTGCCCTAAACCGATCGCTGTCAATTGACCAACTGCTTCATACGTCAAAGTACCTGAACGACTTACTACACCAATACGACCCTTTTTATGAATATGGCCAGGCATGATGCCGATTTTGATTTCATCTGGAGTAATGATGCCAGGGCAATTTGGGCCAAGTAATAAAGTCTTCTTACCTCCGGCAGCTTCTTTTGCATGCATCTTGTTGCGCACTTCCAGCATGTCCTTGACTGGAATGCCCTCAGTAATGCAGATCACAAAATCAAGGTCGGCTTCAACGGCTTCCCAAATGGCAGCAGCAGCACCAGGGGGCGGAACATAAATAACCGAAGTAGTTGCACCAGTTTGCTGAGCAGCTTCTCTTACAGTTCCATAAATTGGAATATTGAAAATAGACTCGCCTGCTTTTTTAGGATTAACGCCAGCAACAAAACAGTTTTTACCGTTTGCGTATTCCTGGCACTTTTCTGTATGAAATTGGCCAGTCTTACCAGTAATACCTTGAGTAATTACTTTAGTATTTTTATTTACCAAAATAGACATATTGATTTCCTTGGTTATTTATTTTTCGCAACAGCAGCAACTACCTTAGTAGCAGCTTCTGCCATTGAATCGGCGCTAATGATTGGTAAACCAGAGTCTGCAAGAATCTTCTTGCCTAGCTCCTCATTGGTACCCTTCATACGCACGACCAAAGGTACAGTCAAGTTCACTGCCTTACACGCTGTAACCACACCATCAGCAATCACGTCGCAACGCATAATGCCGCCGAAAATATTTACCAAGATTGCCTCAACGCTCTTGTTCTTGAGCATGATCTTGAAGGCTTCTGTTACCTTCTCTGCAGTTGCGCCACCACCAACGTCCAAGAAGTTTGCTGGCTCGCCGCCAAACAACTTAATGGTATCCATTGTTGCCATTGCTAAACCTGCACCATTCACTAAGCAGCCAATATTGCCATCAAGTGAAATGTAGGCTAAGTCAAACTTAGAAGCCTCGATCTCGGCCGCATCTTCTTCATCAATATCGCGATAAGCCACAATTTCTGGATGACGATACAAAGCATTTGGATCAAAATTGAATTTAGCGTCAAGCGCCTTGATCTTGCCATTGCCTTCAAGAATTAATGGATTGATTTCCACCAATGAAGCATCAGTTTCCCAATAGGTTTTATACAAGTTTTTAAACACGTCACTTGCCATTGGAATTGAAGCATCGGGAACACCAATACCTTTCGCAATAATCTGACAGTCAGCATCAGTCAAACCAATCAATGGATCAACAAACACTTTAATAATTTTTTCTGGATGAGATTCTGCAACCTCTTCAATATCCATACCACCTTCACTAGAAGCCATGATGACATTCTTCTGTGTGCCTCGGTCAGTAACGATACTGAAGTAGTACTCTTTTTTAATGTCTGCACCGTCTTCAATTAAGAGACGATTGACTTTTTGACCTTCTGGGCCTGTTTGATGGGTTTTCAACTGCATACCCAAAATTTCAGAAGCGTATTTTTTCACTTCGTCCATGCTGCGAGCCAACTTCACACCACCACCTTTACCGCGACCACCTGCATGAATTTGTGCCTTAACAACCCATACTGGACCACCAAGCTTTTCGGCAGCTTTAATTGCCTCATCAACATTAAATGCAGGGATGCCGTTTGGAACAGGCACATTAAATTGGTGCAGTAATTCTTTCCCTTGGTACTCGTGAATTTTCATTATTACTCCCGAAACGGTATCTTTTTAAGCAAGCGATGAGGATTAGCAAAACCGAATTAACCGTATCCACCTATTTGAGTCAACGGTAGCGGTTTAGCTGACTCCGTAAGTCTATCATGCTGCAATGCGGCAACATGGCCTATTTGCTCCGTAATTGCCCTAGTCTGGACGCCCAGCCACTACCTTAGAGACTACGGCTGAGCTAAAGCCCTTGGAGGCTAGGAAACGATATTGACGAGCCCGCTCCTTCTGCTCTGTTGGTAGAGCTCCAAATTTACGCAACCACAATTCGTAAGCGCGCTGGTATTCAGTCTCTTTTAAGGTCTTTAAAAGCGCTACAGTCTTTGAGCTATCCACCCCTGCCTGTGTGAGCTCATCTTGTATTTTTCTAGTGCCAAAGCGCTCGCTACGACGTCTAACAAGGGCTTCTGCAAAGCGCTCATCAGATAACCAACCACGAGCCTCAAAATCATCCAAGACAGCCTCAATCTGAGAAGTCAGGGAGTTGGTTGGTGCAATCTCCTCAGAATCCTCCCCGACAGTCTTAAGCTTCAACATCCTTGCTGCTGACTCTTCAAGCTTTGCTGCAAGCCCCTTGCGGCTGTACTCGCGCATGGATAAAAGGCGCAAAGCCCGAGCTTTGAGACTCGGGCTTTGTTTTTTCTTTTTTTGAACGGTGCTACCTAGCTCTGACATCGAAGAATTACGCTTCCTCTTCTTCGCTTAAAACATCGCTAACTATTGCTGTGCCAGTCTTTACTCCCAATTTCGCACGAATCTTGGCCTCAATATCTTGGGCAATGGCTGGATTCTCTTTCAAGAACTCACGCACATTGTCTTTTCCTTGACCAATGCGATCACCGTTATAGGCATACCAAGAGCCTGATTTTTCAACGATATCAGCCTCAACACCCATATCAATAATTTCACCCTCTCGAGAAATTCCAGCGCCGTACATGATGTCAAAGATTGCTTCGCGGAATGGTGGAGATACTTTGTTCTTAACCACTTTCACGCGAGTCTCATTACCAACAATTTCATCACCTTTCTTGATACTGCCGATACGACGAATATCTAAACGCATAGAAGCGTAGAACTTCAGTGCATTACCACCTGTTGTAGTTTCAGGTGAACCAAACATCACGCCAATTTTCATACGGATCTGGTTGATGAAGATGACGGTTGTATTAGTGCGCTTGATCGCACCAGTCAACTTACGCAATGCTTGACTCATCAGACGGGCTTGGAGGCCGGGCAATGAATCACCCATATCGCCCTCGATCTCCGCCCTTGGAACTAAGGCCGCTACAGAGTCAATGACGATTAAATCGATAGAGCCCGAACGCACTAATGCATCTGCAATTTCCAATGCTTGCTCGCCAGTATCTGGTTGTGAGATCAAGAGATTATTAACATCTACACCTAAGCGTGAAGCGTACTGAACATCTAAAGCATGCTCCGCATCAATAAAGGCGCAAGTTCCACCAATCTTTTGCATCTCTGCAATCGCATGCAAAGTCAGAGTAGTCTTACCTGAAGATTCTGGGCCGTAAATCTCAATAACACGTCCACGCGCCAAACCACCAACTCCCAGTGCAATATCCAAGCCCAGTGAGCCACTAGAAACTACCTGAATATCTTGATGAATCTCTGCATCGCCCAATCTCATGATTGAGCCCTTACCAAATTGCTTCTCAATTTGCGCTAAGGCCGCAGTAAGCGCCTTTTGCTTGTCTCCGCTCATACCGTCAAATTCGGATGAGGCTGATTTTCTCTTATCGTCCAAGGCCATGTTTAATCCCTTTTCACTGTTTGTTAGGCTGTTTTTCGAGTTTTTTGTGTTTTTTGTTAGCATGCAAATCACTGTATATAAAAACAGTACTATTTGCAAGCATCTTTTAAAAAGAATTTACTGATTTTTAATTAGGCTTGCACTGACATGACGGCTATGCCAATGGAAAAATAGCGGCATAGCAACACCCCATACGATTGCCAAAAGGGCGAGCCCCCCCAGTTGCCCATCTGGCCTCCAAGAGCCTGCTCCCATACGAATACCCGCCTCATAGGACATTGGACCCGCTATTGCCCCTAAGATGGCCCCCAACCATGGCCTGCCACGTAACCAGGATAAGGATCCATTAACAGTACTGGCTACCAATGCCCATAGGGTCCACATCCAAAATGGGGATAAATAGGCGCTAGGCCAAGCATCTTTAAAGTATAGAAAGCCTAGATTGGCTATAAGTGTGTCCGCACTCACTCCAAATATAACTGCCTTAAATACAAGCTTTAGCTCTAGCTTTGAATGCTCCGAGCGCCAAATATGTATCGCAAGATATAAAAGGGTGCCAATGACAGGCCATAAAACCTGCTCATTGGCTGCACCAATAATGCAAGCAAACCAACCCGCCTGAAATAGGATGAAATTCCAAAATTTAGCCATATTTCATTTTATCCATCAAAGAGAAAGAGAAAGGTCAGCCCCAATATCTAACGATATTTCAAATTGATGGGCTAGCACCTAACTCAGATAAAGCGGAAAGCGATGATGGCGATGATAGTGGGGGGTAGTGCATATAGAAACAAGTAAAGCGGACTAATTGCACCTTCCTCAAAGCTGGGCTTCAGGATGGAGAAGCCTGCGGGATTGGGGGCATTAGCAATAACGGTTAAACCGCCACCAGTGAGAGCGCCAGAAACTAATGAGTACTTAAATTCATCAGAGAGCCCATCAACCAGCGATCCTAAATAGGTAAGCGCAGCATTATCAGTTATTGCAGTAAGGACGGTAGCGCCGTAATAAACCGAAGTTGAATCTAAATTGACCAAGAGAGATTGCAACCACCATTTTTGTTGCCCACCTAGAACAACAAGACCCGCCAAGAAAAATGCTACTAATAAACTTTCACGAATAATCAACTTATTTTGATAGCGTGCATAGGCTGCGGTGTACCCCACGAAAAACAAGAATAAGCCCATGAATAAAACTGAATGGTGAACTGAGATCACTACTCCAACTAAAAATGCTAAATGGATTGTAATGACGCCGAAAGGAATCGCATCAATTTTTTTCTCGTTGGGTTCGATTCTAAAAGCATTTAATTCTTTAAAGAAGATTAATACGAGCAAGGCAGAATTGGTTGCAACTGCCAGTGCAGAGCGCCAGCCAAAGTTTTGCAACATAAACCCAAGATCCCAATTCCAAGTGGACGCAACCATCAATATGGGAGGAGCTGCATAGGGCGTTAATGCGCCGCCAATGGAAATATTCACAAACAATACCGCCAGCGCTGCATACATGAGCTTAGGGGAAATCTGCTTTGAGAAATAATAATTGCGCAGCAGCAAAGCAGCTACTGTCATGGCAGCAGGCTCGGTAATAAATGAACCAAGCAAGGGTACTAGAGTGAGCGTGACCCACAAAAATCCAACCGATTTCTTGACAGGCAGTAAAGCTGTCACACGCAATACTAAAAAAAGACAAAACTCTAAAACCGGTTTACTCGCCGCAATGATCATGATCACAAAGACAAATAGCGGTTCGGTAAAGTTCAGCTTATCAAGGTAAGCGATCGTCGCATCATGTCCAGAGTAGACAAAAAAGAATGACACCAACACCATCGCCCAAAAACCAAATACCACCTCAACCTCACCAAGTAAATGCCAAATACCAGAATGATTTGGATATCTATGTGCTAGACCCTCAAAAAACTTGGTTGAAAAAGTATGTAGTACCGCCACTGCAAAAATAGCACTACTGACAATATTGATAATGGTTGGATTCATACCAATAAGTATAAAGATGAAATCTACATTATTTGAGACTCTAATTTGTTTGATGTGCAATAAAAAACCCGCTCCGAAGAGCGGGTCTATAAAGCCTCGGGGATAAACCCGAGAATCAATCTGACAACTTAACTAGCTTGTGTATTGATGTCTCCACGCAATGTTGGATAACGAACGTGATCAATCAAATCTTGAATATCTTTACGTGGGGCTGGGGTTACCAAGCTCACCAAGAAAATCAATGCAAAGCCAAGCGGTATACCAAAGACACCAGCTGAAATTGGCGCAATTCCATACCAAAGTTCAATCGGTGATGTGACACCAAATATGCCACGCAACCAAGGCTGAGTCATGACCATGTAGTAGAAGGTCAAACCTAAGCCGCCGACCATGCCAATACATGCACCTGCTTTTGTAGCGCGCTTCCAGAAAATACCGAGGGTAAGTGCTGGGAAGAACGCTGCGCCAGCAAAGGAGAACGCTGCGCCCACTAAGAACAAGATGTCAGCCGGTTTCTGCGCAGCCACATATGCGGCTGCCAGAGCTACAACCAACAATAGTGCTTTAGAAATCAAAACACGTTTGCTAGCTGGGGCATTTGGGTTGATCATTTTGTAGTAAAGGTCATGTGACAAGGCGTTTGCAATGGTCAGCAACAATCCATCCGCTGTTGACAGCGCTGCCGCCAAACCACCAGCAGCAACCATGCCTGAGATCACGTATGGCAAACCACCAATTTCGGGGGTTGCCAGAACAATGATGTCACCACCAATGGTCATTTCAGCCAGCTGGAAAATACCATCTTTATTGATATCAGCTACTGATAATAAAGTGGCATCAACCTTATTCCATTGCGCGATCCAGGCTGGCAGTTGATCAAATGGCGTTCCCACCAACATCGTAAAGATCTCATACTTAACCAACACTGCCAAAGCAGGTGCAGTGAAGTAAAGCAAGAAGATGAAGAACAAGGACCATGTCACAGACTCACGTGCTTGCTTTACCGACGGGGTCGTGTAAAAGCGCATCAGAATGTGTGGCAATGCCGCTGTACCCACCATCAAACAGAAGATCAATGCTAAGAAATTACGACGTGAGGTATCAAATGCCGTGCGTGCTTTCTCATCACCTTCGGGATCACCCGCAAACTGCTGAGCATGGCGTGGCATATTAGCAAGCGGCTTAGAGCGATTCTCTGCTCCAGTTTTGCCCGCTGTCCAAGCTTTTTTAGCTGCTTCAGCATCCTTTGGAACAGCAGCTAGCGCTTTTTCAGCAGCAGCCAACTCTTCCGCGGGAGCATTTGCAGCTTTTAAATCAGCCACTTTTGTCTCAGCAGCTGCTTTATCAGCAGCCAGCGCAGCAGGAACGTCTTTTAATTTTTCACCAAAAGCATCAGCACGTGCTTTGAAAATCGCGCGCACTTCTAACTCTTTTGGATCTTTAATTAATTCTGCTTCTTTTGCAGTTACTTTTTCCAACTGGTATCCATAGACAGCCTGTGGAATTGGATTATTCGTTTGCTTAACTGATAACCAAACCACTGGAATCATGTAAGCAATGATCAAGATGATGTACTGGGCTACTTGTGTCCAAGTAACAGCACGCATACCACCCAAGAACGAACATACCAAAATGCCAGCCAAACCTAAGAAAATACCCACTTCAAATGGCACACCAGCTAAACGGGTTGTAATCAAACCAACACCATAAATCTGCGCAACCACATATGTGAAGGAGCATAAAATCGCCGCAAAAATTCCGATAAAGCGTGGAAGATTACCGTCATAGCGCGCGCCCAAAAAGTCTGGGATCGTGAACTGACCGAATTTACGAAGATAAGGGGCTAAGAACAAAGCCACTAAACAGTAACCGCCTGTCCAACCCATAATGAAGGCTAAACCACCGTAACCGGTTAAGTACAAAGTACCTGCCATACCGATAAAGGACGCAGCTGACATCCAGTCAGCACCCGTTGCCATACCGTTATAGATCGCAGGAACGCGACGTCCAGCTACATAGTATTCAGCAGCATCATTGGTTCGACTCATTACACCAATGCCGGCATAAAGCAAAACGGTTGCGCCCAAAAAGACGTAACCAATCATTGCACGGCTTAAGCCCATTTGCTCTGCAATAGCTAAAGCAATAACGAAGGCAATAAAGCCGCCTGTGTACAAAGCATAAACTTTGTTTAGCGCCTTTCTAAAATCGGCATTAGTTCCGCCGCCTCCAAACATACTTCCATCACCACTAGGTGTCATTCCGGCCATGATTATTCCTCCTCCACTTCAGCGCAATCGTATTCTTTATCAAGATTGTTCATGTAATGCGCATAGTAGGCAATAATTAGAACGTAAACCACCAATGCTCCCTGTGCACCCACCCAAAAGCTAAACGGCCAGCCAAAAAAGGTGAAATTCAGGTCGCGCGCAGCATATCCCACAACAAAGGTCACAACAAACCAGATGGCTAACAATAATGCTGTCATCCTCAGGTTTTTCTGCCAATATTGCTTATGCGATTCTGTTAATTGCATAACAGTGTCTCCTCAAGTTAATAAATTACTTCTAAAACAGTTGCCTACTACTAAAAACCACTAAGCAGCCAAACCGGTTTCCCGCTCTAGCTGCTTAGCAAATTTAGGTTCAAACTCTTTTAAATGGCGAATAATTTTGGTCGCCTCATCAGGCTGATTGCGCTCAACGTAAACCCGCGCAAGTTGATACCAAGCGTAAGGGCTCATTGGTTGAAGTTGAGTATTCTTCTTGAGGGCTTTGATCGCTTCATCAAAGCGTTGTAATTGAATTAGAACCAAGCCAAGACCATACCAAGCTTGATCTAACTTTTCATTAATTTTGAGGGCTTGCCGAAAGCTGTGTTCGGCATCCTGAATTTGACCGACCTCCTCTTGCAAAAAGCCGAGGTTATACCAAGTGGCTGCCGTGGCATCAGGGGACAATATGAGCCGCTTGTAATCAACAATCGCCCCTTCTTTGTCACCGCACTCAGTTTTTAGAAAGGCGAGGCTGTTAATGGCATAAGCATCATTTGGAAACAGCTTGAGCATTTCTTCAAATACTTCCATTGCCTGATTTTTCATACCAAGCACAATCATTGCGGTGGCACGCCACTTCAAAATATGCCAAGGGAGAGGGCGTCTTTTTACTGACATGCTTCAATTCCAATCGTGAGGCAATGTTCAATCTTTGCTATGGTCACAGCCATATAAAGAACACCGACAATACAAAATGCCACAAATGGGATTTGGCTATCCACAATTTGCTTTGGCGAAACAAAGCGTGCGATTACTGTCCATGGTTTGTTTACCATGCCGATGAGCTGATAAAACAAATTGGTATCCCTGCCTTGACCAGCGATAACATAAAGCAAGCCTTGACCAGCTAGGCTAAGCCCGCCAATATATAAAAGCAATTGAGCAATGTTTAAAGATAAAAGCACAAAGATTTCCTAAGGTTTTATTCCTACTAATGAATCGGATTATGTTAAATTTGTACTATTTGATATATCGGTGCTTTCCCGTATTAAAACCCCTACACAATCAAAGGTTTATGGGGTGCTTTTATAGCGTGGAATCCAGTTGGCTTGCTGGGCAATTCTCCTTAAATTAGCAAATGAACTACCTTTTTCGTTAGATAAGGTCATTGGCGCATCAAACGCTCTGCAGTAGCAAATGTATCAATCGCAGCTTGATAGCGGACAGCCTACTCAATTCTAAAAAGTTCTAGTCGATCATCAAGCGACTAAATTTTAGGGTTTAGCCTAGTAATTCTGGCAAGTAATGCGATGTCCAGCCATTCATTGTGCAGATGTTTAAGGCCAAACGAGGAATGGGTGCTAATAAGCATGGCTTCATCAAAGGCAGCATGAAATGCCAGTAATGGATAGTTGCCTTCCAAACGCCGAAATTCTTCTAAAACCTTAACTGCCGGCTTACTGTCGCTGCACTTAATATTTTTTGTCATCCGAGTACTACCTGACAGATGAACATGACTTTTGCTGAGGACCTGTTTTGATTGAAACAGGCTTAGAGGACTGTAAATATCTGCGCTTAGGCGTCCATGCTTTGCAAGCGCTTAGGAATATGGTGGCGATTCAGGGATTCGAACCCCGGACCTGTGGATTATGATTCCATCGCTCTAACCAACTGAGCTAAATCGCCGAAGGTGAGATTTTATCTTATTTGGCGCGAAGCTGAACTTTTTTTAGAACTTCCTTAAGAAAGATCCACAGGGCTGGTAGGCCTGGAATGATGATCATTGCTAAGGCAACTAAGGAAAAATTGCTTTTTACCCAGGCATTGTCACCAATAAAGAAACCAAGACTTGTCAAACTGCAGACCCACAGAATGCCGCCAGCGATATTATAAAAAGCGAACACGGGATAGCGCATGTGAGCAACCCCAGCCACAAATGGGGCAAAAGTTCGAATAAAGGGCATAAAACGCCCCAAAACAATCGTCACTGGACCATATTTTTCATAAAAGGCATGCGCCTTATCAAATGCATTGCGATTAAACCAACGTGAGCTTTCCCAAGAAAAGACCCGGTTGCCGATATAACGTCCAATTGAATAGTTCAGAGCATCGCCAATGACCGCTGCAAAAGTCAACAAAGCCATCAGCATCCACAAATCTAAACCACCCACTGCAGCTATAGCGCCAGCTACAAATAATAGAGAGTCCCCAGGTAAAAAGGGCATCACGACAAAGCCTGTCTCTACAAAAATAATGGCAAAAAGCAGGGCGTATATCCAGACACCCCACTCATTAGCTACCAGAGCTAAATTTTTATCGAGGTTAAGAAATAGATCTAAAAGATAAGAGAAGTCCAAAGGGATCCCGAGTATTAAAAGTAATAGACCCTAGTTTACCTATTGCAGCATCGGTATATTAGCTACAGGCACTAGTAAGAAACATTAGATTACCGAATTTGGAAAGTGTTCAAGCTCTCCTCGCGGTTATAGCGTACGAAAACTTCAATTTTCTTGGCTAAAAAAAGTTTCTTCAAGACCTCATCTTTGTTTTCAAAAGTGATTGCCGTTTGCTCTGGGAAGCGCGAAAAAGGATCACTCATCACCTCAATGGATTGCCCATCTACTTTAATCAGCCGAATAGTACGCTTATATAGGCGATCAGATTGAATGAAAATCAGGCGCTTGACATACTTATCTAAAACCAGCTTTTGCCCCTGATCGTTGGTTTTAAAGTAATAAACCAACTCATCTTTACCATTGGTAGTAACGTCACGCTCTTCATCCCACTTAGCAAATGCTGTCTGGCTAGTAAGCGTCAAAAGAATTGCTACCATTAATAATCTATACAGAGGCATCATTTACTTTCTTAATTCATTTCATCTTATCAGCCAAAGCACTTATGCGACTTCTCTCCATAGCCTCCGGCAAAGTGATGCCACTGTTTGGATCTCATCACCCAAACTATTCAACGGTAGCCTCAGCTATCAATAAACAGTCCATCAGTAATCTTGATACCCCCACCCCCATTGAAATCACCCGACTAGGCGTAGCAGGAGATGAGCAAGCTGATCTGTCAGTGCATGGTGGCATTGAAAAAGCGATTTACGTCTATCCAATCGAGCACTATGCTTTTTGGAACGAACTACTTTCTCGAGAAACTAAAAAATCCGTCAATCTCCCATTAGGTGCTCTGGGTGAAAACTTCACGATTGAAGGCTTACTAGAAACTGAGATATTTGTTGGGGATGAAATGCAAATTAGCACTCTTCAATTTACTGTAGTCAAGCTACGCGAACCCTGCTTTAAGTTCAATGCCAAGATGAAATACAAGGGTGCAGCCAAAGCGATGTTGCAATCAGGCTTTAGTGGATGGTACCTGCGGGTGAATCAAACTGGTGCACTTGCAGCGGGTGATGCCATTTCAGTAGTGCCGGGTCAAAGACTGATATCTATTTCGGATCAGAATCAAGCCCTCTTTAATCGCGGTAATCAAAAAGATCTATGGGATTAATTGCTGTAATGTATTTTTGGCAATAAAAAAACCCGACCACAAAGTGGTCGGGTTTAGTTTTTTGAAACAGGCTAATAAAACTTAGTCTTTAGCGTAGATATCTACGTCTTTAGTTTCTTTTACAAACAATACACCGATTACCAATGTCATCGCAGCGATGATGATTGGGTACCAGAGACCGTAGTAAATGTTACCGTTTTGCGCTACCAAGGCGAAGGAGATCGTTGGCAACAAGCCACCAAACCAACCGTTACCAATGTGGTATGGCAAGGACATCGAGGTGTAGCGAATGCGAGTTGGGAACATCTCAACTAACATCGCCGCGATTGGGCCATAAACCATGGTTACCAAGATCACCAAAACTACTAAGAGAGCAAGAACTGCAGGGTAGTTGATTGCAGCAGGATCAGCCTTTGCAGGATAACCAGCAGCATTCAATGCCTCGCGAATTGCTTTCTTGAACTCAGCATCTTTTGCTTTCGCATCAGCTGGAGCCAAACCTTTAGCAGAGTAGCCTTGGATATCTGTATCGCCAATCTTCACAACTGCAGTACCACCGGCTGGGCCAGGGATAGTTGTGTAGCTTGCAGAGTTAGAAGCCATAACCTGCTTTGCAATATCGCAAGAACTTGTGAACTTCGCAGTACCTGTTGGGTTGAACTGGAAAGTACATTCGTTCACATCAGCAGTAATGCTTGCTGGTGAAGTTGCCATTGCCTTTTCCAATGCTGGGTTAGCAAAGTGGGTTAAGCCGTTAAACAAAGAAACTGGTGTGTTCGGGATATACAAAATGATGGCAAACAACAAGCCAGCCATGATGATTACCTTACGACCAATCCTGTCAGATAAGCTACCGAATACTACGAAGAATGGTGTACCGATTACCAAAGAAGCAGCAATCAACAAGTTCGCAGCCTTAGGGTCAACCTTCAACACTTGGGTGAGGTAGAACAAAGCATAGAACTGACCTGTGTACCAAACTACTGCCTGACCTGCAACCAGACCAAACAATGCCAAGATAACGATCTTCAAGTTTTTCCATTGACCAAATGACTCTGTCAAAGGCGCCTTAGACAGCTTACCTTCATCTTTCATCTTCTTGAAAGCTGGTGACTCATTCATGGACAAACGAATCCATACAGAGATCGCCAACAATGCGATAGAAGCGATGAAAGGAATACGCCAGCCCCAAACGTCAAAGTTAGCGCCTGTGAATTCACGTGTGAACAAAATCACGAGCAAGGACAAGAACAAGCCAAGAGTAGCTGTTGTCTGAATCCATGATGTGTACGCACCACGCTTACCGTGAGGAGCATGCTCAGCAACGTAAGTTGCAGCACCGCCGTACTCACCGCCCAATGCTAGACCTTGAAGCATGCGTAACGCGATCAAGATCACAGGGGCAGCAACACCGATACTGGCGTAGTTCGGCAGAATACCCACGATGAATGTTGCACCACCCATCAAGAGAATCGTCACCAAGAAGGTGTATTTACGGCCAATCAAATCACCTAAGCGACCGAATACCAAAGCGCCGAATGGGCGAACGATAAAGCCGGCAGCAAACGCAAGCAATGCAAAAATGAAGGCAGAACCTGCATCTAGGCCTGAGAAGAATTGCTTGGCGATAACGGCAGCCAGTGAACCGTAAAGATAAAAGTCGTACCACTCAAAAACCGTACCTAAAGAGGAAGCAAAAATAACTTTGCGTTCTTCAGCGGTCATTGGGGCTGCTTTAGTTGATGTTGACATCAGTAGCTCCTAACTATTTCATTAAAAAAATACAACCACCGATTATCACTTGAAAAAAGCTAAAGAAATCCGCCAGTTAGGGTAATTCCCCACTAAATTATCTTGGGGTTTTCCCCATAAATGTGTATTTGTTGCAACGCATTTGCTGCATTATCTAGCAAGGGTCTTGCACCAAGATAATGCAAGCAGCCCAATTTAGGTGCAAATCTCAATGAGCGCCCGATGGTATCCCGATTTAATGGCATTAGCGGTCAGTATCTGGCAGCGCACTAAAAAGATAACTAATTAAGGAGCTATACAAATGAAAAGACGTGACTTTTTAAGCAAAACTGCATTGGGTGCAGCTGCTGGTGTACTGGCAGCTCCGGCTATTGCTCAATCTATGCCAGAAATTAAGTGGCGCTGTGCCTCTAGTTTTCCAAAAAGCTTAGATACGATTTACGGTGGCGGCGAATACATCTCTAAGCGCGTTGCCGCGCTGACCGATGGTAAATTTCAAATCCGTATTTTTGGTGCCGGTGAGATTGTTCCCGCATTTGGTACTGTAGATGCGGTTCAGCAAGGTACTGTTGAATGCACTCATACAGCCGGATATTACTTCGTTGGTAAAAATAAAACCTTTGCTTTCGATACCACCGTGCCATTCGGTATGAACCAACGCCAGCAAAACGCCTGGATGTATTGGGGCGGAGGCTTAAAACTCCAACGTGAATTCTTACGTGATTACAACATCGTCTCTTTCCCAGCAGGAAATACTGGCACGCAAATGGGCGGCTGGTTCAAGAAACCAGTCAAAACAGTCGCTGACCTCAAAGGTCTAAAAATGCGTATTGCAGGCTTAGGCGGTGAAGTGATGTCACGTCTAGGCGCGATCCCCCAGCAAATCGCTGGCGGTGATATTTACCCTGCTTTAGAAAAAGGTGTTATCGATGCGGCTGAGTGGGTTGGCCCATATGATGATGAGAAATTAGGATTTTACAAAATTGCACCTTACTACTACTACCCAGGATGGTGGGAAGCTTGCTCGATGTATTCCATGTATGTCAACATCAAGGAATGGGAGAAGTTGCCCAAGCAATATCAAGAGGCTTTTACCTCTGCATGCGCAGAATGCAATATCGACATGATGGCTGAATACGATTACAAAAATCCGATCGCCTTGCAAAGCCTCATTAAGAATGGAGTGAAGCTGCAGTCTTATTCAACAGAAATTATGAAAGCCGCATCTACTGCAGCCTTCGAAATGTACGAAGAAGAAGCAGCTAAAAATCCATCGTTCAAGAAAATTTATGAGCCTTGGAAAAAATTCCGTAACGATCAAATGTTGTGGAACAAAGTTGCTGAGCAAACTCTCATGAGCTTCATGTTGACTAATCCAGTCAAATAAGAACTTAATGAGAATCTGATATGCCAAAACAATTTTTAGTTTTCACAAGTTTCGTTGATCGTTTAAATGACCGTTTTGGTGTATTAGCGAGTTGGATGGTATTGATAGCCGTACTGGTCAGCACAGCAAATGCGCTGATTCGGTATGGCTTCAATGTCAGCTCCAACGGTTGGCTAGAAGCGCAGTGGTATCTATTCGCCGGCATGGTGATGTTTGGTGCCGCAACCACTTTCCGTCTCAATGAACATGTGCGAGTAGACGTACTTTATGCAATGTACCCTAACAAATTTCGCCTCTGGTTAGATTTTTGGGGTGGCATTATTTTCTTCTTACCAGTAACCATCATTATTGGTTATTACTCTTGGGAATTTTTTATTACCTCAGTAATTCAAAATGAAACTTCGAGTAATCCTGGTGGGCTGATTCGTTGGCCAGTTCGTGGCGCAATTACCTTGGGCTTTTTCTTGCTAACACTCCAAGGTATTTCAGAAATCATCAAACGCTACGCTGCCATTATTGGCATGATTCAAATCGATCCTAAGTACGAAAGACCGCTCCAATGATTAGCCATGATTTGATGGCCCCCATCATGTTTGGGGGCCTTATTATATTTTTATTGCTTGGATATCCAGCCGCTTTTTCCCTTGGCGCTGTTGGCTTATTCTTTGCATTTATCGGCATCGAAATGGGCATGTTTCAGCCCACTTTCTTGCAAGCGCTGCCAGACCGAGTATTCGGTATTCTGTCCAATGATCTATTGCTCTCCATTCCCTTCTTCACGTTTATGGGTGCGATTCTGGAGAAGTGTGGATTAGCTGAAGACATGCTTGAAGGTTTAGGTCAGTTATTTGGCCCGATCCGAGGTGGTTTAGCTTATGCCGTCATTATTGTCGGTGCAATTCTAGGGGCCATTACTGGAACCGTTGCCGCATCAGTGATTGCAATGGGATTAATCTCCCTGCCAATTATGCTGCGCTATGGATATAACCCACGTGTAGCTACTGGAGTGATTGCTGCATCAGGAACGATCACCCAACTCATTCCACCATCACTCGTATTGATCGTGTTAGCTGACCAGTTAGGTAAGTCCGTTGGCGATATGTATGCTGGCGCTATTGGACCATCCATCATTCAAGTAGTGCTGTTCTGTTTATTCATTTTCTTCTTGTCGATTTTTAGACCGCAAGATGTACCAGCGCTTCCACCAGAAGCACGCCCAACAATAGATTGGAAGTTATTTAAGAAAATCCTCTGGGGCATTGTTCCTTCAATCGCATTGATCTTCTTAGTGCTCGGGACTATTTTGATGGGTCTAGCCACTCCAACTGAAGGTGGCGCCATGGGTTCTGTAGGGGCATTAGTTCTTGCGGCAATGAACAAACGCCTACAAAAAACTTTAGTCTGGGAGGCGATGACCTCTACTATGCGCATCAATGCCATGGTGATCTTCATTCTGATTGGCTCCACTGTATTCGGTTTGACATTCCGCGGCGTAGATGGGGACCTTTGGATTGAGGAGCTCTTAACAGGTCTGCCAGGTGGGCAAATCGGCTTCTTGATTGTGGTGAACTTATTTGTCTTCTTCTTGGCCTTCTTCTTAGACTATTTTGAAATTGCGTTCATCATTATTCCTTTGTTGGCTCCAGTTGCAGACAAGCTGGGGATCGATCTCATTTGGTTTGGCGTGCTTCTCGGCGCCAATATGCAAACCTCGTTCATGCATCCGCCATTTGGATTTGCATTGTTTTACTTGCGAGGGGTAGCCGATAAAACCGTCAAAAGCTCGGATATTTACTATGGCGCCCTACCGTGGGTTGGTCTGCAACTGATTCTGGTAGCGATCATCATCTTCATACCAGAAACGGTGACTTACTTTGTTGATAAGCCGACTGCTGCTTTTGATGCTAGCGGTCCATCGGTTGATCCATTGGCCGGTGTAGAGCAAAATGAGATTACAGTAGACTCGAGCTCTGATATTGAACGTCAGCTACGAGAGAATAAATAACAATACATATTGAGACAGCAGTCAAAGGGATTTAGTAATGCAACAAAAATGGGGTATTCGAGGGATGGCGGTAGCGCCACACTCACTAGCATCTGAATCAGCATTGGCGGTACTGCGTGAAGGTGGTAATGCATTAGAGGCAATGATCGCAGCAGCAGCGACCATTGCCGTTGTTTACCCCCATATGAACTCCATTGGCGGTGACTCTTTCTGGGTAGTTCACTCCCCTGGTAAAGCCATGGGCGGAATTGATGCCTGCGGTGCAGCGGCCGGTTTAGCAACCAAACAGTGGTACGCGGAGCGCGGAGTCACCAAAGCTATTCCGTTTCGGGGTGCCATTGCAGCCAATACTGTTGCAGGCACCATTTCTGGCTGGGGTGCAGCGCAAAAGCTTTCGAAACAAGGCTTAGGCGGAAGGCTCCCACTCTCCCGCTTATTGGCAGATGCCATTCACTATGCTGAAGCTGGGGTCCCGGTAACTCACAGTCAATCAAGTTTGACTGAAAAAAAGAGAGTGGAGTTAAGCCCCATTCCAGGATTTTCAGAGACATTTTTAGTTCATGGCAAGGCTCCTGAAGTAGGTAGCATCTTTAAACAAGAGCGCCTTGCAAAAACCTTGCGCCAAATCTCTCGCAAGAGCACAGAGGATTACTATCGCGGTGATTTAGCCGAGCTACTTGCAAAAGAACTGACAGAGATCGGTAGCCCCCTCAGACTATCTGACCTGCATCGCCATCAAGCGAAGCTGATTGACCCGCTTGAGCTCAAGCACAGCATGGGCAATGTATACAACATGACTCCACCAACCCAAGGGGTTGTGTCTTTAATGATCATCGGCATCTTAGATCAACTCAATCTCAAGCGATTCAAAGTCGATAGTGCTGAATATGTTCATCACTGCGTTGAAGCTACCAAACAAGCATTCAAGGTGCGCGATCAATTTGTCACTGATCCAGCGTACATGACAAGAAATGCGCAGTCTTTCTTGGCTCCTGCATTCTTAAAGAAATTAGCAAAAAACATTGATCCTGAAAAGGCATTGCCTTGGGGTCAAGGCAAAGGACCGGCCGATACGATTTGGATGGGTGTAATCGATGGCAATGGAAATTGTGTTTCCTTTATTCAAAGTATTTATCACGAGTTTGGTGCTGGCATCGTATTACCCAAGTCTGGTGTGAACTGGCAGAACCGCGGATGCAGTTTCTCGCTGGATCCAAAGACACTCAATCACCTTGAACCCTATCGCAAACCATTCCATACATTGAATCCAGCCATGGCTTTATTTAAGGATGGTCGGTCAATGGTGTATGGCACCATGGGTGGCGATGGTCAACCCCAAACACAGTGTGCAGTCTTCACTCGCACAGCAACCTATGGACTTGATCCACAGGACGCTATCAGTCGTCCACGCTGGTTGCTCGGAAGAACCTGGGGACAAACTAGTGACAGCTTGAAATTAGAGTCACGCTTTAGTCCATGGGTTGCTAAAGAGCTACATGCTCTAGGACACGAGATTGAAATGCTCGATGCCTTTGATGAAACCGTTGGCCATGCTGGTTGCATTATTCGCGATCCATCAGGCACGCTACATGGCGGCTGGGATCCCCGCAGTGATGGCGCCGTTAGCGCGTTTTAGTAATAAATAATTTGGGTACGCGCAGATCCCAATAAATGGCAGCTGCGCGTAGTCCAAAAATACCTAGCATGCACATCACCGATCCCTCGAGTGTGTATGCCGGGAGAAAATTCAAAATCAGAATATAGATGCAGCAACCCAAAGTAACAGGGATTGCATACAGCTCATGTGACATCAATAAAGTTTTTCTGCCTGCCAATATATCGCGCAACAAGCCACCACCAATCGCAGTAACCATGCCCAGAATCACGGGGGCAACCGGCAACCCAAAGCCTAAGTTCCAAGCTTTATCTGCTCCCTGAATGCCAAACAAAGCAGCACCAAGTCCATCGATATAGAGCATCCAACGATAAATTTGCGGCTGTGTAAAAAAAGATTCCGCTACAAAAGTTACGATGCACGCACCCAAGGCTACCCAGATGTAAATTTGGGCAATAGACCAAAATGCAGGGACATCCAAAATGATGTCACGCAGTGTTCCACCACCAATGGCAGTGATGATCCCCAAAACCAATACACCAAAAAGATCGACTCCGCGATCAGCAATAGCTAGAACACCCGTCACCGCAAAAGCGATCGTGGCAATAATGCCAATCCAAAAATTAATTTGATCCATACTGACTAGTCTAAATCATCGCTATCAGTCACTCAATGAAGTCCTTAATATACTGAAGGTAATACCCCAAAGGAATCTTTTATGAAAACTCAGCTTTATAGCTTTTGGCGAAGCTCTGCAGCCTTTCGGGTGCGCATTGCTCTTAATTTAAAAAATCTTGATTACGAGGTAATTCCTGTCCATCTCGTAAAAAATGGTGGGAAACAATCTTCGCCTGAATACAGTCGCAAGAATCCGAATTGCCTGATACCTCTTTATAGTGACGGAACTCACAGCATCCACCAATCTCTTGCCATCATTGAGTACCTAGAGGAGACTCATCCAAGCCCATCACTTTTGCCAAAGAATGCAATTGATAGAGCTTGGGTACGCTCATTAGCGATGGATATTGCGATCGATATTCACCCGATTAGTAATTTACGGGTATTGCGATATCTGATTCAAAAGTTAGGAATCAGCATGGAATCGAAAGAGGTGTGGTATCAACACTGGATGGTATTAGGATTAGATAGCCTGGAGAAACAATTAAGCGCTGATGCAAGAGTAGGTCACTTTGCTTGCGGAGATCAGCCTGGCTTGATCGATATTTGTTTAATTCCTCAAATTTTTAATGCATTAAGTATCAAGATGGATATGAGGGCCTATCCCACACTGATGAAGATATTTAATGAATGTATGAAGCTACCGGCATTTATGAATGCCTCTTGGGAAAAACAAATCGATGCTGAAGGACCAAACCCCTCTATTTAATTTGGGATTCGAGCATTTTGACTAAGGCATTAACAGATTCGTTGTACGGTGTAGCGACCCCATGGCGCTTACCCAATTCCACAATATAGCCATTTAAGAAATCAATCTCTGTCATTTTTCCCTTAAATAAATCTTGAGCTGTAGAGGAAATCTGCGTAACCATAGTGGTCGCTATTGACTCGTTTGCGGCAAGCGCCTCTGCCAGAGTGATGTTGACATTCTCAAGCGCGGCAATAGCCAAAAATTCCCTAGTAATTTCTTCAATCAGATTGACAATGCCGGGGGACTTAACCATCTCCCCATAAGAAATCTGGCCAATGCCAGAAATAGCATTAAAAGAACAGTTCACCAAAAACTTTAGCCACATCTCTCTTTTAATCTGCGGGCTAATCGTACACGGAACATCTGCGACTTCAAACAGTTTGCATATCTCTTTCAGATTTTGCTCATCTCCTAAGGCACTTTCTTTCATATCACCAATCAGTAGCTCACCTCTACCGTGATGTTTCATAGTTCTATGACCGACCATACCGGCTGCGACATAGACCACTGCTGCATAAACTGGGTTGGCCACTATTTTGGAGGCAATATCGATATTGGCTATCCCATTTTGCAAACTGAGGATCAGTGCCTTGCTTGGCAAAATAGACTTAACATCTGCCATAGTCCGCTCTGTATCGAGTGACTTTACGCTTAGCAAAACTAAATCTGCATCACTCAAAACGGAAAGATCGGAACTTGCTCTGACTTTCACTGTCTCATGAAATGTTTTGCAATCCAACTCTAAGCCAGATGCATTCAAGGCCGCTGCACGCTCAGGTCTTGCAACAAAAGTAACATCATGATGTGCTCGAGCTAACATACCACCAAAGTAACACCCTACTGCACCCGCACCTAAAACATATATTTTTTGATCACTTTGTGTTTTATAAATCAAGGACCAGTGTTCCGCTTTTGATATGAGAGATGCAGGGGGTTAAATACTCTTGATGCTCGAGATCACTCAAAATACAATCTCCATGCTCTACATCACCACTGAGATATCTTGTCTTACAGGTACCACATAAACCTGATTGACAAGAGGTAGCTATCTCAATGCCTGATCTTGCCAAAGCATCGATGATTGACTCGGCTCTCGTGATACTTATTTTTTGGCCAGTACTCTGAATCTCGATCACTAGTTGTTCAGAGTCCGCACTGGAAATTGTATTCACTTTTTTGTCTCGCTCCACACAAAGAATGGGCTGTAATCGCAGCCCATTTCTTCTGATCTAAAGATTAATGCTTAAATTGTGCTTTTGCAGTTTGCTCAAGCTCTTCCATTTTTTGCTTTACAAAGTCAGTGCGCTCTTTGCCTTTATGCTGCTCACTCTCCGTGAGAATCGCAATTACACCTTTAGCAACAAATCGTCTTTGCGCTACCTCATCTTCAGTAGTGGCACCAATTGGTAATTCAAATACATTACCAGAGCAATAACTATTGGGCGCACCATTCAATTCCTTTAACCACTCAGCAAAGGCTTCTGCACTTGCCGCTGGATTAGAGCCTCGAATAGCATCCCGCAGCATCTTCCTAAATAAATAAGGGCCTGCATCAAATTTAGTGGGATTCTCTAGAGCATGGATTGCTATCGGTCTTTGACTAATGATTGCCTCGTAATCACCTGGCGCATATTGAGCCATCTTGTAATTGGAGCGCGCCCTGTGATCAGTAGGAATGTCCACAATATCGTTAATTGTGTGCTTACCAAAACGCTCAGCCCTTCTCAAGGCAACTTGGCCATCCAAAAAGTCGATTGATTCATATCCGACCAGCTCTTTTTGTCCGATTCCACGCGTATCAATGCCGGGGCCCATCACACGCCAGCCAATCATCTTGCTATTGAAATCATCGACTGGAACCGTCCAGCGAATAATGTGAAACCGGCTAAATAGCTTCTTATTAGAGCCATCCTCAGAAGTGTAGGCATGCAAGCTGAGGTTTGGTAGTACTTGATGTTGAACACGTATAAACAATTTATCGTTATTGACACGACGTGCACCAGAACAAGCCAAGCCTCGCCCACCATGGATTGGCACAAACTGCATATCCGGATGAACTTCCATTGTTGGAGAGCCTACCTCATCAAAAGTTGTGCCTTGAAAGTGACCGCCTACTACGTTTTTGGCAGCATGTAATTCAGCTGTATGAAAGTTATCCGCAGCATTGTCTTGAACTTGCAACCAATTACAGTGTTGGAAATTGCTATATGGCACAAGCTCATCGCCAGGAGCTACCGTGAAATCAGACTCCCACTCTGGAAATGGTGGCTCTTTATCAGGTGCGCCCATATAGGCAAATACTAAGCCATTTCTTTCGAAAGCTTTGTAGGCGCCCTGTTGAATTGAGCATGCATATTTTTTTGCTTCCGCTTCTTCGCCTTTAGGGAAGGGCGCATTCAAACAAGTACCGTCTACATCAAATACCATGCCGTGATAACAACACTTAATGCCACGATCTTGAATCTGCCCATACTCTAGTGAAGCGCCGCGATGAACGCAGTGCGCATGTAAAACCCCAATGCGGCCACTACCATCACGAAACGCTACCAACTCTTCACACAAGATAGTTAAAAATTTTGGTGTGTCGGTTAATTCAATTGACATACAAACTGGATGCCAAAAGCCGCGCATGTACTCGCCTGTTGGCGTGCCAGGACCAACCTCTGTGAGCTCAGGATCATGTCCTGGAACTTTATTTGTGTAGTAGCCACCGTAAGGAACCAATTTCTTGGGTGTTCCAGACCCTGCGGATGCTCCGACCTTTTTTTCCGCTTGTTCCTGTTTACTCTTCATTAATGGTGCTCCTATTGATTCACTAGCTATGTCTAAAACTATTCAATTACTCAAACATATCTGGCTGGTTTTCTTTTAGATAACCCCAGATTGGCTGGAAGTGTAACCAACCAATATACTCACTACCCACGTGTTCACGGCTGTAACGCGCAGTTTCTGGTGATAACAACACAGGCTTAATGCCTGTTGCCTCAACAATCATCTGCTGTTTGCAGCAACGCTCTAAGGCTATAAACCAGAAAGCTGCAGCCTCAATACTATGACGACTTACTGTTAATAAGCCATGATTGCGGTGAATAATCGCTTTCACTTTTTTTAATGAGCCCGCTACGTTATAGCCTGAATTATCCTCAACGGCGACTTGGCCAGCTTGTTCCGCTAAAACCATATGGTCCTCAAAGAATGCTGCGGCATCTTGAGAGATTGGATCTAGTGGTTTACCTAGCGCTGCAAATGCTGTTCCATAGACTGTATGTGCATGACACATAGCCACGATATCAGGATGCTTTTCATGAACCGCTGCGTGCAACACAAATCCAGCACGATTCAATGCATGTTTACCTTCCAAAATATTGCCTTCATGATCTGCCAAGATTAAGTTAGAAACTTTTACTTGATCAAAATGCACGGCCATTGGATTGGTCCAGTACAAATTTGGATGCTCTGGATCACGAACTGTTAAATGTCCCGCAAATCCATAATCGAACTTTTCTAGGGCAAATGCTCTGCATGCAGCAACCAATCGCTCCTTGAGATGCTGACGCTCCTCAGCAAAGCTTTTGAATTTTGGCTGGTAAGGAAAAATCTGGGATTTGTCTTCAGGTTGGTAAATGGACTCTCTGTCGCCCAAGTTCAATTTACGTTCTTTCTCCATTACCGCAGCCATATGAATTCCTTTTTAAAATGATGCGAATTTGATGCTTTGACCATATTCAAAACCTAACTAAGCCGCAATCATCAACTTTCCCAAAGGTTTTGACAAACGATAAGTATTCATGAATAGATGAATAAAAATCATGTATATTCTATTTACATGAGAAAAGTACCAAATTATGTTCTTTTGCGGGCTTTTGAGGCGGCTGCGCGCCTAGAAAGCTTCACCTTGGCCGCTAAAGAGCTACACCTCACTCAATCAGCCATTAGCCATCAAATTAGAGAGCTCGAAGACTATTTTGGTAAGTCACTATTTCTAAGAAAGAATCGCAAAGTAGAACCAACGGCTGAAGGGCGACGTTTTTTAGAGTCGCTTTCTAGAGTGTTTGATGTCATTGAAGCGGCATGCAATGAGGTGACGCTCGCTCCAAGCTCACAAGTTCTTGCTTTGCACTGTTCACCTAGTTTTGCTGCCAAGTGGCTTAGCCCAAGACTACCGGAGTTCATTAAAAATAATCCCGACATTACTATTCGACTTACTTCTGGCGCTGAGCCTATTGATCTTTTGCGCAATCAAGAAATTGATATTGCCATCTCCTATCAAGCAACTCATGAAGGCCCCGGAATTACATCTCTATCTCTGGGCGAAGAAAAAATTATGCCGCTGTGTTCGCCAGACTTAATTGATCCTACACTTTCAGTAGAAGAGTTAATGAGTAAGTTAACCCTCATCGAGTCATCACTGAATCACCATACCTGGGAGCGGTGGTTTGAGATTAATCAACTTAAAAATCCATCAAGCCGAAAGATGTCATTTGATCGTGCAGCCCTCTCAGTCTCAGCCGCCGTGGATGGCATAGGTGCCGTACTTGAGAGCGTTCGGTTTGCCGAAAGAGAGCTCTCACGAGGTGAGTTGGTTGAACTCGGCGAGGGAATCTTTTTAGCCACTACCGATAGGACTCATTTTTTATCCTATCGTTCGAATACTAAAAACAGTCAAAAAATTCAGCTCTTTAAAGAATGGATATGCATTAAGGCTGGGGTCTCTGCGGAGTGAAATCTCCAGTCTTCCTTTTTATTTTAAGTGGAATCTGCTTTTCTACAGTAGATGCAATGGCCAAGATTCTGGTCCAAGACACTAATCTCATCGCTGTGGTGTGGTCTCGATTTTTTGGTCAATTATTACTTGCGGCTCCGATAGCTTGGTACTTCCTAGGGAAAAATTTCTGGCGTACTCAAAAATTAGGTCTGCAACTCTTTCGCTCTTGCTTACTTGTCGCAACTGCAGCCTTATTTTTTGCAGGGCTCAATTGGCTGCCTTTAGCTGAGGCATCATCAATTACATTCACCGCTCCAATTTGGGTAGCAATCCTATCAGGGCCTATATTAGGTGAGCGCGTTGGACTAAAAGATTGGTTGGTTGCTGCAATAGGATTCCTGGGCATCCTCTTCATTGCCAGACCAGGCTCGGCAATTTTTCATTTAGCAGCGCTACTACTTGTTCTCATGGCATTTCTCAATGCCATCTTTCAGCTATCCACTAGAAAACTAGTTGAAGACTCGGAATACACCACTTTCTTTTATAGCGGCATCGTTGGGCTTGTGATCTCTACTGTCTTACTACCGATTGCGGCTCCACTTCCCACATTACCTGCATATGAATATGCATTATTTGGTTTGATAGGCTTATTTGGCGGAATTGCCCATCTATTGGTTGTGCTAGCGTTCTATCAAATGCGACCCTACAAACTAACCCCTTTAGTTTTCTTACAACTGATCTGGGCGGTTGGCTATGGCTACCTGATTTTTGGTGAGCTACCCGATGGCTTAAGCGTCGTTGGCATGATTCTGATTGCCTCTTCAGGGATCTGGCTGATCTGGAACCATCGCACAATATCTACCTAAGACCTAAGTGAATACTTTTTCCATTTCGCGTCGAAATTGAATGGCTTGCTGAGTAGCGTCGTAATCCACATCGCTCCAACATACCGGCTTCCCAGATGGAATCTCTTTGTTTAACACCATATTGTGTGCTAAACCAATTGGTAGAGCACCAAGCTTGAGTGAATCTGCAGCGGTCATTAGCTTTCCATAAACCGTGAAGCCACCTTCTCCATCTAATTTCTCACCAGCCTTCAGCGTGCGCTTAGCAGTAGCAACAACATCGCCCCGCCAGTCGCCAGTTGCTCCTGTCGCTTCCCCCCGTACCGCAATACTGGCGACGGAAATACCGAGCTCTAAGCCAATCAGGTGATAGGGCTTATACATTGCGGCATATTTTCCAGTGCTATCTGTTTTAAGGCCATATTGTGCAAAGCAATCAATCACATATTGACTGGGGGCTTCAAATACTGCAAAAACGCCCCATCGTAAATCCCTAAATACCGGACGGCCATCTCTCTCAATTGAAGACACTACTTCGACAGTTCCTTTTTGCTTCAAAATGCCGCCTTCAGATACGGGACGGAAGATATGTGGGAGGTCATCAACCCCACAAGGCGGGAACTCTAAGCCGTTACTCGGTGGAGTTAAATCACAAGCGTTCGATACTGCAGCCATTTCCAGCGCAGATTTTGTCCCGTCCAAAAATGAATTAAACATTTGTGCATTGAAGTCACCACCAGCAACTTGTTCCTCAGAAAATCCATAATGCCCCCAGACAGTATCGGGAGTAGCCTGATGATAGATAGGTAAATATTTAGTGCCTTTACCTGCACATACCACTTCTAAGCCAATCGTCCTTGCCCAATCCACTAATTCGGCGATGAGTGCTGGCTGATCTCCAGAAGCCATCGAGTAGATCACACCAGCCTCTGCCGCCTTACGTGCAAGTAAAGGGCCCGCCAAAACATCTGCCTCTACGTTAACCATGATGATGTGTTTACGATGATCAAAACAAAGTAGAGCATGACGTATGCCGGCTGCTGGACTACCTGTAGAATCGATCACGATATCAATGTGCTCACTAGCTATCATTTTTTCTGCGTCGTCAGTCACAAAGGTGGCGCCTGACTTAGCGGCGTCCTGTAATGAGGAAGCGCTATAACGAGGGGCATCCCAACCTACCCGAGCAAGCGATTCTTTTGCACGAGTGGGGGATAAATCGGCGACCGCAACCAAATGAATACCTGGGGTGCGCGGCGCCTGCGAAAGATACATGGATCCGAACTTGCCAGCCCCAATAATCCCCACACGCACGGGATTGTTGTTAGCTGCGCGTATATTGAGCTTTTGAATAAGGGACATCTAAGCATCTCCAGAAAATTTGGTCATTCTTGATGACTATCATGGCGACCAATATGCCTTTTTTAGGCAGAGGTTAATGAGTGGTCGATAATTAAGCGATTTTCTTCAGCGTCTTAGTGTAACGCTCTGCATTAATGACGTAGCGTCTAGCAATATCTTCGATGCCAGCAATTTGCTCTGGAGTCAGTGTCTTCACTGCCTTAGCGGGTGAGCCCAAAATCATCGAGCCATTGGGAAATTCTTTACCTTCGGTGACCAATGCTCCGGCGCCAACTAAACAGTTTTTACCAATTTTGGCACCGTTCAAAATCACTGCACCAATACCAATTAAACTGCCATCGCCAATTTGACAACCATGCAGCATTACTTGATGGCCAACGGTAACCTGTTTACCAATAATGAGGGGGAAACCAGGGTCGGTATGCAAAATTGATGCATCTTGTACATTGCTGCCCTCGCCAATTTGTATCAGATCATTATCGCCACGGATCACGACTTTGGGCCACACACTCGCATTTTGATGAAGCTCGACCCTGCCGATGACTTCTGCGCTTTCGGCAACCCAAGTTCCCTCGTCTAAGCGAGGAGCATTTCCATCTAGTTCAAATATAGCCATGGCTCATTATAGGTAATGGCTATATTTAAGACAGCCTACCAGTTAGGCTCACGATCAGGAGTGGAAGAAATCCGGTGAATACTTAAATCAGCACCTTCATACTCCTCCTCTTGTGACATCCGGATGCCTAGAGAAGCTTTTAGCAATCCATAGACCACAAAACCACTGATGAGGGCAATCGCAACTCCTAAGCCAGTCCCAATCAACTGCCCCAGGAAAGTCACTCCGCCAAGACCGCCGAGTGCTTTTGTCCCAAAGATGCCTGCAGCCAAGCCACCCCATAAACCGCATAAACCATGTAGTGGCCAAACACCCAACACATCGTCAATCTTCCAGCGGTTTTGCACTAAGGTAAACATATAGACAAAAAGAGCGCCAGCAATTAAGCCCACTACTAAAGCTCCCATTGGGTGCATTAGATCTGAGCCAGCACAAACCGCTACTAAGCCAGCTAAAGGCCCATTGTAAGTAAAGCCTGGATCATTACGACCAATTACCCATGCAGCCAAAGTGCCGCCAACCATTGCCATCAGAGAATTCATGGCCACTAAGCCACTAACTTTATCTATAGTCTGCGCACTCATGACGTTAAATCCAAACCAACCTACCGCCAAAATCCAAGCACCCAATGCCAAGAATGGAATGCTAGATGGTGGATGCGCAGCTACGTTGCCATCCTTGGTATAGCGACCGCGACGAGCGCCCAAGAGAATGATGGCTGGCAATGCAACCCAACCACCCACTGCATGAACCACAACTGATCCCGCAAAGTCATGAAACTCTTCGCCGGTCAGTGTCTTAATCCACGCTTGAATGCCGTAATGCTGATTCCAAACAATGCCTTCGAAGAAGGGGTAGATGAAACCCACCAGAATAAAAGTAGCAATCAGTTGAGGATTGAACTTCGCACGCTCCGCAATACCGCCTGAGATAATCGCTGGAATAGCAGCAGCAAAGGTCAGCAAGAAAAAGAATTTGACTAATTCATAGCCACTTTTCTCGGCTAAGATTTCAGCGCCCGAGAAAAAATCAACTCCGTAAGCAATGCTATAGCCAATAAAGAAATAGGCAATGGTTGACACTGCAAAATCCACCAAGATTTTGACCAAAGCATTGACTTGGTTCTTTTTGCGTACAGTGCCGAGCTCAAGAAATGCAAATCCCGCATGCATAGCCAAGACCATGATTGCGCCGAGCAAAATAAATAGGACATCACTGCCTGATTTCAAATTTTCCACCGAAATAACTCCCCATGTTTTTTGCATCATTATGGGGAATATCAAGACCGGATTTGCTCATTAATGCACTTATTTAGTGCAATTTGATGCCTCCAATATGGTTTATTATTAAATTCACATACACCCAAGGGAGAACCCATGAAAAAAGTTTTAGTTCTATTGGCCGCCTTAAGCACATTTTCTGGCTTAGCTCAGGCTCAAGAAAAAATTCAGGTTCTAAGCACACAAGAACTTATAAACGTTTGTAAATTGCCAGCGAGTCCTGAATCCCGCAGCTTTTGTGTAGGCTATACAACCGCTATTTACGATACTTATTTGGCTACACGCCACCCTCAGCGCGCAAAGCCATATATTTGCGTAAAGCAACCAGCGCCGTCCCGTGATGAAGTAATTAGTGAATTTGTAAAATTTGGCCAATCAAATCAACAAACTGCTGACAAACCAGCAGCAGGCGTTTTCTTGGGCTTTTTGGAATCACGCTTTCCTTGTGCCAAAAAATAAGCTAAGTAAGCAAGCTATTGAGCCAATCCAATTTATAGACTAAGGAAGAGTTGATATGAAAAAAATTATCGCTATTACTGCCGCAACCCTTGCAATCGTAGGTTGCTCCAATATGAGCAATACCGAACAACGTACTTTATCTGGCGCTAGTATCGGTGCGGCAGCTGGTGCAGTAGGTACAGCTATTTTCCACGGCAACCCAATCTGGGGCGCAGTCGGTGGCGCAGCAGTTGGCGCGGCCTCTGGTTACGTATACGATGCCTACAAAAAAGAGCAGGCCTCTGAATACAACTCTGGTTACAACGCTGGAAAAAATAATCAACCAGCCAAAGCTCCTCAGTAATACTGAATATTTCTTGTAGCAAGAAAATAAAAACCCGACCTGCGTAATGCAAGTCGGTTTTTCTTTAAGGCTTCAGTAATTTAAGACAGTAGCAGCTGATTAATACGCTTTACATAAGCGGCCGGATCATTCAATTGGCCACCTTCTGCCAAGAGAGCTTGATCAAACAAAACCTGAGTCCATTCATCAAAGTGCTGATCACCTGACTTCAACTTAAGGAGCAAAGGATGCTCTGGATTGATCTCCAAAATAGGTTTGGTATCCGGCGCTTGCTGGCCTGCTGCTTTGAGCATGCGCAATAAATTTCCAGAAAGCTCGTTCTCATCAGAGACTAAACAAGCTGGAGAATCAGTCAAGCGGAAAGTCACACGCACATCCTTCACCTTGTCTTCTAGAGCGGCCTTCATACGATCGAGCAAGTCCTTGAAATGCTTCTCAGTTTCTTCATGCTCCTTCTTTTCCTTCTCATCACTGAGACTACCAAGGTCAAGCCCGCCCTTTGCTACCGAGGTCATCTGCTTGCTATCAAACTCCGTAAAGAAAGAAAGCATCCACTCATCCACGCGATCTGAGAGCAATAACACCTCAACGCCCTTCTTTCGGAAGATTTCTAAATGCGGACTATTTTTAGCAGCATTAAAAGTATCGCCAGTCACGTAATAAATCTTGTCCTGACCTTCTTTCATACGTGAAACATATTCAGCTAAAGAAACAGTTTGATCGGCAGAATCTGTTTGCGTACTTGCAAAGCGTAATAGTTTTAAGATGCGCTCTTGGTTTGCTTGATCCTCACCAATGCCTTCTTTAAGCACTTGCCCAAACTGAGCCCAGAAGGTGCGGTACTTTTCTTTCTTAGCATCATCGCCATTGGCTAGATCCTCCAACATGCTCAGCACACGCTTGGTGGAGCTTTCACGGATGATTTTGACATCACGTGATTCTTGAAGAATCTCACGGGAGACGTTTAAAGGCAGATCTGTTGAATCAATCACACCAGTAACAAAGCGCAGATACATCGGCATTAATTGCTCGGCATCATCCATGATGAATACCCGCTTCACATACAACTTAATACCGCCACGCTTATTACGATCCCACAAATCAAATGGTGCACGTGCAGGTACATACAGTAGTTGCGTAAATTCACTGCGGCCTTCAACCCGATTCAGGGAATGGCACAAGGGATTTTCGTAGTCGTGAGACAAGTGCTTATAAAACTCGTCATACTGCTCTTGAGTAATCTCCGCTTTAGAGCGCGCCCATAGAGCGCTGGATTGGTTAATACTTTCAAGCTCATCTTTAATCACCTGCTCTTTTTTATCCGCATCCCACTCTTCTTTATTCATCTGAATCGGCAAAGAGATGTGATCAGAATATTTACGAATAATCGATTTGAGCTTATGGATAGAAAGGAAATCGTCTTCACCTTCACGTAAATGCATCATGATCGATGTTCCACGTTGTGAGCGATCAATACTTTCTATCGTAAATTCGCCCGAACCATCAGACTCCCAACGAACCCCATCGGTCGCTGGCAGACCAGCACGACGAGTCTCCACCGTAATACGGTCAGCCACAATAAAGGCTGAGTAAAAGCCCACACCAAACTGACCAATTAAAGCGGCATCTTTTTGTTGATCGCCGGATAGCTTGGAGAAAAATTCTTTCGTACCAGAGCGAGCAATAGTGCCCAAGTTAGCAATGGCTTCATCGCGGCTCATACCAATGCCATTATCAGAAATAGTTACGGTTCTGGCTGCTTTATCAAAACTGACTTTGATCTTCAGATCAGGATCATCGCCATACCAATCGGGATGCTCGATTCCCTCAAAGCGAAGCTTATCTGAAGCATCGGATGCGTTAGAAATCAACTCTCGGAGAAAAATTTCCTTGTTGGAATACAAGGAATGAATCATTAGTTGTAAAAGTTGCTTTACCTCGGCCTGAAAGCCTAAGGTTTCTTTGCTAGCTACAGTCATGCGTATTCCCTCTTCCTTCTTAATCAATGAACATCATCTCAAGTAAATGGGGCTTATTTAATACATTTCAAGATCTACACCGCTAGAAATTTAACTCTGATGTGGCTTTGAATGTTTCTCCGCTATCGGCAATTCAGCCTTTTTCCAAGCACTAAAACCGCCCTCTAGATGACAAACACCTGGCACCCCCATTTTTTGAAGGGTTTCTGTTGCCAAGGCAGAGCGCCATGCGGATGCGCAATACAGCAGTAAACGCTTACCTTCACCAAAAATCGGCTTGTAATAAGGGCTGTCTGGGTCAACCCAAAATTCCAACATGCCACGCGGTGCATGAATTGCATTCGGAATCATCCCATCACGCTCCAACTCCCTCACATCCCGAATATCTACAAATACTGTATTTTGATCATCTAGAAATTGTTGCGCTTGCTCTAAGGGCACAGTCTCAATTTGAGCCATCGCATTAGCAATTAATTCTTGATAACCCAATTTCAATTTCATCAAAATCTCCTAAATTGCTAACAGTTTTACTGAGTTAGTTTTGCAGCTATTTTGACAGGCTTGTCCTGATAATATGTAGCTATGAACTTTACCCCTACCGAGCTTGGCGCAAGCATCATTTTTGCGATCGCAGTACTTCATACCTTTTGTACCTCGTATTTTGAAGCGCTTGCTAAAAAATCTCCAAAGCACGCCGGCTTATGGCATCTTCTTGGCGAAGTAGAAATCGTCTTTGGCTTTTGGGCGGCTATTTTGATTATTTTTATGTGGCTTGCTAATGATCTCGCCACAGCAAAAGAATACGCCAACCAACGTAACTTCACTGAGCCACTATTTGTTTTTGCCATTATGGTGGTCGCTGGTAGCAAGCCGATTTTGCATTTTGCAACCCAGCTGCTACACAAACTCGGTAAGGTAATTCAACTCATCTTCCGCACCAAGCAAGCTCCTACGCTATATTTCCTGACCCTGAGCATCACACCTTTGTTGGGCTCGCTGATTACTGAGCCTGCAGCAATGACGCTGGCAGCCTTCTTATTGCGTGACCTAGTCTATCGTCACAAGTGCTCTACCCCACTACTATTCGGTACCTTGGGTGTGCTGTTTGTCAATATTTCAATTGGTGGCACGCTGACTAATTTTGCAGCACCGCCGGTACTCATGGTTGCATCCACTTGGGGCTGGAGCAGCGCTTTCATGTTTGCCAACTTTGGCCTTGAAGCAACGATTGCCATTTTTATTAATGCAACAATCGTAACGCTGCTTTTTTATAAGCAATTAATTGAACCTACGAGCAAAGCTGATCACGTTCGCATTCCGATCGCCATCACAGCCATTCATCTACTCTTTTTGCTGGGTATTGTGGCTTTTGCACATGACCCCGTGATTTTCATGTGGCTACTACTTTTTTTCATTGGCTACACCACCGCTTATCCAAAACATCAAAGCCCGCTCATCTTGCGTGAAGCTTTGCTGGTGGGATTCTTCTTGGGTGGATTAGTCGTATTGGGTGGACTGCAAGGGTGGTGGCTACAACCGATTCTGGAAACCATGAGCCCGACGGCCGTTTTCTATGGCAGCCTGGCATTAACGGCAATTACTGATAATGCGGCACTCACTTATTTAGGCTCATTAGTACAGGGCACTACCCCAGAATTCAAGTTAGCTTTGGTTGGCGGCGCAGTAGCAGGCGGCGGCCTAACCGTCATTGCCAATGCCCCCAATCCTGCTGGACTGGCTATTTTGCGTATTTACTTCCCCAATGCGGCTGTTTCGGCAGGCTTGTTATTGGTAGCCGCCATTCCACCAACCATTGTTGCGATTCTGGCCCTACGTCTTCTCTAAGCGACTTATCCCGTAAAATCTCAGCTTCGCCCCCAGCTATAAACCTGAGAACGGCATATGAAAAAGCTCTATATCAAAACCTTTGGCTGTCAAATGAACGAGTATGACTCGGGCAAGATGGCCGACCTCCTTCATGCCAATGAAGGCATGGTCATGACCAACACCCCTGAAGATGCAGATGTGGTTCTATTGAACACCTGCTCGATTCGTGAAAAAGCAGAAGATAAGGTATTTTCTGACTTAGGGCGCCTGCGTGAGCTCAAGAAGACCAAACCCGATTTATTGATTGGTGTTGGCGGTTGCGTTGCCAGCCAAGAAGGTCAACAGATTATTAGCCGAGCTCCTTATGTGGATGTGGTCTTTGGTCCACAAACGCTGCATCGCTTGTCTGATCTCATTACGCAACGTCGCGAAACTGGCAGGCCTCAAGTGGATATCTCTTTTCCAGAAATAGAAAAGTTTGATCATCTACCCGCCTCTCGTCAAACGCGCGGCTCGGCTTATGTTTCCATTATGGAAGGCTGCTCAAAATACTGCAGCTACTGCGTGGTTCCTTACACTCGCGGCGAAGAAGTATCGCGCCCCTTTGATGACGTATTGACAGAAGTAGCCGGTCTTGCAGCTCAAGGGGTGAAAGAAATTGTCTTACTAGGTCAAAATGTGAATGCTTATCTTGGCAAAATGGGTGATACGGAAGAGATTGCAGACTTTGCGCTACTGATTGAATATATTGCAGAAATTCCGGGTGTTGAAAGAATTCGTTTTACTACTAGCCACCCAAAAGAATTTACCCAGCGCTTGATTGATGTCTACGCAAAAGTTCCTAAGCTGGTGAGCCACTTGCATCTTCCAGTGCAACACGCATCCGACTCCGTTTTATCTGCAATGAAACGTGGCTACACCGCCTTAGAATACAAAAGCATTATTCGCAAGATGCGTGTTGTGAGGCCCGACCTGACACTCTCCAGCGACTTCATTGTGGGCTTTCCTGGCGAAACAGATGAAGACTTTGCAAAGCTTCTCAAAATGGTTGAAGAACTCAATTTTGATAATAGCTTTTGCTTTATTTTCAGCGCACGTCCTGGGACACCCGCTGCCAATTTAAGCGATGACACGCCTTATGAAGTCAAACTCAAGCGACTACAAACTTTGCTTGCGCTAGTTGAGTCACAAGCAAATCAGATTAGTAAAGATATGCTGGGTAATACTGAACGAGTTCTGGTTGAAGGCTTAGCAAAGGATGGAGTGAACCTGCAAGGTCGCGCTACCAATAATCGGGTAATACACTTTACTGCGCCAGATGCAGATATCGAATCACTCATTGGTCAAATGGTAGACATCCGCATCACTGAAGCGCTCAATTACACACTCCGAGGTGATCTCATCAGTGAACTCACTTCTGCGCACGCCCATTAATATGGCAGGCAAGCAATCGTCCCCTTCTAAATTAGAGATAGATATTCAGTTTGCTAGCACTGCAATTGAGGAAAAAGTTTTGACGATTGCTTCTCAAGCAGTAATCAAAAAATGGGTAAAGGCAGCGGTTCATTTAAATGGTCTGATTACCTTACGCTTTGTTAATGCAGTTGAAGGGAAAAAACTCAATTTTGCCTTTCGCAGTAAAGACTATGCGACTAATGTCCTCACTTTT
This sequence comes from Polynucleobacter hallstattensis, assembly GCF_018881835.1. Lineage (GTDB taxonomy): Bacteria > Pseudomonadota > Gammaproteobacteria > Burkholderiales > Burkholderiaceae > Polynucleobacter > Polynucleobacter hallstattensis. The sequence goes on along the minus strand of NZ_JACVPO010000001.1, from coordinate 1,057,431 downwards.
CCATATGAGCTCAGCAACAAGACTTTGACTGCCGACATTATTTTTTGCCTCCCCGTGATTCAAAAAGAGGCCTCAGAACAAAACAAGACTGCTAAAGCTCACTTAGCTCATCTGATTATTCATGGCTGCTTACATGCCCAAGGTCTTGACCATGAGAACGATAAAGAGGCAAAGAAAATGGAAAGTAAGGAAATCACCCTCCTGACATCTATGGGCTTTGCCAATCCCTACGCACCCATTTAAGAGACTCTTAATACCTCCTTCATTGAATTTACTTATTTCTGCGATATTCTTGACATATGCCTGACCCCAATAAATCCCTTTTAGAACGCTTGGCCGATTTTTTAACGCCACAGCCAACCAGTCCAGCAGAACGTCGTCAGGAGCTGATTGATACCCTCAGAGAAGCTCAGACAGAGGGCTTAATTGATGCAGATGCCCTCTCCATGATTGAGGGAGTATTCCAGGTAGGTCAATTATGTGCGCGCGATATTTTGATTCCCAGAGCGCAGATTGACTGGATTGACATTAGCCAGCCTTTATCGGAAATCATCAAAAGTGTGATTGCTGCCGCTCATTCACGCTTCCCTGCATTTGAAGGTACTCGTGACAATGTGGTTGGCATACTGTTGGCAAAAGATTTATTGCGTCACTCCACTGAAAAAGATTTTCAGGTGCGTGATTGGCTCCGTCCCGCAGTATTTATTCCTGAATCTAAGCGCTTAAGCGTGTTGCTACGTGACTTCAAAGACAACCGCAATCACTTAGCTATTGTCGTAGATGAATACAGCAGCGTCGCTGGCGTCATTACAATTGAAGACGTGCTTGAGCAAATTGTTGGCGACATTGAAGATGAGCACGATATTGATGAAGAGGCAGATAACCTAATCTCTTTAGACAATGGTGATATTCGCGTGAAGGGAATTACCGAGCTCGAGCAATTTAACGAGACCTTGGGTACGCAATTTGATGTTGAAGGTATCGAAACGGTTGCAGGTTTAGTTATTCAGCATCTTGGTCGAGTGCCGAAGATGGGTGAACTGATTGAAATCGATGGGGTTGAATTTGAGGTTCAGCGTGCCGACCCAAGACAAATTCATATTCTGCTTGCACGACAACTCCCGAAAAAACCTTCCTGAGAATTACCTTGATTGATTCACAATCAGCAAGGCTTCCGAATAGCGCCAATGTATTGCTGCTATTTTTTCTCGGAGTCTTACTGGCTGCAGCAGCAGAACTACCGAATGGTGGCTGGATACAAATCCCGATCTTAAGTTTAATTTGGTGGAGGATGGGTCAGCAAGTAAGTGCGACCATCAAAGATCGATTTATTTCTGGAATGTCCTTTGGTCTAGGCTACTTTGTTCTCGGTCTATGGTGGATCTACATTAGTCTGCATGACATAGGCGGAATGCATGCTGTACTTTCTTGCTTAGCGGTATTTTTACTGGCTGCTGGAATGGCTTTATTTTTCTCCAGCGCCTCTCTCTCCCTCTGCCTGGCAAAACATAAGCGCCTGACAGGTCTGGTACTAGCGGCCTCATGGGTAATTATTGAATATCTACGTAGCGTGGTCTTTACCGGCTTTCCTTGGATGGGATTTGCTGAAGCCCAATTCAATGGCCCCTTCGCACCAGCAGCACCATTCTTCGGCGGTCTGGCATGCACATTTTTAGTGGTGTGGGTCTCTTGGGAAATCAGTCAACTCAAGAAAAATATCTTTTATAGTGGTGCCTGCATTATTTCTGCCATCACTCTTGCGCAACTTGCTAGCTTCTGGACTTTCACAAAACCGATTGGCGAGCCACTCAGTGTTCGTTTAATTCAGGGAAATTTTGAGCAGAGCCTCAAGTTCAATCCCAAAGCTATTGAAGAGCAATTTAGTTTTTATACCAACGCCATCGAGAGTCAATCAGCAGATCTCATCATCACTCCAGAGACTGCTTACCCCTGGCCCCAAAGCAATCTTCCTACAGGCCTATTGGGATCACTCCAACAGTTTTCCACTAACACCTCTAGCAATGTCTTGCTTGGCGTGATTGGAGAGACGGGTAATTCCGCTGGGGCACAGTTCACCAATCGTGCGCTTGGACTCTCTCCGAATGCACCAAGATATCAATATGACAAATCGCACTTGGTACCTTTTGGAGAATTTATTCCGCCGGGTTTTCATTGGTTTGTAAATGCCTTCAACGTACCCATGAGCGACTTTGCACGAGGCAAGCAAGATCAAGCTCCTTTCAGCATTATTCGCTCTGGAAAAGATGTGATTCATGCGGCAATCACGATTTGTTATGAGGATGTCTTTGGCGGGGAATTAGCTTCCCGCATTCTTCACAGTAGTCAACCTGTCAACCTATTGATCAATATGACCAATCTGGCCTGGTTTGGGGATTCTCAAGCACCAGCTCAGCAGTTGAGGTTATCCCAGTTGCGCTCCTTGGAGACTGGCCTTCCAGCCTTACGTGCCACTAATACAGGCATCACGGCAGCGCTTGGGCCAGATGGCAAAGTACTGTCACAACTCGATGAATTTACCCAGGGGGTACTTAGCATTAAGATCCAAGCCTACTCCGGCACAACTCCTTACGTACTTTGGGGAAACGCGCCCATTTTGAGCCTTTCTGCTCTCTTACTCCTTCTGGGTCTAATTCGCCAAAAACGAATCTAAGTGCAATTTCCTAGTTCGCTAGCTTAGCCATGTAAAATCAAAGGCTTAGCCAGGTACATCATGCTTACTTTTCAGCAAATCATTTTAAAACTCCAAGATTACTGGGACCAACAAGGTTGCGCCCTATTGCAACCTATTGACCTTGAGGTCGGTGCCGGTACATCCCATACAGCTACTTTCTTGAGAGCCATTGGCCCTGAGCCATGGAAAGCAGCATACGTCCAACCTTCACGTAGACCCAAAGATGGTCGCTACGGAGAAAATCCGAATCGCCTGCAGCACTACTACCAGTACCAAGTAGTACTGAAGCCTGCGCCAGAAAATATTCTTGAGCTCTACTTAGGATCGCTTGCAGCCTTAGGTCTTGATCTTCAAAAGAACGATGTACGTTTTGTTGAAGATGACTGGGAAAACCCGACCTTGGGCGCATGGGGCTTGGGCTGGGAAGTTTGGCTTAACGGCATGGAAGTAACTCAATTCACCTATTTCCAGCAAGTGGGCGGCATTGACTGCAAACCTGTTTTAGGCGAAATCACCTACGGTATTGAACGCTTGGCAATGTATATCCAAAATTGCTCTAACGTTTACGACCTCGTTTGGGCAGACGGCATCTCTTATGGTGACGTGTATCACCAAAATGAAGTGGAGCAATCTTGCTATAACTTTGAACATTCCAACACCGACCTCTTGTTTGCAAACTTCACCAACTATGAAAGTGAAGCCAAGCGTTTGATGGAAGTGCCATTAGCCTTGCCCGCTTATGAAATGGTACTTAAGGCAGGACATACCTTTAACTTACTTGACGCCCGAGGTGCTATCTCGGTTACCGAGCGTGCAGCCTATATCGGACGTATCCGCAATCTTTCTCGCGCAGTAGCGCAGGCTTACTTTGAGTCTCGCGAGAAATTGGGATTCCCGATGTGCCAACGTCAATCTAAAGCCTAAGTAGCTCAATCAAATTATGAGTACACCGAACTCCCTTTCTCGATCAGACAACTTTCTGATTGAGTTGTTTACTGAAGAGCTTCCACCAAAATCATTACGCCGCTTAGGCGATGCTTTTAGTGAGGGTATTTATTCAACCCTAAAAGCTGCAGGACTCTTGAGTGACAACTCTTTTGCTACTGGCTTCGCTACACCGCGTCGCCTTGCCGTTCAAATTACCAATGTCTTGAGCCAAGCTCCCGACTATCCGGTACGTGAAAAATTACTGCCGACCAGCATTGCTTTTGATGCTGATGGAAAGCCGACTGCGCCACTACAAAAGAAATTAGCTGCCTTGGGTTACGCTGATATTGACCTCTCCACCTTAGAGAAAGCCGGTGAAGGAAAAAATGAAGCGTTGTATCTCAATGTCATCGCCAAAGGTGCAGCATTAGAGCAAACTGCGCAACAAGCCCTCGAGCAGACGCTGAGCAAATTACCCATCGCCAAAATGATGCATTACCAAGTGTTGCAGAAAAATGGTGAATTAGCAGACGTTGAGTTTGCACGCCCAGCGCACAGCATCATCGCTATCCATGGCAAACAAACATTACATATCAGCGCACTAGGCATTGACGCTGGAAACCAAACAGAAGGCCACCGCTTTCTGGCTCCAGGCGTCATTTCTATTGCCTCTGCAGATCAGTATGAGTCTGACCTCACCACCAAAGCAAAAGTGTTACCAAGCTTTGACAAGCGCCGTGAATTTATCGAATCCGCATTATTAAAGGCTGCTGGCTCCGATTTAGTTTTGATGCCAGATAGTCTCTTAGATGAAGTAACTGCCTTAGTAGAGTGGCCAGCAATTTATGAGTGTCACTTTGATCAAGAGTTCTTAGAGGTTCCACAGGAATGCTTGATTCTGACAATGCAGACCAATCAAAAATACTTTGCTTTAACTGACAAGCAAGGTAAATTACGCAATCGTTTTCTGATTGTTTCCAACATCGAGACTGATAAACCAGAAGCAATTATTTCTGGCAATGAACGTGTAGTGCGTCCACGACTTTCCGATGCACGCTTCTTCTTCCAACAAGATCAAAAGCGTCCACTAGCATCTCGCGTAGCTGATCTAGGAAAAGTGGTTTATCACAATCAGCTCGGCAACCAATTGGATCGCACCAAGCGTGTTCAAGGTATTGCTGTTGGCGTTGCAAAAACTTTATCAGCTAATGAAACGCTGGCTAGCCGTGCTGCTGAGATTGCTAAAACGGATTTATTAACTGATATGGTTGGCGAGTTCCCAGAACTCCAAGGCATCGTGGGTCGCTACTATGCAACCCACGATGGCGAAAATGCTGAAGTAGCCTCTGCTTGTAGCGAGCATTACATGCCTCGATTTGCTGGTGACGCATTACCCCAGACTCAAACCGGCACCATCTTAGCGATTGCCGACAAGCTAGAAACCCTTGTCGGTATTTGGGGTGTTGGCCTTGCACCAACTGGTGATAAAGACCCCTACGCCCTACGTCGTCATGCTCTCGGAATCTGCCGGCTCTTGCTGGAGAAGAATCTCAGCCTAAGCCTGCCTCACCTAATTGAGCTGGCACGCAAACAATTTCCCCAGAAAGACGTTCAAGAAAAAGCAAAGGCTGAAGATATTAATGCTTTCATTATTGATCGCCTACGCGCTTACTTACGTGACCAAGCGGTTGCTGGCAAACCATTCACTACCGAAGAGATTGATGCAGTATTAAGTCAATCACCTGCCCAATTAAATGACTTGATAGATCGCTTAACTGCATTACGTGAATTTAATTCCTTAGCGGAAGCTGCTCAGTTAGCTGCTGCCAACAAGCGTATCAGCAATATCCTGAAAAAGAATGTCGCTACTATTCCGGGAGCCTGCTCAAGCAAGCTCTTACAAGTTCCTGCTGAAATCGCTCTACACCAAGCGCTTGAGAAGCTCACCCCAACGCTGACTGCTGCTTATGAGCAACGTCAGTTTGTGGATCTATTAAAAGCTCTCGTAGCTTTAAGTACTCCAATCGATCAATTCTTTGCCGATGTCATGGTGATGGACCCCAATCCAGAGCTGCGTGATAACCGCCTAGCTCTCCTGCAACAACTTCACCAGAAAATGAATCTTATTGCCGACCTCGGCAAATTAGCATGAGCAATAGCTCTTCCAAACTAATCATTCTTGATCGCGATGGCGTGATCAATGAAGACCGAGATGATTATGTCAAGTCGAGTGATGAGTGGGTTCCCCTGTCAGGCAGTCTTGAAGCTATTGCACTACTCAATCAAGCGGGCTATCAAATCGCTGTGGCAACCAATCAATCTGGGTTAGCGCGAGGCTATTTTAATATCAATGATCTGCATGCAATGCATAGCAAGATGGATAAACTCCTCAAACCCTTGGGCGGTCATATCGATAGTATTTTCTTTTGCCCACATACAGACGCTAATGCATGCGATTGCCGCAAACCCCTACCAGGGATGATGAAAGAGATAGCGCTGCGTTACAAGAAAAATCAGAGTATCACGCCCTTATTAGGTGTGCCGATTGTGGGCGACTCCTTGCGTGACTTACAGGCAGGAGTTGCATTGGGCGCTAGTCCGCATTTAGTGTTAACCGGCAAGGGCAGTAAAACCCTAGATAAAGGTGGCCTCCCAGAGGGAACACAGATTCATGTGGATTTGATGGCATTTGCTACCGCACTCCTACAAGATCAGGTTTAATGCCAATATGACTTTTATTCGCTCAGCCTTATTCACCCTATTTTTGCTGATATTCACGCCAATCTGGTCGGTACTTTGCATCCTCGTTTTTCCATTCCTCAATCCTGAGAATCGTTATCGCTTTATTGGGCTTTGGAATAAAGCTGTCATCTGGATTTTGCAGCCTCTTTGTGGAATTCGTTACGAGATTCGTGGGATGGAGAACATGATGGCGGTTTTAGATAAGTCTGTTGTCGTTCTAAGTAAGCATCAATCTGCGTACGAAACTATTTTCTATATCGCCCTACTTCCCAAGCAGGTTTGCTTTGTTTTCAAAAGGGAGTTACTTTGGATCCCTTTCTTTGGCTGGGCTTTGGCTTTACTCAAGATGATTCATATCAATCGCAACAGCAAAGAAACTGCCGCCATCTCTGTTGTTGGTCAAGGAAAAAAACGCTTAAGTGAAGGTAAATGGATTTTGTTGTTTCCAGAGGGGACCAGAACGCCTACCGGATCTCATAAGCCCTACAGCAAAGGTGGCGCAAGACTAGCGAGCGCTACTGAAGCTTTAGTTATTCCGATTGCCCACAATGCCGGTCGTTGCTGGCCTAAAAATAGTTTTCTAAAGCAAGCAGGTACAGTGATCTTCTCAATCGGCCCCGCCATTACCTCTACTGGAAAAACAGGTGGTCAACTTCATCAAGAAGTAGAGAAGTGGATTGAGTCTGAAATGCGGGTGATTGATCCTACTGCTTACCAGTAAAACCAGAAGCTTAATGAGCTAAAGTTTTAGCCCATTCAATGTAGCGCTCCACCGGAATATCCTGAGCGCGCGCTTTTAATTCCGACTCAGATAAAGATAATCGATCAGCAAAGGCTGATAAGTTCGTACGCAGCATTTTTCTTCTTTGTGAAAATGCTGCAGCTACTACTTTTTCCAAAGCATGCCACTGCGCATCACTTAAGCTAAAGTCTCTTCGCGGAATCATACGCACCACAGCAGAGTTGACCTTAGGCTGAGGATCAAATGCTTCAGGGGGAACCTCTAAGACTTGCTCCATATCGTAGCGCGCTTGCAGCATCACAGAAAGCCGACTAAATTCAGAACCACCAGCCTTAGACACCATTCGCTCTACGACTTCAGCTTGCAGCATGAATACCTGCTCATCAATTGCGTGGGCGGCAGAAACAAGATGAAAGAGTAATGGAGAGGAGATGTTGTAAGGCAAGTTACCAACCACCTTACATAGACCACTATTAGCCGGCCGTGCATTTGCCCATTCCAGAAAATCAAACTTGAGAGCATCTCCCTCAATCACATTCAGACCCTGGAGATTCTCTTGATTCCAGTAAGCCACCAAATCTCGGTCAATCTCCAAAAGATCTAGGTGCTCTAAGTTACTCAATAAAGGCCTTGTTAATGCGCCAAGGCCAGGGCCAATCTCAATCACGTGCATATTTTCACTGGGATTAATTGCGGCAACTATGGAGTAGATTACTCCGGAGTCCTGCAAAAAGTTCTGACCAAATCGTTTACGGGCTTGATGCATCATGTTGATAGATTCTTTGCCTTCTTTGCATTTACCGCTAATTGATAGGCGAGTCGCAAAGCCTCTAACATGCTGCCTGGATCTGCAATACCTTTTCCAGCAATTTCTAGCGCAGTACCATGATCGACTGAGGTGCGAATAATCGGCAAACCTAGGGTGACATTCACGCCACCACCAAAACTGACAAACTTGAATGGTGCTAAACCTTGATCGTGATACATGGCGATAAAAGCATCCACGCTATCTAAAGTCTTAGCATCAAACATCGTATCCCCTGGATAAGGTCCACTTACTTGAATACCCAAAGCTTTCGCAGCCTCGATAGTAGGAATAATGACATCAATTTCTTCGCGCCCAAGATAGCCAGATTCACCTGCATGCGGATTGAGTCCCGCTATCCGAATGACAGGTTTAGCAACACCAAATTTTGCCCGCAGATCCCGATCGACAATCTGAATGGTTTCCAAAACATACTGTTGGTTGAGCGCACCAGAAACTTCATTCAAAGGCAGATGGGTTGTGACCAAGGCCACCCGAAGGTCATGGCTTTTATGCAAGCCTAAGGAGCCAGCCGGTAATGTCGCGCACAACATCATGACAACATGATCTTGATGGCAAAGCTTTGCTAGGTATTCCGTGTGTCCGGTAAATAAATCTTCATTTGGAGTATTGCCTTGGTTGATCACACTCTTTTGTATTGGGGCAGTCACCATGGCATCAAAACGACCATTAAGACAGCCTTTAACCGCAGTATCCAGAATACTCAGAACATATTGTGCGTTGGCAGGATTCAATTGACCCGCAGTTGTTGGAGAAGCTAATGCAATAGACTCCAACCTAAAACGATTTGATAGTTCTTCAGGGATCTCAGTGGCTAAAAATAAGCTGCAATCGCCAAGCAAAGTAATCGTGCTGGCAGGCTGCTCTTGCAAGAAGGCTAATGCAGCTGCAATAGAGACTTCTGGACCAACTCCTGCAGGCTCTCCAGAGCTAATGACAAGATTAACGGGGACTGGCTGCTGGATCATCTGCGTTAATGATCTTCACCGTAGCGGTGTCGCGTAATTCACGTAGCCAATCTTGATAAGCCTGCTCAAACTTACGTTCACGAATGGCTGCGCGAGCGAATTGGCGCTGCTTCTCTAAAGTCAACTGCGCTTCCCGGCGCTCGAGCACCTGAATCAAATGCCAACCAAATTCAGTCTTTACTGGATTACTCACTTCACCTATTTGCAAGCGATTCATTGCCTGATCAAATTCTGGAACTAAATCACCGGGCCCCATCCAACCTAAATTACCTCCATTGGCAGCAGACCCATCTTCAGAATATTTTTTAGCTAGATCGCCAAAATCAGCAGTTTTTGCACGAACCTGATCACGGTAACCCGCTAGGCGTCTTTCAGCATCTTGGTCTGTCAAGCCCGCACGACTACGCAACAAAATATGGCGAGACAAAGTCTGCGTCACCATAATATTTTGCGGGGTGATAGCACTTTCTTGGGGGGCAGCTTGCTGCGGCTCAGGAGCACCAGTAACTAGCGCTCGACGATCTAAAACCTTCAGAACATGATAGCCCGCAGGGCTTTTCACTACAGCATTGGCAACTTGTCCACTGCCTGTATTTCTGACGGCCTCATAAAATAATTGCGGCAGGCGATCTGGGGTACGGTAACCTAAATCTTGAAACTTAATTTTTGGATTATCTTTCGCAGCCATTGCACCTAACTGCAAGAAATCTACATCACCACGCGCTTCACGCAAAAGGACTTCTGCCTTCTTCTTTGCCTCAGCCTGAGCACCAGCACCAGCATTGGCATCTGCAGGAATAAAAATCTGCGCAACGTCAATCTCTTCTGGCTCACCTTTTGCGGCAGGGCTTGAGCGTACAGGCTTTCCTCCACCAGCTAGCTCACGGTTGCGATCAGAAATAAAGTTATCTACCTCCGCGTCAGAAATCTTAATCTTGCCCTCGACCTCCCGCTCACGGTAGCGACTAATAATCACATCATCGCGCAGCATTTGGCTATAGCGCTCATAGGTACTACCAGTAGCGGCAATTTTTACTTTTAACTCCGCAAGTGTTAACTTATTCTTGGCAGCAATATCAGCAATAATCTTATCCAACTCTTTATTACTAACTGCAAGACCCTCTTGCTCCGCATTTTGTAATTGAATTTTTTCAAGGATGAGGCGCTCCAGCACCGTCTTACGCAACGCAGCCGCATCAGGGAGCTTACCTCCCTGCTTTTGTAGGGCAACGATCCGATCATCAATTTCTTTACGTGTCACATAGCCCGTATTCACAACTGCCGCAACACCATCAATATTCCGAATTTTGCTATCAGCTGAAATCTTTGCACCATCTTGCGCAAACGCGAGCTGAGGCAGCAAAGCAAGGCCAGCCAAAATTGTAGCTGCAAGTGCTTGGTTAAATCGATTCCTACGCATCATTGATAGTTCTCATAAATTGAAGGTGGTACAGGCTTGGAAGTAGGCATATATCCGGGAACATTTAGCTTCATGATATCAACTGGATTACTACCAGCGCTACCAAAGCCCCTAAATTCTATTTGGAATAAAACCTGAGTGGTTGTGATTTGCGAGGTGTTGAGCATCTGTGAGTAAGCACCGCGTAAAGTCCAGCAGTCACGCATCCACTCCAAAGCCACCAGCGTATTGAGCGTTTTGGTCGTTAAAGCATCGTAACCCCAGCGGCCCATGACAGATACTTCACGCGTAATGGGCCACTGGCCTGAGACGTTGTATTGGTCTGTGGTAGTGACTGCGGTTGAAACAGGAGTTAGTTGATTCGTTGAGCCAAAAACGTTTCGATAACCAAAATTCAAGCTGCGCCCTGGTGTCGGACGCCAACTCCCGCCAACAGTTGTTTGCATTAAGCGGTTTAATTGCGTGTTGTATTGACCGAATGCATCAGCACTAAAGTTTCCAAGCAAGCGAACCGATCCAGCCCCTAGAGTGTCTGAATAGGTTGTCGGATTTGTATTTGTAGCTCCGAGAGTCACTTTCTGCCCGGTAAAGTCCTGTCTTTGTGCGAGTGTTACTGTCGCACGTTCCGCACCAGTATTCGCCTCAATCATGCGACTAGTCATACCCATAGTCAGTTTATTGTTATCAGCAATGCGATCATTACCCACAAAGTCATTTTCTGCAAAGATTTGACTTATTCCAAAACCCGCATATGCCGTATCAAAAACTGGCGTATACGTTTGATTTTGATAGGGCGTATAAACATAAAAGGCTCTTGGTTCCATCGTGAGCAACATGTCGCGCCCAAAGAAGCCTTTTAATTCAGCGGCATCTCTTTCAAATGCCAAACCTGAATCCAAACTAAATGTTGGAATCGTAAAACCTTGTGTGGCTGGAGCTCCTACAGGATTGTATGGAGTGGCGTTATAGGTGTTCGACTGAAAGCTCACCTTAGGGGTAATGTAATAACCAGGAGTAATTTGAGGCAGCGCCAATGCGCCTTTAATCACTGTTCGATCAGCTTCACTATATAGGCCCGGAGCAGTTGCTGCCAAGTTACCACCAATGTTATAGGCAAAACGCGTGAAATCGGTTGAAAAAGTCGTTGCAGGGCCCGTGGGTAAAGTAATGTACTTACCACTTGCATCAGCAACTGCAGGTGTTAAACGATTGTTATAGGCAGCTGTGACATTCGGCAAAATATTGTAAGGAGACTGTACCGTCACAGTAGGGTCAGGCTGCAAAGTCTGGAAAGTCATTGCTCTGGCCCCCACAGTCCAATTACTTAAGCTACCAGTCAAGTTCTTGGTAGTGCCAACTTCTTGTCGAAACTGGCTAGTAATTGCACCAGCCATACTTTGCGAAAAGTCAGTGGGGTATAAGTTATCCGAAACTCGGGCCACATTGGCATATCCAGTCCAAGCACCAGCAATGGGAATCCCACCCATGCCCAATAAATCACCGCTAAAGTTTTGCCTCTGCTGCCAGTCATAGCGCCAGCGATCCGTACCAGTCTTACGATCGTAAGGAAGATAGTCACCCATCAAGTTACCAGAGTACTGCTTATCCAAAAACTGATACTTTGCACCCAACTGCACTCCACGTTGACCCATAACGCGCGGCAGTAAAAGCAAGTCACGATTAGGTGCAATGTTGACGTAGTAAGGCTGCGTTACATCAATGCCGTTATTGGAGTTATAGCCAGCAACTGGCGCCAAAATTCCGGAACGGCGTTGATTGGATGTTGGCGCAGTGAAGTAAGGCGCGTAAGCAATGGGCACATCAAAGAATCGCATCACACCATTTGTGCCAACCATTTCTTTTTGCTCGTTATCAATCTCCAGTGTACTGGCTGTGAAATACCAATCTAAATTTTCTGGGGTGCAAGTTGTATAGGTGGCTTTATCAAAGACAAACACATCGGCAGTTTGGATTGTGAGTTTTGTTGCATTACCACTCGCTCGGTTATCTCGCAGCTCATATTTGGGAGCTTCCATTTCCCCTTCACGTGCATCAACTCTAAAGCGCGCTTTAGGTCCTTTGAATACTGCATTACCTTTTGAAAATTCAGTATTACCAGATAAATTAGCTACATCAGAATCAGGGTCGTACTTAATTTCGTCTGCTTTAATCACTGCGCCATTGCGACGAATTTGTGCACGGCCTTTCAAGCGCATTTCGCGATCAACGATTCCGTCAATCGAATCACTAGAGGTAAACGTTAAAGCTTGCCCATCATTAATTGGTTTACCAACTCGCAATTGATCATCTAACTTTAGGACGGTGACATCACCACGATCGGGAATTAAAACGGAGTTAGCAGAGCTCCCTAAAGACTGTGCGGAAGGAGGTAAAGGTGCAGGTGCCTGAGCCTGACTTGCGAGTGCAAATTGCGACAATATAACCCCCATCATTAAACGCAGGGTAGCAGCTACAAAAAGAGGGGCGCAATGGCCAGCCCAAGGGCGATAATGACTCATAGATCCAGACCCGCCTTATTATACGAATCGACCATGACCGACTCTCGCTTAGACTCCCTCCGTAGCTGGCTAAAAGGCCTTGAACCTAGCTGGCAATTAGATCTCCCCACTTTGGCCCCCGCCTCAGCAGATGCCAGCTTTAGGCGCTATTTCCGGATTGCATCCAAAAACCCGGATTTTCCATCTTTGATCGTGATGGACGCCCCACCCCAACACGAACCCTTAGACGCTTTTATTGAGGTTGATTTATTACTCGAAAATGCCGGTTTAAATGTCCCGAAAATTTTAGAAAAGAATGTGGCTGAGGGCTTTCTTTTACTCAACGATCTGGGCACTAAAACTTACCTTGCAGAACTCAATTCAGAGAGCGCCAACTATCTCTATAAAGACGCAACACAAGCCTTGATACAAATGCAATTAGCAAGCAAATCAGATGTGTTGCCAAACTACGATGAGGCATTACTGAAGCGTGAGCTAGATTTATTTCCCGAATGGTATTTAGGGAAACATCTGCACATTGAATTAAGTAAACTTCAGAACTTGCAGCTTAAGCAAGCATTCGAACTGATTATTCAAAACAATCTTGCGCAGGCAAAAGTCTATGTTCATCGTGACTACCATTCACGTAATCTGATGATGACTAAAAAAAATAATCCTGGCGTAATTGATTTTCAAGATGCAGTCTATGGCCCCATCACTTACGATGCATCTTCACTCTGGCGTGATGCGTACATTTCATGGCCTGAAGAACGTGTGATTGATTGGGTGATTAAATTTTGGGAAGAAGGTCGTCAAGTAGGCTTGCCCATGCCAAACGATTTTGGTCAGTTCTATCGCGACTTTGAATGGATGGGCTTACAACGGCATCTGAAGATCTTGGGTATTTTTGCAAGGCTATTTCATCGCGATGGCAAAGATGGCTATCTCAAAGATATTCCTTTGGTACTCGAGTATGCGATTGCCACTGCCAATCGTTATATCGAATTAAAGCCCTTGGCACGCATTCTGGAATCAACGCGCACTACTCAAGATGAATAGTCACTCATCATGAATAAGCCCAATCTCATTCCATGCTTTTTATTGGCAGCAGGTCGAGGTGAGCGCATGCGCCCCTTGACGGATGAGCTACCCAAACCGCTCCTCACCATCAAAAATAAATCCTTGCTTGCCTGGCACGTGGAGGCATTGAGTGCGGCAGGTATTCAGGATGTAGTGATTAATCATGCTTGGCTTGGCAAGAAGATTGAGGAAGCACTGGGAAATGGCAGCCAATTTGGACTCAACATTACCTACTCCCCAGAAACGAGCGCACTAGAAACTGCTGGCGGCATTCGCAAAGCCCTACCTTTACTGAATCCAAGCGATTATTTTCTAGTCATCAATGGGGATGTTTTTAGCCCGAATCTACCAATTCAGCAGCTCTTAAACCAAGCTTCTAACTTACGAAGCCTGCCAAGCAGACCCCTGGCACACCTATTAATGGTGCCCAATCCAATTCAGCACCCTGGGGGTGACTTTTATATTAAGGGCTCACAAGTGACTAATGAACCTCTGAATGGTGCTGAAAAACTGACCTTTTCTGGCATCGGACTCTACCACCGGGACCTTTTTAAGGACTTGGAATTAGATGTACCTACTAAGCTAGCTCCAATTTTGAGGGAGGCCATGTCTAAAAATAGAGTGTCCGGTGAAAAATATACCGGACCGTGGCACGATGTAGGTACACCCCAACGATTACAAGAACTCAATGCAGCAAATGAATAAATCCATCATTTACCAACAACGCCGAGTTGAACTCGCCAAACAGATCTGCGCCAAAACTGGTGGTGGCGTTGCCATCATCACTACAGCGCCTGAGACAGCGCGTAATCGAGATAGTGAGTTCCCCTATCGTCACGACAGTGATTTTTTCTACCTCACTGGCTTTGAAGAGCCAGGCGCAACACTCGTACTCAAAATTGCTGGATCACCATCACAACCCCAATTGGAAGCACATCTGTTTTGTAGGCCTAAAGATGCAGAACGTGAAATTTGGGATGGTATTCGCTTGGGGCCAGATGCAGCTCCATCAGTTTTAGGTGTGGAGCATGCCTATAGCATTCATGAATTAGATACCAAACTCAGTGATTTGCTGGCTGATCAAAATGCGGTTTACATTCGCCTTTCAGAAAGCGCTGAAATCGATCGTCGCTTACGCCATTGGATGAAACAAGTACGAGCTCAGGCGCGTGCTGGTGTCAATCCTCCCTCAGAATTTCATGATGTAGAGAGTTTGATTCATGAGATGCGTCTTTTTAAAGATGTTTATGAGATTGACATCATGCGTCGTGCAGCTGCGATTTCTGCACGTGCTCATATTCGTGCCATGCAAGTCTGCAAACCCGGAATGCGTGAATATCATCTCGAAGCAGAGCTACTTCACGAGTTCCGCTACAGCGGTGCACAAAGTGTTGCGTACAACAGTATTGTTGCGGGCGGCGCTAACTCCTGCATCCTGCATTACCGTGCTGGTGATACTGAACTACGTGGCGGAGATCTGTGCCTCATTGATGCCGGTTGCGAGCTTGATAGCTATGCTTCAGATATCACTCGCACATTCCCAGTGAATGGGAAGTTCACAGGTCCACAACGCGCACTGTATGACATTACACTTGCGTCGCAAGAAGCCGCTATCGCAATGACTAAGCCTGGTAATACATTTATGCAACCACATGAGGCGGCACTTAAAGTACTCACTCAAGGCTTACTTGATGAGAAGCTGCTTAAGCTGACGGAATTAGGCTCTTTGCATAATGCAATTGAGACTGGAGCCTATCGTCGCTTTTATATGCACCGTACCTCACATTGGTTGGGCATGGATGTTCATGACGTTGGCTCATATCGCGAACCACTTGACACAGCACTAAGTTCTTCAGAAAAGCCATGGCGTGTTCTTAAACCAGGCATGGCACTTACTATCGAGCCTGGTTTATATATCCGCCCTGCTGATGATGTAGATGAGCGCTTTTGGAATATCGGCATCCGTATTGAGGATGATGCTGTAGTAAACGATTCTGGATGTGAATTGATTTCTCGCGGTGTGCCGGTTAAAGCCGATGAAATCGAAGCACTTATGAAAAATAATTAGAGCGCTACCAATAAAAGATAGATTACCAAGCATGTCAGTTGAGAACTTCGATATCGTAATTCAGGGTGGTGGTCCAGTCGGCCTAGCCTGTGCAGCTTGGTCCTTGCAAAAATTTCCCGAAGCAAATATCGCACTGATGGATCGCAATCCTGCAGATGATGTTGATTTAACAGCTGCAGATACCCGGGGAGTCGCCCTATCTCACGGCAGCAAGCTATTGTTAGACACTATCAATGCATGGCCTACTGAGTGCGCCGATATTCATCGGGTACATGTCTCGCAAGCGGGCCGCTTTGGTCGTGCCCTGATGACTCGCGAAGAACTTGGTCAAAAAGCCTTAGGTCACATCATTCGTTATCGCGATATTCACCTCACACTGCGTAAAGCCTTGAGAGCTATTCAAAAAAATAGTCCGCATTTCATTTGGAAACATATCGACCCTAATGCCGATGTTGAAAACATTCAAGCCAAGTGCGTAGTTCATGCTGAAGGTGGTTTGTTTAAAACCCAAGACTGGGTGGAATCTGGCAGAGACTATGAACAATCAGCTTTAGTTGGCTTAGTGGAGGTTGAGAATGCGCCACCCTTGCAAGCGTGGGAGCGCTTTACTTCTGAAGGACCTTTGGCTGTTCTACCAAGTCACTATGGTCCCAATATTTTGAATCTAATTTGGTGTGGAACCCCAAGCTCATCACAAGCACGTCTCGCTTTGAGTGAGGCTGATTTCCTGAAAAGCTTGCAAGCCGAGTTCGGCTCACGTATTGGACAATTTCTCAAAATCCAGGATCGCCGACTTTACGAGCTCGGGCTCAATTACCGCAAAGACATTACCCAAGCTAACGAGGTGTGGATTGGCAATGCCGCCCAGACCTTGCATCCCGTTGCAGGACAAGGTCTGAACCTCGGATTACGGGATGCTTATCTCCTGGCAGAAAAACTGAGCATCCTCTTCTCCAAGCCTGAGGATCAAAAAACTCCTCTAGCCATCGAAACCACCTTGGCTGAATATGCTCAAAGTCGTAAGCTTGATCGGTCAGCCACCATTGGCCTAACTGACTTCATGGCCAGAATCTTCACTTCCAATCTACTTCCCGTTGTGATTGGCCGTGGATTAGCTTTATCAGCCCTCCAATGGCTCCCTCCTGTCAAAACAGCCTTAGCCCGGCAGATGATGTTTGGTAGGCGCTAAGAGGCTGAAATAGCCTCCAAAATACAAATGCCTTCTGTTTGACTTCAGTCATAGAGTGTGCCTATTTTTTAGGCAAATACAGGCTAAATTGTGCTAAAGTGTCACCCTTTCCCCCAGACCTAAAAGCCATCCAGAACCTAGCCTGAAACACATGAAGATTGGCCCGCACCTTCTTGCAAATAAATTATTTGTTGCCCCAATGGCCGGGGTAACTGATCGTCCATTTCGGCAACTTTGCAAAAAGCTCGGCGCCGGTTATGCCGTATCTGAAATGATTGCATCTAACGCTTTGCTTTGGAAGAGCGAGAAAACCCAACGTCGCGCTAACCATCAAGGTGAATTCAAGCCTATTGCAGTCCAAATTGCTGGGGCCGATCCGAGGATGATGGCAGCTGCCGCCAAACTCAACGTTGATCACGGTGCTCAGATTATTGATATCAATATGGGCTGCCCAGCCAAAAAGGTGTGCAATGTTGCGGCTGGTTCCGCGCTATTGAGAGACGAGCCCCTTGTACAGCAAATTTTAGAAGCTGTAGTCCAGGCTGTAGGGGTGGGTCCTGATGCAGTGCCTGTGACCTTGAAGATTCGGACGGGCTGGGATCGCGAACATAAAAATGCGATTCATATTGCGCGTCTTGCAGAACAATCTGGCATCTCCATGCTGACCGTTCACGGTCGCACGCGGGCAGATCTCTATCACGGTGAAGCTGAATACGAAACGATTACCGCAGTAAAAAATAGCGTTGCTATTCCCGTGGTTGCCAATGGCGATATCACTACTCCAGAAAAAGCAGAATTTGTTTTGAAAGAAACTGGTGCTGATGCCATCATGATTGGTCGCGCTGCTCAGGGACGTCCTTGGATCTTTCGTGAAATTAATCACTTTCTGGAAACGGGCGGTAAGTTACCAACACCGCAGATTAATGAAATTCAAGAGATCATGAATGCTCATCTCATTGATCATTATGAGTTCTATGGCGAATACGTTGGCTTGCGCACAGCGCGTAAGCATATCGGCTGGTACTGCAAGGGCTTGCGTGACTCCCATGCCTTTCGCCAAAAAATGAACACTGCCGATGACTGCAAAACCCAATTACAAATGGTGAATGACTTTTTCAATGAAATGAAATCCCATTCAGATCGTTTGTTATTTTTAGAAGCAGCCTAAATTTAGTTTTTTATTTAATTTATCCATGACTAATA
Organism: Polynucleobacter hallstattensis; assembly: GCF_018881835.1. Classification (GTDB taxonomy): domain Bacteria; phylum Pseudomonadota; class Gammaproteobacteria; order Burkholderiales; family Burkholderiaceae; genus Polynucleobacter; species Polynucleobacter hallstattensis. The sequence continues at coordinate 1,039,076 of NZ_JACVPO010000001.1, read as the reverse complement.
AGCACCCTATCACCGAATGTATTGAGACCCAACTCCAAGCTTATTTGGACGATCTCAAAGGAACGCCTCCCTCCGATCTATACCAGATGGTTCTCGCAGTGGTTGAAAAGCCGATGCTCGAATTGGTAATGCAACACGCGAAGCAGAATCAATCTTTGGCAGCACAATACCTTGGCATCAACCGAAATACGCTGCACAAGAAGTTAGTTGAGCACCAGCTACTGAAATAAGTCAGACCCCATGCGTAAATTCTTGATTAATCAAACCTTCTGAAAAATATGATCCGCACAGCCTTACTCTCTGTTTCCGATAAAAAAGGCATTGTGCCTTTCGCCAAAGCCCTCCATGAGCAAGGCATTAAACTAATCTCTACTGGCGGTACTGCAAAACTACTGGCTGAAAATAAGCTACCCGTAGTAGAAGTATCTTCACTTACCAAGTTTCCCGAGATGCTCGATGGTCGCGTAAAGACCCTGCATCCGATGGTACATGGTGGCTTATTAGCCCGTCGAGATTTTCCTGAGCATATGGCTGCCCTTAAAGAGCATGGTATCGATACGATTGATATGCTCGTGATTAACCTCTATCCGTTTAACGAAACAGTCGCTCAAGCGGATTGTTCATTTGAAGATGCAGTTGAGAACATTGATATTGGTGGTCCAGCGATGCTGCGCGCTGCCGCCAAGAATCACCAAGATGTGACGGTATTGATCTCCCCAGAAGATTACGCTCCTGTTCTCGAAGAGATGAAAGCTAATCAAAACGTAGTTTCTTACAAGACCAATTTGAGTTTGGCTAAAAAAGTATTTGCTCATACCGCTCAATATGATGGCGCTATTGCTAACTATCTCTCATCACTAGGTGACGATTTGGGTCACAAGACACGTTCTGCCTATCCAGCAACGCTCCATCTTGCCTTTGAAAAGGTGCAAGAAATGCGCTACGGCGAGAACCCACACCAATCAGCCGCTTTCTATAAGGATATTGATCCAGTCGATGGTGCGCTTGCTAATTACAAACAATTACAAGGCAAAGAACTTTCCTATAACAACATCGCTGATGCCGACTCTGCTTGGGAATGCGTCAAGAGTTTTACTGGCAACGCTGGTGGTGCCGCAGCCTGCGTCATCATCAAACACGCTAACCCTTGCGGCGTAGCCGTTGCTGCCAACGCACTTGAGGCCTATCAGAAGGCTTTCAAAACAGATCCAAGTTCAGCCTTTGGAGGGATCATTGCTTTTAACGTGCCCTGTGATGGCGCCGCAGCTGAAGCGATTTCTAAGCAGTTCGTAGAGGTGCTAATTGCTCCTAGCTTTAGTGACGAAGCAAAGGCCATCTTCGCTACGAAACAAAATGTGCGTCTCTTAGAGATTCCTCTGGGTACTGCATTTAATGCTTTTGACTTTAAACGTGTTGGTGGTGGCTTGCTAGTTCAGTCTCCTGATGCAAAGAACGTCCTTGAGAGCGAAATGCGGGTTGTCAGCAAACGTCTTCCAACTCCAAGTGAAATGCACGACATGATGTTTGCATGGCGTGTTGCGAAGTTCGTAAAATCTAATGCGATTGTGTATTGTGCCAACGGCATGACTCTCGGTATTGGTGCTGGCCAAATGAGCCGTGTCGACTCTGCTCGTATGGCAAGCATTAAGGCTGAAAATGCAGGCTTAAGTCTCAAAGGCTCTGCAGTGGCAAGTGATGCCTTCTTCCCATTTCGTGATGGCTTAGATGTGGTTGTGAATGGTGGTGCAAGTTGCGCCATTCAGCCGGGCGGCAGTATGCGTGATGATGAAATTATTGCAGCAGCCAATGAACATGGCATCGCTATGATATTTACTGGTACTCGTCACTTCCGTCACTAATCACTTATGCGCTGGATAGGAATCGACCCCGGTTTACGAACAACAGGTTTTGGTGTGATTGATGTCAATGGCCAAAAGCTGAGCTATGTAGCCTCTGGGACAATTGAAAGTGGTGATCCAGACCAAGGCCTTCCTGTGAGATTAGGAATCTTGTACGCGGGCATTAAAGAAGTGTTGCTGACTTATCATCCAGAGCAAGCGGCTATTGAAGAAGTATTTCTCAACGTCAATCCTCGCTCCACCCTCATGCTGGGGCAAGCTCGAGGCGCAGTAATTGCTGCTTTAGTATCTGATAAGCTCCCCGTTGCTGAATACAGCGCACTGAGAGTAAAGCAATCCATCGTAGGAACCGGTAGAGCCACTAAGCCACAAGTTCAAGAAATGGTGAAACGTTTGCTGCGTCTGAGCCGCGCCCCGGGAACGGATGCTGCAGATGCTTTGGGGGTAGCGATTTGCGCTGCACATCATGCCCAAATCCCAAAAGCAATTACTACCGCTCTTGCACCCAAAAAGAGTAGCAAGAAATAACAATCTAAACAGGTTAAGATCTTTACATGATTGGTCGCATTCAAGGAATTCTCGTTTCAGTTCATCCTCCCCGCCTCTTGGTGGATTGCCAAGGTGTTGGCTATGAGATCGATGTGCCCATGAGTACCCTGTACCAATTGCCAGAGACCAATCAAAAAATTACACTACTCACCCACTTCCAAGTCCGAGAAGATGCGCAGCAGCTGTTTGGATTTGCCACTGAAACTGAGCGTGAAGCATTTAGACAACTGATCAAGATCAGCGGCGTTGGTTCTCGCACAGCACTTGCGGTACTTTCTGGCATGAGCGTCAATGAATTAGCGCAAGCGATTGCCATGCAAGAGGCAGGGCGTCTAACTCAAGTACCTGGAATTGGTAAAAAGACTGCGGAGCGTCTTTGCCTTGAGCTGAAAGGGAAGCTAGCTCCAGATTTAGGAATTATTGGCGGTAAGCCTCAGGTAGTTGAAGCAAGTAGCGAGGTATTACAAGCCCTATTGGCGCTGGGGTATTCAGAAAAAGAGGCTCATCTTGCCCTCAAACAAATCCCGCCAGATACCACCGTATCAGATGGTATCCGCATGGGTCTGAAATACCTCTCGAAGTCTTCATAACTAGTCACCTAAACACCACTACACTTGCAGTATGGCAATCCACACAGAAGACCTTAGCTCAATCCCCGAAGATTTACCAGAAAGCAATGACCGCATTGTTAGCGGTTCAGCGGGCAATTCTGAAGCCGTTTTTGAAAGGGCCTTGCGCCCAAAACAACTTGACGAGTATGTTGGCCAAACAAAGGCTCGCGCCCAATTAGAGATTTTTATTACAGCGACCAGAGCAAGACAAGAAGCACTTGACCATGTTCTCCTCTTCGGCCCTCCTGGACTTGGCAAGACTACTCTAGCCCACATCATCGCGAGAGAGCTTGGCGTGAACTTACGCCAAACCAGTGGGCCGGTTCTGGATAGACCTGGTGACCTTGCCGCATTACTCACCAATTTAGAAGCGAATGACGTGCTCTTTATTGATGAGATTCATCGCCTCTCTCCAGTGGTTGAAGAGATCCTCTATCCAGCTCTTGAGGATTACAGTCTAGACATCATGATTGGTGAAGGTCCTGCAGCACGCAGTGTCAAGATTGATCTCAAACCATTTACTTTAATTGGCGCAACCACTCGCGCCGGCATGCTAACTAATCCACTACGTGATCGCTTCGGTATTGTGGCAAGACTCGAGTTCTATACGACTGAAGAGCTCACTAAAATTATTACGCGCTCTGCCAGCTTACTCAAAGCTGATATTGACCCTGAGGGGTCAGTTGAAATTGCGAAGCGTGCCAGAGGCACGCCACGTATTGCTAATCGTCTATTACGTCGAGTGCGTGACTACGCCGAAGTAAAAGGCACCGGTACCATTACTAAAGCGATGGCTGACGCAGCGTTGAAGATGCTCGATGTCGACCCCAGCGGTTTTGATGTGATGGATAGAAAATTGCTCGAAGCTATCTTGCACAAGTTTGATGGTGGACCTGTCGGGATTGATAACTTAGCCGCAGCGATCGGTGAAGAGCGCGATACTATTGAAGATGTCTTAGAGCCTTACTTAATTCAACAAGGCTACCTACAAAGAACTTCTAGAGGAAGAGTGGCAACGCGTCAGGCTTATGAGCACTTTGGGCTCACACCACCAAGTAACTCCGCAATAGAATCCTAAGACTTAATTCAAGCTTAACTAAGGCTTACCTTAGCAAACTTACGTTTGCCTACCTGTACAACATAGGTACCGACCTCAACCTTCAATTGCTTATCAACAATTGTTACGCCATCAATCTTTACGCCGTTTTGCTCGATATTACGCATAGCTTCTGATGTCGATGGTGCCAATCCAGCAGCCTTGAGTAGGCTAGCAATCCCTATCGGTGCACCCGAAATATTTACCTCAGGAATATCATCTGGCACACCACCTTTGGCTCGGTGATTAAAGTCTTCTAAAGCTTTTTCAGCAGCAGCTTGTGAATGAAAGCGTGCCACGATTTCTTGTGCGAGCAGCACTTTGCAATCTTTAGGATTTCGGCCGGCAGCAACTTCTTGCTTCATTAAATCAATTTCAGCCATCGGTCGGAATGACAGCAATGTGAAGTAATCCCACATCAACTCATCGGAGATACTCAAGAGCTTGCCAAACATCTCACCAGCAGGTTCGCTGATGCCAATGTAATTTCCTTTGGACTTACTCATCTTATCTACGCCATCCAAACCAACGAGGAGAGGCATAGTCAAAATACATTGCGGCTCTTGGCCATACTCACGTTGGAGCTCGCGACCGACTAAGAGATTAAATTTCTGATCAGTACCACCGAGCTCTAAGTCACTCTTTAAGGCAACTGAGTCGTAGCCCTGCATCAATGGATACAAGAACTCATGCACAGAGATGGGTACGCCACTACGGTAGCGTTTTGTAAAGTCATCGCGCTCTAACATTTGTGCAACGGTATATCTGGCGGCTAACTGAATCATGCCGCGCGCACCTAATGGATCACACCACTCGCTGTTATAGCGGACTTCAGTTTTAGCAGGATCAAGCACCATACTCGCTTGACGATAGTAAGTCTGAGCATTGACAGCAATTTCTTCAGCAGTCAGTGGTGGGCGTGTTGCATTCCGTCCAGAAGGATCACCAATCATGCTCGTGAAATCACCAATCAAGAAAATCACGGTATGACCTAAATCTTGGAGTTGGCGTAATTTATTCAGCACAACCGTATGGCCTAAATGAATATCAGGCGCTGTAGGATCTAAACCCAACTTAATACGCAAGGGAATACCTGTTGCCTGGCTCTTAGCTAGCTTTTGAATCCAATCCGCCTCAACCAATAACTCATCACAACCTCTTTTTGTTACTTCAAGGGCTGCAAAAACTTCGGGGGTCAGTGGGTATTTTTGTTCTGGTTTAGCCGTCATGCTGTATTGGTGAACTGATTCGGTTAAATTAGTATTTAGATTGCTAAAGCATAATTGTCGCATTCCTGAGAACAAAGCCCTGATACCGCATGAATAAGCCCCATCCACTCTATATCGGCCTGATGTCTGGCACTAGCCTAGATGGGATAGATGCCGTACTGGCAAAGATTGAGAAGGCTGACGATACCAGGCTTCTGGGCTCCATAAGCCTTGCCTTTAGCCCTGAATTACGCAAAGCCCTTCTGGACTTACAGAGTCCTGGGGCAAACGAGATTCACCGAGAAAATCAGGCAGCCAATGCCCTAGCGCTAGCTTATGCAGATGCAGTCAAACAATTACTTACTCAGAATGATCTTTCTCCTGGCGATATCAGTGCGATTGGTGCCCATGGCCAGACAATTCGCCATCAAGCTGATCTTGCCCATCATCTGGCCTATACACACCAGACTCTCAACCCAGCACTTCTTGCAGAGCTGACCGGAATTGATGTCATCGCAGACTTTAGAAGTCGCGACCTTGCTGCTGGTGGTCATGGTGCCCCTCTAGTGCCAGCCTTTCATGCGCAACAATTTGCTACAGATAAAAATATCGCGGTATTAAACCTGGGCGGCATTGCTAATCTCACGCTCCTTCCAAGCAAGGGTGAAGTCAAGGGATTTGATTGTGGTCCTGGCAATATGTTGATGGACGCCTGGATTTCGGAACAGCAAGGGCACACCTTTGATGAAAATGGTGCCTGGGCATCTCAAGGCACAGTCGATCAAGCACTGCTTTCAAGAATGATGACCGATGTATTTTTTGCAAAAGCTCCGCCAAAAAGTACAGGCCGTGACGACTTTCATTTAGAGTGGCTGCAAAAGTATATTGGTACAGAAAACATCAACTCAGAGGATGTGCAAGCTACGCTACTGCAACTGACTGTGGACTCGTCACTGCAAGCAGTGCTACGTTATGCACCGCAAACCCAGATTCTCATTGTCTGTGGTGGTGGTGCCCGCAACACTGCATTACTAGACTTATTTAAAGCCAGAGCTAAAGAGATATTTAAAAACTCACTCGATATCATGACCAGCGATATGTTTGGCATTGATCCACAACTAGTAGAGGGTCTTGCATTCGCATGGTTGGCTTGGGCTCATAAAGAAAAACGGCCAGCAAATCTGCCAGCCGTTACGGGAGCGAAAGGTCCTAGGATTCTAGGAGCTTGCTATCCAGCTTAAGTTATTAAGCTTGTTCTTATGCGGAGAAAGAAGAGCCACAGCCGCAAGTTGTTTGCGCGTTAGGATTCTTAATCACAAACTGTGAGCCGTTGATATCTTCTTTGTAATCAATCTCAGCACCAACTAAATATTGGAAGCTCATTGAATCCACCAACAAAGTGACGCCGTTCTTTTCAAATAGGGTGTCATCTTCGTTCACGGCATCGTCAAATGTGAAGCCATACTGAAATCCTGAACAACCACCACCCTGAACAAACACGCGTAGCTTCAATTCTGGATTACCTTCTTCAGCAATCAAGTCAGCCACTTTTGCAGCGGCGCTATCCGTAAACACCAATGGGGTTGGTGGCTCGGCTAAGTCTTGTACTGGTTGCGTAGCTAATTGGGTCATGATTTACTCCTGATTCAAAAGGCGATGGTTTATTTTAGGCTTTTAATTCCAAGTGTGCTGAAGGGTCTTTCCAATTGGTCCTATTATGGTGAAATAGCAATCTGTGTCAATCCAGTGGTCTCAGGCAAGCCAAACATCAGGTTCATACACTGAACCCCTTGGCCTGAAGCACCCTTCACTAGGTTATCCTCAACCACCAAAATCACTAAAGTATCGCCATCACCAGGGCGGTGAATGGCAATCCGCAAACCATTGCTACCCCTCACTGAGCGTGTTTCTGGATGGCTACCCGTCGGCATCACATCTACAAAAGGCTCGCCTTTGTAGAAATCTTCATAGAGCTTTTGGAAATCCACCTTCATTCCAGCCTCAGTCAAACGCACATACAAGGTTGAATGAATACCCCTAATCATTGGCGTTAAGTGCGGCACAAATGTCAGGCCAATCTGATCGTGACCGGCAATAGCCTTTAAGCCTTGAACAATTTCTGGAAGATGGCGGTGGCCTTTAACAGCATAAGCTTTGAAGTTATCAGCAGATTCTGACAATAAAGTCCCAATTTCTGCCTTGCGTCCAGCACCTGAGGTACCCGACTTAGAGTCAGAAATAATATGCATGCCATCAATGAGCTGTTTACCACCATTAGACTTTGGTGAAAGCAGTGGAGCAAGTCCAAGCTGCACAGAGGTGGGGTAACAACCAGCTAAACCCACGACGCGGGCTTTTTTGATTTCTTCACGATTGATTTCCGCCAAACCATAAACCGCTTCAGCCAAAATTTCTGGGCAGCCATGTTCCATACCGTACCACCTAGTAAATTCTTTGACATCTTTTAAACGGAAGTCGGCAGCCAGATCCAAAATCTTCACATTGTTTGCAAGCAATTCTTTTGCTTGTGCCATTGCTACGCCATGTGGTGTTGCAAAGAACACGACATCACATTCATTTAATTTGGCTTCATCCGGTGTAGTGAACTTGAGATCAATGCGACCACGCAAAGAAGGAAACATCTCAGCGACTGGCATGCCAGCTTCTGTGCGAGAAGTAATTGCCTCGATCTTGACTTCGGGGTGCTGCGCCAACAAGCGCAGTAGCTCCACTCCGGTATATCCAGTGCCACCTACGATGCCAACTTTAATCATGCCATTCTCCAAAATACCGACAGATGAATTTTATCTCTCTAATACCTAGATTGTAGAAACAAAAAGGGCCGCTTGCGCGACCCTTTCGATTAAACTGAAGCGACTGAGAGAATTAGCGCTTGCTGAACTGCTTACGACGACGCGCGCCATGCAGACCAACTTTTTTACGCTCAACTTCACGAGCATCGCGAGTTACCAAGCCTGCTTTAGACAGGGTCGGCTTCAAAGCGTTGTCGTAGTCGATCAATGCACGAGTAACACCGTGACGAACTGCACCAGCTTGACCAGTTTCACCGCCACCGCTAACGTTTACTTTGATATCAAAGGTTGTTAGGTGAGCTGTGAGAGCCAAAGGCTGACGAGCGATCATGCGTGATGTTTCACGAGCAAAGTAAGCATCGATGGGCTTACCGTTAACAGTAATCTCACCTTTGCCAGATTTAATGAATACACGTGCTACAGAGCTCTTGCGACGACCTGTACCGTAATTCCAATTTCCGTAATTAATAGCCATTTGGTTTCCTTAAATCTCTAACGCTTTTGGCTGTTGAGCCGCATGCGGATGACTGGCGTCGCCATAGACTTTTAATTTCTTAATCATGGCATAACCTAGTGGGCCTTTTGGCAACATACCCTTCACAGCCTTCTCTAAGGCACGACCTGGAAAACGATCTTGCATCTTGTCGAAGTTGGTCGAGCTAATACCACCTGGGTATCCGCTGTGACGGTAATAAATTTTGTTCAAGCCTTTTGTGCCTGTGACACGTAGCTTAGAAGAATTGATGACAACAATAAAGTCGCCGGTATCAACGTGTGGGGTGTATTCAGGCTTGTGCTTGCCGCGTAGACGGAGTGCCACTTCACTGGCGACACGACCGAGGACTTTGTCCGTAGCGTCAATCACGAACCATTCATGCACTACCTCGTGGGATTTTGCAGAAAAAGTTTTCATGATTTCTTAAATTGTTATAGTCAAAAAATTACTCCAATCAAATTACGTCCACCTTGGCCCTGCTTATGTTTGCAAGCTCGCAGATTCTGTAATTCACTTGGTAAAACAATTACCGCTGACTGGTTCGGTAATTCAGTAAAGCCTTGAATTGTAACCCAAAAAAAACCCAGGAACGAGTCCTGGGTTGGAATCCACCTATGTTTAAGTGGAGGAGACACTGGGAGGCACATCGATATCTTATATAAGACTGACAGCCAATGTGGTTATTCTACACAAGAAATATGGTGCAACGCAAGAATATTGACCAAAATCAATTTTTTGATGCTTTTTAGCAAAAAATAGCTAATAACTTTAAGCTGTAATTATTGGTAAACTATTGATAATATTGATTAATTTTGTAAATTAGGGGTCGCTAACATGGAATGTCAAGTAAGTTGGTTGGGTAATGGCGGCATGGCGTTTTCGGCAAAAACCGGTAGTGGTCACCAAGTCACAATGGATGGACCCCCCGAAGCTGGGGGCAAAAATAGCGCCTCAAGGCCTATGGAACTGATTTTGGCGGGAACTGGCGGCTGTGCCGCCTTTGATGTGGTTTTAATCCTACAAAAGGCTCGCCAAGAGATTAGCGCTTGCGATGTCCAGCTGACAGCCGAGCGAGCAGAGACTGAGCCCAAAGTATTTACAAAAATTAACCTGCATTTCACGGTTAAAGGCAAAAACCTCGATTTGTCTAAGGTTGAGCGTGCAGTCAAGCTTTCCCACGAAAAGTACTGCTCCGCGACAACCATGCTCGCCAAGACGGCAGAAATTACTTATTCGATCGACGTCCTGAATGACGAATAAGTCTTGAGAAAGTGCAGAGTCAATCGATAAGCCGGATTCTGTCGCCTAGATTTGCATCTAGGGGCAATCATTCCTCTAGGCCGGCAGTTACCTGACGGCTCAAGCTCCCTACCCGCAGACTCAGCGGGACGCCTCATCGCCTGCTTACTTGGGATTGCTCCAGGTGGAGGTTACCGCGTTTCACCGTAACTAAATACGCTCGTCTCTGTGGCCCTATTCCTCACGTCACCGTGGATGGCCGTTAGCCATCACCCTTCCCTATGGAGTCCGGACTTTCCTCCCCCACAATAAAGTGGCGGCGATTGCCCAATTGACTCTGCGCCTGCAGTCTAACGCAGTCGCAGAAATTTAGTCTAAAAATGAATAGCGAAAGTCTTAACTTACTTAAGCCAAGGTCCAAGCAATCGTCTCACCAGCACGAAGCGGCACAATCGTGTCATCACCCAAAGGAAGCTCTGCAGGAATGTTTTGCGCCTGCTTCACCAAAGTTACCTTTTGAGTATTACGCGGCATTAGATAAAAATCTGGGCCGAAGAAACTAGCGAAGCCTTCAAGTTTGTCCAGCTTGCCTACACTCTCAAATGCCTCAGCATATAAACCTAAGGCATTGAAACCACTATAACAACCAGCGCAACCGCAAGCAGCTTCTTTAGCGCCCTTAGCATGGGGCGCACTATCTGTACCCAAGAAAAATCTGGGGTTGCCACTCGTTGCGGCATCTAATAAAGCAACACGATGCTCTTCACGCTTCAGTACTGGCAAGCAGTAGTTGTGCGGACGAATGCCGCCAGAAAAAATTGCATTGCGATTCATTAATAAATGTTGTGGAGTAATCGTAGCAGCGATATTGTTTTTTCCAGCAGTGTGCGCGTCACGAACATAGTGCGCAGCTTGTTTGGTAGTAATGTGCTCAAACACAATCTTGAGCTCAGGAAAATCTTTACGTAAAGGTTCGAGCACTTGATCAATAAACACTGCTTCACGATCAAAGATATCAATATGCGCACTAGTCACTTCACCATGTACTAACAAAGGCATACCGACGGCCTGCATTGCTTCTAGTGCAGCATAACAACGCTTGATATCACTCACACCTGCATCACTGTTAGTTGTCGCTCCTGCAGGGTAAAGTTTAAATCCAACAATGCCAGCATTCTTTGCTTTACGCACTTCATCGGCAGCTGTGTTGTCCGTGAGATATAGGGTCATTAATGGTGTAAAGCTTGTCACACCCAAAGATTGAAGGTTGGCTTCAATACGACCACGATACGCATTTGCCAAATCAACCGTAGTCACTGGAGGTTTCAAATTTGGCATGATGATGGCACGCGCAAATTGGCGCGCAGTATCTGCCAAGACATCTCGCATCACTTCACCATCACGAATATGCAAATGCCAGTCATCTGGCTGAATCAGTTGAATTTGTATTTGGCTATTGGACATAATTATTTATCAAGCAAGATGATGCGAAAGTCATTCACATTTGTCAGTGTGGGACCAGTTTCCACCAAAGCATCAAATTGCGCAAAAAAACCATAGCAATCGTGCTGATCTAGAAACTGTGAAGGGATCAAGCCTTGCTTATTGGCAGCCTGGCGGATCTCAGAGGTAAACCACGCACCGGCATTCTTTTCACTACCATCGATACCATCAGTATCTGCAGCTAAAGCGGAAATATTCGGAAGATCAGTTGATGCCGCGAAGAATGAAAGCAGGTATTCACTACAACGACCACCGCGGCCTTTAATTCCATGAGGAATAGTTACCGTGCACTCGCCACCTGAGATGAGGGCAATTGGCTTATCCATCTTCAAGTGCTGACGTGCTAGAGAAGCTTGCTCTATCCCTACAGCTTGTGCCTCGCCCGTAATAGTGTCACCCAAAATAACGGGCTCGTAACCTTGTGTACGGACATAGTCTGCCGCAGCCTCAAGACTCTTATAGGCCGTAGCAATGACATGATTGCTGACCTCCATATTTTGGAGATCTGCTTCTTTTAGAGTCTCTGGAACTTCACCGGCTACACCACGTTGCAAATGGGATGAAACAGACTCCGGAATAGAGTTAGAACTTAATTGATACTTGGTCAAAATATCCAGAGCATCCTGGTAGGTCGAATAATCTGGAGCGCAAGGACCGCTGGCAATGTCTGCAGGAGAATCTCCCGTCACATCGGAAATCAGCAAGGCTTCAACTCGAGCACCACGTGCAATAGCCAGTCTTGCCAAATTACCACCCTGAATCGCTGACAAATGTTTACGAACGACATTCATCTCTTCAATTGGCGCACCGGAGCGTAATAGCGCTTCGGTTGTCTTGCGCATATCTTCGATACTGATGCCAGCTTGGGGCAAGGTAAGTAAACTTGAACCGCCACCGGAAATTAAGGCAATTAAAACATCGCCAGCTTGTAATTCACCAACCAAGCGATAGACTTCTTTAGCGCCGTCCATACCCGCTTGATCGGGCACAGGATGACCTGCTTCAATAATTTTGATGTGATTAGTAGGAGAGTTGTGCCCATAGCGGGTCAATACCACTCCCTCAATAATTGCATTAGGCCAATGACTCTGAGCATGGGACTCTAGGGCGGTTGCCATTGATGCACTGGCTTTGCCTGCACCCACCACTAAACATCTTCCCTTGGGCTCCGAGCCTTGAGGAAAGATCTTGCTGAGGTATTCAGGAACGATTTTGTTTGGGTCAGCAACCGCTAAAGCTGCGGCAAAGGCATTTTTGAGAATAGTTTCTTGCTGGCTCATGTAGATATTCTAATCAAGAACAATGCGCTCTTGCATTTGCCACATTTCAGCATAGCGACTACCAGCAGCCAATAGCTCTGTATGTGTTCCCCGCTCGACTATCTGGCCATGTTCCATCACTAAAATTTGATCCGCATGAACAATGGTGGAAAGCCTATGCGCAATAATCAAAGTTGTACGGTTTTTAGCCAAGCCAAGTAGCTCTTCCTGAAATGCCCGCTCCGTTTTAGAGTCCAGCGCCGATGTTGCCTCATCAAAAATTAACATTGCTGGCTTTTTGAGTAAGGTGCGCGCAATCGCAACACGCTGCTTCTCGCCACCAGATAATTTCAGACCACGCTCACCTACTTGAGTGTCATAGCCATCCGGGAGATGCTTGATGAAGCGATCGATCTGCGCTGCCCTAGCAGCCTCATGAACCTCTTCAATTGAAGCATTGGGATTGCCATAAGCAATGTTGTAGCCAATGGTGTCATTAAACAAAACAGTATCTTGAGGAACGATACCAATCGCTTTTCGTAAACTCAATTGAGTAACATCCACAATATTTTGATAATCAATGAGGATTTTTCCGGACTGAACATCGTAAAAACGAAACAGTAGGCGGGCTAAGGTACTCTTACCGGCACCGCTCTGCCCTACAACTGCAGTAATAGTGCCAGCAGGGATATTAAAGCTAACATCCTTCAAAATCTCACGTTTGGCATCGTAATGAAATGAGACATTCTCAAAACGAACGTCTGGGCCACGGCTTTGATTACTGATACGCAAAGACTGGGCATTGGGTGCATCCGCAATCTCCTTCTCCGTATTCAGAAGTGAAAACATACGATCCATGTCAGTCAGCGCCTGTTTAATCTCACGATAGATCACACCCAGAAAATTCAGCGGTATATATAACTGAATCATCAAGGTATTAACCAATACCAAATCACCCAAGGTCATAGATCCATCAATCACACCCTGAGTTGCTCGCCATAAAATTAGGACTAATCCAATCGCAATAATTGCTTGCTGCCCAAGATTGAGTACGGCTAAAGATTTTTGTGACTTGACTGCAGCCACTTGGTAGCGCATGAGATTTTGATCGTAACGACTAGCTTCAAAGGCTTCATTACCAAAGTACTTCACCGTCTCAAAATTCAATAAGGAATCAATTGCCTTCTGATTGGCCTTGGAATCCATGTCATTCATGGTGCGGCGGAAATGCGTTCGCCATTCTGTCACCACTACCGTAAAGACAATATAGAGTACCAATGCAACTAAGGTAATGATGGCAAACCACATATCATATGCGTAAGCCAAGTAGCCAAGTACCAAACAAAACTCAATCAGGGTTGGTAGGATGCTATATAGGGAATAGGAAATTAGCGACTGAATACCGCGAGTACCGCGCTCAATATCTCGACTAACTCCACCAGTCTGACGCGCTAAATGAAAGCTCAGAGCCAGCGAGTGTAGATGCTCAAAAACTTGTAGCGCTACTTTACGAACGGCATTTTGAGTTACGCGAGCAAAGAGGGATTCTCTTAGCTCGGTAAATAAAGAAGCAGACACCCGTAAGAGACCGTAGGCTAAGATCAATCCGGCTGGTACTACTAATAAAGCTTGAGGAGAGTCTACTCTGATATTGAGCTCATCAATCAATTGCTTCATCAAAATCGGAATGCCAAGATTAGTCACCTTAGCAGCCACTAAGCATGTCAGAGCAATCGCAACCCTAAACTTGTATTCCAATAGATAGGGGAGTAAATCGCGAATAACTTTCCAGTCGCTACCCTTTGCTGGCTTTGAGTCTGCTACTGAATGATGATGCCCTGATGAATGTCTCATCGCTCTATCTTAGTCAGTTACGCTCTGACGCGCAGAAAATAACTTGAGAATTGCTGCGCCATTACTGGGAGAGAAACATTTATTTGCCGCTTCAGCGTGTGGCAGCCATTGATAGGCAACATGCTCTCTTGGCGCCAATCTGACTAAAACTGCATTTGGAACCAGTAATGAGAACCAATGCTCAGCATTTTTGGTCACTCCAGGAGCGTAGCGATGACGCCATTGCGGATAAATCTCATACTCAATCTGATGATGCATATCCTGTAAGGAGGCTGCTGGAAGAGATTGGACATCAATGCCGGTCTCTTCAAGGACTTCACGCGCAGCGGCAGCACTAAGATCCTCATCAAGGAAATCAATGCTACCAGTAACAGATTGCCAAAAATTGGCTTTATCGGCCCGCTCGATTAGCAAGACCTCCCCATTCGATTTGTAAATGACAACTAAAACCGAAATGGGGATTTTCAAGATGATCTAAATACTGTCTTACTTAAGCAGCAGGTGCAGCTTGACGCAAGCGGATGTGAAGCTCTTTCAACTGACGCTCGTCTACTGGGCTAGGAGCTTGAGTAAGTAAGCACTGCGCACGCTGTGTTTTCGGGAAGGCGATCACATCACGGATAGATTCAGCACCGGTCATCATCGTGACAATACGATCCAAACCAAATGCAATACCACCGTGTGGAGGCGCACCGTACTGCAAAGCATCCAACAAGAATCCAAACTTCGCCTGAGCCTCTTCTGCACCGATCTTCAAGGCACGAAATACCTGGCTTTGCACTGCTTCTTGATGGATACGAACTGATCCACCACCAATCTCGCTACCATTCAGAACCATGTCATAAGCCTTGGCTAAACACTTTCCTGGGCTCGATTCGAGGTACTGCATATGCTCATCTTTAGGGCTAGTGAATGGATGGTGACATGCAACCCAACGGGCATTATCTTCATCATATTCAAACATGGGGAAATCCACTACCCACAATGGTTTCCAACCTTCGGTAGATAGACCATGCTCTTTACCCCAAGCAGAGTGACCAATCTTCAGGCGCAAACCACCAATAGCATCATTAACCACTTTCTCTTTATCAGCACCGAAGAAAATAATATCGCCATCTTTAGCGCCAGTGCGCTTTAAGATGCCTTCGATAGCAGCATCATGCAAGTTCTTGACGATGGGTGATTGCAAGCCATTACGGCCTTCTGCAAGCGAGTTCACCTTGATCCATGCCAAACCTTTAGCACCATAGATCGCTACAAATTGAGTGTAGTCATCAATTTCACTACGACTAATCTCAGCACCGCTAGGTACGCACAAACCAACTACGCGCCCATCCTCTTGGTTTGCTGCACCAGAAAATACTTTGAAATCGACATCCTTCATTAAGTCAGTCAGTTCAGTGAATTCAAAATTCACACGCAGATCTGGCTTGTCCGAACCAAAGCGCGCCATACCCTCTGAGTAAGGCATAGTTGGGAATGGATTTGGCAACTCTACATTCATAGTAGTTTTGAAAATATGACGAATCATGTTTTCAAATAACTCACGAATTTCTAGCTCATCCAAGAAAGCAGTTTCACAGTCGATCTGAGTAAATTCAGGCTGACGATCAGCACGCAAATCTTCGTCACGGAAGCACTTAGTAATTTGGTAGTAACGATCAAAACCAGCCACCATCAACAACTGTTTAAATAGCTGAGGAGACTGTGGCAAAGCAAAGAACTGACCATCATGTACACGTGAAGGCACTAGGTAGTCTCGAGCACCTTCAGGAGTGCTCTTCGTTAACATCGGCGTTTCGATATCAATAAAACCTGCAGCGTCAAGGTAGCGACGGCATTCCATAGCCACGTTATAGCGTAAACGTAAATTCTTTTGCATTTGCGGGCGACGCAAGTCCAAAACACGGTGAGTTAAGCGAGTAGTCTCCGATAAATTCTCATCTTCCAGTTGGAATGGAGGAGTAATAGACGCATTCAAAATCACTAGGCCATGGCAAAGCACTTCAATTTTGCCACTGGCTAGATCATTGTTCTCGGTACCAGCAGGACGTGCGCGAACCAAGCCTTTAATCTGAATACAAAATTCATTGCGAACCTGCTCAGCCAATGCAAACATCTCAGGGCGATCTGGATCGCAAACAACTTGCACAAAACCTTGGTGATCACGCAAGTCAATAAAGATTACGCCACCGTGGTCACGGCGACGATTAACCCAACCAGAGAGGGTAATCTCTTGACCAATGAGTGATTCAGTTACCTGGCCGCAGGTATGGCTTCGCATCGACATAACAATTTCCTATAAATCAAAGATGATGGTTTGACTGAGCAGCATTCAAACCAGTTGAACTGGTGGGAGGAACTGATCCCATTGAAACAATATGTTTGAGCGCCTCTTCGACACTCATCTCTAATTCAATGGTGTGCGCACGTGGGACGATCATAAAAAATCCAGAGGTTGGATTTGGAGTAGTGGGCAGGAAAACATTAACGTAATCCTCGCCCAACTTAGCAGCCACTTCTTTTGCTGGCATACCAGTCTGAAATGCGATCGCCCAAGAATCTGCATGTGGATAGCGAATTAATAATGCTTTGCTAAATGCTTGGCCACTGCCAGAAAATAAAGTGGAGGATACTTGTTGAACACTAGAATAAATCGATCGCACAATCGGAATGCGATTCATCAAGCGGTTCCATATCTTCATCCACCACTGCCCCGCAAAACTGATTGCAAGTAATCCAGTGACCATGATGACTGATATAACAATCAGAATGCCCACACCGGGTAATTCACGGAAATGTTGCAAATCACCGGCAAACTGATTGGGGAATACAGCAATAATGGCATGCATCACAGAACCAAAAACGCCGTCGAGCAGACCTAATCCCCATGCAATCACCCAAATGGTGATTGACATCGGTGCCCACACCAGAATGCCTGCGATAAAGTATTTTTTCATTTGCCCACGCTTACGCTTTGCCTAACCTGGCATTTTAGCGGTTTAAGCGGCAGCCGGGGACAGTCTAGTACAGACCAAGGCCGATTATCAAAATCCCAGCCAAAAAGCCACCCACGAACAGCAAAGCGCCGACCAAAAGGCGATGCGTCCGTCTTTCCTGCATTAAAAGCCCCTTTAAGACCTCTAATTCAGCATTTTGGTCTCTTTGCGGACCGCGCCCTTGCGCCAAACTCTCCGCAATCAGGCGGGGCAAGGTTGGCAGTATTTTTGCCCAAGAGGGCGCTTCACTTTTAAGCCCCTCAACCAATCCACGCCAACCCAACTGCCTACTGATCCATTTTTCCAGAATCGGCTTTGCAGTCTGCCAAAGATCGAGATCAGGATCTAATTCACGCGCTAAACCTTCCACATTTAGCAATGTCTTTGATAGCAGAGATAGTTGTGGCTGCACTTCGACCTTAAAACGACGAGATGTTTGGAACAAACGAACCAGAACAATGCCCAAAGAGATGTCTTTTAAAGGTCGATCAAAGTAAGGTTCGCAAACGGAGCGTACCGCACCTTCTAATTCTTCCACACGGGTATCTGCAGGCACCCAACCAGATTCCACATGCAATTCTGCTACACGCCGGTAATCTCGATTAAAGAAGGCTAAAAAATTAAGCGCCAAGTAGTTTTTATCGGTCTCACTTAATGCGCCAACAATTCCGAAATCCAAAGAAATAAATCGCCCAAAACTATCTGGCTCCAAGCTAATCATAATATTTCCAGGATGCATATCTGCGTGGAAAAAACCATGTTCGAATACTTGGGTAAAAAATATCTCCACACCCTCTGCCGCTAATTTTTTGAAATCTACTCCAGCGGCACGTAACTCATCAAAACGACCGATAGATATACCGTTCATTTTTTCCATGACAATCACATTGGTGTGACATAAATCCCAATACATTTCTGGAATCATGAGCTTGTCTGAATCAACAAAATACCTTCTCAACTGACTGGCATTAGCAGCCTCACGCATGAGATCGAGCTCATCATGCAGATGTCTATCAAACTCCGCCACGTTTTCAGTTGGCTTTAAACGACGACCATCAGAAGATAATTTTTCAATAATTTTTGCTAGGTCATACATTAGAGCAATATCACTCTCAATAACCGGGAGAATGCCTGGACGTAAGACCTTGATCGCAACTTCTCGTCCATTCCATTCTGGATGCCTCTCAGTGGCACGCAAAGTTCCAAAATGTACCTGAGCTACAGAAGCGCTAGCTACCGGTGTTGCATCAAAACTAATAAAGACTTCTTCAATCGATAAACCCAGCGCCTTCTCAATTAAGAGTCGTGATTCTGTATTGGAAAATGGTGGTACTTGATCCTGCAACTTTGCTAATTCATTGGCGATGTCTTCTGATAATAAATCACGTCGAGTAGAAAGCACTTGTCCAAATTTTACAAAGATCGGGCCGAGCGCTTCTAAGGTCAGGCGGATACGCTCACCCCTAGGTAGAGATTGTCCTGGTGATATCCAACAAAGAATAGTTAATAGACCACGAGAAATACCAGGCTTCAGAATATCGCGCAGTAGTGGCAATAAGCCATAACGCCATGCGGTAAAGAAAATGAAATAGAGACGGGCTAAACGACGCACAATGAATTAACCTTTTCGCTCTAAAATTTGGATGCGCTTTTCTAGGCGATCAACCGCATCACGCAACACATTTAATTCATTCTTACGAATTAAAAAATCTCGTTTATTCAAGAGGACTTTTCTTTCTTCACTGACATATTCAATTACATTTTCTATTAGATCGGTCGCTGCAGATTTCCCAGCAGAAATGAATTTCTTACCTTGCCGTACAGCAAAGTTTGCAGGTGCATCTCCAATGAAGCGCGCTAGGTCTTCCTCATACTCCCACCGAATTTGCCCTGCTAATCGACCCAATAACTGTGCCAAGTCAGCATCGCCAGTAATCCTCACCGACTTCATTGCTTGCTCCCGCAAGTTGCCAGGGCCACCAGCTAAAGCGCTCAAAGCTTCAGGTGAAACTTCCAACTCTAATGACGGGGTATCCGCATGAGTCAAGGCAAGCAGGGAGCCCTCCGGCGCTATCTCAAAAAAAAGCTGCCCAATCGGCAAACTGAGCAAAATGACTTTGCCAGCATGGCGCGCCAATTCACCCATAGCCCATGGCTCAGCTTTCAGGATGTGATTTATTCCTCGGCAAGCGGCAGACGCTGCAATATGGTGGGTGGTGGGAGATACGGTGTTCATCAGTGTAAAAAACCCGCACAAGTGCGGGCTTTCGGTGGAAAGTACTACAAGCTTAAACTAACTGGGAGATACCCGCTAGTACCCAGCCTCCAGGACCGCTTACCGGCTTGCTAAGGTTCCACACTTCAGAGAAACTATTTGCTTGTGCACCTACTTGTTCACGAATCATGCCCGTGAACTGAACGCTACAGTAGTACGTATTGTCAGCTGTCTCAATTCCGAGCAACTGTGCATTGAGTGTCACTACATCGGTTTGATTAGCGCTGTCAGCACGTCCGGCCAGATCTTGCTCAATCGTGGCATACATCTCCGCGGTGGTGTACTCACGCAATGCAGCTAAATCGCCCTGATCCCACGCTTTTTGTAAGCCTGAGAAAAACTGTTTAGCGTTATCCAAAAATGCGTACTCATCAAACCCTGGCGGCAACGTTGATTGAAATGGTGCAGGCTCAGAAGCAGCAACACCACCGAATGCACTAGCAGTTGGTGTAAACGCAGGCTCTTGTCTTGGCGCCTGATCTAGATTGCTACGCTGCATACCTTGCGCAGTCATTTGAGGACTCTTATTAGCGCCAGATAAAGCAGGCATCATTTTTCTCATGATGAACATGATGGCAAATCCAGCTAGAGCTGCAATCAGTAAGCCAGTAATCAATGAGGATGCGCCCTCACCTAAACCAAAATGGGATAAGAGAAAACCAATACCAAGACCTGCAGCTAAGCCACCTAAGATTCCACCCATGCCACCAAAGCGACTTGGTGCTGGCGCTTGAGGAGCTGCAGCTGGTGCCGTTGGTTGCGCTTGTTGAGTTGGCTTTTGTGCGGGAGTAGCTTGTTTTTGCATTGGTGCACTTGGTGCCTTACCGACACTTTTACCGCTACCTAGACGGGCAGCATTGGCATGACCAACGGTAGCAAATATTAAGCTAACGCTTAACAGAACTGCTTTGAAGAAATGCTTACTCATATTTTGATCCCCTATAGAACTACTCTAATTCTTGACCAACAAAAACTACAAAAACACTAGTATTTAATACCAATATGGAGCGCAACGATACCCCCAGTCATTCTATGGGTATCTACCTCGTCAAAACCCACTCCCAGCATGATGTCTTTAAGGGCTTGGGCATCCGGATGCATCCGAATAGATTCAGCCAGATAGCGATAGCTCTCAGAATCTTGGGCAATCTTTTCTCCCAGCCAAGGCAACACCTTAAATGAATAGGTGTCATAAATGGGCCCTAAAAAGGCATCCGGTTTCGAGAACTCCAGCACCAACACTCGACCACCAGGCTTAATTACTCTGAGCATCTCAGCCAAAGCAACGTCCTTATGAGTCATGTTTCGCAAGCCAAACGCCACTGTCACCACATCAAAGTGATTCGCGGGGAAAGGGATTTTCTCCGCATCGAACTGAACGCAGGGTAAAGCTAGTCCCTGATCGAGAAGGCGATCACGGCCAACTCCCAACATGGAAGCATTGATGTCACTTAGCCATACTTGAGCTTCAGGGTTATGGCCCCAGCCTGCTGCACGTGCAAAGGCAGTAGCTAAGTCGCCCGTACCGCCGGCAATATCCAATACTTTTTGACCAGGGCGCACTTGAGCACGAGCAATCGTCACTTTTTTCCACAAGCGATGAAGTCCAAATGACATCAAATCATTCATGACGTCATATTTACTCGCTACAGAATGAAATACCTCAGCGACCTTACCTGCTTTTTCAGCCTCATCAACGCTTTGGTATCCAAAATGGGTCTTACTCATATTCTTCTTTACTTAACTGAAACGGCGGTTAATGACTGCCACAAGATTTACCGCCAGCAACACTCATTGGCGCATCACGATCTAGGCCAGCAGCAGCTAGTTTATCCAAGTGCTCTTTCCAAAGTGCTTCTTGGTTCTCGCATAAAAATTGCAGGTAGTCCCAAGAATACAAACCAGAATCATGTCCATCAGAAAAGGAAGGCTTAAGAGCGTAGTGACCTACTGGCTCAATGTTTGCTATCAGCACTTCACGCTTACCTGTTTGTAAAGTCTCCTGCCCAGGACCATGACCTTGGACTTCAGCCGAAGGAGACACCACCCTTAGAAATTCAAAAGGTAGGCGAAAGGTATTGCCATTCTCATAAGAGAGCTCTAGCACTTTTGACTGCTGATGCACTACAACATTAGTTGGAATCATTAAACCAATACCCTCTCAATACCACCTTGATTTGCCTTAGCAACGTAATCTTGCATCCAATCAGGACCTAATAACTTTTGCGCCATTTCAACCACGATGTAGTCGGCCGTAGTATCACTATCCGCATCAAAGCGAGTGAGGCCTTGCAGACAAGATGGGCAGCTAGTGAGCACTTTGACCTCACCAGTGAAATCATCTTTACGCAATTCGTTAGCAGCCTTCTCCATCTCAATTTGCTTGCGGAAACGTACCTGAGTTGAAATATCAGGACGTGTCACCGCAAGAGTGCCAGACTCACCACAGCATCGATCATTTTTCTGGATCGCTTTTCCATCTTCTGACTGAATCAGCTCATTCACTGTCTTGAGGGGGTCTTGCAACTTCATTGGTGAGTGGCATGGATCGTGATACATGTACTTCACACCAGTCACATTCGAAAGCTTGACACCCTTCTCTAGTAAGTACTCATGAATATCAATAATGCGGCAACCAGGGAAGATCTGCTCAAACTGATAACCTGCTAACTGGTCATAACAAGTGCCACATGAAACCACAACGGTCTTGATATCTAAGTAATTTAGGGTATTGGCTACGCGATGAAAAAGAACACGGTTATCCGTAATCATCTTTTCTGCTTTGTCGAAGTCGCCATTGCCACGCTGTGGATAGCCGCAGCAGAGGTAGCCTGGAGGTAATACTGTTTGTACACCTACATTCCACAACATCGCTTGTGTAGCTAAACCTACTTGTGAAAACAAGCGCTCAGAACCACAACCGGGGAAATAGAACACTGCTTCAGTATCTGCGGAAGTTGTTTTTGGATCCCGAATAATCGGCACGTAATTTGCATCTTCAATATCCAAGAGTGCACGAGCGGTTTTCTTCGGCAGATTGCCAGGCATCTTCTTATTTACAAAGAAAATAACCTGCTCTTTAATGTTCGGCTTGCTTACTGTGGCAGGTGGGTGCGCAGTTTGTTTGCGAGCGAGCTTACGGAACACATCATTGCCCAAACGCTGAAGCTTATAACCCCAACCAATCATGGTCTTGCGAAGCAAGTTAATAGTATCGGGATCGGTAGCATTTAAGAACATCATCGATGCCGCTGTTCCCGGATTAAAGCGTTGCTGCCCCATCTTGCGCAACAAGTTGCGCATGTTCATCGAGACCTCACCAAAATCAATATTGACAGGGCAAGGTGTCAAACACTTATGGCATACAGTGCAGTGTGCTGCTACGTCATCAAACATTTCCCAATGACGAATCGATACGCCACGACGCGTTTGCTCTTCGTACAAGAAGGCTTCGATTAACGAAGAGGTTGCCAAAATTTTGTCACGCGGGCTGTACAGTAAATTGGCGCGCGGTACATGCGTAGAGCAGACTGGCTTGCACTTTCCACAACGCAAGCAATCTTTCACGCTATCAGCAATCGCACCAATGTCACTTTGCTGCATGATGATGGATTCATGACCCATCAAACCAAAGCTTGGGGTATAGGCAATGCTGAGATCCGCATGCGGCATTAACTTACCCTTGTTAAAGCGGCCTTCAGGATCTATACGCATTTTGTAGGCGCGGAAATCCTTAAGCTCAGCTTCAGTCAAGTACTCAAGCTTGGTAATGCCAATACCATGCTCACCAGAAATCACACCATCTAATGAGCGAGCCAATTTCATAATCCGATCGACAGCGCGATGAGCATCTTGCAGCATCTCGTAGTCATCCGAATTTACTGGTATGTTGGTGTGCACATTACCATCGCCAGCGTGCATATGTAGCGCTATAAATACACGCTTACGTAAAATATTTTTGTGAATAGATTCCAGTTCATTGAGGATAGGCTCAAATGCTAGGCCACCAAAAATGATTCTGAGTTCAGAGCGCACTTCTGTTTTCCATGAGGCGCGCAAACTGTAATTTTGTAGATCCGGAAAATACGTATCCATCTGCGTCAGCCAATCCGACCAGCGCGCCCGTACCTTGGCAATGAGTTCAAGAGCTTGCTGTACGCGATCACCCAAAATTTCAGCGCTGGGGATTTCATAGCCCTCATCGTTCTTGCCAAGTGGCAGGGCGCTCTTTTTTAGGAAATCTTTTAGGCCATCTAAAACTTGTAATTTATTTTTGAGTGAAAGCTCAATATTGATACGCTCGATACCGTTGGTGTACTCGCCCATGCGTGGCAGCGGAATCACGACATCTTCATTGATTTTAAAAGCATTGGTATGACGAGCAATCGCAGCAGTACGCGCACGATCTAACCAAAACTTCTTACGCGCTTCAGCGCTCACTGCCACAAAACCTTCGCCTACACGATTGTTTGCCATGCGCACGACTTCACTAGTCGCGGCTGCTACAGCCTCTTCATTATCACCAGCAATATCACCAATCAATACCATCTTAGGCATTGCATTGCGCTTGGATTTAGTGGAATAACCAACCGCCCTCAGATACCGATCATCCAAGTGCTCTAGACCGGCCAAAATTGGTCCGCCATTCTTAGTCAAGCCATCGAGATACGCTTTAATTTCTACAATGCTGGGAATAGCTTCTTGCGCTTGACCAAAAAACTCTAAGCAAATAGTCCGCATGAATTTAGGCATGCGATGCAAAATCCAAGTAGCGCTTGTAATTAATCCATCGCAACCTTCTTTTTGAACACCAGGTAAGCCTGATAAAAACTTATCAGTCACATCCTTACCCAAGCCCTCTTTACGAAAGCGCTTACCCTCTACTTCCAAGACTTCTGTTTTGAGAACGTGTTCGCCTGGCTCACTCGCACCATCAGACCAAGTCAGCTGAAAGCGTACTTGTTCAGCAACGTGAATTTTTCCTAAGTTGTGATCAAGGCGCTCGACATCAAGCCAGTTACCTTCTGGATCCACCATGCGCCAGCTAGCTAAGTTATCTAATGCAGTACCCCATAAGACCGCCTTCTTACCGCCGGCATTCATGGCAATGTTGCCACCAATACAACTAGCATCGGCAGAGGTAGGATCAACCGCAAACACTAGACCAGAGCGCTCTGCCGCATCTGCGACTCTACGTGTAACTACTCCCGCACCAGTAAAGATAGTTGAAACTTCATGATCCACGCCTGGCAAACGCTTTGCCTTAACGCCATCAATCTGCTCAAGCTTTTCAGTATTAATCACTGCCGACATAGCGTAGAGAGGAATAGCACCGCCGGTATAACCAGTACCACCTCCACGCGGAATGATGGTTAAACCCAAGGCAATACATGCTTTCACAAGGCCGGGGATCTCAGACTCGTAATCAGGCTTAAGAACGACTAAGGGAAACTCAACGCGCCAATCAGTCGCATCGGTTACATGCGCTGCACGTGAAACACCATCAAAACAAATATTATCTGCAGCAGTGATGCGGCCAAGCTCTTTTCGAGCACGCTTACGAATCTCCGTCACCTCTTTAAAACCCTGCTCAAAACTCTCAACTGCGCGATGTGCAGCTTTCAATAAAACCTGAACTTGCTCAACCGATTCACCGCTAGATCTTTTCTTGACTTCGCCAAGGCGATGCCATAAAGCGTCGATTAATAACTGACGGCGATTAGCGCTATCCAATAGGTCGTCTTGCAAGAAGGGGTTGCGTTGAACTACCCAGATATCACCCAACACCTCGAACAACATACGAGCTGAGCGGCCGGTGCGGCGAATCCCACGCAAATCATTCAGAACACGCCATGACTCCTCGCCCAACAAGCGAATAACAATTTCACGATCAGAAAAGGAAGTGTAGTTGTAGGGAATTTCGCGGAGGCGGGGAGAACCCGCTTCGGCATCCAACAACTGGTTTAAAGCTAATGGGGCGTTCATAGCGTCATATTTGGTAAATGTGCATTTTAATTGAGGGAGGTTGATATTGGCAGGAAACCAATAAAGATGTTGGCTTGGGGCGATAAACCCCTTCAAATTTAAGGGCTTAGAGCCCGTTCATGGTACGCTCATCGCATGGCAACGAACTATTTAAAGAAAATTTTATCGGCCCGAGTCTACGATGTAGCTAGGGAAACAGAGCTCCAAGTAGCCCCCGAACTCACAAAGCGCCTAGGCAATCAAGTATTACTCAAAAGAGAGGACAACCAGCCGGTTTTCTCATTCAAATTACGTGGCGCCTATAACAAAATGGCCCATTTACCCTCAGAAGCCCTAAAAAGGGGAGTAATCGCCGCTTCAGCAGGCAATCATGCCCAAGGCGTTGCCCTAGCGGCAGCCAAAATGAAGTGCAAAGCAGTCATCGTGATGCCCCTCACCACTCCTAGCCTCAAAATCGATGCCGTGAAGGCGCGTGGGGGGCCTTGGGTAGAGGTGATTTTGCATGGCGAATCTTATAGCGATGCCTTTAAGTACTCTGAGCTTTTAGAGAAAAAACGAGGGCTAACCTTTGTTCATCCTTTTGATGACCCCGATGTGATTGCAGGACAAGGCACCATTGCCCTGGAGATCTTTCAGCAACACCAAGAACCAATTGATGCCATTTTTGTAGCTATTGGTGGTGGTGGTTTAATCGCTGGCATTGGGGAATATGTCAAAGCTGTCAGCCCCAAGACTAAAGTGATCGGCGTTCAATCAGTTGACTCGGATGCGATGAGAAGGTCACTTGAAGCCAACAAGCGCATCGAGATGAAAGATGTGGGGCTTTTCTCGGATGGTACGGCAGTGAAGTTGGTTGGCAAAGAAACTTTCCGCATTTGCAAACGCGTAGTGGATGACATCATCACCGTGGATACCGATGAAATCTGCGCTGCGATCAATGATGTCTTTACAGACACCCGCAGCATTCTAGAGCCCGCTGGTGCTTTAGCTATTGCTGGTATGAAAAAGTATGTAGATAAGCATCGCCTGAAAAAGAAAACATTGGTAGCGATTGCTTGTGGTGCCAATATGAATTTCAGTCGCCTGCGCTTTGTCGCAGAACGTGCCGACGTGGGTGAATTTCGCGAAGCTATTTTTGCTGTAACCATTCCTGAGGAGCGGGGCTCATTCAGGCGCTTCTGTGAATTACTCGGCAATCGCAATGTCACTGAATTTAACTATCGCATTGCGGATCAAAGTGAAGCTCATATTTTTGTCGGCATCGGAACCCAAAAGGCAAGTGATAGCACTACGCTTGCAAAGCATTTTCGTAAAGCAAAGTTTGCAACGATCGACCTGACTCATGATGAACTAGCGAAATCTCACTTACGCCACATGGTAGGCGGCCGCTCAGCTCTCGCCCAAGATGAATTACTTTACCGCTTTGAATTTCCAGAGCGTCCAGGGGCTCTAATGAAGTTCCTCACGAGTATGGCGCCGAACTGGAATATCAGTCTTTTTCATTACCGCAATCATGGCGCAGATTACGGCCGCATCCTTATTGGCTTACAAGTACCTAAAAATGAACAGAAGAAGTTCCAAAACTTCTTAGCGTCACTTGGCTATCCACATTGGAATGAAACCGATAACCCGGCTTATCGCCTTTTTCTCAAATAAGAGTTAATCCATAAGATCGAATTCGTAATGTCATACACACTTACCGGAAAACTTGTTGTTGCGATTTCATCGCGTGCACTATTTGATTTCGAGGAAGAGAATCGTATCTTCGAATCCACTGATGACAGCGCCTATATGAAGCTGCAATTAGAGCGCCTGTCTAAGGCCGCTCAAACAGGAGTTGCTTTTCCATTAGTAAAGAAGTTATTAGCCTTCAATGAAGAAGGTGAGCAACGTGTCGAGGTAGTGATTCTCTCTCGCAATGACCCGGTTAGCGGCTTGCGTGTGTTTCGTTCGGCTGAACACCATGGTCTTCATTTAGAGCGTGGCGTATTCACGAGAGGGCGCCCACCCTATCACTACCTACGCTCTTTACATGCCAACCTATTTCTCTCGGCAAATGAAGATGATGTGCGTGCTACGATTGATGCAGGCTTTCCTGCGGCGCGGGTTTACCCAGAATCCAGTAAGACTGCAGAGTCCCACCCCAATGAAATCCGCATCGCATTTGACGGAGATGCCGTTCTCTTTTCCGATGAAGCTGAACAAGTCTTTCAGAGCGAAGGCTTGGTAGCCTTTGTAGATCATGAAAGCAAAAAAGCTGCGATCCCTCTGCCGCCGGGCCCATTCAAACCTTTGCTAGAAGCACTCCATAGTTTGCAACGCACCACTAGCGAGAAAGGGATGCGCATTCGTACTGCTTTGGTAACCGCTCGCTCCGCACCTGCACATGAGCGCGCTATTCGCACGTTGATGGCCTGGGGTGTTGATGTTGATGAAGCCATGTTCCTTGGCGGACTTTCCAAAAGTGAATTCCTCCGCGAGTTCGAGCCAGACTTTTTCTTTGATGACCAAACAGGTCATTGCCAATCTGCTGCTTCAGTAGCGCCAACTGGTCACGTGGTCTCCGGTGTATCCAATAAGCCTAAAAACTAATGTCCACACTTTCACTTGGCCAAGCAACGCCATATCCCGATCAATATGATCCGAGCCTGCTATTCCCCATTCCCCGCTCCGAGAATCGCCTTAAGCTCGATATCAAACCAAATCAAGTCCTGCCTTTTGTAGGCGTCGATATCTGGAACGCCTTCGAGCTCAGTTGGCTCAATAAAAAAGGTAAACCTCAGATTGCCTTAGCGGAATTTCAAGTTCCAGCTGATTCGCCAAACATGATTGAGTCCAAATCATTCAAGCTCTACCTCAATAGCTTCAATAGCGCCCGCTTTGATGATGAAGCGGAAGTGCGTGAACGATTGATCACTGATTTATCAGCAGTCGCAGGCAGCAAGATCGCTACCCGCATTCATTCAACTGAAGCGGTTGCCAAAAAAGGAATGCAGGAGATGAGTGGTGTTCTGATGGACCGTCTTGATATCGAGATCGATCCTAGCCTATCTGCAGACCCAGCCTTGCTTGAGGTCAATGAATCTTTTGGGCCAATCGAGCAGTGCCTGGTTTCCCATTTGCTTAAATCCAATTGTCCAGTGACCGGTCAACCAGATTGGGCAAGCATACAAATTCGTTATCAAGGCCGTCCGATTTTGGAAGAAGGCTTACTGCGCTATCTCATCGGCTTTCGGCAATTGGGTGAGTTTCATGAACATTGCGTTGAAACTATCTTCACCGATATCAAACGCCAGTGCAAACCAGAGAAACTCTCTGTCTACGCGCGCTACACCCGACGTGGTGGGCTCGATATCAATCCCTTCCGCACTGATCATAATTCGCCTTGGCCAGAAAATATTCGCCATGCAAGGCAGTAACAAAAACAGCCGTTAAACAAAAAGCCCTTCTTGAAGGGCTTTTTGTCTTAGGAAAAAAATGAACGTAATCCTTAAAACGGAATATCGTCATCCATTGCGCCAAGGGATGCCGCATTAGAAGATGCTGGCGCAGAGTTCTCAACCGGCTTTGAGCGGCTGTAGCTTTCACCACCATCACCGCTGCCACCGACTGGCTTGCCACCCAGCATTTGCATTGTTTCTGCAACGATCTCAGTGGAGTATTTTTCTTGACCACTAGCATCAGTCCACTTACGTGTGCGTAAACGACCTTCTACATAAACCTGTGAACCTTTTTTGAGATATTGACCAGCGATCTCTGCAAGTTTTCCAAAGAATGCAACACGGTGCCATTCTGTGGTTTCTTTCATTTCGCCAGACTGCTTATCTTTATAACGATCTGATGTCGCTACTGAAATATTAGTTACTGCGTCGCCGCTTGGCATATAACGCGTTTCTGGATCACGTCCTACGTTACCTACGATGATGACCTTATTTACCGAAGCCATGTTGTCTCCCGAAGAAAAATAATACGATTAATTAAATCTGAAATGTAGCTAAAAAATTAATGGAATCAGTAAAGCTACAACTATGCCTTTGCAGTTAAATCCTTTGCATCTACTACTTTTGCAGGTAATTCGCGCATCGACCAGGCAATTATAAGCCAGCACAAAAGCAATGCTGCACCCATGACAAAGACCGATAAATCACCATGGGCATCCATTAACCAACCCCCAATAACAGCACCTGTAAAGAGGCCAATCGACTGTGTAGTGTTGTAAACGCCCAGAGCAGTTCCTTTGGATTCTTTTGCATAACGAGTCACTAATGAGGGTTGCAGCGCCTCCAGTAGGTTAAAGCCCACAAAGTAAACCAGCAATGCTACTGCAATCAGCATCACGGATGAAGCTTGAGTGAAGATGATTTCAGCAATAATCAGAAGAACGATCGCTATTAATAAAACCAGTCGTATGCGCTGTTTTTTCTCACCGTACATCAAGAGTGGAACCATAAACACAAAAGAGAGTAAGACAACTGAGAGATAAACTTGCCAGTGTGCGCTCAGCGGAAATCCTGCTTGCTCTAATAGGCGTGGCACCACTAAAAACATAGCCACTTGGGTGGCGTTTAAAACAAACACCCCCACATTGAGGCGCATGAGCTCTGGGCGCAAAAATACAAGCTTCAGTGAATCTTGCTGTGCATAAACCTCAGGCTTGTTATTTGGTAATACAAAATAGGCCACTACCATCGCTGCAGCACCTAAGATTGCTAAAACTAAAAACATCCCACTTAAGTTAATCATGCGATAAAGCGGAGCAGCAACAACCAGCGAAACTGCAAAGGATAATGAAATGCTTACGCCGACCAAGGCCATGGCTTGACTGCGCACTTGCTCCCGAGTGAGATCAGCAACCCAAGCAGAGACTGCTGCAGAAATTGCTCCAGCGCCCATAACGCCTCTTCCAATGGCGATCCAAAGCAAATCGTCCTTTGCTGCGCAAATCAATGCTCCAGCAACAAACAAAGACAGACCCCATAAAACGACTGCTTTTCGACCGATTCGATCAGAAAGCCTACCTAAGGGAATGTGGAAGCAGGCCTGAACAATATTGAAAATGCCCAGAGCTAGCCCTATCAGGAGTGCTTGGTCGCCTCCAGGCAAGTCTTTGGCATGGATGCTAAAAACGGGCAAAAGCAAAAAAAGGCCCAGCATGCGAAGGCCAAAGATGCCAGCTAAGGCCAAAGTGGAGCGAAGTTCAGAAGGATTCATGGGAAAGAGCTATATTAACAAGTTACGCTAAAAAATCATGAATAACGAAATCAAGATCCGCGGTGCCCGCACCCATAACCTCAAAAACATCAATCTAGATATCCCTAGAGAGAAATTAGTCGTTTTGACTGGCCTATCTGGCTCAGGCAAAAGCTCATTGGCTTTTGACACTCTGTATGCCGAAGGTCAGCGTCGCTATGTAGAGTCCTTATCTGCTTATGCCCGCCAATTCTTACAGCTGATGGAAAAGCCCGATGTCGATACGATCGAAGGGCTATCCCCAGCGATCTCGATTGAGCAAAAAGCGACTAGCCATAATCCTCGTTCGACTGTGGGTACGGTTACAGAAATTCATGATTACCTACGTTTATTGTTTGCACGCGCTGGAACCCCGCATTGCCCAGATCATGATCTGCCCTTAGAGGCGCAAAGCGTTTCTCAAATGGTCGATACTGTTTTAGCTATGCCAGAAGACACTAAGCTCATGATCTTAGCTCCTGTGGTTAGCGAGCGTAAGGGTGAGTTCGTCGACTTATTCCAAGATCTTCAGGCACAAGGCTTTGTCCGCTTTCGCGTACGCTCTGGCGGCGGAACAACCAACACAGCCAAGGCAGAGATCTTTGAAGTGGATCAATTGCCAGGATTAAAGAAGAACGAGAAGCACTCAATAGAAGTGGTCGTAGATCGCATTAAAGTGCGTCCAGATATTCAACAGCGTGTAGCAGAATCTTTTGAAACCGCTCTACGTCTTGCAGACGGCAAGGCCATGATTGTCGATATGGATACTGGCAAGGAAATGATTTTCTCCAGCAAGTTTGCCTGCCCAATTTGCTCCTACTCATTACAAGAGCTTGAGCCACGCCTCTTCTCTTTTAATAATCCGATGGGTGCATGTCCTTCTTGTGATGGCTTAGGACATCAATCCTTCTTTGATCCCAAGCGCATTGTTGCCCACCCAGACCTCTCGTTGGCCTCTGGCGCAATTAAAGGATGGGATCGTCGCAATCAATTTTATTTCAAGCTCTTACAGACACTTGCCAAACATGGCGGGTTTGATGTCGAGAAGCCTTTTGAGACCCTCAGTAAGAAACAACAAGATCTCATTTTGTTGGGCTCTGGTGATATCACTATTCCTTTTGAATACATCAATGAACGCGGCAAAAATAGCGTTCGTCAACATGCCTTTGAAGGTATTGTTGCTAATTTTGAACGCCGCTATCGCGAGACAGACTCGGCAACCGTTCGAGAAGAATTATCACGCTATCAAAATGTACAGACCTGCCCATCATGTAGTGGCAGTCGCTTGCGCAAAGAAGCGCGTTTTGTCAAAGTGGGTGATGGCAAACAATCACGCGCAATTTATGAAATCAGCGCCCTGCCCTTGAAAGAAGCCAAAGAATATTTTGAATCTTTAGAACTCAAAGGCGCTAAACGAGAAATCGCCGACAAGATTGTGAAAGAAATTGGCTCACGTCTACGATTCCTAAATGATGTCGGCTTAGACTACCTTTCACTAGAACGCAGTGCCGACACCCTCTCGGGTGGTGAAGCGCAGCGCATTCGCTTGGCCTCTCAGATTGGCTCCGGCCTGACCGGCGTCATGTATGTATTGGATGAGCCCTCTATTGGATTGCATCAGCGTGATAACGATAGACTCATCGGCACCCTGAAGCATTTACGTGACCTCGGCAATAGCGTGCTGGTAGTTGAGCATGATGAAGATATGATTCGTGCTTCTGACTATGTCATTGATATTGGCCCTGGTGCTGGCGTTCATGGCGGTGAAGTCGTAGCCGAAGGCACTCCCGCAGAAGTAGAGGCTAATCCTAAATCTCTCACGGGCGCCTATTTATCAGGCCGGGAGTGGATCGCCGTTCCTGAAAAACGTATTCCAGTAAATGACAAGTTCTTAGAAATTATTGGCGCACGTGGTAACAACTTGCAATCCGTTCATGCCAAGATTCCTGTCGGCCTATTAACCTGTGTCACTGGTGTATCTGGATCAGGTAAATCTACTCTCATCAACGACACGTTGCACCATGCGGTTGCGCAATATATCTATGGTTCAAATGCCGAACCAGCAGCGCATGATGCGATTAAAGGATTGGAGAACTTTGATAAGGTCATTAGCGTAGACCAATCCCCGATTGGTAGAACCCCACGTTCAAACCCAGCTACTTACACTGGATTATTCACGCCCATCAGAGAGCTCTTTTGTGGCGTACCTGCTGCACGCGAGCGTGGCTATGAAGCAGGACGTTTTTCTTTCAACGTCAAAGGCGGTCGTTGCGATGCCTGTGAAGGTGATGGCGTTATTAAAGTAGAAATGCATTTCTTGCCAGACGTATATGTGCCTTGTGATGTCTGTCATGGCAAACGCTATAACCGTGAGACATTAGATATTCGCTACAAAGGTAAAAATATTCATGAAGTACTGTCGATGACAATCGAACAAGCCCATGAATTCTTTGAAGCGGTTCCGATCGTCAAACGAAAACTCAAAACCTTGCTCGATGTAGGCTTAGGTTATGTGAAGTTAGGTCAAAGTGCCACGACTTTGTCTGGTGGCGAGGCGCAACGCGTCAAACTTTCTTTAGAGCTTTCCAAACGTGATACCGGCAGGACCCTCTATATCTTGGATGAGCCAACTACGGGCTTACATTTTCATGACATTCAGTTGTTGCTAACTGTTCTTCAGACCTTGAAGAAACAAGGTAATACGATCGTCATCATTGAACATAACTTAGACGTGATCAAAACTGCAGATTGGATTATTGACCTAGGCCCTAAAGGTGGCGCTGGTGGTGGGCAGATTATTGCTACTGGCACGCCCGAGGAAGTTGCGAAGAATGAGGCTAGCTTTACCGGTCACTACTTAGCGCCATTACTAATTCGTAAACTAGTTCCCGCTAAAAAGAAAAAATAATTCCTACTAATGCCATTGAATGGCGTTATCCGAGCAATTTAGATTCGGCTAAATCAGTCGCTTCTGAATTACCTGACAGTACCAAGATATCATTGGCTTGCAAACGCAAGTCTGGGGTGAGCTCTAATTTGACGTAGTCGGAGCCGCCCACTTTTCGCCTGACTGCCTGTACGCTCACACCTTCATTTTCAAGATGCAACTCTTCAAGCGTCTGTCCAATACTGGCGGACTCAGGAAGCAAAGTCACTGAGTGCAAGCGCCACGATTCTTTGGTATCCACCTCATCATTAACGCCACGGAAGTAGCCGCGCAAAAGGCTATAACGAGCTTCACGTGCACCAGTAATGCGACGCACTACCTTACGCATAGGCACGCCCATGATCAGTAAGACGTGGGATGCCATCATTAAGCTACCTTCAATCAACTCCGGCACCACCTCGGTTGCACCAGCTGCTTGCAACTTAGCTAAATCTGCATCATCTTTAGTGCGCACCAATACCGTCATACCAGGACGTAAGTGCTCGACTTGATGCAATACTTTAAAGCTAGCTGGCGTGTCTGCATAAGTAATCACGACCGCCTTCGCTCTCGCCAATCCCGCTGCAACCAAATAATTTTCTCGACTAGCGTCACCATAGACCACGTTATCGCCAGCAGCAGCAGCTTCCTTTACGCGATCAGGATCCATGTCTAATGCAATGTAAGGAATTTTTTCTTGATCGAGCATGCGGGCTAAGCTTTGGCCTGAGCGACCAAAGCCACAAATGACCACATGATTTTCTGTGCGGACACTTTTTGCTGCAACACGTGTCAATGCCAAGGATTGCAGTAACCATTCATTGCTAGAAAAGCGCATCGCAATGCGATCGCTATATTGAATTAAAAAAGGCGCACCAAACATCGACAGCAGCATTGCTGCCAATATCGCTTGACTTAAAGCAGGGTCGATTAAATCCAAACCATCAATTTGATTTAAGAGTACGAAACCGAATTCACCAGCCTGCGCCAAACACAAGCCTGTCCGAATAGAGATGCCAGGACTTGAACCAAAAGCACGTGACAATAAAGCAATCAAGCCGAACTTAAAAATCAACGGGCCAATTAACAAAAGTAGAACTAGCATCCATTGCTGATGAATCACTTCAAAATCCAACAGCATGCCAACGGTAATAAAGAACAGGCCCAAGAGCACATCTTTAAAAGGCTTAACGTCTTCTTCCACTTGATGGCGATAGGGCGTTTCGGCAATTAACATCCCAGCCAAGAAAGCGCCTAAGGCTAGCGATAAGCCAAAGTGTTCAGTCAGTCCCGCCATCCCCAAAACAATCAACAGGAGGTTGAGCATGAATAATTCTTGAGACCGCAATTTGGCAACCAAACCGAACCAACGACTCATCAAGGTTTGGCCAATAACAAAAATAAGTACCAGGGCTACCGTGATCTTGATTGATGCTGCAGTCAGGGCTAAAAATAGGTCTCCAGGATTCTTGCCAAGCGAAGGCAACAAAATCAACAGGAAAACTACCGCTAAGTCCTGAAAGAGCAAAATACCGATGATGTTGCGGCCATGCTCGGTTTCAATTTCGGAGCGATCAGAAATGAGCTTGGTAACGATAGCTGTAGAGGACATCGCTAAGGCGCCCCCCAGCGCAATTGCAGCCTGCCAGGAAATAGGATAAATCCAGTTCATTAGCAAACTGGCTGGGACCGCTAGGAGCATGGTCAAAATGACCTGACTCCCCCCTAAGCCAAATACGATGGTCCGCATAGCCCGTAGCTTATGTAGGTTGAATTCCAGGCCAATTGAGAACATCAAGAAAACCACGCCAAATTCAGCTAAATACTTAACTGTGGCGGAATCGTTGGCCAAACCAAGGGCATGCGGCCCAATAAGGACCCCGATGGCTAGATAGCCCAAAATAGGGGGTAGCCCAAAATAGCGGAAAATAACCACTCCGGCCACTGCGGAGGCCAGCAAGATGAGAGTTAACTGAAGGACTGACGGCATATACTCACCCCATGATAGCTAAGACTCGTGACCGAACCCTAAAGCTTGCGCGCGACACCCTCACCATTGAGGCTGCTGCACTGCACACCATGCGCGATCGCCTTGAAGGCGCAGACGCTGATGCCCTCGTATTAGCGGTTGATCTACTCCATTCCTGCAAAGGCCGCATCGTCGTCTCTGGAATTGGTAAATCGGGGCATATTGCTCGCAAGATTGCCGCCACATTTGCCTCTACAGGCTCCCCCGCTTTTTTTGTTCATCCAGCGGAAGCTAGTCATGGCGATCTAGGGATGGTGACTCGTGATGACGTCTTTGTTGCACTCTCCAATTCCGGTGAAACTGATGAGCTACTCACCATTGTGCCGATTGTCAAACGCACTGGAGCAAAACTGATTGCACTGACTGGCGCACCAAATTCCTCTTTGGCAAAGTTGGCCGATGCCCATTTAGATACCAGCGTTGAAAAAGAGGCTTGTCCACTGAATCTTGCCCCAACCACCAGTACAACCGCAGCCCTCGCTATGGGCGATGCCCTAGCTGTTGCCCTGCTAGATGCTCGTGGCTTTCAGGCAGAAGATTTCCAGCGCTCACACCCAGGTGGCCGCCTAGGTCGCAAACAGCTCATGCATGTCAGTGAAGTCATGCGTAGCTATGATGAGACTCCTAAGATTGCAATCTCCGCTTCCTTACAAGATGCTTTACTCGAGATGACTGCTAAGCGCATGGGCATGGTAGTTACCTTAGATAATGCAAACAAAGTTGCCGGTATCTTTACAGATGGTGACTTACGTCGCCTGCTTGAGAAAAGCACCAATTTAGATGGTCTCACTTTAGAAAAAGCAATTACTTCGGCGCCGCGCACAATTCCACCCGAGTTATTAGCAGAAGAGGCTATCGAGATGATGGAAAAGCATCGCATCAATCATTTAGTAGTAACCGATCCTGCAGGCACACTACTTGGAGCACTCAACCTCCATGATTTATTTGCAGCCAAAGTCATTTAAGCCTTCCAATTTTTTAATTCATTATTTACCCACTCACATGCCAACCGCCTTTCACGCTCACAACACTAACCCTATGAGCCAATATCCGCAGGCCTGGGATCGTGCTGGAACAGTCAAGCTTCTCGTGCTAGATGTTGATGGCGTCTTGACCAATGGCCAAGTTTTTATTGGTGAAAATGGCAAAGAGTCCCTAAAAGCTTTTGATATTCAGGATGGTTTGGGAATCAAGTTATTAGAAAAAATAGGTATTCCGACAGCGATCATTACAGGGCGTAGCTCCAAAATGGTTTTGGCTCGTTGCGATGAGCTCGGCATTAAGCACGTTCACATGGGCGTTGAAGATAAGGCTGTAGCCTTAAAAAACATACTGCAATCTCTCGGACTACTGTCTAGCGATTGCGCAGTGATGGGTGATGACTGGCCTGATTTTCAAATGATGAAGTCTGCAGGCCTGAAGATATGCCCGGCACAAGGGCATGACGCTGTAAAAGAAACTGCTCACTTTGTCACCACTCGATCCGGCGGTAGTGGCGCAGTACGTGAAGTTTGTGATCTGATCTTGAAGGCGCAAAACCGTTATGAGGAATTACTCTCTCAGGCACGCGCTTAAGGTCAATTTGGAATGGAACTGAATACCCAAAAAATCAAACTAAGCATCTGGCGTACATCCTTACGTCTGATGCCTTTGATTTTGATGGGCACACTTACTCTCGTCACGTTTTGGTTAGTTAAGAAAAATACACCGGCAGAAAAATCAGCAATTGAACGTGTGCGTCTTCATGAGCCAGACTATATTATTAGTAATGGCGCCTTATCTGCCCTCAATGAATCTGGTGGTACTAAATATCGCGTGCTGGGTAAGAAAGTGATTCACTACGATGATGATGCTTCAATCGATATTGAGACACCGCGTATACGCCTGTTCCCGCCTGAAAAGTCACCAGTGACTGTCAAAGCAGACAAGGGTCATTTAGATGGCGACCTCACGGTGTTGGACCTCATTGATAACGCCGAAATATTTCGACCGCAACAAGCTGCATCAGCAAGTGAACCCGCAAGACCGCGTATGCTTGCGCGCTCTTCATATTTCCAAGTACTCATTAATGATGACATTATTAAAACAGATAAACCCGTTACGCTAGAGCAAGGGGTTTCTGTAATGAACTCAACTGATGGCGGTGTATTTAACAATATCGAACAAAGCATGGTTTTATCTGGGCAGGTAAAAGGTCGTATCGAACGTGTTCAATCTGGAGCGCAGCAATGAAGCTATTGCGAAAATTTCTAATAGCGTTTGCGCTACTAGGGACTTGTCTTACTAGTCATGCTGAAAAAGCAGATCAGGACAAACCCATCATCCTGGAAGCAGAAAAAGTTTCTGTGAACGACGTACAGCAGGTTTATGAGCTTGATGGTGAAGTACTCTTAATCAAAGGCAGTATTTTGATTACTGGCGCTAAGGGTAATATCAAAGTCGACCCAGAGGGTTATGAATATGTTGATGTTCAGGGTAATTCAGAATCTACTGCAAGCTTTAGACAAAGACGTGATGGACCAGCCAATGAATTTATGCAAGGTCGGGGAAAAACGGTTACCTACAATGCAAAAACCGAGCTTCTCACATTGACTGGTGATGCCAGCTTGAAGCGACTTGACAATATGCAAATGCTAGATCAATTACACGGCTGGAAGATTGACTACGATGATGTTGGGCAACGCTATCAAGTCTCACCGCCTGCAACTGCCAAAGCAGGAGACCTGCCCCTAGCTAGAGCCATCCTTTCACCAAGAAGAAAAGCTACACTAGAGAAATGACCACGAATTCCAGTAGCACTCAAAAACCAGCAACTCTAAGCGCTCAACACCTGCAAAAGCGCTATGGATCCCGTACCGTAGTGCGAGATGTATCGATTGAAGTTAAGTGCGGCGAAGTGGTCGGACTTTTAGGGCCAAATGGTGCCGGTAAAACAACCTCCTTTTACATGATTGTTGGCTTAGTACCCTTAGATGGCGGCAATATTGTTTTGGATGGCACAGATATCACGCGTCTTCCTATTCATGAGCGAGCTCGCATGGGCCTATCCTACCTCCCGCAAGAGGCTTCTGTTTTCAGAAAGCTGAATGTGGCTGAAAACATTCAAGCAGTATTAGAGCTGCAAGTGCAAGGTGGAAAACCACTGAGCAAGGCCGATATAGCGCATCGCTTGAATGAGCTCTTGGGCGAACTTCAAATCAGCCATCTGCGTGATAATCCCGCACTTTCCCTATCTGGTGGAGAACGCCGCCGCGTTGAAATTGCCAGGGCCCTCGCCTCCCAGCCTAAGTTTATTTTGCTAGATGAGCCATTTGCTGGCGTTGACCCTATTGCGGTTGGAGAAATCCAGCGGATTGTGCGCTTCTTAAGAGACCGCCAAATTGGCGTGCTCATCACTGACCATAACGTTCGAGAAACTTTGGGGATTTGTGACCACGCCTACATCATCAGCGAAGGTAGCGTTCTGGCGGAAGGCAAGCCAGACCAAATTATCGAGAATGATGCCGTCAGACGAGTCTACCTAGGCGAAAACTTCCGCATGTAATTATTCAGCGCTTTTCGAGTATTTATTAAATAAACATGATCTGCCCCCTTGGTTTTCAGCAAAATCGCTGATACGCTGGAGGTTCATGAAGTTCATTTCCGTATAAACAAGTACATCATTACAGGGGTCTGCTGCGCACCCCGAGTAATTATTTGCGCACGCATTTTGTTTTTCTATGAATAGGAGCTGCTGATGAATCTGAAAATTAATAGCCGTCATGTTGAAGTTACTCCAGCTATGCGTTCCCACCTCGAAGCCGGGTTAGAAAAAATTCGCAAACACTTTGACCACGTTTTAGATGCCACCGCATTTTTGATTGTCGATAACGCCAAAGAAAAAAATCTTCGTCAAGCAGCCGAGATTACTATTCACCTCAAAGGCAAGGAACTCTTTGCCGAAGCGCATAACGCAGACCTCTATCACGCCATGGATGCAGTGGTAGATAAACTTGAGCGTCAAGTTGTCAAGCACAAAGAAAAAATTCAAGATCATCACCACGAAAAACATTTTGAGTAATCTCTAGCATCAGGACACCTATAATCTAGTGATATGAATGCCCTGACTGATCTTTTCGCTTTAGACCGTATTGCCTTAAATAGTCCTTCTAAAAATAGGACTGAGGCGTTTGCGGCCGTAGGGCAGTTATTCTCCAAACAAGCTGGACTTGAAGCCGAAGCAATTGTTGGCTTTTTAAATGCGCGCGAGGACTTAGGCTCTACCGCACTAGGCGCTGGAGTTGCCATCCCGCACGGTCGAGTAAAGGGGCTAAAACAACCGATTGCCGCATTCGTCAAACTACAAGAGCCGATCGAATTTGCCGCTCCTGATGGTGAGGCTGTATCCATCCTCATTTTTTTACTTGTTCCTGAAAAAGCAACTCAGCAACATTTAGAAATTCTGTCTTCGATTGCACAGCTCTTATCCGATCAAGATACCCGTAAGCTACTTGCTTCGGAGGGCAGTCCAGAGAAGGTATGTGAAATTCTACAAACGTGGGGCTCAACTT
This sequence comes from Polynucleobacter hallstattensis, assembly GCF_018881835.1. Lineage (GTDB taxonomy): Bacteria > Pseudomonadota > Gammaproteobacteria > Burkholderiales > Burkholderiaceae > Polynucleobacter > Polynucleobacter hallstattensis. The sequence continues at coordinate 998,596 of NZ_JACVPO010000001.1, read as the reverse complement.
GACTACTCAGCCTCTACTCTTAGAGGGAGTTACCGCCCAGCAGATCTTTGATGATAATGTCTCTGAACTGAAGCTATCCTGGATTGGTGGCCTAGAAGGCGCGGACAGACGATTTCCGCCGGAGGCTGTTAAAGCTGCCGCAGCCAGCTCAGACTTAGTGGGCCACTTAAATCTCATTCACCCAAGCCGTATTCAGATTTTTGGTGAGCAGGAGATTAACTATCATGCCCAACTTGAAACACAGCAGCGAGAAGAGCAAATCTTCGACCTCATTTCTAAAATGCCGCCTTGCGTTATTGTGGCCGACGGTAAAACGGCTGATGCCGCCCTCCAACTCTTCTGCCAACGATCCTCAACTCCACTCTTTACAACAGCCATATCAGCCGCTGAGGTGATTGATCACCTACGTACCTACCTCACTAAGATTGGTGCACCCCAAATTACGATGCACGGTGTATTCATGGATATTCTGGGCTTAGGAGTTTTGATCATGGGCGAGTCTGGCTTAGGAAAAAGTGAATTAGGCTTAGAGCTAATTTCTCGCGGCCACGGTTTGGTAGCTGATGATGCGGTAGATTTTGCTCGACTTGGACCAGACTATATCGAGGGTCGCTGCCCTGTGATTTTACGTAACCTCTTGGAAGTTCGTGGGCTTGGCTTATTGGATATCCGCACTATCTTTGGTGAAACAGCCGTGCGTCGTAAATTAAAATTGCGCCTCATAGTCCAACTAGTTCGCCGTAACGATGGTGAGTTTGAGCGCCTGCCTTTAGAAGCCCAGCACATTGATGTGTTGGGTGTCGCCATTAGAACTGTCAAAATTCAGGTGGCTGCAGGTCGCAACTTGGCAGTTCTCGTAGAGGCTGCTGTGCGCAATACCATTTTGCAGCTACGAGGTATCGATACCCTAAAAGAATTTATGGAGCGCCAGCGTTTACAAATGAATACTGAAGCAGAGTCTTCGAAGTCACAAGGCCGCCTCATTTAATATGCAAATTAATCTGATTACCGGCATCTCTGGTTCAGGTAAATCAGTTGCGCTGAGAGCCTTTGAAGATGTAGGTTATGACTGTGTTGATAACCTTCCTGTCACCCTTCTAGAAAACCTCATCACTACCCTAGAAGGTGAAAAAAGTGAACGTGTTGCGGTTGCTATTGATGCACGTCGCGGTCAGTCAATTGCAGGGCTCCCTCAGATTTTAGAAAACCTGAGGCGCAACCATCAGGTGCGAATTGTTTTCCTCAATGCTGATACCAATACGCTGATCCAGCGTTTCTCCGAAACTCGCAGACGCCATCCACTCTCTGGAAAAACTCAACAAACCCAAGCTGCCACCCTTATCGAGGCTATTGATAAAGAGCGTAATCTCTTAGAACCTCTGCGCAATCAAGCCCACAGTATTGATACCAGCAATCTACCTGCTCATGCCCTACGCTCCTGGATTCAGGATCTTCTGAAAGATAAGCCTCAAGGACTCACCGTTATTTTTGAATCTTTTGGATTTAAAAAAGGCTTACCTAGTGAAGCTGATCTCGTATTTGATGTGCGCTGCTTGCCTAACCCGCACTATGACAAAGTCTTACGCCCGATGTCTGGCAAAGATCAGCCAGTTCGCGAATTCTTGGAAAAAATTCCTGAAGTAGTTAGCATGGAAAATGACATTATTCAATTTATTGAAAAATGGTTGCCTCACTACATCGCAGATGGTCGTAGCTATCTTACTGTCGCTATCGGCTGTACTGGTGGACAGCATCGTTCGGTTTATCTTGTGAGTCGCATCATTGCGCATTTTCTGCCGCAAAAAGATTTGGCCGCACTTCAAATTAATTTCTTAAGCCGTCACCGCGAGCTAGACTCAATCCCTGCAATAGCAATTTAATCGGTTGTGGCAAGCCGTACTTTCCTAGCTGACGTATAGGGATCCACTTCAAGTCATCGCTAGAAAATTTCACGGCAGAGCCTGAAGTCGCATGCCAAATCTGCATCCATAAACGACGATGCGTAAAGACATGTTTAATTTCAAGTCCTCGCTCAATTGAGTGACAAGCATTTAAAGCGCTAGAGGTTCTTTCATCTGGCAGCACAAGCTTAAACAATTCTTTCGCAGTCAAATGAGCTGTATTGCCTGAAGATGGAGAACTTTTTTCTTTAGCTCTCCAAGTAGATTCAGGTAAGGACCAAAGTCCGCCCCAGATAGCCTTCTCGGGACGCCTTTGTAGTAATACTGAATCACCCTGACGGAGTAACAGCATGTCACAATTAAATTCAGGGGATTTTGTTTTGATGACTTTACGAGGCAATAGCAGGACCTGATCACTGAGATTAGCTTGGCATTCTTTTGCAAATGGGCATTTTCTTTCCCCACTTAAACATATAGGTTTACGAGAAGTGCACCAAGTTGCTCCAAAATCCATTAGAGCCTGCGTGTACACCGGCATATCCAGAGCTTTTTTAGGGAGCAGTGTTTTAGCCAATAGCCATAACTCATCGTTCACTGCTTTTTCTTGGATGGCGCCATCTACACCAAATAATCGTGCCAGTATCCGCTTGACGTTCGCATCTAGAATCGGTGCCCGTTCATGAAATGCAAATGCTGCAATAGCACCAGCAGTCGATCTACCAATACCCTTGAGCTGTTCGAGCAATACCGGGTCTTTGGGAAACTTACCCCCAAACTCTTCCATCACTTGCTTGGCACAAGCGTGAAGATTACGAGCTCGTGTGTAATAGCCAAGTCCCGCCCACTCCGCCAAGACATCATCTAGTGGTGCAGTAGCCAACTTCTTCACTGTTGGAAAACGCTTCATAAAGCGGGGGTAGCGCTCCAGAACAGTTGCCACCTGAGTTTGTTGAAGCATGATTTCAGAAACCCACACGGCGTATGGATCTCGAATACTCTGCCATGGAAGACCTTGGCGTCCATCCTTGCCATGCCAAGCTATCAGCTTAGTAGCGAAGTGCTTGATCAACGCTTCTGACATTGGGGGCAAAAGTAAGTAGAGCGCTGACCTTGCACTATTTGTTTTATCAGCGTCTTGCATACCTTGCAAGGCTGATCCTTACGATCATAGACTTTAGTTTGCACCATGAAGTGCCCTGGGTCGCCTTTGCTGTTCACAAAGTCTTTTAAAGAACTGCCGCCTGCAGCAATCGCTTTTTTCAAAATCAATCTCACTGAGTTAGCTAGCCTAGAACATTGCGGACGCGTGAGTTTTCCAGCAGCTTTTGCCGGATGAATACCTGCCTCGAATAAACTTTCAGAACAATAGATGTTGCCCACACCCACCACAGCTTGCCCTGCCAGTAAAAATTGCTTCACAGCAACACTACGTTTACGTGAACACTGATAAAGAACCTCAGTACCAAGCTCACCCTCAAACTCCGATGAAAAAGGCTCAACTCCTAGTTTTTGTAAAAGCGCATTGCTCTCAATTGGCCCCTTGGATTTTGAGTGCCATAAAACAGCGCCAAACTTTCGGGGATCATGCAAACGCAAACTCAGCTTGCCAAACTCAAAAGTCACTCGATCATGCAACTTAAGAGGGTCGCTACCAGGAAGGACCCGCAATGTTCCGGTCATGCCTAGGTGCAGCAGTAGATAACCCGTATCAAACTCCATTAGAAGATACTTGCCGCGGCGTTCTATTCCCAAGACTTTCTGATCAGTAAGTAAGGCATTTAAATTACTTGGGACCGGCCAACGCAAGCGACCATCAATAATTTTGACTGCGCTCACCCTCAGCCCCTCTAAATGGGGCTGGATACCCAATCGGGTAACTTCGACTTCTGGGAGTTCTGGCATAAATGGATTGTAGATTCGCGGATTAGAATGTGCTTATGACTAAATTTTCATTAAAGCCCACTTTTAGGGTCTTACTGCTTGCGGCTGGACTAAGTTTTAGCCTCTTCGCCAGCAATAGCATCGCTAAATCCAGCAGCTTGGATAGTGGTCAAGCTGTATTTGAGGTCCTTGCCTCTGAAATCGCCCTTCAGCGCGGTGAAGCTGGCTTGGCATATACAACCTATTTGGAGCTCGCGCGCCAGCTAGATGACCCTCGCTTAGCACAAAGGGCTATGGAGATCGCGATTACCGCAGGCGCACCTGATCTTGCACTCCAAGCAGCGCAAACTTGGGATGGTTTGGCCGGTCCGAAACAAACTAGGCCTAAAGAAGTACTCGTCACCCTCTTAATTTTGAATCAACGCTGGTCGGATGCAGTCAAACCCGCCATCTCACTCTTGAGTCAACAAACACCGGCGCAACGTGAAAATACTTTGCTACAGATTCAGGCGCTATTAGCTAAAGCGACCAATGAATCAGAAGCACTGAGAGCTTTCTATGAAATTGTTTCAACATTAAAGCCAGAACCAAAAGATCCTGGGCTTCTCTACACCTACGCCATGTCTGCTGAAAAATCGGGGCACATCGATGTAATGGAGAAAACTCTGCGCGAAATCTTGCGCAAAAATCCGAATGATGTAAATAGTCTCAATGCACTTGGTTACTCACTAGCTGATCGCAATCAGAAATTACCCGAAGCATTTAAGCTGATTAATAAAGCACATCAACTCTCACCTAAAGATGGTTTTATATTAGACAGCCTTGGCTGGGTCAACTTTCGTATGGGTAAAAATGATCTTGCCTTAGAGCAACTGCAACAAGCATTTGGCATGAAACCCGAAGCAGATATTGCCGCACATATTGGCGAAGTCTTATGGGTAATGAATCGCCCAGTCGAAGCAGAAGATATGTGGCGCAAAGGCCAGCAATTAGATGCCAATAACCCGACTCTCAAAGAAACTTTGAAGCGCTTGAAACCTGATTGGTCACTAGCAGATACCGCCCTCAAAGGCACATGGGACGGTCGTTTTGCGGTGAAAATTACTGGACTCACCGAAAGTAAAAATCAGGGTGGCTCAGGCGGATTTACATTGACTCAAGATGCTTTGATCGACGTATTAGAAATTCGTAATCCGGTAGGTGGATCCATTGCAAAAATTACGATTAAACCTGGTGAGGCAATTTTAGAGCGTGATGGTCAACTAACTACAGCTATCGATGCTGACACTCTGATACAAAATACATTAGGACTTCCGCTCCCTGCTCGCGGTTTATCAGACTGGTTACGTGGGAAAACCCGTCCCGGTGGCAATGCCAGTGTTGAGCGAAATGCAAAAGGGCAAGTGAGTAAAATTACGCAAGATGGTTGGACCTTAAATTACAACTGGAACAATACGCAGCGTTTAGAAAAACTCATGATGACTCGCAGCTCTAACATTGGCTCGATCGATATCCGTTTGGTATTTGATAATGCGAATGAGTGAAGTGTGAATGATGAGTAAGGCCTTAGAAATCCAATGCCCCGCGAAGCTCAATCTGTTTCTACATATTGTTGGGCGTCGCGAAGATGGCTATCACCTACTCCAATCTGTTTTTCAGTTGATTGATTGGTGTGATGTCCTCACCTTAAAGTCTATTTCTGAAAATGAGATTCGTCGCATTGATCCCATTCCAGGCGTACCCCCAGAACAGGATTTAGTAGTCCGCGCTGCCCAACTCTTAAAAGATTTTTGCAAGATTAATCAGGGCGCTGAAATTGGCTTGAAAAAAATGATCCCCATGGGTGCTGGCCTCGGTGGCGGATCATCCGATGCTGCATCCACACTGATTGGCCTCAACACCCTCTGGAATCTAAATCTTGATATTTCGACACTTTGTCGGCTCGGTCTAAAACTAGGGGCAGATGTACCTTTTTTCATCTATGGCCAAAATGCATTTGTTGAGGGCATTGGGGAGAAATTACAGGGCATTTCCTTGGAAACCCAAGACTTTGTGGTGATCTTCCCTAACAAGGGAATTGTCACTGCTCAGATTTTTCAAGACCCTCAATTGACCCGAGATCATGCTCCGATTACAATAGATGGCTTTCTTGCATCGCCAAGCTCATATCAGTCGAATGATTGCCAGGCAGTAGCGGTGCAGAAATGTCCTGAAGTGAAGCAAGCTTTAGATTGGATTTACAAGGCAGTGCCAAACTCGGCGCCTTGCATGTCCGGCTCTGGAAGTAGCGTTTTTGCCGCCTTAGACCCTAAGACGGACACCGCAAATCTGGAAAATCTTCTGCAAAATCTTCCAAAAGGATGGATAGGTCGAATTGTTCGTGGGCTAAATAAAAATCCCGCTTACAATTTGATTTCTTCAGATTGACCTGTAGGGGAATCGCCAAGCTGGTTAAGGCACTGGATTTTGATTCCAGCATGCGAAGGTTCGAATCCTTCTTCCCCTGCCAAACTCTGTAGATACGACCTTAAGATATCCATTCGACCTCTACCAAAACTCCAAAATCACCTATGTCCGCCCCAATGAACGCAGATTTACTGACTCTTTTCACAGGCAACGCAAATCCGGTTTTGGCCCATGCGGTAGCAAAAGAGCTCAACCTTCCCATGGGAAAAGCATTTGTTGGACGATTCTCTGATGGTGAAATCCAGGTAGAAATTCAAGAAAACGTCCGCGGCAAGAACGTGGTCGTTATCCAATCAACTTGCGCTCCAACAAACGACAGCTTGATGGAGCTCATGATCATGATTGATGCCCTTAAACGAGCATCGGCAAGTCGCATAACCGCAGTGATCCCTTACTTCGGTTACGCCAGACAAGATCGTCGTCCACGCTCTGCACGGGTCGCCATCTCCGCCAGAATCGTAGCAAACATGCTGCAATCTGTTGCTGGCATTGAGCGTGTTTTGACCATGGATCTTCATGCTGACCAAATTCAAGGCTTCTTTGATATCCCGGTAGACAACATTTACGCTTCCCCAGTTCTCTTGGCAGATTTAGAGGCTCAGAAAACTAAAAAAGATCTCATCATTGTTTCGCCGGATATTGGCGGTGTTGTTCGCGCCCGTGCAATGGCTAAGCAATTAGGCACAGATTTGGCGATTATTGATAAACGCCGCCCCAAGGCAAACGTATCAGAAGTAATGCACTTAATCGGTGAAGTAGAGGGTCGCCACTGCGTCATCATGGATGACATTATTGATACCGGTGGAACCCTTTGTAAAGCTGCTGAGGCATTGAAAGAGCGTGGTGCCAAGGGCGTTACCGCCTACTGTACTCATGCAGTGCTCTCTGGTGGTGCTGTAGCCCGTATTGCCGCTTCTGAGTTAGACGAATTGGTTGTTACTGACACTATCCCATTGACTACTGAAGCCTTGAAGGTGGGTAAAGTTCGTCAATTGAGCGTTGCCCCTATCCTGGCTGAAACCCTTTCTCGTATTAGTAAGGGCGACTCAGTGATGTCGATGTTTGCTGAATAAGCCAAAAATAGCGTTTACACCCCCGTTTTTGGCAATTTTGAGCCTTTTCTAGGCAAAAAGTACGATTCCCAAGATATAATCAAAGGCTTTTCTGTTTGGTCGCGAACGGAAATTAACCTTAATTTAGGAATTGAATATGAAAGTAGTAGCCTTTGAAAGAAGCGTACAGGGAACGGGTGCGAGCCGCCGTCTGCGCAACTCCGGTAAAACTCCGGGCATTATCTACGGTGGTAAAGACACCGCAACTGTAATTGAGTTGGATCACAACGCACTGTTCCATGCTCTCCGCAAGGAAGCATTCCACTCATCTATCCTTGATCTCGAAATCGGCGGAAAAGCACAAAAAGTGTTATTACGCGATTACCAGATGCATCCATTTAAGCCTCTGGTTCTGCACATCGATTTCCAGCGCGTTTCCGCGACTGAAAAGGTTCACATGCGCGTTCCATTGCATTTCATTCATGCTGACACTTCAGCTGCAGTGAAGTTACAAGGCGCTGTCATCAGCCACATCTCTACTGAATTAGAAATATCTTGCTTGCCTGCTGACTTGCCAGAATTCATTGAAGTGGACCTAAGCAAGATTGAAGTTGGTCATGGTATCCATGCTAAAGATATCGTATTACCAAAAGGCGTTACCCTGGTATTGCATATTGAGCAAGAAAACCCAGTGCTAGCTAACGCGCGTATCCCAGCCGTGAAATCTGCCGATACAGAAGCTGCTCCTGTAGCTGCTGCGGCTCCTGCTGCTGAAGCTCCAAAGGATAAAGCTTAATCATTTAAGCCATATCTTTGCGACAGAGGAAGCCCGCTTACAAGCGGGTTTTCTTTTTTGCAGAAAAGCTTTTATCCTTAAGCACTCATCATGACTAAATTAATTATTGGCCTAGGCAACCCAGGTGAAGAACATGCTGAAGATCGGCACAATGCTGGCTTCTGGTTTGTGGACGCACTCGCCAAACAATTAAACGTCGGCTTTGAAACTGAAAAACGCTTTCATGGAAAAGTGGCTAAGGCTAAATGGGAAGATGAAGATCTCTTCTTACTCAAACCCAGCACTTACATGAACCTGAGCGGTCAGGCTGTTGGAGCACTATGCCGCTTTCATAAAATTACACCTAAAGATGTGTTGGTAGTGCAGGATGAGCTAGATCTCAAGCCAGGTACTGCACGTATCAAGCTTGGTGGCGGCACTGGTGGACACAACGGCTTAAAAGATATCCAAGCTCACTTAGGAACTCCTGATTACTGGCGCTTGCGCCTGGGCATTGGCCACCCACGCGATCTTGCTGCAGAAGGGGCGCGAGTGATGGATGTGGCTGACTTCGTATTGAAAAGGCCACTACAAGCAGAGCAAAAGCAAATTGATGCAAGCATTGAAAATGGCTTACAAATTCTGCCTTTGTTCCTAAGAGGTGACACTCAAGCAGCCATACTCGAATTGCACTCTAAAACTAATTAAACAGTACTAATTGCTTATTTAGCGAGTGCTTTTTTGGCAGCAGTTAAGGCCTGATACTTTGCCATTAACTGCGTTTGATTTTCAGAAAATGAAGGATTCATTGGTATGCAATCTACCGGACAGACTTGCTGACACTGAGGCGCATCGTAATGACCTACGCATTCAGTACATTTATTGGGATCAATCTCGTAGATCTCTAGACCCATATAGATTGCATCGTTTGGGCATTCAGGCTCACACACATCGCAATTGATGCATTCGTCCGTAATCATTAACGCCATATTTGCGCCTAGGGCCTCTACTCTTTACTCTTATTAGCTTCAATCTTTTTAATCAACCACTTTTCTACCGATGGGAATACAAACTTACTGACATCGCCGCCCATAGAGGCAATCTCACGCACAAAGGTGCCAGAAATAAATTGATATTGGTCTGATGGCGTAAGGAATAGTGTTTCAACATCGGGTAATAAATAGCGATTCATACCAGCCATTTGGAACTCGTATTCAAAATCAGATACTGCGCGCAAGCCACGCACAATCACGCGCGCGTTATGTTCGCGAGCAAAATCTTTTAACAGACCAGTAAACCCAACAATCTTCACGTTGGAGTAGTGGCCAAGAACTTCTTTGGCAATCTCAATACGCTCATCCAATGCAAAGAAAGGGCGCTTGCTACGACTATCAGCAACACCAACAATGAGCTCGCCAAAAATGCTTGAGGCGCGACGTACTAGGTCCTCGTGACCACGAGTAAAGGGATCAAATGTTCCAGGGTATACAGCAACAGTCATAAGGCTCCTAAGGCTTTTTCGGCTACAGGCAAGAGTTTAGTCCCTCTTAGAGCGAAATAGACAAGCTTTTACTTGTCCAGCCTCTAAGTATTTCCCACAATGCCAATCAGGCACTAAAGCCTCAATCTGCTCACGAGGGCGAATAGCAGGAAACTCTACGTAAATTCCCCCGCCAGCACTGTCATCACAAACACGATTAGCCTCTATAAGCGCTTGATTTAATAGGCTCTCTTCCTGAAAGGGTGGGTCTATGAAGATCAGATTGCTGGAGCGGTCAGCTTGTTGCTTTAAGAATTCCAAACTATCTCTATGAAGAATCTGCACCTCTCCCGGAGCCGGAGATGACTCTAGCAAAGCAAAATTAGCCAGGAGTTTGGCATAGGCCTGTTTGTCTTTTTCTAATAGGGTTACTGAATTGGCATGTCGTGATGCGGCCTCAAAACCTAAAGCACCAGTACCAGCAAACAAATCTAAACAACGTAAACCGACTAAATCCTGCCCGAGCCAATTAAATAAAGTCTCACGAACACGATCGGTAGTAGGACGAAGACCGGGTAAATCCAGCACGCTGAGCAAACGACTGCGCCAAACTCCACCAATAATACGAATTTTCTGCAGGGACTCAGGGCGTCTGCCTAATGAAGCTGACTTAACTGGCTTATTTATTTTTTCGCTCCTAAGACCACAATTTTCATTCGATCCATGGCTAAGTGTTTTTGGAACGCAATCTTGACTTGCTCAAGGCTAACCGCTTCCACTTGCTTAGTCCAAATCTCCATCGTATCGAGAGGCAAATTATTCCAAGCAATAGATGACACATTATCTAGTAACTTGCGATTGTTATCTATTCTTAAGGGATAGCCATTGATCAAATTTGCTTTGGCTGCATCGAGCTCCGCTTGCGTTGGACCATCAGCAATAAATTGTGCAATGGTAGAACTCATTACCTCTAGCGCCAAAGTAGCTTGATCATTCTTCGTTTGTACGCCCGCCTGAAATATCCCTGCATCCTTACCAGGAGCAAAATAACTAAACACGCTGTAAGCAAGACCACGTTTCTCGCGCACCTCCGACATAAGACGGGATACAAAGCCACCGCCGCCCAAAATATAGTTACCCACCAGTAATGGGAAAAAATCGGGGTTGTTACGGGTTACCGCAGTCATTCCCATGGCGATATGTGCTTGCTGCGAATCAAATGGAATAGCAACTTCGCGTTGACTTAAAGGCTCGACTGGTGAGCACTCAAACTCTGGCAACTTAGCTACAGGAGGTCCAGACTGAGGCACTCTTTGCAATAAACTCTGAACAATTTCAGCAGCCTCGGCTTTGCTCACATCACCCACAATGCTGACAATCATTCGATCACCACGGTAAAGCTGTTTATGAAACTGCTGTAGGTCGCTTGCGCTGATATTAGCAATACTTTTCACCGTTGGTGAATTGGCCAGCGGATAGTCTCCATATACTGATTTTCTAAATCGACGATCCAAAACTGATTCTGGTTTTGTCTCCGACTCTAGCAATGCAGTAGTCATCCTTTGCTTCTCACGCGCCAAGATCTTTGCATCATAGGTAGGCATACTCAACATCGCAGAGGCTAATTGAACGGCGCGATCACGTAAATCTTTGCGACTCAAAGTTCTAATGCGCATCACAGCGCGCTCACCGCCAATAGAAATACCGAGGTTTGCACCAAGGTCTGCAATCTCATCTGCAATCTGCGCCTCATTTAACGGACCCTTATCAGATTTGGCGCCATAGTTCATGAGCCGCCCAGCCATAGTAGCTAAGCCACTTTTAGCTCCTGGGTCATAACGATCGCCTGCATCAATACTGATCTCAATATCCACCATGGGTAGCGCTTTGGTTTGCACTAAATAGGCTTGCGCGCCCTTGAAGGAGTCTAGCTTTTCAATAGGTAATATCGCGTGTGCTGATGTACTTACTCCAACTATCAGCGCGATTGCAAAACTGACTTGCGAGATGAATTTATTTAGCATCACGATTGCCCCCTTGCTTGCTCTCACCCGACTGGCGTGCTTGAGGGTCTAGTACTGCTATGGTGAGCCCCTCATCTACTAAATATTTTTTTGCAACATCTTGGACTTGCGCGGGAGTAATGGTTTGCATCTTCTCTAACATCACATCAATATCTTTCCAGGAGAATCCAGCCATCTCCGTACTACCGATTTCCATGGCCTGACCAAAAATTGAATCGCGCTTATAAATTTGATCGGACAGAATTCGTACCTTCACCCGCTTAAGCTCTGACTCTAAAATTCCTTTATCAATAACTTCTTTCAAAGCTTTGCGAATGCTGCTCTCCGCCTGCCCTACTGTCTTGCCTTTAGCCATACTGCTACTAATGAAAAATAGTTCAGGACCTCTAGAGATCATGTCATAACCAACGCCCACATCATTTACTACTCGCTCTTGCTTTACTAGAGTGCGATTCAAGCGTGCGTTGTCATAACCATCTAGTACAGCAGACAACAACTCTAGCGCATAAGGCTCATTGTCATCCAATCTCCCCACTTCTAACTTGGGAACTTTCCATGCCATTGCTAACTGTGCGCTATCAGCCGGCGCTTTTACTTGCACTCGCTTAGTGCCTTTTTGCACGGGTTCAATCTGGGGCTTACGTTCTGGTAACTCTCTTGCAGAAGCAACTCCATAGTATTTTTCCACTGCTCGTAGAATCACTTTAGGATCAACATCGCCAGCAATGACGACAGTTGCATTATTCGGTTTGTACCAGCTGCGATACCAATCGCGTGCATCTACGGCTTTCATATTGACCAAATCATTCATCCACCCAACTACCGGATGACGATAAGGGGAGCTCATGTATGCGGTGGCAGTGAGTGATTCATTGAGCAAGCTACTAGGGTTATCTTCCGTACGCAGGCGACGCTCTTCCATGACCACCTGAATTTCTTTCAGAAATTCTGCATCATCAAAATTGAGGTTAGACATACGATCAGCCTCCAACCTCATCACCTCATCTAACTTAGACTTTTCAACTTGCTGAAAGTACGCCGTGTAATCACGAGAGGTGAAAGCATTTTCTCGACCACCCACTGCTGCAACTAAGCGGGAGAATTCCCCTGACTTTACTTTATGGGTGCCCTTAAACATCATGTGCTCCAACACATGAGCCACTCCAGTCTTGCCATTCACCTCATCCATGGAGCCAGCACGGTACCAAACCATGTGCGCAACTGTAGGTGCGCGATGATCTTCCCGCACGATCAACTTGAGGCCATTGGAGAGTTGAAACTCGTGGGTATTTGCTTGGCCCACTTCTGGAGTTGCCATAGCAATAGAACAGCCGAGCAATAAATAGAGAGAAAAACTTAATAATGTGGAACGCATCTGCAAGATCACCTATTCCTAGAATTTAATTGATAAGATGCAAGGATTAAATTGTATCGATTATGTTCGGCCTACGTAAAACCCTCGGATCCCTATTCACATCCAATCAGACTGATCAAGCCTGGTTTGATGCCCTAGAAGAATCTCTCATTTTGAGCGATGTGGGTCTGCCCACGACCGAACAACTGATTAGCAAGCTCCGTAAAGCCGCCAAATCGGAAAAGGCCAATACACCCGAAGCACTCAAGCAACTTCTAATAGAAGAAGTGGCGATGCTCCTGAAATCTATGGAGCCCAACCCTAATCCCTTGTATGTCCATGAGCAAAAGACCACACCAGAGGTGTGGCTAGTAATTGGCGTCAATGGCGCTGGCAAGACCACCACGATCGGTAAACTCTGCAAACTTTTTCAATCTCAAGGCAAATCTGTCTTACTGGCGGCCGGCGACACCTTCAGAGCTGCAGCACGCAACCAGCTCCTTGAATGGGGTGGTCGTAATCAGGTCGATGTCATCATGCAAGAAAGTGGTGATGCGGCGGCAGTGGCACACGATGCCATTCATGCGGCGATTTCTCGCAAAAGCGATATTCTGATTATTGATACTGCCGGTAGACTGGCAACTCAAGACCATCTGATGGAAGAATTAAAGAAGGTTAAAAGAGTGATTGGCAAGGCCCTTTCTGGAGCGCCTCACCAGACTTTGCTCGTTCTGGATGGCAATACTGGTCAAAACGGTTTAAGCCAAGTAAAGGTCTTTCATGCCGCTTTAGGGCTTTCTGCCTTAATCGTGACCAAATTAGATGGCACCGCTAAGGGCGGGGTAATCTGTGCACTTGCCCACACCCTCAGCGATGGGTCAAAACCAGCGGTTTTAGCCTTGGGTAAAGGCGAGGGAATTGATGATTTAGCACCCTTCACGGCCGCACAGTATTCATCTGAATTATTCAATTAAATCATAGGCTTACAGAATTAAAAAACCATTAGCACTCTCTTGACAAGAGTGCTAAAATGGAACTCCATAAATAGCCAAAGCACATAAAAGAAAATGATTCAAAAGAAAGCATACAAACCGCAATTGCAAGCAAGGCAAACACTGCCAGCAGCGCAGACTGCTGCGGCTTCGCTTGCCTTTCCGATGCTGCCTTCCCTAGGGGTTGGCACACTTGACTCTTATATCTCCTATGTGAATCGCGTTCCCATGCTCAGCGCTGCAGAGGAGCTGCACCTCGCACAAGAATTTCGTCGTACTGAAAATGTCGATGCTGCGAAGACCTTAGTTCTCTCGCACCTTCGTTTAGTGGTGTCCGTTGCTCGTCAGTACCTAGGCTATGGCATTCCCCATGCCGATTTAATACAAGAAGGCAACATTGGCTTAATGAAGGCTGTCAAACGCTATGACCCTAACCAAGGTGCACGCTTAGTCTCTTACGCTATCCATTGGATCAAGGCAGAGATACATGAGTACATCCTCAAAAATTGGCGTTTAGTAAAAGTTGCTACAACAAAAGCACAACGTAAATTGTTCTTCAATCTGCGTAGCAACAAGCCTACTTTAGCTGCCCTGACACCAAATGAGGTTGAGGCTTTAGCGAAAGCACTCGATGTCAAAGGTTCTGACGTAAAAGAAATGGAGATGCGCCTTGCTGGTGGTGATGTTGCCTTAGAGGGTGATAACACTAATGATGAAGCAGCCTATGCACCAATTCAGTGGTTAGCTGATAACAGCCAAGAGCCGACTGAAATGATGGCTGCTGCTGCGACTGATGCATTGCATGGCCCTCAGCTAGATCAAGCACTCATGGCGCTAGATGAGCGAAGCCGTAATATTGTGCAATCACGTTGGTTAGCAATGGATGCAGATGGCAATGGAACAAAAACATTGCATGATCTCGCCAGCGAATATGGCATTTCTGCAGAGCGCGTTCGTCAGATTGAAACTGCTGCACTCAAAAAAATGCGTAGCCTCTTGCAAGCTGAAGCTGTCTAAGTAGCCTTACTACCCAAGCTTTTACTTCAGAAGTTCCTTCAAGTCTTGCGCCAAGGTTTCAGCACCTTGCGCATGCTTGATGTAAAGGCGTAAACGTCCTTCTGGATCAAAGGCATAACTTCCTGCCATGTGATCCATCGTGTATGACCCAGGACTCGTGCCAGGCACCTTCTGGTAGTAAACCTTAAAGTCCTTAGTCACTTTTTCTAAAGCTGCTTCATCGGCTGGACGCAAACCCAAGAAGCGCGAATCAAATACCGGCACATACTGTTTTAAGATTGCTGCGGTATCTCTTTGTGGGTCCACAGTTACAAACAGCACTTGCACCTTGTCTGCCTGAGGACCCAATAAAGTCATGACCTGCTGCATCTCAGTCAGCGTCGTAGGACAAACATCGGGGCACTGCGTATAACCAAAGAACATCAAAACTGCTTTGCCTTTAAAGTCAGCGAGTGTTCTCACCTTTCCATCAGGATCGAGCAAACTAAAGTCAGTACCAAATGCCTTGCTACCCGTAATATCCACGTTCTTAAAGCTCTGCTGGGGACTGCAAGCTAGCAGAGCTAAGCCGATCAGTGACATTACCAATAGGCGTGAAATATCAAAGTAAGATTTTTGTAAATGCATCTTCATCTCAAATGAAATAGTGGTCAATTAATAACACTACGAAAAGTAGAGACAGGTACGTAATTGAAAAACGGAAGGTCTTCTTCGCTAGCGCATCACTGTAGGAAACAAATAAAGCAATAACATATGCCAGAAATATCAGGCCCAGAATGATTGCAGAAATCAAATAGATTAGGCCACTCATGCCATAAATATAGGGCAATAAAGTAGCTGCAATCAAAATCAATGTGTATAGCAAAATATTCAGCAGCGTAAAACGTTCTCCGTGTGTCACTGGCAGCATTGGTAAACCACTTTGCACATAATCATCGCGACGGTATAGAGCAAGAGCCCAAAAGTGCGGGGGAGTCCAAACAAAAATGATCAGCACCAAGAGCCAAGCTTCTGCCGATACAGTGTTGGTAACTGCCGCCCAACCCAAGGCAGGCGGCATAGCACCCGAGAGGCCGCCAATGACAATATTCTGTGGCGTAGCAGGCTTGAGCAACCAGGTATAAATTACCGCGTAACCGACAAAAGTGGCCACGGTAAGCCACATGGTTAATGGATTGCAGAAGATCCACAAGATGGCCATTCCCAAACCACCGAGAATCATCGAGAAAACAGTAATGTGAAAAGGCGTCACTTCACCAGTTGCGGACGGCCTCCAAGCAGTTCTCTTCATCTTCGCATCAACGGCTTGCTCGATTAAACAATTCATTGCAAAAGCAGCTCCTGCCAACAACCAAATCCCAACAATGCCGCCAATCAGAACTGGATAAGGCACCATACCGGGGGTAGCCAAGAACATGCCAATAACTGCGCAGAACACTGCTAACTGCGTGACGCGGGGCTTGGTGAGAACCCAATATTGACGCCAACGTGGCATCGCTACAGGATTAGGGGAAGTTGGACTACTCATAATGATTTAGACATCTTCATGTAAATGGGGGCAGTCCAAGAGGACCATTGGACCAAACGAACCAAACAGAACACCAATGCAGCAGAACCTGCGGTATGCATTAAGGCAGCCAGCAGAGGCCACTGAAAGACTACATTAGAAATACCAGTCAGAGCTTGGAGAATGAGCAAGGCTAATAATAACTTTGCAATCCTAGCCATTCCTAATGATGTGGAATTACTTAGGCTGAGAGCGCTCACTCCTAAAGCACCAAGGATTAGCACAGCAACCATAGCAAATACGCGATGTGCCCAATGGATTGTTTGCAAAGCGACAGGGGTAATAGATTCGCCTTGAGCATTCAGGCCTAGGCCACGCCATAGAGTGAAGCCTTCTTGCCATGCTGTTTCTGGCCAAAGACGATCCATGCAGGTCGGAAAATCAGGGCAAGCTAATACAGCGTAATTCGTGCTCACCCATGCACCTAAAAAGATTTGTGTACTTAAGGTCACTGCTGCAAGTAAAAGTAACTTTGCAGAAAGAGGTTGGCTCTGTAGACGAATAGCTGAGGAAGGTTTACCCATCCACTCTTGTTGCGCATACATCGTTAAGCACGCCAACAAAACTAAAGCCAACATTAAGTGAATCGTCACAATGATAGGCTGCAATTTCAGTGTGACCGTCCAGGCACCAAATGCCCCTTGGATGCATACCAAAATCAATAAGCCAAGACTGCCCAATAAAGGTTTTTTACCTAGGCTGCGAAGTTTTCTCCAAGCAACTGCCACCTGAATCAGAATCAGCGCTCCGACAGTCATTGCTAAATAGCGATGAATCATTTCAATCCAAGCCTTGATGACAGTCACAGGACCCGTAGGCATGTTCGCTTCAGCTTGCTGGATCTCGCTAATTGCGTGCCATGGATTTGATGTGCCATAACAACCAGGCCAATCAGGGCACCCCAGACCAGAGTCCGTTAAGCGAGTAAAGGCACCAAACACAATCAAATCAAAAGTCATGAAAACCAAAACCCAATTGAGCTTTTGGAAAAAGTTATAAGTTGGCCTAGTCCAAAGATAAGCCAAAGGTAGGCCTGCAAAGACAATTGCGATTGCAGCTAACTCTGCAAGCAATAGCATGCTACTCATTGCAATTTTTCACCCTTACGATTGAGGCGCAATAGCTTCTCTAGATCCTTTTTAATACTGCCGAATTCTTTAGGCGAATTAGTCACCGGAAAAATCATCATCTTGGCTGGGCTTGGATCAATCAACTGGATCTTCTGACCTGCTCCATCACGATTAAGCCACGCATCAAATTCAGATCTTAATTTAGGATCTACTGGCAAATCTACAATCTGAAATCCCGCTGTCTTTTGATCGTATGCCAGCAACACCTCTGGATCTACTGCTTTGCCATCTGTATTAACCCACACTAGTTGAACTCGACTACTTTCACGACCAACAGCAATGCGTAGTTGACGCATTAAAAATAGAGCCTCGAGACACGTCTCATTTTTAATGGTGCATTCTCCAGCTGGCCTTGCCACTAGCAAAGTCCACTTTCCATTGAAGGGAATATCAAACCACGCGGGATTCATATCTTGCACAGGCTGAACCAAGGCTCCAAAGTTGGTCTTTCCACCCTCTGGCTTAAAAACGTAATATGCCAAATAGGAGGCGATCACTGGTGCCGCACAGGCAAGCAACAATAGCAGCATCTGAATACGCCCACGTCGAGTTTGCGTGTTAATTACAGATGCATCTGTTTGTGATGCTGGAATCAATAACTCTTTATCACTCACCCTCTACCTCCATTCACAGCAAGCTCTCGCCGATATTTCATGAGCCCATTAATGAGCCAAAATAAAAAGCCAGTCAATGCCAAAGCAAACCACTGGAATGCATAAGCATAATGGCGATCGACTCCGTTTGTTGGGGAGGGCCAATTTCTTAGTAAACCATCCTCTTTCGAAGAACCAGACTCTCGAACGATGAACGGAAGCTGCTTCCATTCATGGCTTTGAGCCTCAAGACCTAAATCAAAATTTTGCTCAATCCGAGGGCTTGCTCGAGTAGCATCCTTTTTTCCCAGCTCATAAACTCTTCCGGGATGAGGGAAAGCAACTCCCTCAACAGTCACCACTTCACCCACTGTTTTAACTGGGGGTAACTCAATACGATTTTCGTTATTACGAGGAGCCCAACCCCGGTTAACCCAAAGTACAAGCTCTTGGCCATCCAATTTCAGGGGCATCATTACATAAAAGCCGGATTGTCCTGCGGCACCAGCACCACCCTCAGGAATCGGACGAGGACGGTTATCCAGCCAAATGACCTCATCTTGAATAAAGCGCCCACGAGCTAGAATTCGGCGCTCTGTGGCCTGCTCTAGGGTCAAGCTATTGGTATTGGCATTTAGAATGGGCATTTGCAGTCTGGCACTTAAAGATTCACCCAAGCGAATCTTTTGTTCTGCTCGGTTTAGCTGCCAAATACCAGCGCCGCAGCCAACTACAATCACTGCAAGAGCTGATAATGTAGCAACTAGACGACTAGTAACTAAGCTAGAAAAAATATTCACAAGGGTACTTTGAAATGAAATGGGTTATTCCAGTTGCACTGCTAATCATTGTTGGGAGCTTAGGCTCGGCACTCTATTTCATGATGAAAGACAAGGGTCGCAGCTCAAGAATGGTTCAGTCGCTTATGTTACGTATTGGACTATCAATCGTACTCTTCTTAGGAATTCTGATTGCCCACTACTTTGGCTATATCGAAGCTACCGGCGTTCGAGTGGGAACAAACTAAGCGCCTACATAAAAGTAAGGACTCAAAACAAATCGGGGCTCAACGCCCCGATTTTTATTTCCTTACATCCAGTAAACAGCGATGTACAGACCAAGCCAAACGACGTCAACAAAGTGCCAATACCAAGCAGCACCCTCAAACGCAAAATGGTTTTCAGCAGTAAAGTCGCCGCGGATCATGCGACGGAGAACAATCGCCAACATCAAGCCGCCAAGGAATACGTGGAAGCCATGGAAACCAGTCAACATAAAGAAGGTTGAGCCATAAACGCCTGAAGTTAACTTTAAGTTCAAGGCATGATATGCATGGTAGTACTCATACATCTGAAAGCCCAAGAAGATAATGCCAAGACCAACGGTAGCAGCCAAGCCGTTGATCGCTTTCTTCATGTGATTTTCACGAATCGCGTGGTGAGCGTAAGTTACGGTCACGCCAGAAGATAAGAGTAATAAGGTATTAATAGTCGGAATCGGCCATGGGCCCATGGTCGTAAATTTCTCTACTAAACCAGCAGGGCCATCATTTGGCCATACAGCCTGGAAATTCGGCCAAAGCAATTTGCTTTCCACATCACCCATCCATGGCATCGCAATATTGCGCGCATAGAACAATGCAGAAAAGAATGCGGCAAAGAACATGATCTCGGAGAAGATGAACCAGGCCATAGACCAACGATAAGAAATATCGACGTTTACGCCATTCTTACCTGAGTTGGATTCAGCAATGGTGTCTCCGAACCACTTGTAAAGAACAACTAACACCCAAAGTACACCGACTGCAGTCACTGGGCCGCCCCAAGCTGCGTGGTTTACCCAGCCAGACATGCCAGCAGCAAAAGCAAGCAAACCTATGGCTGCCGAAGCTGGATGACTAGATAGTCCAGGAACGAAATAGTAAGGGGTTGAATTGGATGACATCTTATTCTCTCTATTCAATCAAAAAATAATCAATGGGACACAACTGCTTTAACTATCAAAAGGAGAATGCCCATAAAAATCAAGGCACCTAAAACTCCTGCAATAATAATGTGGACAAAACTTAATGAAGCAACATCTTTTTGTAAACCTGATTTTTTACGCACACCTAAGAAGGCCCACAAGACCGCGATCATAGATTGCATAAATGAACTTTTCTTACTCATGAAGCTGATTTTGATTTAGGTGTTGTTGAGCCGGCTGGCTGCTGACCAACCCCCAATTCAAAGAAGGTGTAAGACAAAGTAATTGTTTTCACATCAGCAGGTAAGCCGGCATCAATGACAAACACGACTGGCATCTTCTTCATTTCATGAGGCGCCAAAGTTTGCTGCTGAAAACAAAAACACTCTAGTTTGGTAAAGAATTCCATGGCGCTTTTCGGTGCATAGCTTGGAATAGCTTGAGCCTCAACAGGACGGCTTAAATTATTGGTAACCTCATAAACAATCTCGGTCATTTCACCTGGATGCACTTCCAAGTAGTTCTTTACTGGGCGGAACGTAAAAGGACCACGGCTATTAGAGTCAAACTCAATAGTCACCTTACGAGAATGGTCGACCTGGGTATTACCAACCTTATTTGCACTGTAGGCACGAATACCGTAGTCGTTCTTACTAGTGACCACATTAATGCCGGTTACCTCACACAAAGCTTTATACATTGGCACTAGTGCATAACCAAAACCAAACATCATGACTGAAGCTATCAAGAGCTTCAGCAAGATTTGGCGGTTAATGGAGGCAATAGCAGACATGAGTATTCAGCGGGCTTTAACCCAATAAGCCGCGTTTAATCAGGATGCCTAGAAAGAACGCTAGAACAACAGTCAAAAGAATAAAGCCCAATCTACGATTACTGGCAGATTGGGATTTGTGCGCTGCTACTTTAGATTCCTGCAGCATTTAACTCTGCAGTAGTTGGAGGTGTTTCAAATGTGTGGTGTGGTGCTGGCGATGGAACTGTCCACTCCAAACCTTTGGCGCCATCCCATGGCTTCATTGAAGCTTTTACACCCTTGCCGTTATAAGCTGGCAGAACAACAAACAACAGGAAGTAAACCTGAGACAAACCAAAACCAAGTGCGCCAATCGATGCGATCGTATTAAAGTCAGCAAACTGCGTTGGGTAGTCTGCATAACGACGTGGCATACCTGCCAAGCCCAGGAAGTGCATTGGGAAGAAAGTGATGTTAAAGAAAATCATGGAGGTCCAGAAGTGGATCTTGCCGCGAGTTTCATTAGCCATATAGCCAGTCCACTTTGGACACCAGTAATAGAAACCAGCAAACATCGCAAACAAGGAGCCGGCTACTAAGACGTAGTGGAAGTGAGCAACAACGTAATACGTATCTTGCAAGCCAATATCAATTGGCGCCATCGCTAGAATCAATCCAGTGAAGCCGCCCATCGTAAATACGAAAATAAATCCGACTGACCACAACATTGGAGTTTCAAAGGTCATGGAACCTTTCCACATAGTTGCAACCCAGTTGAAAATCTTTACGCCTGTTGGAACTGCAATCAACATCGTGGCATACATAAAGAACAACTGGCCAGTAACCGGCATGCCAGTTGCAAACATATGGTGAGCCCAAACAATGAATGACAAGATCGCAATGGATGAGGTTGCATAAACCATTGAGCTATAACCAAACAAAGTTTTTCTTGAGAAAGCGGGAATGATTTCGCTCACAATTCCGAATGCTGGAAGAATCATGATGTAAACCTCTGGATGACCAAAGAACCAGAAAATATGCTGGAACATAATTGGATCACCACCGCCAACTGCGGAGAAGAAAGAAGTACCGAAGTGACGATCTGTCAAAACCATGGTGATCGCACCTGCCAGAACTGGCATAACAGCAATCAACAAGTAAGCAGTGATCAACCATGTCCAGCAGAACATGGGCATCTTCATCAAAGTCAAGCCAGGAGCGCGCATGTTCAAGATGGTCACGATGATATTAATCGAGCCCATGATTGAAGAAGCACCTAATAAGTGAAGTGCAAAGATGGCCATATCCAAACCTGGGCCCATCTGTGATGTCAGTGGAGCATATAAAGTCCAACCGCCAGCAGGAGCACCGCCAGGAGCTAAGAATGAACCAAACAGTAAACAAGCAGCTACTGGCAAAATCCAGAAGCTAAAGTTATTCATACGAGCAAAAGCCATATCGGATGCGCCGATTTGCAAAGGAATCATCCAGTTCGCAAATCCAACGAAGGCTGGCATGATGGCGCCGAACACCATTACCAAACCGTGCATGGTGGTTAACTGGTTAAAGAACTCCGGGCGCAAAAATTGCAAACCTGGTTGGAACAACTCCAAACGAATACCCAAAGCCATTACACCGCCAGCTAGCAAGCTGATAAACGAGAAGATCAGGTACATCGTACCAATATCTTTATGGTTAGTTGCAAACAACCAACGGCGCCAGCCATGTGGCGTATGGTCATCATGCGCATGGTCGTGTGCGTGATCGTGGGTAGTTGAAATGGTGCTCATGGATTACTCCGGTTTAGTTTGATCTGTATAAATTCTTAAAATAATTACTTGCCAGCACGTGCAGAAACAATATCTTGGGTCTGAATCACTTCACCCGTTTTATTGCCCCATGCATTACGGGTGTAGGTCATCACTGCAGCAATATCGCCATCAGAAATCACACCAGCCCACTTAGGCATTGCACCCTTGCCATTAATCAGGATGTCGTATTGAGCCGCCTTTGGTCCAAGCACCATCTTGCTTCCATCTAGTGCTGGGAAGGCACCAGCACCTTTGCCGTTTGGCTGGTGGCATGCTGCGCAATTGGATGCGTAAACCTTGGCGCCACGATCCTTCTGCTCATCCAAGGCGTAAACCTTAGTTGGGTCATCCGAAGCGGAGCCCATTTCTTTTTTCTTCTCATCTACCCACTTGGTGTAATCCTCTTGGGAAACTACCTTCACTACGATCGGCATAAAAGCATGTTGTGCGCCGCATAACTCTGAACATTGACCACGGTAAGTGCCGATTTTTTCTGCACGGAACCAGGTGTCACGAACAAAACCAGGGATTGCATCCTGCTTCACGCCAAACGCTGGAACTGCCCAAGCATGGATCACGTCATTTGCAGTGGTAATAATGCGAATCTTCTTACCTACAGGCACAACCATCTCATTATCAACTTCCATCAAATATGTATTTGATTTTGGTGCCAAGTTATTAACAGCTTCGCGTGAAGTGGACAAGGTAGATAAGAAATTAATTCCCTCGCCCTCGCCCTTGATGTAGTCGTAACCCCATTTCCACTGATAGCCAGTCGTTTTAATAGTGATATCTGAATTGGTGGTGTCCTTCATTGCTACAACTGTCTTGGTTGCTGGCAAAGCCATACCAATAACGATCAGCAATGGAATAACTGTCCAAATGATCTCAACAGTGGTGCTCTCGTGAAATGATGCAGATTTGGCACCCAAAGATTTACGGTGCTTCAAGATGGAATAAAACATCACACCAAATACGCCCACAAAAATGAGCGCGCAGATGATCAACATCATCCAATGCAACCAATGAATCTCTGCCATGATTTTTGTGGCTGGGGCAGTGAAATTCAGCTGATTCACTGCTGGACCACCCTGCATATCTTCAGCCGCACGTGCAAATGCAGTGCCAAAGGCTGCTACAAAATAGAGCGAAGCCCTAGTGACTTTTACAAATAAATTCATCTTATTCTCTGTTTATTGTCGTGAACTTCTGCTGAAATACACCCTCAGGAAGCCCAAAAAAACGGTATCAAGCAATTCAACTAGCGCTAATTATAGGGTTAATTAGGCTCAAGAACAAACGGGGCTACCTATGCCACCCTCAATCTTGGCAATGGTTTAAAAGATAGTGAATACTTACACTTAAGCAGAATCATTCCTAGTCTTGCGCCCTATTTGATTTAAATCAATATAAGCGACATCATCTTGCACCTTAGCGAGGTTCTTACCCAAAGCCCAGGCATGTCCATAAACCACCTCTAAAGTGAGTTTTTGAGGTAATTGGGTGGCTATGACGCTATTTTGATAAGTGGAACCAAGCAAATTAAGTGCTCTTGCGTCTGATAGAAGAATGCTGTCAGAGTCATAATCCAAACCCAAAAACTCCATATCCATCACAGGGTCAGAAAAACGCTCACCCAGCAGGGCATCTCCCATATCGTGCATATCCCATGGGCTAGCCAAGTTTTGAATGGGTAATTGTTGCGCCAAGAGTTCGGATCTGAGTTCTTTGGCAGTATCTGGACCTAGATAGCTAAATGTGAGTAATCCACCTTCTTTGAGTACTCGCCGGCACTCCTGCAAAAAATGCTTAGGATCAACTAAATCCTGAATCAAGAGAACGCTCACTACTAAATCTACAGAATTACTAGGAAGATTAATGCGACCTGTTTTCTTGTAGTCATCGAGGGATACAACAGACGCTGACTTCATTCTTGAATTCCAAAAACGATTCGCCCTCAATTTAAATAAATTAAAACCCGATAGTTCAGTTTCGGGAGCACTGTGAAAACGAATTCCCGGAAAGCGTTTTGTCAGAAAAGAACTATGTACCCCAGGGAAATCTGGAATTAGCAAAATGTCTTGTGGTTCTAATTTTACGATGTCTAATTTTTGCAACATACGCGTTGCAATTTCATTCTGAAGCCATCTGATTGATTGGGTCATTGACTCAGTATACTCAGCGACCCATGCATCCAATAGAGAATATTTTCCAAGCAATTTGTTCTCACCTACTACCAAGCGCGTGCATTGTTTGCGGGACATATCAGCGGCGCACACTCTGCCTTGATTGCCTCATCCAATTAGAATCAGATCAGTTATCCAATTACGAATGCTGTCAGCAATGCGGTCTTACTCTTGAAGTTAGTGAGCTGACAGAAAAATGCTGCCGCGAGTGCATTAAGAGCCCACCCTACTTTGATGAAACTCACTGTCTTGATCGCTACGAGGGTAGATTGCAATCTGCCTTGCATCTACTCAAATATCAGCGACGTCTTGCTTGCGCACATGGACTGGCATCAGCATGGAATCAACTAATGAGTCGTAGCTTAAATAATTTACAAGCAGACTATCTCCTACCAGTGCCGTTGAGTCCAGAAAAATTATGTTCTCGCGGCTTTAATCAAAGCTGGGAATTAGCTAGGCGGATTGATTGTGACGAAGATACCCATAAAAACCCACACATCTTAAGACGCCATCACCATAACCAGCATCAAGCCAAAGAGAATCGCGCTAATCGTCAAATAGCTATTCGAGATATGTTCTATATCAACCCTCAATTCCAAGGCCAACTAGAATCCTCTACAGTAATTGTGTTTGACGATGTCATGACTAGCGGAGCAACCTTAAATGAAATCGCTCGCGTATTGAAGGACAATGGGGCATCTCATGTTACTAATTGGGTTCTTCTACGAACGCTGTACCCAGTCTCAAGAAGTTAATATAAAGCTCGGCACATGTTTAATATCGTTTTATTCGAACCAGAAATTCCACCCAACACGGGCAACATCATTCGCCTGTGTGCAAATACGGGCGCAAAGCTACATCTCATCGAACCGCTCGGCTTTCCAATGGAAGATGCCAAACTGCGTAGGGCTGGCCTGGACTATCACGAGTTTGCTAAAGTAAAAGTTCATCAAAACTGGGCGCAATTTCTGGCTGATGAACAACCTCAGCCTGAGCGTATTTTTGCCTTGACCACCAAGGGTTCTGGTAAGTTTCATGATGGCAAATATTTGCCTGAGGATTATTTTGTTTTTGGTTCAGAGACCAAAGGCATCACCGAAGAAGTCAGAAGCTCAATTTCACGCCCCAACCAAATACGCTTAGCAATGCAAGATAGCAGTCGCAGCTTGAATCTCTCGAATACGGTGGCGATTGTAGTTTATGAAGCTTGGCGGCAAAACGGATTATTGGGTGGAAGTTAAAGAACTTAAACTTCAAGCTTGGGGTCGCGCCCCATCAGTTTTTTCACTGCTTCATGTGGCGATAGTTTTCCAGATAGAACTGCGCCCATCATAGTGGTAATTGGCATCTCAACACCCAAACGCGTAGCGAGATTGCCGACAGCAGAGGCACATAAGACACCCTCAGCAACATGTCCTAAGTTATCTAAAATTTCAGGCAAGGGTTTTCCTGCTGCAAGCGCTAAGCCAACACGACGATTACGAGAGAGATCACCAGTAGCCGTCAAGATCAAATCGCCTACGCCGGTAAGACCCATACAGGTCTCTGGTCTGCCACCAGCTGCTTTTACTAAACGCATCATTTCTGCAAGACCGCGAGTTAATACTGCAGCGCGTGCATTTAAGCCAAGATCTAAGCCATCGCCAATACCCGCTGCAATCGCTAAAACGTTTTTAATAGCGCCACCTAGTTCGACACCAACTAAGTCATCGCTGGCATAGATGCGCATATTGCCATGGTGGAAGGCGCCTTGAACAATGTCGCACAAGGTATTGGATTGACTAGCGACGGTTAATGCGCAAGGCATACCATTAGCAACTTCTTGCGCAAAACTAGGTCCTGATAGAGCGCCATAAGAATGACGTATGCCATGACTGTGTAGTTGATCTTCGCGTTCGACCACTTGATGCGGTAACAAGGTGGTGCTAGGCTCTAGCCCCTTGCACAACCAAACAATATTGAGCGGATGTTTTGCGAGGCGCAATACCTGTGCCACTGTTTCTGATAAACCGGACATCGGGGTAGCAATCACCAAAAGATCGTTTTCAGAAAGGCGTTCGATGGCTCGCTCAAAACTCACCTCCAATTGCAAACTCTTAGGCAAAGGGACACCAGGCAAATAGCCTGTGTTTGCACCTGACTGCTGCATACCCTCAATTTGCTCAATGCGTCGAGACCAAAGACAAACGTCGCCCGGCTGAAGATAGCGAGCAGCTTGCGCTGCCATGGCTGTGCCCCACGAACCAGCTCCAAGCAGCGTCACTTTCATGATCTGTGAGCTTTAAAGGCCAGCTTAGTGAGGAAGAATGATTTTGCTTTCATCGGCTGAGCTACTTTCCGTTGCAGCTCCTTGCGCAGCCTGCATCAGGCGATGTTCATACATACCATGGAAATTAATCTCATTCAAATGAATTGGCTGGAAACCAGCGCGGCTAATAATGTCAGCAATATTTGAGCGCAGATAAGGGTACAAAATTGTTGGGCAAGCAATACCTAACATGGGATCAATTTGCTCTGCAGGAATATTACTAAATTCAAAAACACCTGCTTGTTTTGCCTCAACCAAGAAGAGCACTTTGCTCTCCACCTTAGCGGTTACTGTTGAAATTAAGGCAACCTCAAAAATTTCATCGCCCAAGCGAGTAACCGCAACATCAACCTCCACCTCAATTTGAGGCTCTGCCGCAACTAATAAAATTTGCGGAGCGTTTGGTTGCTCTAAAGATAAATCCTTGAGGTAGATCCGTTGAATACGAAAACCAGGTTCTTTTGAATTATCAGCTGCATCTGGAGTGGAAGTAGTTTGTTCAGTCATAGAAACTTTCTGAGTAAATTTTTAAGCTAGTAGTGGATCAAGTTGGCCAGCACGATCTAGGGCAACCAGGTCGTCATAACCGCCAACGTGGGTCTCACCGATGTATATCTGTGGCACTGTACGACGACCAGTGCGGGTCATCATGATCTCGCGCTGCGCAGGATCCCGATCAATCAGAATCTTCTCTAAATTGGCAACACCCTTCTTGTTCAGAAGCTTCTCTGCCATAACGCAATACGGACAAACTTGAGTGCTATACATCGTGACTGATGGCATATCTGAGACTCGCTAAGTTATTTAACCAATGGCAAGGCTGCGGCTTGCCAGCCTTGAACGCCACCATCTAGGACTGCAACTTCTGGGAACCCCAGCTTATTTAGCTCTGGGACAAGCTTGCGAGCATTCGCACCAGACTGACAGACCAAAATAATGGGATTGTTACGATCTAGCTTGAGCTTATCTATTCCAGATGGAATTTGCTCAGCCAAAATATGCTTTGATCCTGGAAGATGGCCAATCTTAAAATCGGATGCTGGACGCAAGTCCAAAACAGCTGCTTTACGACGATTTATCCAAATAGTCGCTTCTGTAGGCGATAAGCCTTTTCCGCCAATAAGCGTAGATAATGTGGGAAGGAAGAGCGCTGCACCCGTAACCAGCAGGAGGGCAATAAGCGCTAAATTATCAATTTGTGTAAGAAAGTTCATCACCGGATTATAGAATGGCTCTATGAAACAACTTGTCCTTATTCGTCATGGCGAATCCGCCTGGAACCTTGAAAACCGATTTACTGGCTGGGCGGACGTTGACTTAACCCCTAAGGGCATTGAACAGGCCCTTAAAGCAGGTGAAAACCTCCGTAAAGCTGGCTATGAATTTGATGTGGCTTACACCTCAGTACTCAGAAGAGCTATTCGTACCCTGTGGCATGTTCAAGACGCTATGGACCTCATGTGGTTGCCAGTGGTGCATAGCTGGAGACTGAACGAGCGTCACTATGGTGCCCTCACAGGTCTAAATAAAGCCGAAACTGCCCAACAATACGGAGATGCACAAGTTCATATTTGGCGTCGCTCCTACGATATACGCCCACCGCTCCTAGAAAAAGATGATG
Organism: Polynucleobacter hallstattensis; assembly: GCF_018881835.1. GTDB lineage: Bacteria > Pseudomonadota > Gammaproteobacteria > Burkholderiales > Burkholderiaceae > Polynucleobacter > Polynucleobacter hallstattensis. The sequence continues at coordinate 969,719 of NZ_JACVPO010000001.1, read as the reverse complement.
AGCGTAATCCGCAAAATGATCCACGTTACACAAAACTCAGTAATTCGGATATCCCCCTGGGAGAGTGCCTTAAAGACAATGTCGAGCGTGTATTGCCCCTTTGGAATGAATCGATCGCTCCCGCCCTCAAAGCAGGTAAGCGCGTATTGCTTGTCGCACATGGCAATAGCATTCGCTCTCTAATTAAGTATCTCGACCAGGTTTCCGATAAAGACATTATGGAAATCAATGTTCCCAATGGCATCCCGCTGATTTATGAGCTCGATGACAATCTCAAACCTATTCAGCATTTTTATTTGGATTAAGGTAAAACAGAAATATGCGCGTATTTTTCAAAAACTTTGCCCTAGTCTCTGTCGGCCTCATCGCCGGGGTTGCAGCCACTATCCAGCTCTCAGCCACAGCTCAACAGGGCACGACACTTCCTTTAGATGAGTTGCGCACACTGTCGAATGTCTTTGCGCAAATCAAGCGGGAGTATGTTGAGCCGATTGAAGATAAACAATTACTAACTGATGCAGTCAAGGGCATGGTGAGCAGTCTTGATCCTCACTCCACCTATCTTGATAAAAAAGACTTCTCTGAAATGCAAGAGCAAACTAGCGGTAAATTTGCTGGTCTTGGCATTGAAATCACTTCCGAAGATGGCGTTGTCAAAGTACTTAATCCGATTGAAGATAGTCCTGCTGCGCGCGCTGGCTTGCAAGCTGGTGATCTCATTACGCGCTTAGACGACAAACCAGTTCGCGGAATGTCGCTAGATAAAGCAGTACGCACCATGCGCGGTACGCCAGGCACAAAAATTACCTTGACCGTCTTCCGTAAGAGCGAAGAGCGCAGCTTTCCGGTAACCATTACCCGCGCTGAAATTAAAGTGCAATCGGTCAAAGCCAAAATTTTGGATAACAATATCGCTTGGGTAAGAGTGACGAGCTTTCAAGAACGTACCATTCCTGATCTTGCCAAGAAGTTAACTGAGCTTGCAAATCAAGATCCCAAAATGAAGGGCATCATTCTTGATCTCAGAAACAATGGTGGCGGCTTATTACAAGGCGCAGTTGGTGTTGCTGCTGCTTTCTTGCCAGCAGATGCTGTCATCGTTTCTACAAAAGGTCAGACAGCAGACTCTAAGCAGGTGTTTAATGCAACACCGGCGATGTATCGCCTCAGTGAGCCCGGTGATCCACTGGCTGGAGTTCCAGCAATGTATAAAAAATTACCGATGGTAGTTTTAGTAAATGCCTATTCAGCATCAGCGTCTGAAATTGTGGCTGGCGCATTACAAGATTACAAGCGTGCAACCATCATTGGTAAAACGACTTTCGGTAAGGGCTCTGTACAAACAGTTCGTCCGTTGACCAATGACTCAGCATTGAAAATCACTACGGCGTATTACTACACACCAAGTGGCAAATCAATTCAAGCTTATGGCATCAAACCCGATATCGCAGTGGATCAAAATAAAGATGGTGATCCTGATGATGTATTGATCACTCGCGAGATCGATAGCGAGAAGCATTTGCGTAACAAGCAATCTTCAGAAGAAAAACTAGCCTCTGAACGAGAAAAGCGTCGGCTAGAAGAGTTACAACGCATTGAAGAAAAAAATGCCAAGAAGACTCCTGAAGAGAAAGAAAAAGAAAAGTCGAAGAAGCCAGTTGAGCTGGGCGGTGTAGATGACTTCATGCTTACTCAGGCAGTCGCATTTATCAATGGTGAGCCTGTAAAACGCTCGGCCTCTAAGCTAGAGTAAGTTTTAGCATTAGGCATATATATGAATGATGAGCAGCTGCTTCGCTACTCGCGGCATTTACTACTGGAAGAAATTGATGTTGCTGGACAAGAGCAGCTTCTTGGATCGCACATTTTGATCATTGGTGCTGGTGGACTAGGAAGCGCTGCTGCACCTTATTTGGCCGCTGCTGGAGTGGGAAAAATAACGCTGGTTGATCATGACCAAGTCGAACTCACTAATTTGCAGCGACAAATCATGCATACCCAGAACTCTATTGGTAGAAATAAAGTAGATTCTGGCAAGCAATTTTTACAAAGCCTGAATTCCGCTCTCACGATTAATGCAATCGCAGAAAAGGCTTCGGAAGATTTACTAAACACACTCTTGCCGGCAGCTCATCTCGTTTTAGATTGCACGGATAACTTTGCTACCCGCCAGCTTATCAATCAAGTCTGCTTTATTCATAAGATTCCACTCATCTCCGGATCCGCACTCAAATTTGATGGTCAACTCAGTGTCTTTGATTTTCGTAGCAAAGCATCGCCCTGCTACGCCTGCCTTTTTTCTCCGGAGGAACAGTTTGAAGAAGTCAGCTGCGCAAGCATGGGTATCTTCTCCCCTCTCGTTGGTATTATTGGCGCAATGCAAGCGGCCCAAGCCCTTCAGGTATTAATTGGCTTTGGTCAGCCTCTCGTTGGAAGAATGTTGCTGTGGAATGCTATTAATACTCAGATTGATGAGATTCGCATTACTCGCAATCCCGCCTGTACAGTATGCGGCTCCCAGCACTAGAGAATTAAGAAAGCAAATACTCCAAAGCTTTGGCCTGCTCTTCGGGCTCATAAGCGCGAAGAACCCTAGGAGCACGCGTCTTTAGTAGTCCTACATTTGCATTCAATATCTCACGCTTGACCAACAACAGTTGACTAAAGTGCATAGAAAAATCGGTCAGCCCAAAGGCAAGCAATAGTTTTGTTAACGCAGGGTCGCCGGCCATCTCGCCGCAAACAGCAATCGGCACATCAGCACGCTTAGCTTGATCTATGATGCTAAACAGCAAATTCAAAATGGCTGGATGCAAAGGATCATATAAATGTGCTACCGCGTGATCTGCGCGATCAATTGCCAAGGTGTACTGAATCAAGTCGTTAGTGCCAATAGAAAGAAAATCGAATCGATTGATAAATAACGGTAGCATCAAAGCAGCTGCCGGAATTTCAATCATTGCGCCAACTTGAATATTTGGATTAAATGCCTGGCTACGCTGATGTAATTGCTGCTTAGCTTTTTCAATCAACCTAAATGTTTCATCGATTTCTTTGGCATGGGCAAGCATCGGAATCATGATGCGCGCCTGACCATGAGCCGATGCACGCAAAATCGCCCTAAGTTGCGTTAAAAAGATTTCAGGCTCTGTCAAAGACCAGCGAATAGCACGCAATCCAAGAGGTGACGTACCAGTTTGAGAAACATCGCCACCACCACCGAGAGCCTTATCGGCACCAACATCAATGGTTCTAATATTGACGGGCAGACCATGCATTAAATCGACTACGCGACGGTATTCTTGATACTGCCGCTCTTCATCAGGCAAGGCCTGCTTGCGATCCATAAATAAAAATTCAGAGCGAAATAAACCAACACCTACAGCACCCAACTTCACTGCCTGAATAGCATCTTCGGGCAATTCAATATTGGCAGATAACTCAATCTCGACACGATCAGCTGTTTCTGTCTTGGAATGCTTTAACTGCTTTAGCTTGCGAGCCTCTTTTAATGCTTGAGCTTGTAGTTTTCGATACTCGGCAAGAAGTTGTTCATCGGGCGCAACAACGACAACCCCATGCTCTCCATCCAATATCAGCCAATCACCATGACGAATCATTTCACTGGCGTGCCGTACACCGACTACTGCAGGAATTTCCATGCTGCGCGCAACAATGGCGGTATGAGAGGTCTTACCACCGAGATCCGTTACAAACCCCGTAAAGGCATGCTCTTTAAAACGCAGCATGTCATGAGGAGCAATGTCGTGGGCAACAATAATCGACTCAATACCGATATCGCTTGCAGGCAAAAATTCAGCATCATTTAAAGGATCTTTTTGCTGGGCATTCAAGGCCTTAATAACGCGCTCTGCCACCTGACGAATATCGTTAGCACGCTCTTTTAAATAGGTGTCCTCAATGCCTGCAAATTGCTCTAAAAGATCATTGAGCTCGGTTGTTAAGGCCCAAGCAGCATTTAACCTCTGAGTGCGAATTAATTTAATAGGCTTTTCGGCCAAAGCAGGGTCAGCTAAGATCATGCCGTGAACATCTAAGAACGCAGCCATTTCTTGTGGCGCGTCTTTAGGTAAACCTTGACGCAACTGCTCCAATTCCTGGCGCACCTGCTCAAAAGCATCTAATAATTTTTGGGCCTCAACTTCTTCTTTGCCGACTTCAACTAAGTAATGACTAACCTCTAATGCAGCACGCGATATCAGTACGGCCTTTCCAATGGCAATGCCCTTGGAAACTGCTATTCCGTGCAAAGCAAAAGTCATCCTTATTCGCCCTCACCAAATCGATCATTGATTAATGCAGTTAAAGCTTGCATTGCCGCATCTTCTTTTTCCCCAACAGTTTCTAGAGTGACTGTACTTCCAATACCAGCGGCCAGCATCATGACACCCATAATGCTTTTAGCATTGATTTGACGACCATTACGGGACAATAAGACTTCGCAAGGAAATTCAGCAGCAAGCTGCGATAGCTTGGCTGATGCTCGAGCATGTAAGCCCAACTTATTAATAATTTCGATTTCAGCAACAGGCATATCGAGTCCTATTTCTCTGTAGTAGCTTGTGGGGTTTTAGAACCTAAACGCAGGATGCCATTTTGGCCACCTTGTAGCGCTTTATGCGCCAATTCTTCCAAGCCCTCGCCGCGATGGGAGATACATCGCATCAACATAGGTAAATTGAGTCCCGCTAAAACAACTACGGGGGCATTCAAGCCTGATAGCGGGCCCAGAGCTTCAAGCTTAGACGCTACATTGGCTGGAGTGGCACCCATCACATCAGTCAAAATTAAAACGCCCTGACCTGAATTTACTCCGTAGGCCGCTTTTAAGACCCGATCGAAACTGACTTTTATATCTTCGTAGGGCGGAACGTCGACAGCCCTCACTCTCTCTGGCGCCACACCGAAAGCATGCTCAGCAAAACCAAGCATTGCACTTGCTACCGGGGTATGGGCAACGATGACGATTCCAACCATGTTTATGTCAATGCCTTTTCAAGCGCGGTTAACCAAAATTTTGGGACATCAAATCCACTTTGCTCGGTAATCTCTACAAAACAAGTTGGGCTGGTCACATTAATTTCTGTGACATACGCACCAATTAAATCTAATCCTACCAAGAATAAGCCTCGGGCATTCAAAATGGGGGCCAAGCGCTCAGCAACTTTTATCTCGGCATCTGTCAGTGGCATTGCCACACCCTTACCGCCAGCAGCCAAATTGCCTCGGATTTCACTGCCCTGCGGAATACGAGCTAATGAAAATGGTACTACCTGACCACCGATCAGCAATACTCGTTTATCACCTTGCATGATCTCCGGCAAGAATCTTTGAACCATCAAAGTACGTGCACCATTCTCACCTAGTGTCTCAACAATGCTAGCAAGATTTAAGGCATCTGGCCCAACGCGGAATACACCCATACCACCCATACCGTCTAAGGGCTTAATCACAATATCTTGATGCTCTTGATGAAACACCTCAATCGCACTGAGTTCGCGTGTTACTAAAGTTGGCGGAATGAGTTCCGGAAACTCGGTGATGGATATCTTTTCAGAATGATCTCGAATAGCAGTTGGATTATTAAATACTCTCGCACCCTGACGAACCGCAGCCGACAATAGCCACGTGGTATTAAGATATTCAATATCAAATGGCGGGTCTGAGCGCATCATGACTGCGCTGAAAGTATTGAGTGGGCGATCTTCTACAGAGCCCAATTCAAACCATGTAGTACCGCCTGGTTTGATGTCGAGAGACTGGCAATCTGCCACTACAAAATCGTTTCTCCATAGAATATTGCGACTTTCGCAAAACCAAAGTTGATGCCCCGCTTCTTGCGCAACTCGCATCATTGCTAAAGTGGAATCCTTACTAATCTTAAAAGATGCTAAAGGATCCGCAATGAAAAGCAGGTTCATATCAGTATCCGAATAAATTAAGCAGCTTCAGCATTAGGATCAGAGCGCTCTAGCTCTAGAGAGGCCGCCAGTAAGGCTAGACGAGCGACGACACCATATAGATAAAAACGATTTGGCGGTGCGCTGCCAGGCTTTGCACCTAAATCTGGGATAGAGTTTTGCTCAAATGCCAAGGGTACAAAATGCATGCCTGGGGCATTCAAATTCTCATCAGGGCCGCGGTCAGTGTGCACCCGATAGAAGCCACCAATCACATAGCGATCGATCATGTACACCACTGGCTCCGCAACAGCTTCATTGACCTTCTCGAAGGTATAGACACCCTCTTGAATCAAAACATCACTTACCTCAAGACCTTCTTTTACAACACTCATTTTATTGCGGTCTTTGCGGTTAAGGTCTTTAAGTTGCGCGGGGTCACTCACCACCATCACACCCATGCCATATGTACCAGCATCTGCTTTGACAACAACGTAAGGTTTCTCTTTAATGCCGTACTCGCGATATTTTTTGGCAGTCTTCTTTAAAACTTTCTCGACAGCAGCTTGTAATTCTTCTTCGCCCTTGCGCTCATGAAAGTTCACATCAGAGCAGCTAGCAAAATAAGGATTAATCATCCAGGGGTCAATATCAACTACCTTCGCAAACTTCTTAGCAACCTCATCGTAAGCAGTAAAGTGCTTAGACTTGCGGCGCACATGCCAGCCAGCATGCAGACCCGGCAAGAGATACTGCTCGTGTAGATTTTCTAAGATCGGAGGAATGCCTGCTGATAAATCGTTGTTCAGCAAAATTGAACAAGGGTCAAAATCTTTTAATCCAAGACGTTGCTTCTTTAGACCCAAACGAGACAAAGGCTCCATCAAGAGACGATTGCCATCGGGCAAGTCAATCCAAGTTGGCTTTTTAATTTCATCAGACAAAGTGCCCAGGCGGACATTCAGACCGGCTTGACGCAAGATCGAAGATAAGCGCGCGATATTCTGTAAATAGAAAGTATTGCGAGTGTGTCTCTCAGGTATTAATAGTAAATTTTTTGCTTCCGGGCAAATCTTCTCGATTGCCGCCATTGCTGCCTGAACTGCTAAAGGCAACATTTGGGGTGAGAGGTTATTAAAGCCACCAGGGAAGAGGTTGGTATCAACTGGTGCAAGCTTAAAGCCGGCGTTACGCAAGTCAACTGAGCAGTAAAACGGCGGAGTGTGCTCTTGCCACTCAAGCCTGAACCAGCGCTCAATCGTTGGAGTTGCTTCTAATACCTTCGACTCGAGATCGTGAAGAGGGCCGCTAAGGGCAGTGATGAGATGTGGAACCATTTCACCATTGTAAGATTTTTTAAAAGAAAGACGCGGAATCCGAGGATCCCGCGCTTAAAAACTGGGCAGCCTACTAAAGCCGCCCAGTGAGGGGTAAAACAGCTAATTAAGACTCGTAAGCGGACTCACCGTGTGAGCTGATGTCCAAACCTTCACGCTCTTCATCTTCTTTAACTCGCAGGCCAACCACAATATCAACCAATTTGAAGGCGATATAAGAAACAACGCCCGACCAAATTAAGGTCACGATCACGCCTTGGCTCTGAATCCATAATTGGCTAGCGATGGAGTAATCAGGGGCTGCAGCATTCGCTACATAATCCCAAATACCTGTTCCACCTAAAGCTGGGTCTGCAAACACACCGGTTAACAAAGCGCCCAAGATACCGCCAACGCCGTGCACACCGAATACGTCTAAGCTGTCATCTGAACCCAAAAGCTTCTTGAGACCAGAAACACCCCACAAGCAGATAGCGCCAGCAGCAGCACCGATTACTAGGGCGCCCATTGGACCAACGAAACCAGCAGCAGGAGTAATCGCAACTAAACCTGCTACGCAACCAGATGCGCCACCCAACATGGAAGGCTTTCCTTTAAGAACCCACTCAGCTACAGACCAGCTCAATACTGCTGCAGCGGTTGCCAATAATGTGTTTACGAATGCCAAGGCTGCACTACCGTTTGCTTCGAGAGCAGAACCGGCATTAAAACCAAACCAACCGAACCACAAGAGTGAAGCACCAATCATTACGAATACTAAGTTGTGTGGCTTCATCGCTTCTTTGCCGTAACCTAAACGTTTGCCGACTACGAATGAACCTACCAAACCTGCAATCGCAGCATTGATGTGAACAACGGTACCGCCAGCAAAGTCGAGAACACCCTTCTGCCACAACCAACCAGCACGCGCTGTGATTGCTTCAAGTGATGCAGCATCTTTGATGTCATCAGGACCAGGCCAGAACCAAACCATGTGAGCGATTGGCAAGTAGCTGAAAGTGAACCAAAGAATTACAAACAACACGATTGCAGAAAACTTAGCACGCTCAGCAAATGAACCAACGATCAAGCAGCAAGTAATCGTTGCAAATGCAGCTTGGAAGGCCATAAATACATACTCAGGAATCACAATGCCTTTGCTAAATGTTGCGGCAACGGAGTCTGGAGTAATACCAGCTAAGAACAAACGATCGAGTCCACCAATGAATGCGCCACCTTCAGTAAATGCAAAGCTGTATCCATAGAGAGACCACAACACCGTAATTAACGCAAATACAAACATACACTGTACAAGTACAGAAAGAATGTTTTTGCTACGTGTTAAACCGCCGTAAAACAAAGCCAAACCAGGCAATGTCATCAAGATGACTAATGCTGTACACACTAGTATCCAAGCTGTATCACCTTTATTTGGGACTAATGCAGGAGCAGCAGCAACTGCAGCTGCAGCAGCAACTGGCTTAGCCTCATCAGCAAAAGCCGGTGAAGCTACCATCACACTAGTCGCACCAATAGCTAAGGCCATTGCGCTTCCAGCTAGGAGTCGTTTCATCCAAGTTAACATTTTGAACCTCTCTTTAAAGTGCTGACGCGCCGGTTTCACCGGTACGAATGCGAATGACGTGTTCAACTGGGGAGACAAAAATCTTGCCATCGCCAATTTTTCCAGTACGAGCAGATTTTTCAATTGCTTCAATCGCTCGCTCCAAGATGCCATCTTCAACAGCAGCTTCAATTTTTACTTTCGGCAAAAAGTCGACTACATACTCAGCACCGCGATACAACTCAGTGTGACCTTTTTGACGGCCAAAGCCTTTAACTTCAGTGACGGTAATGCCCGAAACTCCCACTTCTGAGAGAGCTTCGCGCACTTCGTCAAGCTTGAAGGGCTTGATGATTGCGGTAATTAATTTCATACGTTTCTCCGTTCAGAGGAAGGAATTAGAAAGTTTTTGTGAGCGCTACAACGGCACCTGGACGACCAGCAGATCCGTTTGCAGTGCCTCCATTTGTACCGCCTGTATATGTGCTCCACCAGCTAGGATTAGCGTTGGTCGAAACATAAGCTGCTGACAGTGAAAGACCCCCGCCAAAATCTTTAGTTGCGCCCAATTTAAAATCGGTATAGCTAATATTTTTGTTGGTATTGCTAATTCCGCCCTGAGATCCCGGCTGACCAGCAACGTACTGATAACCAATGTGTCCGTTTAAAGTGATACCCCAAACACCAGTGTCATAGTTTGCCGTTAAATCAGGATAGTAAGATCCGGTGCTGCTTGGAATGCCGAAAATATTGGTAAGCGCATAGTTCAATTTGACAAAACCACTTACAGGGCCGAATGTGAAGTTCTGAGCAGCGTACAGCTCAGTGGTGTTTGGATTCACCATATTGCCGTTATAGTTTTTTCCAGTTTGGTTGTAGTAATACTGCAAGATACCGAAGTCAGAAGCAAAACCTTCGCCAATTAATTCCTTCTTAAAGCCGCCGTAGAAATCCATTTCCAGCGGGGCTCTTACGCCTCCAGCTGTTGTATTGGAAATCCAATTAATCGAACTGTTCCAGTTGCCAATATAAAGACCGCTTTCATGAGCGTAATCAAAGCCGCCTTGAATGGCAGGCTGATAGTTTGACTGTGTGATACCACGGTAACGATAGTCGTTTGTTACTGTCACGTTGGCTGTAACAGGACTAACTTCTGGAGCCTCAGCTGCAGGAGCTGTCTGTGCAAATGCTGCCGTTGCGAATAAGCCAGAAGCTGCAAGAGCGATGGCTGTCTTTTGAATCGTTTTCATATGAAACTCCTTAGTGGTCATAAAAAAGGGATGAATGCTTTATTGCATGGAGTGATCATGAATCTTGGGCTCCCCCTGAATTTGCTGCAATTCCCCTAAATAAGGCTTATGCCCAACTTTGGTGCTTGGATATGCCCCATTTTCGTTCATTTTGGTGCACGTATAGCATTTTTTACCTGGTTTCGGCTGTTTTTAGCCCAACAACTTAAAATACCATCTGTATCTTTTAAGCAAATTTCAATAGAACGGCGGTCAGCATTATGCAAAAACCAGGTGAAATCCTAGAACAAATCCAGCGTATTGCTAGCGATATGCAAAACAAGGTTGGCGATGCCATTCGTAATTCACCAGCGCAAGAGATTGAAAAGAATGTGCGCGCCATGATGAATCAAGGTTTTCAGAAAATGGACTTGGTTACTCGCGAAGAGTTTGAGCTGCAATCTAAAGTGCTGGCCAAGACTAGAGAAAAGTTAGAAGCTCTCGAAGCTAAAGTAGCCGCCCTCGAAAAGTCTTAAGCAGAATTTTTGTTTCATCTGGAAACTATTCCGGATGAAACTCATCAAAGAAACTTGAGTACGCCTCTTCAGAGAAAAACGTTTTGGCATCCACTCGTGCTGGTGCAGTATGCAAAACCGAGATCTGATAAATCCAAAGTCCGTTGTCTGGCGTCATTCTGGTGATCCAACGAACTCGCATTGACTGCTCTACCCTGCCCGAAGATTTAAATTCTAAAAAATAATCTTTCGTAGCAGCACGCTGTTTATTTGCAGTCCGATAAAGCGCATCAATACTAACGGCACTCTCCAGAGTTACATTTGCGCGGTTCAATAAGTTACCTTGCACCTGCTCTAATAAATTAGGCGCTAGGCTAGCTTGCTCTTGACTCAAACGAATCGCACCCACCGAATAAATATCATCATCAATTTTGACTGCTTCCAAGGTTTGTGGAATTTCTTGATTTTGATAAGGTAGTCGTCGCTCAATCTTTTCAGGCTTACCTGGAAAGAGAGCGCTATAACCCTCTTGTGGAGACTGCACAGTCCGCCAATCTAATTTAGGACTACAAGCAGAAAGTAGAAATGCAAGTGCCAGAACTACGCCAAACTTTTGAAGCATAAGTTTAGATAACACCTGCACTGTGTGCTTGCTCATCAGCATGATAGCTAGAGCGCACCATCGCGCCCACAGCAGCATGTGAGAAGCCCATTGCATAAGCTTCTTCTTCAAAATGCTTAAAGACATCGGGATGCACATAGCGACGAACCGGCAGGTGATGTCCTGAAGGAGCTAAATACTGTCCAATAGTCAGCATATCAATATTGTGTTCACGCATATCGCGCATGACTTCTAAAATTTCTTCGTCAGTTTCTCCTAAGCCAACCATTAAACCGCTCTTGGTTGGAATATGCGGGAAGCGCTCTTTGAAATCCTTTAGTAACTTTAAAGAATGTGCGTAGTCAGCACCGGGTCGCGCCTCTTTGTATAAGCGCGGAACCGTTTCTAAATTGTGATTCATCACATCAGGCAAACCTTGCGGCGCATGCTCAGAAAAAATATCTAAAGCCTTATCTAAGCGGCCACGAAAATCTGGCACTAACACTTCAATGCGTGTATTGGGGGAGAGATCGCGTGACTGAGAAATGCAGTCAACATAGTGCATTGCGCCACCGTCACGTAAATCATCGCGATCTACACTAGTAATCACCACATAATTTAATTTCAGAGCAGCGATCGTGCGCGCTAAATTACCCGGCTCTTTTGTATCCAAGGGATCTGGCCTGCCATGGCCCACGTCACAAAATGGGCAACGACGTGTACATTTATCGCCCATGATCATGAAGGTAGCCGTGCCTTTACCAAAGCACTCGCCAATATTAGGGCAGCTTGCCTCTTCGCAAACTGTGACCAACTCATTTTCACGAAGAATCTTTTTAATCTCAGAAAAACGAGAATTTCCAGAGGCGGCTTTTACTCGAATCCAATCCGGCTTTTTGAGTACTTGCTCTAAGGGAATGATCTTGATTGGAATGCGCGCAGTCTTCTCACTCGATTTCTGCTTGCGCGAGGCATCGTAGTTGAGATCCTGCCGAATATTACTAGTAGTGGCAATGGAATCGAGGTCCGGCTTATTGGTGGTCATGATGAAATCAGTTGCTTTTGCAAATGCCCTAAAAGGGTTTGGCTAATAATGTCTATATTGTCCTTGATCCCAAGAGTTTGCATATCCACCGTCCTTAAGCCCTCATACCCACATGGGTGAATACGGGCAAAAGCCGCTAAATCGGTAGCTACATTTAAGGCAAGTCCATGATAGGAGCACCCCTTGGAGACCTTGAGACCCAGTGCGGCAATCTTGGCGCCTCGATACTCTGCCTGTATTGCACTCTCCAGCGCAATATAAATGCCGGGTGCGCCAGCATGTCTTTCTGCCCGAATACCAAAATCTGCCAATGTATCAATCAAAGCCTGCTCAATTCTGGAGACAAGCTCTTTTACAAAAATACCCAAACGCCTCAGATCGAGCAGTAAATACACCACGATTTGTCCAGGTCCGTGATACGTGATCTCACCGCCACGATCAACCTGCACTAATGGAATTTGATTACTAGGGGAGTGTAAGTTGCCCGCATCTCCCGCCAAGCCTAAAGTAAAAACTGGGGGGTGCTCAAGAATCCAAATTTCATCTGAGGTATCACTATTTCGCTGCTGCGTAAAATCCCGCATAGCTTGATAGGTTGACTCGTATTCAGCTATCCCTAAATGTTTTACTAAAAAACTCATGCGGTTAACTTAGAGAACAACACTCACCAAAGGATGCGTGGATAAAGTGCGGTACAACTCATCCAACTGCTCTCGACTAGTGGCCGTGATTGGCAATGTAATACCTAGATAATTTCCATCCTTAGAGGGTCGCTGCTCAACCTTACTCTCATCGAACGTAGGATCAAATTGACGGGCAATGTGCAAGATTGCAGGTAGGTATTCTGGATTTGACTTACCCATTACCTTGATTGGAAACTCTGATGGGTATTCAATGAGGGATTTTTTATCTTCAGTCATATTCTTTTATCTTTTAACTTTTTTGTTTACTTTATTGATTGCGGTGATCGGGCATACCCAACCAAGCGCTAGTAATAATGTTACGTATGCAATGTAAACGTCGATGGAAAAAATGATCGGCACCCGGTACCACTTGTACTGTTAACTCTTGAGGACGCGCCCAATCTAAGACATCGATCAAGGGAATAGTTTCATCTACCTCACCATGAATCAAAATCGTATCAGCAGGCACAGGTGCTAAGACCCATTTACCAGCCGCACTACCCACCATGACAAGCCTCTCAGCTGGGCGCCCTAGCTCTGCCAAGCGCTGTACCAAATGGGTGCCAACAAAACTGCCAAATGAAAAACCGGAAACTACCAAAGGCGCAGTGTTAGCAGTCTGCACCCATGCCTGTTGTGAAGTAGCCTCAAATTGATTCCAACTAGAAGGGGTTCGCATCCAATCAGTGACGTGCAATAAGTCCTCCATCTCACCAACGCCGTCATCATGCTCGCCGGCAGTAGCCCCTACTCCGCGAAAATTGGGGCGCACACTAACGTAACCCAATTGATTAAAAGCACGTGCCATAGTTTGTGCCACTTTGTTGTCCATCGTTCCGCCCATTAATGGATGTGGATGCGCAACTAAAGCTAAGCCTCTCACCGAAAAATCAGGATTATTTTTTAATTCATCTGGCAAATCAATCGACATTTCGATTTGACCCACAACACCATCAATATGAATTATTTTTGTACGGCTATTCATGAGAAAACTTTCTGAAATCTTTTTAAGCCAACTGCAGACGCTCTACTGGACGCCCTTGTATTAAGTGCGACTGAATAATTTCTTCAACATCTTCAGTATCAATAAATGTGTACCAAATGCCCTCTGGATAAATTACTGCCACCGGGCCATCAGCACAACGGTCTAAGCATCCTGCTTTGTTAATACGGATTTTTCCCGGGCCAGATAAGCCCAATTCTTTGACACGCTTTTTTGCGAAATCAAAAAGAGCAAAAGCATTATGACGATCGCAACAATCTTCGCCGTTACTGCGCTGGTTTAGACAGAAAAAAACATGGTGTTGAAAACTCATATGTCATCTCAATTAAGGTTTTAAATTAAAGGTGGCTCTATTTCGAAGTACCCAAAATAATGCTAGTGGCAACCATACTACTGAAACCCATTGCATTAATTCATTAAAGTGTAATAGCCGGCCTTGATACCAATGTCGTAATGTCAGAATGAAATACGGGTTGTCCGGCAGGAAATTAATTACCAAGGTGGCAGTGACTAAACAGGCGATTGCAAGCCAAGCTTTGCTAGCTAAGGAAATTTGGAGAGTCCATCTGAGCAATAGACTGCCCAGCACCATTCCCCAAATAGCCCCTGCGGTAAGCCACAACAAACCAAATTCCACCCCGAACTGCAATGCAGTAAAGGCAATCTTCACTAAAACAGTGAAGCAAAGCAGGCCATTTAGAATTTTCCACTGGGACGCTTTTGCACGCATCCCCAAAGATAGTAATAGTCCGGTACCGAGCCAACAAACCGCTGTAATGATGGACTCTTGAATGACATGATTGACCACCGTGGTTCCCCAGTCAACGGAAGAAAAAATTGCATGCCCCCATACCCCCGTACCCAACCAAGAGCTTTGGGGATAGATCTGAGCCCAGGGGAAAAGTAAAAATAAAGCGCAAGCAGCCCAGTTCAAGCCAAACCATTGATCAAAGCGACGACGGATTGCGCTCCCAGAGAGCCACTGGGGGCCCAAGGGGATGGCTAATAAACCGCCCATCAAACCACCCAACACATTGGCCCACCAATCCATTTGGCTCGGAATGCGGGTGGGTAACCAAGTTTGGAGAGACTCAACACTAAAAGCCAATGTCGCACTAATGCTCAAGGCGATGCTTAAGGCAACAAAGTTACGCCAACGTGGGTAGCATGCAAAGACCAGCAAAAACCCCAAGGGAATATAGGCTAAGACATTGACTGACACATCAAAGAGCGTAATAAAGCGGGGTAAAGGGGCATCCAACCATGCCCATGGGGCGATCCCATTATCAAAACTGAAATCAAAGGGATTTAGGCTGACATAAATGATTAAAAGCGCATAGCTCAAGCTAATGGCTCGAGCCAAAGGCATTGCCTGGAGAGGCCAAATAAACTTGCGAGGACGCTGATCTTCTTGTTGCATTCCCTTATTCTAGGTCAGCCAGCCTAGATCTTTCTACAATAGAAAAATGAGCCCGAATTGCATTCTCGAACGCGTTGCCACCACCAAATCAACTAATGATGATTTATTAGCCCGTTGGCGTGCCGGTGAATTAATTGATGCCGTAGCTCGTATTGCCCACAATCAGACTTCCGGCAAGGGCAGGGCTGGAAGAGTTTGGCTTTCCAATCCTGGAGATACGCTGTGCTTCTCCTTAGCCCACCCATTCAATAAGCGCCCTCTTGAACTGAGCGGACTGAGCCTAGTCATTGGACTAGCGGTGGTTGCTGGTATTGCGGGAGCTTTAGGGATCAATGAGACCACTCTTCATCAACAAGGTCTTAGGCTGAAGTGGCCCAACGATTTACTACTGAACAATGCCAAGCTTGGTGGCATCCTGATTGAAGGCGGACAAAGCAGTCCAAATTCACCCACTTGGATGGTAATCGGCATAGGCCTGAACTTACGTAATGCAGAATTGATTACTCAGAACTCAGAAAATCAAACCGCTTTAGGTGCTGCTGCTTTGGATCAACTAATGCCTCATCAAACACCGATTCCAGATGCGGAGTTCATTTGGCTCAAGCTGATTGAGGCATTTGAAAGATATTTGACCCAATTTGAACAGCATGGGTTCAGCTATTTTAAAGATTCCTGGTTGGACTGGGATGCCTTTAACGGTCAGTCTGTTTGCATATCAGGTGCCGGCAAAGAGCCCATCATTGGAATCTCTTCCGGAGTGGATAACTCTGGCGCGCTTATTCTTCATCAGCATGACAAATCTATCGTCATTCATGCAGGCGATGTTTCTTTGCGAGTTCAATCATGAGTCTGTATTTAGTATTTGATCTTGGCAACACTCGACTCAAGTGGGCCGCAGTCGAATCTACACAAAACATCGCAGACCGCAATAAAAAACTGTGGGCATATTCTGGGTCGATCAGTACCAAATCTTTCCAGTCACCCGAACTACGTGCTGAACTATCTGACTATATTTCTAAAACCTTGCCTAAGCCAGACGCTATTGCCTTTTGCTGCGTAGCGGGCGATGCTGCGATTGAAAATCTACGCAGTCTCTTTCCACAATGGCAAGATCTTGAGTGGAAGCAATTCACAGGCAGCAGTCCTTACCAAGGTTTACGAACACTCTATCAAGACCCCAGTAAGTTGGGCGCAGATCGCTGGGCTGCACTGATTGGCGCAAGAGCTCTTTCTAGTACCAACACGCTAGTGATCAACGCTGGGACAGCCACTACCATTGACTTGCTGGGTGGTAATGGCGTCCATTACGGTGGCTGGATCTTGCCTGGCTTAAGCCTGATGCAAGAAAGCCTGCAACAAAACACAGCCCAACTGCCATTAGTAGTTCGTGCCAACAAGCCTGAAGCTCAAGCGAGCTTTGGCAGCACTACAGATGAGGCTATTACGGGCGGTTGTGATGCGGCGCAAATGGGGGCAATCTTGCGCGCAGCCTACTTAGCTAAAGCTATGAATCATCCAGTCGAGCGAATTTGGCTTGATGGGGGTAATGCCAAAATTTTGGTAAATGAAATTAAACAGTTTCCAGAGTTAGCAGTACTGCCAGTAGAGCCCATTGAAGGTTTAGTGCTACGTGGACTTTGGGCTTGGCTCTTACAGAACCTCTAAGCCACAATGCTAGTCAACTTGTGCGGATCTTGCCCAACAGGGTTGTTGTGGAGCGCTCGTATAAAAATGGGATAGCAACTGCCATACCACCCCAAGTTTTCACGAGGCGGGTTTCCTCCAGGGAATCGATTTCATAATCTCCGCCCTTAACGTAAATATCAGGATGAATCTTGGCAATCAGATTCAACGGGGTCTGCTCTGTAAATAACACCGCCAAGTCGACACTCTCAAGCGCTGCCAATAAAGCCTGGCGATCAGCCTCGGTATTAATCGGTCTGTCATCACCCTTGCCCAGCATCTTGACTGAGGCATCTGAATTCACCCCCACCACAAGACTAGCCCCCAACTCCCTAGCTTGGGCTAGGTAGCTGGCATGCCCTCGATGTAGGATATCGAAGACGCCATTCGTAAATACCAAGGGTCTCGGGAGCGCCGCAATACGAGCCTCCAGCTCCGTTGGAGCGCAGACTTTAGACTCAAAAGATGGTTGGGGTAAAGAGCTCATAGCGCCATATTAATGGCATTGGGCTACATTCAACGATATTTACCAGAATGTCTTAGACTTGGGGCATCCCCGTCCCACCCAAAGGCTCAAAATGATTCGCTATATGCCGCGGTACTTATTGGCACTACTTTTCTTGCTGATATCAATGCCGTTCGCAAAGGCAGCTCCCGCCGCAAGCAGCTGCAGCCCCCTTTTATCCCACACCTTTCCAAGATTGCAGGATGAGGCGCCTCAAAGCCTCTGCCAATATCAAGGCAAAGTCATTCTCGCTGTTAATACAGCCAGTTTTTGTGGCTTCACGAGCCAATACGAGGGTCTGGAGAAGTTGTATGCCAAATACAAAGACCGTGGCTTGGTTGTTTTGGGATTTCCATCAAACGATTTTGGTCAGCAAGAGCCGGGTAGCAATAAAGACATCGCTGAGTTCTGTAAAAATACCTATGATGTGAAATTCCCTATGTTCGCTAAGAGCTCAGTTAGCGGAAGTAATCCAAACCCACTATTTAAAATGCTCATTGCTAAAACTGGGACAACACCGAAATGGAATTTTTATAAGTACCTGATTGATCGGAACGGTAATGTAGTTGATTCGTTTGGCAGTATGACAAAACCAGCAAGCTCTAGTATTACTAGTGAGATCGAGAAACTTCTTGGAGAAAAAATTTAGTGGGTAAGAAAAAAGTTGCCATCATTGGCGCCGGTATATCTGGCTTAGGATGTGCATACGCTCTAAGGCAGCACCCAGATTTAGAAATCACCTTATTTGAAGGTGGCGACCATATTGGCGGCCATAGTAATACCGTTGATTTCACACTAGAGACTCCTCACGGACAGATGACCCATGGGGTCGATACTGGATTTTTAGTATTTAATCGAAAAACTTATCCTCGCTTAGTTCGTCTGTTTGAAGAAATTCAGGTTCCGATTGCGCCATCAGAAATGTCCTTTTCAGTATCTATTGATGCGGGAGGAAAAACTGGGCGCAGTAAAAAAATTGAATGGGCTGGTAACGATCTCAATTCCTTCTTTGGTCAAAGATCTAACCTGTTCTCGTTGTCATTCTGGAGAATGGCTTACGACATCTTGCGCTTTAATCGTCTCGCCACTCGACTGGCAGAGGAGCAAATCACTGCCAAACTTGAATACTCAGAGCCAGATGAGCGCATTAAAGATTTTTTAGATCGCAATCGTTTTAGCACCAGCTTTAGAGAAAATTATTTCTTGCCAATGATTGGTGCTATTTGGTCATGTTCTGTTGAACAGATGCTAGAGTTTCCGATTCAGACTATGGTCCGCTTCTGTCATAACCATGGTCTCCTACAAATCCAAAATCGCCCGCAATGGCTTACGGTTCAAGGTGGCTCGCGAGAATATGTGAAACTTTTAGTTGCAGTTTTAGAGAAACATCATATCCAATTTGTTCGTGAATCTGTTACTCGAGTCAATGCGAAAAAAACGGTAGACTCTCTAGTCGAAGTGATTACGTCCTCAGGGTTACACCAGTTTGATGAAGTGGTAATGGCATGTCATAGCGATCAAGCCTTAGAGTTAGTGCATGGCATTGGGCAAGATGCGCGCAATATTTTGGCTTCGGTCCCTTACCAAAAAAATCGTGCAATTTTGCATACAGATATCAATTTCTTGCCAACTACCGAACGCTGTTGGGCAGCCTGGAACTACACCGCAAAATCTGGTGCAACACCGACTGCACAACAACATGTGAGTGTGAATTATTTAATCAACCGATTACAACCACTGCCCAAAGCATTTAAGGGCACACAAGTTATTGTGAGCCTGAACCCACTGACGGATCCCAATCCAAAATTGGTGCATGAAGAAATCCATTACTCGCATCCCGTCTTTGATATGCGTGCCGTGCAGGCACAAAAGGAGCTACCTTTAATTCAGGGCAACTCTTCAATCTGGTATTGCGGAGCATGGACAGGGTTTGGTTTTCATGAAGATGGTCTGCGCTCCGGAGAATTGGTGGCAATGGATCTTATGGAGAGTATTTCTCATCGCGTTAAATCAAGCTCCATTAAAGATTCTCAGTAAATGAATTCGCCAACGATTAATTTTGGAGCAGTAAAGCATCGGCGCTTTCGTCCCGCTATTAATGCGTTTGGCTATGGCGTATTTACTTTGTCTATTCCAATGCGTGCGCGTAGGAATGATCCAACATTACTCAGCAAGCATGGACTCAAAGATAAGCAATTTGGCCTTTTTTCCTTTTTTGACCAAGACCATGGATTAGGCGGTGAAAACAGTCTGTCCTGGATCGAATCGATCCTTAAAGACAATCACGTTCACCATGATGATGGTGAGATTTGGCTACACACTTTTCCGCGAGTTCTCGGCTATGTCTTTAATCCGGTGAGCTTTTGGGTCTGCACCCAAACCAATGGTCAAGTTCAAGCGGTGCTTGCTGAAGTAAATAACACCTTTGGCGAACGACACTGCTATTTACTCCATCATGACTCTGGTAAAGCACTGCAATCCGGAGAGACGCTTGTGAGCAATAAGGTATTCCATGTCTCGCCTTTTTGTGACGTCAGAGGTGAGTACCACTTCCGCTTTTTATTTCCCCAAGACAGTAATTCAAAGCGGAATATTGTTTGTCGGATTGAGCTTCATGAGGATGGCGCTCCATTAATCAATACCAGCATCAGCGGCCTAGCTCAACCATTGACTAAAAGCGCCCTCTATCTTGCCTTTCTGCGCTACCCCCTCATGAGTCTGGGTGTTATTGGTCGAATTCACTGGCAGGCATTGAAATTATGGCTAAAAGGTGTACCCTTTCACTCAAAACCTAAACCACCAGAACTTGAAGTTACTCGATGAATCGCCCCGGTCAAACGCTCCTATCTCGCCTCACCTTCTCTCGCCCTGAAAGGCATAAATCTAAACTGCAGCAAGGCAATGCAAGCACATTGGCTTTATTGGGTCTTTTGGCTCAATTGCGCAGTGGGCACCTAGTGCTCACCCTTCCTAATAATGAAGTGAGAGAATTTGGCAACAGTGCAGATCAGCTACATGCAGAAATTCAAGTCTTAGATTGGTCTGTATTTAAGCAAGTGTTATCTCATGGTGATATCGGCTTCGCCGAAAGCTATATCCGAGGCGAGTGGAATACGCCCGATCTCAAAGCCGTTCTAGAGCTAGCCATTCGGAATCGTACTATCTTAGAGAAAGCAATCTATGGCAGCTGGTTTGGATCTGTAGCCTATCGCCTGAGACATTGGTTTAGAGACAACTCTAAATCCGGAAGCCGTAAAAATATTCATGCGCACTATGATTTAGGCAATGCTTTTTATACGCTTTGGCTAGACCCCACGATGAGCTACTCGAGTGCATGGTTCTCTGAGGGTGACAA
Source organism: Polynucleobacter hallstattensis (assembly GCF_018881835.1). Taxonomy (GTDB): domain Bacteria; phylum Pseudomonadota; class Gammaproteobacteria; order Burkholderiales; family Burkholderiaceae; genus Polynucleobacter; species Polynucleobacter hallstattensis. The sequence goes on along the minus strand of NZ_JACVPO010000001.1, from coordinate 948,879 downwards.
GCAATCACTCATGGATGCCCAGCGCGCAAAAATCAAACGTATCTTAGACTCCATCCATGCTAAGGAGGGCGATCAAATCTTAGAAATAGGCTGTGGTTGGGGCGGCTTCATGGAAGAAGCCTTACGTAATGGTAACCAAGTTACTGGCCTGACATTGTCGACAGAACAAAAAGCATTTGCAGACTCTCGACTTCAAAAGATCTCTACAGAAGCAAGCAATGCAAAGCAATTTGAGGTTCGGCTGCAAGACTATCGGGACTGTAAAGAGCAATTTGACGGTATTGCCTCTGTTGAAATGTTTGAAGCAGTTGGCGAGAACCATTGGACTGAATACTTTCAAGCAGTTGCAAAACGACTCAAAGCGGGTGGACGAGCTTGTATCCAAACCATCGTGATCGCAGATGATTTATTTGATCGCTATCGCCAGAGTACCGACTTTATTCAGCAGTATGTTTTTCCAGGAGGCATGCTTCCCTCTCCCGCTAAATTTAAAGCTGCCGCAGCTAGTGCAGGTTTAGAGCTTGAAGCAGAGTTTGCCTTTGGTGCTGACTATGCCAAAACCCTATGCCTATGGCGCGATAGTTTTAATCACAAGATTGAAGAAATTTATCGCCTTGGTTTCGATGAGGCATTTATTCGACTCTGGAATTTTTATCTCATGTATTGCGCCGCTGGATTTTCTGAAAAGAATATTGATGTAGTGCAGTACACCCTCAAACATAAAGATCTCATTCACTCAAGTGACGCACTACGCCCATGAAACAAAAAGGAATAGATTCTTTTGTCAATCAACGGATTTGGGTCATTGGAGCCTCTAGTGGTATTGGTGAGGCCTGCACAAAAGCGTTTATCAAGGCGGGCGCAAAAGTCGCACTCTCTAGCCGTCGTACAGAGCGACTAGATGCTCTCGCACAGTCTGCCAAGCCAGGACAGGCCTTAGTACTCCCACTTGATGTCACCCAGCAAGAGCAGCTCGACCCTGCCTACCAAAGCATCCAAGAAGCTTGGGGTGGTTTAGATCTACTGTTGTTTGTCTCGGGCGTATACACCCCCTTACGTGCCGATAATTTTGAATTTGGTATTGCACAGAAAACAATTGATGCCAATTTGCTCGGTCCCATGCGGGCAGTCAGCATTGTTATGCCTGATATGCTCAAAGCGCATGCTGGTCATATTGCCATAGTTGGTAGCGTAGCGGGGTATAGCGGACTACCTAAGGCCTTAGCCTATGGTCCAAGTAAAGCAGGAATCATTAATTTCTGTGAAACCCTCTATTACGACTTACTGCCGCAGGGAGTGAGCGTCCATATGATCTCACCAGGATTTGTGGCAACTGAGGCTACCGCACAGAATGATTTTGAGATGCCAGCGCTCATCACTGCCGATAAAGCCGCACAAGAAATCCTCGGCGGAATTCAGGCTGGAGAATTTGATATTCACTTCCCTAAGCAGTTTTCAGGATTTTTAAAGTTCCTCAGAATCCTGCCTTACTCACTTTACTTCTGGATTATCCGGCGCTTCGTCAAGATATAAGGGCCTGAATTACTTGTACTTATCCTTGCGGATTTTTTGCTCTAAGTGCTCCATTACAGCAATCGCTTTTGCCTTGGTTCCCGCAATGGATGGGGATGTTACGTAGCGACCCTGCATCACAACCGTTGGCACCCCATCAATACGATAAGCATCGGCCATCTGTCTTGCAGCACGAGCTTTTGATACAACGGCAAAAGAGCGATAGGTAGCTAAGAAGGTATTGCGATCGATACCTTGTGATGCAATCCAATCGGCGATCTCATTTTCTGTCATCAGGCGCTTGTTTTCTTTATGCATGGCATACATGACTTTGTCATTCATCGCCTCACCCTTACCCATAGACTCCAAGGCATAGAAGAGCTGGCTGTGCGGCATGAAATCATCTCGGAAAGCAACGGGTACTTTACGGAATGTCACATCCTTTGCTTGGCGCTTAAGCCACGCATTGAGCTCTGGTTCAAAGTCATAGCAATGCGGGCAGCCATACCAAAAGAACTCGATAACCTCGACTTTTCCTTTAGCCTCAACTGGCTGAGGAATAGGCAGAATACGATAATCAAACCCCTCTTCAATCTTAGGGCTTTGCGCAGCAACAAGGCCTGAAAAAGAAAATGCCAAACCAAGAATAGTGGCAGATAAAAGAGCCCTTTTAGATTTAGATAATGTAATCATGATTTGCTAGATTTAATCACACTCGGTTTAATACCCATGCCATTAAGCTTATCACGCACGGGATTGCTTTCTTCAACACTGTTGTATGGGCCAATACGCACACGCCAAAGCGTATTGCCCTCACTATTAATCTCACTTAATTGAGATTGAATACCTTGAATCGCTAAACTCGCTTTTTGCGCATCTGCATCAGCACGCTTATTGAATGCACCTACTTGTAAGAAATAAATTGCATCCGATTTTGCGGTAGGCGCTGGGGCTAGCTCTCCCGGTTTTTTACCACTAGCTACATCAGCAATTGGATCTGGCGTGCTCGCTGAGGGTGCAGCTGACTTGCCTTGTAGGGGTTTATTCAAATCCAGAGTCTCTGCTGGGGCAATCACCTCACCTTCCACCGATTCTGATCCCGGCTTAATTGTTAAAGGAAGATTAGGGGCTCTGACTCCAGGACGCTCTTGCGGTGTGTTTTTAGAAAGGTAAAAGGCAATCACAAAAGCAACGCCAAGGCCAACACCAAGCCCTAAGATGAAGCCAAGAATAGTGCCGCCAAACTCCGAACTCGAAGACTGGGTCTTCGGCGTAAAGCTGGTGTGTTGATTATTGTTTTTCATCGTATCTTCATCCTTCTTTTTACTTCTTAAGCGCTAGCAAGTACTACAGCTTACATCTTAGCGGGTGCTGATACACCCAATACTTTTAATCCATTTTCAAGCACTTGGCGCGTCGCTAAGAGCAATGCAAGGCGTGCTAATTTCAATGCGGGATCATCTACCAAAACGCGATCTGCGTTATAGAAGGTATGGAAGTCTCCAGCCAAATCGCGCAAGTAGAAAGCTAATGCATGCGGCGCCAAGTCTGCTGCAGCGTCAGTCAGCATTTCTGGATATTCAGCCAAACGACGTAATAGATGATCTGAGGCTTTGCTTTGCAGTAGGGAGAGGTTCGCACCTTTTAGGTCAGATACTTTTCCACCCCATTGGGTCAGAATTGAACAAATACGCGCATGGGCATATTGCACATAGAACACGGGATTTTCATCATTCTGCTGTAATGCCAAATCAATATCAAAGACGAACTCTGTATCAGCCTTGCGGGAGATGAGGAAAAAACGCACGGCATCTCTTCCACGCTGAAGTGCTAGTTCACGATCATCAGCAGTCATCTCCGGTGCAACTCCACCAGACCACTCTACCAAGTCGCGTACAGTCACATAGGAGCCGGCACGTTTAGAAATTTTGACCTCTTCGCCGTGGCGCATCACCGTCACCATCTTGTGCAATACGTAATCAGGATAGGTTTTCGGAATATCCCAACCACGCTTCTGTGCCACACCCTGCAAGCCAGAGCGAACACGGGCGATGGTGCCGTGGTGATCACTCCCTTGGACGTTAATCACTTTTTGAAAGCCACGATTCCATTTGCTGGTGTGATAGGCGACATCAGGCACAAAGTAGGTAAAGCTACCATCAGACTTACGCATAACGCGATCCTTATCATCGCCATCATCTGTTGTCTTGAGCCAAAGCGCGCCCTCAGACTCATAGGTCTTACCAATACTTTGCAGCTCCTCAACAATCTTTGTAACACTACCATCGGTATACAAGGAAGACTCTAGGTAATAGCAATCAAACTTCACGCCAAATGTTTTTAAGTCAATGTCTTGTTCATTGCGTAAATACGCGACGGCAAATTGACGAATAGCTTCCAGGTTATCTTTATATTCAGGCGAAGCCTTAAAGGCAATCGCAATCTCTGCAATATATTCACCGTTATAAGCACTCTCTGGCCAAGCAGCATCGCCAGGTTTAAGTCCGCTTAATCTAGCTTGCACTGAAAGCGCCAAGTTTGCGATCTGGACTCCAGCATCGTTGTAATAAAACTCGCGGTGCACTTTGATACCCTGAGTTGCCAATAGATTTGCTAGGGCATCGCCTAGCGCAGCTTGACGACCATGACCCACGTGCAGCGGGCCAGTAGGATTGGCGGACACAAATTCAATCATGGCGCTAGCAACTGGGGCTGCCTCTGGCGCTAGCTGACCAAACTGAGATCCTGCCGTGAGGACTTCTTGCACCACAGCAGTTTTAGCGCTATTACTAAGGCGAAAATTAATGAATCCAGGCCCTGCAATTTCGCAGGAGGCAATGAGCTCACTATAGCCAGGCTGCTGCTCTAAGCGCTCAACAAGCGCTTGCGCTAATTCTCGAGGATTTAGCTTCCAAGCTTTAGATAACTGAAGCGCAATATTGCAAGCGACATCCCCATGGTCTACCGCCTTAGGGCGCTCTAAGCGAGGCGCAGGGGCATCGGCCAAACCACGCTCCTGTGCAAGACCCTGAAGGGCTGCACTCAGCATTTCAATTAAACGATTTTTATTAGTCAACAACATAGATAAGTGAGTTTATCAGGTGGTAAGCTATTGAAATGATCTATCAATTTCGATCCAAAGCGGGTCCTGACGTCATCATGCTAGCTGATCTCACCCAGAGAATCTTTGAAATTTTGGGTCGCCCATTAGAACCTAGGGGAATTTTGACGGTGGAGCAACTACCAAGCTTCATCATCGCCCTAGAAACCGCTATTTTGAAAGACTTGGAAGAGCGCTCTAAAAGTAATACAGCGGATCAAGAAAGCACTGAAAAACCAAAACTTGCCGACAGGCTGGGGCAGCGCGCCTACCCCTTCTTAGAACTGATGAAACAGGCTAAAGCCAAAGATGAGCCAGTGATGTGGGGCGTTTAAAGGCTTCATCCCCCTCCACCCAAATCCAATTTAGTCTATCGAGCTTGCCAACTGGCGACGAATGTCTTCAACGGACTCATTGCGGCGCTTAGCAAGATCTTCAATCTGGTCTGCTGACAACTTACCCACATTGAAATAACGTGCATCCGGATGTGCTAGATAAAAACCGCTGACACTGGAAGCTGGGTTCATGGCCATCGATTCGGTCAAGGTTATGCCAATATCTTCCGAACCAATGACACGCAATAAATCTTTTTTCACCTCATGCGCAGGGCAAGCTGGATATCCTGGCGCTGGACGAATACCACGATATTCTTCATTAATCATTTGATCATTCGTCAAAATCTCATCAGTCGCATAAGCCCAGAGATCGGTACGAACACGGTGATGCATCAACTCTGCGAATGCTTCTGCCAAACGATCGGCCAAAGATTGCAACATGATTGCACTGTAGTCATCATGCTTTGCATGGAACTCAGCCACTTTTTTCTCAACCCCGTGACCAGTTGTCACAGCAAAGCAGCCAAGGTAATCGGCCACATGTGTATCTTTCGGCGCAACATAATCTGCTAAGCAGCGATTAGGTCGACGAACGCCATCGACTACAGGACGCTCGGCCTGCTGACGCAAGTTATGCCAAACAAACAATGGATGCTCGCGAGATTCATCACTGTACAACACAATGTCATCACCTATCGTGTTTGCTGGGTAGAAAGCTACTACAGCATCGGCTTGCAACCACTGACCCTTAATCAACTTATCCAATAGCGCCTGACCATCTTCAAAGACTTTACGGGCCTCTACTCCAACGATTTCATCATCTAAGATTGCTGGAAACTTACCAGCCAAATCCCAAGTTTGAAAAAATGGTGTCCAGTCAATATATTTAGCGATGTCACTTAAAGCAAAATTCTTGAAAACACGACGCCCAATAAACTTAGGCTTCTCAGGCACATAACTAGCCCAATCAATTAATTCACGATTCTTACGTGCGGCTTCTAATGAGATAGTCGGGGATGCCTTCTTATTGGCATGCTGCTCACGAATACGTACGTAGTCATCGCGCAGATCCTGAATAAATTTCTTGGCACTTTCATCTGATAGAAGGCTTGATGCTACTGACACAGAGCGGGATGCATCAGGCACATAGACTACCGGTCCATCATAATGCGGCGCAATCTTGACTGCGGTATGTACACGAGAAGTTGTAGCACCACCAATCATGAGCGGAATTTGACGCTCACGGAAATAGTCATCACGCTGCATCTCTTGCGCAACGTAAGTCATCTCCTCTAGAGATGGGGTGATCAAACCTGACAAACCAACAATATCTGCTTTTTCTTCTTTAGCACGCTTCAGAATTTCTGAGCAGGGTACCATCACACCCATATTGGCAACTTCAAAGTTATTACATTGCAGCACCACCGTCACAATGTTTTTGCCAATATCGTGAACGTCACCCTTAACAGTCGCCATCACAATCTTGCCTTTGGCTTTTGCTTCACCACCAGCGGCAATGTGAAGACGCTTCTCTTCCTCAATATAAGGAATCAAAATGGCTACCGCTTGCTTCATCACACGTGCGCTCTTGACTACTTGAGGTAGAAACATCTTGCCGGCGCCAAATAGGTCACCAACGACATTCATGCCATCCATCAGGGGGCCTTCAATAACCTCAATCGGACGACCACCTGCACCCATAATTTGAGCGCGCAGCTCTTCAGTGTCGCCTTCAATAAAGGTAGTGATTCCATGTACCAAAGCATGGGTTAAACGCTCACGCACCTGGGCCTCACGCCACACCAAGTTTTCTACTTGTTTTGCGCCACCGCCCTTAAATTGGTCGGCAATATCCAGTAAGCGCTCGGTTGGAGTCTTACCATCTCTTTCTTTAAAGCGGTTAAGTACCACATCCTCAACACGCTCACGTAATTCAAGATCTAGGTCTGCATATACGCCGAGCTGTCCCGCATTCACAATACCCATATCCATGCCAGCCTGAATGGCGTGATACAGGAACACCGTATGAATGGCTTCACGTACGCGATCGTTGCCGCGGAAAGAGAAGCTGACATTGGAAACGCCGCCACTAACTTTTGCGCCCGGCAGATTCTCTTTAATCCAGCGTGTAGCATTAATAAAATCTACAGCATAGTTGTCATGCTCTTCAATGCCGGTAGCAATTGCAAAAATATTAGGGTCAAAAATAATGTCTTCTGCTGGAAAGCCGATCTCATTAACGAGAATTTGATAGCAGCGCTGACAAATTTCTGTTTTGCGCTTAAAGGTATCTGCTTGACCTACTTCATCAAATGCCATCACTACAGATGCTGCACCGTAACGACGAATCAAACGTGCTTGTTTTCTGAACGGCTCTTCACCCTCTTTGAGTGAAATCGAGTTCACAATCGGCTTACCCTGAATGCACTTCAGACCAGCCTCAATAACGCTCCATTTAGAGGAGTCAATCATGATCGGTACACGAGCAATATCTGGTTCTGAGGCAATCAAATTCAAGAAGCGCGTCATTGCCGCTTCAGAATCCAACATTGCCTCATCCATATTGATGTCAATCACTTGAGCGCCATTTTCAACTTGTTGTCTTGCAACTACTAAAGCTTCATCAAATTGATTATTCAAAATCATGCGCGCAAAGGCTTTGGAGCCTGTTACGTTGGTACGCTCGCCAATGTTTACAAAGCGGATATCGGCCGTAACGTTAAAAGGCTCTAGACCTGAAAGCTTCATCGGCGGCATTACTTTTACAGTCTTACTCATGCTGAGAGCTCCGTACTCTCACGATAGAAGGGTCGCGGCTTACGCTGTGAAACTGCATTAGCGATTGCACGAATATGATCTGGCGTAGTTCCACAGCAGCCACCTACTAGATTGACCAAACCATCTTTCGCAAAACCATCAACCAAGCTAGAAGTAATATCCGGAGTCTCATCAAAGCCAGTATCACTCATGGGATTGGGCAGGCCGGCATTGGGATAGCAAGATACTGCAACGTCGCATATGCGGGATAGCTCAGCAATATAAGGGCGCATCAACGCAGCACCTAAGGCGCAGTTCAAGCCAAAGGTGAGTGGTTTAATGTGGCGTAAGCTATTCCAAAATGCTTCAACTGTTTGCCCAGATAGAATTCGGCCAGAGGCATCCGTGACCGTACCTGAAATCATCACCGGCAAACGCTCACCGGTTTCCTCAAAGAACTCATCTAAAGCAAACAATGCAGCCTTGGCATTGAGTGTGTCGAAAATAGTTTCAACTAAAAATAAATCAACACCACCCTCAAAGAGACCTTCAATCTGCTCTCGATAGGAAGCTCGCAGTGCATCAAACGTCACATTACGTGCACCGGGATCATTTACATCAGGAGAAATACTTGCAGTCTTTGGCGTAGGTCCAATTGCACCCGCTACAAAACGTGGTTTATCTGGCGTAGAGTATTTTTCACAGGCAGCACGAGCCAATTGAGCGGAGATGACATTCATCTCTCGCGCCAAATCAGCCATCTTGTAATCCTCTTGCGCAACTGAAGTAGCGCCAAAGGTATTAGTCTCAATAATGTCTGCACCCGCATCTAAATACTGCTCATGAATCTTGCTGATAATCTGTGGCTGGGTCAGCACCAAGAGTTCGTTATTGCCTTTAATGTCGCCTGGGTGACTCTCAAAGCGTTTGCTCGCTGGTAATCCACGGTAATCCGCCTCACTCAGCTTGTATTGCTGAATCATGGTGCCCATGGCGCCATCCAAAATCAGAATGCGCTGCTTTAGTAGCTCGGGAAGTGCCTGACCGCGGGTGTAAGGCTGGGATAAACCATTAGATTGCATTGCGTAACCGGGATTAATCTCTAGAATCCTCTATTGTATTGGCAATAAGCCACTTTTATCTGACCCGGAGCCACCCCTATGTTTGGAACTATCCCAGAATTCAATCAAAGCCTTGAAATGATGAAAACCATGTGGGGTCAAGGAGCAGGCGGGCAAACGCCAGGTCAATTTCCCTTCACCACCGATGCCTCCAAGGCTGCCGGGGGCTTTGGCTCAGCATTTCCAGGACTCGATACCGACGAACTTGAAAAGCGCATCAAAGATTTGAAAAGCGTTGAAAACTGGCTTAACCTCAACCTCAATATTTTAAAGTCCACCATTCAGGGGCTAGAAGTGCAGCATGCCACCATGATGGCACTCAAATCCTTTGGGGACGCAGTTTCAGCAAGCGCAACCGCTGCCACTAGCGAAACTCCCAAGGACACCGGAACAAAAGCCTCTAAACCACGCAAAACCGCAACACGCCGTCGTCGCAAAGCTGGCGACGCAACTTTCCTCGACGAAGTAGGTAATTCAGATGGGCAATAGCCTCGCCCATAGCAAATGTCATTTGGTGAATATCTAGTTCACGTCTAAACAAAACCGGCACTATCTCACGAGCAGTTGCTGGTTTTTCACATGCTCCCAGTGTTTCTGCCAAGCGCTCATCGTGATGCGCTTTAAGCTGGCCAACCCGGGGCTTCATTCCTGTAAAGGGCTTGCCATGAGATGGCAGTACTAGAGTGTGATCGGGTAAGGGCAGATATCGATCCAAAGAACTCAAATACAGGCCCAAGGGATCTGCATCCGGATCTGCATCGTAAACACTAACATTAGTAGAAATGCGTGGCAACAGCATGTCTCCAGAAATCAACACTTCCAAATCTTTGCAAAATAATGAAGCATGTTCAGGCGCATGACCAAACCCCATAATCACTTGCCACTCATGTCCACCAATCAAAATCATTTCACCATCAATGATGCGACGATATTGTCGTGGCACACCCGGAACCATATTGCTGTAGTAATTCGAGCGAGCACGAATTTTTTCTAAATCTTCTGGTGCATTGAGTCCATGTTTTTGAAAGTGGTCTGCAGAGCCCCCGCCACCAGCGCGTGCACCAACTGCAGCCCCGCCCTCTTTATGACTAAGCCATTGCGCAGTTAAATAATCTGTCATGGAGATCCAGAGTGGTGCTTGCCACTTCTCACAGAGCCACTGAGAGAGTCCCACATGATCTGGATGCATATGGGTCACTATTACCCTCAACACTGGCAATCCCTCTAGCTGCGAAGCAAAGATCTGATCCCAGGCCGCTCTTGTCTCATCATTAGCAATGCCACAATCTACAATGGTCCAGCCTTGAAGGCCCTCGAACTCATCCCGTATTAGCCATAGATTGATGTGATCCAAAGCAAACGGTAAGCGCATCCGTAGCCAGCGTACACCTGGTGCGACCTCTATTGAACTGCCCGCTTCCGGTAAAGCATCCGCTAGGGGATAATGAATGGCACTCAGATCGCTAGATTGGTTTTTAGTATTCATCTATTTCTATTTTAAGTTTGCTTTGACAACAGTTCCATCACCTTGCATCAACTGGTGTGACATCAACCCCGACAATGGTTTTTGCCGTGGCTGCTATCGCACGCTCACTGAGATTGCAGACTGGTCTGAACTTTCTAACTCAGACAAGCTGGAGGTTTTAGAAAAACTAAAAGCACGAAAACCTCAAGCTTCGCAGTAAGCACTATCCATTAACCAATACTTATTTGTTTACATCCACAATTAAACGACCGCGTACATTGCCAGCCATCAGCTCTGCGGCATACTTTATAGAATCTTCTAAATTAATTTCGTGAGAGATCTCTTCTAAAGTTTTAAGATCTACCAGCTTACTTAACTGCTCGTAAGCGGCAATACGTTTTGCTTTTGCTACTGTCACACTATTAATGCCATACAAAGTTACGCCACGCAAAATGAATGGCGCAACAGTCGATGGAAAATCCATTCCTTGAGCTAATCCGCAAGCAGCGACTGCACCATCACTTTTGGTTTGCGCGCAAGCGTTAGCCAAAGTATGACTACCAACACTATCGACTACCGCCGCCCAACGCTCTTTTGCCAAAGGCTTACCAGGGGCTGACAGTACCGCACGATCAATCACCTCACTAGCACCCAATTTCTTTAAATAATCAGCTTCGGACATCCTTCCCGTGCTGGCGACAACTGTGAACCCTAGTTTGCTCAAAAGCGTAATCGCAAAGCTACCAACTCCACCTGCGGCGCCAGTCACCAGTACTTCGCCATCACTGGGCTTCAAGCCATGCTTTTGTAAAGCCATCACGCACAGCATTGCTGTGTAGCCAGCAGTACCAATAGCTAAAGCTTGCTTAGCAGTAAAACCCTTTGGCAAAGGAATGAGCCATTCTGACTTCACACGTGCTTGCTGCGCTAAACCACCCCAATGACCCTCGCCAACGCCCCAGCCATTGAGCAGCACCATGTCGCCAACTTTAAATTCTGGACTAGCGCTCTCTAAGACCTCTCCCGCAAAATCAATCCCGGGTACCATCGGAAAGCTACGCACCACCGGACCTTTGCCAGTAATGGCTAAGCCATCTTTGTAGTTGAGCGTGGAGTAGAGCACCTTCACTCTGACATCACCCTCAGGCAAGCTAGCCTCATCGACTTGAGCAAGCTCAGCCCGATAACCTTGATCGTCTTTATTTACTAAAATAGCCTTAAACATGCCTCTTCCTTTTAAAAGTGCTGCATTCTCCACAGCAAATACGTAATGGGTTTATCCTAACGAGCATTGCTGATTATGGAGGTTTCCATGAAAAAAATTCTACTATTAACTACAACTTGTGGTCTAGCACTGATTGGCTGCTCATCGAGCCAAATTAATATGTCTATGGGCAATATGCGTCTAATCACTTCTAGTGCAACGCCACAAGATGTGATGGATTTTGCCAGCACAACTTGTAAGAATGACTTTTACCAAGGTGCAAGCTTCCTTTCTAAGGCCGGCAAGGAATACCGCTTTAAATGCGTCAAAGCTGAAGAGAACGAAATTCTGACCCCCATCCCAGGCACCACCATTCCAACTACAACGAAGTAAGCCACCAAACAAATAGGCAAGATGACCCCATTTAACTCCCAAGAGCTCCGCAAGGGTTTCGCTTCCTTTGCAACCGGGGTCACAGTAATTACTTGCCTAGATGCCGACCAGCATGCTCATGGCATCACTATCAGCTCTTTCAATACGGTTTCCTTGGAGCCACCACTGATTTTGTGGAGCCTTAAGAAGCATTCGAACTTGATGCCCAACTTTGAAGTGGGTCACAAACAGTTAATTCATGTACTAGAACGCTCGCAAGAAGCCATGGCGATGCACTTTGCTACCGTGAAAGAAAATCAATTCACTAGCATCCCCCATAAAATTGCTGCGAGTGGGCTTACGCAAATTGAAGGGTGCTGCGCTTACTTTGAATGTGAGACAGTAGCAGTCCATACCGGTGGTGATCACAACATCATCGTTGCTACAGTTCTCAATCTAAAGCACGCTCCAGAAAGTCATCCACTCATATTTGCACATAGCAAATTTATGGGTTTAGATTCATCACTTTAAAAATACTCGAATAGGAATTGAAATGATGCGCTTATGGGGAAGAAAAAGTTCCATCAATGTACAAAAAGTATTGTGGTGCCTTGCAGAGTTAGGATTAGAGGAAGGCAAGGATTTTGAACGCATTGATGCCGGCCTTCATTTTGGGAAAAATCGTACGCCTGAATTTCTCGCGCTCAATCCTAATGGCTTAGTACCAACCTTAGAAGACGGTGATCTTGTACTTTGGGAATCTAATACGATCTTGCGATACTTGCTTCGTCAGCACGATCAATCGAAGCGCTTTACACAGGATGTTGCCTCTCAATATCAGTCTGAGAAGTGGATGGACTGGCAACTCGGAACTATGTGGCCCGTTTTACGCACCGCCTTTTTAGGTCTAACTCGTACGCCTGAAAACGAGCGAAACCACGAAGCAATTCGCAAGGCTTATCAAGATAGCAATGCACTATTTACCTTGCTGGATCAGCAGCTGGCAAGCCAGCACTATTGCTCTGGAAACGAATTCAGTATTGGGGATATTCCGCTAGCACTTTGCGTAAGTCGTTGGATTCTATTAAATCAAACCTTCCCAGACCAAACTGGCTCGCGTCCTTCTTTACACAATATTGACGCATGGATGCAGCGCATAGAAGCGGAAACTAAATACAGTGTAGTTGCAGAAAAAGAACTTAATGTTGTGAAGTGAGGCAAAGTCCCTTAGACCATCAGCATTGGGGGTATTAACTAGAAAAGGGTGAACCAAGTTCACCCTTTTTGCCTTTTAACAATACCAATCAGCTACTGTTGCTTGAATTTTTTCTGATGGTGATCTGCACCAATAAATAAGTACATCGCCGGCACCACAAAGAGTGTAAATAGCGTTCCAATTGATAAGCCAGTAAAGATCACAATACCCATCGATTGGCGACCAGCAGCACCTGCACCAGAAGCAATCACCAGAGGTACTACGCCCAATACCATCGCGGCAGTTGTCATCAAGATTGGGCGCAAACGCACACTACTAGCTTCTACGATAGCGTCCAACTTACTGCGACCAGCCTCTTGTAGCTCATTGGCAAATTCCACAATCAAAATACCGTGCTTACTAATCAGCCCCATCAACGTAACTAGTCCAACTTGGGTATACACATTTAAGGTTGTGAATCCTAAATTAATAAAGATCAGCGCTCCGAACAAAGCAAGCGGTACTGAAACTAAAATCACGATTGGGTCACGGAAGCTTTCAAACTGGGCAGCCAAGACCAAGAACACAATTAAGATCGCAAAGAACATAGTCACCAAGAAACCGCCAGACTCTGCCATGAACTGACGAGACGGGCCGGCGTAATCCATGGTGTAACCGTTCGGCGCAACCTCTTTCAAAGTTTGACGCATAAATTCCAGTAAATCTGCTTGAGAAATAAATGGGGTACTCACACCAAATATCGTCGCCGAGTTGAGTTGCTGAAAGTGATTAATTGACTGCGGCACTACTCTTTGCTTAATTGTTGCGATGGTACGAGCCTGAATCATCTGTCCGCTCGGGGTACGTATGTAGTAGTCGAGGATTTGGTCTGGATTTAAACGGTCTACTTGCTTCACCTGCGGAATGACGCGATAAGAGCGTCCAGCAACAGAGAAGTAATTAACATAGCCGCCACCCAAAGCAGCAGATAGCGCACTACCCACTTGCTGCTGGGTCATGCCCAGTGCAGCCACTTTTTCCCGATCAATTTCCAAAACATCCTGTGGTTTATCAATCTTCAAATCAGAGTCTACGAAAAAGAAGTTGCCACTACGACGTGCCTTATCCAAAACTGCTTGGGATACCTCATTCAATAGTTCGTAAGACTCAGTAGTATTAATCACAACCTGAACAGGCAAGCCCTGTGCGCCAGGCAAGGCTGGGAACTGGAAGGCTGCTACGCGAGCACCAGCGATCGAGTTCCACTTACTCTGCATATCCTCTTGGAACTTAGTAGCATTGCGGCTGCGTTGATCCCAATCTTTAAGCAAGACACCGCCAAAGCTGCTCGTTGGACTGGTAATCTGAAACATCTGCTCATACTCAGGCTCCGCTGCAGATATTTGATAAATCTGATCAGCATAAGTCTGCATCTGGTTGACTGTGCCATTAGGCGGCCCCGAAGCCTGCATCAAAACAATACCCTGGTCTTCCGTTGGCGCTAATTCAGAACGTGCAGTGGAGTAAAGATAAGCCACCCCACCCAGTAAAATCACACCCATCACAATAATGACCTGCCAAGTGCTTAAAAGCTCACGTAAAGTAGTTTGATAACTGTGGTGAACTTTTTCAAAAATACGATCAATCTTTTGAACAAACGGTGAAGCCTCTTGTTCTTCAGTAAAGATACGTGAACACATCATCGGAGAAAGCGTCAAAGCTATCAATCCAGATACTGCTACTGCACTCGCTAAAGTAAAGGCAAACTCGGTAAAGAGCGCACCCGTCAACCCCCCCTGAAAGCCAATCGGGATATACACTGCGATCAACACAATGGTCATGGCCAAAATAGGGCCGCCCAACTCACGCGCAGCAATTAGAGAGGCTTCTAATGGAGACTTGCCTTCCTTCATGTGGCGGTCAACGTTCTCAACCACAATAATGGCATCGTCGACCACCAAACCAATTGCTAATACTAGAGCAAGCAGTGTCAGTAAATTGATGGAGTAACCCAAGACCTGCATTAAGAAGAATGTGCCAATCAAAGAGAGTGGCATCGCAATCACTGGCACCGCAACTGCGCGTGCGCTGCCCAAGAAAAGATAGATCACGACTGTCACAATCAACAGCGCCTCTAACAATGTGGCCACTACTTCATCAATCGAGGTAGTAATGAACTTAGTAGAGTCATACACCACCTTTCCAGACATACCGGTTGGCAACTGCTTCTGAATATCTGGCACTGCGGCACGAACCCGTTCGGCCACATCAAGCAGGTTCGCCTGTGGAGCCACTTTGATCGCGATAAATACCGACCTCTTGCCACTAAATGCGACGTTGGTGTTGTAATCCTCAGAACCCATAGTCACGCTGGCTACTTGATCCAAATACACAATATTGATGCCGTCTTTTTTGATAACTAACTTGCGGAACTCATCCAGCGTATGCAAATCAGTGCCTGCTACCAAGTCCACTGCAACCATGTCGCCTTTAGTACTACCAACTGCAGATAAGTAGTTGTTAGCTGCCATGGCGCTATAGACATCATCCGCACCCACACCAAGCCCAGCCATCTTCTCGCGATCGAGCCAGGCACGCAAAGCAAACTTTCTGCCCCCGGTAATTTCAGCGTTCTGGACACCGTCTATAGAATCTAGCTTTGGTTTCACTACCCGCAACAAGTAATCAGTAATCGCGTTGTTTGGAATATCGTCACTATAAAAACCCATGTACATGGCCGCAGTCGATTGACCAATTTGTACAGTCAATACAGGTTGCTGGGCTTGCGGTGGTAGTTGATTCTTAACAGAGCTAATTTGGGTCTGGATCTGCGTCAATGCCGCATTGGAATCGTAGTTCAGCTTGAGAGTAGCGGTAATGGTTGAGAGGCCACTCACACTCATCGAGGATAAATAGTCAATACCCTGAGACTGAGCAATCGCGGTCTCTAAGGGCTGCGTAATAAATCCTGCAATCGTCTCTGGATCAGCGCCATAGTAGGCCGTCGTAATCGTCACAATGGCATTTTGGGTTTGCGGGTATTGATTCACCGGCAAGGATCCCACCGCCTTCAGACCAAACACCAGGACGAGTGCACTCACTACTAGCGAGAGCACTGGCCTACGAATAAATATGTCAGTCCAATTCATCTAGGACTTATTCCTGTGGCTGTGGGTTTGGTGAATTGGATGGCAACACCTTGTTATTCACAATCAACGGTGTACCGTTTTTCAGCTTGAGCTGGCCACTGGTGACAACCGTAGCACCCTCATCAACCCCTTTGAGAATCGCCACCTGATCCCCACGAGTTGGCCCAGTAGTCACAAAAACTTGTTGGGCCTCAAGTGCTGGCTTGCCCTGTTTATCTTTTTTACCAGTTGGCTTGGCAATAAAAACTGTTGAGCCATAGGGGTTATAGGTCACAGCCGTTTGTGGCAAGGTCAGCATCTTGATCTGATCGCCTAACTTGATATTCACATTAGCAAACATACCCGGCAAGATCTTTTTATCTGGATTGGCTAACTGAGCCTCTATCTGAATATTGCGTGTACTCGTATCCACCTTCGGACTGATGGCAGTAATCTTGCCAGTAAAGCCTGCACCTTTGAATGCATCAGTTGTCACCACAATTTCTTGTCCAACCTGTATCTGTTCAGCGTTACTTTGCGGGAGATTGAAGTCCACAAAAATCGGGTCCAAGGTTTGAAGTGTCAGCAACTTATCACCTGGGTTCACAAACTGACCAGGGTTGATCATCACAATGCCAACACGTCCACTGAAAGGGGCCTTTAAATTTTTCTTAGCAACTAAAGCAGTTTGCTGTTCCACCTGAGCCTGCTTAGACTTTGCATCTGCTTTACTTGTATCGAATACGTTCTTACTAATCGCCTGAATCTCTAACTGCTGTCTATCGCGCTCATTAATCACTTGAGCCAAGTCCGCCAATGCCTTTAAAGAATTAAGTTGGGCTACATCGGATGCATCATTTAACTTAATCAGCAACTCACCCTCTTTAACATCCATGCCCGATCTAATCGAAACATTTTGCACAAGGCCGCCAATTTCAGTGCTGAGCTCTACACCCCGAAATGCACGCACATTACCAACACTAGATAACTTAGGTTGCCATGCTGAAGTTTCCACAAGCATCGTAGAAACCGTTGCTGGCGGTAAACCCATGCCAGCAATAAAGTACTTGATCATGAATATCTTGAGTTGGTTAAATCCAAAAATCAAACCTAACAACAAAAATACACCGCACAACATGATGGTCATACGTCGACCCAAAGGTGTCATAGATTGTAGTTTTGCATTAATCTTGCTGCGCATGAAGCGTTCGCGCAAACGTACCCAAAATCCTTTGATCTTTTCCCAAAGCGCAATGAGCTTCTCGCGAAGTTTCCACTCTACCGCCTTAGCTAGCATCCAAGTCCATAAGGCAACTGCAGTAGCAGTTACTTTAGTTTTAATTGTTTCCAGAAGTTTCATTTTGATCTTTGTTCGCTATGGCTTTTGGTTGAAAGGCTGGGCCGGTACGATTCCACCAACCGCCGCCCAATGCTGCAAATAATGCTGCTGTGTCAGAGAATCGGGTCGCTTGCGCAGAAACCGATTTGACTTTAGCAATTTGATATTGATTTTGGTAATAGAGGACAGCCAAGTAGCTGGCAGTGCCGAGCTTGTATTGCTGCTGCACCAAATCTAAAGTTTCATAAGCATAGCGTTCAGCGTCTGATGCAGACTTCAATGCTTGAGCACCAGTTTCTAAAGCACGTAAGGAGTCAGCCACTTCTTGAAAAGCCTTGAGCACGGTAGCTTGATATTGAAAAACTGCTTGTTCGTAATTAGCCATTGCACCACGTCGTTGCGCTAATAACTGTCCACCCTGAAAGAGTGGCTGAAAGATACCGCCAGCAATGGACCATAGAGTGGCATTCGGCCCAAATAAGGCTGAGCTTGTTAATGCAGCGGAGCCAATAGCACCAGTGATATTAAATTGTGGCAATAAATTGGCAGTAGCAACGCCTACTAAAGCATTGGTGGCCTTGAGTTGCGCTTCTGCTGCGCGCACGTCTGGTCGCTGACGCACCAAGCTCGATGGTATGGAGAGTGGCAGCTTCTCTGGCAAATGCAGAGATTTCAAGTCAAACTTGGTAATGTTGGCATTACTAGGTAACTCGCCCACCAATACTGCCAACTGATTGCGCGCAAACGAAAGATTGCGCTCATACGTAAATAAATCGACTTGTGAGTTAGACACCAAAGTTCTTTGTGAGGTCACATCCACTCGAGAGACTGTGCCAATTGCCAATTGCTTTTCTGTTACCTCAGCTAAATTGGTTTGCGCCTTCAAAATTTCTTCGGTAGCCTGCATCTGTGCACGCAAAGCAGCTTCTCGTACCGCACCGGTAACGATATTGGCCGTCAAAGAAAGATAGGCGCCTTCTAGCTGAAACTGTGCAATCTCTGCTTGCGCTCTCGCACCTTCAACTGCGCGGCGTGCACCACCAAAGACGTCTAGCTTATATGTAACATTTACAGAAGCGTTATAGAGGTTGTAGGTATCAGAGCCATAAGGCAGACCATAAATTGCAGAAGGCTGTAGCTGCCGAGCGACACCGCCATTTAAACCAATCGCCGGGAAATACTGTCCACCAATTTGTGCGCTCACGTTTTCTTGGCTCGCACGGAGCGCAGCATCAGCAACGCCTAAATTAGGGTTCTGCTGCAAAGCTTTTTTAATCAATACGTCCAACTCAGGTGACTTAAATAATTCCCACCACTGAGCCTCGATATCTGCACCCTCAATAAACTCTTGATTCGTTCCACCAGGCACCCCAGGTGCGATGGCTAATTTCTGAGAGATTGTAGTTTCGGTATATCTGGATGTATTAGGAGCATCTGGCTGCTTGAAGTCTGGTCCTACCGCACAGGCAGACAGAAGCCCCGCAGATAGTAGCGGGAGTAAACGCAAAGTATAAAAATCTTTTGAGTCAAACATGAAGTGGGACAAATATCCTTTTCTACAGGAGATATTTGAACACACTTTTCTAAACCAGTCTGTGTAACACCTTGATTTAAATAATAAATTTTGTTCACAGCTAAACATAGAAGTCAAACGGATTTTTTTACACTCAAAGCATCTTCTTAGTGGGCGATTCTTCCAAAACTCCCACGATTAAAATCCTGCATTGCTTGAGTAATCTCTTCTTTGGTATTCATGACAAATGGTCCGTAGCCAACGATAGGCTCGTCAATAGCTTCGCCACTCAGTAGGAGGGCAATAGAGTCTTCCAACACATTCACCTCAATATCTTGACCTTGCTGATCAAACATCAACATCTTGGCATCCTGAGCCACCATGCCCTCACCAGCCTCAATGGCACCCTTCAGTACGACTAGAGATGCATTCCAGCCTTCTGGCACAGAAATGCTGGTTGAGCCCTTCTTCAACTTTAGGTCAATCACATTCATAGGGGTGAAGGTATGAGCAGGGCCTTGATAGCCATCAAACTCTCCAGCGATGATGCGAGCTTGCCCTGCACCATTCATTAAATTAATCGCAGGAATCTGTTTATCCAGAATAGCTTGGTAGCTTGGCTTAGTCATTTTCAGTCTTGCCGGTAGATTTACCCACAACTGCACCATATTCAAAGTTCCGCCACTTTTGGCAAATCCTTCGGAATGAAACTCTTCATGCAAGATGCCTGAGCCGGCAGTCATCCACTGCACATCGCCAGGACCAATGATGCCGCCCTGACCTGTAGAATCCTTATGCGCTACTTCGCCCTCATATACGATCGTGACAGTTTCAAAACCACGATGAGGGTGTGAGCCTACGCCCTTACGTTCAGTTGTTGCGGGAAACTCCGCTGGACCCGCATAGTCCAGCATCAAGAATGGGCTCATCTGCTTTCCCAGCTCTTGATAGAAGAACAAAGTACGCACAGGAAAGCCATCGCCAACCCAGTGACCCTGATCATTACCTTGTATGCCAATGAGTTTTTTCATGAACTTCTTGTCTTTTTCAAAGCCGTACTGCCGATTTAATTACTCGACGGTAACGTCCGAGTTCTGAACGGGGGTCACTAGCAACCCCACTTTATTTTATCTTTTCATTTAGACAAAGCATCGAGGGGGACAACCTTACTCTACTTGACAAGATTAAAGAAGCTCAACTCCAAATCCCTTTATCGCTAGGGCAAATAATCCAAAACAAATTACTGATACCGCTACGCTTGCCCCCATAGTTAGCCAAAAGCCCAGCTTGGGAAGTAAATAGGGGAATAGCAGAAACATCGGCAATGTAGGGATCACGTACCAAAAGGTGTAATAAGCGTGATTGGCTATTTTCTCTTCTGGCTGGTTTTCAAAATAAAGCCACACTAGGGTTAAAAGTGTCATCAGTGGCAATGCCGCAATAAATCCACCCAGTCGATCACTTCTTTTGGCAACCTCAGAAATGAATACAACTATTCCTGCGGTCAATAAGTATTTGGTAATGATCCAAGCCATAGAAGCCTTTAGTGTTGTGGGTTATCCGATCATAGGAATCTCGCTTAAACCGACATTACGCATATATACGCATACACGTATGTATAGAAACCTACTTTCTTTGATTAAGTTTGCCCGAGCTCCATATGTCTAGTTGCCGTTGAGCTTCAGCAGTAATGCCATCAATAGAATCTTGAGGTAACTGCTTTAGGCATTCAGCCAACGCTTCGGGGCTGAGCTTTTCAGCAGGCTTGTTCTTCTTGATTTCTTGGGATGATTTGCCATCCCAGGCAAATGGATTGCTAAACGCTGGTGTATCGGGCAGACAGTCGTCTCTATAGACTGGCGCATCATCTGTAGCAAATGGCGTAAATGAAATCGTTCTTTCAAAGATGAGTGATTTGCCTGTTGGCGTGGGTGGCAAAGCAGGCATAGACTTCATTGCCCTTCTAGCCAATTGCTCCGCTTTATCAGAAGTTTTCCAAAGCGTTTCAACTTTGACAAGAGTTCCATTTGGAGCAATTTCTATTCTAAATCTGACTTGCCCTTGGTCCGGACCCTCTACAGCTGCGCCCATCATACTTCGTACTTGCTGACCGAAAGAGTGGCGATATCCTTTGCTATTTTTTAATGTGTATTTGGATGCGAATGCCCACTCTTCCGAAGTTGGGGCTGATGGTGCCGCTAATGATGCCGGTTGTTTATCGCTTCCTAGAATAGGATTTAGATCATTACTATTTTTAGCAATAGGATCTTCTAGTCGAACCTCAATAATGTTGAGATTTACATCTTTGGGTTTAGCAAAGATAAAGCCCTCATAGGTAGCCCACCACAGAATTAGCCCAAGATGAACGGCAATTGATAGCCAGAGCGCAAAAAGGAGTCTGGGGGGCTTTTTTTTCATCAACTTAGGAGCTTATCCGATATAAGTTCCAATTGGAACTATCCAATTACTCTTAACCCAGTAACAAACTGTTTTGGCTGAGCACCTAATCTAGCGTCTCTAATTTTGCGTTTTTTATAGACTGAGAACACGCTTTCAGCACTCAAATCGAATCCTCTAGGCGAGCGATAGCCTTTTTGGGTAAGAGTCTCTGAGATCCTTTTAAAGGTCATCTTTTCCTGATCTCTCATTTGAATAATGCTGTCTGAGAGCTCCTTTTGATAATCGGAGTAAGCCCCAATCATTAGCGATTGAGTTTTGATGACTACTTCGAATTTGACAGCAAAACCTTGAAGCTCTACTACCCCCGTTGGGATCACTCCACGGTAACACTCTTTGCCAGATTGCGTGGCTTATCGACATCAGTGCCTAGAGCACAAGCAGTGTGATACGCCAAGAGCTGCAATGGAACTACATGCAGTATTGGCGAAAGATTGCCGTAGTGTTCAGGCAAACGAATCACATTGATACCTTCGCTACTAGTGATCTCGGTATCTTGGTCAGCAAAGACATACAGGTTTCCACCACGGGCTTTAACCTCTTGCATATTGGATTTGAGCTTTTCCAATAGGTCATCCTTAGGTGCTACGGTGACCACCGGCATCTTGTCAGTAACCAGCGCTAAGGGTCCGTGCTTTAACTCACCTGCTGGATAGGCTTCGGCATGAATATATGAAATCTCTTTTAGCTTAAGAGCGCCTTCAAGAGCAATCGGATAGTGCATGCCGCGCCCTAGGAATAAAGCGTTTTCGCACTTAGCAAATGCTGTACTCCAAGCAATGATCTGAGGCTCAAGAGCTAACACCGCATGCAAAGCTTTTGGTAAATGGCGCAAGTCACGCAAGAGCTCTTTCTCTCTTTCGGGGCTTACTTTTCCTGCGCGCTTAGCTAATGAAACGGTCAATAGATAAAGGGCGACTAACTGAGTTGTAAATGCTTTAGTAGAAGCCACGCCAATCTCAATTCCGGCCTTGGTTAAGAAATTCCAATTGGTTTCGCGAACCATGGCACTACTCGCTACATTACAGATCGCCAGAGTATATTGATGCCCCAAAGACTGTGCGTGGCGCAATGCTGCCAAAGTATCGGCAGTCTCACCAGACTGGGAAACCACCACAATTAACGTATTGGGATTCGGTACGGTGGTGCGGTAGCGATATTCACTAGCAATCTCAACCTGAGTCGGAATGCCCGCCAAATCCTCCAGCCAATATTTAGCAACACAAGCAGAGTAGTAACTAGTACCACAGGCTAAGATCAAAATTTGATCAAACTTTTTCCACTGCTCGGGGTCAGCGTTAAAGAGTTCCGGACCAAAGCTAGCAATATTGGCAAGCGTGTCACCAATTGCTCTGGGCTGCTCAAAAATCTCTTTTTGCATGTAATGCTGGTAAGGGCCCAAGTCCACGGAGTCAGCTTGAGCTGGCATAGGCTTTTGCTCACGCTGTGCTGTCTTACCCGCTTGATCAATGATCTCAACCCTCTCTGCCTTCAGAATGGCAACATCGCCTTCCTCCAAATACATCATGGAGTGCGCACGACCAGCAAGTGCTAAAGCATCGGAAGCAAGGAAGTTTTCATTTTCACCAAGAGCGACAACCAATGGAGAGCCAACACGCGCGCCCACCAAAATATTTGGTCGATCTTGTGCAATCACGCCAATCGCATAAGCGCCATGAAGTCGCGGCAATACAGAACGGACTGAAGCAACTAAATCTACCTGCTTACTGGATACATAGGCTTGATGAATTAGATGCGCAATGACTTCAGTATCAGTTTCTGAAGTAAATACATAACCTGCTGATTTCAACTCAGTGCGTAGTGATTCGTAGTTTTCAATAATGCCGTTATGAACCACGGCAATCAATCCACTAGAAATATGGGGATGGGCATTTTGTGTATCCGGCTTACCGTGCGTTGCCCAGCGGGTATGCGCAATCCCTAAGGTGCCATGAAAATCCTTACCCTGCTCTGCCAACTCCGAGACACGAGCTGTAGTACGTGCACGCTCGATCGGATGCTTGGCATCATCACCATTAATTACGGCAAAGCCACAAGAATCATAGCCGCGGTACTCAAGACGACGTAAGCCTTCAATTAAAACCTCAACAATGTTCTTACGCGATGCTGCGCCAACAATTCCGCACATTATTTTTTAGCCTTCACGGATTTTTTGGTGGCTACCTTCTTGGCAACTACTTTCTTTTCTTTCTTTACTGGGCGCTGCCACTGTAAAGAGATTTGCTTAGCTCGTGATACGGTCAACTGATTGGGAGGTGCATCTTTAGTGAGGGTTGTTCCCGCACCCAAAGTGGCGCCACGACCAACACGCACTGGGGCAACTAGCTGGGTATCTGAGCCAATGAAAACATCGTCCTCAATAATGGTTTGGTGTTTATTCACGCCATCGTAGTTGCAAGTAATCGTACCTGCGCCGATATTGACTCTAGAGCCCACGATGGAGTCACCCACATAAGCCAAGTGATTCGCTTTACTGTTTGCAGCGATCTTACTGTTCTTGACTTCGACAAAGTTGCCAATATGTACATCGTGAGATAAATCTGCGCCAGGACGCAAACGCGCATAAGGTCCGATTAGTGAATTTGCCCCAACCTGTGCACCATCAATATGGCTATAGGGATGGATCGTGACGTTCTTTCCAATCACGCTATTGCGAATAATGCAGTACGGACCCACTGTTGTACCCGCAGCCAAAGTGACGCAACCCTCGAATACACAACCGACATCAATAAAGACATCCGTGCCGCACTCTAGAGTTCCACGAATATCAATCCGCGCCGGATCAGCTAAAGAAACACCAGCATCCATTAATACATGTGCTTGATTGAGTTGATGCACTCGCTCTAATGCAGCCAACTGATCGCGACTATTCACACCAACAGTCTCATATTCGGCATCAGCTTGCGTAGTGCGAATAGGTACGCCATCGTTGACAGCCATTGCAATCACATCAGTTAAATAGTATTCGCCCTGGGCATTGCTTGCGCGTAAAGACTTTAACCATTTCTTGAGTGAGTTAGTTGGCAGCACCATGATGCCGGTATTGATTTCTGTAATACGCTTTTGCTCAGGCGATGCATCTTTTTCTTCAACAATCTCTTTTATTGACCCATCAATGTCGCGCACGATGCGACCATAACCTGTTGGATTGTTGAGGTTTTGAGTTAGAAGTGCTAATGCAGAATCTTGACCATGGACACCATCAGCCAATTTGACTAATTTAGAGAGCGTCTTCTTGCTTAATAGGGGGACATCGCCATACAGAACTAAAGTAGGCTCATTCACATCTAGTTTAGGCAAGGCTTGCAATAAAGCGTGACCCGTTCCTTTTTGCTCAGCCTGCAATACAGTAGTTACTTTGCCATAGCGAGAATCTTGCTCACTCGTGATCTGAAGAAATTCTTTAACATCTGCAGCGCCATACCCAACAACAACAATGGGGCCAGTTTTAGCGCTTTTACCTTGTAGGTCTAAAGCCGTATTCAAAACATGTTGGAGAAGGGGTTTCCCAGCCAAGGTTTGAAGAACCTTGGGTAAGGCGGACTTCATCCGCTTTCCCTGCCCAGCAGCCAAAATAACGATGTTCATAGAGAGAGATTATAAGACCCCTGAATAAGCGTTCCACAGGCTATTTCATCGATTTCTGTCTCATCAATTGCCTTATCGCCAGCGGATCTTGCGGCAATACCCGATAGTTCTGTAGAAATCTCCAGATTCTTAAAATCAAAGGCCTCACCATCCATTAAATGGGATGGCACGATGTGGTGCATCGCGCGAAAGAGATTCTCGACACGTCCAGGATGTTTTTTCTCCCAATCGCGCAACATCTCTTTCATGGCGCCACGCTGCAAATTGGGCTGACTACCACACAGATTACACGGAATAATCGGGAAGTTCATATCTACCGCATAACGCTCAAGTAGCTTTTCAGGAACGTAAGCTAGAGGGCGAATGACAATGTGCTTACCATCATCAGATCGCAACTTCGGTGGCATGCCTTTAAGCTTGCCAGCAAAGAACATATTGAGCATTAATGTCTCCAAGATGTCATCACGATGGTGGCCCAAGGCAATCTTAGTAGCTCCTAACTCATCTGCTACACGATACAAAATGCCACGACGTAATCGAGAGCAAAGCCCACAAGTAGTTTTTCCTTCTGGAATTACACGCTTGACGATGCTATAGGTATCTTGATTTTCAATGTGATACTCGACACCTAAAACTTTTAAATAGTTCGGCAAAATCTCCGCCGGAAATCCTGGTTGCTTTTGATCTAAGTTGACAGCAACAATTTCAAAATGAATTGGGGCACGCTCGCGCAATTTCAATAGAATATCGAGCATGGCATAACTATCTTTTCCGCCCGATAAACACACCATCACTTTATCGCCATCTTCGATCATGCCAAAGTCACCAATCGCTTGCCCAACTAAACGGCATAGCTTTTTCTCAAGCTTGTTTTCTTCTAAGACGACTTTACGGATATCACTCATAGCTACTAAATTCTTTTCTGGAGTTTCTTTAAGCCTGCTTTAGCCGAAACACCTCAACACCAACGGAGTGGCAATCAGGATAGACATCGGGCTTAGCTGTACTGACGCGAGCAGCAATGACCTTGGGGTGCAATAGCATTGCAGTCACAATATCATCACAAAACGTTTCCTGTAAATGGATATGGCCCTGGGAGGAGCGTGCCTTAATGGTCTCACGCATGAAATCGTAATCCACCACCTCTTCCAATAAGTCTTTAGTGGGGCTATTCATGCCAAGCGGAATGTATAAATCGACATTCAAAATAACGCGCTGTTCAGCCTTTTTCTCAAAATCATGAACACCAATATTGATATAGATTTCATAGTCGCGCAAAAATAAGCGGCGACAATCAGCAAGTGCTGGGTTAGAAAGAATGGTGTTCATAAATTGTGTATTAACTCTTTCTTTATTAACTATTTTTTTATTCTGTATTAAATTCTTAATGTGTTTTAAACATCACATCGCGTGATGATGGTAAGAGATGTTGTCCGCCGTCCACATATAAGGTTGTGCCCGTGATCGCATTCGAGCCAGCTAAAAATACGGCTGCTTTTGCAATATCACTGGGTGTTGATGACTTTCCTAGTGGCGTCATCTGATGTGCTTTAGTAAAACCAGCTTCGGTTTGATCGCCTGAGGTCAGCGTAATACCGGGGGCCAAACCAATTACTCGTAAGTGCGGAGCAAAATCTACCGCCAAGACCTCAACCGAAGTGAGGAGTGCAGCCTTCGATAATGTGTAAGACAAATAATCTGGATTGAGATTAATTAATTTTTGATCAAGTAGCTGGATCACCGAAGGGATTGATAAATCACCCTCGCTTACTTTCTTTGACTGGCTCTTTTGATATTCAAACATGAATTGAGATAACAAGATGGGCGCAGCTAAATTGACCTGCATATGTTCTTGTAAAGTCTTGCTACTGAGCGGAAAATCCGAATTAGCACGATCGTACTCAAAGATGGAAGCGCTATTAACTAGACATTGCAAGTTACTGAAATCAGCAAGTACCCTCGTAAATAGGAAATGGATTTCCGCCTCATTGGCAAGATCAGCCTTAAATGCTACGACCTTACGCCCTAACTTTTGGATTTCAGTAACGGTAGCTTGAGCCTCGGATTCCGACCGGCCATAGTGAACCGCCACATCCCAGCCTTGACGAGCAAACTCTAAGGCAATTTCTCGACCAAGGCGCTTAGCAGCGCCGGTCACTAAAACCGCTTTATTTTCTTGGGGTTGTGGGTTTGAACTCAAGTTACCTAAATTCTCTTAGACTAGCGAGCTATGGATATTACCTTGACCAGCCTTGAAACGGCTCATACCGAACTTCTTAGACAAAGAATAATGGCAGAAATCGCCTCAAACGGCGGCTGGATACCCTTTTCAAGATATATGGAAATGGCTCTCTATGAGCCAGGAATGGGTTATTACAGTGCTGGAGCCCATAAATTAGGTGCTGGCGGCGATTTCACAACCGCACCCGAGCTTTCCCCCTTATTTGGCGCTGCCATTTTGGAGACCCTTCTGCCTATTCTGAAGGGTCTTCAGACTCAAGGACTCCCCACCCAGATTCTGGAGTTTGGTGCCGGTACCGGCAAGTTAGCCCAATCTATTCTTAGCCGACTGCACGAGCTTGATTTCACCTTGGATCACTACGACATCATCGAGATCTCTCCAGACCTTTCTCAAAGGCAAGAGGAGCGACTTCAACATCTCTCTAAGGAACTCAATTTACCCACTCAATGCCGATGGCTCAGCTCCTTGCCCAGCAACTTCAAAGGCATTATTTTGGCCAACGAAGTCATTGATGCCATTCCTTGTGATGCCATCATTTTTCAAAATGGCTTCTGGTATTGGCAAGGCGTTTGCCTTGTTGATGACAAACTTACTTGGTCAATAGGAGGGCCCGTTGAACAAGCCCTACTTCCAGAGGTATTAATAAATGGAAGTTTTTCTGAAGGCTATGTCACAGAGCTACATGCACCAGCAAATGCTTGGATGCGCCAAGTAGCTAATCATCTCGATACTGGCCTCTTCCTCACATTTGATTACGGGTTTCCAGAGCGTGAGTACTATCACGCACAGCGCCTAGAAGGCACACTCATGGCACACCATCGCCATCATGCGATCCAAGATCCGTTTTATTTTCCAGGACTATGTGATGTGACTACCCACGTGGAGTGGTCACAAATTGCGCGTAGTGCGCTAGAGGAAGAAGTTGATGATGTCTATCTCAGCAATCAAGCAAGTTACTTACTTGATGCGGGTATTGGCGATATCGCATTAGAGATTGGCGACCCTAGCAATCCAGAAACTTTTTTACCCATTTCAAACTCTCTGCAAAAACTGTTGTCTGAGGCGGAGATGGGTGAGCTCTTTAAGGTCTTCGCATTCTCAAAGAAACTATCTGACATATTGCCAGACCATGCATTAGAAGACTTACCTGGACTTCGAGGCAGAAACCGACTTTAAGTTGATCAGATAGTGAATGCTGCAGTAATGGCCGAAAGTCTGGCGGCATCGACTGCACTGCGAATACTTTCACCATTGGATCGCTCTTCTGCAGGAATACCTTCAATAATTTCAGCCGTGTTGAGTACTTGAGTGTTTTGCATTGCCAAAATTAAAGTGTCGGCATTCAAGCCGATGCATTTAGCTAAATCCAGTAAAACCTGACCACGATCAGGCTTACGCCAAACATCTGCACGATTAAACCAAGCCAGTAGATCAGCAGGCTGAACTTCACCATTTTTAGCGATTGCACCATTCTCAATTAAGGCATTGAGCTCACTAAATATTTCACTGAAGTCACGCACCTCATTTGGCATTTTGACGCACGCTGCCCATGACCGAATTTCACTAGCAGACAAATTCATGAGAGTGATAGCGCAGCGATCTTCAAGGCGGTTATCTGCTACATGTAAATGTGCAATGAGCTGATCGCGAAATTCTTCTTGGGCTAAATTAGTTGCCAGCTTGGAAGGCAGCAGCACTTTAGCTGCGCCTGCATCTAGCAAGACTTGGAACATTCGCATTGGCTTACTAGCAGCAAAGCCTCTAGCTAACTCCTGCCAAATTCTTTCGGCTGAGAGTGCTGACAATTCATTGGATCGAACAATAGCCTGCAAAGCATCCATGGTTTCTGGCGCGATCGTGAATTCCGGGAAGCGAGCTGCAAAACGCGCGATACGCAATAGTCGCAAGGGATCCTCTGCAAACGCATCAGAAACATGGCGGAAAATTTTTGATGCCAAATCGTTCTGGCCGTTGTAGGGGTCCAGAATAGGTCCCACCCATTTGCCATCAACCCCTACCTCTTGGGCCATTGCATTAATCGTCAGATCGCGACGCTCTAAGTCTTGCTCTAGTGTGACGGTCGGGTCGGCATAAAACAGAAAGCCTTTGTAACCCTTACCCGTCTTACGCTCCGTACGAGCCAAGGCATATTCAGCTTGAGTCTGTGGATGCAGAAAGACGGGGAATTCTTTACCCACTGGACGATAGCCCTGAGCAATCATCTCTTCTACACTAGAACCGACCACCACGTAATCAATGTCGTGCACCGGCAAACCCATGAGGGTATCCCGAATAGCGCCACCGACTGCATAGATCTTCATCGACTTATTTCATGCCTTCTAGTGTGCGACGACTGATACCAAATACTTTACTCAGGGCATCCACACCATTCAGTGGCAGGATATTGGGTACCTGCATTGAGGCAATATTGTCGCGCGACATTAACGTTGGGACAGGTAGGAACTCAAAAGCCAAAGCCTGGAGGTAACCAACAAAATCGGGCACGGGAATGATCGCGCATTTTGTATCGACTTTGCGCGCCGCAAATTCCACAATCTCTTTCATGGTGTAGACCGTAGGCCCCACTAAATCATAAGACTGATGAATCGTCGGTGGCATTTTTAAAGACCTTGTAAATGCAGTAGCCACATCATCCACGCTCACTGGCTGAAACTGCGCTTCTGAGTTTGCCAAAGGCATCACTGGAAATAATTTCGTTAACTTGGCAAACAAGTTAATAAATTGATCGTGTGCACCAAAAATGACTGAAGGTCTAAAAATAGTCCAGTCGAGATTGCTAGCCTTTACTGCAGCCTCTCCGTCGCCCTTACTACGCTGATACATTGATGGGCCATGAGAATCCGCGCCCAATGCACTCATGTGCAGGTAGCGCTTGAGGCCATGTAACTGCATGGCGGTCATAATATTTTTAGGGAGCTCCACATGAGCTGCTTCAAATACTTTTCCGTAAGGCTGAGCGGGCTTGTCATGCAGAACGCCAACCAAATTAATTACTGCACCACCAGGTTTAATGCGTGAGCAAAGCTCTTGCAAAGAATCAAACTCATGCACATCAGCATCTTCTAAATGTATCTTTGGCAACATGCGCAATTCACGTGCGGATGCTAAGTGCCTAGTGGGCAGCAAAACGGAATAGCCCTCTGCCTGTAATTGGGCAGACAAGACTCTGCCTACAAAACCGTTACCGCCAATTAGCAGAATGTCATATTTCATAAAAATCCCATTTCGTTAAATTACTAGGGCAGCTCAGAGGCGTTTGCCGCCTTAGGAGTGATCACCCCTAAACGCTGCTTTAAAGATTGTGTCTGTCCATACATTACCGATGAATAGTACGTGGCGTTCGCTAAAACATTTTTTACGTAAGTGCGTGTCTCATTGAACGGGATGGTTTCTGCAAAAATTGCACCCTCTGTTGGGCTAGTGAGCTTTTCCCGCCAAGTTTTAGAGCGCGATGGGCCAGCGTTATAAGCTGCAGATGCTAGCACCCAAGAGCCATCTAGATCTACTAAGACCATATTCAAGTAGTTACTACCTAAGGTGAGGTTGGTATTGGTATCGGTGAGCTTGTCATTGGTATAAGAGGTCATACCAATCTTCTTGGCTACATACTTTGCTGTGTTTGGCATCACTTGCATCAACCCTGAAGCACCTACCGAAGAGGAGGCATTCATGATGAAACGTGACTCTTGACGAATCAATCCATAAGTCCAAGCCAGGTTCAAGTCAATTTGCTTTGCAATTGGCGATAGCTCATCACGATAGGGTGTTGGGTAGCGCAAACTGAAATCATGCTCTTGCTTTGTGCGGTCTGCAGTATTGACAACGCGGTCATATAGACTGATACGCTTGGCATACTCAGCAGATGCCAACAGTTGCTTATCGGTCATATTGCGCAACTCCCAGTTCCACTCACGATTACCTTCAAATCGTAAATTCATGGCATAGAAACGCTCGCCCCTGATAAAGCCTTTGCGCTGAGACATCGCTTCGATTTCTGCATCACCAACCTTAGTGCGCGCAGGCACATGATTTGATTTACCAAGATCCTCTCGCGCAAGCTGTCCATAAAAATTGTATTGATCAGCTACGAGCTCAAGACTCTCGCGTGCCTTTTCATTTTGTCCATCCACCTTCAACGCACGTGCATACCAATAGGTCCAGGCGGGATCCTTACTACGTACAGCAGGATTCATACCTTCAATCGCATTTTTTACCAGAGTCCAATCCTTGGCTCGCAAGCCAGCGCGCACCTTCCACTCTTGACCTTCAGTAGAGAGTAGTTCATTAAAACCTAGCTCTTGCTGAAAACGATAGGCATCATCTGCATTGGGGTCTAATTTCTTTGCGAGAAACTGACCAATGACACCCCAAGCTACAGCCTGATTCTCCTTGCTATAGCGTGATGCATTTTGTGAAAAATCTTTAAATGCTTTTGCAGGGTCGGCTTTAGCAGCTTTCACAATCTCGGCAATAGGATCTTCACCGCCTAAGCGACGTGACATTGTGTCAAAACCCATCTCACTGGCAGCGCGACCAATCGCTTTTGCTTCGCTCGGCGTCATACCTCCGGCACCAGCCAAGGCAGGTACCAATTCTTGGCAAGCCTGACCAAAATAACGTGGATCCAATAATATTGCGCGTGCATCAATCGCTAATTTGCTTGGGTTCTCACCTTGGGCCAATTTCGACTGTAGTGAATAGCATTTCACCTGCGTATCATCATCCAAAGCAAACTTGGGGTATTCGACTTCAAAGCGCGACCAATCTTTACGCTTACCTAAAACGAGTAACCAATCATTACGCATCCGATCGGCTAGAGCCGTACCTTGATATTGATTTAGAAAAGCCATCACCTGAGAGTCAGCATTGCTATCGGCGCGCGCAACACCAGCACTATCAAATAGCTGAGGCTTAATGCGAAAATAAGCCACGTAGTCGTCATAGGGGTAATTGGGGAGACTGGCAGCCAATGTTTGCGAACGGGCTACATCATTTCTTTTGGCAGCTTCGCGCAGCTCAATAAACGTGCGATCACCTTCAGTGATCTCAAAGGCTGCAATCCTACTTTCTTTAGCGGGAATAGTTTTCTTGGCTTTTTCCGCAAAAATGCTCGGCGCAGAAACAGCTAGGGCTAGAAATAGAATCCTGCCCACGATTTTTTGCCAGCCACCAGAAAGATCAAACCTCTTTTTCACCGTCTTACCTTATCGATTTACTATATCTCTTAATTTTCGCCTGATAATGGTCTATATGCACGGCAATTCTCCAAAATCACTACGGCAGGACTTGCTAGCCCAAAGAAAAGAGTTTGCGGGCAGCGCAAGCTATGCCAAAACACAAGAGGCTATTGTGGCCAGCCTTACCCAATTACTAGCCAAGTATGATGCCCAGATTCAATCCATTGCCTTGTATTGCCCCATACAAGATGAGCTTGACCTTAGACCCGCTCTATTGACTTGGGCTGACAGCAAGGCAAGTAAAGTGCTAGCACTCCCATTTGCGCGCCCCGATAAACATTTGGATTTCTATGTCTGGGAAGAGGGTGACCTACTCATTCCAAGTCGCCACGGCGTACCAGAGCCAGACCCCAATAACCCCCGCAGACCTCAAATTACTCCAGACTGTATTTTGATTCCCTGTGTTGGTTGGTCACAATCTAGGGTAGGCGATCAAACCCATTATTGGCGACTAGGTTATGGGGGCGGCTACTTTGATCGCACTTTAGCGCAATTGCGTAAAGCCAAACCTAAGCTACTGTGTATAGGAATTGGCTTTGATTGGCAAAAGTTAGATGATGCGCAGTGGCAAGCTCAAGCACATGATGAGCCTTTAGACGCCATGCTGACTGAGTCAGGCTTAGTAATTACTTGTTAAGACTTAAATTATCTGCAATGGCTAAAACGGCGTCAGCCTGATTTAATGAATAGAAATGCAATCCAGGTGCACCTGCTACTAAAAGCTGGTCGCAAAGATCGGTAACTACCTCTTCACCAAACGCACGAATCGAGGCAGTGTCATCGCCATAGGACTGAAGACGCAAACGAATCCAACGCGGTATTTCTGCACCACAGGCATCAGAAAAACGTAGCAACTGAGTGCTATTGGTGATCGGCATGATTCCAGCAATCACTGGCTGAGTAACACCCAATTCATATGCCTCATCTACAAAGCGAAAATAGGCATCGCTGTTATAGAAATATTGTGTGACTGCAGAGTTTGCTCCAGCCTTCATTTTCTGCACAAAGAAATCGACATCAGTTGCTGGTGACTTGGCCTGAGGATGGCATTCCGGATATGCAGCTACATCAATGTGAAACCAGTCGCCAGTTTCGGTACGAATAAATTCAACCAATTCATTCGCGTGATGAAACTCACCATACTGACCCATGCCAGATGGTAAGTCGCCACGTAAAGCTACGATACGCTTGATACCTAATGCTTGGTATTGCTTCAACATCTCGCGCACGCTCTCGCGTGAACTACCAACACAAGATAAGTGAGGAGCAACTGCTGCACCCGCAGCGTGAATATCGCTCACTACTTTTAATGTGCCAGATTGAGTAGAGCCACCAGCGCCAAAGGTCACAGAATAAAAAGCGGGCTTGAGCATTTCACTAAAACGCTCGCGCACGAGATACAACTTATTCTCACCTTCAGGTGTTTTTGGGGGGAAGAATTCAACGCTTAATTCCATGATCTTGGGCCTGTATCTCTATTTCTCTATTGAACAATATCTAGCAAGAAGCGGATTAGTAACGGTAGTGATCGGTCTTATAAGGACCTTCCTTCGTCACACCAATGTAAGACGCCTGCTGATCTGACAATACAGTTAACTGAGCATTCAACGTCTTGAGCTGCAAACGCGCAACCTTCTCATCCAAATGCTTAGGCAAGGTATAAACACCAACCGGGTATTTATCTGTGCCAACGGCATTCCACAATTCGATCTGCGCAATCACTTGGTTCGCAAATGAAGAGCTCATGACATAAGATGGGTGACCTGTACCGCAACCGAGGTTAACCAAACGGCCTTTAGCCAAGATAATGATGCGCTTCTCAGGATTGCCATTGCTTGCCGGGAAAATCACGTGATCTACTTGTGGCTTGATTTCTTCCCACTTATATTTCTCGATACCAGCAACATCAATCTCGTTATCGAAGTGGCCAATGTTACAAACGATAGCTTGGTTCTTCATCTTGACCATATGATCATGTGTAATCACATGGTAGTTACCAGTTGCTGAAACAAAGATGTCTGCCTTATCTGCAGCGTAATCCATTGTGACAACGCGGTAGCCTTCCATTGCAGCTTGCAATGCACAAATTGGATCCACTTCAGTGACCCAAACTTGAGCAGACAAAGCACGCAGAGCTTGCGCCGAACCCTTACCTACGTCGCCATAACCACAAACAACGGCAACCTTACCGGCAACCATCACATCGGTAGCACGCTTGATCGCGTCAACCAAAGACTCGCGGCAACCATAGAGGTTGTCAAACTTACTCTTGGTAACAGAGTCATTTACGTTAATGGCCGGGAACTTTAATTCGCCCTTAGCAAACATCTGATAGAGGCGATGTACACCAGTAGTAGTTTCTTCGGTAACGCCTTTAACTTTTTCTAAACGGGTGGAATACCAAGTTGGATCTTGTGCCAATTTCTTTTTAATGGCGGCAAACAAAATGGTTTCTTCTTCGCTGGTTGGATGATTCAAGCAAGCTTGATCTTTTTCAGCGCGTGCGCCCAGGTGCAATAACAAAGTCGCATCGCCACCGTCATCCAAAATCATATTGGTGAAGCCACCATCAGCCCACTCGAAAATACGGTGGGTGTAATCCCAGTATTGCTCAAGCGTTTCACCCTTGATCGCAAACACCGGTGTGCCGTTAGCGGCAATCGCTGCAGCAGCGTGGTCTTGTGTAGAGAAAATATTGCAAGATGCCCACTGCACCTCAGCACCAAGAGCTTCAAGCGTCTCGATCAAGACTGCAGTTTGAATGGTCATGTGCAATGAACCAGTAATGCGCGCACCACGCAATGGCTGCTGCGCTGCAAACTCATCGCGAATGGCGATAAGGCCCGGCATCTCAGTTTCAGCAATGGCGATTTCTTTACGGCCAAAGTCAGCCAAAGAAATATCGGCAATAGCGCAACGGGTTGCTACAAAGTTATTTAAATCGGAAACGGTACTCATGAATGCTCCAGCTAAATACGATCCAATGCTGGAGTAGAAACTCGCTAGCCATTGAATCATGGGTTAGCGAGCGCAGTTGCAATTAGCAAACTCTGGGGTTACCTAGGAGCTCACTCCCTTCAAGCCTGGGGAAACACTGGTCTCAGTATTCCTTGCAACGCTCCTTGAAGGTATGGCGAAATTGTAATCAATTTCGCCATATTTCGCCTCAATACAATTACATACTGCCAATTTACTACTTAGAAAGCAGATTACAAGCCGGCAGCTGCACGTAATGCAGGCGCCTTATCGCACTGCTCCCAAGTAAATTCAGGCTCTTCACGACCAAAATGGCCGTAAGCAGCAGTCTTGCGATAAATCGGACGCAAGAGATTCAACATCTTGACGATGCCTTTTGGACGCAAGTCAAAATGCTCAGATACCAGTTGTGCAATCTTTTCATCAGAGATCTTGCCAGTGCCGTAGGTGCTCACCATCACTGAAGTTGGTTTAGCCACACCAATCGCATAAGAGATCTGAATCAAGCATTTGCTTGCTAAGCCTGCAGCAACCACATTCTTTGCCACATAACGACCAGCGTAAGCAGCAGAACGGTCAACCTTAGAAGGATCCTTACCAGAGAATGCGCCGCCACCGTGAGGAGCTGCACCACCGTAAGTATCCACAATGATCTTGCGACCAGTCAGACCACAATCGCCTTGCGGACCACCGATCACAAATCGACCTGTTGGGTTCACCAAGAAATTAATAGCACCTTTGATTAAATGCTTTGGCAATACTGGTTTAATGATTTCCTCGATCACTGCTTCACGTAACTTCTCGAGAGAAATATCTTCATCATGCTGCGTAGAGAGAACCACGGTATCAATTGAGTCAGGCTTGCCATCCACGTAACGTAAGGTCACCTGAGACTTGGCATCTGGGCGCAACCAGTTCAAACGTCCATCACGGCGTAATTGAGATTGACGCTCTACCAAACGGTGCGACAAATGAATCGGCAAAGGCATGAGCTCTGTAGTTTCATCGCAGGCATAACCGAACATCAAGCCTTGGTCACCAGCGCCTTGGTCTAGGCCATCGTCATGCGCCTTATCTACGCCCTGAGCAATGTCAGGGCTTTGCTTGTCATAAGCTACTAATACGGCACAACCTTTGTAATCAATGCCGTAGTCAGTGTTGTCGTAACCAATTTCACGCAAAGTGTTACGAGCTACTTGGATATAGTCCACGTTGGCGTTTGTAGTGATTTCACCAGCCAAAACTACTAGTCCGGTGTTGCACAGAGTTTCCGCAGCAACACGCGCAGTCGGGTCCTGAGCCAGGATGGAATCCAAGATGGCATCAGAGATTTGGTCTGCTACTTTATCGGGGTGACCTTCAGAAACGGATTCTGAGGTAAAGAAGTAATCATTCGCCATTGCATATTCCTTTAAAAATTAACACGATCTTTGGGACAACTCGACGTGCCAGGAACTACGACGGCGACGCTTTAGCAGTATTTATGAATCGCCCTGCAAGTTGCCTTAACTCAGCGATAACTAGATTCTATCCGAAAAACACCTTATTCATCAAGCGTCGCCGGAAATTTGGCCCTAGCGCTGGCATTGAATATCATTAGAGGGTGCGCAAACTCTTTCTCAAGCTAACCCTCGCAGCAATTGCAGTTTTGCCCTTATTCCTGGTTCAGGTAATTGGGGCTGTTTTGGGAATTTTGGCTTATTTAGGATCGGGGCAATATCGAACACTGTTTCGCCCCCAATATGAGGCCGTTGTTAAAAGCCATCATTTGCCATTGCAAATTTGGAGTGCAACAGCGGCCTCAGGGCAACTCTTCTCAGACAGCCTATGGATTTGGCGAAATCCCAAAAAGGCGCTTTCTCTGGTTGAAATACAAGACTGGGATCTAGTTGAGGCAGCTATTAATGAAGGTCATGGCCTAGTCATGCTCACACCGCATCTGGGTGGCTTTGAAATCATCCCTAGGGTATTAGCTCAGCACTTTCCAGCGACTATTCTCTATCGTCCATCCCGCCAAGAATGGCTCAACGAAGTTGTTGAAGAGGGTCGCGCTTATCCCAATATGCATTTCGTCCCAACTAATCTGAATGGTGTTCGTCAAATGACGCGGGCACTGACACGTGGGGAAGCCATTGGCATTCTTCCAGATCAAGTTCCTAGTGGCGGTGAAGGCGTATGGGTACCCTTTTTTGGGCGCTTAGCTTATACAACTCCGCTGCCAGCACGCCTAGCGAATCGTAACAACACGCCTGTTGTCATGTTTACCGCTAAACGTAAAGGGCTGGGTAAAGGCTGGCTCATGCAAGCCAAGAGGTTGGAGCCGCTTTCTGAAGACTCGACACTGGCAGCGGCTGAACTCAATCTTGCCATTGAGAATGCAATCTTAGTTGCACCCAATCAATTCATATGGGCCTATAACCGCTACAAACATCCAAGCGGAGCAGAATTACCACCAAGTAATTAGTTAATAAATTTATAATTTATTCTCATGACCTGGTTACAAAATGTTTTTAATTTTCTAGCGCTGAGCATACTGCGCCTGTTTGCATTTTTACCCTATGGCCTCACCATTCAGACTGGCTACGGTCTCGGCTGCTTAGTAGCTCACATACCCAATGAGCGTGCCAAGGTTGTTAAAACTAATCTGCGCCTGTGCTTTCCTAATCTGAGTGCAGATGAAATTGATTCGCTAGCGCTAGAACACTGGAAATTATTTGGTCGTAGCGTAATCGAGAGGAGTCGTATTTGGCTTGGTAGTGGCAAACAAATTACTGATATCGTCACGATCAACTCTGCTATTACTCTAGGTGATCGCAAGCCACGACTCCTAATTAATCCCCACTTTGTTGGACTTGAAGGTGGCTTTATGACTCTCTCCGTTTTGGCTAGTGCACATGACTGGCCACGTGGTGCTGGTCTCTATCAAAACATGAAGAACCCCTTCTTCAATCAAAAAATGATTGAATGGCGAAATCGTTTCGGAGGAAAGTCAATTGAGAGGCAGAGTCGCTTGCGTGATTTGATTCGTGAAATTCAAACTGGTAACTTTATTTTTATCGCACCTGATATTGATCTCGGTCCACGTGACTCTGTTTTTGTACCTTTTTTTGGAATTCAAACCAATACTATCACCTCAGTCTCGCGCTTAGCTAGGCTCAGTGGTGCAGAAGTCTGCCTGATGACCACCACCTTGAATCCCGATCGTAAGGCCTATACCTGCAATATCAGCGCACCACTTCCCAACTTCCCAACAGATGATGTGGAAGCAGATACTGCACGCCTGAACAAATACATCGAAGACCTTGTTCGAGAAAGGCCGGCAGAGTACTATTGGGTACACAAACGCTTTAAGCATCGGCCGCCTGGCGAGCCAAGTCTTTATAACTAATTGGGATTCTTTTGAGTACGAATTTAAGCAAGTCCGCACGCACACTACGTTTCACCAAAATGCATGGTGCTGGCAATGATTTCATTGTGCTCAATGGTATCGCTCAAGATCTCAGCAATGTCACGCGCGAGCAATGGCAAAAATTAGCCCATCGTCAGTTTGGCATTGGCGCCGATCAAATTCTGCTAGTTGAAAAAGCTACACGCCCTGATGCTGATTTTCGTTATCGCATCTTTAATGCGGATGGTGGTGAAGTTGAGCAATGTGGCAATGGCTCACGTTGTTTTGTACGCTTTGTACTCGACCAAGGCCTATCCACGAAGAATCCCTTGCGCGTTGAGGTAACACATACCGTACTCACACTCAGATCTCATGATGATGGTCAGGTAGAAGTTGATATGGGTGCGCCAATTTTTGAGCACAGTCAGATTCCATTTAATGCAGGCGCCCTTGCTAGCAAGCAAGAGTTTCATGCAATACTCTACGCACTACCTATTAAAACCCCTGCACCACACGACAGTTGGATCAGTATCGTGTCGATGGGCAATCCTCATGCAGTTCAAGTAGTTGGCGATGTCGATAGCGCGCCCGTACTCGAAGAAGGTCCATCAATTGAGAGGGATGCTGCATTTCCAAAGCGAGTGAATGCAGGCTATATGCAAATTCTGAATCGCAATGAAATCAAGTTGCGCGTTTACGAGCGTGGCGCTGGCGAGACTCTCGCCTGCGGAACAGGTGCATGCGCCGCGGTGGTCTCAGGTATTCGTCGTGGCTTGCTCGACTCCCCGGTGAAGGTGCGTACCCGTGGTGGCGATTTACAAATTGCCTGGGGTGGCATGATCAACGAGGTAGCGCAGAGCGTCATCATGACAGGCCCAGCAATCACTGTATTCGAAGGTGAAGTAAAAATCTAAGGACGGAGCTGTGTAGTTCCTGAAGCCGCTATTAATTAAATGCCATACTTCTCGCGATAAGCTTTCACCGCTGGCAAATAGTTTGTTAGCTCAGTATTGCTGGAGGTGGTCAGGAAAGCCATCAAGTCTGCCAAGTTTGCAATTGCCAGCACTGGCAAACCAAATTCTTGCTCTACTGCTTGGACTGCTGACTTGTCTCCAATGTCAGTGGCAGTACCTGACTTTTCCATACGATCCAAGGCAATTAACACTGCTGCCGGTTCTGCACCTGCTTCACGAATGAGTTTCACAGACTCTCTCACAGAAGTGCCAGCAGAAATCACATCATCAATGATCACTACCTTACCTTTTACTGGGGCGCCTACCAATGAACCGCCCTCGCCATGATCTTTCGCTTCTTTGCGATTGTAGGCATAAGGTACATTGCGACCCATATCAGCTAAAGCGATCGCAGTAGCTGCGGCCAACGTAATTCCTTTATAGGCAGGTCCATAGAGCATATCGAACTGGATACTAGACGCTTGCAAGGCTTTGGCGTAATAGCGGCCTAGTGCACTTAAGCGGGCACCATCGTTGAACCCACCGGCATTAAAGAAATAAGGTGAAAGGCGTCCAGCTTTAGTTTTAAACTCCCCAAACGACAAAACATTTGCCTCAAGGGCAAATTGAATAAAGTTATCTTGATTAGAATTTTTTGAGCTCATAGGCCTATATGTTACGCATCATTTCTGCTAACCTCAACGGTATCCGCTCAGCGGTCAAAAAAGGCTTCCTGCCTTGGGTTGTAAAGCAAAAGGCGGACTTTGTCTGCATGCAGGAGCTCAAGGCTCAGCAGGATGATCTGGAAGATGCCATCCTTAATCCAGGTGGCCTGCACGGCTTCTTTCATCATGCTGAAAAAAAGGGCTACAGTGGTTGTGGCATCTACACCCCACATCAACCCGACGTGGTGCTCTATGGCTATGGCAATGCGGAGTTTGATGCTGAAGGTCGCTATGTCGAAGCTCGATTCAAAAAGCTTTCAGTAATTTCCGTGTACATGCCATCAGGCTCAAGCTCGCCAGAGAGGCAGGAAGCTAAGTATCGTTATCTCGATTCTTTCTTGCCGCATTTAGTAGAACTCAAGAAATCAGGGCGCGAGATTGTGCTGTGCGGGGATGTCAATATTGCTCACAATGAGATTGACCTCAAGAATTGGAAAGGTAATCTCAAGAACTCTGGATTTTTGCCTGAAGAGCGCGCTTGGCTAACACACCTGTTTAGCAAAGTTGGTTATGTTGATGTCTACAGAAAGCTAGAGCCTGAGGCTACTGATACCTGCTACACCTGGTGGAGTAATCGTGGTCAAGCGTATCCAAAGAACGTAGGCTGGCGTATTGACTATCACATCACCACCCCAGGAATAGCGGCAAGCGCTAAAAATACTGCCGTCTATAAAGATGAGCGCTTTTCAGATCACGCTCCACTGACAGTTGATTACGACTGGTCTATTTAGAAACCTGTGAGTCGTGCTGTTTAAATTCAACCACTTTGAAATGAATAGTGAGCCAAATCAGAATTAAGACTGGCGCACCAATAATCGCAGTGCTGATAAAAAAGCTTGAATACCCAAAATGATTTACAAAGACACCTGAAAATCCAGCCAACCATTTTGGCAATAAGAGCATCATCGAACTAAATAATGCGTACTGCGTTGCGGAGTACTGAATATTCGTCAAAGCCGATAAAAATGCAATGAACGCTGCCGTTGCAATTCCAGAACTCAGATTGTCAGCAGAGATGACCCAGATTAAGCCATGCAAGTCATGGCCCTGAGTGGCAAGCCAAGCAAATAACACGTTACTGACAGCCGATAAAATCGCACCCAGAAATAAAATCCGCATCACGCCAAAACGTAAAGTAAGGACGCCTCCAACGAAGGCGCCGACTAATGTCATCACTACGCCAAAGACCTTGCTCACTGCTGCAACCTCATCCTTGGTATAGCCCATGTCCACATAAAACGGGTTAGCCATAATGCCCATCACCACATCACTAATGCGATAGATGGCAATTAAAGACAAAATTAAAATAGCGTGCCAACCGTAACGTTTAATAAAGTCTGCAAATGGCTCAATCAAAGTCTGATGTAGCCACGCTTTTGCATTTCGGGCTTTTGCTAGCTCAATGCGAACGGGCTCTTTACTAAACAAGGTAGTAAGCACGCCAACACTGATAGAGAGCGCCATACAAAGATAAGCAAATTGCCAAGCGGCTGGATCATAGCCAGTAGCACCAGCTTCAGCGCGGGCGGCTAACCAGAGAACGCCAGCACCAGACCAAATTAAAGCCAGTCGATACCCTGTTTGATAAGTAGCAGCCAAAGCCGCCTGGTGATCAC
Organism: Polynucleobacter hallstattensis; assembly: GCF_018881835.1. Classification (GTDB taxonomy): domain Bacteria; phylum Pseudomonadota; class Gammaproteobacteria; order Burkholderiales; family Burkholderiaceae; genus Polynucleobacter; species Polynucleobacter hallstattensis. The sequence goes on along the minus strand of NZ_JACVPO010000001.1, from coordinate 906,614 downwards.
TATCTGCAGACTCAATCCGGAAGGCATCCAATGCAATATCTTGCGTTGCAGAACCGAAGGCAACCAGAAGTGCACACCACACAATCGGCGTAAGTTGAACCTGAGGGTCAATGCTGGCCATACCGACTAGGCCAATAATAATGAGTAGTTGTGCAAAAAGTAGCCAGCTACGCCTTCTACCAAATAATCTTGACAACAGGGGAATGGGCAGTCGATCTACTAAAGGAGCCCACATCCACTTAAACGCGTAAATCAAGCCAACCCAAGTGAGGTAACCAATCGTACTGCGATCAATTCCAGCTTCTCTAAGCCAAAAGCTGAGTGTTCCTAAAATTAGTAGCAGCGGTAAGCCTGCAGAGAAACCCAAGAAGAGCATTCGGAGGCACGGCCATTCGAGGTAGACCCGAAAATCTTTCAGCCAGGACTCAATCGTACTAAGCACGTCGAACGCGGAACAGCGCTAGGCTTCCAAAAAGATTAGGCATCAAAGTAACTTGTCGCCCTTCATGCAAGATACATTGATCCAAAATCCGTAAACCCAGACTCGAAGCCAGCTTTTCAAAATCGGCTACCGTAAGAACGCGTACATTGGGTGTGTTGTACCACTGGTAAGGCAAGCTTTTAGAAACTGGCATACGGCCAAAGCCAACAGCTAGGCGGTGTGACCAATGGCCAAAGTTCGGGAAAGAAACAATCGACTCCTTACCAACCCGAACCACTTCACGCAAAATCTTTTCAGTTTCGTGAATAGTTTGCAAGGTCTGAGAGAGTACAACCGTGTCAAAGCTATTGTTCTCAAACAATGCTAGGCCACCTTCTAAGTTTTGCTGAATCACATTCAAACTTTTTTGTACACAAGAAAGTACGCGTGCATCATCAATCTCAACCCCGTAGGCATGAACAGGTTTTTGCTTTTGCAGATACTCCAAGAAGCTACCGTCACCGCAACCCAGATCAAGTACTTCACTATTGGGCTCAATCCAGTTCGCTATTGCAGCAAAGTCTGCGCGCTTCATGCCTTCACCTCGAGCATTTGCTTAAAATACGCACGAATCAGATTGTGATAACGCGGGTCATCCAATAAGAAAGCATCATGTCCATGCGGAGCATCAATTTCTGCATAACTGACTTCACTCTTATTACTGAGCAAAGACTCCACAATCTCACGACTACGATTAGGTGGGAAGCGCCAATCTGTAGAGAAGCTCACTACCAAGAACCTGGCCTGCACTTCAGCTAGGGCACGATTTAAGCTGCCCTCATAACGACGAGAAGGATCAAAATAATCCAGCGCTCTAGTAATCAGCAAATAAGTGTTGGCATCAAAATAAGTAGAAAACTTATCACCTTGATGGCGCAAATAGCTTTCAACCTCAAACTCCACATCAAAGCTAAAGCGATAGTCTTGAGACTCGCCGCTAGGTCTTTGCAGCTCGCGCCCAAATTTTTCTGCCATGTCATCGTCAGATAAATAGGTGATATGTCCGACCATACGAGCCAACTTGAGGCCACGCTTTGGCACTACGCCATGCTCATAGTAATTACCACCATGAAAATCTGGATCTGACAAAATCGCATTGCGAGCTACTTCATTAAATGCAATGTTCTGTGCGCTCAGTTTTGGAGTCGAAGCAATCACGAGGCAATGGGCAAGGCGTTTTGGGAACTGAATGGACCAGGCCAATGCCTGCATTCCGCCCAAGCTTCCGCCCATTACCGCAGCAAAACGGCGAATGCCTAACTTGTCGGCCAAGCGCGCTTGGGTATTTACCCAATCCTCAACCGTAATGACCGGGAAGTCTGCGCCATAAGGCTTGCTGGTGGCGGGATTGATACTCATGGGTCCAGTGGATCCAAAGCAAGATCCTAAATTATTAACGCCAATCACAAAGAAGTGATTGGTATCTACCGGCTTGCCCGGCCCAATCATGTTGTCCCACCAGCCGATATCTTTTGCATCATCAGGATTGGGTCCAGCCACATGATGTGATGCATTGAGTGCGTGACAAACTAGGACAGCATTACTTTTATCGGCATTGAGCTTGCCGTACGTTTCAATAACTAAATCGTAGCCCGATAAAATGGCGCCACTTTGCAAAGGCAAGGGCTCGGCAAAATGGATGGTATTTCTAGAGAGATGTAGCTCGCTCATTCGGACAGAAGAATGCGAAGGCTGATATCAGACGCTTCGGTTGGAAGCTTCTTAAAGCCGCTACGAGCAAAGCGATGCCAACGGCCCAAAACATAACTCATCAACATCGTCGCACGGATGCTGACTTCATCTTGAGATACATCTGCCCACGTACCGCCTTGGGTTTGGGCAATACGCAGTGCCTGCTTTAAAGATGCCTCAACACGATCAAGTACTTGTGTAATGCGCTCTTGTAAGCGATCATCTTCTTGCAATAGAGCGTCACCCAAAAGCACGCGCGTCATACCGGGATTCTTTTCTGCAAAGAATAAGAGCATCTGCAAAATGCCGCGTGCCTGTGCAAGCCCAGACTCTTCTTTTTGATTTATTTGATTAATCAGGCCAAAAACCGTTTGCTCAATAAATGAAATCAAGCCCTCAAACATCTGCGCCTTACTAGCGAAATGTCGATAGAGCGCTGCTTCTGAGACTTGAATTTTTGCTGCTAATGCTGCAGTCGTTACGCGCTCGGCCTTGGGGTTTTGCAGCATCTCTGCCAACACTTGCAAAATTTGGAGACGGCGCTCCCCTGGACGTGGGCGCTTGCGTGTCTTGCCCTCCTCGGCAGTTGTCGTCTCAATCTTTGAGGCACTAGGGTCAAAAGAATCACGCATATTTATATCTCTTGTTCAACTCTTAACGGGAACGGATCATTGTTCCAAATGCTTGCTCTGTCAGAATCTCCAGCAGTAAGGAGTGCTCGATTCGTCCATCAATGATGTGTACTGAATTTACGCCGCTCTTTGCTGCATCTAGTGCAGAAGAAATCTTTGGCAACATGCCGCCAGAAATAGTGCCATCAGCAAATAAGCTATCAATTTCACGTGCAGTTAGATCCGTTAAAAGCTTACCGCTTTTATCCATCACACCAGGAATATTGGTCATCATAACTAATTTCTCTGCATGCAAAATTTCTGCCATCTTGCCGGCTACCAAGTCAGCATTAATATTGTAGGCCTGGCCCTCTTCGCTAAATCCGATTGGAGAGATCACCGGAATAAAGGCATCATCCTGCAATGCTTTTACAACTGCAGGGTTAATCGTATCAATCTCACCAACAAAACCTAAATCAATAGTTCCGCCAGGCTTCTTTTCGTCGGCAACCAGCATCTTCTTTGCACGAATCAAGCCGCCGTCTTTGCCAGTCAAGCCAACTGCCTGACCACCAAAGTGATTAATCAACATCACAATATCTTGCTGCACTTCGCCACCGAGAACCCACTCAACCACTTCCATGGTCTCTTCATCGGTCACGCGCATGCCTTGAATAAAGGTGCCAGTCTTACCAATCTTTTTCAGAGCTTCATCAATTTGTGGGCCGCCGCCATGCACCACTACTGGGTTCATGCCAACTAACTTCAGCAAAATGACATCGCGTGCAAAGCTTTCCTTCAGGCGCTCTTCAACCATGGCGTTTCCACCGTACTTGATCACAATAGTCTTACCGTGATAAGCGCGAATGTAAGGCAAAGCCTCGGCCAAAATCTCCGCCTTTAATAAAGGGGAGATGTCACTAATAGTTGGGGATTGCTTTGTCATTGCTACTTTTATATTCGGTCTGCTGATTAATCGCCAAACAACTTTTGACGCAGTTCACGACGCTCTTGCGCCTCTAGCGAGAGATTAGCTGTTGGTCGTGCAATGAGACGGTTCAAGCCAATCGGCTCGCCAGTCTCTTCACACCAACCATAATCACCAGACTCAATACGGGCTAAAGCCTGCTCTACTTTTTTCAATAATTTGCGCTCACGATCACGCGTGCGCAACTCAAGAGCATGCTCCTCTTCAATCGTTGCGCGATCCGCAGGATCAGGAACCAAAATGTTTTCGCGCAAATGCTCTGTTGTTTCCGAGGCATTTTTCAGAATGTCGCCCTTTAAGGTCAATAACTTCTGACGGAAAAAATCTAACTGGCCGGCATTCATATAGTCCTTTTCGGACATCTTGAGTAATTCAGCTTCTGTTAAAGGGGCACCTTTGGCAGCTTTTGTGCTTGCCGCTTTACTAGGGGCTTTTGCTGCAGCCGTAGATTTCGTTGGTGTTTTTACCGTCATTTCATTCTTTCCATAGATCTAAATCATTATTACTTCATTCTGCCAAATTTTTACTACCCTTTTAGCCAATATTTATTAATGTTGGCCGTGGCGCGGGATTGTACTTTAAATTTTCTAGACCAAACAGCCCTCAAGCCCAGCCAGCAGGGTGTCTTTGGGCAAATCTATTCCAATAAAGACCATGCGGGTTTGCTTGGGCTCTGCACCCCATAAACCAGCCATATCACTGCCCATCATCTGATGGACGCCCTGGAACACGACTTTTCGGTTACTCCCCTTCACATAGAGGACGCCTTTGTAGCGCAACATCTTCTCACCGAAGACCTCCAAAATGCCCCCCAGGAAGTCTTCTAATTTTTTATGGTCAAAGGGTTTATCACTACGAAAAACGAAGGATTGGATCCGGTCTGTATGGCCTGCATGATCATGGTGATCGTGGCTATGATCATGACCACAGGTGCTGTGATCGTGATGGTCATGACTGTGGTCATGGCCACAAGTAGAGTGGTCATGATCATCTTGTCCTAAAAAGTGAGGATCAATATCGAGCTTCGCGTTCAAATTAAAGCCCTTAAGATCCAAAACAGCATCCAGAGGAACGATCCCTTTAGAAATTCCCTGAATTGGAGCCCGGGGATTCATGTGCATTAGGCGATTGCGCAAGGCATCTACTTGGGCAGGCGTAACCAAATCGGTCTTAGTAATAAAGATTTGATCAGCAAAGCCTACTTGGCGCTGCGCCTCTTCATGCTCAGTCAGTTGTTGTGGGCCATGCTTGGCATCCACCAAAGTGACTACGGCATCTAGAACATAGTGGTCTGCTACGTCATCATCCATAAAGAAGGTTTGAGCGACTGGGCCAGGATTAGCTACTCCAGTAGTTTCAATGACCACGCGATCAAAGCTAATTTTTTTGTCCCTACGTTGCTCCCAAAGCTCATTCAGGGCTTCAACCAGATCCCCACGGATAGTGCAGCAAATGCAACCATTGCTCATTTGCACAATATTCTCTTGATTGTCTTGAACCAAGATGTCGTTATCGATATTTTCTTCGCCGAACTCGTTCTCAATCACAGCAATTTTTTTGCCATGCTCTGCAGTCAGGATGTGTTTGAGTAAAGTGGTTTTGCCGCTGCCCAAAAAGCCCGTGAGAATTGTTACCGGAATTAACGCCATTTTTGATCCTATCAAAATCTATAAATGCATTCCCCAAACGGGAAACCTTCTATCTTACCGAGTTCTTCAAGCTTTGCCGGCTTTCGCACGAGGATGCGCCTTGTCATATGCCTGTGCTAGGTGTTGGAAGTCTAAAGAGGTGTAAATCTGGGTACTGGCGATGCTGGCGTGCCCCAACATCTCCTGCACCGCTCTCAAATCCTGAGAAGACTGCAATACATGGCTAGCGAAGCTATGGCGCATCATATGCGGGTGCACGTGGGTAGGTAGACCCGCCCTCATCGCCAAAGTCCGCAAGCGCGCTTGGACCGTCCGAGGAGATAAGCGAGCGCCTGTTGCAGAAATAAATAAAGCCATCGATACATCTGCCTGCTCAAGCAAGTCTCGAGCTGTACGCCAGACTTTGAGAGATTGCATTGCTGGTCCACCAATGGGAACTGAGCGACGTTTGCCGCCTTTACCTAAAACCGTCACCTCTGCGGCCTCCCAGTCCAGCCAGCCAGCAGACTCATGTTGACGGTCCTTGCTTTGCATCACATCAATTCCTAGCAGCTCTGATAAACGCAGACCAGAGGAATAAAGCAAATCGATGATCGCGGCATCACGCACCGTCTCTAAATCCTTTTTTTCTTCGGCCTCTTTGACGGCCTGATTGACTAAGGAAAGCGCCTGCTCAACTGAAAGCGCCTTTGGCAAAGACTTCAAACGTTTAGGTGCTTTCACATCATCAACAGGATTGGCAACTAGATTTGCAGTAATCCTGCCTGCCTGTGCATCACGGCGCGCATCTTTCTCGGTCAACCAGTCGTACCAACCACGCCAAGCAGAAAGCGCTCTTGCAATCGTGCGAGATGACTTTCCCTTGGAGTGTAGGCGACCAGCCCAGCGACGTACGTGAGCGTTGCTTACCTTTAACAAGTCAATAGCCTCGTCTGCCGCCAGCATTTGTAACTCGCTTAGATCCATACGGTACGCTTTAAGCGTATGCGGTGAGAGCTGCCTTAATACATGCAGCTCGTGCAAGTACTCTTGCACTAGGGGGTGCAGATCAGCTAGTACTTGGCTCATAAGCCTGGATACGATCCAAAGCTGCAGCAGTGAGTTCAGCAATCTGACGCAAATAGAACGCGCCCATATCTGCAGTAAAACGAGACTCATCTTTACTTGCTAACAAAAGTACTGCTGGCGATTGCGCCACACCAATGCTTTTACCTAGTGGCAGGCCAATAGCCACCATGCTTTGCCACTCAGGATCAATGGTCACTTGAGTTGCCAACAAATCCACACTCGCTGCAGCTAGCTCTTTGGCGGACCCGCATAGCGGCGTATCAATCCACGGACCAAATGCAGTATTGGGCGATAGGAGCTGTGCTGACTCAACCTCAAACACTTCGGCCAAACCTGTGGTGACTGCAGATTCCACATCCACCTGGGTGTTGGCGCCCATCAAACGTAATAACCAAGCCACTAAGCTTTGCTGGGTTTTGTCATTACGACTTCCAAAATGCAGCATCTCACTTAAGCGACGATTGAGCTCTTGATTCTGTGTGCGCAACAAAGTCATCTGACGTTCTTGTAAAGAGATCGCGCGATCTTCATGTGGATGCTTCAAGCGAATTTCATTTAAGAGATTGGCATAACGCTCAAAGAAACCTGGGGTAGCACGCAACCACTCGGCCACCAATTCTTCTTGCTCAGCTTGCTTAGGATCGATTGCGCTCATCTGTATCTTTCTTGCTTATTTTCTGATTTAATTTTTTAGCTCAGCTTTTTACGCAGAAGCTCATTCACCTGACCTGGGTTGGCCTTGCCTTGCGAGGCTTTCATGATCTGCCCTACCAAAGCATTAAATGCTTTTTCCTTGCCAGAGCGGAATTCTTCAACCGACTTCTCGTTGGCCGCCAACACCTTGTCAATCATGGCTTCAAGCTCACCACTATCGCTAATCTGCTTCAAACCTTTAGCATCAATCACTTGATCAACGGTACTGATGGCTTTACCTGCTACAGCCTCTTCCCACAAAATTGCAAAGATATCTTTTGCAATCTTGTTAGAGATCGTGCCATCTGCTACACGAGTTAATAACGGTGCTAAATGTTCAGCTTTTAATGGCGCATCTGCAGTAGCAATTCCAGCGCGATTCAGTGATGATGCAAACTCACCCGCAATGAGGTTAGCCGCAGCTTTTGCTAAAGACTTTCCAACAATCGCGAGTAGCTCTTCAAATACCTTGGCAGTGTCACGATCTTGCGTGAGTAGTTGCGTATCGTAGGCGCTTAAGCCAAATTCACTTTGCCACTGTTCACGAAGCTGTGCCGGTAAAGCTGGCATCTTGCTGCGTACATCTTCAATCCAAGCATCATCAATCACTACCGGCAACAAGTCCGGATCTGGGAAATATCGATAGTCATTGGCATCTTCTTTGCTACGCATACTGCGAGTTTCTTGACGATCAGCATCGTATAGGCGGGTTTCTTGGATAACTTTGCCACCATCCTCAATCAATTCAATTTGTCTGCGCACTTCGTATTGAATCGCCTCTTCCAAAAAGCGGAAGGAATTTAAGTTCTTAATCTCGCAACGAGTGCCAAATTCTTTTTGGCCTATAGGTCGAACAGATACGTTAGCATCGCAGCGGAAAGAGCCTTCCTGCATATTGCCATCGCACACACCCAACCACACTACCAATGAATGTAATGCTTTTGCATATGCCACTGCTTCAGCTGCACTACGCATCACCGGCTCGGTCACAATTTCTAATAATGGTGTGCCGGCACGGTTCAAGTCGATACCACTAGATGCTTCCCCATGTGGGCCCAAGAATCCCTCTTCATGAACGGACTTACCAGCATCCTCTTCCATATGGGCGCGCGTAAGCTCCACTACTTTGACTTGATCACCAACCAGTATTTCCAAATGACCACCAACTACTACAGGGAGATCCATCTGACTAATCTGGTAACCCTTTGGCAAGTCAGGATAGAAGTAATTCTTACGAGCAAAAATACTTGCTGGCGAAATCTTGGCATTGACCGCCAAACCAAAGCGAATAGCATGCTCAACCGCTTGACGATTCAATACTGGTAATACCCCAGGTAAAGCCAAGTCAACTGCGCAGGCTTGGGTATTTGGGCCAGCGCCAAAACGCGTACTAGCCCCACTAAAGATTTTAGATTGTGTTTGTAACTGCGCATGGGTCTCAAGACCAATAACGATTTCCCATTGCATCATGCCACCTCGCTTGCTTGACGCAAATGCCAATCACTATTTTGCTGATATTGATGTGCCACTTGAAGTAAGCGCGCCTCAGAAAAATAATTGCCAATGAACTGCATGCCAATCGGCAAATTACTTGTATTGAACCCGCAAGGAACACTCATCGCAGGTAGTCCTGCTAAGTTGGTGGAGAGCGTATAAATATCTTCTAAGTACATTTGTACTGGGTCTTTTGATTTTTCACCCAAGCGCCATGCAACATCCGGGGCAACTGGTCCTAGGATGACATCGCATTTTTCAAATGCCGCTTGGAAGTCAGCTGCAATAATGCGACGAATTTTTTGAGCCTGCAAATAATAAGCATCGTAATAGCCATGACACAGTACATACGTACCAACTAAGATTCGACGCTTTACTTCTGCACCAAATCCTTCGGTGCGTGATTTCTTATACATGTCAGATAAATCACGATATTCATTTGCGCGGTGTCCGTAACGTACGCCGTCAAAGCGACTCAAATTACTTGAGGCTTCAGCTGGAGCTAAAACGTAATACACCGGAATCGATAGCTTTGTTTTTGGTAAGCTGACCTCAAGCAACTCTGCGCCCAATTCTTGTAAAGCTTTTGCTGCAGCGTTGACTGCATTGGCCACTTCCGGGGCAAGTCCTTCCGCAAAGAATTCTTTTGGCAAGCCCACTCTCAACCCCTCCAAAGGCTTTGCTGAGTTTGTGCTGTCTTTTTTCCAAGACTGGGTGAGATAGCGCCCATAATCTTCCCCAGAATCCGCCAAGGAGGTTGAGTCGCGGGGATCATGTGAGGACATTGCCGAGAGCAATAAAGCGCAATCTTCAGCTGTTTTTCCCATTGGGCCTGCCTGATCCAGAGAGGAGGCATATGCAATCATTCCGTAACGAGATACGCGCCCATAACTGGGCTTGATGCCAGTCAGCCCGCAAAAAGCTGCCGGTTGACGTATTGAGCCTCCAGTATCTGTACCTGTTGCAATGGGGGCTAATCCCGCTGCTACTGCCGCTGCAGATCCTCCGGATGAGCCGCCAGCAACATATTCTGAATTCCAAGGATTTAAAACTGGTCCGTAGGCTGAATTTTCATTAGAGGAGCCCATTGCAAACTCATCCATATTGGTCTTGCCAAGACAAACCATGCCAGCACCATTTGGGTTCAGCTCGTCTGGAATTCCGAGATTAGAGACCACTGTTGCATCAAATGGGCTCTGGTAACCCTCGAGCATTTTAGAGGCGGCTGTCGACTTCCAACCGCGCGTTACAAACACATCTTTGTGGGCGACCGGGATACCGGTCAGCTTTCCAGATTTTCGAGAGGCTATAATTTTATCCGCTTTAGAAGCTTGCTCTAAACTTAAGTGAGCACTTACATCAAGGTAAGCATTCCAGCGCTTTCCGGCCTCAATTCGATCCAAAAAGTACTGCGTCAGCTCAACGCTGGAGACCTCTTTAGCAGCCAGTGCTTTGGCCATCAATGCAATAGGGAGTTGATGCCAGCTCATTCGATCACCCGTGGAACTAAGAAGTAACCATTCTGCTCAGCAGGGGCAGATTGCATGTTTTCGGCTCGATGATCAACTTCAGTCACTGCGTCACTTCGCAAGGGTTGAGCCAAATCGCGCAAAAAGAGGATGGGGTGCGCCAAGGGGGCGAGACCGCTCGTGTCGACAGCCTGCATCTCCTCAACTAAAGCAAAAACGGCCTGTAGTTGAGGTAAGACCGCCTCGGCTTCTGCCTGACTTAAGTCAAGGCTGGAAAGGTGCGCAATGCGCTGGAAATCATTCAGTTTCATGGGGCGCTAGAGTATCATTCATAAATATATTTTTTAACACTTACTTATTTTCTCACTACATCATGTTTGGTTTTTTTCGCAGCTACTTTTCAAATGACCTGGCCATCGACCTAGGTACCGCCAACACCTTAATTTACATGCGTGAACGGGGTATTGTGCTTGATGAACCTTCAGTTGTGGCAATTCGTACTGAAGGTGGTCCAAACGGCAAAAAAACCATTTTGGCCGTTGGACAAGAAGCGAAAGCGATGCTAGGGCGGGTTCCAGGAAATATTGAGGCTATTCGCCCAATGAAAGACGGCGTTATTGCCGACTTCACGATTACCGAGCAAATGCTCAAGCAATTTATCAAAATGGTGCATGAGAGTAAGCTGCTCAAGCCAAGCCCACGCATCATTATTTGCGTTCCTTGCGGCTCCACCCAAGTTGAGCGTCGCGCTATTCGCGAATCCGCATTAGGTGCGGGGGCATCACAAGTATTTTTAATCGAAGAACCCATGGCTGCTGCGATTGGCGCAGGCCTGCCAGTCTCCGAGGCGGCTGGTTCTATGGTCGTTGATATTGGCGGCGGCACAACTGAGGTTGGCGTGATGTCACTCGGCGGCATGGTTTACAAGGGTTCGGTTCGTGTTGGCGGCGATAAATTTGATGAAGCCATCACAAACTACATTCGTCGTAACTACGGCATGTTGATCGGGGAACAAACCGCTGAGTTAATTAAAAAAACGATTGGCTCTGCTTTCCCTGGGGCTGAAGTACGCGAGATGGAAGTGAAAGGTCGTAACCTTTCTGAAGGTATTCCCCGTAGCTTCACTGTTACTAGTAATGAGATTTTAGAAGCCTTAACCGATCCATTGAATCAAATCGTTACTGCTGTAAAAGCAGCTCTCGAACAGATTCCACCAGAGCTAGCATCAGATATCGCCGAGCGCGGCATGATGCTGACTGGTGGTGGTGCACTATTGCGGGATCTCGATCGGCTATTGCTAGAAGAAACTGGTCTGCCAATTCATGCTGCTGAAGATCCTCTCACTTGCGTCGCTCGTGGTTGCGGTATTGCATTAGAGCGCATGGACAAGCTGGGCGGCGTGTTCTCACAAGAGTAATTGACTTAAGCGTCGATTAGGGAATTGCAACATAGCGCTCCACCTCTTTTTAGACAAGGCGTTCCGGCTTTAGTAAAACTGATTGTCTGTCTTTCGATTAGCATCGCATTGATGTTGATCGATTTTCGTTATAAAGCACTTGATCCCATTCGCAATAACGTCAATTGGTTATTGCGTCCACTAGAGTATGTGATGATGATGCCGCGCAATGTATTTGAGGCGACGTCAGAATATTTCACTAGTCGCGGAACTCTAGAAAAAGAAAATCAAGAAATGAAAGTGCGCCAAGCAGAGCTCTCTTTGCTTGCAAATCAATCAGAGTTTCTGCTAATAGAGAACCAAAATCTACGTCAGCTAATGGATTTGCAAAAGCAGGTTCAATTCGAAACATTGCCAGTCGAAATTCTATTTAATCCTCCCAATCCAATTTCTCAGCGCATTGTAATTAATCGTGGCAGTAAGGACGGTCTTAAGTTGGGCAATCCCATTGCAAGTGATTCGGGTATCTTAGGTCAAGTAATACGTGTCTACGATCACTCTGCAGAAGTGTCTCTATTAGAGGATCGTGACTTTGCGGTACCCGTACAAATTGCACGTAATGGCTTAAGAGCGGCGGTTTTTGGAGTCGGGCGCGGTAACCCGCTTGAGCTGCGCTACCTTCCTGTGGCCAGCGACTTGGAAGTAGGCGATGTGTTGATTACCTCAGGTATTGATGGCGTTTATCCACCTGGCTTTGCAGTAGCTGTAATTAGTCGCATTGAACGAAATGCCGATAAAAATTCTTCCAACGTCTTCTGTGTGCCAGTTGCACCGGCAAACCGCTACCGACAGGCTTTAGCATTGCTTTACGATCCGCAATGGGATGCCAAAGCATCTACCGCAAATAGCAAGCCTGACGCACCGCTAACCAATACTCTAGGGCGTCGCCAAACCCGTGCGCGAGGCATGCAATGATTGACTTTCAAAGCGGTTACATTCTTCGCCCAGTAAATGCGGTCTTTATTTATTTCAGCTTGTTTTGCGCACTACTGCTAAATCTTTTACCTATTGGTAATTACGGCTGGGTGCCAGACTGGCTAATTATTTGCATCATATTTTGGAACATCCACCAGCATCGGTACGTGGGCGTAATCATTGCATTTATTCTTGGCCTGTTGATGGACGTTCATAACTCCGACTTATTAGGCCTTAACGCTTTTAGCTACTCATTGGTAGCTTATCTAGCCATCTCTTGGCATCGACGAATCGTCGCTTTGAGTGCTTTCTCTCAAGCGATGCATTTACTGCCAATCTTCTTGCTGGTTTCATTATTCCCGGTACTCGCCCATTGGTTCTTAAGTGGTCAAGTCTACTGGGGGGCGCTCACCGGGACCATTCAAGCGCTGATTGAGGCAATGCTGTGGCCCTTAGCAACACGCATCTTGCTATCGCCTCAACGTCGCCCTATTGATGTTGATCACAATCGTCCGCTTTAAAACACTATATGGTTTCTTTTAAAAAACCAGATCTCGACTCCTTTCAAGAGCGCATTCATATTGCGACCTTATTTGTCACCGTCTGTTTCTTATTATTAGTGACTAGATTGGTATGGCTGCAACTAGTGAGTCATAGCAAATATGCTTTGCTGGCAGAAAGCAATAGAATCGCTTTAGTTCCTGCACCAGCCAATCGCGGTCTTTTAATAGACCGCAATGGAATCGTGATCGGCAGAAACTATTCAGCACTGACCTTAGATGTCAATGCCGAAGAAGTTAAAGGCAATGTTGATGAGTTGATCGATGAGCTCTCTCAAATTGTGTTGATTTCCCCCAGAGATCGTAGAAATTTCAAGCGCTCACTTGAAGACTCTCGCAAAATGGGCACCTTTCCCCTCCGATCGATGCTCACCGAGGTAGAAACAGCCCGCTTTATGGTGAATCGCTATCGCTTTCCGGGTGTCGAGATACGTGCCCGAAGCTTTCGAGAGTATCCCTACAACGAGCTCGCCTCGCATCTGATTGGTTATATTGGACGAGCCTCTAAGCGAGATATCGAGCGGATGCAAATCGAAATTGATAACTCCAAAGCGGGTGATCCTGATGCGCTACAAACTTCATTTCTACCGGGCATTCACTATGTGGGGAAAATTGGTATAGAGCAAAGTTACGAAACAGTATTGCGAGGCAGACCAGGATACGATGAAGTGGAGATTACTGCAGGCGGCAAACCCGTGCGCACACTTTCTAGCTCACCATCGGTACCAGGGAAAAATGTGGTTCTCTCGGTTGATATCAAGCTGCAATACTTAGTTGAGCAACTCTATGGAAATTTCCGGGGTGCATTTGTTGCGATTGAGCCCGAGACTGGCGATATCTTGGCATTTGTTTCTAAGCCTAACTTTAATCCCAATGACTTTGTTGAGGGTATCGACTCAGTAACTTGGAAAGAGTTGAATGACTCGCCACAGAAACCACTCTATAACCGCCCGCTTAAAGGAATTTATCCGCCGGGGTCAACCTATAAACCATTTATGGCACTCGCTGCTTTAGAAACAAAAAAGCGCACACCATCACAATCGATTTCCGATCCTGGGTACTTTGAACTTGGTAATCACACCTTCCGCGATGATAAAAAGGGTGGGCACGGTATTGTTGATATGCAAAAGTCAATTGTGGATTCTTGCGATACCTACTACTACTTGTTAGCACGTGATATGGGTGTCAACATGATGCATGACTTCATGAAACCATTTGGCTTTGGTCAAATTACCGGCATCGATCTTCAAGGTGAATCAAAAGGTGTGCTGCCATCCACCGAGTGGAAAAAAAATACTTTCAAAAAACCAGAGCAGCAAAAATGGTATGAAGGAGAAACGATTTCCCTGGGAATCGGTCAAGGCTATAACGCATTTACCATTTTGCAGCTAGCACATGGCATGGCCAATTTAGCTAATAACGGCATTGTGATGAAGCCACATTTAGTAAAGGCAATTGAAGACCCCTTCACAAGAAATCGCACCCTGACTACACCGAAAGAAAGTTATCGAATTGATCTCGTACCCGAGAATATTGAGTTTATTAAGAAGGCGATGGTCGAGGTAAATAATTCTGGAACGTCTGCCTCTGTTTTTAAAGGTACAGGTTATCAAGTTGGCGGCAAGACTGGGACTGCGCAGGTTTTTAGTTTGAACTCGAAAGAATATCACCACGGATCTACAGCAGAATTTTTACGTGATCATGCTTTGTATGTTGCTTTTGCCCCTGCAGAAAAACCAACAATTGTCATTGCAATGGTCGTAGAAAATGCGGGATTTGGGGCGCAGCATGCTGCGCCGATTGCGCGTAAGGCACTAGATTTTTATCTTGAAGGTAAATGGCCAAAGGAGGTTCCTGAATGGAAAAGAGCGCCATAAATAAAGTAAAGAAAATATTCCTCAGTATTTTCAGCGGACTTGATCGCCAGCTAGGTCTTATTCTGCTTGGCTTAGCAGGTATTGGATTTATTACCTTCTTATCCGCAAGCCAAAATACACCGGTCCGTTTTGAGGATGAATTACGCAATTTAGCGCTTTCTTTTGCAGTCATGTGGATTGTTTCTCGCATTCCACCAAAGTGGTTAGAGATGGCTGCAGTATGGATTTATGGAATCGGCGTTGCACTGCTGATTGCAGTCGCCATATTTGGGTTAATTAAAAAAGGTGCAAGACGTTGGCTCAATATTGGTTTTGTAATTCAACCATCTGAGCTCATGAAGATTGCTATGCCACTCATGCTGGCTTGGTACTTCCAAAAACGCGAAGGTATACAAAAATCCTGGGACTATGGGGTGGCAGCAATCATTCTTGGGATTCCAGTGCTGCTCATTGCGCGTCAACCTGACTTAGGCACCGCGCTCTTGGTGTTTGCTGCAGGTATGTATGCAATTATTCTTGCGGGATTGCCGTGGAAATGGATCCTACCGTTTGTAGGTATTGGCGCCCTTGGCATCATCCTGATCATTATTTTTGGCAGCACTATTTGTGCTCATGATGTTGTCTGGCCATTAGTTCATAACTACCAAAAAAATCGAGTGTGCACTTTGCTCGACCCAAGTAGCGACCCCCTTGGAAAAGGCTTCCACACAATTCAGTCGATGATCGCGATTGGCTCAGGTGGATTTTTTGGTAAAGGCTGGTTCCAGGGTACGCAAGCGCATCTCGAATTTATTCCTGAAAAGCATACTGACTTTGTCTTTGCTGTTTTCTCAGAAGAGTTTGGCTTGCTCGGCAACTTAGTTATGTTGGCGCTTTTCTTCGCTTTAATTAAACGAGGCTTAGCCATCTCTGCCAGTGCGCCCAATCTATTCACTCGCCTACTAGGCGGATCTGTCACGCTGATTTTCTTCACCTACGCCTTTGTCAATATCGGCATGGTAAGCGGTTTATTGCCTGTAGTTGGCGTCCCGCTGCCCTTCATCAGCTATGGAGGAACTGCTTTAGTGACTTTAGGGTTTGGTGCTGGTATTTTGATGAGCATTCATCGCCATCGACGCTTGGTACAAAGCTAAGACTGAACTTGGGTATGTGTGCAAAAATTGCTGCGCCCTCCATGACAACAAAAAAGCAAGAATTACTTCTTACGCTTGTTAACTGAATCTTTGAATGCCTTACCAGCAGAAAACTTAACAGTTTTAGCAGCAGCAATTTTGAGTGGCTCACCAGTTTTTGGGTTACGACCCATACGGGCAGCACGCTTACCAGAAGAAAAAGTACCAAAACCGATCAGCTGTACTGAGTCGCCTTTAGTAACAGCTTTAATGATTTGCTCAATAGCAGAATTCAATGCAAATTCAGCTTTGGCTTTTGAGATCTCAGCGTCGTCAGCAATCGCTGCGATTAGTTCTGCTTTGTTCAAGTGAAGCTCCTTATAGATATTGATATCAGCGCACCTTGCGCTTACATGATTTTAACCACAAAAAATTACAAAAATAAAGCTGTGACACAGCAAATTTTGTTATTGCCTATTTTTTACTCTTCTATAACTATCACATCGGATACAAAATACTCAGTATCGCCAAAACAGCTTGTAGGCAATCCGATATGCTGTTCATATTTAAGGGCAACTTTTTTACCCAAATTAGCGTTAATTTTTTGTGCCACAGCATCTTCACGGACTGTAAAGAGGAATTTTTCTGACATGGTTCCAGGCATTGAAACCATAGCTAGCTCACCTTCCCAGGTTTTACATACATAGCCTCGGTTGGAAAACTTTTGCACATAGCCAGCACGCTCACCGCTCCCGTAGCTCCAATTAAGCATAATCCAGGTATAAGCCACTAAGCCAATTAAGCTAATTAATATTAGGCTTGAAAGCCATTTTACGAATCTATTCATGTGAATTTCCTTAACAAATCATCTTTGCAGCACTGATTAGGTGCGTTTTTGTGGCCTATTAGGCCTTAATTAACATTGGAGCATACTCATTGCAAAAATAGGGATGAAATGGTGCTCCGTACAAATTAAAATGTAAGTGTTAACGCTTATTGGTACATTTAATGGAACTACGTCACGTCATTTTTCTGATCTTTGCTGCATCAGCCATCTATGTTTACTTTAGGGGTACGGTTCGATTTGGCATAGTTCGCTCTCTAACAGACTACCAAGTACTTTTAGCGCCGATTAACAGCCTGCTCTACTTGTTTTCAAAAACCAAGGCTGGGGCATTTATTCCAGTATCAGACTTTCCCGAAATGAAGCCCCTGCAAGATCATTGGCAGATCATCCGTGATGAAGCGCTCGCTTTGAACGCAGATGGGGCCATAGCAGCTGCTACGGGATACAACGATATTGGATTTAACTCCTTTTTTCGGACCGGCTGGAAACGTTTTCACCTCTACTGGTATGGCAAAGAAATGCCATCCGCGCAACTCCAATGCCCTAAAACTGTTGCCCTCCTCAAATCGATCCCCTCAATCAAGGCGGCGATGTTTGCTTCACTACCCCCCGGGGCAACGCTGGTAAGGCACCGAGACCCTTATGCAGGCTCGCTACGCTATCACATTGGCCTTGTCACCCCAAATGATCCCAAGTGCTTTATTAATGTGGATGGAGAGCGATATTACTGGAAAGATGGTGAGCCAGTGATGTTTGATGAAACCTACATCCACTATGCAGCCAATGAAACAGATCACCAACGAATTGTCTTATTTTGCGATGTAGAGCGGCCGGTTTACACTAAATTGGTGCAACTATTAAATCGTTGGTTTGGGCGTTACATCATGAGCGCAGCCTCTTCCCAGAATGTTGAAGGAGAGAAGGTGGGATTTGTAAACGTTCTTTTTAAGTATTTTTACCACCTTAGGGCGCAGGCCAAAAAGCTCAAAGTAAAACATCGCAGCGTGTATTACGTCGGAAAATGGGTTTTAATTTTAGGAATTCTGTACGCAATATTTTGGTAAGTCCTATGGGCTTAGAGCTTCAATAATCTGCTCGGGGGTGATTGAGCCCCAGATTTCCACTCGCTTTACACGGCTACTTTGTCCCGACAAGAGCTGAATTTGTTTTTGCGGCACCCTCAATTGCTTAGAAAGCCAAGACAAAAGCATTTCATTTGCTCTATTTTCAAGGGCTGGAGCCTGCAGAGATATCTTAAGGCAGCCGTCATGCAGACCAACGACCTTGGTCAGCTTTGCGCCCGGCTGGCAATGTAGATGAAGAACAATGCCAGTGGGGGTTTTCTTCAACCAAATAGGCATCATAAAAAGTACTTTAAACTCAAACCATGATTATGAAGAACTCCAATGCCTTAGACCAGCTATTTGCCAATAATCGCGAATGGGCGGATGCCATGATCGCCAAAGACCCTCATTTTTTTAAGCGCCTAGTTTCACAGCAGGCACCAGAATATTTATGGATTGGCTGTTCCGATAGTCGCGTACCCGCAAACGATATTGTGAACCTGCTGCCTGGCGAACTTTTTGTACATCGCAACGTTGCCAACGTGGTGGTTCACACCGATCTGAACTGCTTATCTGTGATTCAGTTTGCCATCGACCTATTGAAGGTGAAGCATATTTTAGTGGTGGGGCATTACGGCTGCTCCGGCGTGCATGCTGCCCTAACCGATAAACGGGTTGGCCTTGCTGACAATTGGTTGCGTCATGTGAAGGATGTGCATCAGAAACATGAGCGCTATCTTGGCGAAGTAATCCCATCTCCAAAACGTCAAGATCGCTTATGCGAGCTCAATGTCATTGAACAAGTAGTCAATGTTTGTGAAACTACCATTGTTCAAGACG
Source organism: Polynucleobacter hallstattensis (assembly GCF_018881835.1). GTDB lineage: Bacteria > Pseudomonadota > Gammaproteobacteria > Burkholderiales > Burkholderiaceae > Polynucleobacter > Polynucleobacter hallstattensis. Next base: position 887,798 of record NZ_JACVPO010000001.1, on the reverse strand, counting down.
CATGGGCTAGAGAGCAAGAACTCACGGTACATGGATGGACTTACCGTCTCGAGACCGGTCTAGTAAATGATTTAGGCATGTCCATTAGCTCTGCCGAAGAAATGAATGTGCGCTACGCCAAATCTTTAGCTCGCTATGACACCGAATAAATTGAGTCTTGTTTAAAAACTTTTCAAACTATTCTGGGGTAGCACTCCTAAGATTTCTGGTATCGCTCCCCTATAAGACTTTGGTCTCTATCGGCTATGGCTTAGGCTATCTGGCAGCCCACATACCCAATGATCGCAATCGCGTAGTCCAGAAAAACTTAGAGCTCTGTTTCCCCGAGCTAAGCGCCACAGAAGTGGATCAACTCAGAATTCAACACTGGCGACTACTGGGCCGTAGCTTAGTTGAAAAAAGCATTATTTGGCTAGGCAGCAAAAAACAGCTTACCGATATGATTGAGGTTCGCTCGGAGGTTGATCTCAATGATAGACAGCCACGCATTTTAGTAAACATGCATTTTATTGGTATTGAGGGCAGCATTATTCTGAGTGCACTTGCCAAGGAAAAAGGTTGGCCTCGTACCTCCGGATTTTTTCAAAGAATGAAAAGTCCTTTCTTTAACAAGAAGATTATTGAATGGCGCAATCGCTTCGGTGGAAATTCGATTGATCGCCAAGGAAACTCGCTTGAGCTCATTCGAGAGATCCGCAGGGGAAGTTTCATCATTATTGCCCCCGATATTGATTTAGGACTCAAAGACTCCACCTTCGTTCCCTTCTTTAATATTCAAACCAATACCATCACAGCTGTATCGCGTCTAGCCAAAATCACAGGGGCACAGGTCTGCATGATGATCACCACCCTCAAAAAGGATGGGGCTGGCTATGTTTGCACTATTAGCCAGCCTCTTGAAAATTTCCCAACTGAAAATCCTGAAGCTGATACTGCGCGGCTTAACACTATTTTTGAAAAAGAAATTAGACTCAGGCCAGCCGAATACTATTGGGTTCATAAGCGCTTCAAAAACAGGCCGCATAATGAGGCGAGCCCTTACTAGGGCAATTGCCCGATAATGTTGTCATGGAAGAAAAAATACGTGTATCCAAGCTACTCTCTGAGCTAGGCCTCTGCTCTCGACGTGAGGCAGACTCTTATATTGAGCAAGGCTTAGTCACTGTTGATGGTGAAGTGGTCAATGAGCTTGGCTCTCGAGCTTTTCGCCATCAGAAGATTGAGCTCCAATCTGGCGCTAAAGCGCAGCAGGCATCTCGGATTACAGTCATCCTGAATAAGCCCGTCGGATTTATTTCTCACTTTGATGATGAGCAAGAGTATCAACCAGCGGCCTCGCTGATCACTCCTGAGAATTACTTTGCGAGCCCCTTAGACAAGGGTCGTAACCCACGCTTTAATACCCGCGGCTTAGCGCCCGCCGGTCGCCTTGATATTGATTCCACTGGCATGCTGGTCTTAACTCAAGATGGTCGTATCGCAAAACTCCTCATTGGTGAAAATAGCCCCATTGAAAAAGAATACTTAGTTCGCGTTGAAGGTGCACTCTCTTTTGAAGATTTAGATCGCCTAAAACATGGCCTGGAATTGGATGGTGTCGTTTTGAAGCCAGCTCAAGTCAGCTGGCAGAACGAGGATCAACTTCGCTTTGTTCTACGCGAGGGCCGCAAGCGTCAAATTCGTCGTATGTGTGAAATGGTTGGCCTCCGGGTTTTAGGTCTCAAGCGCGTGCGTATGGGTAGAATTTCGCTGGGCGCCCTACCCCCCGGGAAATGGCGCTTTATAAGGCCCGAAGAGCAATTCTAAAAAGCGCTACCCGTCTATAATTCTGTCACTTAGATTAAACGCAGAATTACCATCGATACCACCAACTCCAGCACTCCCGGCGCAGAAGTTTTAAGACGCCGTAGCTTTGCCATCATCTCTCACCCGGATGCTGGTAAGACTACGCTTACTGAAAAACTCTTGTTATACGCGGGAGCGATTCAGATTGCGGGCAGTGTAAAAGCCCGCAAAGCTAGTCGACATGCAACCTCGGACTGGATGGAGATTGAGAAACAGCGCGGCATTTCTGTAGCCAGCTCAGTAATGCAAATGGAATATCGCGATTGCATTATTAATCTTCTGGATACTCCAGGCCACCAAGATTTCTCCGAAGATACTTATCGAGTATTAACTGCGGTTGATTCTGCATTGATGGTGATTGATGCTGCTAATGGTGTTGAGTCACAGACCTTACGCTTGCTTGAAGTCTGTCGTGCGCGTAACACGCCAATTGTGACCTTCATCAACAAAATGGATCGCGAAGTAAAGCCACCCATGGAGTTGATGGATGAAATTGAAACTGCACTAGGTATCGAAGTAGTTCCTTTTACATGGCCAGTGGGTATGGGTAAATCCTTCGCCGGCGTGATTGATATTGCTAACTCTCAAATGCGCATGTTCAAGGCGGGCGAAGATCGCGTGACTGAAGATTCTCATGCAATTGTTGATATTCATGATCCCGCCCTAAAAGAGCGCCTCGGCACTGATCTTGAAAATGCGCTTGCTGAAGTAGATTTAATTAAAAATGCGATGCCTGCCTTTGACCGGGAAGCCTTTTTAGCAGGTCGTCAGTCACCGGTATTCTTTGGCTCAGCCATTAATAACTTTGGTGTACGTGAAATTCTCAATACCTTAGTTGAGCTTGCACCATCACCAGGATCACGCAAAGCTTTACAACGCGAAGTTAGTCCAGCAGAAAATAAATTCTCTGCAGTGGTGTTTAAGATTCAAGCAAACATGGATCCAGCCCATCGAGATCGCGTTGCCTTCTTACGTATTTGCTCGGGACATTTTCAGCGTGGCATGAAATTGAAGATTTGTCGTAACGGCAAAGAAGTACGCACCAATAACGCGCTATCTTTCTTATCGCAACGACGCGATATCTTAGATGAAGCTTTCCCTGGAGACATTATTGGATTGCCAAACCATGGCCTACTTCGATTAGGCGACACGCTCACCGAAGGCGAGCAATTGCAATTTACAGGCTTACCATTTTTTGCTCCAGAAATTTTCCGTATGGTCGAGTCTGCAGATCCATTGCGCTCCAAGCAATTACGCACGGGCCTAATGCAGCTTGGCGAAGAGGGTGCGATTCAAGTATTTCGCCCTATGACTGGTGGCACCATGTTGCTTGGCGCATTTGGACAGCTGCAGTTTGAAGTTGTAAGCCATCGCCTACAAACGGAATACGGGGCGGAAGTGCGCCTACTACCGGCACGCTATAACCTAGCTCGCTGGGTAAGCTCAGAAGATCCTATAGCACTCAAAAAATTCATACTAGAAAATATTCACCGCATGGCAGAGGATGTGGTGAGCGCTTCCGTATTTTTAGCTAGCCATAAATCTGAACTAGATGTTGCTCAACAGCGTTGGGAATCTATTCAGTTCCATGCCCTAAGAGAACATGCAGGTCTGATCTATCAATCAGACCTCGCTGGCTAAATCTAGCGTGGGCTCGATTGCGGCCAATTGCAATCAAATACCGCAAGTAACTGAGTATCGTTTTTTCTATACGATGCAGTCTTGCCATATTGTGCGCAATACGCATTGGCCTTTGGTGTAAGTGAGGCAATAGATTCGCCATCACTAATTAGAAAAGTCACATGATTCGAATCTGATGCGTCGGTATAAACCGCGGCACAAGCACTTAAGCCAACCATGCCGAGCAATACAATATATTTGAAATGGGTCATAAAAATTCTCTTTTTCAATAAAGGCATTCGCCTACTCATCGCCCCAGCTTCTTGACCAAACTGGCAGTGAGCTTACTAGCAAATGGGCGATAGATCAAAATACAAATCATCGCCACTGGATAAGCAACCGCCCAAACCTCCAGCCGCACCCAAAAGAAATCCTGTGCAAAGCCTACCCTTACCAAAGTGGTGACCAAAGTAATGCTTATTGACATGAGCCCACCCATAATGGCGGCAAAAATAAGATTAGGAATATTCATCAGGATCTAATCATAGCGCCTTGACTGCTTAGCTGTTATTCTGATTTGTGATCACTATTCCGCGCCCTACTTAGGGGAGTCTACTGAGCAAGCTCAGAGGTTCATCATTCCAAGAATCTAGGAAAATATATGGCTGTTGGCCAAAATCAAAGAAATAGAAAAAACGACCCCATGGTGAGCAAAACTGGCAAGGCTAAATTGGGGCCACTTACTGTTACTCAACTCAATAAATTGCTCGAATCCAGCACCAAGCCTAAAGAAAAGGCAAAAATACAAAGGGCTCTTAATAAGCGCCCTCCAGTTGCGGCGCCCACTGCAACAGCAGTCGCAGCATAAGTACTAAGCCCCGAAATTACCGGGGCTTTTTCTTATGTAATATGCTGTCACTATGAATGCATCCCCCCAAATTCACTCCATTTATATTGCAGCTAGAGCAGGTGATTTGATGATGCAGCTTGCGCGAGCTGAAATTATTGCTAGGGAGGGAATTGTGGGAGATCGCTACGCACTCGGTCTAGGTGCATTCTCTAAAACTAAGCCGAAAATACGCCATGTTTCCCTCATTGCCCTCTCAAGCATAGAAAATGCTAATGGCCAATTGCGCACTAAACAGCAAGCTTTATTTGGCGAGGGTGATACCAGAAGAAATCTTGTGATTAAGGGAATTTCTGAGAGTGAGCTAAATAATCTAGTTGGACAGATTTTCTATTTAGGAGGTCTCGCATTTAAAGGCACTGAATTATGCGAACCTTGTTAGCGACCGGCCAATTTACTGAAAAGACCAGACTTCATGAACGCTTTTGAGAATAGGGGCGGTCTCAGAGCAGAAGCGCTAGACTCTGGGACTATTAGTAATGGGGATTCGCTCACATACTCATCAGACCAAGAAAAATGATCACCTACACCGAGCACGCAAGTATTAGTCCTGAACAGGCGATTGACCTCTATATCCGATCTACTCTCGGTGAGCGTCGCCCAATCGATAGCATTGAAACCTTTGCGGCGATGCTTACTAATGCAAATCTCACCATTTCCGCATGGGATGGTGAAAAACTAATTGGGATCAGTCGTAGCCTGACAGACTTCGCCTATGTGGCATATTTGGCTGACCTTGCAGTAGATGAACATTACCAGCGACAGGGAATAGGAAAGCGACTCATTGAAGAAACTCAGGAGCGCTTAAAGCCTGGCTGCATAATTGTGCTGCTTGCAGCTCCGAAAGCAAATACCTACTATGAGCACTTGGGCTTTGAGCACAATCCGCGCGCTTGGATCATGAAAAAATAATTAAACTAATATTGCAATATGTCGACCACAAAACTCTGCCTCATTCGCCATGGTGAAACTAACTGGAATACTGAAAGACGCCTTCAAGGACATACCGACATTCCCCTGAATCAAAAAGGCGTTCTGCAGGCTCGCCAAATGGCGCAGGCCATTAAAAACTCAAAACTCTTGTTCGATGTTTTATATACCAGCGACCTTAAAAGAGCGGCGGACACTGCAAATGCTATTGTTGAGTTGTTTGGCGTAGAGGCAAGGGTGGATAGCGCTTTACGAGAGCGCCACTTTGGCGCACTTCAGGGGCTCACGATTCAAGAGGCTCCATTACTACAGCCTGTGATTTGGCAAGCGCATATTACTCGTGACTTAGAGCATGATCTCGAAGGCGGTGAGAGTATTCAGCAATTTGCATTGCGTGTTCATACTACTTTAGACAAAATACAAGAACAGCATTCAGGCAAAACAATTTTGCTTGTTAGTCATGGCGGCACTCTCGATATGATGTATCGAATTGCTAGCAAGCAAGATTTGAGTACTGAGCGGGTTGCCTCAGTGCCAAATGCCTCGTTAAATTGGATTACACATCAGCCAGATGGTGGCTGGTCAATCGAGAAATGGGCAGATACTCGCCACCTTGAAGGTATAAGCTTGGATGGCGTAGATCTCTAAGCAAAAAGTCACCTATAGGTGACTTTTTGTATTTTTAAAGAAGACTTACTTTCTTATATGGGCGTGACGAGCAGCATCTTGTGACATGCCCTCACCCTTTGGCTTTCCTTCAAGGGCTTCTTTCTCGGCGGTAATTTCTTTACGGCGCTCTTTACACGAACCAGCTATCTCTTGCAAAGCTTTACGGGCTCTCGCTGCAGAAGCTTTAACCCCTTTTCCGTGAAACTTTTCATTCTCTGACTGGTACACCTCAAAAGCAGCCATTAGCTTGTCATGATGGGACATGTTTTTCCTTATAAATTATTGAAATAATCGACCTCAGAAACACTTTAACCTAATCTATGCGAATCACTTCAATTTATTGTGTCCAGCGGTTAATAATCGCTTTTAACTTTTCTGGTCCGAGCTCAGCAAGGTACAGGTTGAAGTCATTGCGTAGCTTAGAATCTTTTTTGAAGGCAAACCCGAGATTATCAAACCCAACAACTTGGTAGCTACTACTAACTGGGAGATTTAAGGTTTTTTGGTAATTAACCAGCATCACGTTATCAACAAATACTAAATCTACACTTCCATTTTGTAATGCGATCAAGGCTTCGGTTGGCGATGGGAATAGCTTTACCTGCTCAACTGAGTAATAGCCTTTTGGCTGTAATACATTTTTCACGTAATCATCAAATACACTTCCTGTTGGATAGGCAATAGTGTATTTACTTAACTGTGATAAGTCGGTTATTTTGATATTACGGTTTTTCAAACCAATTAACTGCCAAGTACTTGTGAAATATGGATTAGAAAAATCCATTACTTCTTTGCGCTTATCTGTAATAGATATTCCTGAAAATGCGACATCAGCCTGGCCACTAGTCACCGCCCCCAACATTCCAAGCCAGTCATAGGCAGTTACCTTAAATGTACAGCCTCGTGACTTGCAGTAGCCCTCAAATATTTCTAAATCTATGCCTGAATATTTCCCATCTTTTTCAAACAGCATTGGTGGGATCGCGGGCGATACGGCCACCTTAATGAGATTAGATGGCTCTTCTTTAGAGCATCCACTCAGAAGAAGTAGGCTAATCAAGAGGATAGAAAGGATGCGTTCAAGTCTCATAGTGTTTTCAAGTTTTATTTGATTGAATCATCTTATCAAGATTCGAATCTAACAATACCAACAGGGTAATATTTTTTAACCCTGGCATTTTTCGCATCCAGCCGGGTAATGATGCCAATAAAAAACCCCGCTTACACGGGGCTTTTTTATCTGACTGCGATTTACCAATTACTTAGTACGACTTTTTGCTGCTTTAGGAGTCTGACTAAATTGACCCTGCGCACCCTTCATTGCAGTTTCTACACTTTTTTCAAAGTTGGCAAAAGCATCTTGAGTACTTGAACGTACTTGGTCAAAGTTTTGCATTGTCGTATTGAATGCGGATGTAAAGGCGCTGACATAAGCCTCTGACCCAGCAGGCGCCTTTGATGTAGCAGCAGCAACAAAGCTCTTTAGATCATCCTGCGATTGAACGATAGCAGCCTCTACAGCCTCAACTAATTCTTGATTACCGCGGCGCAATACTGCAGCAACTTTTTTCTGATAATCAGCAACTTCAGCAACAGCCTCTTGTACTTCTGGGCTTTGCAAAAGGTCTAATGCTGCTTTTGCATCTTTACCTTTCATTAACTCAGCTGCTTTAGCTTGCGCATTTGCCACGGCTTGTTGAGCAGCTTGGTAATTGATTTCCGCTAACTCTTGAGCATTTTCAAGTGCCGTTTGGCCTAGGGCACGTGCACTTTCTACGGATTTAGTTTGGTTTTCTGCAAATTGATTTTTGAACATGATTTTTCCATTAATTAGTTATTTGTTGCAATGCACCATATTAATGGCATATTTGGGGCTTAGCAAGGGAGTTTTGCTGCAAAGCAACATTTTATTTCTGAGAGTGCTCTCTATGGCCTCAATTGACCATAAGAATCTGCGTTTTCAGGCTGCATCTGCGCCTAGCGGGCAAAATACATCCACCCCAAAACAATTAAGCAGCTTTATTTTTTTAAATAATCAATCACCCAAGCCGGATCACTGTCGCTTGGAAAGATGGGGTAGTGAACAGCCTCGATCACACCATCATTTGCGATAAGGGTGATGCGCTTTAATAAGGTCATTCCAGCTGCAACAAAGGTGGGCAAGCGCAAAGCTTGCTGAAATCGATAATCTGCATCACTTAGCACTGGGAATGGCAAATGCAAACGATCCGCCATTTCTTGTTGATATTCAGTAGATTGCACGCTCAGCCCTACAACATCGGCACCCAGCGAACGAAGCTCTTGGTAGTGATCCCTAAATGAGCAGCTTTGTGGGGTACATCCCCTTGCTCCCGGAATTTGGTCCCATCCATCTGGCAATGGAACATTGGGCTGACCTGTCATTGGGTAACAGTAGATCACGATACGCCCCTTAGTCTGACCAAGATTAAATTGGCCATGGGTCGTTGTTTCTAGTGAGATCACTGGCAAGCGCATGCCCACTAAGTGATCGGCGGCTCCATCATCTTGAGGGATAGGTAAGTCACCAGGTAATTGATTGAGATTTGTCATAAATGTAATCTTAGCCTACTAAGTTAGGATCTTTCTACAAGTCTTTGGCGGCACCGACCTCTTGAGTAATGCGGCCTCGGCCATTGACTCAAACTGTCGACGTAATATGTTTTTAATGAAGAATTCAATCACTACTGATGGCACTAAAGAATTTGGTTCAATTTGGGCGTCGTACTTAAAGGCAGTGAAATTCTTTTCAGAAAATAACCGCCAACTTCCCTTGTAATACTTTGTATCTCCACTTAATTGCTCAAAAAGTAATACTCTGTTGGGGGTCTCCACATACTCCAACTCAGAACGCATCTCAAATGGAATGAATAGAATTCTTTCCTCAAGTGAACGAGCGACCTTCACTTTATTGCCAGATCTAGAAAGCACTTTTGAGTCGACCACTCCGGGTAGATTTTTAGCGCCCTCATAGTCAGTAATGAAAGCAAAAGCTTCAGATATAGTGATCGGCACCTCATAGCTTGCATTCACCTGAAAGCGATCGCCGGCTCTCGTGACCGCTACTTTTAAGTCATATGCATTGGATGACTCTTGCGCCAAGGCAATGCCGCACGATGCAATCAGAAAAAAGTAAAGGAGCTGCTTCATGCTGGTAATTTAGCAGTATTAAAGCGATCCGCTTACGAATGCCATTGCGAAAGATTATGGCTCGGCATCCGAAAATTAAATTACTTCCAAGACTTTGGTTAAGGAGCTACCTTCATAATTTGGTCTCTCACCAATTTCTTCAAAGGGGTGACCTAGGCGATTGACCCAAAATACATCAAAACCAAACCACTTGGCAGCTAGCGCATCCCAAGCATTACTCGATACAAAGAGAACCTCTTCTTTTTTAATTGGAAATGCTTTTAAAAGAAGCTCATAAGCTTGCGGAGCAGTTTTAAATAAATGGATGTCTTCTACTGTCACCACTTTATCTAAATAAGGCTTCAGGCCGTTACTGTCTACTACAGTGGCGAGCATGTCTTTACTGCCGTTAGACAATATAGCCGTAAAAATAGCTTTTTCTTTAATGGTCTTAAGAACGCTCAAGCTATCTTCAAAACCAGTTAGCTTGGCATATTGATCCATCAGTTGCCTTTCATATTCTGGTGTGAGATTCAAATTCATCCGCTTGCAAACATAACGCAATGAACGAATGGTTAATTCCCAAAATGGGAGATAGTACTTGCTCCCATTTGGGTTGGGGTCGCTCATCGTCACTAAGCGGGTGTACTCAATTTGACGATCGCGCCACATCAAAGCAAGTGCTTGGCCATGCCCTGGAAATAATTCTTCAGCCAACTGGCTCATGGAGTAAACGTCGAACAATGTTCCATAGGCGTCAAAGGCAATTAGCTTGTACATAATTTGTCCTATATTTTTTATTATGAATTTCTATTGTCATTTAAAAAAATATCTTAAGTCCACAGATAAGAAAACCACCCGAAGGTGGTTTTCTTATCTCTTAGTGGCCCATGGCGGAATCGACCAAAGGGCCTAAGATGTCAAATCCTTATTAATTACATCTTGATAATCTGCCACGCACCTTCTGAGCGACCATCACCAATCTTATCACCGGGCTTGGCATCTTTAGCATAGAAATACAATGGCATGCCATTGAAGGCCAACTGCTTTTTGCCATCATCACGGGTAATAACTGAATAGCCGCTAGAGACTGCAGGACTTCCTTCAACTAATAGTGGCGGCCAGTTCGTTGCGCACATACCATTACAAACTGACTTACCCGAACCTCGCGCATCCTTGCTGTAGGTATATAGGGTCATATTATTATTGCCTGCCATTACGCCATCGTTAGCTTTAGTAAATGGCGCTAATGCCACGCCAGTCATTGAAGCACAAGCGGCAAGAGTAGCTGTGGCGACTAAGGCAGCCAATAGACTTTTGATTCGATTCATGTTTACCCCTTTGTTAGTTGATTTTGTACTTTAACTCTAATTTATGTCTTTTGCTTTACACGAAATCTATTAATAAGGGCGCCATCCTAATTAACGGAGTCTCATTCGCTGGCCCAAATGAACAAGCTATTCGAAGGTCGTTTTAGTGCTTCTTGGTGACCCGAGGTGGAATTGAAAAGGGCCGAGGATGCCGGATCTGGAACCTATTCCCCAACAATGAATTGAACTTGACCCGTTTTTATCCACTGAATGACCGCTCTTGAGGTAGCCTCTTCCCTGCCGCCCATTGAATGCAGGTGAGTTCCACCACAAACATCTCCCGTACCTTCACCACCTTTTACTGTTACTAGATTATTCTTTGAATATGCTGCTACTGTTGCGTAAGGAGTATGAACGCATTGGTCATCTTGGTGATGAACATTTAGTGCGGATGCCTTTAATGCACCCATATCAAATGACTCTACAGAGTATCCATATGCTCGATTTCGAGAATTTGCATGCGTCATGGCTGCTGAATGAACGCTTCCCTGAATTTCATTTCCTAAATTTTTAGCGAGCCATTTTGATGAGATAGTTCCATAGCTATGGCCCATGACAAAAAACTTAGTAATTCCATATTTTTCCTTTAAGACGGCCATTATTTTTCTAACATCGTTGGCATGCTTTGTGGAAGAACGATAATCATCATTACAAGCTAGTGGAGTGTTGCCTGGGGCTATTTTATTTTCATCGCTTGGGCAATCCATCACAACAATGGCTATACCTGCTTGAGCAAACAGATCAGTATTATTTTGTAAGTAATTTAAGTTTCTTTTCCAATCATGTTCTGTCTTGATATTGGCAATACCAGACCAGCCGCGATAAAAAAGTAATGCTGTATCTGATGGTATTGAGGGTTTCAGAAGAATTGCTCTTTGAACAACTGGAGATTTTGAAAAAACTCCAGACTCCCTACCAACATCGGCCTCTATGAGAATAGGGGTCATTGTTTGGGCTGTCGCAAAGTTAAAACAAGCTAAGGCACAAATACTAAATAGCCATTTCATTTCATAACCCCAGAGTTATATAGGTGAGCAGATTTGCTGACTATGAAACTCTACTCTATTTGTAAAACATTCAAGGAAACCCGCATATGAAAAAGCCACCCGAAGGTTGGGCAAGCCGGCAATGACTAAAACCAAAGATCCTAACTCTATGCCCAGAATTCTTTTATTTTTGGCGCCTCAGTTTTTGATCGATCGTAGCCGGTACGCAATGCACCAGCAATTTGTTTTGGGTCAAGCAAGTCAACACCCTTAGGAGTGCCGGCAACTATCCACTTTACTTTTGTACCGGTCGCCTTAATGTCTTCAATATTTTGAGCAACGGGATGTGGAATTGTAGTGAGAATTGCGCCCGTCACCCCATTAGTCAAGGTAATGACCAGAGCTCTTTTTGAGCCAGCAACCAAATCCACATGGGCTGGATTTGAGCAAATTCCACCATCCATAACGTAACGTTGGCCCAATAATGTTGGTCCTGCCACCCCTGGCAAGGAGCTACTTGCTGCTGCACCATGCGCCAAGGGAATGCCATTTTTTCTAGCAACTTGTTGCCCTACAACAATGCGTTCGCCTGTATAGCAATCAATACCTGTTGTGAACATCCGACCTGTAGGCCAATCTTTTTTACTATCGCCTGTTAATAATGCAACTAGTCTTTCAACGTGATCGCCGTTTAATTTATTGTTAGCCGCTAAAGCCGCATTGCCGATTATTTTGCGCGTCTCTATGCTCCCATCGGTTGCACTCATATTAATTAGGTCAGCCCTCATCTGACTTATATTGGGCTTAGTTAAAGGTGCAATCTTGGCAAAAATCTCGGGGAACTTCCCAAAGAAATCAAACTCGGTTCGTAGGCGTGTAAATTCGCCCGAGAGTAGTGATGAGCCCATATAAGATCCAGCAGAGGTGCCCACTACCATTTCAGGAAGTTGGGTCATGTCTAACCCGGCCTCAATAAGGCCATGAAAGAATCCGCAATACCAAGCAATGTAATATTCTCCGCCGCCGCCGAGCACCATTGTTCGATCGAGGCCTTTGGCTAATTTTGAAACCGTTGGTTTGGTCGCTATTGGCAATGACAAGCCATCATCGGCAAATAACTTATTAGATATTTCATCGGCCTTAATTTGAATATTTGACCTTGGGTGCGTTGACTGCGCTTTAGCTGCATCAGCCATGACTCCTGAAGCACTACTAATGGCCACAGCACCAACAGCGGAAGTTTTTAAAAAATTACGGCGTGAAGATTGCGTCATATCGGCTCCATTGATAATTAATCAATTTATAGCAGATCCGCAAATGAGAAAACCACCCGAAGGTGGTTTTGGTATTTCTTCGTGGCCCGAGGTGGAATCAACTAGGGCTGAGGATGCCTGATCTTTAAGGCATTAGTGATTATGGCCCTTATTATTCATTGGCATCTGACCGTCGATCATTTTCTGATGTTGTTTCATCATGTCGCCATGCCCATCAGGATGGCAAAACTCATGATCCGAGTTGCCACCCATTTGATGAGGGTTAGCGCTTTTGTATCCCAGAATACTTGGATCAAGCATGCCGGCGATCATGGCGATGTGTCCAAATACCAAGAACAAGGCAACGCATATCGCATGAATCTTTAACTTACCCATTTGATCTAGCGCTCGATTAACTAAACCAAACTCTTGTAGGGCAATCCAGATCAGCGGCAATCCTGCGATGACATAAGTACTAACAGCGATTACATCAATCACTGTTCTCCACTCGCCTGCCTGTGTAATGGGAATAATGGCGTTAGTCACAATGTAGTAAATGATTCCAACAAAATAAACGCCCACAGCAATCCCAGAAAAGCGATTGAGGTAATAAACAGCACCATCGAACTTGCGAGTAAAGAGTAGATATAGCTCAGTGATAGCTAAAGTCTCTGCCAAGATGATTGGGATGGCCATAAAGATAATTAAATTCCAAGGCTGATTAACAGCCAACAACTCCATGTAGTGAGTCATGTTCATTGTGTTTCTCCAAAATATAGGCGTGACTAGGTGTCACAAATCAAACTAACTTGTATTTCAAAATTAGCTTAGGCTTTTGGAGGTCTATAGATGAAGTTAATCATTGGCTGAAGAACCAATGATGAGCCGGTTGAAGGCGGGGCTTGGGTTGAGGCTACCGATAGCTCAATACTCAATATTGGAATAACGACCAAACCTAAACAGCACTGATAACTGTCGGCATGGCAAGGTTGATTGGTATTTGTATCGTGAGAGTTGCTCACCAGCTCATCACAATGATGGTCAGAGTTATCAGTAACGGCAACTTGATGCTGAGGCTGATGTGCCGATAAATCAATGGGTATCACTGCCGCATGAATCAAGCTGGCAAACAGACTAAAGCAAAGAGCGGCACATATCCTTCTCACAATTCCATTCTATGCCCATTTGCTAGATTTGTCGTTTTAAACGACATTCCTATAATGGGGCAAGCAAAAAAATTTAAGGCATCTATGGCTTGGATCATCACCAAATATCTACTAACAGCAGGAATGGTTGTATTCATTTCTGAAGTTGCCAAACGAAGTGATAGGTTGGGTGGCTTTATTGCGGCATTACCCTTAATGACTCTTCTAACACTTGTATGGCTGTATGTAGAAAACCAACCCGAAGAGAAGATAGCTAATCACGCTTATTACACCTTCTGGTATGTGATTCCAACATTGCCAATGTTTCTGCTGTTCCCATATTTACTTCCAAGGCTGGGGTTTTGGATGGCTATGGGGACATGCGTAATGGCGACAGTTATCTTTTTTGGCTTATTCGCTTTGCTGATGAAAAACTTTGGAATTGATTTGCTCTAAGAATTGTCGTTTTAAACAATATCGACTTACGCAGGGGTGAATAATTGACTCGTCTTTTTAAGGGACATTTTATGCCGGGGATAGCCAAGACTAATGGCTTATATCCCTGTAAAGCTAAAAAAAATAGCATAACAAGCAGCTTAACAACATCATATCTTTTGGACACAAAATGGCGCATGATAGTCAGATAAGTTCACAAAAAAATGCAACTAAAAAGCAGAGGTATCAAATGAGCACAAAAATAGATATTGGCATTAACGAAAAAGATCGAAAAGCCATTGCCAAAGGACTATCAGAGCTTTTAGCTGACAGCTACTCCTTATATTTGATGACACATAACTTCCATTGGAATGTGAAGGGCCAGATGTTCAACACCCTTCACACGATGTTCATGGCTCAATATACGGAGCAGTGGGCGGCGCTCGATTTAATCGCAGAGCGCATCAGAGCACTCGGGGAGCCAGCACCTGGCACTTATAAAGAGTTCTCAAAACTGACCTCAATCAAAGAAGTTGAAGGGGTGCCAAAGGCAATGGATATGGTGAGGCATCTTGTTAAGGCTCAAGAAGCTACAGCAAAAACTGCTCGTAAACTTTTTCCCTTGGTTGATAAAGCAAATGATCAACCCTCAGCAGATCTTCTGACTCAACGACAAGATATCCATGAGAAAACTGCCTGGATGCTAAGAAGTCTATTGGAGGAGTAAATCCCGTATAAATGAAAAAACCACCCAAGGTGGTTTTGGTATTTCTTGGTTGCCCGGGGCGGAATCGGCCAGGACCGAGGACATGAATCCCTCAAGAGTATGCCGTCTATCTATAACCCAGAACATCGTCCTGAGTTCTTTTTTGACCCTCTAAGAATCTTTTACTACATATTCCCGAACCACTTTGATTTGCGAGCTTTTTTGCGTCTACCTGCATTTGATACATTGTTTCAAAACAATCTCTTCTATTCACAAACTCAAATGCTTTTGTATGGGTTTGCTTACCCTTATGAAAATAGAAAAAATCTAAAGTCCAGTACTTATCGCCTGTAATGCTAACGCTCATAGGCGCTGAGTCTAGTGGCGGAGGTTGACTCGCACAGGAAATCAAAAACACCACAATGCAAAGAATAGAAAACTTGTTCACGTTTGGCTTACTGTCTATAAATCCTCAATTTCCAAGAATTCTATACTTTTTTAACAAGTAAATTCCTGACATCCCAAAATAAAAAAACACCCGAAGGTGGTTTTGGTGTTTCTTGGTGGCCGGGTCAAATTTACTTACTTTGCTGGGCGTAAATCAGCCGATCCGATGTACTCTTTAAATTGTTTACACCAAATCAGCATGCTGTTTATATCTTCTGAATTTTGTGTTTTTAAAAGATAGAATGCGGCGCCATTGGGCTTTTTAATGCGACTGACTTCAATCTGTTGAGAGCTAAACTCATCATTATCTTTAATGGCAGGCTTGCTACTGATATAGATGTGATAGTCCGGCCCAGGACTAGACTTAAAGTCATCACTGGATTGTAAAAACAATTGATTACCAACTTTAACTAACGACCACTCACCAGAAGAGTTGTGGATCAAATCTTGTCCCTTAGCGTTTTTATCAATTTGTCCTCGCTTGAGGATTTCGCCTTCAACTTTTTGATTGTCTTCAAAACGTGACTTAATATCTTGTGCGTGACCACGGATTGCGTCGAGAAGCTGGGCGCTTGCTGAAATTGGAAGTAGCAAGAAAACGCTTAAAAAGAGGATATTTAATTTATTCATCCAAAGCCTCATAAAGTAACTAGCATCAATATAGATCCTTTCACAATATTTGTCGTTTTAAACGACATCGACTGACGCAGGGATGAATAATTGACGTGTCCTTTTAAAGGACAGTTCTTGATGGGGATATCCGAGACTAATGGCGTCAAACCCTGCCAAGCCATAAAAGAAAATAGCCCAACAAGTGGGCTATTGAGATTCTTGGTGGCCCGGGGCGGAATCGAACCAGGGCCGAGGTTGCCTTATCCTATACTGGGTAATATCGGCTAAGCTCCTAGATTGATGAGAAAAAATCTACTCGGGCTCCTTTTTGCGCTCTCTCTATCCGTTGTCCTCCACCTAGGTCTATTTCTGCTGTGGACATCATATGAAGGTTTCACCTACTTAAAACCCAAAGTTAAAAATCCAGACATTATTGAGGTTCAGCTTGAAGAGCCTATTGCCAAAAATAATAGCGACTTAAATACCAGTCTAAATAGTGATAAACAACCAGCATCATTAGGGGCACCATCAGCCCCAACAGCAGAAGAGTGGGCTTTCGCATACAAATATACTTTAAAAAATAGCAAAGGCTATCGTCACTCTTTTGGTCAACAAGTGAGAAGCATGATGGGGACTGCTGTTGAGGGACCAGATCAAGGGCAAGTCAGATTCAGTATTGAAATTACTCCAAATGGTACCGTCACTAAAGTAGAAACGCTTTGGAAAACTTCCGATAAGGCGGAGCAATTAGCTAGAAAGGCAATGAAGTCTATGCCTGCTTTGCCACCCACGCCAACAGGCAAATTACTCATCTTCGAAAGAACAATTTCATTTACGCCATTTGCTACAAATGATGCGCCAGTCTATAGAGATGATTGTCTCCCCGATACACCAGCGTTTAGCAATCCATTTGCCTGGGATGGCAAATCATCCCAAGAAATCAAGAAGAACAAGCCTGCTGAAAAGCTCAGCCCCGAAGCGTTGGCTGAATGCCTAAAGCAATTACCCCAAGACTCTATTGATGGCATCACTGCTGAGGCTCAACGGCAACTAGACATATGGAGCTCGGAAAAACTTAATCAAAGAAAGTAGGGTTTCTATACATACGTATATACGCATATATTTGTAATGTCGTTTTAAACGACATCGACTGTCGCAGGGATGAATAATTGATTCGTCCTTTTAAAGGACAGTTCTTAATGGGGATATCCAACGCTTATGACAATTAGCCCTACCAAGCCACAAATGAAAAAACCACCCGGAGGTGGTTTTGGTGTTTCTTGGTGGCCCGGGGCGGAATCGAACCAAGGCCGAGGATGTCAATCCTACTTAATCAAGCCACATGCGATTCTTGGTCCTGAATTTCCAGCTGGTTGAGATTTATAGTCATCAGGATCGCGATGAACAACAACGGATCTTCCTAATATTCCAGTCGGTCCATTATTAACAGCAAATCCACTTAACTTTGCCGAATAAACCGCATTACCATTCGCATCTGATTTTATATTTGGCATATCGCCAGCATGACTTGAGCCACTTCCTGGCATACCATGTGATTTTGTGTCTGGGTTGAAATGCCCGCCTGCGCTAGTGGCATCTGGCGAGGAACAATCCCCTTTTTCATGAACATGAAACCCTTGTTCAGCATTTGGTTTCAAACCAGAAAAATTTCCTGTAACCAGCACATCATGGCCTTGCCATACAAAATTAACCGTTCCTTTTGTATTTGAGCCTGAACGGGAATCCAGGGTAGCCGATGCTTTTTGACCAGTACCATGTTCCATGGACTGACAAGCCACCAACGACAAAATGGATACAGTGCCAATTAATAGAGCAGCTTTTTTAATCATTATTCATCTCCTGTCTTTATGTCGGATCAGAATAGACCTTTTGTTAATATTCTTCAATAAAAATAGGGGCCTTGCTCTAGGCAGCCTTATTGAAAGGCCTAAAACTGCATGGCAAATGAAAAAACCACCCTCGAGTGGTTTTGGTGATGCTTGGTGATAAAGAATCTAATGGTTCACCAGCCCAAAATGGTTATCCGCAGACCCACAAGCATTGGCAGCCTCTAGACGGGAGCGTTTCCAATCAAGTAATCTCTGCAAACTGAAATTTAGTTTGCTACTAGATTTTTTGATTGTCGAGAAATAGTTGATAGGGGTTTACCTTTATGTAAGTTGCTTGGGTAAACGCTGGGTTTAAAGCCTGTTAGCTTATCAATCCCCCTTTGGTACATTGATGTATTCAAAGGGACAATGACGACAGCGGTTACCACAGCATGTACCCCGCTTTAAATGGGCTTGACTAGTAAGAACCAAATATCCTGAAGCTGGATCAATATAGGTATCTTGTCTATTTTCACAGGCAAGGCGATGGAGCTCTTCTATGCTTAACATGATCTTATTTTATCTAGTCCTACCCTAAGACTGTCGTTTTAAACGACATCGACTGTCGCAGGGATGAATAATTGACATGTCCTTTTAAAGGACAGTTCATGATGGGGATATCCAAGACTAATGGCGATTAACCCTGCCAAGCCCCAAAAGAAAATGCCCCGCATGAGCAGGGCATTATTTGAATTTGGTGGCCCGGGGCGGAATCGAACCACCGACACAAGGATTTTCAACTCCCTTGCTAGACTCGACATCGCTGTTTTCTCAAAAGGTTCACCCCACCATATGCAAACTTTGTGCACAAAACTTTCTTAGGTGTTTGTATGAGATTGATTTGGTTGAGTTATTTTGACCCACGCAAGGAGTGCGGAAGTTAATGCGTCGGTCATGAGGGTTGACTGACACAAGGATGACCATCATCTGATTCACCTATAGAGGTCCTACTCATGTGACCATTCATAGTCTATATCGATAATCTCTAAAACATAGCCATATTTGTTTAGACAATGCTGATTCCAGGCAATCACGAAGTCTTTGGTATTGACATCACAATGGTAACGATTTAACAAATGAATCAAGCCATGGTCCTTCATTTCTATTTGTCCGTTAGTGGTCTTTACGATCACTGCTTTGGCATGCTTAAAGCTCATCCTGACCTCCGATAGATTTAGATTGTCAATACCTAGAGGGAGAAGTGGGTGCCATCACATAGCGGCGCATTAGCTGATTGCTTGCATCCACAGAAATAGACAGTCATGGTCTCTGTGGCAATAAATTCCAACGGCGTCATATCCGTTCTTTGGTGTGATGCATCACAAAAGGGTTGGTTCTCACTCAGTCCACAAGTACACCAATAGTAAATCTGATCTTTGATGACTTCTACGGGATATGGCTCGTTCTTGGCAGTTTTTATTTCCATAGCAATTCCTCCAGCATTTAACTCACCTAGATTTAATTTAATCTCTATTCACCCCTTTAGCAATTGTTAACAATAAATTCATTTAAAAAGTAAGTAATTACTCATTACATTAAATTTTGGATGCAATGCAATAGATTTTCACCAGATAAAAAATTTAAAAATTTATTAGACAGCCCCTTCATTTTGGAGCAGACTAAATTTCTGCTGATGAGTTGTTTGGGCACCCCATGGTCCTGTCTCGATACAGCGTGACCCAAGCAATTTATTGGCAACCAATTTTGATTTTGTCGAAAGGAGTAAGCTATGAACCATAAACAACTAGAGATCGAAGAAGATAGTCTTCCGGACAAATACTTTGAACTGCAAAGCAATGAATTGGTGCAAGAGCGATTAATCTGGCAACACTTAACCAAACGAAAAATTAATGAAATGAATCATATTCCAGATGAAGACTATGCAGACTGGGGTGATGATTAATTCGTTTGATATGAAGCTATTGGTCTATCGTTATCGGTATGGGAGTGATCAAGCGGCTAACCACGCTCATATGCCCCCTTACTATGCAACTTTAGAATATATCGAGCATTTAATAGGTGCTAACGCTATTAAAGATCAAAGTATAGAAGTCGATGAGTCAGACTTAGATGGCCTAGGTCGAATCGCCATTGACGAAAAAGTTAATAGCCGACCGTGCGCAGATTAATGCGGCTAAAAATCCTACTTAAGCGGCAAAAAGTACCAGTCTAATTTGCCTGTATCGCTAGAGCAAAACAGCACAGTATTAAAAATAGCCATAAAGAATCGGTATTTGACATAAGCGCTCCTCTAAAGGATTGACTCATTTATTACTATGCACAATCTGTGCCATTTTGAATCCTAAAACTTGCCACTGTTACAGGCCATTTTTATCCCGATAGTCTTTGACCATTTTGTTGGTGACATTAGAGGGATAGCAAAGAAGAGCGAGCCTGCCGGTTTTTGAGTAAGCGCTATTGAGGCCGCACTGACCACCGCTGGGCGATATGCTATAGGGGCATGGGCAGGACTTTCCATACTCTTGGATCGACTGTTGGATCAAGCTCGTTTTAATTTCCTTATCTGAGATCCTGTCATCGGCCATGGACCATGTTGCGCCCAATATAAAGGTCATGAATATCAGAAATTTCATAGGATCCTCCTGAGTTTTTACTCTACTATGAATTAACCTATCCAAGCATTTAAATTGGTCGTTTAAAACGACACGCCAAGCACTGACCCTAGGTAAGCGTCGCTTAAATGGACGCAGGACCAGCACAAAGATCTTTAATTGATCCGTCCTTTTAAGGGACAGTTCTTGAAATATTTAATTCATTGGAAGTGATTATCTAGCCAACTTTTTAGTAAGCCCAAAGTTGATTACATCCGAACTGTTGATTTGAGCCTCATCTAAACCCTCACAAGACAACAATCCATTAACTCTAGCATCCGGATGAATATCTAAAGTTTTATAGCGAATATTTCCCTCAATGATCGCTGTGGGATAAACCGTCATTTTTTCAGTAACAGTGATTGATCCTTTTACTGTTCCAGCAACAATTAAATTGCTGTAGTTCAAGTCACCCGTTAATACTCCAATCTTATCAATATAAAGCGTAGCATGACTATCAGCCGCCTCAGTAATATCGCCAATAAGGTGCCCAGCTAAACAAACGTTACCATTACCCTCAAGACTGCCATGGACAGTAGAGCCCGCACCGATCTCATTGGTAAAGGTAAGATGATGATTGGTTGATTTATAAGATTCAAACATCTTTGTCTCCTGCTTACGATCACAATCTAAATGCAACTATATGCCTGATTGAAGACTATTTAGATATTGGGGGCTTGTTTTGGTGCAGAAAATAGTAAAGTAAGCGAACACTTAGCTTGGTAAGGTCTTTGTTTCTAGATAGTCAGACTCTTCTAAATTTAAATACTTCCCAACTCTTTTGGCCGCGTGTATCTTAATTACCATTGTGTAAAAGGTAAAAAAAGTGTCTGACTCTTCTAACTCTTTGATATGCCACTTTCTAAGACAGACAACCTCTGCAAGTTCTTCATGGCTCAAACCCCGCCCCTCTCGGGCAGTTCTTAACACCCCTCCTATGATGCGTTGATCTATCTTCAGTTTTTTCTTTAGCATTATTTATTACTAAGGCTGTAATTTATATATGTTATGTTGAATTTGTGAATCATTTATTACCTAGGAACAAATTTAGTGTTTTTTAAAGACCCCTCCCCCACTCAACCAACAGAGACAGAAAATAAGCTGTTACAAAACATACCTATGGCTACATTACCAATCACTCAAAATCAAGCCTCCTTTAACAGCAATGACCTAGTCGTTGGGGAGGGCGTGGTTCTAAACGGAACCCTGGAAGTTCCCAAAACAGCTTTGGTCTCAGGAGTCATTAATGGGGATTTGAAAGTTCGATCATTAATTGTCGGAAGCACAGGCAAAATTGAGGGCAAGGTCGATTGTCAGATAGCGGATATAGCTGGGCATGTAAAGGATGATCTTCTCGTTCATGAATTGCTCGTTGTTAGAGCAAGCTCGACCATTTCTGGCAATATCTTTTATAAAGATATTGACATTGAAAGAGGCGCCAAAATTACTGGTCAACTATCTATGTTGTAAGTTTTGTCGTTTTAAACGACATTACAATCATCGACCCTGGATGAGCGTCGATTTAAGCGACACTTGACCGCTACAGGGATGAGAGATCCCTGTCACGCAATTGTCCTTTTAAAGGACAACGCTTTCAGCAACATCTTCCCAAATCGTCACTTCATTGCCATATTAAAGATGTAACTTGTGTTTGTAGCATCCATTCAATAGCTAAGGGGGCAATATGAATCTCAAAGATCTACATACAACCGCTACAAATGTAACTTCCCTAACTGGACACTATGCTGTTTTGCAAGAAATTTTTAGTGAATTTCATTCCCATCTTGAAACTCAATTAGAGACCGAGCAGTATCAAGATTGGAATATTGAAGTTTCTGACTTAACCGAGCTAAATGAATTTATTATCTTGATAGCCGGGCAAGAAATCATCTTTAGTTTTGACATAGAGTCTGATGATGCAGGATCCTACTTGGGGTTGGTAACAGCTTTTGTAACAGATGATTATTTTGATGATCTTCCAAAAGTAATAGCGTCATTTACATTTGATGGAAGTGGTATTGCTAAGGATCTAACTGGTCTTGAAGATCCTGCAAATCTTAAAGTAGCCGAGCATTGCCTCAACATAGCCTTACAAATCTGTCTTGGTGCTTTTGATGAAATTGAGGAGTAGTCCGAGCAGTCAATCAGGATTTGGCATCCTGAACCTAGATTTAGAGCTCTCAGAAAGATAGCCACGCTGGGCTATGGTGGTGTCACCGTCCGCTACTTTGGTGCCACTATAGATTCTTGGTGGCCCGGGGCGGAATCGACCAGGGCTGAGGATGCCTGACTCTGCTTTAGGCTAATGCCCACTTCATTCGTAGTGAGTCCACATCCTTAAAACACGGATCGTTTTCTCCTTGCGCAAAATTTCATAAACTAAGCGATGTTGAATATTAATTCTGCGTGAGTAAGTCCCCTTTAGATCACCAACCAACTTCTCATAAGGCGGCGGATTTTGGAGAGGGTCTACTTCTAAAATATCCAATAAAGCCTGGGCTTTACCTTTAAGGCCTGCGGCAGATAGTTTTTTAGCATCCTTAATGGCATATTTGGAATAAGCTAAATTCCAAGTTACCACTTCAATGCCCTTTTACTTTTAGTAATGGGCTCAGCCATTGACTCTTTAATTGACTCACGCATTCCTGGAATTGCTAATAGATAAAGTGTCTCCTGAATAGCGCTCCAATCTTCTTCAGAGACTAAAACAGCATTTGCTCGCTTACCAGAAATGACTACTGGCTTGTGTGACTCTGCCGCTTGATCAATTAAACGGTAGAGACCTGCTCGAGCTTCACTTGCGGTTAATGTGGTCATGATTTCACTCCTTTTCAATATAGTACGTAAAAGCGTACGCTTTGTCAAGTGGCCATCTCATCCACCCGACCAAAAGAAAATGCCCCGCACGGAGCAGGGCATTATTTGAGTTTGGTGGCCCGGGGCGGAATCGAACCACCGACACAAGGATTTTCAATCCTCTGCTCTACCGACTGAGCTACCAGGCCAAGAGATGGAATTATAAATGAAACTGTGTTTTAGCTCGGAAAACGTTCAAACTGCGCTTATCCTGCTTCACTAGCAGAGAAATCCTATGGGGGCGTCCCCCTACGGCGGGTGAATGGGGATAAGGCAGGAGACTGAAGTTGCTCTTTATGGTGCCCGTCTATTGCTTAGATGTTATTTGAATCGATAACTGCTCCGCTTGTTTGGCAATTGAGCTTGCAGCTATCACATCACCTAGACTACCCATAGTTGCAGGCCCAATCATCCATAAATCATTCCACTCCCCGCCCGATGATTTGGAAACTTTATAGTCGCCAGATACAGCAATTGATTTTCCAAGGGCATCGGGTCTTGCAATTTGATCGGCAATTAACTTACTAAGTAAGGGGTCGCGCCCAACACCGGTGCAATTTAATATTCGATCTCCCGCTACCCTAGAGCCATCGCCTAAAACTACCATCACTGTTTTCGCCACCTCAATTCGTTTGGCGCGCCCCAATACAAATTGAATCTGCTTATTAGCCTCTAGCTTTCTATAGGCCTTAATTGTTTGGGGTGAAGCCCTAAAGCGATATAAAGACCAAAGCCAGCCGAGCCGCTTAAAAAGAATTCGGCGCTGGAAATTAGAAAATTGCTGCCAAATCATATTTAAATTTGGTCTAAGTTCTTCCCATGCGCTTTGCCAGACCACGCTATCCGTTGGTGCGGATGGAAGGTAGTTACGAATAAAGCGAACCAATTTAGTTGGGGTTAAATTTTTTGGCCAATCGGGTTGGCCCGCTCTCTTCCAGCACGCCTGCGTCGGCGGGAAGACTGCTCTTGGGCCAATAACTTTAATCATTCCTTGATGCCCTTGACCTACAAGCGCATTAATTGCATCTAGTGCGGTTAAGCCTCCGCCAAGCAAAATAATTTCTTCGTGAGCATGAATGCTGCCGAGGTCCTGACCCACCCAAGGACTCTCAATGAGCTGCATGGGGCTCATAGCAGTCTGAATATTTTGAACGTCGCAAGGCCAGATGGGTGGCGGGTTACCAGTTGCAATAATGACCCGCTGCGCAACAATCGTCTTGAGCTTATCTGTCTCAAGACACCAATGCTCATTAGCCTTATATAGATTGCTTACTTTTGCATCAATATGATTGATCTGATCTGAGCCAAGTTCTTTGGTCACAAGCTCAGAAATATAGCGGCCGAAATCATAGCGCCGATAAAAATAGCCCGCATCCGTTTGTGCTTCAGGGTCATCTATATGCACTGCAGCCCATCTTGCAAAATGCAATGGGTCCTCAGAAAAAATGGATGGAAGATCCTCGCGAACATTAAGGCGAAAAAAAGGGCTAATGCAAGTGTATGCATTCCCCTTGCCCAACACTCCTGGACCGATTAATACAATTTTTGAATAATGCATCCCCCTGCGTAAGAGATGAATCAATGCGACTGCGGCAGCAAAGCCATCCCCAATAATTGCAATTTCTTTTATATCTTGGGTCATCAGGAGATCATTAGAGTCAAAATCGAAACTCGCATTATTTCTTTGTCAGCCCCGCTACAAAATGAGTGCTTGTGTACTGAATAATGGGGCTACTCCTCCCACGGGAATCTTGCACGATTTAATTCTTCCATAATTTCTCGTTTGCTTGGAGCTCTTCTTCTAGTGGCGCTAGTTTCACTTTTAGGCGGATTCCGAAAATCATGATTGCATTCTGGCTCTGAAAGTTCACGGGGCGCCATAGATTGTTGATTGATTGGATTTAGAGGTGCTATCAATACCTAACTCCTAATTAGCCGCGCTTGGCATTTTTGCTCTAGCAGCATGTATTTTTCTATAGCTGTCAATCAAGCGCTGATGCCTATCGAGGCTCTCTAGCTTCATGCTGGTGGGGGTCAAGCCATAGAAGCGGATGGCTCCATCTACGGAACCGACTACGGCATCCATTCTCTCGTTACCAAACATCCGGCGAAAGTTAACGATGTAGTTCCCAAGCTCTAAATCGTCATCTAGCACCGTCTCTAACACTGCATTTAAGGCCTGATAAAACAATTTACGCTCGACTGTATTGTCGTTGTATTGGAGGAAAGCGCCAACAAGCTCATGAGCCTCGTCAAATTGCTTCAAAGCAAGATGAATGAGTAACTTCAACTCCAACACTGTTAGCTGACCCCAGGGCGTATTTTCATCAAACTCAATACCAATCAGGGTGGCAATATCGCCGTACTCGTCTAGCTCATTATTTTCTAAGCGATCAAGCAGTGCGCCTAAGCTGACATCATCCAAATTAGATATATTCAAAATATCAGCGCGGAACAGCAAGGCTTTATTGGTATTGTCCCAAACAAGGTCTTCAATTGGATAAACCTCAGAATAGCCAGGCACTAAGATTCGACACGCGATTGCTCCTAGCTGGTCATAGGTCGCCACGTAAGCTTCTTTGCCAATAGACTGAAGAATGCCGAACAAGGTGGCTACTTCTTCTTCATTCGAGTTTTCACCTTTGCCAGAAAAATCCCACTCAACAAAATCGTAATCTGGTCTTGTGCTAAAGAAACGCCAAGAGACGATGCCACTCGAATCAATAAAGTGCTCAACAAAGTTATTTGGCTCAGTGACTGCTTCACTTGCAAAAGTGGGCGGGGGTAAATCATTAAGGCCCTCCAAGCTGCGCCCCTGAAGAAGCTCCGTCAAGCTCCGCTCCAATGCGACCTCTAAACTTGGATGTGCGCCGAATGAAGCAAATACTCCGCCTGTTCTTGGGTTCATCAAGGTAACGCACATGACTGGATATTTACCACCCAGTGAAGCATCCTTTACTAGCACTGGAAAGCCCTGCTCCTCAAGACTCTGAATACCCGCCAAGATGCTGGGGTACTTTGCAAGCACCTCCTGCGGAACATCCGGCAAAGCAATTTCACGCTCAAGAATTTCACGTTTAACAGCTCGCTCAAATATCTCAGATAAGCATTGCACTTGGGCTTCAGCCAGCGTATTACCAGCACTCATCCCATTACTGACGTAGAGGTTTTCAATCAGGTTCGATGGAAAATACACCGTCTTGCCATCGGACTGACGCGCATATGGCAAGGAACAAATCCCGCGCTCGCTATTACCAGAATTAGTGTCAATTAAATGTGAACCGCGCAACTCGCCATCAGCGTTAAAAATATTGAGGCAATACTCATCAAGTATTTCTTTAGGTAGGGTATCTTTAGGGCCAGGCTTAAACCAGCGCTCATTCGGATAGTGGACAAAAGCGCCATTAGCAATCTCTTCACCCCAGTAAGCGCCCGCGTAAAAATGGTTATTACTCAGTCGCTCGATATACTCGCCTAAGGCTGAAGCAAGAGCACTTTCTTTTGTAGAACCCTTGCCATTGGTAAAGCACATTGGTGAGTGTGCATCGCGAATATGCAAAGACCATACATTCGGGATTAAATTGCGCCACGAAGCGATCTCAATCTTAATTCCTAAATTAGCCAACACACCAGACATATTGGCAATAGTTTGCTCTAGCGGTAAATCCTTTCCAGCAATGTAAGTGCTCAAATTTGAATCTGGCTTTAAAGCCAATAAAGTTTGAGCATCGGCATCTAAGTTTTTAACCTCTTCAATCACAAACTCTGGACCTGCTTGCACCACCTTCTTCACTGTGCAGCGCTCGATGGAGCGCAAAATACCTTGCCGATCGTTGGCAGAAATATCTTCGGGCAGCTCAACTTGAATTTTGAAAATCTGTTGGTAACGATTTTCTGGATCGACAATATTATTTTGAGAAAGGCGAATATGCTCTGTCGAGATATTGCGCGTATCACAATACAGCTTCACAAAATAAGCCGCACATAAGGCTGAGGAAGCTAAGAAATAATCAAAAGGTCCAGGGGCTGAACCGTCACCCTTGTAGCGGATGGGCTGATCAGCAATCACCGTGAAGTCATCGAACTTGGCTTCAAGGCGTAGCTTATCGAGAAAATTAACCTTTATTTCCATGGGAATAATTCCGAAATAATATGGGCGCTATTATCCGTCGCCTCAGAATCATTAACAGCAACTGATGGGAAGATACCTTATTGCTCAGCTTTATTGCGTGAAGTATCGATTCCTAAAGCTTTTAGCTTGCGATATAGATGAGTACGCTCTAGACCAGTATATTCAGAAATTTTGGTCATGCTGCCACCCATGATGATCATTTGATGCTCGAAGTACGCTTTTTCGAATAAATCTCTAGCCTCACGAAGCGGTAAATCAAAATAGGTTTTTGCAATCCCACTGATGTACTCGCCGCCCTGAACTTGTGAGGCTTGCTCACTGACTACGGCTTTAGGGCTTGGACTTGATGAAGGTGCTGAAGACATTTTTTCTTCGGCGAGCTCAACATGCTTTGGCGAGCTTTCTAAGGCCTTACTAACCGTCTTGAGTAACTTTTGGAGTGCAATTGGCTTTTCTAAGAAATTGAGTGCGCCTATACGCGTAGCTTCAACAGCCGTATCAATCGTGGCATGTCCTGACATCATCACTACAGGCATGGTGAGCTGCCCAGTTTTAGACCACTCTTTTAACAAACTGATACCGTCAACATCTGGCATCCAAATATCAAGCAAAACAAGGTCTGGTCGCATTTGTTCGCGAATCGTACGTGCCTGCATAGCACTCTCAGCCGCATACACTGTGTGGCCCTCATCCGTCAGAATCTCATTAAGAAGCTCACGAATTCCCATCTCATCGTCGACCACCAAAATACTTGCCATTCTTATGCTGCCTCTTTTGCCAGATTCATAAACAAAATTGATACTTGCGCACCGATCACCTCATCTGCCTGCATGCGATTCCGAACTTCGATTTTGGCGCCGTGATCATCTACGATTTTCTTCACCACCGCCAACCCCAATCCAGTGCCCTTACTCTTCGTTGTTACATAGGGTTCAAAGGCTCTTGCCAATATCTTAGCTGGAAAACCTGAACCACTATCACTTATTGTTAAACGCACCGCATTTTGCGGCATACCATTCAATTCGCCATAGGGCACTAATTCTGTTTTTATTTCAACTGGCTCAGATTGATGTATACCCTCAAGAGTAGCATCTTGTGCATTTTGCAGAAGATTATGAATAATCTGTCTGAGTTGCGTAGGGTCACCCATAATATTTGGGGAGCGTGGATCAAGCTGAGTCCTTATGGGGCTTCCCTCATACAAGCCAAGAATCTCTTGCGTCAAAGTATTGATCGAAACAGGCCTCAGTTGCGGACTTGGCGTCTTGGCGAAGTCTCTGAAGTCATTCACCATTTGTTTCATAGCCTGCACCTGACCAATGATGGTTTCTGTACTGCGATTCATCATCTCCTCCTGCTCAGGACTCAACTTACCTGCCAACTTATGCTGCAATCTCTCTGCTGAGAGCTGTATGGGGGTGAGTGGGTTCTTAATCTCATGAGCTAAACGTCTTGCCACCTCACTCCAAGCAATGGAGCGCTGCGCACTCACTACGTCAGTGATGTCATCAAACACCACCATGCGCAAATCTGCCGTCAATTCAGTTCCACGAATAAATAAAGTAACGCCAAGCTCATTTTCAAACTCATTTGTACTATGCAGCTGTATCTGTTTTTGCCATACTGGTGCTGATGTATTTTTATCTTTTGCTGTTTGACCACTCTCTACGCCAACAGCCAGTTTCATGGTGGCAAATCCCTCTTGAATGGCTTGATCAAACTCGACAAGACTAGAGCTATCACTCAAAGGGCGCCCATCCATTTGCGTTAAATCTTGTCCAAAGATACGATCAGCGCCGGCATTGCTAGAAACCATATTGAAGTTTTTATCGAAGATACAAACACCGGCAGTTAAATTACCCAACACTGTTTCCAAAAATGATTTGGATTCTTGTAAGGACGTTCTGGTGTCAGCAAGCTGACGGGTCATCACATTAAATTGGCGCGTCAACATTCCTAACTCATCACCCGTATCTAGCTCGGGCTTAGGCGATAAATCGCCTTGGGCAACAGCCTGCGTTCCTTTTAAAAGCATCAGTAGGGGCCGAGCCAACTGACGACCCAAAATTAAGGCCAAAGTAACAGCAACAAATAATGCAAAGAACAAGGTTAAGGTGAGCGTACCCACAAACATTTTTCGTAAACCGGTCCGGCCCAATGACTTCTCTTGATAGTCCCCATAGGCAGACTCAACCGCAACAATATTCTTAGCCAATGGATCAGGAATAAATCGCACTAGCTGTAAAAAATATTTATCGTCTACATCTTTACCGGTAGCCTGCTTTTTACGAACAATCGGCACAATCGCTCTGACTCGATAGCCGCGTTGACCACCTTCTACCTCAATTTGATCTATAAAGGTGGCGCCCTTCTTTCTAAAGGCGTCTGCAATCACCTCAGGACTTGGTGCGGGAAAATATTTGTTGGGGCGTGACTCGCTCGTCAATATTAGGCTGCGCCCAATTTTAAATAGGCTAACCTCTTGAATGCCAAATTGGCTCCTGGCTTTCATTACTATGGCGGCAACCTGCTCTGAACTGGTGCCCGAGGGCACTGCGACTATTTGCTCGGCAATATAATTTCCCTCTGCCAGAATTTCTTCTTGGGCGACTCGCAAGGTAACGCGCCCTAATTCAAGGCCCGCATCTAGTGCCGACTCCACCTGAACATCGAACCAGGTTTCAATACTACGGGATACGAACTGTAAAGAAACTCCGTACAAAATTAATCCCGGAACAACACCAACTAAAGCAAAAATCATTGCCAACTTTGCCACTAGGCGCGTTCCAAAACGTCCTTTACGCCAACGAATCGCAATCACAATCACTAGGATCAAAATGACTAGGGTCAGACAAATTCCAATAACCACGTTGGCTGCATAAAGCCAAATAAAGTAGTTATCAAAAAACTCAGTATTGGATGTTGCGGTTGATAAGAGTGCCAACAATAAGAGCGCAAAGGCGCCAATCAATACCATAGCCGTGGGCAATGCACGCCTTTTCCAAGCATCTTTCTCAAACGCATTTGACCCTATGAAGTCTAAAGATATCTTCATCGTTTAATCAAGTTAGGGCCATTTGATGAAAACGGAAAGCGCGCCCAGTCACTTGTGACATTCCAATCGCGATTATTGAGCGCATTTACCTGGAATGGCTTGGGTAACTTGCCTAGATCTAAGCTCATTCTTAACGCTGCAGTGTAAGACTTACTCGAATCAAGCTGGCCACCATCGATTACCCTCCAGCCCCCAATACTTCCCACGGCCTGCAAAGCCTCAAATATCGTGTTTGCAGAAAAGGTAAAACCTTCAGAGGCAATACGGTATTGCCGAGTCATTGGCTGATAAGAAAGGCGGGTTGATCGTTGAGCAAGTACGGGCTTTTCATCAAACCAGTACCAACGCGAGCGCGTTAACTCAAACTCAGTTTGAAAATATAAAACAATACCTTTTTGAACAGCATCTTCTAAGCCCGGCGTTAACTCAATCTTAAATGTGGCATTCAGAAGCCAATCGTTATCTACCCGCTCCAGATCAGCAGTTTTGAGCTTGATTCCCTCCGCACTTGCAGCGACTGGCAAAAGGATCAAGGACATCAAAACACAAAGAGTGAATTTTTTAATGCCTTGACTCATGGCCCATTTTTCTTAAACAAAGCATAGTAAAAACCGTCATTTAGCTCAGCTGGCAAAATTTGCCCGGGTGCGCTCAATCGTAATACATCAGTATGCTCTACAGCAAACCATGTCGCCTGCTCTTCGCCCTCCTCTGGGAACACAGAGCAAGTCACATACAAAAGTGTGCCGCCAATCTTCAGGATCTTCCAGGCTTGCTCCAAAATAGCACGTTGTCTAAGTTGCAGTGCCTTAATATCAGCCTCACGCCGCAAAAACGGAATGTCAGGGTGTCTTACAACAATGCCCGATGCAGAGCAAGGCGCATCCAAAAGAATTTTGTCAAATAACTTGCCATCCCACCATGCTGCCTTTGAAGCATCGCCGCGCACCACACGAACGGCATCGGAATGCAGACGCAAACGATCTAGATTGCCGCCAATTTTTCCGAGGCGCTCACCATCCAACTCCAGGGCGATCATCTCGCACTGCGCCAACTCTAGTAAGTGAGCAGTTTTTCCTCCCGGTGCAGCACAGGCATCCAATATGCGCTCACCCGGTTTTGGATCCAGCAATACAGCCGCAATTTGTGCTCCTGCATCTTGAACAGAAACTGCGCCACCATAAAAGCCGGGTAAGTCTGAAACTGGCACCGCCTCGCGTAATAACAAAGCAGAATCCAATGTCACTCCAGCAACACTATCAATAGGTTCGGCTGCGATACCAGCTTGATGCAATAACTCTTGATATTCTTTGCGCGTATGTTGTTGAACATTCACCCGCAAAATCAAGGGCGCCCGCTGAGCCTGCTGAATCAGCATGGCTTGCCAAGCCTTTGAATAGTTTCGCTTCAAACTAGCTCGCCACCAGGGTGGGAAAAACATGTGAATGGGATCTGGAGGGTAAGGCTTTTCATTCTCAGCCTGGACCGCAAGGCTCACCTTACGAAGCACTGCATTCACGAGGCCCTTGGCATACGTTGTCGGCTCATATTCACTACAAGCTTTTACAGCTTGGTCAACGATTGTATGCGCTGCATAACCCTTGCCATCGGATCCACTCTGCAAAAACAAAGCAATCGCAACACTTAATAAGTACTCTACTTCTGGTGGGGGCGTCTTTGGAATAAATTGTTGAATGAATTCATGTGATCTCACCCATTTACGCAAAGCATCAAACGTGAGACTTTGAACAATCGGTCGCTCATGGGCATCTAACTGATCTAACACTTCGGTCAGCGATCGACCTACCATCACCTCACCAATTGCTTGCGCCGAAATGGTGATTGCCTCTGATAGCGGAAGACTGCGCGGTGTTTTTTGATCGGTCAAATTAATCTTTCTTAAACTGCATTATTTTTTCCTGCGCACGATAGCTTTGTAAACAAGCGCTGGCTGCAATTTTTTTTCCGCCAGGCTTTTGCATTTCTAATATTTCAATGATGCCTTCTCCGCACTGAACATACACACCACCTCCACTAAAGTCTAAGACCTGTCCTGGGATGGCATCTAGATGTATTTGCTCCTTGCTAGGCAAACAAGAATTCCAAAACTTCAATTGCTCGCCATTCAAACTGCTGGTTGCTCCAGGAAATGGATTGAACGCTCGAATGCGTCGATCAATTTCTATCGCACTTAAATGCCAATCAATTTCTGCCTCACTCTTTAATATTTTTTCTGCATAAGTAACTCCCTCTATAGGTTGTGGAGTTCTTGAGATGGCAATACCTTCATCTAAATCATTGAGAGTCTTGACAATCAACTTGGCCCCGAGGGTTGCCAAATGCTCATGAAGTGATGCGCTAGTTTCTTGAGGTGTAATTTTTAGATCGCCCACCAGCACGGTGTCGCCGGTGTCGAGGCCCGCATCCATTTGCATGATGCTGACACCTGTATCAGCATCACCGCTTTCTATGGCACGCTGTATCGGCGCTGCACCGCGCCACCTTGGCAGCACAGAGGCGTGAATATTAAAGCAACCATGCCTCCCGCTCTGGGAAGCAAGATCAAGAATAGCCTGGGGAAGAATTAATCCATAAGCAACAACTACCATTGCATCAAATTCAATATCAGATAAATATTGAAAGGCCTCTTGCGCTGCTATTTTTTTTTGCACGTCCGTATGGTTCTGCTTGAGCGTTTCAGGTTGCAGAACCGGAATATCTTTCTCTTGTGCAAATTCTTTTACAGGGCTCGCTTGAAGATGCATACCGCGTCCTGCTCGGCGATCTGGCTGAGTTAGCGCTAGCACAATTTGATGGCCAGATTTTTCTATTGCACGCATTGCTTGTGCAGCAAACTCCGGGGTGCCAGCAAAAACAATTTTCATTGGGCGCTTAGCGCTCGCCTACTAATTCTTTTGCGCGCTTTTTCATTTTGAGGGAAATACGGTTGCGCTTCAACATAGAGAGATACTCAACAAATACCTTGCCTTGCAAGTGATCCATCTCGTGCTGCAAACAAACTGATAGCAAGCCGTCTGCCTCTACTTCAAATTCTTTGCCGTTGATATCGAGCGCCTTGACTCGGATGACTGCTGGGCGATCTACCTCATCATAATATTCAGGTACAGAGAGGCAACCCTCGCGCCAAGATTTTTTTTCTGGACTTGCCCAAATCAACTCAGGATTAATGAACACCATTAATTGATCTTGATTGTCAGAAACGTCAATCACCACAATGCGCTCATGAACGTCCACCTGGGTTGCGGCTAAACCAACTCCGGGGGCTTCGTACATTGTCTCGGCCATATCGGCCACAATTTTTTTGATGCGTGCATCCACCAGCGCTACGGGTTTGGCAACCTTATGTAGGCGTGGGTCTGGATAACAAAGGACGGTTAATAAAGCCATATCGGAATTATCCAACAGAGTAATCAGACTGTCCCGATAGTTCTTTGTAGCCCCATGCCGAAAATTGCCATATGCGCACAAGCAAAAAACCCAACATCATCCAAATTCATCGAAATACCCCCGACTACCCAGCCCGCCTCTTGGATTTATCCGACCCGCCCGATTCACTCTATATATACGGGGATATTCGCTTGTTAAATTTACCTATGATTGCCATCGTAGGGTCACGTGCCGCCAGCCCTGAAGGAATTAGGAATGCCTACAGTTTTGCGCAAGCCCTATCTGCAGAGGGCTATCTCATTATTTCCGGGCTGGCTCGGGGTGTCGATGGGGCGGCTCACCGAGGTGCTCTCAAGTCAAATCAAGGGTATCGAACCGTAGCGGTGTGCGGTAGCGGGCTAGATATCGTGTATCCGCGAGAGCATCTGGGCCTGGCTCAAGCCATCGCCAACGGTGGGCTCTTGGTGTCTGAGCTAGCTCCAGGGCTGGGGCCAAAGGCTTGGCACTTCCCCCGCAGGAACCGCATTATTGCGGCCTTATCCCTGGGAATACTCGTGATTGAGGCGGCCGAGCGTTCTGGTTCGCTCATTACGGCTAGGTTGGGCTGTGAACTTGGTCGCGAGATTTTTGCGATTCCTGGGTCAATACACAACCCACTTTCTAGGGGCTGCCATCAACTACTTCAGCAAGGCGCCAAACTAGCTCAATCTCCAAAAGACATTCTCGAGGAGCTGCCAAAATGGCCAAAACCCTCATTTAAAGGCATTTAAAGCGCCATTTTTAGAAAAAATAGGGTCTTTACTGGGTCTTTACTAAACCCCTAAAAATGAGGTTTTTGGACTTTTGTCAATTTATCGGTTAATAATAAAAAAGGGGCATGGAAATAGTCTGACCAGGATCTGGTTTAAATTGGTTACCCGTTTTCACCCATTAAAAACATCATTTCAAGCACAAATTTAGGCAAAACGCGTGGCAACTAAAGCATCTACCAAAAAAAGCAGTCCCAAGACTTCAAGCGTTGATCACCCTAAGGCACTGATCATTGCAGAGAAACCTTCTGTTGCGAATGACATTGCCAAGGCCTTGGGTGGCTTCACTAAATATGAGGACTATTTCGAGAACGACGACTTTGTTATCTCCTCTGCAGTTGGCCATCTACTTGAAATTGCCGCACCTGAAGAATTTGATGTCAAACGTGGTAAATGGTCATTTGCAAATCTTCCAGTTGTGCCGCCCTATTTCGACTTACGACCGATCGCTAAAACTGAATCGCGGCTGAAGGTCTTGCAAAAGCTCATTAAGCGCAAAGACATCAATCAACTTATCAATGCATGTGACGCAGGACGCGAAGGTGAGTTGATCTTTCGTTTAATTGCACAGCATGCAAAAGCACCGCAGGCTATTAAACGGCTCTGGTTGCAATCCATGACGCCAGCAGCAATTCGCGATGGCTTTGCCTCCCTACGCAGCGATACTGAGATGCAACCTCTCGCAGATGCGGCACGCTGCCGCTCTGAAGCGGATTGGCTAGTTGGTATTAACGGTACGCGAGCGATGACCGCGTTTAACAGCAAAAGCGGTGGATTCTTTCTGACGACAGTTGGTCGAGTACAGACGCCAACACTATCAATTGTGGTTGAGCGTGAAGAGCTCATTCGTAAATTTATCTCTAAAGACTATTGGGAGGTGAAAGCAGAGTTTATCGCTGCAGCTGGAGTGTATGAAGGGCGCTGGTTTGATCCTAAATTTAGGAAAGATGTCGCAATTCCAGATGCTCGTGAGAATCGCCTCTGGAGTGAAGCTGCCGCACAAAGTATTGTGGCTGCCTGTCGCGATAAAAAAGCGAGCGTCAAAGAAGAGGCCAAGCCAGCAACTCAATTAGCGCCTCAACTATTTGATTTAACAAGCCTGCAACGTGAGGCAAATGCGCGCTTTGGCTTCTCTGCTAAAAATACTTTGGGCTTGGCTCAAGCGCTTTACGAGCGCCATAAAGTGCTGACCTATCCACGTACTGATGCTAAGGCCCTGCCTGAAGATTATCTGGATACCGTCAAGCAGACTATGGAAAACCTGGCTGACAACTCACAAGAGTATCGCTCCTTTGCCAAACAAATTTTACAAGGCGATCCCAAGGATCCAAAAGCCAAAGCAGGATATGGCTGGATCAAACCAAATAAACGTATTTTTGATAACTCCAAAATATCCGATCACTTTGCGATCATCCCAACCCTAGAGTCTCCAAAGAGCCTCAGTGAGCCAGAACAAAAACTGTATGACTTGGTTGTCCGTCGCTTCTTGGCAGTGTTTTATCCTGCAGCCGAATTCCGCGTCACTACTCGCATCACCGAAGCATCTGGACATCACTTTAAAACCGAAGGTCGCGTGCTGGTCACACCGGGTTGGTTAACGGTATACGGCAGATCCAATCAAGCGGACGATGAGTTGGTGGCGGTGCAAGAAGGTGAAACCGTTCAAAATGAATCTATTGCAGCGATCCCATTAAAAACCAAGCCGCCAGCGCGCTATACCGAAGCAACCTTGTTATCGGCAATGGAAAGTGCTGGTAAGTGGGTAGATGATGATGATATGCGTGAAGCGATGGCCGAAAAAGGCTTGGGCACACCCGCAACTCGTGCCGCCATCATTGAAGGTCTGCTGGCAGAGAGATATATGGTGCGCGAAGCACGGGAGCTAATACCTACCGCCAAAGCATTCCAATTAATGACGCTCTTGCGCGGCCTAGATGTTGAAGAACTAACAAGGCCCGACCTCACAGGTAGCTGGGAAAATAAACTCTCCCTGATTGAGCGCGGTGAGATGAATCGCGATACCTTCATGCAAGAAATTGCCCAGATGACGCAGCGCATCGTCAAGCGCGCTAAAGAGTATGACAGCGACACTATTCCAGGCGATTACGCGACTATGTCTACGCCGTGTCCTCACTGCAAAGGCGCCGTTAAAGAAAACTATCGTCGCTTTGCATGCGAGAAGTGTGGATTTACGATTAGCAAAACCCCCGGTGGCCGTGCATTTGAATATCCCGAGGTCGAAGAACTGTTGCGAGAAAAAACAATTGGGCCACTACAAGGATTCCGCAGCAAGATGGGTAGGCCATTTGCAGCAATTATTAAGTTAAGTGAAATTCCTGAAGATGATGCCGATTATCCAAACGCAGGCTTTAAGCTTGAGTTTGATTTTGGCAATACTCAAGAGGATGAATCTGAGGCAATCGACTTTACCGGCAGACAAGCTTTAGGCGTGTGTCCAAAGTGCTCTGGTGCTGTATATGAAGATGGCATGCGCTACTTGTGCGAAAGAAACACTGGCCCAGGTAAGTCGTGTGATTTCAAAACCGGCAAGGTTGTTTTGCAACAAGAAATTTCTGCTGAGCAAGTTCAAAAACTGCTTACAGAGGGCAAAACTGATCTGCTAGCCAACTTTAAATCTAACCGCACTGGCCGTGGCTTTAAAGCTTATCTTGCCTTGGGGGCGGATGGCAAAATTGGTTTTGAGTTTGAAGCTAAAGCGCCCAAAGCGGGGGCTGCAGCTAAAGCCCCAGCAAAGAAACGCGCAGGTGCAAGTGCTGCCACCAAGTCTGTAGCAAAACCTAAGCGAGCCATTAAAGCAAAGTCATCTTCGAGCACTTGAGCTGTAATCAGCTTAGCCGCTAAAGCTGACCAAAGGGCGCCTCTCGACCCCAGGGCTGTTGCTAAAAATATCCCTGGGCGTTGACTCAGCGCACCAATGATCGGTAAGCGATCGCCCGCAACACAACGAATGCCCACAAAGC
This sequence comes from Polynucleobacter hallstattensis, assembly GCF_018881835.1. Taxonomy (GTDB): domain Bacteria; phylum Pseudomonadota; class Gammaproteobacteria; order Burkholderiales; family Burkholderiaceae; genus Polynucleobacter; species Polynucleobacter hallstattensis. The sequence continues at coordinate 849,984 of NZ_JACVPO010000001.1, read as the reverse complement.
TTCCTGCCTTTTGAAGTTGCTTGGTATCACCCTCTGGGTAGTTCAATAACCCTTTTGCCTGCTCGCGATTAAAGTCATCGCTTGAATTCCAGTCTTGAAGATCAGATTCGCCTTCATCAAAACTAGAGCCTACTATCCATTGATAATTTCCATCGGTTAATTTCTTAGCTGGTAAACAATAGCCATCCCCCGTTATGGCAGTGTGCGGCAGTTGTGGTGCCCAAGAACTTTTCATATTAATAGAAAATATACTCAGCTGTCCGCGAACTGGTCTTAAGGGGAGTCGCACATCGATGCTTTCAACTAAGCTTTTGGTTTCTAGCGCTGCTGCAATGATGACTTTGCCAGCCGTCATGATGGGCTGATCTTGAGGGTTAATTAACCGCCAGCCCGCATCGACTTTTTCCAGTCGAGCTACAGAGAGATTCCAGCAGCAAGTCAGTTTTGGGTGGGGCTTTAGCGCCCCATGCGTCACTTCAGATAAGTTTAGTGACGCGCCCCGTGGAAGCCATATACCATTTTGATTAATGCCGCAAATTTGCAATGCCTCATCCGCATCAAGTGCTTTGGCCATAGCCTCATCGAGATCGAGTGATTTCAAATAAGTGGCGACATCATCACGACAAAAAGTTTTGTCCCTTTTGTTTGGCTGAAAAATGCCATGCTGATTCCAAGTCTGGCCCCAGCGAGCCTCTGCCATCAAAAATGCAATGCGAGTTAAACGTAGTAGGCGAGGGGCGCCTCGTCCAACATGAGGATGAGCAATAGCAAAGGCGTGACTAGAACATGCAGCTGCGGGATGAGATGCAGCATCAATAATACAAACAGTCTGACCACGCTCGAGTAACTCGCTAGTAATGGTCGCACCTGCAATGCCTGCTCCAATCACCACGATGTCATGGTGTTGGAGTGAGGTCATTAAATAATGGTGTTGTTGAAAAGACTACTTAAATTTCTAGGGGCGACCTAGGCATTTAAGCGCTTCTCGATTTTGCTGCGTGCTTCGACTAACTCTTTTGGCAAGCGCTCGCCTAAATGCGCAAATAACTCTGAATGCAGTTCGAGTTCATTTTTCCAGTCGTCAACAGCGACAGTAATGGCTTTTTCAAACTTATCTACTGAGTAGTCAAGGCCATTCCAATGCATATCCGCATGCTCTGGGCAAATACCAAATATAGTTTCTTTGCCTTTAGCTGTGCCTTCAGCACGGCCCAAGATCCAAGAAAGTACGCGCATATTTTCGCCAAAACCAGGCCAGATAAATTTGCCATTTTCATCTTTACGGAACCAGTTTACGCAATAGATCTTAGGCAATACAGCGCCTTCAGCAGCAAGCTTGCTGCCGATATTCAACCAATGTTGGAAGTAGTCGCTCATGTTGTAACCAGCAAATGCAATCATTGCAAATGGATCGCGACGCACAACGCCTACTTGGCCAGTAATCGCAGCAGTAGTTTCAGAGCCCATTGTCGCGGCCATATAAACACCTTCTACCCAGTCACGTGCTTCGCTCACTAATGGCACTGTGTTTGAGCGACGACCGCCAAACAAGAACGCATCAATTGCTACACCTTCAGGGTTATCCCAGTTAGGATCAACCGCTGGGTTGTTTGTGGCGGCTACAGTAAAGCGTGAGTTTGGGTGCGCTGCTTTACGGCCAGCTGTACCATCGGCAGGAGTCCAGTCTTTGCCTTGCCAATCAATTAAGTGTGCTGGAGGTGTATCAGTCAAACCTTCCCACCAAACATCACCATCATCAGTTAAACCGACGTTAGTGAAGATCACGTCTTGGTTTAATGAATCTAAACAATTTGGATTGGTTTGACGATTTGTTCCTGGGGCAACGCCGAAGTATCCAGACTCTGGGTTGATCGCAAACAAACGTGTCTTGCCTGTAACGGCGTCTTTGCGTGGCTTGATCCATGCAATGTCGTCGCCGACCGTAGTGACCTTCCACCCCTCAAATCCCTTTGGAGGAATCATCATGGAGAAATTGGTTTTTCCACAGGCAGATGGGAATGCTGCGGCAATATGATATTTCTTGCCTTCGGGGGATGTCACACCCAAGATCAACATGTGCTCAGCGAGCCAACCCTGGTCACGTCCCATGTTAGATGCGATACGCAATGCGAAACATTTTTTACCCAACAAAGCGTTGCCGCCATAACCAGATCCGAAAGACCAAATTTCGCGAGTTTCAGGATAGTGCACGATGTACTTGGTTTTGTTGTTAGGCCAAGCAACGTCTTTTTCGCCGGCAGCTAATGGCTTACCAACAGTATGAATACAAGGAACAAATTCGCCGGAAACGCCAAGCTGATCAATAACCGCCTTACCCATACGGGTCATCAAGCGCATATTGATAGCAACATATGGGCTATCGGAAAGCTCAACACCTATGTGCGCAATTGGGGAGCCAATTGGGCCCATCGAGAATGGCACTACATACATTGTTCTGCCGCGCATACAACCATCAAACAATGGCTCAAGGGTGGCGCGCATTTCGCTTGGCTCCACCCAGTTATTGGTTGGGCCCGCATCCTCTTTATTTGCAGAGCAGATAAAGGTGCGGTCTTCTACGCGAGCTACGTCATCAGGGTCTGATAGTGCTAAGAAAGCATTTTTGCGCTTGGCAGGGTTGAGGCGCTTGAACACGCCAGCGCTTACTAACAACTCACAAAATTCATCATATTCAGATTGGGAGCCATCACACCAGTGAATTTTGTCTGGCTTGGTTAGGGCAGCTACATCTGCAACCCATTGAATCAGCTTTTGGTTTTTTACGTACTCAGGTGTATTGCTATTGACGGTCATGTGAATCCTATGAAATGTAATATTTTTGATCGCACTATTTTAACATTTCAGGCGTCTTTTTTATGGACGAACCTGCCAAGAGCAAGTCTTTTATTTGCCAATACAAAATTGACTAAATATCTTGCCCAAAAGATCGTCTGGGAGCAGCTTCCCAGTAATTTGTCCGAGCTGATCTTGTGCCAAACGGAGCTCTTCTGCAAATAACTCCAGCGATACATTGCCATTAGCGGCAAATTGTTGAGACTGCTCTAGGTGGGTTGCAGCCCTATCTAAGCAATCTAGGTGCCGCCTGCGTGCCACAATCACTCCCTCCTGAGAGCCGCCCCAACCTACCAACTCTAAAATTTTCTGTTTTAGAGCCTCAATGCCCTCGCCCGTCTTAGCTGAAATGAGCAAGGCTGGCTTTCCGTCTTGATTGGGAATGGGGCCACCCAATAGATCTGATTTGTTATTGACCTCTAGCACGGGGCACTTTGAGGGGAGTGCTTTCAAGATTTGGGTTTTTAGCTCCAAAGTTTCGGTGGCATTAGTTGCTTCTGAAGAGCTTGGGTCTTGCAGAAAAATAACTAGGTCCGCCGCCCCAATGGCCTCCCATGATCTTTCGATGCCTTTTGCCTCAACTAGATCGCTGGTATCACGTAAGCCTGCGGTATCAATGATGTGCATAGGAACACCGCCGATGGTAATACTCTCCTTGACGCGATCTCTTGTAGTTCCGGCGATAGGCGTAACAATAGCGACCTCCTCACCAGCGAGGCGATTTAGTAGGGAGCTTTTCCCAACGTTAGGCGCACCAGCCAAAACTAACTGGATGCCGTCGCGCAAAATCTTGCCTTGTTTGGCCCCCTCCCTTAGCGCGTATAGCTTTTGCATTACGGCGCTTAGGCGTTCACGGGCTTGGGCATTCTCCAGAAACTCAATCTCTTCCTCAGGAAAGTCCAGGGTGGACTCCACCAAAATGCGTAACTGGGTGATCTCTTCAATCAGGCTGTTGATGTCATTTGAGAAATCTCCTTGCAAGGAGCGTGCTGCACCGCGTACCGCCGCTGCACTTTGAGCATCAATTAAATCTGCAATCGCCTCAGCTTGAGCTAAATCAATTTTGTTGTTCAGGTAGGCTCGTAAAGAAAATTCTCCAGGCTCAGCAATTACTAATCCTTGATCTTTTCCCAACTCAAGACATCGCTTCATAACTAACTCTAAAAGCTTCGGTCCACCATGGCATTGCAGCTCGAGGACATCTTCACCCGTAAAAGAGGCGGGTGCTGCAAAGTAAATAGCGAGGAGTTGATCGATCGAGTCACCCTGCGCATCTCGAAGAGTGAGTAAGTTGGCTTGCCGGGGTGTAAGCGCCCTATTAAATAAAGCTGTAGCCATAGGTAAGAGCTGGGGCCCACTAATACGAATGACACCAACTCCAGCCTTGCCCGGCGCGGTGGCAAGCGCAATGATGGGCAGCTTTCTCGTCATCATTGCGGGCACTCCTTATCTATTTTCAGCAGCTAAAAATTTATTTAACCAGCTTCTTTCCGAACATTTGATTGATCTGCCATTGCTGAGCAATCGACAGTAGGTTGTTCACTACCCAGTACAAAACCAAGCCTGCAGGGAAGAAGAAGAACATGATCGAAAACACGATGGGCATGTACAGCATTACCTTGGCCTGAATAGGATCTGGAGGGGTTGGGTTTAGTTTGGTTTGGACAAACATTGACAGAGCCATGACGATTGGCAAAATTCCGATGGGGAAAAGTTGTGTAATGCCCAAGAGGTCGCTAATTGAAGTGTCTGGGAGTGATAGGTCGTGCACCCATAAAATCCAAGGTGCGCCACGCAACTCAACAGATGACAATAACACCCAGTACAACGCGATAAATACTGGGATCTGAATCACCACTGGCAAACAGCCGCCTAAGGGATTGATCTTTTCTTTACGATACATCTCCATCATGGCTTGATTCATTTTTTGCGGCTCGCTCTTGAACTGCTCTTTCATGGCGACTAGGCGCGGCTGAACCTCTTTCATACGCGCCATGGATTTATAGCTTGCCGCGGAAAGTGGATAGAACACAAGTTTAATTAAGACCGTCAAAAGAATAATCGACCAGCCCCAGTTGCCAACATAAGTATGAATGTTTTCTAGCAGCCAGAATATGGGTTTAGCCAAAATGGTTAAGTAACCATAGTCTTTTAAGAGCTCGAAGCCTGGGGCTATTGTCTCTAAAACCTTTTCTTCTTGTGGCCCAACAAATAATCTTGCCTTTTCTGTAACAACCGAGCCAGGAGCTACAACTCCGAGGGGTGCAGTCATTCCAATGCGATAAAGATTTGTCTCAACTCTTTCCGCATAAATATCTCGCGCAACTTTGTCGCTCGGGATCCAGGCGCTTGCAAAGTAATGCTGGACCATTGCAATCCATGCTGGCTCACCAGCAGCCACTTTAGTAGGAATAGTGATTTTGTTTTTATCAATCGCCGTGAACTCAAGCTTATTGAACTTTTCTTTGTCCGTGTAGGCGGCCGGCCCAGTAAAGGTGCTGGCAGAAAAGGCGCCATCAAGGGGGCCAATTTTTTGCTCTTGCGATGCATCGCGCACAATTTCTGTGTAGAGAACAAGTGGGTTTGGATTCTTACTAACTTGAGTAACGCGATGACCAACATCAACAACGTAGCTACCTGGGTTAAGTATGAAGGTCTTTTCTAGCTTGACACCGTTGCGCTCACTAGACAAAACAGCAAAAGGTCTGCCCGAACCATCCTTGCCAGACTCGACAAGCTTAAAGGTGCTGGTATGGTTTGGAAGATCGCTGTTACCCAAAGACACTAGACCAGACCGCGCAAAATATTTATGGGTAGGTGTGTACTGAAATAACTCAACCGGCCTTTTCTCTGGCGTAAGCTGAGTAAGTAGCTTGGCACCAACAACGTTTGCGCCACTAGCACTAATCTCTAAAACTAGAACGTCGTTTTGTAGCGTAAATTTTTCGATGCCCGTAATAGCCCCAGTACTTGCGGCGGGGGCTGCAGCAACAGGCGAACCGGAAACCTGAGGAGGAGCGTCTACCTTCTTCGTGGTTGCCGCCTGGCCAACTGGGGCGGAGGTGCTTGCTGGAACACCACCGAACATCGATGGCTTGCCCTCATGAACCTGCCAGTTGTTATACAACAACAAGCCTGACATGGAGAAGACAGTCCAAAGAATTGTTTTTTTAAAGTCCATTTGCATTCACTTAATAATGATGAGATGTTGGTTTTACTGCGGGGTCATGTCCGCCTTGTGACCATGGATTGCAACGCAAGATGCGCCACACCATCAGCCTAAAGCTTTTTAAAAATCCGTAATTAGCAAAACAGTCGCAGGCATATTGTGAGCATGAGGGCATGAATTTACAGTGCATACCAACAAAGGGGCTGAGGGTTACTTGGTAGAGCCTCACGACCTTAATGGCCAACTTGTTAAGTAGACGCACGTTAAATTAGCCCTGCAATTTCGGCTCGCAGGCCTTCTTTTTCTTTGCTCCGGAGTCTGCCGCGCGTTTCACGACCAATTGGTTTTTTTAATTTCACCACAACATCGCTATTAAGGCTTGTTGCTTGAGCGCATCTAACCAGCTCGCGAATCATGCGTTTTAATTGGTTGCGATCTACCGCACGTTTGGCTAGTTTTTTAGCTACCGCAATACCCAAATCTGGTTTTGCGCCCTGATTTGGAGATGACAAATACAAGCCCCAACACAAGCTTGTCTTGGGGCGTGTTTTTAATAACTCAGAAATCCTGGCGCTATTCAACTGCTAAATTAAACGGCGAGGCGTTTGCGACCCTTGGCACGGCGGGCATTTAATACTGCGCGCCCACTCTTGGTTTTCATTCGAATACGGAATCCGTGAGTGCGTTTACGACGTGTTACTGAGGGTTGGTATGTTCTTTTCATGTTTCATCCTGCAAAACCCAGTATTTTCCTTGTTGCTCGGCAAAAGGTCAACCGCTGAAGAAGAATATATAGGTATTTTTCTCTATTTATTTGCTGCTATTTTAGTAAACCATTAACTTATATGGGATTTTTTATGTTATTCACAAGTTATCCACAGGTTTTCCACGTTTTTCTACCTTGTGGATAACTTTATGGGATCGCTACAATGAATCCTCCAAAAATATGAGCAATCTACAGAATCCAATTACTTTGAACCCACCTAGCCCACTGGGGTTTTGGGACGGCGCGCTTGGCGCGCTTGCTCGCGAGCTTTCCCCACAACAATTTAAAACCTGGATCCAGCCCCTGAGTTTGGTTTCTTTTGATGAGAGTGAGCAATCACTCATCGTAGGAGCCCCAAATAGATTCAAGCTTGATTGGATTAAGAAAACCTTCTCTGACCGCCTCCAGGAGTTGGCGGATCAGTATTTTGGTCATCCAATCAACCTCAGTTTTGTGCTAAGTGTTGAGGGGTCAGCTACCCAAGCGGTGGAAGCTACATCTATCCAGCAGCCCGCTGAGCAGCGAGAGTTTGTTGTGGCTACGGACAACAATTCCACAGAGGAGCAGGCTTTTGAGATTGAAGATCACTCCAAACTAAACCCCAACCTAACCTTTGATACTTTTGTAACCGGTAAGGCAAACCAACTAGCTAGGGCTGCCTCTATTCAGGTTGCCCATAACCCTGGCACCTCATACAACCCCATGTTCTTGTATGGTGGAGTAGGTTTGGGCAAAACCCATCTTATTCATGCAATCGGAAATCACCTCTTAAAAGAAAAGCCTGGGGCTCGGATTCGATACATTCACGCCGAACAGTATGTCTCTGATGTAGTTAGGGCCTATCAACAAAAGGCCTTTGATCGCTTTAAGCGCTATTACCACTCGCTTGACCTGCTGTTAATTGACGATATTCAATTTTTTAGTGGTAAATCTAGAACTCAGGAAGAATTTTTTTACGCCTTTGAGGCACTTTTAAGCAACAAAGCTCAAGTCATTATTACAAGTGATACCTACCCAAAGGAAATGGCTGGAATTGATGACCGCCTTATTTCACGATTTGATTCCGGCTTAACCGTCGCTATTGAACCGCCAGAGCTAGAGATGCGAGTTGCAATTCTAATGAAAAAAGCTTTAAGCGAGGGCATCCCCATGAGTGAGGATGTGGCCTTCTTTGTAGCCAAACACCTTAGGTCTAACGTACGAGAGCTAGAGGGTGCTTTAAGAAAGATTTTGGCATTTGTTCGTTTCCATGGCAAAGAGGTGACGATTGAGGTGGCTAGAGTGGCCCTAAAGGACCTCTTGTCCATACAAAATCGACAGATTTCAGTTGATAACATCCAAAAAGCAGTCGCTGATTTTTATAGCATCAAGGTTGCAGATATGTATTCCAAGAAGCGTCCGGCGAACATTGCGCGTCCACGGCAAATCGCCATGTTTATGGCGAAAGAGTTAACCCAGAAAAGTCTCCCGGAAATTGGCGAATTATTTGGGGGGCGGGACCATACAACAGTGTTACACGCCGTTCGGAAGATTGGTGAAGAGCGCTCTCATGATGGGCAGCTTAACCACGAAATCCACGTAATAGAGCAAACCCTAAAATCTTAGGTTTTTTGCCTGTGGATAAGGTTGTGGATAGCTCAGTGAATAAGTTTGGGGATTGTGTGTGGATAAATTGTGGAAAGATGGCGCTTCATGCAAAAATAGGGTGTTGATAAAAAGTTATCCAAGATTTATGCACGATTTATACAAAAGTTTTCCACAGGTTTTTTTGGTTTTAGTGGGTTGTTTTATATACAGTTTTTGACTTATCCACCGAAATAACAAACCTTATTACTACTACTAATAAGATATATACAAGGATTTAAAAGCAATGCAACTCGTAAACACTTCAAGGGATAGTTTATTAAAACCACTTCAGGTTGTTAGTGGCATTGTTGAACGTCGACATACTCTACCCATTTTGGCAAATCTATTGTTCAAAAAACAGGGTGACAAAATTTCTTTTATATCAACGGATATAGAAATCCAAATCACGACTAATGCAAGTTTTGGCGTGGGTGCTGAAGATGTCACTACTACTGTTGCAGCAAGAAAACTTTTGGATATTTTGCGTGCACTCCCAGAAGGTCCAGTGGCGCTAAACCTAAAAGATAACAAAATGGTTGTGCAGAGTGGAAAAAGCCGCTTCTCTTTACAAACCCTATCTGCATCAGAGTTCCCGGTAATGCAAAGTGTTGGTGAGGTAACTGCGAGCTGGAGAATGACTCAAAAGAGTTTTCGTCAACTGGTTAGTCAAGTTCACTTCGCTATGGCGCAGCAGGATATTCGGTATTACCTCAATGGGATGTTGTTGGTTGTTGAGGGTAAGCAGGTGATTGCTGTGGCCACCGATGGTCATCGTTTAGCCTATTCTCAGGTTGAATTAGCTGAGGCTCCAGCAGGCTCCGGACAGAGGCAGGAAATTATTATTCCCCGCAAAACCATTCTTGAGTGCCAACACTTACTCGAGGACTCTGATGAGATGTTAGAGATGAGTCTCATGTCTAATCAGGTGAAATTTACTTTTGGTGACATTGAGTTAATTTCAAAATTAGTTGAGGGTAAATTCCCTGATTTTCAACGAGTGATTCCTAAGGGCCACAAAAATTCATTAGTGGTTGGACGTGATGTTTTGCAGTCCGCATTACAGCGTGCTGCAATTTTGACAACCGATAAATTCAAAGGTGTTCGCTTTTCATTGTCACCAAATCGAATCACAGTTCAATCAACCAATGCTGAACAAGAAGAGGCGCAAGAAGAGATTGAAACTGAATATAGTGGGGATGATGTTGAGATTGGCTTCAATGTAAGTTATTTATTAGATGTTTTATCAAACCTGAAAAATGAAAAAATTCAAATTAGTTTGGGTGATGCGAACAGCAGTGCAGTGATTACCTTACCTGGTTCTGAAGATTTCAAGTATGTTGTGATGCCAATGCGTATTTAATTTAGAAAAAAATGACTGAAGAAAAAAAAGTAGTAGAGCAGTACGGTGCATCATCAATTCAAATATTAGAAGGTCTTGAGGCTGTTCGTAAACGTCCAGGAATGTACATTGGAGACACATCTGATGGCACTGGTTTACACCATTTAGTTTTTGAAGTTCTAGATAACTCAATTGATGAGGCTCTAGCAGGGTACTGCTCAGAAATTACAGTCGTCATTCAAACCGACAACTCCATTTCTATAGTTGATAACGGCCGCGGCGTTCCAACAGGTATTAAATACGACGATAAGCATGAGCCAAAAAGAAGTGCGGCTGAAATTGTGATGACAGAGTTGCATGCTGGTGGTAAGTTCGATCAAAACAGCTATAAAGTCTCTGGTGGTTTGCACGGTGTGGGCGTTAGTTGTGTAAACGCACTTTCTAAATGGTTGAAACTTACTATTCGACGCGATGGCAAAGCGCATTACATGGAGTTCGCCCGCGGCGTTATTCAAAATCGCAACATTCAAAAGGAGAATGGCGTTGCTACATCGCCAATCACTGTTACTGGTGATACAGCCCTGTCAGGTACAGAGGTTCACTTCTTGGCAGATGAAACTATTTTTGGAAACGTTGAGTTTCACTACGAAATTCTGGTTAAGCGCATCCGCGAACTTTCGTTTTTAAATAATGGCGTGCATATTAAATTAATTGATCAACGCTCTGGTCAAGAAGAAGACTTTGCCTTCTCTGGTGGTGTGAAGGGTTTTGTTGAATATATCAACCAAACAAAAAATGTTTTACATCCTAATATTTTTTACGCTGAAGGTATTCGCCCGTCGGACCTAGGTGGCAACATTACCGCTGAAGTGTCAATGCAGTGGAATGATAGTTTTAGTGAGCAAGTTTTATGTTTTACTAATAACATCCCGCAGCGTGATGGCGGTACTCACCTAACAGGATTGCGCGCGGCAATGACACGCGTAATCAATAAATATATCGATGAGCATGAAGTTGCCAAGAAGGCCAAGGTTGAAATTTCTGGCGACGATATGCGTGAAGGCCTTGCTTGCGTTTTGTCCGTTAAGGTTCCGGAGCCAAAGTTTTCAAGTCAAACAAAAGATAAGTTAGTTTCTAGCGAGGTTCGCGGACCAGTAGAGGAGATTGTTGCTGAAGCCCTGAGCGCTTATTTACAAGAGCGCCCAGCAGATGCCAAAATTTTGTGCGGAAAAATAGTAGATGCCGCTCGTGCTCGCGAAGCAGCCCGCAAGGCTCGCGACATGACTCGTCGTAAAGGTGTTTTGGATGGCCTGGGGCTTCCTGGAAAATTGGCGGATTGCCAAGAAAAGGACCCCACTAAGTCTGAGTTGTTTATTGTCGAGGGAGATTCCGCGGGCGGCTCTGCCAAGCAGGGTCGAGATCGTCGCTTCCAGGCGATTCTCCCCCTTAAGGGAAAAATTCTGAATGTTGAGAAGGCGCGCTTCGACAAGATGTTGGCAAGCCAAGAGGTGGTTACTTTAATTACTGTGCTTGGAACGGGTATCGGCGCCGAAGAATACAAGGCCGACAAACTCCGTTACCATCGGATCATTATCATGACCGACGCGGATGTAGATGGAAGTCATATACGCACACTCTTACTCACCTTTTTCTACAGACAAATGCCTGAGTTAATTGAGCGTGGCCACATCTATATTGCTCAGCCACCATTATATAAGGTGAAGTTTGGTAAAAATGAGCAATACATTAAGGATGACGCCGAACTTAATCAACTGCTTTTAAAGATTGCTCTTGAGTCAGCATCACTACAAACCCCCACGGGCGAAATCATCGAGGGGGCTGCATTAGGTGAGTTAGCTAAACACTATCAAGTGATTCAATCTATTGTTGACCGCTTATCACGCACCATCGATGAAGATGCTTTGCGTGCCATTGCCTCTGGCACACAACTAAACTTAGATACAGAAAAATCAGCCCAAGAATCTGCAGAGCGCTTGCGCGTTGCGCTTGCCGACTCTTTAAATCCATTGGCGCTTCCACCTGAAATTATTGTCCAAAAAGAAGAGCGCACCGATCGCTACAAATTATTGTTGTCTCGCCGCATTCATGGCAACCTGAGGTTGTCAGCAATCAACTCTGATTTTGTCCACGGTGATGACTATCAAAGCCTATCCAATGCGGCAGCGGTTTTATCTGGCAAGGTGTTGCCGGGCTCGAAGGTGCGCCGCGGAGATCCAGACAAAAACCAAAAGGAGCAGGCGATCCAAAACTTTAGGGCCGCCTTTGCATGGTTACTTTCTGAGGCTGAGCGCGTTCTCAGTCGTCAGCGCTATAAAGGCCTTGGCGAGATGAACCCCTCCCAGTTGTGGGAAACCACAATGGATGCGGGATCACGCACCTTGCTCCAGGTCAAAATTGAAGATGCAATTACTGCAGATCAAGTCTTCACCACCTTAATGGGTGATGAGGTGGAACCGCGTCGTGCTTTTATTGAAAAAAATGCCCTCATTGCACGCAACTTGGATGTTTGATTTAAATGAGTAAAAAGAAATTAGTAGCTCCAAAAATTGATCGTTCGCGCATTGTTGTCAAATCTTCACCTATTCATGGAAAAGGTGTTTTTGTTGCGAAACCAATTAAAAAGGGTGATGCCATTATTGAGTACAAAGGCGAGCGAATTAGTTGGAAGTTGGCGGAGAAGCGCCATCCACATAACCCCAAGGACCCAAACCATACTTTTTACTTTTCACTAGAAGATGGTCGTTGTATTGATGCGAAGTATGGTGGAAACGCTGCTCGCTGGATTAACCACTCCTGCAAGCCAATTTGTGAAACCCAAGAAGACAGCTTCGATGGTGAGCCTCGCGTATTTATCTATGCCAAAAGAGACCTTAAGGTTGGTGAGGAGCTTTTTTATGATTACTCCCTTGGGGTTGATGGGCGCATCACCAAACAAATGAAAAAGGATTATGAGTGCCGTTGTGGCGCCAAAAAATGTCGAGGCACAATGCTGTCTCTCGATAAGAAGTAAATTCTTTTTTCAACATGTTGTTTATTACTATTCAGGATTTAGAGGCTGCCATTAATTATTGGCGCAGCCAATCACCTGCGGTTGGTGAAGAGCTTCATTTATGCCCAGAGGCCGCTGCTCTTGCAAAACCATATGCTCTGATGATTGTTCAGGGCGCTCAAAGAGTTCCTGTGGAGGTTTTGGATGAGGCGGCAAGGCTAGCAATCCAAAACTTTCTAAGCAACACCTAGGCGAATTAATCATTACACCCCCTACGTTTTTAGGGTTATCGCTATATTAGTAAACCCCTTCTTAGGGTATTCTCAAACTCCTGCCTATCGATGGGTATAAGGATTTGGGTTTGCAAGAAACAATATTAAAAACAATTGGCCTTGGTAAGACTTTCAAAGGTTTTTCTGCGGTAAGTGATGTCAATTTAGATGTTGCTCGGGGAACTATTCACGCGCTTATTGGGCCCAATGGCGCCGGCAAAACAACCTGCTTTAACCTCCTTACAAAATTCTTAGAGCCCTCTAGCGGCCAGATTTTGTTTAATGGCTTTGATATCACCAAAGAGCGGCCGGCCCAAATCGCACGTCGTGGCGTTGTCCGCTCATTCCAAATTTCAGCCGTTTTCCCACATTTAACTGTTTTAGAGAATGTTCGTGTTGCACTGCAGCGAGGATTGGGCACCGAATTTCACTTTTGGAAGCCTGGAAACTCGTTAAGCGTTCTCAATGAGCGCGCTGAACAGCTTTTGTGTGAGGTGGGTTTAGCGGACTTTGCCCACGAGGAAACTCTAAACTTGGCTTATGGTCGTAAAAGAGCCCTAGAAATTGCTACCACCATGGCAATGGAGCCCGAATTAATGTTGTTGGATGAGCCAACACAGGGCATGGGACATGAGGATGTAGAGCGCGTTACCGAGTTAATTGATCGGGTTGCTAAGGGCCGTACCGTTTTGATGGTTGAGCATAATATGAAGGTAGTTTCCTCTATAGCAGACCGCATCACGGTATTGCAGCGAGGCTCAGTATTGGCCGAAGGCTCCTACCAAGAGGTTTCCAATAACCCCTTAGTGGTTGAGGCTTACATGGGTAGCCATGGGGGTGATGGCATATGAGCACGATGGCGCTGGAGGTTAAAAACCTCGAGTCTTGGTATGGTGAGTCCCACATTCTCCATGGTGTGAATTTTGCCGTTCGTGATGGTGAGGTGGTTACCCTTCTGGGTCGCAATGGCGCTGGTCGCAGCACCATTTTAAAAACCATCTTAGGTCTGACCAGTAAAAGAACGGGTTCGGTAGAAATTTATGGCAGCCAAACCATTGCGTTGCCAACTTACAAAATTGCTCGCTTAGGCGTCGGTTTTTGCCCGGAAGAGCGCGGAATCTTTGCTAGCTTAAGTGCTGAGGAGAATCTGTTGCTCTTGCCAGAGATTGCATCTGGCGGCATGGGTTTGGATGAGATTTATGAAATGTTCCCCAATTTGTATGAGCGACGCAATAGTCCCGGTACAAGACTTTCGGGTGGCGAGCAGCAAATGCTCGCAATGGCGCGCATTCTGAGAACTGGCGCAAAGTTACTGTTGCTAGATGAGATTACCGAAGGCTTGGCACCGGTGATTATTCAAAAGTTGGGCGAGGTTGTTACCAGCTTACGCAATAAGGGCTTCACTATTGTTTTGGTGGAGCAAAACTTCCGATTTGCAGCTCCTTTGGCAGATCGGCATTATGTTGTTGAGCACGGCAATGTGGTTGAGGTTGTCAATCAAAATGAGCTTACGGAAAAAGCAAGTTTATTAAACGAGTATCTTGGTGTTTAGTGGTTATTTATAGGAGACATAAATGAAGTTAAAGCAAATTACAGCGTGTCTAGTGGCGGCAACCTTTTTTGGTTCAAACCCAGCATTCGCGCAAACATCTAAAGTGAGTGGCGATGTAGTTAAGATTGGCGTGTTAACCGACCTCTCTTCAATTTATTCTGACTTGGCTGGTCCCGGTGCGGTAATTGCCGCAAAAATGGCAATCGCTGATTTTTCAAAGGATGGCACGGTTATTGGTAAGAAGATTGAGTTGCTTAGTGCTGATCATCAAAATAAGGCGGATATTGCTGCTAACAAAGCGCGTGAGTGGTACGACAAAGATGGTGTGGATGTGATTGTTGAATTGGTATCCACCAACGTTGCGCTCGCCGTAATGGAAGTAGCAGAACAAAAGAACAAGATCACTTTGGTGTCTGGCGCAGCTTCTTTGCCAATCACTAATGAAAAATGTACTGCTAATAACGTGCACTGGACCTATGACACTTATGCGCTTTCAAACGGCACTGCCAAGGCTGTTGTAAAGCAGGGTAAAAAGAATTGGTACTTCCTTTCTGCTGACTATGCTTTTGGTGCCGCCTTGGAGAGAGACGCGACGAACGTTATTAATGCTAACGGTGGCAAGGTATTGGGAACCAGTAAGCACCCATTTCCGAATAGCGACTTCTCTTCATATCTGCTAAAAGCCCAAGCAAGTGGCGCCGATGTTGTTGCCTTGGCAAATGCGGGCCAAGACACAATTAACTCTGTTAAGCAGGCTTCCGAGTTTGGCATCAACAAAAAGCAAACCGTTGTACCTTTGTTGATGTTTATTTCAGATGTTCATTCTTTGGGTTTGAATGCTGCTCAAGGTATGTACTTAACCGAAGGTTTCTATTGGGATAAAGATGACAAGACACGTGCGTTCGCCAAACGTTTTATTCTGCAACATAAGCGTATGCCGACCAGCGTTCAAGCCGGTGTTTATTCTTCGGTCCTTGCTTACTTGGCTGCAGTTCAGAAGGCGGGCTCTGATGATACTCAAGCGGTAATGAAGGTTTTGAAATCCACCAATATTGACGACGGTTTGTTTAAAGGAAAAATTCGTGCTGACGGTAAGTTTGAGCATGACATGTACTTGCTAGAAGTGAAGAAGCCATCTGAATCTACCAGCCCTTGGGATTATTACAACGTCAAAGCTGTGATTCCAGCCGCTGAGGCAACACAACCACTTTCATTGTCACGATGCAAGCTGGTTACTAACAAGTAATTGTTTTTTTAATTAGCATGTTTGAACTTCTTGGAATTACCCCACAAGGGCTGGTTGCTCAGCTCTTAGTGGGGCTTATTAATGGCTCTTTCTATGCCATTTTGAGCTTGGGCCTCGCTATTATTTTTGGCTTACTTAATATCATTAATTTTTCGCATGGTGCTCAGTACACCATGGGAGCTTTTGTTGCGTGGATTGGTTTGACTCAAATTGGCCAATGGCTTGGCTTTCCTGAGTTCTCAATTAACTATTGGTTTGCATTAATTTTGGTGCCCTTGGTGATGGCGGGTTTTGGTTTAATTCTCGAGCGCACAATGCTCAAGCGCTTATACCATCTTGATCACCTTTATGGTTTGTTGTTAACTTTTGGTTTGGCCCTGATTATTGAGGGCATGTTCCGCCATTGGTATGGAATTTCCGGTGAGAGTTATCCAGCCCCTGAATTACTACAAGGCGTTATTCCATTAGAGTCGATTGGCATTATTTTGCCTAAATATCGCTTGTGGGTAGTAGTTGCCTCTTTAGTGGTTTGTTTCTTTACTTGGTATGTAATTGAGAGAACGAAGCTGGGCTCTTATCTTCGCGCTGGAACTGAAAATCCAAAACTACTTCAGGCATTTGGCATTAACGTACCTTTAATGATTTCTTTGGCCTATGCCTATGGTGTTGGCCTGGCTGGTTTTGCTGGTGTTTTGGCTGCACCTATTTTTCAAGTTAACCCACTGATGGGTTCGAATCTCATCATTGTGGTTTTTGCAGTAGTCGTGATTGGCGGCATGGGCTCCATCATGGGCTCCATCTTGACTGGCCTTGCCTTAGGTTTGATTGAGGGCTTAACCAAAGTGTTTTATCCAGAAGCATCTGGTGTGGTTATTTTTGTGATTATGGCAATTGTGTTACTCATTCGTCCTGCTGGACTTTTCGGCCGGGAGAAATAAGTGAGCTCAAAAATAAAATTGCTTTATGGCATTTTGGTTTTAATTGCTTTGCTGATGCCTTTTCAGGACTTCATCTATTTAGTCTTTGCCATGAAGGTCTTGTGTTTCGCGCTTTTCGCTTGTGCCTTTAATTTATTGCTAGGCTTTACGGGACTTCTTTCTTTTGGTCACGCTGCATTTTTCGGAACCTCTGCCTATATCACCGCCTACCTTTGCAAAGAGGCTGGCTTGTCTCCTGAGCTTGGAATTGTCTTGGGCGTCCTGGGCTCTGGCATTTTAGGATTTTTGATTGGCTCATTGGCAATTCGTCGTCAAGGAATTTATTTTGCGATGGTGACATTGGCGCTTTCCCAAATGGTTTACTTTTTGGCGGTACAACTTCCATTCACTGGTGGCGAGGACGGCATTCAAGGGGTGCCACGTGGCATGTTGTTTGGCTTGATTGATTTAAAAGATGACGTCAGCATGTATTACTTTGTGCTGGCTATTTTCTTGCTTGGATTTGCGCTGATCGTTCGTACTGTGCATTCTCCTTTTGGCCAGGTTTTAAAAGCAATTCGCGAAAATGAACCTCGTGCAGTTTCTTTGGGTTATGACGTTGATCGTTTCAAGCTGATCTCTTTTGTAATCTCCGCTGCTCTAGCCGGTCTCGCAGGTTCTTTGAAAACTTTAGTCTTTCAGTTGGCAACATTGACTGATGTTCACTGGCATATGTCAGGTGAAGTTGTTTTAATGACTCTGTTGGGCGGCATGGGTACCATTCTTGGTCCGGTGGTCGGCGCGGGCATTGTGGTCGGCTTGCAAAACTATTTAGCTAATATTGGATCTTGGAGCACCATTGCAACTGGATTTATTTTTGTTGTTTGTGTTTTGGCATTTCGTCGAGGCGTTGTTGGTGAAATCACTCATTTTTTTAAGAACAAGAGTTAAATTCTTTTTCTATTAATTAGGTTTTAGTATGGCGCTTTGGCGCCGTACTCATTTAAGATCCCCCGCTTTCTGCTTAAAGTAAGACGCCAGCAAGAGGGTTGAGTGTTTTGTCTCAGCCTGTAAAAATATTCAATTAAATCAATTGCTTACAAAATACTGATCATGTGGCTTATTGTTTAAGCATAGATTTGTTTCACGTGAAACCTACAAAATGCTATGATCACCGCCCTATCTGAGGCAAATCATGCGTTATTCAAAAAACTTTGATGTCATTGTGGTTGGCGGCGGTCACGCCGGAACTGAGGCCGCCCTTGCGGCTGCACGCATGGGATGCGATACCCTTCTCGTAACCCATAGCATTGAGAGTTTGGGTGCAATGAGCTGCAACCCTTCAATTGGTGGAATTGGAAAAGGCCACTTAGTTAAAGAGATTGATGCTATGGGTGGTGCTATGGCAGCAGCTACTGATGAGGCTGGCATTCAGTTTCGGATATTGAATTCAAGCAAGGGCCCTGCCGTTCGTGCAACTCGCGCACAGGGTGACCGGGTTTTATATAAGGCAGCGATCCGTCGCCGTCTTGAGAATCAAGATAACCTAACCCTTTTTCAGGCTGCTGTAGATGATCTTCTGGTTCAGGGCGATGAAGTTCAAGGTGTTGTGACGCAAATGGGGCTGAAGTTTATGGCCAAAAAGGTGGTGCTAACCGCTGGCACATTCTTGGATGGGAAAATCCACGTAGGCTTAAATAATTATGCTGGCGGACGGGCTGGTGATCCAGCTGCCACCTCTTTGTCTTCTAGGCTGAAAGAGTTGAAGCTTCCCCAGGGCCGCCTAAAAACCGGTACCCCGCCCAGGATCGATGGGCGCACCATTGATTTCTCGGTGATGCTGGAGCAGCCAGGGGATTTGGATCCAGTACCAGTTTTCTCTTATTTAGGACGGCCTGAGCAGCACCCTAAGCAAGTCCCCTGCTGGATCTCGCATACCAATGAACAAACTCATGACATTATTCGCGGCGGTTTAGATCGTTCCCCGATGTACACCGGGGTTATTGAGGGGGTGGGCCCACGCTATTGCCCTTCTATTGAGGACAAGATTCATCGTTTTGCCTCCAGAAACAGCCACCAAATCTTTTTAGAGCCCGAGGGCCTAACAACAAATGAGTTTTACCCCAATGGCATTTCTACTAGCCTGCCGTTTGATGTTCAGTGGGATTTGGTTCGTAGCATCCGTGGCCTAGAGTCTGCTGTAATTGTGCGCCCTGGCTATGCCATTGAGTACGATTTCTTTGATCCACGCCATTTACGTCATAGCTTGGAAACCAAGGCAATTGCTGGCCTGTACTTTGCTGGCCAGATTAATGGCACAACAGGCTATGAAGAGGCCGCTGCCCAAGGAATGCTTGCTGGTATCAACGCCGGCTTGGCGGCACAGGGCAAGGAGTCTTGGTTGCCCAAACGCAGCGAGTCTTATATTGGTGTTTTGGTGGATGACCTCATTACTTTAGGCGTCCAAGAGCCCTATCGTATGTTTACTAGCCGTGCAGAATATCGCCTAAGCCTTCGTGAAGATAATGCGGATCTGCGCCTCACTACTATTGGTCGTGAACTAGGTTTGGTGGATGATTACCGCTGGAATACGTTTTGTAGGAAACAAGAGGCTGTTTCACGTGAAACATCTCGAATACAAGCTATTTGGATTGGCCCAAAACATGGATCAGCTAAGGCTGTTTCTGAGCTTTTAGGTCAAGATCTGTCGCACGAGTGTAGTTTGGCCGACCTTTTAAGGCGTCCAGGCGTTACTTATGAGGCGCTTACGAGTTTGGCTGAGGGCCTTTGGTCGCCAGGGATGCTAGACAGTGATTTAGGTTTGGCGCAGCAAATTAGTGATCAGGTTGAAATTTCCATTAAATATCAAGGTTACATCGAGAGGCAGGCTGTGGAGATTGCTCGACAAGAGCATAACGAGACCTTTCCACTGCCTGAAGCTCTGGATTACACCCAAGTGCTCGGCTTATCCAAAGAGGTTCAGCAAAAACTCAATTTGCATAAGCCAGGCACCTTGGGTCAGGCCGGCAGGATATCTGGTGTTACGCCTGCCGCCCTCTCCTTATTATTAGTTCACCTTAAAAAGGGCTTAGGCCGCACCCAAGAAGAAATTCATGAGTAATGATTTGGTTTCTTTGGGCATTGAGAGTTTGGGCCTCAATCTTAGCTCTTCCAACATGGCTGATTTAGAGCTTTTCTTGCAGGAAATGGGTCGCTGGAACCAGGTGCATAATTTGACTGCTATAGAGGGTGAAAAGAACTCAGTTCGACTGCATCTTATTGATTCTATTACAGTTTTACCAGTTATGCGCCGTTTTCTGGGCTTACCTAAGCCCAAAATCGCGGACCTAGGGTCGGGCGGCGGTTTACCTGCAATCCCGATCGCTATTTTGCAGCCGGAGTGGCATTTGACTTTGATTGAGGCTATTCGTAAAAAGACGGCATTTTTGCAGCACGTGCGCGGTAAGCTAGGTTTAAGGAATATTCAAGTATTGAGCGAGCGCGTTGAAGCGGTGGCCAAATCACAGCCTGGGCAGTTTGATGCGGTGATTTCTAGGGCATTTACCAATCTTGCCCATTTTTTAGAGTTGTCCTTACCCCTGCTCAAGCCCAATGGCCTCGTATTTGCCATGAAGGCTAAGCGCGCAGATGAAGAGTTGCAGGATGTTTGTATGGATGATTGGCGCCTTGTGGCCGATGAGCCCCTAGAGATTCCGAATTTGGCGGTGGAGCGCCGACTTTTGGTCTTATCCCCCGTGAGAAAATTACCCCTTTAAAGCACGACATTTTTAAGAAAAATTATGGCCAAAATATTCTGTATTGCAAATCAAAAAGGCGGGGTTGGCAAAACCACTACCGCTATTAATTTGGCCGCTGGTTTAGCTGGACACCAGCAGCGTGTTTTATTGGTGGATTTAGATCCACAAGGTAATGCGACGATGGGCTCAGGAATTGAAAAAGCAGACCTTAGCAGCACGGTCTATCAAGTGTTGATTGGCCTATCAACAGTGAAAGAATCCGCGGTGCCTTGTGAGAGCTCAGGCTACGATGTGTTGCCAGCAAATCGAGATTTGGCTGGTGCGGAAATTGAGTTGGTAGATTTAGATTCGCGCGAACAAAGATTGAAAGATGCGCTTGCTCTTGTTGCGAATGACTATGACTTTATTTTGATTGACTGTCCCCCTGCACTATCTTTGTTAACGCTAAATGGATTGTGTGCGGCGAACGGTGTCATTGTCCCAATGCAATGTGAATATTTTGCATTAGAGGGTTTGTCAGATTTAGTAAACACGATTAAGCAAGTCCACGCAAACTTAAATCCTGACTTAGTGATCATCGGCCTATTGCGTGTGATGTTTGATCCGCGCATGTCTTTGCAACAACAAGTTTCCGATCAATTACTTGAACACTTTGGGGATAAAGTATTTAAAAGCATCATTCCCCGCAACGTTCGCCTGGCCGAAGCCCCGTCCTATGGGCTTCCTGGGGTGGCGTTTGATAAGACATCGCGTGGTGCCAAAGCATACTTAGAGTTTGGCGCTGAGATGATTGAGCGCATTAAGCAAATGTAAAATTTAGGAACAAAAATATCATGGTTGCAATAAAGAAAAAAGGTTTGGGTCGTGGTTTAGAGGCGCTCCTCGGCGACAAGGCGCAAAAAGAAACTACAAACGAAATTAATCGTCTGCCATTAAGCGCATTGCAGGCTGGCAAATATCAGCCGCGTCAAAAAATGGAAGCGGGTGCCTTACAAGAGTTAGCCGAAAGTATTCGAGAGCAAGGTGTGATGCAACCCTTGTTGGTGCGTTTGGTTTCCCATGGTAAATATGAAATCATTGCCGGCGAACGTCGCTTTCGTGCGGCAACTTTGGCTGGTTTAAAAGAGGTGCCTGTATTAGTTACTGAGGCCAACGATCAAGCTGCTGCAGCTATGGCTTTGGTTGAGAATATGCAGCGTGAAGATCTGAATCCGCTCGAGGAGTCTCAAGGCCTCGCCAGACTGATTGAGGAGTTTGGTTTTACGCATGAGCAAGCAGCAAAAGCGGTTGGTAAGTCACGTAGCGCCGTAAGCAATTTATTGCGCTTAAATCAATTGCCAAAACCAGTACAAGCCATGCTTTTGGCGGGCGATATTGATATGGGCCACGCCCGTGCTTTATTGCCCTTGCCTGGAGCAAGCCAAGTCGCTTTGGCGCAAAGAATTGCTGCTCAAGGCCTTTCCGTGCGAGAGGCTGAAAGAATGGCTACTGCCCTAGCGCTTGCTGGGGGTCAAATTGGTGACAAAAAGGCCAAAACCAAGGCGGAGAGCGGCACACCAAGCCGCGATCCAGATATGCGACGCTTAACTCAAGAAATCGCTGATTTGATAGGCTTAAATGCAGAATTTAAGTTTAAGGGCAAAGGTGGCGAGCTCAGAATCCGCTTTAGCCAGTTTGATGAGCTAGATTCCCTGTTAAAAAAGCTGGGTATTCAAGCGGACTAAAGCCCTTTTGCTCCACCACGAGAAATGAATTTTGTGAATAAAGAACAGCCAATTCCCAAGCATCTATGGGATGAGATCGACGATGACTCCTTTAAAGCTCTGAGTAAAGAGGAAATGGATGCATTGCGTAAGGCAAAGCCGCTCAATTTTAGGTTACCGAATTCATGGTGGATCGTCTTAAGTCAGGTAGTGCTAACCTTAATAATTGCTTCTGCCTGCTTTGTTTTTTCTAACCAGGCTGACAAAAGCGTTTATACTTATTCGGCTTTGGTAGGCGGTTTGATTGGGTTTTTACCCTCAGCATTATTTTTGATGCGCTTAGAGGCGGCAAAAAAGAATGTAAAATCAGGCCCTAGCGGATATTTAGCAGCAGTGGTTTCTGGCGAATTTATAAAAATTCTAGCAACCGTTCTCCTGTTTATTGGCTTTGCCTTAAAGCAACCTGATTTGAAATGGATTCCATTGCTTGTCACTTATTTGGCTACGCTCAAGTGCTATTTGCTGGTGTGGTTTTGGAAGTAACAGGCGGTAAATATATAAGGACAAGTTTAGAGATGTCTAGCGAAGTCAACGCAGCAGCAGGGGCGGCCCATCATGTGGCCAGCGAACCGCTTACACCGACCGCTTATATTGCTGAGCACTTACAAAACCTCAATAATATCGGCGGGCCGCAAACCTCGGTTATTGACTTCAGCATCATTAATTTAGACACCATCTTTTGGACCTCTTTAATGGGGCTGATCACAGTTTTCCTATTGGTTCTTGCGGCACGTAGAGCATCTCCTGGCGTTCCCGGCCGCTTTCAATGTTTGATTGAGCTGCTGGTAGAAATGGTGGACAACCAAACTAAAAGCATTGTTCATGGGGATAGAAGCTTTATCGCCCCGCTGGCCCTGTTCGTTTTTTGTTGGATTATTCTTTTAAATACCTTGGACTTAGTGCCGGTAGATTGGATCTATGGGGTTAACCAATTTATCGGTGGTTTCGGAGTTCATGTTCCTCATCACAAGATAGTCCCCACTACTGATTTGAATGCTACCTTCGGCCTGTCATTTTCAGTTCTCCTGTTGGTGTTCTTCTACAGCTTCAAAGTCAAAGGCCTAGGGGGCTTTTTGCATGAGCTAGTTTCTGCACCCTTTGGCGCAAAGTGGTACTTGGCGCCTTTCAACCTAATTTTGAACATCATTGAATATATTGCTAAGGGCGTTTCCCTCGGCATGCGACTTTTCGGCAATATGTACGCAGGCGAGCTACTATTTTTGCTCATCGCCCTTTTGGGAAGCATGTGGACCTTTAACTTAGATTTGTACATGCTTGGCTTCGTCGGTAATGTGATTGCGGGTTCAGCTTGGGCAATCTTTCACATCTTAGTTATTTTGTTGCAAGCATTTATTTTCATGATGTTGACCTTGGTTTACATTGGGCAAGCCCACAGTCATCATTAACTTTTTTATTTTTAACCTCACTTTCAATACTTAGGAGTAAACATGCAAGCATTCTTAGCCAACATCCAAGGACTAACCGCTATCGGTATTGGCCTCATCATCGGCCTCGGCGCATTGGGAGCCTGTTTGGGCATTGGCCTAATGGGCGGTAAGTTCATTGAGGGCGCTGCCCGTCAACCAGAACTGATCAATGAATTACAAACCAAAATGTTCCTTTTGGCTGGTTTGATCGATGCTGCGTTCTTGATTGGCGTTGGTGTTGCAATGTTGTTTGCTTTCGCAAACCCACTGCTCGCAGTTATTAAGTAATTGTTTTGGCGTGGATGACCATCGGGTCATCCTACTGTTCTCAACAATACTGAAAGGAATATCGTGAATCTGAACGCGACCCTATTCGCGCAAATGATCGTTTTCTTCGTCTTATGGTGGGTTGTTGCACGCTTTGTGTGGCCACCGCTAGTTAAGGCGTTAGATGAGCGTTCAAGCAAAATTGCTGATGGCTTGGCATCTGCCGAACGCGGTAAAGAAGCGCTCGCATTGGCAAGCAATGAAGCTGAGCAAGAATTAACTAAAGCACGCCAAGAAGGAGTACTGCGTGTTGCAGAGGCAGAAAAACGTGCTCAAATGTCTGCAGAAGAAATTCGCGCAAACGCACAAGCTGAAGCCGCTCGCATCATCTCCCAAGCCAAGCAAGATGCTGATCAACAAGTAACACGCGCTCGCGAAGTATTGCGTGCTGAAGTAGCTGTGCTGGCCGTTAAAGGCGCAGAGCAAATTTTGCGTCGTGAGGTAGATGCAAAAGCCCACAGCACATTGCTTGATCAACTAAAGGCAGAACTTTGATATGGCTGAATTAGCCACTATTGCGCGGCCTTATGCTGAGGCGCTTTTCCAAAGCACTAAGGCTACTGAGCTTGCTACATGTTTAGAGCAGCTAAATGAATTAGCTCAGTTAGCCGCCTTACCAGAAGTTGCCGCCCTGTCAAACAATCCAAAAGTATCTGCGGATGATCTAAGCAAGCTTCTTTCTGGCATGTTGAAGACAAAGCTAGACGGCAAAATAGCGAGTTTTTTGAGTCTTGTAAATCAAAACCACCGCTTATCAGCTATTCCTGAAATTGCTAAACAATTTGAGGCGATGAAGAATAAGAGCGAGGG
This sequence comes from Polynucleobacter hallstattensis, assembly GCF_018881835.1. Taxonomy (GTDB): domain Bacteria; phylum Pseudomonadota; class Gammaproteobacteria; order Burkholderiales; family Burkholderiaceae; genus Polynucleobacter; species Polynucleobacter hallstattensis. The sequence goes on along the minus strand of NZ_JACVPO010000001.1, from coordinate 825,149 downwards.
TGCAGCAGAAGTAATGATTACTAGCGCATTCCCATTAGAGGGTTCTGCGTTGAATGATTTGTTGTCAAGTTTGAAGAAGCGCTTTGGGGGTAAAGAATTGCGCCCAACTATCCAAGTAGATCCTGCATTGATTGGCGGAGTTCGCATTCAGGTTGGTGATGAAGTAATGGATAGCTCTGTAAAAGCACAGTTAGCTCAAATGCAAGCAAGTCTTGGCGCATAAGTTATCCCTATTAAGAACATACGAAATAATACCCAGGAGTAAGTAATGCAACTCAACCCTTCCGAGATCAGTGAACTGATCAAAAGCCGAATTAGTGAACTGGGTGTTGATTCCCAACTTCGCAACGAAGGCACTGTAATTTCAGTGACCGATGGTATTTGCCGCGTACATGGCTTGTCTGGTGTTATGCAAGGCGAAATGTTGGAATTCCCTAACAACACAATTGGCCTCGCGTTGAACCTTGAGCGTGATTCAGTTGGTGCTGTGGTGTTGGGAGAGTACATCCACATTAAAGAAGGTGACCCAGTTAAATGTACTGGCCGCATTTTGGAAGTTCCAGTTGGTCCGGAGTTGCTTGGTCGCGTTGTAAACGCGCTCGGTCAACCGATTGATGGTAAAGGCCCAATCAATACTAAATTGACTGACTTTATTGAAAAAGTTGCTCCAGGCGTTATCGCACGTCAATCTGTTAGCCAGCCAGTACAAACTGGTTTGAAAGCGATTGATGCGATGGTTCCAATCGGTCGCGGTCAGCGCGAGTTGATCATTGGTGACCGCCAAACAGGTAAAACAGCAGTTGCTGTTGATGCGATCATTAACCAAAAAGGTAAAGGCGTTTATTGCGTTTACGTTGCGATTGGTCAAAAAGCCTCCACGATTGCTAACGTTGTACGCAAGCTCACAGAGCTAGGCGCAATGGAGTACACCGTTGTTGTTGCGGCGAGTGCTTCTGAGTCCGCAGCGATGCAATACCTCTCAGCATATGCTGGTTGCACAATGGGAGAGTACTTCCGTGATCGCGGTGAAGATGCATTGATCGTTTATGACGACTTAACAAAACAAGCAGTTGCATACCGTCAGATTTCTTTGCTCTTGCGTCGCCCACCAGGTCGCGAAGCTTACCCTGGCGATGTGTTCTATCTTCACTCCCGTTTGCTTGAGCGCTCTGCTCGTGTAAATGCTGAATACGTTGAGAAATTTACAAATGGTTCAGTAAAAGGTAAGACTGGCTCTTTGACAGCATTGCCAATTATTGAGACTCAAGCTGGTGACGTTTCTGCTTTCGTTCCAACCAACGTGATTTCGATTACTGACGGTCAGATCTTCTTGGAAACCGACTTATTTAACGCTGGCGTACGTCCTGCGATTAACGCTGGTATTTCTGTGTCACGTGTTGGTGGCGCAGCCCAAACTAAAGTTATTAAGAAATTGTCTGGCGGTATTCGTACCGACTTAGCGCAGTATCGTGAATTAGCAGCATTTGCGCAGTTTGCATCCGATCTTGATGATGCAACTCGTAAGCAACTCGAGCGTGGTAAACGTGTCACTGAATTATGTAAACAGGCGCAGTACAAGCCTTTGCAGGTTTGGGAAATGGCCGCCTCACTTTATGCCATGAATAACGGCTACTTCGATGATCTTGAAGTAAAGCATGTACTAGCATTTGAAAAAGGCTTACAGGATCATTTGAAATCAAAATACGCTGATTTAATTGGTCGTATTGAAGAGACCAAAGACTTGAGCAAGGATGATGAAGCTGCTTTGCGTTCTGCAATTGAGGATTACAAGCGTTCAGCCTCTTTCTAAGAGGACTCGCATAAATCATGGCAAGCACAAAAGAGATACGATCTAAGATCAAGAGCGTGCAAAACACGCGCAAGATCACTAAAGCAATGGAAATGGTCGCCGCATCCAAGATGCGTCGTGCCCAAGAGCGCATGCGTAATGCGCGTCCTTATGCTGAAAAAATTCGTGAGATTGTGGCCAATCTTTCCAAAGCAAATCCTGAGTTTCGCCCTGCTTACATGGTAACTCGTGATGTAAAGAAAATTGGCACGATCTTGGTTACAACAGACAAAGGTTTATGCGGCGGACTAAACACCAACGTATTGCGTCTGATTGCAAACCAGGTACGCGATATGCAAGGCGGCAATATTAATATTGAATACACTGCAATTGGCTCAAAAGGTCTTCAGTTTTTGAATCGTTCAAAAGCAAAGCTGATTTCTCAAACAACTCAAATTGGTGACACGCCGCACATGGATGTGTTGATTGGCGCAATTACCGCCCAGTTGGAAGCGTTTGAGCGCGGGGAAATTGATGCCGTTTATTTGGCATATACACGTTTTGTCAATGCAATGAAGCAAGAACCTGTTTTAGAAAAACTCCTGCCTTTAGAGTCTGCAGCTTTAACTCCAGAAGAGAAGACGGGTAATTCTTGGGATTACATCTACGAGCCAGATGCAGAGTCCGTTTTGAACGGTTTACTCAAGCGCTATGTAGAGGCAATGATTTACCAAGCTGTTGCTGAGAACATGGCTTCAGAACAATCTGCACGCATGGTCTCGATGAAGGCCGCCTCAGATAATGCGAAGAACGTGATCGGCGAATTGCAATTGGAATACAACAAAACACGACAAGCTGCTATTACTAAAGAGCTGTCCGAGATTGTTGGTGGAGCGGCTGCAGTTTAAGCGGTCAGCATTTAGGAATACGAAAGAATTCAGGAATTAAAAGCGGAGAAATGCGATGAGTAACGGAAATATCGTGCAGTGTATTGGTCCAGTGGTGGACATTCAGTTCCCACGTGACAACATGCCAAACATTTATGATGCCTTGACATTGGTTGAGAGCGGAGAAAAATCATTTGCTGAAAAAGGTTTGACCTTTGAAGTTCAGCAACAAATTGGTGATGGCGTAGTTCGCGCAATTGCTATGGGTGCTAGCGATGGATTGCGTCGCGGCATGGAAGTGAAATCGACTGGTGCTCCAATTTCTGTTCCTGTTGGTCCAGCTACATTGGGTCGCATTATGGATGTTTTAGGTCGCCCAATTGATGATGCAGGTCCTATTGCCACTGAAGAGCGTCGCGCTATTCACCAGCCAGCACCAAAGTTTGATGAGCTCTCACCATCTGTTGACTTGTTAGAAACCGGTATTAAGGTTATTGACTTGGTTTGCCCGTTTGCTAAGGGCGGTAAGGTTGGCTTGTTCGGTGGTGCGGGTGTTGGTAAAACTGTGAACATGATGGAATTGATTAACAACATCGCTAAGCAACATTCAGGCTTATCTGTGTTTGCTGGTGTTGGTGAGCGTACTCGTGAAGGTAATGACTTCTATCACGAGATGAAAGAATCTAACGTTGTAGATAAAGTGGCGATGGTGTTTGGTCAAATGAACGAGCCTCCAGGCAACCGTTTGCGCGTTGCGTTGACTGGTTTGACAATGGCTGAAGCATTCCGTGATGAAGGCCGTGATATTTTGTTCTTCGTCGACAATATTTATCGTTACACACTTGCTGGTACTGAAGTATCGGCGTTGCTTGGTCGTATGCCATCTGCTGTGGGTTATCAGCCAACACTGGCTGAAGAGATGGGTAAGTTGCAAGAGCGTATTACTTCAACAAAGACTGGTTCTGTTACATCTATTCAGGCCGTTTACGTTCCTGCGGATGACTTAACCGATCCATCACCAGCGACAACCTTCTTACACTTAGACTCCACAGTGGTGTTGTCACGTGATATTGCTGCATTGGGTATTTATCCAGCGGTTGATCCATTAGATTCAACCAGCCGTCAGCTTGATCCACAAGTAGTTGGTCAAGAGCACTATGACGTAGCCCGTGAAGTTCAGATGACATTGCAGCGTTATAAAGAGTTGCGCGACATTATTGCTATTTTGGGTATGGATGAGTTGTCACCAGAAGACAAATTAGCCGTGTCTCGTGCTCGTAAGATTCAACGTTTCTTGTCCCAGCCTTTCCACGTTGCTGAGGTATTTACTGGTTCACCAGGTAAATACGTTCCATTAAAAGAAACTATCCGTGGTTTCAAAATGATTTGCAGCGGCGAATTGGATCACTTGCCGGAGCAGGCGTTCTACATGGTGGGTTCAATTGATGAAGCCATCGAGAAAGCTAAGAAGCTTTAATCGAACTCATCTAGGGAAATTATGTCAACCATACGTGTCGATGTAGTAAGTGCAGAGCAATCCATTTTTAGCGGAGAGGCCAAGTTCGTTGCGCTTCCCGGTGAAAATGGTGAGCTCGGTATTTTGCGCGGCCACACTCCTTTGATTACACGCATTCGTCCAGGCTCAGTTCGTATTGAAAAAGCTGACGGTGATGAAGAGTTTGTATTCGTTGCAGGCGGCTATTTAGAAGTGCAACCTGATCATGTCACTGTATTGGCTGATACCGCCATTCGCGGACATGACCTTGATGAAGCCAAAGCTAACGAGGCTAAGAAACGCGCTCAAGAAGCTATGCAAAATCGTGGCACTGACTTTGATATGGCCTTAGCGCAGTCAGAGTTTGCTATGGCAGCAGCACAGCTGGCTGCTATTGCTCGTTTCCGTCGTAAAAAGTAAGAGGCCGGACATTTCCTTGTTGTCAAATGATCGATTTTTAAAAGCCTGCTTGGGCGAAGCGGTTGATCAAACCCCGCTTTGGCTCATGCGCCAAGCCGGTCGATATCTCCCGGAATACAATGCAACCCGAGCTAAGGCCGGCAGCTTCCTTGGCCTTGCTAAAAATCCAGCTTACGCTACAGAAGTAACCCTCCAACCTTTGGATCGTTACCCATTAGACGCAGCGATTTTGTTCTCCGATATTTTGACCATTCCCGATGCTATGGGTTTAGGACTGAAATTTACTGCAGGTGAGGGACCTAGTTTTGATCACCCTCTTCGCACGGAAGAAGCAGTAAAAAAATTACGCGTTGCCGATATGGATCAGCTTAAATATGTTTTTGATGCTGTATCAGAAATTCGCAAGGCATTGATTCAGGATGGTAATCAGCGCGTGCCGCTGATTGGTTTTTCTGGAAGCCCGTGGACGCTGGCCTGCTACATGATTGATGGTTCTGGTTCAGACGATTTTCGTCACGCCAAGACTATGATGTTTAGTCGCCCAGATTTGCTTGAGCATATTCTTGAGATTAATGTCCAGTCGGTGGCAGCCTATTTAATTGAGCAAGTAAAGGCTGGTGCGCAAGCGCTCATGATCTTTGATACTTGGGGAGGCTTACTTCCCGATGGTTGGTATCAGCGCATGTCCTTGGCTGCTATGCAAAAAGTGATTGAAATATTGCCGCGTGAACATGATGGGCGCAAGCTCCCAATCATTATGTTTACTAAAGGTGGCGGTATTTGGTTAAACGATATGGCGCAAATTGGAGCGGATGTCATTGCAATTGATTGGACCATGCCATTAAGTCGTGCCCGTAAACAGCTTTTAGATATCAATAAGCCACTGGCTTTGCAGGGCAACCTAGATCCACTAATTTTGTTTTCAGAACCACAGCATATTGCAAGTGCTGCCGAAGGTCTTTTGGAAGATTTGGCTAGTGCGCCCACACTAAAGCCAGGCCTTCATCCGCTGGATGGGCATATCTTCAATTTGGGTCACGGCATCAACCAATTTACCCCGCCTGAAAGCGTAACAGCCCTCTCCGAAGCGGTGATTTCCAAGTCAAAAGCCTTACGGGCAATGCGCTAGACGCAAGTAATTGCTAACTTTAGCCAATGTTACGGCAAAAAGTTATGCACAGAAATGTGCAAAATCATAAATACAGAGAGATTCAAGAGAATTGTGAACTTTCACCTTTAGTAATCATTCTAAAGTATTGATTTATATAGTAAATAAATAAAATACCGTTTTTCTGTGCATACTATTGTTCCTATAAAATAAGTAAACAAGCAGAAAAAAGTAAATGATATCCACAGACTTATCCACAGGGTAAAACAGAAAAAATAGTAAATGACGCTTAAACCCACTGTTGTACAGGTAGTAATAGATAAGCCTTTGGCCCAGGGCTTTGACTACCTGTGGGATGCTGAAAAATTAGGCAAATTACCAGAGATAGGCAATGTAGTTGCAGTACCATTCGCAAGATCAAAAGTAATCGGCCTTGTTATAAAAGTGAGTAATCACTCAGATTATGAACTGTCGAAACTAAAGTCTGTGGAAAGCCTCGCCCCACTGCCAGTATTCGATCCAGGTCTATTAAGGCTGATGAATTTCGCTAGTCAGTATTACGTTCATGCGCTAGGAGAAACAATCTTGCCAGTGATTCCACAGATGTGGAAAAAGGCAGATGACTGGAAAAAGATTCCAGAAAGACTGAAGTTGGCAGCAAAAAAAAGCAAAAAAAGGCTTGATGTGATCTCAGAGGGATTAATCACACAAGACCAATTGAACCCCAATCAAAAGGTCGCCCTCAATAAATTACTGGGAGGCGCTGAAAAAAAAGAAAAACAATTTCGAGCGATCTTATTGCAGGGTCAAACCGGAAGCGGGAAAACAGCGGTATTCCTCAATTGGCTAGCAAGCATCCTTAACGATGAAAGTGCTCAAGCGCTTTTATTGGTGCCAGAAATTAATTTAACCCCACAATTAGAGAGACGAATAAGCGCCTATTTCCCCGATAAAAAAATGGCGGTATTGCATAGTGGTGTCAGCGAAAAGAAAAGAGGCATTGCTTGGTATGAGGCAATGACTGGCAAGGCACAAATTATTTTAGGAACTAGGTTGGCAGCTTTAACGCCAATGCCAAACTTACGCGTCATAGTGGTGGATGAAGAACACGACCCATCTTATAAGCAACAAGATGGCACACGATATTCGGCAAGAGATTTAGCAATCTGGCGAGCGCATGATCAAAAAATCCCCATTCTTCTATCTTCTGCAACACCTTCTCTAGAAACCTGGTTAGCAGCTCAATCAGGCCGCTATGAAAATATTCGACTGGATCAGCGCGCACAAGGCGCAAGCCTACCTAATGTGCATTTAATCAATACACGTAACCCGCAAAATCAATTTAGCCCAGGAGATGCGGGTGCACCCAGGCAAAAAAGCTTAATTACAAAAACACTTGGAAATGCCATTACTAAATCACTGGCAGAAAAAAAGCAAAGTTTGATTTTGATTAACAGGCGCGGATATGCCCCGGTACTCAGTTGCTCAGCATGCAATTGGTTATCAAAATGTACTCAATGCTCTACCTATACGGTAATGCATAAAGCCGGAGCATTAAGTAAAAGATCAGTATTAAATTGTCACCATTGTGGATTAGTAAAGCCTATCCCACAGTTTTGCCCAGATTGCGGAAACGCAGATCTCAAAACACTTGGTCATGGGACTCAAAAATTAGAAGATGCTATTGAAGCAATGTGGCCGCAGGCAAGAGTATTGCGAGTCGATACGGATTCAAGTAGAAAGAGCAATGGAGCGGAAGCCCTCTTTGCGCAAATACACGATGGTAATGTTGACATTGTGGTTGGTACTCAAATGATTGCCAAAGGACACGACTATCAAAACATTGGATTAGTGGCCGTATTAGATGCAGACAGTCGACTGTATTCGGCTGACTTTAGAGCAGCCGAAAGATTATTCGCACAGTTAGTTCAAGTAGCTGGACGTGCAGGAAGATCTGGAACTAGTGGTCAAACTGGGGGCGATATTTATATCGAGACACAATACCCTGAGTCACCTGTATTTCAGTATTTATTAAGACACGATGTCGATGGATTTTTAGCGTTTACTGCTAATGAGCGAGAAGAGGCTAAATTACCACCATACTCATATCAAGCGCTTATTCATGCAGAAGGTAAAAGTTTGGATCAGGCGATTAGGTTTTTGAATGAACTAAAGGCGCGAATAAAAAGTAGGGGCATGATTTCGAGAGAGCTCAAGGTGTATGACCCAGTACCTAAGCCAGTCATGCGGATAGCGGGTGCAGAACGCGCCCAACTATTAATTGAATCGGGTAATCGCAAGGTACTGCAAGAAGCGCTTGAAATAATTGATCAAGAATTGCGGCAAGAATCCACAGGAAGAATCAGCAAAACATCACGTATTCGATGGCTGGTAGAACGCGATCCGATTGCTATCTAAGCGCCAGCACTAGATTCGTATTGTGAGAGCGACATTAAGCCGTTAAGATTAGTACTCAGCATTTCTGGTGACGAAGGTTTAATTTTAAATAACCAAACAGCATACGGTTTAGTATTCACTATCTCTGGGGTGGCATCCATCTCTTCATTGATAGCAACAATCTCACCGCTAACCGGTGCATGAATATCGCTTGCCGCTTTAACAGATTCTATTGCAGCAATGACATCTCCCTGCTTCACCGCTTGTCCAATATTTGGTGCCTGGAAAAACATAACATCACCTAAGGCTTCTTGAGCATGATTGCTAATGCCTACCCAAACTAGCCCATCATCTTCGATGCTAGCCCACTCATGTGTTGCTGCGAATTTAAATGTGTCTTGAGTTTTCATTGTGCCTGAACAAACTAGACCTTATGGATTAGGTCATGCAAGCGTTTGTATCGACGCGCTAGTTGGAGATTTAGGTTTTTGCTGAGCCGGTACGGTGTGTACGATTGTATAAACAGCTTGCACAAATCCAGCGCTGCTTACGATTACTTGTCGGAATCCAGGTGCCACCTTCCAGACGCTTTTCGCGACTGCATGAGGAGCAAAACTTAAGGCTCTGTGAGGTTTCTTGGGTAGCAGCTGGAGTCGAGGTAGTCATGGGCAATCCGGGTAATCCAAATCTTGTACAGAGAATCTATTTTACCCGTTTTGTCCTACTGGGGCTGGGCTTAGGACTACTCTGACCGAATCAGCCGTTTTATTGCCATCAAAATCGAGCCAAGCCTTGTTTTCAAAGTCATAGAGCTTGCACTTGCGAGCTGTCTCGAAATACCAGGCCCAGGAGAACTTTTGGACAAAAATACGCTCTGGAAGGATGGTTTCCAGGGTATTTTGGGCTTCTTTGAGGCGATACAGGGGGACGCTCATATCCACGTGGTGGGCGGTATGCTCCATGATATGGTGCATTAAAGAGCCCCAAATCCAATTAAAGGTCAAATGCACTGTGGTGGATACAAAAGGTTGGGCACGCAACCACTCAGATTTCTTGTCATACCAAGAGACCGATGTATGGGTGTGATGAACATAGACCACAAAACCTATCATTCCATTCCAAAACAGGAAAGGAACAGCAAAACCAGTAATGAGGCCAAGCCAAACAGATTGACCAGTAGCGAGGGCGCCGGCAATGAGACAAGCAATCCAAATAATGGCAAAGCCAGTCACCAGCAAGTTATCTTTCAGGAAAATCGGACGATCACCAGGTTTGTTTTTGGCATTCGGAAAGTACTCACGTCTCCACCAGATCTCAATGAGATAGTAGAAAACGGGGCCCCAACCACTGCGGTAAAGACGCTCTAAGGCCTTACGCCATGCAGGTAGGGCGTCAAATTCTGCTTTTGATAATGGAGCCCAAACAAAGTCAAAGCCCTTTAGGTTCGTCTGACCATGGTGAACTACGTTGTGGCCCACATCCCATAAGCTGTATGGGGTTAGAGACGGCAAGAATGCAATCCGACCCAATACTTTATTAAGTTCGCGGTGTGGTGTGTAGCTTTGATGGCAGGCATCATGACCCAAGATGAAGATGCGACCAGTAACAAAACCAGCAACTAAGCCCAATACGATTTTGATCAGCACGCTTTCTATAAAAATAGTCCCAGCGATACAAGCAAGCCATAAAACAGCATCCACCACTAGCAAGGCAATTGCTTTTGCAGTTTCTCCCTGAGCCATTGGAATCAGCCAGCTACGAATAACTTTTCGGTGTGGCAATGGAAGGTCAGGAGCCAAAGGATTGGCCATAGATGGTTCGGATAGTGCAGAATTTAGATGATTTGACATGATAAGAATCAATAAGTTAGGAAGGAATGATAGCCTTTTTCACAAATTTACGCATGGTGTAGCTCAAAAAACCCCCCTGTTTTGGTGCGCCCGGCAGGAATCGAACCTGCGACCCTTGGCTTCGGAGGCCAATACTCTATCCACTGAGCTACGGGCGCCAGTAGTAAATTCGCTAACTACGCCATTGTAAGTGCCTATATCCTTACGGTCTCGTTATAATCATCGCAAAACCACCCTAAAACCCGTCAAACTATAAAAGTCCTATGAGCGAAGCACACGGCAGTCTAATTAAGTCACCCAAACAATTGATCATTATGGTGTTTGCCAGCTTTTTTGTACCACTCATCATTATTCTTTTATTGATGGTATTCGTAAACAATGGCAAGAGAGTAGATTTGGAAGCATCTGCTGAGCAACTCATTAAACCTGTAGCTCAATTAAATTTTAAAGATGCCAGCGCATCCGCAGAACCTAAGCAAGCGACTTCCGCTGCCAAATAATTTTTTGGCTCCTACTAAAAGCTGGCATCTAGCCAGCTTTTTTATTGCTGACCATTTTGATCTTTGGCATCCAAGGCCACCTGGTAAGCCTCTTTTTTACTGAGTCCAAGCACTTGAGCAAGTACAGCAGCAATTTCTTTGCTGCCTAAGTAAGGACTTAAGGCATTGGCCCATAATAAGAGCGCCGAATGTTCGGGAGCCTCATCTGCATTGGCTTGGCGGCCAGCAACTAAGACAATGAACTCGCCTCTGAGGCTCTCTGTTTTCTCAAGCCACTCCGGAATAGTTGCAGCAGTGAGCGTGACCAGTTGCTCAAATTTTTTGGTGAGTTCTCTGCCTATGAGAACCTGGCGCTCGGGCTCCAGTACTTTACTTAGTGTTATCAAAGTGTCGCGTATTTGATGAGGCGATTCAAAAAAGATGCTCGTTTTTGAATTGTTACGAATATCTTGAATGAGTGTGCCACGCTCTTTGGCTTTATTTGGCCAAAAGCCAAGAAACTGAAATCGCCCTTCCGATGGCAGCATGACTGAGCCACTAGCAGAAATGGCGGACGACACTGCACTAGCTCCGGGAATAGGAATGATTCGAAAGCCAGCCTTTTGTACCGCGTTCACCAATCTTGCCCCGGGATCTGAGACTCCAGGCGTACCGGCATCTGAGATGTAAGCCCAGCGTTCATTTTGAGTGAGGCGCTCAATAATGGTTTGCGCGCCAGTCATTTCATTGTGCTCATGCAAGGCGACACACTTCTTGTGGATGCCAAAATGTTGAAGTAGGGGCGCGCTATGCCTAGTGTCTTCGCAGGCAATACCGTCTACTGAATTAAGCACATGCAGTGCACGCAGGGTAATGTCACCCAAATTACCAATTGGCGTGGCAACCATATATAGAGCCCCTGCTGGCAGATCCTGCTGTTTTAAAAAGTCAAAGGAGCTTAATTCCATGGGGCAATCTTTTGCTAATGAGATTTCAATAAGTAAGAGAATACGTCCCTTTTGAATTCAGGGGCAGTGCAGACATATTGGCTGTGCTTTGGCGCATAATAATGCGATGGATAAAGATACCCTCGAACGTTTGCGCGCTCGCGCATCCCAACATTTTCTAGATAGCATTGCTGTAAAGCAAGCAGCTGAAAAAATACTTCCTGAGCAGGTTGCTCGCGGAATAGTCGCCATGACAGACTGCTTGCGTGCAGGCGGAAAAGTAATGGCTTGCGGCAATGGCGGATCAGCTGCCGATGCGCAGCATTTTGCCGCAGAGCTAATTGGTCGCTTTGAGAGAGAGCGGCAAGAGTTGGCCGCGATTGCGCTGACGACAGACACATCTATTCTGACCGCCGTAGGGAATGACTATAGCTATGACGAAATCTTTGCCAAGCAAGTTCGTGGCCTTGGAAAAAAAGGCGATATTTTGATTGGCATCTCCACCTCAGGCAATTCAAAAAACGTAGTGAGAGCAATTGAGGCTGCAAAAAAAATGGGGATTCAGATTATTGCCCTGACTGGTAACGGCGGCGGAACAATTACCAGCTTATTAGGTGCGGATGACATTCACCTGTGTGCACCCTCTACTCGTACTGCACGCATTCAAGAAACGCATTTAGTTTTACTTCATGCCTTATGCGATGGCGTAGATCATTTATTGCTCGATTAATAGTTTCATTAATTAGAAAGTACGCACATGCGAAATACTCTCATCATTAAATTACTTGCTGCGATTTTGATTTCCTCGATCTTATCTGGTTGTGGAGTGTTGGCTGTTGGTGGAGTGGTGGCAGGCGCAAGCGTAATGGCGGATCGCCGTTCGCCTGCTGTACAGGCAATCGATAAAGGCATTGAGTTAGAGGCCGGCAATGCTCTAGCCAAGCGTTATGGTGATGATGCGCATATTAACGTGACATCATTCAATCAAAAGGTATTGTTGACTGGTGAAGTGAAAGATGCCGATGTTAAGAGTCAGGCTGGCGCCTTTGTGAAGGCGATGAAAAACGCCCGCTCCGTTTTTAATGAATTGGCTATTGGACCAAACAGTAGCTTTACAGCCCGTGCCAATGACTCTTATCTCGAATCTAAAATCAAAACCCAAATGATCTTCACAGACAAGCTCCCATCGAATTCAATGGCGATTGTTGCTGAAGGTAGCAGTGTTTATTTGATGGGCATTCTCACGCAAAATGAGGCAGCGATTGCCAAGAAAGTCACCAGCAATATTGACGGTGTAAAAGACGTGTACGTCTACTTCGATATTATTTCCGACGCGGAAAAAACACGCCTAGAAAAACAAGGTAAGGCAGACCAGGCGCAGCCAAACTCAATGCCAAAACAGTAAGGCCGCTTGAAGGAAAGTGAGTAATGAATTTAGCTATGCAACAACTGAAATTTTTTTTACTCACCACCGTCTTCTTGCTGTGTTCACTGAGCGCGAATGCATCTAGTGATGATACAAAGGCGGCAGTACTTGCAAAACAAAATGCTTGCCTGGGATGCCATGCCTTAGATAAAAAAATTGTGGGCCCTGCCTTTCAAGCCGTTGCAAAAAAATATGCGAACGATACTGGCGCAACAGCTTTTCTAAAAAACAAAATTATTAAAGGTGGCTCGGGATCATGGGGTGTTGTACCAATGCCTGCAAATGCGAAGTTAAGCGACTCGGACGCATCATTATTGGCAAGTTGGATTTTGCGCGGAGCCCCTAGCGCAAATTAAGTTGGGCGAATGACAGGCTTTCTAATAAACCAAGACCAGGCATCATTTGAGCGCTTCAAGTTTTCTTTAAGGGCATAGTCAAAGTCAGCCCATTGCTCATTGGCAGCTTCCTCAACAATCGTGCCCGAATTTGCAGGCGGTAATTTCAAATAAGCATCTGCATCACCATAGGCGTATTCAACGCGCATCCCCGCCTTTTGTGCCAGATGCATCATCGCCCGGTTATTTGCCAAGCAGTGTACAAATAGGGTTTCGATACGAGTATTGCGTGAGTGCACCGAAGCACGCGCTAATAAAGCTGTGCCTATGCCCTGCCCTCTGCCATTAGGCAATACTGATACGCCAAACTCGGCAGCTAGTGGCTGACCTTTAGTTTTCGGTAAATATGCCAAATGAGCCATGCCAATCAGATTTAGCTGGGCATCAAAGCTGCCAAAGATCGCATCTTTATTGAAATCAAGGTTTTCTACATAGCGATGAATAACCTCATCAGGAGTTTGGGTGCCGAAGCGAAGACGACGATCCTCCTCATTCAATAGCAATAGATGTTGAAGAATCCGCTCTCTATGGCCAGCATGTAATTCGCGAACAGGCACAACTAAGCCAGCCGCATAGGGCTTGCTGGGTAATTGACTATTTACTAATTTATTGTGCATAGCAACATACTAGCAGAAGCTAGGGCTAATTACAGGGTTTTCCCTAATATTAGAAATCCAGGCAAAAAAAAGAGCTATTAATGGAGCACAAAACTGAATACTTGGCGTGAATTTACTGCCTTATCCATAAAAACCCTTATGTTTTCAAAAAAAGTTGAAAATATTTTCACTCTCTATCCCATTGTTTTAAATGGATTTATTTTGAAAGTAGGAAAAAACACCGCTTTTTAATAGAAAAAGACTACGAAAGGTGTTGACGGACCCTCAAAAATGGTATAAAGTCTCATCTCTCTGCTGCAACGTTTTACGAAATACGAAACGCGCAGCCCTCTTTAAAAATTAGTCAACCGATAATTGTGGGTACTAAGTGAAAGCATCCAGTCCTTCGGGACAGATGTAAATAAATAGTACTCATAGACAGTAAAAAGATTTGGTTTTATTACCAAGTCAATTTCTTTTGAATGAGTGCGACGATCCGCAAGGATCACAGGAATTAAACTGAAGAGTTTGATCCTGGCTCAGATTGAACGCTGGCGGCATGCCTTACACATGCAAGTCGAACGGCAGCACGGGTACTTGTACCTGGTGGCGAGTGGCGAACGGGTGAGTAATACATCGGAACGTACCTTATCGTGGGGGATAACGCAGCGAAAGCTGTGCTAATACCGCATACGCCCTGAGGGGGAAAGCGGGGGATCGAAAGACCTCGCGCGATTAGAGCGGCCGATGCCTGATTAGCTTGTTGGTGGGGTAAAAGCCCACCAAGGCGACGATCAGTAGCTGGTCTGAGAGGACGATCAGCCACACTGGGACTGAGACACGGCCCAGACTCCTACGGGAGGCAGCAGTGGGGAATTTTGGACAATGGGGGAAACCCTGATCCAGCAATGCCGCGTGAGTGAAGAAGGCCTTCGGGTTGTAAAGCTCTTTTGTCAGGGAAGAAACACCGGCTCTAACACAGTCCGGGAATGACGGTACCTGAAGAATAAGCACCGGCTAACTACGTGCCAGCAGCCGCGGTAATACGTAGGGTGCAAGCGTTAATCGGAATTACTGGGCGTAAAGCGTGCGCAGGCGGTTATACAAGACAGGCGTGAAATCCCCGGGCTTAACCTGGGAATGGCGCCTGTGACTGTATAGCTAGAGTGTGTCAGAGGGGGGTAGAATTCCACGTGTAGCAGTGAAATGCGTAGATATGTGGAGGAATACCAATGGCGAAGGCAGCCCCCTGGGATAACACTGACGCTCATGCACGAAAGCGTGGGGAGCAAACAGGATTAGATACCCTGGTAGTCCACGCCCTAAACGATGCTGACTAGTTGTTCGGGATTTACATCCTGAGTAACGTAGCTAACGCGTGAAGTCAGCCGCCTGGGGAGTACGGTCGCAAGATTAAAACTCAAAGGAATTGACGGGGACCCGCACAAGCGGTGGATGATGTGGATTAATTCGATGCAACGCGAAAAACCTTACCTACCCTTGACATGTCACTAACGAAGTAGAGATACATTAGGTGCCCGTAAGGGAAAGTGAACACAGGTGCTGCATGGCTGTCGTCAGCTCGTGTCGTGAGATGTTGGGTTAAGTCCCGCAACGAGCGCAACCCTTGTCTTTAGTTGCTACGCAAGAGCACTCTAAAGAGACTGCCGGTGACAAACCGGAGGAAGGTGGGGATGACGTCAAGTCCTCATGGCCCTTATGGGTAGGGCTTCACACGTCATACAATGGTGCATACAGAGGGTTGCCAACCCGCGAGGGGGAGCTAATCTCAGAAAATGCATCGTAGTCCGGATCGTAGTCTGCAACTCGACTACGTGAAGCTGGAATCGCTAGTAATCGCGGATCAGAATGTCGCGGTGAATACGTTCCCGGGTCTTGTACACACCGCCCGTCATACCATGGGAGTGGGTTTTGCCAGAAGCCGTTAGCCTAACCGCAAGGAGGGCGACTGCCACGGCAGGGTTCATGACTGGGGTAAAGTCGTAACAAGGTAGCCGTATCGGAAGGTGCGGCTGGATCACCTCCTTTCTAGAGAAAGATGCTGGAGCTTTAGTGCCCACACTTATCGGTTGACAATAAAAGCCACGGGTCTGTAGCTCAGCTGGTTAGAGCACTGTGTTGATAACGCAGGGGTCGTAGGTTCAAGTCCTACCAGACCCACCACCAGCCAGAAACAAGACTTAGTGGGACGTTGGGGGATTAGCTCAGCTGGGAGAGCACCTGCTTTGCAAGCAGGGGGTCGTCGGTTCGATCCCGTCATCCTCCACCATCATCTAAATGTCAAAACTAAGCGAAGACTTAATCGTTTAGTTTTGCCATTTATGGCTGTTCTTTAAAAATTTGAGTAAGCAAAGTGTCAAATGTTTCTTTGAGAGGACATTTGACAATGTAATAAGGGTAAAGATTGAATCATCAATCAGTAATACAAACGAGTTTTACCAAGTTCTTTAACAAGTACTTACAGTTTGGATTACGGCAAACATGTCAGAAGTAGAAATAAACCTGTAACAGGCACTAGCAATGGTGCTCGTTATAGGATCAAGTGAATAAGTGCACATGATGGATGCCTTGGCGATTACAGGCGACGAAAGACGTTATAACCTGCGATAAGCCCCGGGGAGCTGGTAAATAAGCTTTGATCCGGGGATTTCTGAATGGGGAAACCCACCACTTTTGTGGTATCCATACCTGAATACATAGGGTATGAGAAGCGAACCTTGTGAACTGAAACATCTAAGTAGCAAGAGGAAAAGACATCAACCGAGATTCCCAGAGTAGTGGCGAGCGAAATGGGAACAGCCTTCTAGTGATATCTCAGTAATTAGCAGAACGGAATGGAAAGTCCGACAATAAAGGGTGATAGTCCCGTATGTGAAAATTATTGGGTGGTACTAGGCTAGAGACAAGTAGGGCGGGACACGTGAAATCCTGTCTGAATATGGGGGGACCATCCTCCAAGGCTAAATACTCGTAATCGACCGATAGTGAACAAGTACCGTGAGGGAAAGGCGAAAAGAACCCCGGGAGGGGAGTGAAATAGATCCTGAAATTGTGTGCATACAAACAGTAGGAGCCTCGTAAGGGGTGACTGCGTACCTTTTGTATAATGGGTCAGCGACTTACATTCAGTAGCAAGCTTAACCGAATAGGGAAGGCGTAGCGAAAGCGAGTCCGAATAGGGCGCTAGTTGCTGGGTGTAGACCCGAAACCAGTTGATCTATCCATGGCCAGGTTGAAGGTGCGGTAACACGTACTGGAGGACCGAACCCACTAACGTTGAAAAGTTAGGGGATGAGCTGTGGATAGGGGTGAAAGGCTAAACAAAACTGGAAATAGCTGGTTCTCTCCGAAAACTATTTAGGTAGTGCCTCGTGTATCACTGTAGGGGGTAGAGCACTGTCATGGTAGTGGGGTCCATTGCGGATTACTGCGCCATAGCAAACTCCGAATACCTACAAGTGCAATCACGGGAGACAGACATCGGGTGCTAACGTCCGGTGTCAAGAGGGAAACAACCCAGACCGCCAGCTAAGGTCCCTAATATATGCTAAGTGGGAAACGAAGTGGGAAGGCTAAAACAGTCAGGAGGTTGGCTTAGAAGCAGCCATCCTTTAAAGAAAGCGTAATAGCTCACTGATCGAGTCGTCCTGCGCGGAAGATGTAACGGGGCTAAGCATATAACCGAAGCTGCGGATCACAGCAATGTGATGGTAGGAGAGCGTTCTGTAAGCCTGTGAAGGTGTCTTGTAAATGATGCTGGAGGTATCAGAAGTGCGAATGCTGACATGAGTAGCGATAAAGGGGGTGAAAAGCCCCCTCGCCGTAAGCCCAAGGTTTCCTGTTCAACGTTCATCGGAACAGGGTGAGTCGGCCCCTAAGGCGAGGCAGAGATGCGTAGCTGATGGGAACAAGGTTAATATTCCTTGACCATTGTTAGATGCGATGGGGGGACGGATCGCGGAAAGTTGTCCGGGTGTTGGAAGTCCCGGTTCTTGCGTTGGAGATGGCTATTAGGTAAATCCGGTAGCGTAATTCAAGGGCGTGAGACGAGCGAATTTATTCGCGAAGCAATTGGAAGTGGTTCCAAGAAAAGCCTCTAAGCTTCAGTCTAACAAGACCGTACCGCAAACCGACACAGGTGGGCGAGATGAGTATTCTAAGGCGCTTGAGAGAACTCAGGAGAAGGAACTCGGCAAATTTGCACCGTAACTTCGGGATAAGGTGCGCCCTGGTAGTTTGACCCTGTACAAGGGGAGGACGAAAGGGTTGCAATAAAAAGGTGGCTGCGACTGTTTAATAAAAACACAGCACTCTGCAAACACGAAAGTGGACGTATAGGGTGTGACGCCTGCCCGGTGCTGGAAGATTAAATGATGGGGTGCAAGCTCTTGATTGAAGTCCCAGTAAACGGCGGCCGTAACTATAACGGTCCTAAGGTAGCGAAATTCCTTGTCGGGTAAGTTCCGACCTGCACGAATGGCGTAACGATGGCCACACTGTCTCCTCCTGAGACTCAGCGAAGTTGAAATGTTTGTGATGATGCAATCTACCCGTGGCTAGACGGAAAGACCCCATGAACCTTTACTGTAGCTTTGCATTGGACTTTGAACCGGTCTGTGTAGGATAGGTGGGAGGCGTTGAAAGCGGGATGCTAGTTCCGCTGGAGCCAACCTTGAAATACCACCCTGGTTTGTTTGAGGTTCTAACCTTGGCCCATTATCTGGGTCGGGAACAGTGCATGGTAGGCAGTTTGACTGGGGCGGTCTCCTCCCAAAGTGTAACGGAGGAGTACGAAGGTACGCTTGGTACGGTCGGACATCGTACCTAAAGTGCAATGGCAAAAGCGTGCTTAACTGCGAGACCGACAAGTCGAGCAGGTGCGAAAGCAGGTCATAGTGATCCGGTGGTTCTGTATGGAAGGGCCATCGCTCAACGGATAAAAGGTACTCTGGGGATAACAGGCTGATACCGCCCAAGAGTTCATATCGACGGCGGTGTTTGGCACCTCGATGTCGGCTCATCTCATCCTGGGGCTGTAGCCGGTCCCAAGGGTATGGCTGTTCGCCATTTAAAGAGGTACGTGAGCTGGGTTTAAAACGTCGTGAGACAGTTTGGTCCCTATCTGCCATGGGCGTTGGAGATTTGACGGGGGCTGCTCCTAGTACGAGAGGACCGGAGTGGACGTACCGCTGGTGTACCTGTTGTTTCGCCAGAAGCATCGCAGGGTAGCTATGTACGGAAGAGATAACCGCTGAAAGCATCTAAGCGGGAAACTTGCCTGAAGATGAGATCTCCCGTAGGTTTAACCTACATAAAGGGTCGTTGAAGACCACAACGTTGATAGGTCAGGTGTGGAAGCGCAGTAATGCGTTAAGCTAACTGATACTAATTGCCCGTTAGGCTTGATCCTATAACCAGCACTATTGTGTTGGATGTTTGCCAGATTTAATCTGCATCCTTAATTACATGCTTACTCAAATAGAGTTGTTGATGAATTATCAGCAACTCGACCCTCTACGCCCGGTGACCATAGCAAGTTGGAACCACTCCTTCCCATCCCGAACAGGACAGTGAAACGACTTTACGCCGATGATAGTGCGGATTACCCGTGTGAAAGTAGGTAACTGCCGGGCACCAATGCGACGCCCAGACCCTCTTAGGTCTGGGCGTTTTTACTTGTGCAAAGCGTTTTGAGGTTTAAGAGATTGACAATAACTCCATTAGGAGTCAGAATATTGGGTTCGCGGAGGGGTGTCCGAGCGGCTAAAGGAGGCAGACTGTAAATCTGTTGGCTATGCCTACGTAGGTTCGAATCCTACCCCCTCCACCAGAGATGTGCGGGATTAGTTTAATGGTAAAACAGCAGATTTCCAATCTTCGGTCAAGAGTTCGATTCTCTTATCCCGCTCCAGTTTTAATAGTATTTGTATTTGCCCATGTGGCTCAGTGGTAGAGCACTCCCTTGGTAAGGGAGAGGTCGGCAGTTCGATCCTGCCCATGGGCACCATGGCTTGTGTAGTAATTAAATTTAATTTCGTGTGTTGGTTTAAGAGTTAACTAAAGGCAGACAAAAAATGGCAAAAGAAAAGTTTGAGCGGACAAAACCGCACGTAAACGTTGGCACCATTGGTCACGTTGACCACGGTAAAACCACATTGACAGCAGCAATTGCAACTGTGCTTTCTAAGCAATTTGGTGGCGAAGCAAAAGCATATGATCAGATCGATGCTGCTCCAGAAGAAAAAGCACGTGGTATTACGATTAATACTGCACACGTGGAGTATGAGACTGCAAATCGTCACTATGCACACGTGGATTGCCCAGGACATGCTGACTACGTAAAGAACATGATTACTGGCGCTGCTCAGATGGACGGCGCTATTTTGGTTTGCTCTGCAGCTGATGGCCCAATGCCTCAAACTCGTGAGCACATCCTCTTGGCACGCCAAGTAGGTGTTCCCTACATCATCGTATTTTTGAACAAGTGCGACATGGTAGATGACGCTGAATTGTTAGAGTTAGTTGAAATGGAAGTTCGTGAGCTTTTATCTAAGTACGACTTCCCAGGTGATGACACACCAATCGTTCAAGGTTCTGCTAAGTTAGCACTTGAAGGCGACGAAGGCCCATTGGGTAAAGAAGCCATCATGAAATTAGCTGATGCACTTGATACCTACATCCCAACACCAGAGCGTGCGATTGATGGTGCGTTCTTGATGCCAGTAGAGGACGTGTTCTCTATCTCCGGTCGCGGTACGGTTGTTACAGGCCGTATCGAGCGCGGTATCGTGAAGGTTGGCGAAGAGATTGAAATCATTGGTATCAAGCCAACCCTCAAGACAACTTGTACTGGTGTTGAAATGTTCCGCAAATTGCTCGACCAAGGTCAAGCAGGCGATAACGTGGGTATCTTGTTACGCGGTACAAAACGTGAAGAAGTTGAGCGCGGCCAAGTATTGGCTAAGCCAGGTTCAATCACCCCACATACTCACTTTACAGCCGAGGTTTATATCTTGGGTAAAGATGAAGGTGGCCGTCATACGCCATTCTTTAACAACTATCGTCCACAGTTTTACTTCCGTACTACGGACGTAACGGGTTCAATCGAGTTGCCAAAAGACAAAGAAATGGTCATGCCTGGTGATAACGTAACCATTACCGTCAAACTCATTGCGCCTATCGCGATGGAAGAAGGTTTGCGTTTTGCGATCCGTGAAGGTGGCCGTACTGTTGGCGCCGGTGTGGTTGCTAAGATTTTGGCTTAATAGATTTAATAAAGGGGTGTAGCTCAATTGGCAGAGCGTTGGTCTCCAAAACCAAAGGTTGGGGGTTCGATGCCCTCCGCCCCTGCCACGATTTAAACTGAAAGTTATATGTCTCAACAAACAGCAAGTCACTCTGAAGAAAAGAGCAGCTGGGTCTCCGGACTCGCTGCTTTAATCGTCGTTGCAGCGTTAGTTCTTTACTACACGTTGGCGGATCAATCTTTATTGATCCGTTTAGCTGTTTTGTTTGGCGGCATAGCAGCTGCAGTTTTGATTGTGGCGATGTCAGCAGATGGGCGTCGTTTTATCGCCTACGCTAAAGATTCTTGGTATGAGGTAAAAAAGGTTGTTTGGCCGACTCGCAAAGAGACGACTCAAATGACTCTAGTCGTATTTGGCTTTGTCGTGATCATGTCCTTGTTTTTATGGCTTGCAGACAAATTAATTGAATGGCTAGTTTTTTCAGTCTTTTTGGGCTGGAAGTGAGTAAAAAATGATTGATGCTGAGTTAGTCTCAAACCCACAAGCTACTGGCAATATGCGCTGGTATGTTATTCATGCTTATTCAGGCATGGAAAAAAGCGTTAAAAGAGGCTTAGAAGAGCGTATTGCTCGTTCTGGTATGCCAGAAAAATTTGGCCGTATCTTGGTTCCATCCGAAGAGGTTGTAGAAATCAAGTCAGGTGCAAAATCTGTATCTGAGCGCCGTTTCTTTCCAGGATATGTCTTGATTGAGATGGAAATGACGGACGAAAGCTGGCATTTGGTGAAAAACACGCCAAAAGTAACTGGTTTCGTTGGCGGTGTTCGTAATCGCCCAAGCCCGATTTCAACGGCAGAAGTATCCAAAATCATGGATCAAATGCAGGCTGGGGTAGATAAGCCTAAGCCTAAGACCTTATTTGAGGTCGGCGAGATCGTGCGAGTTAAAGAAGGTCCATTTGTTGACTTCAACGGCAATATTGAAGAAGTGAACTATGAGAAGTCAAGATTGCGCGTTTCTGTTACAATTTTTGGCCGCGGTACCCCAGTTGAGCTGGAGTTCGGCCAGGTAGAAAAGATGTAAAAAATACCCAATTTAAGGGTGTTTGTATCAAAAAGTAGTTGCATTAAGTGGTTAGTAATAACCGAGGAGCGGATCTAGAAAGCCAAAAACTAGTGAAGCGTTTACTCAACAGCGGTCTTACCTAATGAGGTTAGGCGCGCTTTTAGGAGCAATCAATGGCAAAGAAGATCATTGGCTTTATCAAGCTGCAGATCCCTGCAGGTAAAGCAAATCCATCACCTCCCGTAGGTCCAGCATTGGGTCAACGCGGCCTCAATATTATGGAGTTTTGTAAGGCGTTTAATGCTCAAACTCAGAGCATGGAACCTGGCCTGCCAATTCCAGTCGTGATTACAGCGTTTGCTGACAAGAGCTTCACATTCATCATGAAGACGCCTCCAGCGACCATCATGATTAAAAAGGCTGCGAAGATCGAAAAAGGATCACCACGCCCACATACCGATAAGGTAGGAAAAATTACACGTGCTCAAGCAGAAGAAATTGCTAAAGCAAAAATGCCAGATTTGACAGCTGCTGATATGGATGCTGCTGTAAGAACAATCGCTGGTAGCGCCCGTTCAATGGGCATCACAGTGGAAGGCCTCTAATCATGACTAAGTTATCTAAGCGTTTAAAAGCGATCGAATCTAAAGTAGATCGCAATAAGTTTTATGCATTGGAAGATGCGCTGAACCTTGTTAAAGAGTGTGCAACTGCTAAGTTCGATGAGTCTATCGATGTTGCAGTTCAGTTGGGTATTGATGCGAAGAAATCTGACCAAGTTGTGCGTGGCGCTGTTGTGCTCCCAGCTGGTACAGGTAAGCATGTTCGTGTGGCGGTATTTGCACAAGGCGAAAAAGCTGAACAAGCTAAGGCAGCTGGTGCCGAGATCGTTGGCATGGAAGAGCTGGCTGACCAAATTAAAGGCGGCAAAATCGATTTCGATATTTTGATCGCCTCTCCAGACACAATGAAGATCGTTGGTACTTTGGGTCAAGTATTGGGCCCACGTGGTTTGATGCCGAATCCAAAAGTAGGAACTGTTACTCCTGACGTTGCTACTGCAGTGAAGAATGCAAAAGCAGGTCAAGTGCAATTCCGTGTGGACAAAGCCGGTATCGTGCACGCAAGTATTGGCCGTCGTTCATTTGAGCCAGCTGCATTGAAATCTAACTTGCTCGCATTGCTTGAGGCTTTGAACAAAGCTAAGCCACCTGCATCTAAGGGTATTTATTTAAAGAAGGTTGCCGTAAGCAGCACGATGGGTGCTGGCGTACGTGTAGACCAAGCATCGATACAAGCGGCGCAGTAATCCGTTTGTAGCAAAAAGAACTTTGGGTCGACTCCTGCTCTTTGAGTGAGAGTCGAACATCAAAGACCGTTGGTGAATTATTTGCTTACTCAGAAGTAATTCTTAATCGTTACGAAAGTAATAGCCAGCGCAGATGGCGACCCTGAAAAGATTTCACAAGATTTTCTTGTGACAAATGATCAGACGCTGGTGTGTAACCCCAACTGGTAACAGTTGGTTTTTTAGGAGTTAAACCGTGCCTTTGAATGTACAAGACAAAAAAGCGATTGTTGCTGATGTCGGCGCTCAATTGGCTGGAGCTCAAACGGTCGTGCTCGCTGAATACCGTGGTATTCCAGTAGAGCAGTTGACAAAGCTACGTGCTAGCGCACGTGACCAAGGTGTATATCTTCGCGTTTTGAAGAACACATTGGCACGCCGTGCTGCACAAGGCACACAGTTTGAGCCTCTTGCTGATTCGATGGTTGGCCCCTTGATCTACGGCATTTCTGCTGATCCGATTGCTTCAGCAAAAGTATTGCAGAACTTTGCTAAGACTCAAGACAAGCTAGTCATTACTGCTGGCTTATATAACGGCAAGTTGTTGGACGTAGCGGGCGTTAAATCCCTCGCGTCTATTCCAAGCCGCGACGAGTTGTTATCTCAGTTGTTGGGCGTGATGTTGGCCCCAGTTTCTGCAATGGCTCGCGTATTGGGCGCAGTAGCAGCGCAAAAATCAGCCGGAGCACCTGCTCCAGTTGCAGCACCTGCAGTTGAAGCAGCAGCCCCAGCAGAAGTAGTTGCTGAAGCCGCCGCTCCAGAGGCAGCTGCTGAGCCTGCAGCCGCAGCCCCAGAAGCTGGAACAGAAACACCGCAAACCCCTGCCGCTGAATAAGCGCAGATTAACTATTAAGTATTAGGAGCTAAAAATGGCGATTACCAAAGAAGAAATCATTGATGCAGTAGGTAGCATGTCCGTAATGGATTTGAACGACTTGGTTAAGGCGTTCGAAGAGAAGTTTGGCGTTTCAGCTGCAGCGATGGCTGTTGCTGGTCCTGCTGGCGCTGCTGGTGGCGCTGCTGCTGAAGAGCAAACAGAATTTACTGTTAACTTGCTCGAAGCTGGCGCAAACAAAGTTTCAGTAATTAAGGCTGTTCGCGAAATCACTGGCCTTGGCTTGAAAGAAGCTAAAGACTTAGTTGATGGTGCACCAAAGCCAATCAAAGAAGCTGTTGATAAGAAGACAGCTGAAGAAGCTAAGAAGAAGCTTGAAGAAGCTGGCGCTAAAGCAGAACTCAAGTAATACAAACTCAGTTAGTGCCCCTCAAAAAGGGGTGCTAGCCCTGTTGGGTTTGACCATTAGTGGTCAAACCCGATTTCATTTCTGATTGAAATCGGGTTTGCCTTCTGATACGACTGCAGAATGCAAGTTTGGTCGGACACTGGATCTTTCGATTTAGTGTTGTCCGCCAGTGATTGGTAGTGGCCAATCGCCAAATCTTTGTACAGTCGCTGAATTCGGAGATGAAATGAACTACAGCTTCACCGAACGCAAGCGAGTCCGTAAAAGCTTTGCTAAGCGAGTAAATAATCATCAGGTTCCATACCTGATCGCAACGCAGCTGGAATCCTACGCTAAATTTTTACAGGCTGAAAAGCCAGCAATGTCTCGTCTTACAGAGGGACTTCAAGCTGCCTTTACATCAGCATTCCCAATTGTGTCTAACAATGGCTACGCACGTATGGAATACGTGTCATACCAGTTGTCACAGCCGCCGTTTGACGTTAAAGAATGTCAACAGCGTGGTTACACATACCACTCCGCCTTACGTGCAAAAGTTCGCTTGATTATTTATGATCGCGAAGCACCTACTAAGGTTAAAGAGGTAAAAGAGAGCGAAGTTTACATGGGTGAAATTCCACTCATGACAGATAACGGCTCTTTTGTTATCAACGGCACTGAGCGCGTTATCGTTTCTCAGTTACATCGTTCCCCAGGCGTGTTCTTCGAACACGATAAGGGTAAGACACACAGCTCAGGTAAGTTGCTGTTCTCAGCACGCATCATTCCTTACCGTGGTTCATGGCTCGATTTCGAGTTTGATCCAAAAGATATTCTGTATTTCCGCGTTGACCGTCGTCGTAAGATGCCTGTCACCATTTTGCTCAAAGCAATTGGTTTAAACAACGAACAGATTCTTGCAAACTTCTTTAACTTTGATCATTTTGCATTGAGCGCAAATGGCGCCTCAATGGAATTTGTTCCAGAGCGTTTGCGTGGTCAAATGGCTAACTTTGATGTGCTTGACAAAAATGGCTTAGTCGTCATTCAAAAAGACAAGCGTATTAATGCAAAACATATTCGTGAACTCGAAGCTGCCAAGACAAAAAACATCGTTGTTCCGGATGATTACTTAGTTGGCCGTGTAGTTGCACGCAACATCATTGATCCAGACTCTGGTGAAATCTTGGCTTACGCTAATGATGAAATTACTGAAGAGTTGTTGGCCACATTGCGCGATGCAGGTATTAAGCAAATGGAAACCATCTACACCAATGATTTGGATTCTGGTGCCTACATTTCACAGACATTGCGTACTGACGAAACTGCAGATCAAATGGCTGCTCGTATTGCCATCTATCGCATGATGCGACCTGGCGAGCCTCCAACAGAAGATGCTGTTGAAGCTTTGTTCCAGCGCTTGTTCTACAACGAAGATAGCTACGATTTATCACGCGTTGGCCGTATGAAAGTTAACAGCCGTCTTGGCCGCTCTGAGATGGAAGGCAAAATGGTTTTGTCGGATGAAGATATCCTCGACACCATCAAGTCTTTGGTTGACTTGCGTAACGGCAAAGGCGAGGTCGATGACATCGACCACTTAGGTAATCGTCGTGTACGTTGCGTTGGTGAGTTGGCAGAGAATCAATTCCGTGCAGGTTTGTCACGTGTTGAGCGTGCGGTTAAAGAACGTCTCGGCCAAGCCGAAACAGAAAACCTCATGCCGCATGACTTGATTAACAGCAAGCCAATCTCTTCAGCGATTCGTGAGTTCTTTGGTTCTTCACAGTTATCCCAGTTTATGGACCAAACAAACCCATTGTCAGAGATCACGCACAAGCGTCGTATTTCTGCATTGGGACCTGGTGGTTTGACACGCGAGCGTGCAGGTTTCGAAGTGCGCGATGTGCATCCAACTCACTACGGACGTGTTTGCCCAATTGAAACTCCAGAAGGACCAAACATTGGTCTGATCAACTCACTCGCGTTGTTTGCGCGTTTGAATGAGCATGGTTTCTTGGAAACGCCATACCGTAAAGTTGCTAATAGCAAGGTAAGCGATGAAGTTGTTTACCTCTCTGCGATTGAAGAAGCGAAGTACGTCATTGCTCAGGCAAATGCAACGATCGACAAGAGTGGCAAGTTAGCCGATGAATTGGTTTCAGCGCGTCAAGCTGGTGAGACCATGATGGTTAGCCCAGAGCGCATCGATTTCATTGACGTTGCTCCGAGCCAGATCGTTTCTGCTGCTGCTTCATTGGTTCCATTCTTGGAGCACGATGATGCGAACCGTGCGTTGATGGGTGCGAATATGCAACGTCAAGCAGTTCCTTGCTTGCGTCCAGATAAGCCATTGGTTGGTACCGGTTTAGAGCGCATTGTTGCGGTTGACTCAGGTACTGTTATTTTGGCTTCCCGCGGCGGTATTGTTGACTATGTTGACGCAAACCGTGTCGTGATTCGTGTTAACGATGATGAGACAGCGGCTGGTGAAGTTGGTGTGGATATTTATAACCTCATCAAGTACACCCGTTCAAACCAAAACACCAACATCAACCAACGTCCTATCGTTCAGGCTGGTGATCGTGTAGCCCGTGGCGACGTAGTTGCTGACGGTGCATCTACCGACTTAGGTGAGTTGGCCTTGGGTCAAAACATGACTGTGGCATTTATGCCATGGAACGGTTACAACTTCGAAGATTCAATCTTGATCTCTGAGAAGGTTGTTGCTGATGACCGTTACACCTCTATTCATATTGAAGAGTTGTCGGTTGTTGCTCGTGATACCAAGTTGGGTTCAGAAGAAATTACACGTGATATCTCCAACTTGGCTGAGTCACAACTCTCCCGTTTGGACGAGAGCGGTATTGTTTACATCGGTGCTGAAGTTGAAGCCGGCGACGTATTGGTTGGTAAGGTCACTCCAAAGGGCGAGACTACTCTCACTCCGGAAGAGAAGTTACTGCGTGCGATCTTCGGTGAAAAAGCATCTGACGTTAAAGATACTTCTTTGCGCGTTCCATCTGGGATGATCGGTACGGTTATTGATGTTCAAGTCTTCACCCGTGAAGGTATTGAGCGTGATGCACGTGCACAGGCAATTA
The DNA here is from genome assembly GCF_018881835.1 of Polynucleobacter hallstattensis. Taxonomy (GTDB): domain Bacteria; phylum Pseudomonadota; class Gammaproteobacteria; order Burkholderiales; family Burkholderiaceae; genus Polynucleobacter; species Polynucleobacter hallstattensis. Next base: position 797,351 of record NZ_JACVPO010000001.1, on the reverse strand, counting down.
TTCAAGAAGAGTTACAACGCTACCGTCTGGACTTAAACGACCAGTTGCGTATCGTTGAAGGTGACGCCTTCATGCGTTTAGAAAAGCTCTTGATTGGCAAAGTTGCTAACGGCGGCCCTAAGAAATTAGCTAAAGGTACTAAGATCGACAAGGAATACCTTGCTGACTTAGACAAATACCATTGGTTTGATGTTCGTCCAGCTGATGATGAAGTTGCCTCACAAGTTGAAGCAATCAAATCTTCTATCGAAGCGAAGCGTAAGCAGTTTGATGAGGCCTTCGAAGAGAAGCGCACCAAGCTTACTCAGGGCGATGATTTGCAGCCTGGCGTAACGAAGATGGTGAAGGTGTACTTGGCAGTGAAGCGTCGCTTACAGCCTGGCGACAAGATGGCTGGTCGTCACGGTAATAAGGGTGTGGTTTCTAAAATCGCTCCAGCAGAAGACATGCCATTTATGGCCGACGGACGCCCTGTTGACATCGTCTTGAACCCATTGGGAGTTCCTTCCCGTATGAACGTAGGTCAGATCTTGGAAACCCACTTAGGTTGGGCGGCTCAAGGTATTGGTAAGCGTATTGATGAGATGGTTCGTCAACAGGCTAAACAAGCTGAACTCCGTAAGTTCATGAAGCAGCTTTACAACGAAACCGGTCGTATCGAAGATATCGATAACTTCACGGATGAGCAGATCAATGTTTTGGCTGAGAATTTACGCCAAGGCTTGCCATTCGCTACTCCAGTGTTTGACGGTGCAACTGAAGCAGAGATCGGACGTATGCTCGAGTTGGCTTATCCAGAAGAAGTGGCTACTTCTTTGAAGATGACGCCTTCGCGTCAGCAAATGATTTTGTGCGACGGCCGTACTGGCGATCAGTTTGAGCGTCCTGTAACTGTTGGTGTAATGCACGTCTTGAAACTCCACCATTTGGTCGATGACAAGATGCATGCACGTTCAACTGGACCTTACTCGTTAGTAACGCAACAGCCACTGGGCGGTAAAGCCCAGTTTGGTGGTCAGCGCTTTGGTGAGATGGAAGTTTGGGCCCTCGAAGCATACGGTGCTTCATATGTCTTGCAGGAAATGCTGACAGTGAAGTCCGATGACGTCGCAGGCCGTACCAAGGTTTACGAAAACATCGTCAAGGGCGAGCACACAATTGATGCTGGCATGCCCGAATCCTTCAACGTGCTGGTAAAAGAAATCCGCTCGTTGGGTATTGACATTGACATGGAGCGCAACTGATATGAAAGCATTGCTCGATTTATTTAAGCAAACGCAGGGTGATGAGCAGTTTGATGTCATCAAGATTGGTCTTGCATCCCCTGAAAAAATTCGCTCATGGTCTTTTGGTGAAGTACGCAAGCCAGAAACCATCAACTACCGGACTTTTAAGCCCGAGCGTGATGGTTTGTTTTGCGCCAAGATTTTTGGACCAACTAAAGACTACGAGTGCTTATGTGGTAAGTACAAGCGTTTAAAGTTCCGTGGCGTTATCTGCGAGAAGTGTGGCGTTGAAGTTACGCTCGCTAAGGTACGTCGTGAGCGCATGGGCCACATTGAGTTAGCGGCCCCTGTAGCGCACATTTGGTTCTTGAAGTCATTGCCGTCCCGTTTAGGCATGGTTCTCGATATGACATTGCGTGATATCGAGCGCGTTCTTTACTTTGAAGCCTATGTAATAGTTGACCCTGGCATGACTCCTGAAGGCGCAATGAAGCGCGGTCAGATCATGTCTGAAGACGAGTACATTGCTAAGACTGAAGAGTACGGTGACGGTGCGTTTACTGCCATCATGGGCGCTGAAGGTATTCGTGATCTCTTGCGTTCGATTGATATCGATCGTGAAGTAGAGACCATTCGTGCTGATTTAAAAGCTACTGGTAGCGATGCCAAGATTAAGAAATACGCTAAGCGCTTAAAAGTGCTCGAAGCGTTCCAGACTTCAGGTATTAAGCCTGACTGGATGATCATGGAAGTGTTGCCAGTATTGCCACCTGAATTGCGCCCATTGGTGCCATTGGATGGCGGTCGCTTTGCTACCTCCGATTTGAATGATCTTTATCGTCGTGTGATTAACCGTAACAACCGTTTAAAGCGTTTGTTAGAGTTGCGCGCACCAGAGATCATCGTTCGTAACGAAAAGCGTATGTTGCAAGAAGCCGTTGACTCATTACTCGATAACGGTCGTCGCGGCAAGGCTATGACTGGGGCTAATAAGCGTCCTCTTAAGTCCTTAGCTGAGATGATTAAAGGTAAGAGCGGTCGTTTCCGTCAAAACTTGTTGGGTAAACGTGTTGACTACTCAGGTCGTTCAGTCATCGTGGTTGGCCCTACATTGAAATTGCATCAGTGCGGCTTGCCAAAATTGATGGCCTTGGAATTGTTCAAACCATTTATTTTCAACAAGCTTGAGACTTTAGGAATCGCAACCACGATTAAGGCTGCGAAGAAAGAAGTTGAAAGTCAGACTCCAATCGTTTGGGACATTCTCGAAGAAGTGATTCGTGAACATCCAATCATGTTGAACCGTGCGCCTACATTGCACCGTCTTGGTATTCAAGCTTTCGAGCCAATGCTGATTGAAGGTAAGGCGATCCAATTGCACCCATTAGTCTGCGCGGCATTTAATGCTGACTTTGACGGTGACCAAATGGCAGTTCACGTTCCTTTGTCGCTCGAAGCGCAAATGGAAGCACGTACATTGATGTTGGCTTCGAACAACGTATTGTTCCCTGCTAACGGTGAACCATCTATCGTTCCTTCGCAGGACGTGGTGTTGGGTCTGTACTACGCTACTCGTGACAAGATCAACGGCAAAGGCGAAGGTATGGTTTTCGCCAATATTACTGAGGTAATGCGTGCCTATGATGCTGGCCAGGTTGAATTAGCCTCCCGCGTTGCTGTACGTATTACCGAGTTTGAGATTGTGGACAAAAAGGCAGAGGGCGATGCCCGTTTTGTTCAGAAGACATCGATTTATCAAACTTCAGTTGGCCGTGCAATCTTGTCAGAAATCTTACCTAAGGGTATGACTTTTGAGGAAATCAATAAGCCTCTGAAGAAAAAAGAAATCTCGCGTTTGATAAACACTTCATTCCGTAAGTGCGGTCTTCGTGAAACAGTGATTTTTGCTGACCGCCTCTTGCAGTCTGGTTTCCGCTTGGCGACTAACGCCGGTATCTCGGTTGCAATCGACGATATGCTGATTCCTAGCTCTAAAGAGCGCATCATCACTGAAGCTTCTATTAAGGTTAAGGAATATGACAAGCAGTTCATGTCAGGTCTCGTAACCAATCAAGAGCGTTATAACAACGTGGTTGATATTTGGGGCGCTGCTGGTGACCAAGTGGGTAAGGCGATGATGGACGAGTTGTCACACGTTGACGTTATCGACCGTAACGGTAAAACTGTGCGTCAAGAATCCTTCAACTCCATCTACATGATGGCGGATTCTGGTGCGCGTGGATCTGCAGCGCAGATTCGTCAGTTGGCTGGTATGCGTGGTTTGATGGCGAAGCCTGACGGCTCCATTATTGAAACCCCAATTACTGCGAACTTCCGCGAAGGCTTGAACGTATTACAGTACTTCATCTCAACCCACGGCGCACGTAAAGGTTTGGCTGATACCGCGTTGAAGACAGCAAACTCAGGTTACCTGACACGTCGTTTGTGCGACGTAACTCAAGACCTCGTTGTCATTGAAGATGATTGCGGAGCAACCTCTGGCGTAACGATGAAGGCTCTTGTTGAGGGCGGCGAAATTATCGAAGCATTGCGTGACCGTATTTTGGGTCGTGTATGTATCGATGATGTCGTTCATCCTGATACACAAGAAGTCATTGTTCCAAATGACACCTTGCTCGATGAAGATCACGTAGACCAAATCGTTGCCCTAGGTATCGATGAAGTTAAAGTTCGCACAGTGTTGTCATGCTTAACTCGTTTTGGCTTGTGCGCTAAGTGCTACGGACGTGATTTAGGTCGCGGTGGCTTGGTGAACGTTGGTGAGGCAGTTGGCGTTATTGCTGCCCAGTCCATCGGTGAACCTGGTACACAGCTGACTATGCGTACCTTCCATATTGGTGGCGCAGCGTCACGTGCATTGGTCGCAAGCAATATTGAAGCCAAGTCTAATGGCGCCTTGAAGTTCTCCGGCACGATGCGTGTTGTGAAGAACGCCAAGGGTGAGCAGATCGTGATTTCACGTTCTGGCGAAGCTGTGATTATTGACGATAACGGTCGTGAGCGTGAGCGTCATAAAGTGCCTTACGGTGCAACGCTCTTGTTTAAAGAAGATGCAGCAGTGAAGGCAGGCGCAAGCTTGGCAACATGGGATCCGTTAACACGTCCAATTATCTCTGAGTACGCTGGTATTGCTCGCTTTGACAACGTTGAAGAAGGCGTTACTGTAGCTAAGCAGGTTGACGAAGTAACCGGGCTCTCCACTTTGGTGGTGATTGACGGTAAGCGTCGTAGTGCTGCTAGCAAAGGTGTTCGTCCAATGATCAACTTAGTTGATGCCAAAGGCGGCGAAGTGATGATTGCGGGTACAGATCACCCAGTAAACATTGGTTTGCAAGTTGGCGCTTTGATCACTGTTAAAGACGGTCAAAAAGTTGAAGTTGGTGAAGTATTGGCGCGTATCCCAATCGAATCACAGAAAACTCGCGACATTACCGGTGGTTTGCCACGCGTTGCTGAATTGTTCGAAGCACGTTCACCAAAAGATGCTGCAGTTTTGGCCAAAGTAACTGGTACTGTTTCCTTCGGTAAAGAAACTAAAGGCAAGCAACGTTTAGTCATCACCGATATGGACGGCGAAGCGAATGAATTCTTGATTCCTAAAGAGAAGCAAGTTCTCGTTCATGACGGTCAAGTTGTGAACAAGGGCGAGATGATTGTGGAAGGTCCTGCCGATCCACACGATATCTTGACACTCAGAGGTATTGAAGAGTTGGCGATCTACATCGTAGATGAAGTGCAAGACGTTTACCGTTTGCAGGGCGTGAAGATTAATGACAAGCACATTGAAGTGATCGTGCGTCAAATGTTGCGTCGTGTGCAAATTACTGATGGTGGCGATACTGCCTACATCACTGGTGAGCAAGTTGAGCGCTCTAAGTTGTATGACGCAAACGATGCTGTGATTGCACTAGGTAAGCGCCCAGCTCAGTTCGAGAATGTGTTGCTCGGTATTACTAAGGCATCCTTGTCAACCGACAGCTTCATTTCAGCGGCTTCTTTCCAAGAAACCACCCGTGTATTGACCGAAGCCGCGATTATGGGCAAGACCGATACACTCCGTGGCCTCAAGGAAAACGTCATTATTGGTCGCCTGATTCCCGCGGGTACCGGCTTGTCTTACCGCCGTGCACGCAAGGTCAGAGAGCAATTCGAGCGTGATCGCGCTCAAATGATTGCCGCCGAAGAGGAAGCAATGGCTGATATGCCTGTAGAAATAGAGGCTGAAGTGATTGCTCCTGCTGGGGAGGCTGATCCAAGCTAATTTGGTAATTCTGGCCAGAAATGGCCAGTTTTTTCCCCATTTGGTTGACGGAAAAGGCTGGCCAAGCTAGAATGCTGAGTTCTACTGATTCAGAAGAGGGTCTTTTTGACCTAGAATTTATCTAAGTCATTGATTTTCTTGAAGAAAGCAACAAAGAAGTACTAACCGAGCTATTTTATGCCAACAATTAATCAATTATTACGTAAGCCAAGAACACGGCTGACCGTTAAAAGTAAGAGTCCTGCGCTGCAAAACAGCCCGCAACGCCGTGGTGTATGTACACGTGTGTACACAACCACTCCTAAAAAGCCTAACTCTGCGCTACGTAAAGTAGCTAAGGTTCGCTTAACCAATGGTTTTGAAGTCATTTCATACATTGGTGGTGAAGGTCATAACCTCCAGGAACACTCAGTAGTGTTGATCCGTGGTGGTCGTGTAAAGGATTTGCCAGGTGTTCGTTACCACATCGTTCGTGGCTCGCTTGACTTGCAAGGTGTTAAAGACCGTAAGCAATCACGTTCCAAGTACGGTGCTAAGCGCGCTAAGAAAGCTGCTTAATAGCAACTTAAAGTATTTGCAGTAAGTCTTCGTTTGTCAGACTTTAAAGACAAGTAAGTGGCTGTTCCGTCTGGAGGTTTCTCCAGATAGTAGGACGGCCGGAGCGGGTGATCTATTTGGACCACCCCTAACTGAACTGAAGGAGTAGTTATGCCACGTCGTCGTGAAGTTCCCAAACGGGAAATCCTGCCTGATCCAAAATTCGGCAATGTAGAAGTAGCAAAATTCATGAACGTCCTGATGTTGGACGGCAAAAAATCGGTTGCAGAGCGTATCGTTTACGGTGCCTTTGATCACATCGAGAAAAAAGCAAACAAAGAACCGCTTGAAATTTTCTCAACAGCTATGGGCAACGTAAAGCCAATGGTTGAGGTGAAGAGCCGTCGTGTTGGTGGTGCTAACTATCAGGTTCCTGTTGAAGTTCGCCCATCACGCCGTTCAGCTTTGGCAATGCGCTGGGTACGCGAAGCCGCTAAAAAGCGCGGTGAAAAATCCATGGCTCAACGTTTGGCCAACGAATTATTAGAAGCTGCAGAAGGTCGCGGCGGAGCAATGAAGAAGCGTGAAGAAGTTCACCGTATGGCAGAAGCCAACAAAGCTTTTTCACATTTCCGCTTCTAATCGCATAGCAAAGAAAAGGTACCAACAGTGGCACGTAAAACCCCTATCGACAGATACCGTAACATCGGTATTTCTGCGCATATTGACGCAGGTAAGACAACAACAACAGAACGCGTTTTGTTCTACACCGGTGTTAATCACAAGATCGGTGAAGTACATGATGGCGCTGCAACGATGGACTGGATGGAGCAAGAGCAAGAGCGCGGTATCACGATTACTTCTGCTGCTACTACAACGTTCTGGAAGGGCATGGCTGGTAATTTCCCAGAGCACCGTATCAATATTATTGATACCCCAGGACACGTAGACTTCACTATTGAAGTTGAGCGTTCAATGCGTGTTTTGGATGGCGCTTGCATGGTTTACTGTGCGGTAGGTGGTGTGCAGCCACAATCCGAAACTGTTTGGCGTCAAGCTAATAAGTATCATGTTCCACGTTTGGCATTCGTTAACAAGATGGACCGTACGGGCGCGAATTTCTTCAAGGTCTATGACCAGATGAAATTGCGCTTGAAGGCTAACCCTATCTTGATCCAGATTCCTATCGGAGCTGAAGAAAACTTCAAAGGCGTTGTGGACTTGGTCAAAATGAAGGCCATCTATTGGGATGAGGAATCACAAGGCACTAAATTTACCTACGAAGAAATTCCTGCTGAGTTACAAGCCTCCGCTGAAGAGTGGCGCGAGAAGTTGGTTGAAGCCGCTGCTGAAAGCTCAGAAGAGTTGATGGAAAAGTACCTCGGCGGCGAAGCATTGACCGAAGACGAAATCAAAAAAGCATTGCGTCAACGCACTATCGCCAATGAAATCATTCCAATGATGTGTGGAACAGCCTTTAAAAATAAAGGTGTTCAGGCAATGTTGGACGCAGTGGTTGAATTACTGCCATCACCATTAGATGTTCCACCGGTTCCTTGTGAATTGGAAGACGGTACACCCACAACACGTAGAGCTGCTGATGATGAGAAATTCTCAGCATTGGCATTTAAGATCATGACTGACCCATTTGTTGGTCAGCTCATCTTCTTCCGTGTTTACTCAGGTGTAATGAAATCTGGCGACACAATCTATAACCCAATTAAGGGTAAGAAAGAGCGTGTTGGTCGTTTGTTACAGATGCATGCCAACGAACGTGAAGAAATTAAAGAAGTATTTGCGGGCGATATTGCAGCTGCGGTTGGTTTAAAAGACGCAACTACTGGTGAAACATTGTGTGATCCAGATGGCATTGTGATCTTGGAGCGTATGGTATTCCCAGAGCCAGTGATCTCCCAAGCTGTTGAGCCAAAGACAAAACCAGACCAAGAAAAAATGGGTCTTGCTTTGAATCGCTTGGCACAAGAAGATCCATCATTCCGTGTAAAGACAGACGAAGAATCTGGCCAAACAATCATCTCTGGTATGGGCGAGCTCCATTTGGAAATTTTGGTTGACCGTATGCGTCGTGAGTTTGGTGTTGAGGCAACTGTTGGTAAGCCACAAGTTGCTTATCGTGAAACGATTCGCAAGGTTTGCGAAGAAGTTGAGGGCAAATTTGTTAAGCAGTCTGGTGGTCGTGGTCAGTACGGGCACGTTGTGCTTAAGCTTGAGCCACAAGAACCAGGCAAAGGTTTCCAATTCGTTGACGCTATTAAAGGCGGTGTAGTTCCACGTGAATACATTCCAGCAGTAGAAAAAGGAATTATCGAAACATTGAACTCAGGTATTTTGGCTGGCTATCCAGTTGTAGACATCAAGGCAACATTGTTCTTCGGTTCATACCATGACGTTGACTCCAACGAAAACGCATTTAAGATGGCGGGCTCGATGGCATTCAAAGACGGTATGCGCAAAGCATCACCAGTGTTGCTTGAACCAATGATGGCTGTTGAAGTTGAAACACCAGAAGATTTCATGGGTAACGTAATGGGTGACCTCTCATCACGTCGCGGTATTTTGCAAGGTATGGATGACATTCCAGGGGGCGGCAAGATCGTTCGCGCTGAAGTGCCACTGGCAGAGATGTTTGGTTACTCAACTGGCTTGCGCTCGTTGACCCAAGGTCGCGCCACCTACACCATGGAATTTAAGCATTATTCCGAAGCACCTAAGAACGTTGCTGAAGCAGTGATGGCTGCTAAAGCGAAGTAATTTATCCACATTATTTTGAATATTGACTAGCTAAGAAGGCAGACAAAAAATGGCAAAAGAAAAGTTTGAGCGGACAAAACCGCACGTAAACGTTGGCACCATTGGTCACGTTGACCACGGTAAAACCACATTGACAGCAGCAATTGCAACTGTGCTTTCTAAGCAATTTGGTGGCGAAGCAAAAGCATATGATCAGATCGATGCTGCTCCAGAAGAAAAAGCACGTGGTATTACGATTAATACTGCACACGTGGAGTATGAGACTGCAAATCGTCACTATGCACACGTGGATTGCCCAGGACATGCTGACTACGTAAAGAACATGATTACTGGCGCTGCTCAGATGGACGGCGCTATTTTGGTTTGCTCTGCAGCTGATGGCCCAATGCCTCAAACTCGTGAGCACATCCTCTTGGCACGCCAAGTAGGTGTTCCCTACATCATCGTATTTTTGAACAAGTGCGACATGGTAGATGACGCTGAATTGTTAGAGTTAGTTGAAATGGAAGTTCGTGAGCTTTTATCTAAGTACGACTTCCCAGGTGATGACACACCAATCGTTCAAGGTTCTGCTAAGTTAGCACTTGAAGGCGACGAAGGCCCATTGGGTAAAGAAGCCATCATGAAATTAGCTGATGCACTTGATACCTACATCCCAACACCAGAGCGTGCGATTGATGGTGCGTTCTTGATGCCAGTAGAGGACGTGTTCTCTATCTCCGGTCGCGGTACGGTTGTTACAGGCCGTATCGAGCGCGGTATCGTGAAGGTTGGCGAAGAGATTGAAATCATTGGTATCAAGCCAACCCTCAAGACAACTTGTACTGGTGTTGAAATGTTCCGCAAATTGCTCGACCAAGGTCAAGCAGGCGATAACGTGGGTATCTTGTTACGCGGTACAAAACGTGAAGAAGTTGAGCGCGGCCAAGTATTGGCTAAGCCAGGTTCAATCACCCCACATACTCACTTTACAGCCGAGGTTTATATCTTGGGTAAAGATGAAGGTGGCCGTCATACGCCATTCTTTAACAACTATCGTCCACAGTTTTACTTCCGTACTACGGACGTAACGGGTTCAATCGAGTTGCCAAAAGACAAAGAAATGGTCATGCCTGGTGATAACGTAACCATTACCGTCAAACTCATTGCGCCTATCGCGATGGAAGAAGGTTTGCGTTTTGCGATCCGTGAAGGTGGCCGTACTGTTGGCGCCGGTGTGGTTGCTAAGATTTTGGCTTAAGTAGTAAATAGATTCAAAGCAGTAGAAGTAAATAATATTTAGCGGTTTGCTAACCGGTGACGTCCGTGCTGCGGATGTCACCGAGCTCTTTAGAAATATAACGTGGCAGCACCACAACGCTCTTTGGAATTAATATGCAAAACCAAAAAATTCGTATTCGTCTTAAAGCATTTGATTACCGTTTAATCGACCAGTCTGCTGCTGAAATCGTTGATACAGCGAAGCGTACTGGTGCGGTTGTTAAGGGTCCAGTACCTTTGCCAACCCGTATTGAACGCTTTGACATTCTGCGTTCGCCACACGTAAATAAGACTTCACGTGATCAGTTGGAGATTCGTACCCACCTGCGTTTGATGGATATCGTTGATCCTACAGAGAAAACAGTGGATGCCTTGATGAAATTAGATCTTCCAGCAGGTGTGGACGTCGAAATTAAGTTGCAGTAATTTGGTATTTCCAGTCTTCGCGCTTGCCAAGACTGGACTTTCGGGATAGAATCAAAGGCTTCGCTCATTTATTTGGGCGAATGTTCAGGTTTTATTAGCATTAAAAACGTTGTAAGTTATTGATTTAGAAGTACTTTTACTTGTAAATCACTTAAATTAATTTTGCCGACCAATCGAAGTCGGCGTGGAGCATGAATATGAGCTTAGGCTTAATCGGTCGCAAGATCGGCATGACCCGTCTATTTACGGACGAAGGGGAAGCAATTCCTGTCACCGTAATTGACGTGAGCGACAACAGAATCGCTCAAATCAAGACCCAGGCAACTGATGGCTATGATGCTATCCAGTTAGCACATGGCACACGTAGAGCTACTCGCGTTACCAAAGCAATGGCTGGTCACTTCGCCAAAGCGGGTGTGATGGCTGGTAACGGTCTCAACGAATTTCATTTAGATGCAGCAAAAATCGCAGAAATGACGCCAGGACAAGTAATTCCTGCTGATACTGCATTTGCTGCTGGCCAAAAAGTGGATGTACAAGGTGTAACGATTGGTAAAGGCTACGCCGGTACCATCAAGCGCCATCACTTCGCTTCAGGTCGCGCGTCACACGGTAACTCACGTTCACATAACGTGCCAGGTTCTATCGGTATGGCGCAGGATCCAGGCCGTGTTTTCCCAGGTAAGCGCATGACTGGCCACCTTGGTGATGAAACACGTACTGTGCAAAATTTAGTCATCGCACGCATTGATGCAGAACGTAATCTCATCATGGTTAAAGGCGCTATTCCAGGTGCCCCGGGCGGTAAAGTGATTGTTACTCCAGCGGTGAAGACACCGTTGAAGAAGAAATAAGGAGAGCGAATATGGAACTTAAGCTTCTCCAAGATAACGGAACTTTAGGCGCTGGCATTCAAGCCTCACCAGAAGTATTCGAACGCGAATATAACGAAGCATTGGTACACCAAGTTGTTGTGGCTTACCAAGCAAATGCACGTAGCGGTAACCGTGCACAAAAAGACCGTGAGCAAGTTAAGCACACAACCAAAAAACCTTGGCGTCAAAAAGGTACTGGTCGTGCACGTGCTGGTATGAGCTCTTCCCCGCTGTGGCGTGGAGGTGGTCGTATATTCCCGAATTCACCTGAAGAAAATTTCAGCCAAAAAGTAAACAAGAAAATGTACCGCGCTGGCATGAGATCGATCTTGTCTCAGTTAGCTCGCGAAGGTCGTTTGAACGTTGTAGACCAATTTACTCTTGATGCTCCAAAGACCAAAGTTTTAGCTGACAAAGTTAAAGCAATGGGCTTGGATTCAGTCTTGATCATCGTTGATCAGGTTAGCGAGAATTTGTATTTGGCATCACGCAACTTGCATAAGGTTGCTGTATGTGAGCCACAGCACGCTGATCCATTGGCTTTAGTTCAATACAAAAAAGTATTGGTAAGCAAAGCAGCGATCGCAAAAATTGAGGAGTTGCTGAAATGAGCCAAGTCCGTAAAAACGATCACAGCTTGATGAAGATTCTGCTTGGACCGGTTATCTCTGAAAAAGCCACTATGGTTGCAGAGAAAAATGAACAAGTAGTATTTCAAGTTACCCGCGACGCTAATAAGAGCGATGTAAAACAAGCGGTTGAGTTGCTCTTTAAAGTGCAAGTTGACTCAGTTCAAATCGTGAATCAAAAAGGTAAGCCAAAGCGCTATGGCCGTTTTGAAGGTCGTCGTGACCACACTAAGAAGGCCTACGTTAGCTTGAAGCCAGGTCAAGAAATTAACTTTGAAGCGGAGGCGAATTAATCATGCCTTTGATGAAAACAAAACCGACCTCACCAGGTCGTCGCTCAATGGTCAAGGTGGTCAATCCTGACCTGCATAAAGGTAAACCTTTTGCAGCGTTGGTAGAGCCACAGTTCCAAAAAGCAGGTCGTAACAATAATGGCCATATCACTACCCGTCATAAGGGTGGTGGTCATAAGCATCACTATCGTGTTGTTGATTTCAAACGCAACGATAAAGATGGTATTCCAGCAAAAGTTGAGCGCTTGGAATACGATCCAAACCGCAGTGCAAATATTGCATTGATCGTGTTTGCCGATGGTGAGCGTCGCTATATTCTTGCTGCAAAAGGCATGACTGTTGGTCAGGCATTGATGAATGGCTCAGAAGCCCCCATCAAGTCTGGTAATAACTTGCCAATCCGCAATATTCCAGTTGGTAGCACGATTCACTGTGTAGAAATGTTGCCAGGTAAAGGTGCTCAAATCGCACGTTCAGCCGGTGGTTCTGCGGTGTTATTAGCTCGTGAAGGTGTATACGCTCAGGTGCGCTTGCGCTCTGGTGAAGTACGTCGTATTTTGATCGAGTGCCGCGCAACTATTGGTGAAGTTGGTAATGAAGAGCACAGCTTGCGCGTTATCGGTAAAGCTGGTGCAAATCGCTGGCGTGGTATTCGCCCAACCGTTCGCGGTGTGGCAATGAACCCAGTAGATCACCCACACGGTGGTGGTGAAGGTAGAACTGGCGAAGGCCGTGTACCTGTCTCCCCATGGGGCACACCAACTAAAGGTTATCGTACACGTCGCAATAAGCGCACAACTTCGATGATCGTTCAACGTCGTCAAAAACGTTAAGCGATAAGGATAAATAGATATGACACGTTCAGCTAAAAAAGGCCCATTTTGCGAAGCCAGCTTGGTAAATAAAGTTGAAGTCGCACAAGCCAACAAAGACAAAAAGCCGATTAAAACTTGGTCACGCCGTTCAACAATCCTTCCAGACTTTATTGGTCTGACGATTGCTGTACATAACGGTCGTCAGCACGTTCCGGTATATGTATCAGAAAACATGGTGGGTCATAAGTTAGGCGAATTTGCCTTGACTCGTACTTTCAAAGGTCACGCTGCTGACAAGAAAGTAACGAAGAAGTAAGGGGATGATGATGGAAGTTAAAGCTATTCACAAAGGCGCCCGCATTTCTGCGCAAAAGACACGTTTGGTCGCTGATCAGATCCGTGGTTTGCCAATTGCACGCGCATTGAACATTTTGAATTTCAGCCCCAAGAAAGCTGCCTTCATTGTGAAGAAAGTTGTTGAGTCCGCAATGGCCAACGCTGAACACAATAAGGGCGCTGATATTGATGAGCTCAAGGTTTCGACAATTATTGTTGATAAGGGTACTTCCTTGAAGCGCTTCACAGCACGCGCTAAGGGTCGTGGTAATCAAATCGAAAAACAAACATGTCACATCACCGTGACCTTGAGTAACTAAGGGAAGATATGGGACAAAAGATAAACCCAACCGGATTCCGACTCTCGGTAACGAAGAACTGGACATCAAAGTGGTATGCAAACAATACTGACTTTGCAAAGATGCTCAAAGAGGACGTAGATGTCCGCATCTATTTGAAAAAGAAATTAAAGAATGCATCTGTCAGCAAAGTAATCATTGAGCGTCCTGCAAAGAATGCGCGTATTACTATTTATAGCTCACGTCCAGGTGTTGTGATCGGTAAAAAAGGCGAAGATATTGAAGTTCTCCGCCGCGAACTTCAGAAGCGTATGGGCGTTCCAGTCCATGTGAATATTGAAGAAATTCGTAAGCCTGAAGTAGATGCTCAACTGATTGCTGACTCTATTACTCAGCAGCTTGAAAAGCGCATCATGTTCCGTCGTGCAATGAAGCGTGCAATGCAAAATGCAATGCGCCTTGGTGCACAAGGAATCAAGATTATGTCTTCTGGTCGTTTGAACGGTGCCGAAATTGCACGTCGCGAATGGTACCGTGAAGGCCGCGTCCCACTTCATACATTGAAGGCTGATATTGATTACGCTACATCAGAGGCGGAAACTACATACGGCATCATCGGTGTAAAAGTTTGGGTATACAAAGGCGATACATTAGGTCGCGGTGCTGATGCTCCAGCTGTAACAGCAGAGCCAGCGGCTGATGAAAAGAAGCCACGTCGCGCACCAGCTAAAACAACCGCACGTAAACCTGCAGCTGACAGCAAGCCATTGGTTGCTGCCAAGCCAACAGTGAAGCGTGTACCGAAAGCCGTTGAAGCCGCAAGTGCTGAAGCGCAGAAGTCAGGAGAGTAAGCATGCTACAACCAAAGCGTCGTAAGTATCGCAAGGAACAAAAGGGACGTAATACTGGCGTGGCAACACGTGGTAGTTCAGTAGCCTTTGGTGACTTTGGATTGAAAGCTATTGGCCGTGGTCGTTTGACTGCACGTCAGATTGAGTCTGCACGTCGCGCAATGACCCGTCACATTAAGCGTGGTGGCCGTATCTGGATTCGTATTTTCCCGGACAAGCCAATTTCACAAAAGCCAGCTGAAGTACGTATGGGTAACGGTAAAGGTAATCCAGAGTACTACGTAGCAGAAATTCAACCAGGTAAGATTTTGTACGAGATGGATGGAGTGGATGAAACATTGGCGCGCGAAGCTTTCAAGCTTGCTGCTGCTAAGTTGCCATTGCAAACCACTTTCGTGATTCGCCACTTAGGTTGATCGGGACAGAGATTATGAAAAAGACAGAATTAGCATCCAAAGACCTGGTTGCCTTGAACGCAGAATTAACAGAGCTCTTGAAGACAAGCTTCAAACTCCGTATGCAAAAAGGTACTCAGCAACTCACAAATACCAGCCAATTGGGTAAGACTAAGCGTGAAATTGCTCGCGTGAAGACTTTTATTACCCAAAAAACTGCACAGAAATAAGGAAAAAGGGACATGACAGAATTATCTAAACCCTTGCGCCGCACCTTGGTGGGTCGTGTCGTTAGCGATAAAATGCAAAAAACTGTGACTGTGCTAGTTGAGCGCCAAGTCAAGCATGCGCTTTATGGCAAATATGTTGGACAGTCCAAAAAATACCACGCTCATGACGAAGCTGGCCAATACAAGATGGGTGACACCGTTGAAATTGCTGAATCTAGACCAATTTCACGTACTAAATCTTGGGTTGTAACCCGTTTAGTTCAGGAATCAAAAGGTATTTAAAGAAATATTAGGGATTTTGGCGAAACTTATTGCCAAATCCCTCTTTTACGTAGTATGATAGTCGACTTCTCTGGTTTTATTGGGGAAGCAGTGTTTTTCATTAATTCCGGGTTTTAGCTTTCGTTAAAGCCCATAGACGGAACCAAGACTGTTTGCCTTTGGCTAACAAGTTGGGGATTAAAAAATGATTCAGACCGAAAGTAGATTACAGGTCGCCGATAACACAGGCGCCAGTGAAGTTTTGTGCATCAAGGTATTGGGCGGCTCTAAGCGTCGTTACGCCAGTATCGGTGATGTCATTAAAGTGACTGTAAAGTCCGCTGCTCCACGTGGCCGTGTAAAAAAAGGTGATATTTATAACGCCGTAGTAGTGAGAACTGCTAAAGGTGTACGCCGTCCAGATGGTTCATTGATTAAGTTCGATGGCAACGCTGCGGTATTGCTCAACGCTAAGTTAGAGCCAATTGGCACACGTATCTTTGGACCAGTAACGCGTGAGTTGCGTACTGAGAAGTTCATGAAGATCGTTTCTCTCGCCCCCGAAGTTATTTAAGAGGCTGATATGAAAAAGATTCGTAAAGGTGATTCAGTGGTTCTATTGACCGGCCGCGACAAAGGCAAGCAAGGAACTGTTACAGCCGTTCTCGAGAACAAACTAGTGATCGAAGGCGTAAATATTTATAAAAAGAGCGTTAAGCCAAATCCAGCAGCCGGTGTTACTGGCGGCATGATTGACAAGACGATGCCTGTTCACATTTCTAATGTGGCTTTGGTTGACGGTAACGGCAAACCATCACGTGTTGGTATCAAACTCGTGGATGGTAAAAAGCAGCGTTTCCTCAAAACCACTGGCGCAACTTTAAGCGCATAAGGGGCACGGAGAAATTATGAGCACACGTTTTCAAGAACACTATCAAGCTAAAGTAGTTGCTGATTTAATTGCCAAATTTGGTTACAAGTCAGTAATGGAAGTTCCACGTATCACCAAGGTAACCCTAAATATGGGCTTGGGCGATGCTGTGAACGACAAGAAAATTATCGAAAATGCAGTTGGTGATTTGACTAAAGTAGCAGGTCAAAAGCCAGTTGTAACAAAAGCGAAAAAAGCGATTGCTGGTTTCAAAATTCGTCAAGGCTACCCAATCGGTGCCATGGTGACATTGCGTGGTGCACGCATGTACGAATTTTTGGATCGTTTCGTGACTGTTGCTTTGCCACGCGTACGTGACTTCCGCGGAATTTCCGGTAAGGCATTTGACGGCCGTGGTAACTACAACATTGGCGTTAAAGAGCAAATCATTTTCCCTGAAATCGAATACGACAAGATTGATGCCCTCCGTGGTCTCAATATTAGTATTACGACGACCGCTAAAACTGACGAAGAAGCAAAAGCTTTGTTAGCAGCGTTCAAATTCCCTTTCCGCAATTAAGAGGCTAACGTGGCAAAACTATCCCTAATTGAGCGCGAGAATAAGCGCGCAAAAACTGTAGAGAAGTACGCTGTAAAGCGTGCAGAACTCAAGGCAATCATTGCTGATCAATCACGCAGTGATGAAGAGCGCTATGAAGCTCGCTTGAAGCTACAGGCACTTCCACGTAACGCAAGCCCGATTCGTCAAAGAAATCGTTGTTCATTAACCGGTCGTCCGCGCGGTGTATTCAGCAAGTTTGGTTTAGCGCGTAGCAAAATTCGTGAAATCGCCTTTCGTGGCGAAATCCCCGGTTTAACCAAGGCCAGCTGGTAAGCGGCGAAAGAATTAGGAGAACTCATGAGTATCAGCGATCCAATCGCCGACATGTTGACAAGGATCCGCAATGCGCAAGCAGTGCAGAAACCCGTAGTCTTGATGCCGTCGTCAAAAGTAAAAGTAGCTATTGCAAAAGTCTTGCAGGATGAAGGCTATATCGATAGTTTTGAAATCAAAGGTGAGGCAGCTAAGCCAGTGCTACACATTGAACTCAAGTACTACGCAGGCCGCCCTGTTATTGAGCGTATTGACCGTGTTTCTACACCAAGTCTACGTATCTACAAAGGCCGCCACGACATTCCTGAAGTAATGAATGGCTTAGGCATTGCAATTATTTCAACCCCACAAGGCGTAATGACAGACCGCAAAGCACGTGCAAACGGCGTTGGTGGCGAAGTTATTTGCTACGTCGCGTAAGGAGAGAAATATGTCCCGCGTTGGTAAATCACCTATTCCAGTCCCTAAGGGCGCTGAAATCAGCATCAACGGTGCAAACATTACTGTTAAGGGCCCATTGGGCACTTTGACACATAACTTGCATCCTTCTGTTGGTTTAAAACAAGAAGACGGCGTATTGACAGTTGTTTTAAACAACAACACACCAGAAGCTGGTGCACAGTCAGGTACAGCCCGCGCTTTGGTAAACAACATGGTTGTTGGCGTAACTACTGGCTTTGAGCGCAAGCTCAGCTTGGTAGGCGTTGGTTACCGTGCTGCTGCTCAGGGCGATTCATTGAAATTGCAGTTAGGTTTCTCACACGACATTATTTATAACCTGCCAAAGGGTGTCAAAGCTGAGACCCCAACTCAAACTGAAATCATTATCAAAGGTTCCAACAAGCAGCAAGTTGGCCAGGTTGCTGCTGAAGTTCGCGCATACCGTTCACCAGAGCCATACAAAGGCAAAGGCGTTCGCTACGTGGATGAGGTTGTACACCTGAAAGAAACTAAGAAGAAGTAAGCGAGACTAAAAATGAATAAAGACGAATCCAGACAAAGACGTGCTAGGCAGACTCGTATTCGCATTGCCGAAGCATTGGCAAATCGCTTAACAGTTATCCGTAGCAATACACATATTTCTGCACAGGTTTATAGCCCGTGTGGAACCAAAGTTGTAGCAGCTGCTTCAACAATGGAAAAAGATTTACGCCAAGCGATCAAAAACGGCGGTAACGCTGAAGCGGCTAAACAAATCGGCAAGTTAGTTGCTGAGCGTGCTGTTAAGGCAGGCATCGTTGATGTTGCTTTTGATCGTTCCGGTCATCGTTACCACGGCCGTATTAAGGCCTTAGCTGAAGCTGCGCGTGAAGCCGGCCTGAAGTTCTAAAAAGGTTTAGGAAAAAGACATGGCAAAAATGCAAACCAAGATGCAAAACGAAGAGCGTGATGATGGTCTTCGCGAGAAGATGATTGCTGTTAATCGCGTAACTAAAGTAGTTAAGGGTGGTCGTATTCTCGGCTTCGCTGCACTTACTGTAGTTGGCGATGGCGATGGTCGTATCGGCATGGGCAAAGGCAAATCAAAAGAAGTTCCAGTTGCTGTTCAAAAGGCAATGGACGAAGCACGTCGCAAGATGATCAAAGTTTCCTTACGTAAAGGTACTTTGCAACACACTGTGATTGGTAAGCATGGCGCATCACGCGTGATGATTTCTCCAGCTAAAGACGGTACTGGCGTTATCGCCGGTGGCCCAATGCGCGCAATTTTCGATGTAATGGGCGTAACTAACGTTGTTGCTAAGTCACTTGGCTCAACAAACCCTTACAACATGGTTCGTGCAACGATTGATGGCTTGAGCAAGATGAGCACTCCTTCTGAAATTGCTGCTAAGCGCGGTAAGTCAGTTGAAGAGATTCTCGGCTAAGACCAAAAGATTAGGAATCTATAAATGACAACAACTAACTCTAAAGTCAAACTGCAACTAGTGCGCAGCTTGATCGGCACACGCGAAAGCCATCGTGCAACTGTTCGCGGCTTAGGCCTGCGTCGTATCAATTCAGTTTCAGAATTGGAAGACACGCCAGCTGTTCGCGGAATGATTAATAAAGTTTCTTATCTAGTTAAAGTCGTTGGCTAATAACTAGCAAGTAAATAGGCGAAGAATATGCAACTCAATACACTCAAACCCGCACCGGGCTCCAATAAAAATCGTCGTCGTGTAGGTCGCGGTATCGGTTCAGGTCTTGGTAAAACTGCAGGCCGCGGTCACAAAGGTCAAAAGTCGCGTTCAGGCGGATTCCATAAAGTTGGATTCGAAGGCGGACAGATGCCGATGTATCGTCGTTTACCAAAACGTGGTTTCGTGTCATTGACACGTCGTCACGTTGGTCAAATCACTTTGAACGACTTAGCAAAAATTAACTTGCCAGAAGTAGACTTATTAGTTTTGAGAGCTCATGGTTTTGCTGGCGAGCAGATCAACTCTGTAAAAGTTATCAAAACTGGTGAATTGTCGATTGCTGTAAC
This sequence comes from Polynucleobacter hallstattensis, assembly GCF_018881835.1. Lineage (GTDB taxonomy): Bacteria > Pseudomonadota > Gammaproteobacteria > Burkholderiales > Burkholderiaceae > Polynucleobacter > Polynucleobacter hallstattensis. Next base: position 777,628 of record NZ_JACVPO010000001.1, on the reverse strand, counting down.
CCTCAAGGGTATTACTGCAACTGCTGGTGCAAAAGCGGCTATTGAAGCAGCTGGCGGCAAATTGGTTGACTTGGTTTAATTAGTTTTTAGTAAACGATGGCACTCGCACCTACCAACACAGCAAATATTGCTCAATCAGGAAGCAAGTTTGGCGAATTACGCCAACGCTTAATATTCTTGGTTTTGGCTTTGCTCGTGTTCCGTTTGGGTGCGCATATTCCTGTGCCAGGTATTGATCCAGACCAACTAGCACAATTATTTGCAGGTCAAAAAGATGGCATCTTGGGTATGTTTAACCTGTTTTCAGGTGGCGCTCTATCCCGGTTTACGGTTTTTGCTCTAGGAATCATGCCGTACATCTCTGCGTCAATCATTATGCAGTTGATGACGATTGTTGTGCCTACATTGGAGTCTTTGAAAAAAGAAGGCCAAGCAGGTCAGCGCAAGATTACTCAATACACACGTTACGGCACTGTTTTATTGGCAACATTCCAAGCTCTAGGTATTTCAGTTGCTTTACAAGCTCAACCAGGTTTAGTCATTAACCCAGGCCTAATGTTTGAACTCAACACAGTGGTCACTTTGGTTACTGGCACGATGTTCCTAATGTGGCTCGGTGAGCAGATTACCGAGCGTGGTCTTGGTAACGGTATCTCCATCATTATTTTCGGCGGTATTGTTTCTGGATTGCCTTCAGCAATTGGTAGCTTGCTTGAACTAGTACGTACTGGCTCTATGAATATTTTGTCTGCATTGCTGATCGTGGTGATTTGCGTTGCAGTGACTTATTTTGTTGTGTTTGTAGAGCGTGGTCAGCGCCGTATTTTGGTGAACTATGCAAAGCGTCAAGTGGGTAACAAAATATACGGCGGGCAGTCTTCATACTTTCCATTGAAGTTAAACATGGCTGGTGTCATTCCTCCAATTTTTGCTTCATCTATCATTTTGTTCCCTGCAACTATTGCTGGCTGGTTTACATCTGGCGAGCCAACAAATATGTTCAGCAGAGTTATTAAAGATTTGGCGGCAACATTAGCTCCAGGTCAGCCTGTCTACACAATTTTGTATGCAGCAGCAATTATCTTCTTCTGCTTTTTCTATACTGCTTTGGTTTTCAATAGCCGCGATACTGCAGATAACTTGAAGAAGAGCGGCGCCTTTGTTCCAGGTATTCGTCCCGGTGATCAAACTGGTCGTTACATTGACAAGATCTTGGTTCGTTTGACATTGGCTGGCGCGATTTATATGGTTTTGGTTTGCTTGTTGCCAGAATTTCTAGTCTTGAAGTACAACGTGCCATTCTATTTTGGCGGTACTTCATTGTTAATTATTGTCGTTGTTGCAATGGATTTTATGGCTCAAGTTCAGTCATTCGCAATGCAGCAACAGTATGGTTCTTTGATGAAAAAAGCTAACTTTAAGATGGGCGCTTAACTGAATGTCTAAAGACGATGTAATTCAGATGGCGGGAGAAATTATTGAGAATTTGCCGAACGCAATGTTTCGCGTGAAGCTAGAGAACGGACATGTGGTTTTAGGGCACATTTCTGGAAAGATGAGGATGCATTACATCCGCATCCTGCCAGGAGATAAGGTAACAGTGGAGATGACTCCTTACGACCTTACACGAGCCAGAATCATTTTCCGAGCGAAGTAAAGATTAAGTAGTACATATTTTTTTAGAGGTGAGTTATGAAAGTTTTGGCATCCGTTAAGTGTATTTGCAGAAATTGCAAGATCATTAAGCGCAAACGCGTTGTTCGCGTGATCTGTTCTTCAGACGCACGTCATAAGCAGCGTCAAGGCTGATCTGGTTAATTAAGAGGAAATCTCATGGCACGTATCGCTGGGGTAAATATCCCAAATCATCAACATACTGTTATCGGTTTAACAGCAATTTTTGGCATTGGCACAACGCGTGCACGCAAAATTTGTGAAACCACAGGTGTTGCTATCGACAAAAAAGTTAAAGATCTTACTGACGGTGACTTGGAAAAGTTACGTGACGAGGTAGGTAAGTTCATCACTGAAGGTGACCTTCGTCGTGAAGTAACGATGAGCATCAAGCGTTTGATGGACTTAGGCTGCTATCGCGGCGTTCGTCATCGTAAGGGCTTGCCTGTACGTGGTCAACGTACTAAGACTAACGCGCGTACCCGTAAGGGCCCACGTAAGTCTGGCGTGCAACTCAAGAAATAATCAAGAAAGTTTATTGACATGGCAAAACAACAATCCGCTTCTGCAGCTTCACAGCGCGCACGTAAGAAGGTTAAAAAGAACGTTGCTGACGGTATTGCACACGTTCACGCTTCTTTTAACAACACCATCATTACGATCACTGATCGTCAAGGTAATGCGCTTTCATGGGCAACATCTGGTGGTCAAGGCTTCAAAGGTTCACGTAAATCAACCCCTTTTGCTGCTCAGGTAGCGGCAGAAGTAGCAGGCAAAGCTGCTGTTGAATGTGGTATCAAGAATTTAGAAGTTCAGATCAAGGGTCCAGGCCCAGGTCGTGAATCAGCAGTTCGTGCATTGAATTCTTTGGGAATCAAGATCACTGAGATTCAAGACGTAACTCCAGTTCCACACAATGGTTGCCGTCCTCCTAAGCGTCGTCGTATCTAAGCTAGGAAGTTGGCAGTACAAGTTTTAGTAGTTTTTTTATTAAAGCCCACTGTTCATCTGAATTAAAGGGTGAACTCACCGTTAGTCGTAAGACTACGGCAAAGAAAGGAAAGCATCGTGGCACGTTACTTAGGGCCTAAGGCCAAATTAGCACGTCGGGAAGGTACCGACTTATTTTTAAAGAGCGCACGTCGCGCCCTGTCAGACAAGTGCAAGTTAGATACTAAGCCTGGTCAACATGGCCGTACATCTGGCTCAAGAACTTCTGATTACGGTAATCAATTGCGTGAAAAGCAAAAGGTTAAGCGTATGTACGGAATTCTAGAGCGTCAGTTCCGTCGTTATTTCGCAGAAGCTGAGCGTCGTAAGGGTAATACTGGCTCAACATTACTTCAGTTGTTGGAATCACGCCTTGATAACGTTGTTTATCGTATGGGCTTTGGTTCTACTCGTGCTGAAGCGCGTCAATTGGTTTCCCATTGCGCAATTTTGCTCAATGGTAGCCCAGTAAATATTCCATCTATTCAGGTCAAACCTGGTGATGTAGTTGCTATTCGTGAAAAAGCGAAGAAGCAAGCACGTATTACAGAATCACTCAATTTGGTTCAGCAGATGGCGGCAGTTGGCTGGGTATCAGTCGACGCAGCGAAGCTGGAGGGAACATTTAAGCAGGTGCCTGACCGTGAAGACATTAGCGGCGAAATTAATGAAAGTTTGATCGTCGAATTGTATTCACGCTAATTAGGCACTCTCAAGGAAAAAATATGCAAACAAATTTGCTCAAGCCAAAAATTATTTCTGTTGAAGCGCTTACTGCCAACCAAGCTAAGGTTGTTATGGAGCCGTTCGAGCGTGGTTATGGCCACACACTCGGTAATGCATTACGTCGTGTTTTGTTATCCTCAATGGTTGGTTATGCACCAACTGAAGTAGCAATCGCTGGTGTTGTTCATGAATACTCCACATTAGATGGCGTTCAAGAGGATGTAGTTAACCTTTTGTTGAACCTCAAAGGTATCGTATTTAAGTTGCAGTCACGTGATGAAGTGACCATTAATTTGCGTAAAGAAGGCCCAGGCGTCGTTACAGCAAAAGATATCGACTTGCCACATGATGTAGAAATCATCAATCCTGATCACGTTATCGCCCACTTGTCAGCTGGTGGCAAGTTGGATATGCAGATCAAGGTTGAAAAAGGCCGTGGCTATGTACCAGGCAATATGCGTCAATACCATGACGAAACTACCAAGATTATTGGTCGTATCGTATTGGATGCCTCATTTAGCCCAGTAAGCCGTGTTAGCTATGCAGTTGAATCTGCTCGTGTTGAACAACGTACTGACCTCGATCGTCTCGTAATGACAATCGAAACAAACGGTGTGTTATCTCCTGAAGAGGCAATTCGTCAAGCCGCTACCATTTTGGTTGATCAATTAGTTGTATTCGCAGCCCTCGAAAGCAGCGAAGTTTCTGGTGATCTTGCCCCAAGCCGCTCTTCAATGGTTGATCCAATGTTGATGCGTCCGGTTGATGATCTTGAACTCACAGTACGCTCTGCAAACTGCTTGAAGGCTGAGAACATTTACTACATCGGTGACTTGATTCAACGTACAGAGAATGAATTGTTGAAGACGCCTAATTTAGGTCGTAAGTCTTTGAACGAAATCAAAGATGTATTGGCGGCTCGTGGCTTAAGTCTTGGCATGAAACTCGAAAGCTGGCCTCCAGCTAACCTCGAGAAATAATTAGAAAGGAAGCATCATGCGTCACGGAAACGGCTTACGCAAACTAAACAGAACATCATCACATCGCTTGGCGATGCTGCGCAATATGTCCAATTCTCTTTTGGAGCACGAAGTGATTAAAACCACTTTGCCAAAAGCTAAAGAATTGCGCATGGTTGTTGAGCCTTTGATTACCTTGGGTAAAAAAGATAACTTAGCAAACCGTCGCTTAGCATTCAATCGCACACGCGATCGCGATATCGTGACCAAACTCTTCACAGAGCTCGGCCCACGTTACGCAACTCGTCCAGGTGGCTACCTTCGTATTTTAAAGTTTGGCTTCCGTCATGGTGACAATGCACCAATGGCTTTAGTTGAGTTGGTAGATCGTCCAGAGGTTGAAGAAACAGCAGTAGCTCAAGAGGCTTAGGCCCTTTAGCAAGATTCAAAGCCAGGCTTCGGTCTGGCTTTTTTCATTTATACAGTTATAAATATGTCATGACCCCTGATAAATCTACTGAGTTGTTAATTGTTGTCACCACTTTTGCATCCCTTCAAGATGCAAAGAAAATGGCATATCAATTGATTGAGGGTCGATTAGCTGCCTGCGTACAAATTCAAGAGGGTATACATTCAATCTATCGGTGGGATGGCAAGATTTGCGAAGGAAAGGAAGTTCTACTGTCAGCAAAAACAATTGCAGATCAATGGACGGATATTTCTAATTTCATAAAAAGTCATCATCCCTATGATCTACCCGAACTGATTGCATATGCTCCTGAAAAATACGAGGCGCATTATGGTAAATGGGTAGAGGCCGAGGTAAAGTAAGCACTATGAGATTGCTTCGTAAATTCCTACCAGTATTAGTAGCCCTGCTAGTTATTTTTGACAGTGCATTTGCTGCGCCAGAATTTCTTCCGCCTGAGAAAGCATTTCAGGCCGAAGCAACTTGGGTAACAAATACGAATGATGTTGAGTTAGAAATTTTTCCGGCTAAGGGTTATTACATCTATCAAGAGTCTCTCCATTTCAAGATGGGCTCTGAGCCCAATAAATTAGAGTTGGTAAAGGTTTCGCTCCCTGCTGGAATTGAAAAGTTTGATGAGACTTTTCAAAAGAAAATGCAGGTTTATAAGCAGGCATTTCTGCTCACCCTAGATAAAAAAGCAGAAGCAGGAAAGCCTCTATATTTGGAGCTGGAATTACAAGGCTGCGCTGAAGCTGGGATTTGTTATCCGCCAATGACTCTGAAATTTTTACTTTCAGGTCCTGGAGTAAAGGCTAGGCCGATACCAGAATTGATGAGTGGAGTTGAGTCAAGCAAGGATTCAAAAACAGCATTGAGCTTGATGGACGTTTGGCGTGAGCGTGATGATGTTAATGTCATTAGTCGTTTTTTAGAGAGCACGCCCACAGGATATCTATTCTTGGCATTTTTCATTTTGGGCCTGGCATTAGCTTTTACGCCTTGCGTTCTTCCAATGTTGCCAATCTTGTCGAGCATCGTGTTTGGAGCGCAGGGTAAGCAATCTATTACTAAGAGTCGTGCAAGCCTATTGGCGGCCGCCTATGTACTTGGAATGGCTTGTGTCTATGCATTAGCGGGGGTCTTGATGGCCGCCTTAGGCGGCAGCGTTCAGAGAGCCTTACAAAGCCCTATAGCGCTAATTGGGTTTGCATTGCTGCTATTAGCCTTATCAGGGAGTCTATTTGGCCTATACGAGCTCAGAATGCCCCAATCATGGCAGCAAAAGGTGGATCAATTAGCAGGACGTCACAAGGGGGGGAGCTTTGCGGGTGCGTTTGCTTTGGGCGGAATCTCCACATTAGTTGCTAGCCCCTGTATTACAGCGCCCTTAGCTGGGGTGCTCACTTTTATTGCTCAAACGGGCTCAATGAGCTTGGGGGCCGGACTCCTTTTTGTAATGGCTTTAGGCATGGGATTGCCACTCCTGTTTATTGCCATTGAGGCTCGCATCTTAATTCCATCCACTGGTATTTGGATGGTCTGGCTACAAAGAACATTAGGCGTTTTATTGGTAGCAACTGCAGCCTGGATTGCATCCCCCTTGTTACAAAATGGCAGTGATGAGGTGAGCAAGACAACGGCTAATGGTCAGCGCCAACATCAGATTGGAAAAGCTAGTTTTGCTGTGATTGACTCCAGTGCGCAGTTGGATCAATTCTTAGCCCAAGCAAAAGAACAAAAGAAACTAGTGCTCTTAGATTTTTATGCAGACTGGTGCATCTCTTGCAAGGAGATGGAGATAAATACGTTTGCTAATCCCGAAGTAAATCAAGAGTTGCAGAAATTTATTTTGATACAAGCTGATGTGACAAAGAACAGTCCCGAGAATCAAGCTTTACTAAATCGCTTTGGATTATTTGGCCCACCTGGAATTTTGATTTTTGATCTCAACTCAGAAGAATTAAAAGATCAACGGGTAATTGGCTACATGCCACCACAACGTTTTGTTGAGCGCTTGAAAAAGGTGCTGGGAAATTAATTTATCTTAAATATGAATGGGTTTAGAGCCCATTCATTCACGCCTAGATAATTATTTATTTGTTTTTAAAAGTCGTGCAGCCTCAAGCGCGAAATAGGTCAAAATGCCATCAGCACCAGCACGCTTAAATGCGAGCAAGGATTCCATCATCACCGCATCATGATCAAGCCAGCCATTTTGTGCGGCAGCTTTGAGCATGGCGTACTCACCACTCACTTGGTAAGCGTAAGTCGGGTAGTTGAATTCATCGCGCACTCTACGAACGATATCCAGGTAAGGCATGCCAGGTTTAACCATTACCATATCAGCGCCTTCACTAATGTCGAGAGCAACCTCCCGTAAAGCCTCATTAGTATTAGCGCAATCCATTTGGTAAGTTTTTTTATCAGCCTTACCTAAATTTTTTGCTGAACCTACTGCATCACGAAACGGGCCATAAAAAGCAGAAGCATATTTAGCTGAGTAAGCCATGATGCGGGTATGAATCAGATTCTTTTGCTCTAAGGCTTTGCGAATTTTTCCGATACGACCATCCATCATGTCTGATGGTGCAACAATATCGACACCAGCTTGTGCTTGAGCAACAGCTTGCTGCACTAAGATTGCCGTAGTCTCATCATTCAGAATGCGACCTTGATCATCCAGGACGCCATCTTGACCATGGCTTGTATAAGGGTCAAGGGCTACATCGGTCATGATGCCCAAATTAGGAAAGCGTTTCTTGAGCTCGCGCACTGCGTTTGGAACTAAGCCATTCGGATTAAACGCTTCTTTGCCGTCAGCTGTTTTGAGAGATGCATCAACCACCGGAAAGATTGCTAAAACAGGAATGCCTAGGAAGATACATTCCTCAGCAATGCTAAAAAGTAAATCGAGTGATACGCGATTAACCCCAGGCATGGAAGTAACGGCTTGAGATTGATTTGCGCCCTCAAGTAAAAATACTGGGTAGATTAGATCGCTTGTACTGAGTTGATTTTCTTGCATCAGGCGACGCGACCAATCATCGCGCCGCATACGACGAGGACGATGAGCCGGAAAGCTCAATATAGAGTTAGCTTGTGATTTCATCTTCTTGAGTCTCCGCTGCAAATAACCATTTAATAACAATATTGTCGGCCTCTTCAAGACCTATGCGCTTAGTGCTTGAGAATAATTGTGCCGTAAGTTTCTTGGAATCACCATGGCCATCAGGTAGCGCTGGATCGTATTGTTGTAACTGTTTGCGTACGGCTTCTAAGGCATGCTTACATTCACTCTTATTGAGCTTGTCGCACTTGCTGAGCAAAATATGGATGGGCTTGCCGGTTGGGACAAACCACTGAATCATTTGCTCATCCAGTTCGGTAATACCGCGCCTAGAGTCCACAATCAGTACCATGCCGACCAGTTGCTCCCGTTCCTGCAGATAATCGCTGAGAAGGGCATTCCAGTGATATTTGGTCTCATGATTGACAGCGGCATAGCCATATCCAGGTAAATCCACCAAATAGGCTAAGAGATCGTCTTTAGCAAAAAGGCCAAAATAGTTAATATGTTGAGTGCGCCCAGGCGTTTTACTTGCAAAAGCAAGGCGTTTTTGGTTGCAAAGTACATTTATTGCGCTGGATTTACCTGCATTTGAGCGCCCGGCAAAGGCGACTTCTCGGAGCTGAGTGGCAGGTAGGCAATGGGTGTCATTGACTGTGGTCGCAAATCGGGCTTGAAAGAGTTTAGACATGTCCAGAAGCTATTGTAAAATCACGCAAAATCAATAAATATCTCATAATGTTGGGTGAAAGTTGTAGAAGTAAGGGCCCAAACATTTTTAAGAATTTTTGCCAAGGTAAACATAATGCGTCAAACCCCTCAAATCTCCAAATTAACTAGCTTACGTGCTGGCTTTGCAGCCCTGTCTATTTTTGCTCTAAGCGGCCTTGCGACACAAGCTTATGCCGCTGATCCAGCACCCATGGCCCCAGCTGCAGAGGCAAAGGCTGCTGCTCCAGCTAAACCAAAAGTTGATGTCGCTGCTGGTGAGACACTCTATAACTCCGGAGATGCCACTCGCGGTGTTGTAGCCTGTATTACATGTCATGGTCCTAAGGGCCAGAGTGCTGTAGCAACTTGGCCCAAGTTGTCTGCCCAGCATGCTGCATACACAGCAAAACAGTTGAAGAATTTTAAAGAAGGTACCAGAGTCAATGCCATCATGATGGGCATGTCTATGCCTTTAACTGAGCAAGATATGATCAATATTGGCACTTTCCTTTCTCAGCAGGCTCCATCCCAAGGTGTGGCTCAAACTAAAGAAGCTCTTGATTTGGGTAAGAGTATTTATGGTGGCGGTATTGCATCGAAGGGTGTTCCAGCCTGCGCTGGTTGCCACAGCCCTAATGGTGCAGGCATTCCTGCGCAATACCCACGCCAAGGTGGACAGTGGGCTGAGTATTCCTACAATCAGTTAGTGGGTTTCCGTGAAGGTACTCGTAAAAATAGTACTCAGATGACAACAATTGCTACGAAGCTTTCTGATCAAGAGATGAAAGCTGTTTCTGATTACATGGCAGGTTTGCATTAATCGTTACCTAAGTACAAAACAAAAACCCCGCTGATGTAGCGGGGTTTTTTATTGCCTGGAATTTACCAAGGGAAGTTAATTTAATCTGGCAAGGTAGCTTCACTAGCAAAGAGATCAGCAATGTTTTCACGTGCACGAATGACATAGGCATTCTTGCCATCAACCATGATCTCTGCAGGTTTTGGCCTGGTGTTGTAATTGGAAGCCATCACAAAGCCATAAGCACCAGCAGACAGAATGGCTAGCAGATCACCTTCTTCAATCGCAAGCTGACGATCTCTTCCAAGCCAGTCACCAGATTCACATACGGGTCCAACGACGTCATAAGTAGAGCTTATAACTTGCTTGGTTTGTGCTGGAACTATCCCGTGATAAGCCTCGTAGAGCGCTGGGCGCATCAACTCTGTCATTGCTGCATCCACAATGCAAAAGTTTTTCTCAGCACCAGGCTTGAGATATTCCACTTGAGTCAAGAGCACGCCAGCATTGCCCACTAAGGATCTACCAGGCTCCAAGACAATATCGAGATGACCAAAGCCAGATTCAGCAACGCGGTTGAGTAAGGTGTTAGTGAACTCGGTAATATCTGGCGGGTTATCGTCGCCATAAGAAATACCAAGACCGCCACCTAAATCAAGATGGTGGATCTCAATACCTTCTTTTTTCAATTGAGTCACTAGCTCGAGCACTTTATCAAGCGCGTCAAGATAGGGTGCGGTGTTTGTGATCTGGGAACCAATATGACAGTCAATACCAACCACATCAATCTGTGACAGCAATGCAGCTTCACGATATGTTTTTAAAACCTCGTGATAAGCGATACCAAATTTATTGCCTTTTAGTCCAGTAGAAATGTAAGGATGCGTTTGTGCATCCACATCGGGATTCACGCGCAAGGAAATTGGGGCGCGGCAATTGAGCTCAGTAGCAACCCGATTAATTTGGTGGAGCTCTGCAATTGACTCTACGTTGATGCATTTAACGCCGACTTTCAAGGCTTGCGCAATTTCGTGAGCAGATTTACCAACACCGGCAAACACTAAACTTTTTGGATCTGCGCCAATAGCAAGAGCGCGCGCTAATTCACCGCCGCTGACTAAGTCAAAGCCAGAGCCTAATTTTTTAAAGCAATCAATCACTGCTAAGTTGCTATTCGCCTTCATCGCATAGTGAACGCGAGCTCGTCTTTTTCCAGAGGAATCTACGCAAGCTTTGTCATAGGCCTGATAAGCTTCGGTCAACGCTTTTTTGCTGTAGACATACAGGGGTGTGCCAAATTCCTTTGCCAAATCTAGCAAAGGAATTTCCTCTGCATACCAAGTACCATTTCGTTCTGTAAATCCAGCTAAGTCGGGGAGTGGGATCGCTTTACTTGTCATTGCTTGGCCGATGTGGAGTTAGGGGCTGAAGGGCTTTGGGGTGGATAGAGCTTGCCTTTAGGCTCTGGCTCAGCAGGAGGATTAGGTGCTGGCGGCACATTTGGCAAATATAAGGGGCCTCTAACCCCACATCCAACAAGGGATATTAGAAGGCTAATACCAAGAGTTCTTTTAAGAATCGCTATCATGAATGTCTCTAAAACGAATGATTGAATATAGCATGCAGGACTCTAATATGAAGCCAGGCAATTTAACTGTAGAAACCATTGACGATAAGCAATTTCATCAGTTGGGTAGTAATTTATTGGAGTCCATCGAAGTAGCCCTAGAAGCTGCAGACGATGCACTAGACCTCGATCTGGATGTGGAGCGCCAGGGTGGAAACGTGATTAATATTCGGTTCAGAGATCGCAGCGTGATAGTGGTCAATACCCAGCCCCCTTTGCACGAGATTTGGGTGGCGGCTAAATCTGGCGGTTATCACTACCGTTGGGCGGGTACTTTAGGCTCCCCACTGTGGTTAGATACTAAAACTGGGCGCGAACTGCTGGGCGACTTATCCGAATTTGCCAGTGTTCAAGCTGGTCAGGTGATCACTATTGGCCTGCTTCAGAAATAAGTAAGCTAGAAACTTAAACTGCCCCGGTCGCCGTTAAGGTCTCTATAACCTGAGCATCGGGAACGCTCTTAATTTGGGCTTTGCCAATCTTCTCTAAAACGACGTAGCGGATTTGTCCGCCCTCAGTCTTTTTATCTACTTGCATTAATTCCATATAACGCTGTGCGCCAAACTTGGGTGGTGCTATCGGCAGATTCATGGATTGAATAATTTGAGTGAGGCGATTAACTTCATCTTGAGTGATGAAGTTTAGGCGTCTTGAGAGGTCTGCACCCATGACCATACCGCAACCAACAGCTTCACCATGCAACCACTCGCCATAGCCCATGCCCGCTTCGATCGCATGACCAAAGGTATGCCCAAAATTCAATGTGGCTCGAATGCCACCTTCTCTTTCATCGGCTGACACTACGGCCGATTTAATTTCGCAAGAGCGTAAGACCGCATGCGCCATTGCGGCGGTGTCGCAAGCTAGTAAAGCTTTTGCATTTACTTCAATCCAACTTAAGAACTCAGCATCTGCAATGGCACCATGTTTAACCACTTCAGCTAGACCTGCAGAGAGTTCGCGAGCAGGCAATGTCTTCAAGGTATTGAGATCGGCAATGACCGCTACTGGCTGATGAAACGCCCCAATCATATTTTTCCCCAGCGGATGATTAATGCCCGTCTTGCCGCCAACAGAGGAGTCCACCTGGGCTAGTAAAGTTGTTGGGACTTGAATGAAGCGAATGCCGCGCATAAAGCTTGCAGCAGCAAAGCCAGTCATGTCTCCAATAACGCCACCACCTAAAGCCACCAACATAGTTTGACGATCGGCTCCATATTTGAGGAGGTCATCAAAAATTAACTGAAGATTTTTCCAGTCCTTATAAGACTCTCCGTCAGGCAAGACAATCGTCCTGACCGGCTTACCTTGTTTTTCTAAAGTCTTGGTGAGGCGCTCTGCATACAAAGGAGCAACAGTCGTATTGCTAACAATATAAATCGATGTTGCTTTTTCACAGGCGCTAAATAATTGCGCTTGATCTATTAAATCTGTACCAATATGAATAGGGTAGCTACGATCACCTAGATCAACTTCTAATGTTTTCATGGATAAATTTATGCGGAGAGTTCGAGTTGCATGATTAAAGTGTTGACCAGCTGATTGACGCTGGGTTTCCCAGTCTCAATAACATAGTCAGCAATTTCACGATACAAGGGATCGCGAATAGCGTAGAGGTTTTCTAGAATCTTTTTTGCATCTCCATTTTTAAGAAGAGGCCGACCTTCACCACCTTTAGTGCGATGCCATAACTCCATGGGATTGGCATGGAGATAAATTACCACTCCTCTTTCACTGAGAAATTTTCGATTCTCAGGCAGAAGAACAGCGCCGCCACCGGTAGCCAAAATGACATCATGTTCGCCCGTAATGTCATTGATGGCCTGAGCCTCACGTTTGCGAAATCCATCTTCACCTTCCATTTCGAAGATGACGGGAATTTTGACTCCACAACGATCTTCAATCACATGGTCAGCATCTAAAAAGCGACGCTCTAACTTTTTGGCTAGCAATTTACCCACGGTCGACTTCCCAGCGCCCATGAGGCCAATTAGAAAGATATTGTTAGATGAAGAGTTCACCCTGTGATTTTATTAGTGTTTGTCTAGTACGGTGGGGGTTAAGAAGACTAATAGTTCAGTTTTATCCGCCAATTTGGATTTATGGCGAAATAAATGCCCTATCAATGGAATATCGCCTAGGAGCGGAACTTTGATCTCGTCATCACGTTCGGTGGTTTGAAAGATCCCCCCAATAATGGCGGTACCTCCATTTTCAACGGTGACCTCAGAGCTGAGATTTTTAGTATCAATCGCATAGCCCTGTTCAGTTTTCATACCAATGGTGTCTTTATTGATCCCCACTAGCATGGAGATCTTTCCATCGGGATGAATCTTGGGCAAGACCTCTAGGCGTAAATTGGCTTTGCGAAACTGTAATTTACTCCCACTTTGTGAGCTGACTTGGTAGGGTAGTTCAGTTCCCTGCTCAATCGTGGCTTTAACCTGATCGCCAGTCATGATGCGGGGGTTCGAGAGAATCTTACCCTGGCCATCAGACTCCAGTGCTGAGAGCTCCATTTGCAAGAGTCGGGCCGCATTCTTGGAAACCAAGGTGGCAGCCAAGGTGGCTGGGTTGTATCCAGCCAAGCCAGTGCCTGCGAGATCAAGGTTTGCACTTGCGTTTTGGTCTGGGCGATTGCCAATGCCATTGGCTTGGTATCCCAACTTGACACCCAATTCTCGGGCAAAGCGCTGATCAGCTTCGACAATGCGAGCCTCTATGAGGATCTGGCGTGGGCTATTAATATGATCGCCTCCAAAAGGTAGCGCAGCATCTTCCCGACGATATTTCTGAAAACTCTGAATTTCTGCGTGAGGACCAATCCAGTAAATATCGCCATTTCGTACCAAGCGTAACCCTCTGCTAGCAAGTATGGAATGGAGGGCATTTTGCCAAGGGGTGTCCTTGAGATCGACCGAGATTTTGCCCTCAATAGATTCGCTGAGGAGAAAATTGGTATTTCCCATTTTGGCTAAAACTTGCAAAAGTTTAGTTACTTCAATTTGGCTAAATTGAAGGCTGATGCGACTCTCTTCAAGCGTGCTTAGAGGGTTCGCTTCAGGGAGGTATCCTTGGGCCGAATTGAGTAAAAAAATCAGCATCAATGGGAGTAAGGTTGTGTGGGATTTCTGCAAGATCTTCAATAGAGTCACTCTGAGTTGGTAGATTTAAGGGTGATGGATTTACCTTTGGGATGCGTCAAGATAGCCAGCTCTTTTTCAGCTTGGGTCATGCGCCATTCCCCTATAGCCAAATCCCCCTTAGCCACCATCTTTGTAGATTTCCCAGTGTGAAAAAAAGCCTGCTCTGCAGTCCCCATACGAGTGATACCTAAAAACCGCCAGCGACCAAGCTCTGCTTCATGCGGGATAGTGGCAGGCTTGCTTTGAGTGGCTTGTATTGGTGGTTTTATCTCAATTGAGTGAATACTCACTTCTAATTTATCTATTACTTCATATAGATCTTCTCGCTCAGAATGCCACTCATCCTGAGAGGATTTTAATTCTTCTTTGAGGGTTACAAATTGACTTTGAAGGACGTGTATTTCCTGTTCAGCCCCAGACTGGTTGGATTCAAAGAAAAAAAAGAGGCTAATTCCACAGACTAATAAGGCGCCACCAAAGATCCAAATAGGACTGAAATTAAGCCCCTTTACTTGGAGTGGCTTAGTAGAAAAAGAGGGCTTTGGAGTCTTAGTTTGGGGCGATGCATCCATCCCGAGTGGAGGGGAGGTTTTACGAATTCCATGGGGATCTGGGATGGCGGGGTCGTCTCCCAGCTCACTCAGAATGTCATCAAAAGATTGGGGGGAAATGTGGCGTGGTGGCATGCCTAATTGTTCTTCCCGGGGATGGGAAAAGCGATCAGAGAAGGCGGAATTGAGCGTCAGAAAAGCACTAAGCGGGCATTTAAATGACAGGTTTTAGCCCTAGAGGGCGAATTACGTAAGCACCCTATAATTTGAACTATGGCTCTCCCCCCAAAAGACAAGCCGCCATTAAACGGGCGATTCAACCGACAACCTGATAGACGTCCCGGTCAGCCAAGAGGAGAGCCATTCTCGTCCAATAAATCCGGAAGCAATCCGCTTATCAAGGCACTTCTGATCATTAGTATGGTTTTTGCAGTGGTGCTTACATTGTTATTGGGATATGCCTTCTTAGTAGCAAAGCCGAATCTGCCAAAGATTTCAGCCTTGATTGATTACAACCCCAAAACACCATTACGTATCTATACGGCTGATAAAGTTCTCATAGGTGAGTTTGGGGAGGAGCGCCGTAAGGTAATCCCTTTAAATGAAATCCCAATGAGTATGCGCAATGCAGTTTTAGCCATTGAAGATGATCGCTTTTACTCTCATGGTGGAGTGGACTACGTAGGCATCCTGAGGGCTACGCTCACCAATTTACGGGGTAATCTTTCCCAAGGTGCATCAACCATCACAATGCAAGTGGCGCGGAATTTCTTCCTCAGCAATGAGAAAACCTTCAGCCGTAAGATTTATGAGGTTCTCTTAGCCTGGGAAATTGAGTCCCAATTAAGTAAAGACAAGATTCTTGAGATTTATATGAATCAGATCTTTTTGGGGCAAAGAGCTTATGGATTTTCTAGTGCAGCTCAAATCTACTTTGGTAAAGAGCTAAAAGACATTACGATTGCTGAATCAGCGATGTTGGCTGGCTTGCCAAAAGCACCATCGGCATACAACCCTGTGAGCAATTTTCGGCGCGCCAAAATTCGACAGGAATATATTTTGCAGCGTATGCGTGATTTATCGTATATCACCCCCGAACAATATCAAATCGCCATGGCTGAAGAGTTGCATATCCGTGGTCTTGGCAATGAATTTAGTACTCGCGCAGATTTTCCTGCTGAGATGGTTCGGCAGCTCTTGATTACGCAATATGGCGAGGCAATCTATTCCCAGGGAATAGATGTATACACCACGATCTTGAGGGCTGACCAAGACGCCGCATATAAAGCAGTACGCCGTGGTATTTTTGAATACGACTTACGTCATGCATATCGTGGTCCCGAGGGCTTCATTGATTTGCCAGAAGATACGGTGAAGCGTCAACGTGCAATTGACGAAGCTTTGTTGGCTTATCCACAGTTGGATGATTTACAGTCTGGCGTTGTGCTCGATATCAAGCCAAAAGAAATGCAGGTGATGATTTCTACGGGAGATACGATCACCATAAAGGGCGAGAGTATGAAGCTTGCCGCCGCCGCTTTAACTGATAGCACTCAACCAAAAAAACGTTTGCGTCCTGGTGCGATTGTTAGGTTGCTGTCGGATGGTGGGGTTTGGAAGTTGGCGCAGTTACCTCAAGTCGAAGCTGCCTTTGTTTCAATGAATGCTGAGACGGGCGCGATTCTCTCTTTAGTGGGTGGCTTTGATTTCCGTCGAAATAAATTTAATCACGTCACTCAGGCTCAACGCCAACCGGGCTCCTCTTTTAAACCATTTATTTATGCAGCTGCGATCGAGAAAGGTTTTTCTCCGAGCACGATGGTGAATGATGCACCGCTATCTATTGGTGGCTTGGAAACAGGGAGTCAAGCTTGGGAGCCCAAGAACTACGATGGTAAGTATGAGGGCTTAATGCGCTTACGCACTGCTTTAGCAAAATCGAAAAACTTGGTTTCAGTACGATTAATTCGGACTATCGGGCCATCTTATGCTCAAGACTATATTCAACGTTTTGGGTTTGAAGCAGAGAAGCACCCACCTTATTTAACAATGGCTTTGGGTGCAGGTTCTGTTACACCTTTGCAAATGGCATCTGCTTACAGTGTTTTTGCTAATGGGGGCTATCGTGTAGATCCCTACTTAATTAATAAGATGACGGATTCAAAAGGCACGGTACTGTTCGAGGCCAAGCCTACTCATGCGCGTGAAGATGCTCCTCGCGTGTTAGATGCAAGAACTTCTTTTGTGATGGACAGTATGTTGCAAGAAGTTACGAAAACCGGTACTGCAGCTAGTGCGAGAGCGAAACTAGGCCGGAATGATATCGCTGGTAAAACAGGTACTACCAATGAGTCGCACGATGCTTGGTTTGCGGGATATAACCCGAAGGTAGTTGCAATTGCTTGGATTGGTTTTGATAAACCCGCAAGTTTGGGTGATCGCGAAACTGGTGGAGGTCTCGCTTTACCAATGTGGATCTCATACATGAGTACCGCCTTGAGGGATGTGCCACAACAAGCACGCGAAGTACCTACGGGTGTCACGCAGTTGGATGGTGATTGGTTTATTCCTGAGTTTTCTAATAACGGCGGTGTGCGCGAACTGCAGTAGTTCGTTTTAGCAATGGCAAGGCAAGCGCGAACCATCATTCCCGGTCAAGCAATGCATGTGATGGTTCGAGGTAATAATCGAGAAACACTTTTTTTTGGTGATCCAGACCGCCGCATCTATTTAGATTGGTTACGAGAGGCTACCAAACAATTTGGCAGTGCAGTGCATGCATTTGCCTTGATGCCAAATCATGTGCATCTCTTAATGACTCCCCAGAATGCAGACTCGCTTGCAAAAACAATGCAATCCCTAGGTAGGCGTTATGCCCAGTATTTCAATCAACAGCAGCAACGTTCGGGAACGATTTGGGAGGGACGCTACCGCTCCTCCTTAATAGATCCAGATTATTTTTTACGCTGCCAACGCTTCATTGAACTCAATCCCGTAAGGTCTGGTTTTGAGTCAAGCCCGCAGGCTTCCACTTGGACTAGCTTTGCTTCCCACATTGGCGGTAATGCAGAGCCTTGGTTGGTTGACCATCAGCACTTTTGGAGTTTGGGTAATACTCCTTTTGAGAGGCAAATGACTTGGGCGGCATTTGTGAAAGAGGGTGCGCCTCACTGGGAAGATCGTCAAATTACCGAGGCTCTGGTGAGGTCTAAGCCGTGGATAAGCGATGCTTATGCAAAAAAGCTATTTAAAGATAATCCTGAGCAGGCATTAATACGGCGCCGTGGACGACCTAAAAAATTAAATTTAACTAATTCAATAGCTTAGAGCTTCTTCAAGAGGTTCTGTCGTTAGCCTCACCGTCATTACATTATGACTCTGTCCCTTTTATATGGATTTATTTCGACTACCTCTTAATTTAAATGGGACAGAGTCATTTTATTTCTATTGCTTCAATATGGGTATTCCCCTATATTAGATCCTCCAAAAGTAATCAGGCCCTTAGGGCAAGCGGAAATACTATGACTACACACATAAATACAGACCTTCGTCCAATCGCGCAGGGTCTATACGATCCACAAAATGAGCATGACGCTTGCGGCGTAGGATTCGTTGCCCACATCAAGGGCAAGAAGTCACATGAGATTGTTGCTCAAGGATTGCAAATTCTGGAGAACTTAGATCACCGGGGTGCTGTAGGTGCTGATCCGCTGATGGGCGACGGCGCAGGAATTTTGATCCAAGTCCCGGATACCTTATATCGCGAAGAGATGGCAAAGCAAGGTATCGAGTTACCTCCATTTGGTGAATACGGCGTTGGAATGATTTTCCTGCCAAAAGAACAGGCATCGCGTCTAGCTTGTGAACAAGAGCTAGAGCGTACAGTTCGCTTGGAGGGTCAAGTTGTTTTAGGTTGGAGGGATGTTCCGGTTGATGTAAAGCTGCCAATGTCTCCAACAGTGCAAATGACCGAGCCATTCATTCGTCAGATATTTATTGGTCGCGGCCGCGACATCATGACTACAGATGCACTTGAGCGTAAGTTGTATGTGATTCGTAAAACTGCAAGCCATGCAATTCAAGATTTGCATCTGAAGCACGGTAAAGAATATTTTGTTGCATCGATGTCAGCACGCACCATTGTTTATAAGGGTTTGCTATTGGCTAACCAGGTAGGGGCGTATTACAAAGACTTACAAGACTCTCGCACTGTATCCGCATTAGCTTTAGTGCATCAGCGTTTCTCCACCAATACTTTCCCTGCTTGGGAGTTAGCTCACCCATATCGCATGATTGCGCACAACGGTGAGATCAATACTGTTAAAGGCAACGTCAACTGGGTCAATGCACGGGAGGGCGCAATCAGCTCACCAGTACTTGGTGATGATCTTAAAAAATTATGGCCACTCATCTATCCAGGTCAATCTGATACAGCCTGTTTTGATAACTGTTTAGAGTTATTAGTCATGTCAGGCTATCCATTGGCACAAGCAATGATGATGATGATTCCAGAGGCGTGGGAACAGCACACATTGATGGATGAAAATCGTCGCGCATTCTATGAGTACCACGCTGCAATGATGGAGCCATGGGATGGCCCAGCAGCTATGGCCTTTACAGATGGTCGCCAGATTGGCGCAACCTTAGACCGTAATGGTTTACGTCCAGCGCGTTATTACGTAACAGATGATGATCTAGTCATCATGGGCTCAGAGGCTGGTGTTCTGCCAATTCCAGAGAATAAGATCGTTCAGAAGTGGCGCTTGCAACCAGGCAAGATGTTCATGATTGATATGGAGCAAGGCCGCATTATTGATGACGTGGAATTGAAAGATGCTGTTTCTAAAGCTAAGCCATATAAGAGCTGGATCGATGCAGTACGTGTAAAGCTCGATGAAGTCGATGCCAGCAAGGCAGATTTAGTAGATGAGAAAAATACTATTCGACCGACTGCAAAACTATTAGATCGTCAACAAGCTTTCGGTTATACCCAAGAGGACATCAAGTACCTCATGGCACCAATGGCGATGAATGGTGAAGAGGCAATTGGCTCAATGGGTAACGATAGCCCACTAGCCGTACTCTCTAATAAGAACAAGCCACTGTATAACTACTTTAAGCAATTATTTGCACAGGTAACCAATCCGCCGATTGACTCTATCCGTGAAAACATGGTGATGTCTTTGGTGTCTTTCATTGGACCTAAGCCGAATTTGTTGGATACCAACAATATCAATCCCCCAATGCGCTTGGAAGTGAATCAGCCGATTTTAGATTTCGACGATATGACCAAGATTCGTCATATCGGTCACTACACCAACGGTAAGTTCCGCTCATATGAGTTGGATATTTGCTACCCAGCATCCTGGGGCAAGGCTGGTATTGAAGCTCGCCTAGCATCCTTGTGTGCTGAGGCTGCTGATGCTGTTCGCTCTGGTTACAACATCTTGATCGTGAGCGATCGTCAGGTTGATGAGCAGCATGTGGCTATTCCGGCATTATTGGCAACTTCAGCCATTCATCAGCACTTGGTTGAAAAAGGTTTGCGCACCAGCGTTGGACTCGTAGTTGAAACCGGTAGCGCGCGTGAGACACATCATTTCGCACTCTTGGCTGGTTATGGTGCTGAAGCGGTTCATCCGTACTTAGCAATGGAAACCTTGGCTGAGATGGCTAAAGGTTTGTCTGGTGACCTGTCGGCAGAAAAAGCGGTCAAGAATTTTGTGAAAGCGGTTGGTAAGGGATTACAAAAAGTAATGTCCAAAATGGGTATCTCTACTTACATGTCCTATACCGGCTCACAGATTTTTGAAGCGATTGGTTTGAATAAGGATGTGATTGATCATTACTTCAAAGGCACTCCATCTAAGGTAGGTGGTATCGGTGTATTTGAGGTGGCTGAGGAAGCCTTGCGCATGCATCAGTCTGCATTTGGTAATGATCCTGTTTTGACCAACATGCTCGAGGCTGGAGGTGAATATGCCTTCCGTATCCGTGGTGAGGACCACATGTGGACTCCGGATACGATTGCGAAGTTGCAGCACTCCACCCGTGCTGGTATTGATAAGGGCTATCAAACTTATAAAGAGTATGCCAATCTGATTAATGACCAAACTAAGCGCCAGATGACATTGCGTGGTTTGTTTGAGTTCAAGCTTGACCCAGCTAAAGCGATTCCATTGGATGAGGTCGAGCCTGCAAAAGAAATCGTTAAACGTTTTGCAACAGGTGCGATGTCTTTAGGTTCTATCTCTACTGAGGCGCATGCTACCTTAGCAATTGCGATGAACCGGATTGGCGGCAAGTCTAATACTGGTGAGGGTGGAGAAGATCCAAACCGTTATGTGAATGAACTTAAAGGCATTCCAATTAAGAAGGGTGAGACTTTAGCGAGTATTTTGGGTGACGATGTTGTTGAAGCAAACATTCCTTTGCTAGATGGTGATTCATTGCGCTCCAGAATTAAGCAGGTTGCTTCCGGTCGCTTCGGGGTTACCACTGAATATCTGCGCTCTGCTGATCAGATTCAGATCAAGATGGCTCAGGGTGCTAAGCCTGGTGAAGGTGGCCAATTGCCGGGCGGTAAAGTCTCTGACTACATCGGTAAGCTGCGCTTCTCCGTCCCAGGTGTTGGTTTGATTTCTCCTCCCCCGCACCACGATATTTACTCGATTGAAGATATCGCACAGTTGATTCACGATCTGAAGAACGTGAACCCAGCGGCTGATGTATCTGTGAAGTTAGTTTCTGAAGTCGGTGTCGGTACGATTGCCGCCGGTGTGGCTAAGGCGAAAGCCGATCACGTAGTGATCGCTGGACATGATGGCGGTACAGGCGCATCTCCACTATCTTCTATTAAGCATGCTGGTTCCCCATGGGAACTAGGCTTGGCTGAAACTCAACAAACATTAGTGCTCAATGGTTTGCGAAGCCGTATTCGTGTGCAAGCTGATGGCCAAATGAAAACTGGTCGTGATGTCGTGATCGGCGCTTTATTAGGTGCAGATGAGTTTGGTTTTGCAACAGCACCATTAGTTGTTGAAGGTTGCATCATGATGCGTAAGTGTCATTTGAATACCTGCCCAGTTGGTGTTGCTACACAAGATCCTGAGTTGCGTAAAAAGTTCTCTGGTAAGCCAGAGCACGTTGTGAACTTCTTCTTCTTTATTGCTGAAGAAGTGCGCGAGATCATGGCTCAACTCGGCATTCGTAAGTTTGATGATTTAATCGGTCGCGTTGATCTCTTGGATACGCGTAAGGGTATTGAGAACTGGAAAGTACATGGCTTGGATTTCAGTAAGATTTTTGCCGAGCCTAATGTTCCTAAAGATACTCCCCGCTACCAGATCCTGACTCAGGAGCATGGCTTAGGTAGTGCCTTGGATAACATTCTGATTGAGAAGAGTGAGCCCGCATTACAAGGCGGTGAGAAAGTCTCATTCATTGTTCCAGTGAAGAATGTAAACCGCACTGTTGGCGCAATGCTCTCCGGAGAAATCGCTCAGCGTTATGGCCATGCTGGTTTGCCAGATGACACTATCCATATTCAATTAAATGGTACTGCTGGCCAAAGTTTCGCCGCCTTCTTAGCGCGCGGGATTACCTTAGACTTAGTTGGCGATGGTAATGACTACGTTGGTAAAGGTTTATCAGGCGGACGCGTCATTGTGCGTGCGCCACATGAGTTCCGTGGTGATGCAGCCAAGAACATCATTGTTGGTAATACCGTTCTCTATGGTGCAATCGGCGGTGAAGCATTCTTTAACGGTGTGGCTGGCGAGCGTTTCGCAGTGCGTAACTCCGGTGCCACAACGGTGGTTGAAGGTACTGGCGATCACGGTTGTGAATACATGACTGGTGGCACTGTGGTGGTGTTGGGCGCAACTGGCCGTAACTTTGCAGCAGGTATGAGTGGTGGTATTGCTTATGTTTACGACGAAGATGGCCTATTTGAAAAGCGCTGCAATACCAGTATGGCAACTTTGGAGAAAGTATTGCCTTCCGCTGAGCAGATTGCCCAAATGCCTCAGTCACAGTGGCATGCCCCTGTTGACGTGAAGGATGGTGGCGAGCGCATGACTGATGAGCAAATTTTGAAAGGCTTGATCGAGCGTCATTTCCGTCACACTGGTTCTGAGCGCGCTAAAGCACTCTTAGCCGATTGGGAAAATGCTCGCGGTCGTTTTGTGAAGGTGCTACCTACTGAGTACAAACGTGCTCTAGGCGAGTTGTGGGAAAAAGCACAAAACAAAACTATTGCAGCTTAATCAAGATAGATATTAAGAAAAGATACTGAGGATTCGATATGGGTAAGGTCACTGGATTTATGGAGTTTGAGCGCGTAGATGAAACCTACGAAGCTCCCGTTAAGCGCCTCCATCATTACAAAGAGTTTGTTGCGGCACTGACAGATGACGAAGCTAAGGTGCAAGGTGCACGTTGCATGGATTGCGGCATTCCATTTTGCAATAACGGATGTCCTGTAAACAACATCATTCCTGACTTCAATGATTTGGTGTTTCATGATGACTGGAAGAATGCATTAGATGTTTTGCAATCCACCAATAACTTCCCTGAGTTCACTGGTCGCATCTGTCCTGCACCTTGTGAGGCCGCCTGCACCTTAGGAATTAATAGTGATGCAGTTGGTATTAAGTCCATTGAACACGCCATTATTGATAAGGGCTGGGAAAATGGTTGGGTTAAGCCGCAGCTACCTAAAATTAAAACGGGTAAAAAAGTTGCTGTCGTTGGTGGTGGACCAGCTGGCATGGCGACTGCGCAACAATTAGCGCGCGTTGGCCATGACGTGACCGTATTCGAAAAGAATGATCGTGTTGGTGGGTTATTGCGCTACGGCATTCCTGATTTCAAAATGGAAAAATGGCTGATTGACCGTCGTGTAGAGCAAATGCAAGCCGAGGGTGTGAAGTTTGAGACGGGTGTATTTGTGGGTAAAGAGGCGATTGGCGCTGAAGTAAAAAATTACTCCACAAAAACAGTTTCACCTGATCAGTTGATGAAAGATTTTGATGCCGTTGTCATTAGTGGTGGATCAGAGCAGCCCCGTGATTTACCAGTGCCTGGTCGTGAGTTGAAGGGTGTTCACTATGCTTTGGATTTCTTGATTCCACAGAACAAAGAAAACGCTGGCGATTTCAAAAATGAGATTTCTGCAGCTGATAAGCATGTCATCGTCATTGGCGGTGGCGATACTGGATCTGATTGTGTGGGAACATCCAATCGTCACGGTGCTGCCAAAATTACTCAGTTTGAATTATTACCGCAGCCACCAGAGACTGAAAACAAACCTTTGGTATGGCCGTATTGGCCAACTAAATTGCGTACATCTTCTTCGCACGAAGAGGGTTGTGAGCGCGATTGGTCTGTTGCGACTAAGCGTTTTGAAGGTAAAGACGGCAAACTGGAAAAGTTGATCTGTGTGCGTTTGGAGTGGAAAGACGGCAAGATGACAGAAATGCCAAACTCTGAATTTGAAATTAAGGCAGATTTGGTGTTCTTGGCAATGGGCTTTGTGTCCCCAGCAGCGCAAGTGCTCAATGCCTTCGGTGTTGAAAAAGATGCCCGTGGGAATGCAAAAGCCACAGTTGAAGGCCAAAATGCTTACCAAACCAACGTTCCTAAGGTATTTGCTGCTGGCGATATGCGCCGTGGACAGTCTTTGGTGGTTTGGGCGATTCGTGAAGGCCGACAAGCTGCCCATGCAGTAGACGAGTTTTTAATGGGGTCATCCGTTCTGCCGCGATAATATCGAGGATATGAACAGTGGCCACGCCAACTCGGTGGAAGTGAAGCAAAAAACCTCTAGTGGTGGCCAGGGCGAAGTTGTAGTTCAAATTAAGGACGTCAACTTTTCCTATGCCCCTGGCGAGCGGCAAATTCTATCGGGACTCAATATGGAGTTCCGTCGTGGCCAAGTGGTTGCGGTGATGGGTGGCTCTGGTTGCGGCAAGACCACTATTCTCAGACTCATTGGCGGTCAGTTCACCGCGCAGTCTGGTCAAGTTTTATTCGAAGGCCGAGATATTGGAAAAATGAACGGCACTGAATTGATGGCAGCCCGTCGTCGGATGGGAATGCTCTTTCAGTTTGGCGCACTCTTTACGGACCTCAGTGTTTTTGAAAACGTTGCCTTTCCTTTGCGTGAGCACACGAATTTAAGTGAAGCGCTATTGCGCTCTTTAGTGCTCATGAAACTCAATGCAGTTGGCCTGCGTGGCGCACGTGATTTAATGCCGGCGCAAATTTCTGGTGGTATGGCGCGCCGTGTTGCTTTGGCTAGAGCAATTGCACTGGACCCTCCTTTGATCATGTATGACGAGCCCTTCGCTGGTTTAGATCCAATTTCATTGGGGATTACGGCGCGCTTGATTCGGGATTTGAATCAAGCTCTAGGTGCAACCAGTCTTTTGGTTACGCACGATGTAGAAGAAACATTTGAAATTGCTGATTACGTGTATTTCATTGCCAATGGTCGCATTGGTGCTGAGGGAACGCCAGAAGAGTTAAGTCGATCAACAGATCCTTTTGTGCGTCAATTTTTAGATGCCTCCCCGGATGGCCCAGTACCATTCCACTATCCAGGGCAAAGCCTTGAGGAAGATTTTGGGGTGAGTCTCAAGTGAGCATGCTTTATAAAATTATCGATCTCTTGGGTGACCTTGGATTCTTTATTCGTCGCAACTTAACGAGCCTTGGCCTTGCTACACGTATGTTTGTAGCGGTCATTTGGCGCTCTGGTTTTTTATTAAAAAGACCTCGCTTAGTTTCTGATCAGATTCTGTTTGTCGGCAATCACTCATTTGTGATCATTGCAGTATCTGGTTTGTTTGTTGGTTTTGTTTTGGGTTTACAGGGTTATTACACTTTGAATCGTTATGGTTCGGAGCAGGCTTTGGGTTTGTTGGTGGCTTTATCGCTCACCCGGGAATTGGGCCCTGTGATAACCGCTCTCTTATTTGCTGGTCGTGCTGGTACATCACTTACCGCAGAGATTGGCTTAATGAAAGCCGGTGAACAGCTTAGTGCCATGGAAATGATGGCGGTGGACCCATTAAGCCGCGTGATTGCACCGCGCTTGTGGGCAGGCATTGTTGCTATGCCGATTTTGGCGACGATCTTTACGGCGGTTGGTGTGATGGGTGGCTACTTTGTCGGCGTGCCCCTGATTGGGGTTGACTCTGGCGCCTTCTGGGCGCAGATGCAGGGTGGGGTGGATCTCTTCTCCGACATTGGCAATGGCCTAATTAAAAGCCTGGTATTTGGTGTTGCGGTGACTTTTATTGCTCTGTATCAGGGTTTTGAGGCTAAGCCTACGCCAGAGGGCGTTTCGCAGGCAACCACTAGAACAGTGGTGATCTCTTCTTTATCGGTTTTAGCATTAGATTTCTTGCTCACCGCGATGATGTTCTCGAATTAGAAAGAATAAACTGGGACTCTTATGAGAAAAAGTGCAATTGATGTTTGGGTCGGAATTTTTGTAGCCATTGGTTTGTTGGCTGCTTTGTTTCTCGCATTGAAGGTTGGCAATATGAATGCCGTTTCATTTGCGCCAACTTACAAAATTTCTGCGCGTTTTGACAATATCGGTGGATTAAAGGCGCGCGCACCAGTCAAAAGTGCTGGTGTGGTTGTGGGTCGTATTGCGAATATCTCTTTTGATGACAAAACATACCAAGCCACTGTCACCATGACCATTGAGGATACGTATAAGTTCCCTAAAGATTCGTCTGCCAAGATTTTGACTTCAGGCTTATTGGGTGAGCAATACATTGGTCTTGAGGCCGGCGGCTCTGATGATATGTTGGCTGCTGGAGATAAGATTACTCAGACTCAGTCTGCAGTAGTGTTAGAGAACCTAATTAGCCAGTTCTTGTATAACAAGGCTGCCGATAGCGGTCAAGACAAGGGCGCAGCAAAATAATGTCCTTACTAGCAAAGCTCAAGCGCATAGTGTTACTGGGTTTGGTTGGAGCTATGGTGGGTTGTGCCTCCATACCTGCTGGCGTAGAACCTTCCCCACACGATCCTTGGGAGCCATTTAATCGCTCTGTTTTTGAGTTCAATGAAGGCTTAGACGCCTATCTACTCAAGCCAGTAGTGGCTGGCTATCGTTTTGTCTTGCCAGAGTTTGTACGTGACGGTATCTATAATTTCTTTAGTAATTACAGCGATATTTACACCGCATTGCAGAATCTTCTGCAGGGTAAGCCGGACTATGCCTTTAGCGATCTGATGAGGGTTGTAGTCAACACCACCTTTGGTTTAGGTGGCTTAATTGATATGGCAACTCCAGGGGGTCTACCAAAGCATAAGGAAGATTGGGGTCAAACCTTTGGTGTTTGGGGTATTCCTGCTGGCCCTTATGTGGTTCTACCGTTCTTTGGGCCAAGCAATGTGCGAGATACCTTTGGTACTGCAGCTGATTTAGAGTCTGATTACCTATTTAGATTGCTGCCAGATGTTGCTTTGCGAAACAGCTTGACTGGCTTACGTGTGGTTAACGCACGTAATACCTATTACGAAGCAGGTGACTTATTGGATGGGGCTGCAATCGATAAATACAGCTTTGTACGGGATGCCTATATTCAGAGGCGGCAATACCAAATTAATGAGGGCCGTGAAGACGAGGAGGTATTAATGCCTCCATACCAGAACCCCTACGAATAAAGGCGCCTAAGCCTGCCTTGATTTCCTGATGGGGCTAAAATGAGCCTCAATGACTAGCACTGATCGAGGACACATGAAAAGCTACACCACTATTCAACAATACTGTGCAGTATTGATATCAAGCTTTTTTATAGCTGTTAGTGGCGCGAGCGCCCAAGCAGTGGATCAGTCCACGCCAGATGGTCTGATTAAGACCGTTGTTTCTGATGTGATGGCTTCCGTAAAGTCTGATCCGGAAATTCAAAAGGGGAATATTCCGCGCATTGTGGATTTAGTGGAAAAGAAAATTGTTCCCTATACCGATATGCGTCGCACTACTGAAATGGCGATGGGTCCAAATTGGAAAAAAGCTACTCCAGAACAACAGGCTCAATTAGTTTCTGAATTTAAGAATTTACTGATTCGTACATACTCTGGTGCTCTAAGCCAACTGCGTGATCAAACAATTCAATTTAAGCCTTTGCGTGCAGCTCCAGACGATAAGGAAGTGGTCGTAAAAACTGTAGTCATTGGTCGCGGTGATCCGGTACCGCTTGATTACCGCCTTGAAAAAACAGCCAATGGCTGGAGGGTTTACGACATGAACATCATGGGCGTCTGGCTGGTTGAGGCTTATCGTAATCAGTTTGCCAATCAAATTAGCCAGAATGGTGTTGAGGGTTTGGTGAAGTTCTTGCAGGATCGCAACAAGCAGCTTGCTGCTGCGAAGCCAACAAACTAAAGATCGTACAAGATCAATCAACGAAAAATATTAGATGCCATTTTTATTACCCAGTTCAGTGACGCAAGACAATGTTTTGCAGTTAGAAAAAGATGGCCTCTTAAATCTTGCAACATTAAGAGTAATAGATTGCCGCAATCTCAAGGATTTTGACTCTACCGTGCTCACGGTCTTATTGGCATGGCAGAAGAAATTACAAGCTGATGGGCATAAGATTGCCTTGCAAAATGCACCTGAAAAATTAATCGTGTTAGCCGGCGTATATGGTGTTGCCCAGTTGCTAGGTTTGTCATAGCATGCACGCCGCAATATCAATTAAAAACGTATCTAAAAATTATGGCGCACTTCAAGCGCTAGATGATATTTCTTTATCCATCGAGCCAGGTGAGTTCTTTGGCCTGCTGGGCCCCAATGGTGCCGGCAAGACAACACTCATATCCATATTGGCGGGTTTGGTTACTGCAGATGGCGGACACGCTGCAATCATGGGCGCGGATGTTCAAAGTCAATTCCGTGATGCTCGCCGAATGCTGGGCGTCGTGCCGCAGGAGTTGGTGTTTGACCCATTCTTTACCGTTAGAGAAACATTGCAATTTCAGTCAGGTTATTTTGGGATTCGTCACAACGATGCTTGGATTGATGAGATCATGGCTAATTTGGATCTCACCGGTAAAGCGGATAGCAATATGCGTTCCTTATCTGGTGGCATGAAGCGCCGAGTATTGGTAGCGCAGGCCTTAGTTCATAGACCACCAGTCATTATTTTGGATGAGCCTACAGCTGGAGTTGACGTGGAGTTGCGTCAATCGCTTTGGCAATTTATTAGTCGCCTAAACCAAGATGGTCATACCATCGTTTTAACAACCCATTACCTTGAAGAGGCTGAGGCATTGTGTCAGCGCATTGCCATGCTCAAGCAAGGAAAGGTTGTGGCTCTAGATACCACTGCTAATTTACTGAGTCAGTATGGCTCGGTTAAAAAAGATGGTGAAGGTAAAACAGACCTTGAAGATGTGTTTGTCAACATCATGTCGGGGGGTGCTCGATGAAACCTATTTTGAATAAACTCCCGATCTCCTATGGAAGTGGTTTCCCAACGCTCTTGCGAAAAGAAATCAAACGTTTTTATAAGGTAGCGTTCCAGACGGTCGCCGCGCCAGTTCTTACTGCTGTTCTATATTTAATGATCTTTGGACATGTGCTCGAAGGCAAAGAGGTATACGGCCGCTTAAATTACACGGCCTTTCTGATTCCTGGTTTAGTCATGATGAGCGTGTTGCAGAATGCATTTGCCAATACCTCTTCATCCCTCATTCAGTCCAAGGTAACTGGCAACCTAGTCTTTGTATTGCTAGCCCCTTTTAGTCACCTAGAGTTTTATGCTGCTTATGTCTTGGCCGCAGTGTTTCGTGGAATTGTTGTTGGCGCTGGCGTATTGCTGATTACCGCTTGGTTTGCCATGCCATCTTTTGAATATCCCCTGTGGATCATGGCATTCGCTTTGCTGGGCGCTGCAATTTTAGGAAGCATGGGTTTAATTGCGGGCATCTGGGCAGATAAATACGATCAATTAGCAGCTTTTCAGAATTTCATCATCATGCCAGCAACAATGCTGTCAGGCGTGTTTTACTCCATTCATTCTTTGCCAGCAGCATGGCAGGTGGTGTCACACTTCAATCCATTTTTCTACATGATCGATGGTTTCCGTTACGGCTTCTTTGGAGTGTCAGATATATCCCCTTGGAATAGTTTGGCGATTGTTGCCTGCTTCTTTGTCGCGGTGTCAGCGATTGCTCTGCGTTTATTGCAAAAAGGTTACAAGCTTAGGAACTAAGTGCGTAAAACTTGCTTCAAAATTAGTATTTAAGAATATTTAGAAATTAGAAATCAGGAGATTGTGATGTTGCCAACCCCAGAACAAATTGAAGGCTATATTCAGCAAGGCCTCTCGTGTACTCATATTAAAGTTGAGGGTGATGGCCAACATTTTTTTGCGACGATTGTGAGTCTGGAGTTTGAAGGCAAGCGTTTGATTCAGCGTCATCAATTGGTATATGGCGCTATGGGTGACCGTATGAAGGCGGAGGTGCACGCTTTATCAATTAAAGCATTTACTCCTGAAGAATTCACACAAAACACCCCAACTTAAAATACGGCATTAGCTTTTTACTGGAATAGATTCATGGATAAATTACGGATGGTTGGCGGCACACCACTGAAGGGTGAAGTACTGATTGCTGGCGCCAAGAATGCAGCGCTACCAATTTTGTGCGCTTGCTTACTCACTGATCAGCCTATCACTTTGCGTAATGTTCCTGACTTACAGGATGTGCGGACTATGCTCAAGCTCCTCCAGGAAATTGGTGTGACTGTCACTTTTCCAGATGAGAATGATCGCAATTGCGTAGTCCTTAACGCGGCCAATATTAAGAGCTCTGAAGCAACTTATGAGATGGTCAAAACCATGCGTGCTTCTATTTTGGTTTTGGGCCCATTACTTGCCAGAATGCACACCGCTAAGGTTTCTCTGCCAGGTGGTTGCGCTATTGGGGCGCGTCCAGTTGATCAGCACATCAAGGGCTTAAAAGCCATGGGTGCCACTATCAAGATTAAGAGTGGCTATATTCAGGCAGAAACTAAATCTGCTACGGGTCGTCTCCAAGGCGCTTCTATCTTGACCGACATGATTACCGTAACCGGCACAGAAAATTTACTGATGGCTGCTACTTTGGCATCAGGTACAACCATTTTGGAGAATGCTGCACGTGAGCCAGAAGTCGGTGACTTAGCTGAGCTACTCGTCAAAATGGGCGCGAAGATTACGGGTATCGGTAGCGATCGCTTGGTGATTGAGGGGGTTGAAAAGCTCCACAGTGCAGAACATGCTGTGATTGCAGACCGAATTGAAGCCGGCACATTCTTGTGCGCAGTTGCTGCCGCTGGTGGTGAGGTGCTGGTGAAGCACTGTCGTCCAGACACATTAGATGCTGTGATCGTCAAGCTCAAAGAAGCTGGCTTGGAAATGGAAGTCGGCCCTGACTGGATTAAGGCCTCGATGAAGGGTCGCCCTAAGGCTGTTAGTTTCCGCACTTCAGAATATCCAGCCTTTCCGACTGACATGCAGGCCCAACTCATGGCGGTCAATGCGATTGCCGAGGGCAACGCCACGATTACCGAAACTATCTTCGAAAACCGCTTTATGCATGTGCAAGAGATGAATCGCCTTGGTGCTGATATCGCGATCGAGGGTAATACGGCAATTGCGCAGGGCGTGGAAAAGCTTTCTGGAGCTATCGTGATGGCCACTGATTTGCGTGCCTCTGCCAGCCTGGTAATTGCTGGCTTAGCTGCCCAAGGCGAAACCCAAGTGGACCGGATTTATCACTTGGATCGTGGATATGATCGTATGGAGCAAAAGTTGACCCTTTTGGGGGCTAACATTCAGCGAATCAAGTAAGCCTGATGGATAATTAGTCCATGAAGTTAACTCTAGCCCTCTCGAAGGGGCGCATCTTCGAAGAAACTGCTGAGATCTTATCTAAGATCGGTATTCGTCCGCTTGAGGATCCAGAAAAGTCACGCAAGCTCATTATTGAGACTTCCAATCCTGATGTACTCCTCATTATTGTGCGCGCATCAGATGTGCCGACTTACGTGCAGTTTGGCGGTGCCGATTTTGGAGTGGCTGGCCTGGATGTTTTGATGGAAAACGGCACCGATGGCCTATATGTTCCATTTGATCTAAACATCGCTAAATGCCGGATGTCGGTTGCTGTTAGAGAAGGCTTTGATTACGCTGCTGCAGTAAAGCAAGGTTCGCGTTTGAAGGTTGCCACAAAATATGTAAATTGCGCACGTGAGCACTTTGCCAATAAGGGCGTGCATATCGATACGATTCATTTGTATGGCTCGATGGAGTTAGCTCCATTAGTTGGTCTAGCAGATGCGATTGTGGATTTAGTATCTACAGGCAATACCCTGCGTGCTAATGGCTTAGTTGAAGTTGAGCCTATTGCTGATATCAGCGCACGCCTAGTCGTTAATCAAGCTTCTTACAAACGTAAGCGTACTCAGCTCCAACCATTTTTTGAATTGCTGAAGTAAAGAAAATTCATATGTCAACAGACATCAAAGTCAAGCGCCTTAATAGCAAAGATGCCGGGTTTAAAGACACGCTACTCTCTAGCCTTTCTTTGCCGATGGCAGATGACGAAGCGATCGATGCTGCAGTAGTAAAAATTCTGGCGCAAGTCAAAAGTGAGGGTGATACTGCAGTGCTCTCCTTTACAAAGCAGTTTGATCGTCTCAATGTTTCCAGTGTTGTTGAGTTAGAGATTTCTCAAGCAGAATTAAAAATAGCTTACGAAGGTTTATCGGCTGAGCAAAAAAATTCTTTGGATATTGCTGCGCAAAGAGTGCGCGCCTACCATGAGAAGCAAAAGATTGAAGCGGGTTGTCACTCTTGGGAATATGAAGAAGCTGATGGCACGCGCTTAGGTCAAAAAGTCACAGCTTTAGACCGCGTTGGTATTTATGTTCCAGGCGGAAAGGCAGCTTACCCATCTTCTGTGCTGATGAATGCGATTCCTGCAAAAGTTGCTGGAGTTAAAGAAGTCATCATGGTGGTGCCTACTCCTAATGGTGCTCGCAATCCTTTGGTCTTAGCTGCTGCATACCTATCCGGAGTTGATCGCGTCTTTACGATTGGCGGTGCACAAGCCGTTGGCGCCCTAGCTTATGGTACCCAAACAATTCCGCCAGTGGACAAAATTGTTGGCCCTGGCAATGCCTATGTAGCAGCTGCTAAGCGCAGGGTCTTTGGTACTGTTGGTATCGATATGATTGCCGGCCCCTCAGAAATTTTAGTGCTCTGTGATGGCTCTAGCAATCCTGATTGGATTGCAATGGATTTATTTTCTCAAGCTGAGCATGATGAGTTGGCGCAATCTATTTTGCTTTGTCCAGATGAGAAATTTATTGAGCAGGTACAAGCAAGCATTAACAAGTTATTGCCGGAGATGCCTAGAAAGAAAGTGATTGAAACATCACTTACCAATCGCGCTTTATTGATTCAGGTAAAAGATATGGATGAGGCCTCTGAGATTGCCAATGCTATTGCTGCTGAGCATTTGGAGATTTGTGCTGCTGAGCCGCGCAAGTGGGCTGAGTTAATCCGTCATGCTGGCGCCATCTTTATGGGCAACTACACCAGTGAATCTTTAGGTGATTATTGCGCAGGCCCGAATCACGTTTTACCAACAGCACGCACTGCACGTTTCTCATCCCCATTAGGTGTTTATGACTTCATTAAGCGCTCGAGCATGATTGAGGTTAGTGAAGCTGGAGCTCAAACGCTAGGGGCTGTAGCTAGTACTCTCGCGCATGGTGAGGGCTTAACAGCTCATGCACGTGCTGCTGAGATGCGACTTAAAAAGTAAACTTAGGCGATAGCCAGAATTTCTTTCAAGGCAGTAATCAATTCATTCGTTTGCTCATCAGTACCGATGGTGATGCGCAGAAATTCTTCAATGCGTGGCGACTTGAAGTGACGCACAATAATTCCACGATCGCGTAATGACTGATACAACTTTGCGCCAGCATGTTTCGGATGGCGCGTAAAAATAAAGTTCGCTGTCGATGGCAAAGTATCAAAACCTAGTGAGGCCAACTCATTCACTAATCGCTCACGAGTTTGAATTACTTTTTTACTCGTCGATTCCAAATGCGCTTGATCTTGTATTGCAGCAATTGCTCCCGCTTGAGCCAAGCGGCCTAGTGGGTAAGAATTAAAACTATTCTTCACCCGCTCAAGACCTTCAATGAGAGCTGGATGTCCCACTGCAAACCCAACGCGAAGTCCGGCTAGGGCGCGAGACTTAGATAAAGTGTGTACGACCAAGAGGTTTTCTGGGCAAGCACTTCCGCGTAGAAGTGGAATGCAAGACTCAGTGCCGTAATCCACATAGGCCTCATCGATCACCACTACGGAGTCTGTATTTCTCCTGAGCAGGGCTTCGATATCTGAACGCGGGATAGCTCGACCAGTTGGGGCATTGGGATTGGGAAAAATAATTCCGCCATTGGGGGTTTTGAGGTCTTGGGTTTGGATCTCAAAATTAGAATCTAGGGGCACTGTTTGATAGTCAATGCCAAATAACTTGCAATAGACTGGGTAGAAGCTATAGGTGATATCTGGAAACTGAACGGGTTTGGATTGCTTGAGAAGGCCTAAAAATACGTGGGCCAATACCTCGTCGGAACCATTTCCTAAAAACACCTGTTTTGGGTCTAGACCGTGCAAATCAGCAATAGCTTTTTTAAGGGCTGCTCCTTCCGGGTCCGGATAGAGCCTCAAATCATCTGTGTTTTGCTGATTTATAGCGGCTAGGGCCAGCGGGGATGGGCCATAAGGGCTCTCATTCGTATTGAGCTTTACCAGTCGCTTCATTTGCGGCTGCTCCCCCGGGGTGTAGGGGGTCAGGGTCTGAACAACGGGGCTCCAAAAGCGGCTCATGAGGGACTCTAGTTAAAAATCAGCAAAAGTGAACAAACGCTAGCAATCAAAATCAGCATTTATATCTGTATTAGGAATGATATTATGAGGCTTCAATCAACACTTCGCCTCGCGGCGCACTGAAGCATGCGGCAAGCCGACGTTACCCGAAACACTTCGGAAACCAAAATTCAAATTGCTATCAATTTAGATGGCACAGGTAAAGCCGAGCTAGCCTCTGGCGTACCCTTCCTAGACCACATGTTGGATCAAATTGCCCGTCACGGCATGATTGACCTCAAAGTAGTGGCAAATGGCGATACCCATATCGATGATCACCATACCGTTGAGGATGTGGGCATTACCTTGGGCCAAGCCTTTGCTAAGGCAGTTGGCGATAAGGCCGGTATTACCCGCTACGGCCACTCCTACGTTCCTTTGGATGAAACCCTATCTCGCGTAGTGATCGACTTTTCCGGTCGTCCAGGGCTGGAGTTCAACGTGCCATTTACCCGTGCACGCGTGGGCGACTTTGACGTGGATCTGAGCATTGAGTTCTTCCGTGGTTTTGTAAACCATGCTGGAGTCACTTTGCACATTGATAACTTGCGTGGCATTAATGCTCACCACCAGATTGAAACTGTCTTCAAGGCCTTTGGTCGTGCCTTGCGCATGGCCTTAGAGTTGGATCCACGCGCATCCGGTGTTGTTCCTTCCACTAAGGGCAGCCTCTAATCTAGAAATTTCTAGCATTGAGTAGAAGACTGTCAAAAAACCACAGATCATAGGCTAACAAGTGGCGCAAACCATTGCGATCGTTGACTACGGAATGGGCAACCTACGTTCCGTCTACCAGGCCTTTCATCATGTGGCACCAGATGCCAATGTTCTGATTGCGCACACCCCCGAAGAAATCCTCACCGCTGAGAGGGTAGTGCTTCCAGGACAGGGTGCTATGCCTGATTGCATGAAGCACCTAGAAGAGTCAGGTTTATTGGAGGCATTGCTTGAAGTCGCAAAGAACAAGCCTTTATTAGGCGTTTGCGTGGGTGAGCAGATGCTGTTTGATCAAAGTGCTGAAGTACGGGCAAATACCGACTCAGCCTGGACTCCTTGCTTGGGATTGATTCCGGGCGAAGTGCGGCGATTTGAGTTAACTGGAAAAGTACAAGCAGATGGTTCCACCTATAAGGTTCCCCATATGGGCTGGAATCAGGTTCGTCAGGATCGCCAGCATCCGCTTTGGACTGGCATTCCAGATTTGACCAGTTTTTATTTTGTGCATAGTTACTATGTTGTGCCGCAGCGTAAGGAAGATACTGCCGGCTCAACCGAATATGGCGATTGGTTTACTTCTGCTGTTGCAAGGGATAATATTTTTGCAACACAATTTCATCCAGAAAAAAGTGCAGAATACGGATTAAAGCTCTACAAAAATTTTGTTTCTTGGCAACCTTAATACTTCTCTAATCTACCGCTATGCTGCTCATTCCCGCGATTGACTTAAAAGATGGCCACTGTGTTCGACTTGAACAAGGTGACATGGATAAAGCCACTGTGTTTTCTGAAGATCCAGGCGCAATGGCTGCGCATTGGATTAGTAAGGGAGCGCGTCGTTTACATCTGGTGGATTTGAATGGTGCGTTTGCTGGAAAACTCAAAAATGAATCTGCCATTAAATCTATTCTGAAAGCAGTGGGTGATGAGATTCCGGTTCAACTGGGTGGCGGCATCCGCGATCTTGAAACGATTGAACGTTTATTGGATGACGGTATTAGTACAGTGATTATTGGTACTGCAGCGGTCAAGAGTCCTGGCTTTGTGCAAGATGCTTGTACCGCATTCCCTGGCCACATCATGGTGGGACTTGATGCACGTGATGGCAAAGTGGCAACCGATGGTTGGAGCAAGATCACAGGTCATGAAGTGATTGACCTTGCGAAGAAATTTGAAGATTACGGCGTTGAAGCGATCATCTATACCGACATTGGTCGTGATGGCATGATGAAGGGCATCAATATGGATGCCACGATTAAATTGGCCCAAGCTATCCGGATTCCGGTCATTGCTAGCGGTGGCTTATCAAATAACCAAGATATTGAAGCCTTGTGTGAAGCTGAAGTTGAAGGCGTGATGGGCGTGATTGCTGGGCGCTCAATTTATGCTGGTGATTTAGATTTAACTGCAGCGCAAAAATATGCTGATGAGTTAACGCTCAAGTTTGCTAAGAAAATTATCTAAAGTGCCGACCAGTGCTAACTAAAAGAATTATTCCCTGTCTTGATGTCACGGCAGGGCGCGTTGTGAAAGGTGTGAACTTCGTGGGTCTGCGCGATGCAGGTGATCCGGTGGAGATTGCTAAACGTTACAACGCTCAAGGCGCTGATGAGCTTACCTTCTTAGACATTACTGCTACCTCTGATGGCCGTGATCTCATA
Source organism: Polynucleobacter hallstattensis (assembly GCF_018881835.1). Taxonomy (GTDB): domain Bacteria; phylum Pseudomonadota; class Gammaproteobacteria; order Burkholderiales; family Burkholderiaceae; genus Polynucleobacter; species Polynucleobacter hallstattensis. The sequence continues at coordinate 740,564 of NZ_JACVPO010000001.1, read as the reverse complement.
CTGCACATCATTGAAGATGTTGCCTCCCAAGTATTTATTCCTTTGACCGTTGGCGGTGGTGTTCGTGCAGTTACAGATGTACGACGCTTACTCAATGCGGGAGCTGATAAGGTCAGCATGAACTCTTCTGCTGTAGCGAATCCAGATTTAGTTTCTGATGCGGCGGCATATTACGGTTCACAGTGCATCGTGGTTGCCATTGATGCTAAAAAAACGAAAGCGGGTAATTGGGAAGTCTTTACCCATGGCGGTAGAACTGCTACTGGTATGGATGTAGTCACCTGGGCTTCTGAAGTTGCCAAGCGTGGTGCTGGAGAAATTCTGCTCACCAGCATGAACCGTGACGGCAGTAAAGATGGCTTTGATCTGGAGTTAACTGCAGCAGTGAGTGATTCTGTAAGTGTTCCGGTAATTGCTTCTGGTGGTGTAGGAAATTTACAGCACTTAGTCGATGGCATTACTAAAGGCCATGCCGATGCTGTTCTTGCAGCCAGTATTTTCCATTACGGTGAATACACTGTTGGCCAAGCGAAAGAATATATGGCAAGCCAAGGGATTCCCGTCCGCATTTAATATACAGACAGATCAACCGAAAAAATCAGACGAAGATGACCATAAAAAATACCTTCACTCCAATTGAGTCTTTAGTGGCTGGAGCATGGCTTGATAGCGTTACTTGGAATGAGCAAGGTCTAGTTCCGGTCATTGTCCAGGAAGTTGGTACTAAGGATATCTTGATGATGGCCTGGATGAATCGAGATGCGCTATTGGCAACACTGCGCTTGGGCGAGGCAGTGTATTGGACCCGCTCAAGGCAAAAGCTATGGCACAAGGGTGAAGAATCTGGTCACACCCAAAAGGCAAAAGAAATCCGCCTCGATTGTGATGGTGACACCATTTTGCTCATGGTTGAGCAAAAAGACGGGATTGCTTGCCATACTGGAGAACACAGTTGCTTCTTTTTGCGATGGGATTCTGGTAAATCTGCCTGGGTGGATGAGTCTACGGGTCACAAATAAGACTCCTAGCGTCTCTCCGGCAATAAAAGACATAAAATCACTTTATGACTAGTCCAGCACAAAACCCTTCTAATTTAGATTCCGCTTTGGCTCATTTGGCCGATGTGGTGGATCAGCGACGCGATGCGTTCAAGGCTGGCGAGGCAGATCCTAAGACTTCCTATACCGCTTTGCTCTTTTCCAAGGGTGATGATGGGATTTTGAAAAAAATTGGTGAAGAGGCTACAGAAGCGGTGATGGCAGCTAAGGATGCACGTAACTCCAATCTAGCCCCTGTACAGCAAAAGCTCTTGGTAGGCGAGATGGCTGACCTTTGGTTCCACTGCTTAATTGCACTCTCCCAGTTTGGCTTGCGTCCAGAGGATGTTGTAGCTGAGCTCAATCGTCGTTTGGGCACTTCAGGTATTGAAGAAAAAGCCGCCAGAAAAGCGGCTAATAAGGAGTAATTGATGTCACATGACCCTAATTGCCTATTTTGTAAGATTTCTCAAGGATTAATCCCATCTCAAAAGGTCTATGAAGATGAGGAAATCTATGCTTTTAAAGATATCAACCCAGCCGCACCCATCCATTTTTTAATAATTCCCAAAAAACATATACCCATGTTGGAGTCTGCAGAACTGGCAGATGCGCCATTGCTAGGTAGAATGATGGAATTAGCGCCGCGTCTCGCCAAAGAACAGGGTTGCCGTCCCGGAAAAGATGGCGGCTTTAGATTAGTGGTGAACAATGGTGCAGATGGTGGGCAAGAGGTTTATCACTTGCATTTGCATGTGATGGGCGGTCCGCGCCCCTGGAAAAAATAGTCCGAGGAGATTAAAAATGGGTTCATTTAGCATTTGGCATTGGTTGATTGTTTTGGTAATCGTGATGTTGGTATTTGGTACCAAAAAATTGCGCAATATCGGCACTGACTTAGGTGGCGCTGTTAAAGGTTTCAAAGACGGCATGAAAACACCTGAGGGAACTGAAGAGTCGCACGATAAAGCCAAGGAACAAATTCAGACCGCTGCCGCATCACCAGAGAAAACTGTGGATGTTCAGGCAAAAGACATCAATAAATAATTGTTGATAGAAATAATGCGCAGCTGTAATGATTGATCTCGGAGTTTCAAAGCTTGCACTCATTGCAGTAGTTGCATTGATAGTGGTTGGCCCAGAGCGTCTTCCTAAGATCGCCCGCATGGCGGGTAATTTGTTTGGACGTGCTCAACGCTATATGGCGGATGTCAAATCTGAGGTTAGCCGACAGATGGATGTCGAGGAGTTCAAGAAACTCCGTGAAGAAAGTGTCTCTGCCTTTAAAGATGTTGAGAGCTCGCTTCAATCTACCGTTCAAGAGGCGGGCGCCAATCTAAGCGATCAGGCCGACATCTTTGAAAATAATTTCACCAGAGCTCCTCTTGATGAAAAAGAAGTCCTTAGCAAGTCAATCCGTCAAGGGCGCAAGAGTTGGGGTGTGAGACGCGCAGCTAGACCGGTTTGGTTTAAGCATTCCACTGGAATGCGCACAAGAGTTCAGTCTGGTGCTGCTCGTATGAAGCGTTTTCACCATAGCGCCAATAAGTAAGCAATAAATAATAAAAATTACAAGAATATAAATATCCGCGCATGACTGACAAAAATCCAACAGAAGATTCCGGCTTACAAGAATCCTTCTTGTCTCATTTATTTGAGTTACGTGATCGCATTATTAAGTCTGCGTTAGCCATCATTGCGGTGTTCGTCTGCTTGGTTTACTGGGCGCCCGATATTTTTCATTTATTTTCACAGCCGCTATTGGACTCATTGCCCTCAGGCGGAAAAATGATTGTGACGGATGTCACGGGATCATTCTTTGTGCCGATGAAGGTCACGATGTTGGTTGCTTTCTTGATTGCTTTGCCGGTAGTGATGTATCAGCTATGGGCATTTATTGCGCCTGGTTTATATCAACATGAGCGCAAGCTCATCGTGCCTTTAGTTGTGAGTAGCTACAGCCTCTTTATATTTGGTATGGCGTTCGCTTACTTTTTAGTATTTCCTACCGTGTTTGAATTCATGGCTAGTTATAACGCACCACTTGGCGCTGAAATGTCGACTGATATTGATAAGTACCTCAGTTTTGCGATGAACACCTTCCTAGCCTTTGGACTTACTTTTGAAGTACCCGTTGTGGTTGTAGTTTTAGTGCGCATGGGCATGGTTCCCCTAGAAAAGCTTAGAGAAATTCGTCCTTATGTGATCGTTGGTGCATTTGTGATCTCTGCCGTGGTTACGCCACCCGATGTTCTATCACAATTGCTATTAGCAATTCCTATGACTCTGCTTTATGAATTAGGACTGTTAATTGCGCGTTTTTACGTTCCAAAGCCGTCAGACGATGATGCTGACGCAAGTTCAAAGCCAGATACTCAAGCCACGACTTGATCTTGTCCGAAGGTGCTAGTAAGCCATTCGGTTACCCGATCAAATCGATAACGCCTTTGTCTTAGATTCCCCTCCAAGTCTGTATTACTGCTCGCAAAAACTTTTCCTGCTGCTAGCAATGAGCGGCGCTGCTGAGTGGTATCAATCTGAATTAATCTAGGTAGTATTTTTGGTAACTCATGGCGAATATCAACAACGACACAATGTTCATGCTGGAGTTGACTAACTTCACACAGTAGTAACTCTGCCTTACTTAAGTTAAATTGATTGGCCACAATGAGTCGATGGCATAGCAAGATCCACTCCTCACCCAATTGATGCTCTGCATGGTGGCTTAAGGCTTTTTCTGCATGCAATGCTAAGTGATGCCAATCATTTTTATTGGGGCTAGAAACATTCTCCAGAACTTTGCTAAGTAAATCCTTTGCTTCGGGTACGCCTTGTTGGTGAGCTTGCCAAATCCAATAGGAAGCTTGAAGTCCGCGAACTTTCTCTTCTACTTTTTCGCGTTTGCGCCAGAGGTTTGCGCCTCTTCTGAATTGAGCTAACGGGTGACCTAAATCAGCCGCAAGATCAAAACACCGATCACTTTCACTGGCGTTATATCCAGAGAACTGCGGACGACGATAGATTTCACCCAAAGCAAACCAGGCATCACGATCCCCATCTTTTGCAGCAAGTTCTAACCATTGCGCAGCCTTTTTGAGAGAAGCATTGGATTTGCCATTCGACCCACCCAAATTTTTTTCATTAGAATCAACTTCATTGAATTGCGCAAGACGTAAGCCCAGAGTGAGTTTTGCAATCGTTAGACCAAGTTCTGCAGCTTGCATTAGTGCGCCCTCATTCTTTTCAGATAGCCAAGTGCTCCAAAGAGAGGAGAGCGCTTCATCTTTAGGTTGGAGCTTAATCAAAAGCTCTTTAGCTAAATTGGTGAAGGGTGTTTCTGATTCCGCTAGTTGAAGAAGAAATTCTTTCGCAGTTTTTTGTAAAGCGGGGAGGTCGAGACTACCTTCTTGTTTTAAGAGCCACTCAGAAAGCTCTCCTTGAAGCACTTTTTTACTGGGATCCAGCAGTAGCTCTGCAAGTTGCCACTGCGCGGCATTGCTGACATCAATTTTTGCCTTAGCTAGCTTCCAGAATGATTCCCAGCCAAAAGAAAAGGCTGGTGAGTTAAAGGTGAGCCCCAGAGGAACCAAGGAAATTTGCTTAAACATTCCCAGCATTTCTGGGGAGAATGTATCAAGTTCAAGAAATTTATTGGCTTCAGCTCTGGAATTGTTAGCTACTTGATTTGTAATGGATAGATAGGATTTCTCTAGCCAAATCAAGGCATTAGCCGGCTGAATTGGAGTCTTCAAAGCGCCTGTTAAATAAGCAGAGGCTAAATTTTGTTGTGCGGATACGTCACCTAATCGAGCAGATTGAAGGATTTTTAAGAATTCACGGCTTGCCATATGACAATTTTGGCATCTAAGGCCCTAAAAAGACAGAAATCAAAGCCCTTGTTGCCCTGATACAACGAAGAAAGCCAAAAAACTACCTTTCCACAAGCAAAAACAGCCTCTAAATGCCCTTACCCCCAACCTAGGAGGGCAAAACAAGCAAAATTCATATGTCCCAATTTTATTGGGCATTACTTTCAATTTATGGAGATTTAAAGAATGAAAAAATCGCTATTAGCAGTTGCGGCAATCGGCGCGTTTGCGTCAGCAGCTCAAGCTCAGTCATCAGTAACCGTATACGGAATTATGGACGTTGGTTTTGCTGGCACTACATCACGTGCTGGATCAACAAAAACTAATACAACATCGTTTTCTGGTGCAGGTTCAGAGTCTAGCTCCCGTTTAGGCTTCAAAGGCAATGAAGATTTAGGTGGTGGTACAGCTGCCTTCTTTACTGCTGAATTCCAGCTTTATCCTACTGATGCATCACTTTCAGGCAATACTAATCAAGGCTTGTTTAACCGTCAGTCATTTGTTGGTTTGAGCAAAAAAGGTATTGGTCAAGGCGCAATTGGTACACAGTACACACCAGTTCACCTTGCAGTTGGTCGCACAGACCCAGGCCAAACAAATAACATGCACGGTAACGTAATTTACTCAGTAAGCTCTGGAACAGGATCTTCCCAGACTACTACTGCATATACAGTTCGTTACAGCAATGCATTGACATTACAAACAGATCGTTTTGCTGGTTTCCAAGCTAACGCTATCTACTCAAACAACATGTCAGATTCAACTTCAACAACTGTAGCCAATAACGAAGCTGCAGGCCTCGGTATTAATTACGTTTGGAGCAAGTTGAACGTTGATGCTGCATATCAAACTTCAAAAAATCGTACATTTGTCGCTGGTGTAGAAACTGCTGCAGCCCTGCCAGTAACAGCTACTGCTGGTACAGTAGTGAATCCATTTGGTACATCTCTTGCTCAGACTCAACAGTACTACGCAGCAACATATGATTTCGGGATTTTGAAGGCTTATGCACAGTACGTTAATGCAAAGTATGTGTCTAACCTGAACTCAAATATCTACCTCCAAAGAACTGCTCAGCAGATTGGTGTACGTAGCTTCATTACTCCAACAATCGAAGCGTGGGCATCAGGCGGTACAGGTCGTTACGATGCAGCTGCTGCAAACGTATTGACAACCACAAGCCGCGCAACACAAAACTTTACTGGTTACCAGTTAGGCGCGAATTACTTGCTAAGCAAGCGTACAAACTTGTATGCTATTTACGGTTCAACACAAGTATCAAGCTCTTCAGTTAATTCATCTGAAGGCGCATCAAGCTACGGTGTTGGCGTACGTCACACTTTCTAATTTGAGGCTAACGCAAGTTAGCTAATGATTAGTAAGGCATTAAATCAACCCACTATGGTGACATAGTGGGTTTTTTCTTGGCTAAGGATTGGTTAAGAAACCTACAACCAATTTCCAGTAATCAAAATTGAAAATCAGAGGCAAGCTAGCAAAGTGGCTTGCTATAAATCTGTCTGATATTCCTCATACATTTTGATGTAAGCAGCCTCAAGATTTCTAGAAAAGAGTGGGGTATTGAATAAGGGGGTGGTCAAGCGATTGTTACTTAGCTTTAATTTAATATCTGCTAGTTTCTTGCGATCCATGGCTAGATCAATTGCCATAACCTCATACTCTTCTTGAGTGTTGGTAATAAGTTCTGATAAACCAATTGCATTTAATAGGCTGGCTGCTACGCGACTAGCAAAAGTTTCTCCCATCAAAGTCAGAACTGGTAACCCAGACCATAAGGCATCACTAGTGGTGGTGTGGGCATTGTAAGGAAATGTATCAAGAAATAAATCCGCTTGACGATGGCGAGCTAAATGTTCTGGAAGTGGCATTCGCACAGCAAAAACAAGTCTATTTGTATCAATCCCATGGCTTAAGGCTTCTTTTTTGAGATTTTCAACCGCCCAAGGATTGTCCTCAAAAAGCCAGATGACGCTATCATCGACTGCTTTTAGTATTCGCATCCAACCTGCAAAAGTAGCGGGAAGAATTTTAAAATTATTGTTAAAACAACAAAAAACAAATCCATTTTCAGGCAGACCTAATTCTTGCCTTGTAAATTGCTTCTCTGAGATTAAACGCTTTCTATCATTGACCTGATAGCTATTGGGCAAATAGATTACTTTTTCAGAGAAAAACTCCTGAGACTGGGTTGGGATTAAAGTTTTATCAGCAAGAATGTAATCAATATAGTCAGCGCCCATGGTTCCTGGATAGCCAAGATAGTTCACCTGAATTGGGGCAGCTCTATGCGCAAAAATCCCTGTTCTCGAGTCTTGAGTAAAACCCGTTAAATCAACTGCTATATCAATAGAATGGGCCCGAGATGACTGGGCAACTTCGATATCAGACATGAACTCCGCGTCAATAAAATGGTCGAATGAAGCAACAAGACGCTCCCGCATTTCATCGTTAGCATTTTTCAGGGAGAATGCGTATATCTCAAACTGATTTCTGTCGTGAATCTCAAAAAGTTCGGCAATGAGAAAGGCAACAGGATGATTTTTAAAGTCAGCTGAAAAATAGCCAATACGAATTTTTTCTTTTACAGCATGCTTACGAATAAGTCCCAACGCAGGATTGAGTGGATATTTATCTTGAGCATAAATTTTGGAAGATTTTTTGTGCAAAAAAATATCATCATTTAATGCAAGCAGCGAAAAAGGTTGCGCAATCTTTTTATTTGCCACCACCTGTTTGGAAATATGATCCAAAGAATCAGCAAAACCTAGCCAGCTACATATTTTCATTTTTGTATGAAGCAAGTCGCCGTATACCCAATCAATATCAGATTTAAGAATTAACGCTTTTTCATAATGAGCTATAGCCTCGTCATAACGCTCAAGCTGCTTTAGGGAAACTCCTTTATTTGACCAAGCTTCAGCATAATTAGGATTGAGGTGAAGAGCTTTATCGAAGTGAGCAATAGCCTCTTCGTATCTTTTGAGCTCGTTTAGGGTTGCACCCTTATTTAATGAAGCTTCTACATAATTAGGGTTAAGACGTAGCGCATTTCCATACCAAATAAGAGCGTCTTCATATTGACCCAAGTTAGTTGCAGTATTTCCATAGCTAAGCCAAGCCTCTGAATTATTGGGGTCTAGAGATACTGCCTTTTTATGGTGAGCAATGGCACCTTTATCGTTTCCAGAGTCAGCAAGTGCTTTCGCTAAGTTATATTGAATCGAGGGGTCATTGGGATTAATCCGCGCGGCCCTTGTTAGGAAATCAGCAGCTTCACTATAGTTGGCCTGTGACACCCTTATTAAACCAAGAATGTGTAAAGCTGGAAGATTCTTTGAGTCGGCCTGTATAACTCTCTTTAGAATTAATGAGGCACTATCAAAATTTCCACTTTGAAAAGCTTGGATAGCCTGTTGAAGCATTGCTTGAAATTGTGGACTCATATTCATTATTTATTAAAAGCAGAACTTAATTCTATAAGAGGATAAAAAATCAGTATATGTATTAAACCTACAACCAATTTCCAGTAATCAAAATTGAAAATCAGAGGCAAGCTAGCAAAGTGGCTTGCTATAAATCTGTCTGATATTCCTCATACATTTTGATGTAAGCAGCCTCAAGATTTCTAGAAAAGAGTGGGGTATTGAATAAGGGGGTGGTCAAGCGATTGTTACTTAGCTTTAATTTAATATCTGCTAGTTTCTTGCGATCCATGGCTAGATCAATTGCCATAACCTCATACTCTTCTTGAGTGTTGGTAATAAGTTCTGATAAACCAATTGCATTTAATAGGCTGGCTGCTACGCGACTAGCAAAAGTTTCTCCCATCAAAGTCAGAACTGGTAACCCAGACCATAAGGCATCACTAGTGGTGGTGTGGGCATTGTAAGGAAATGTATCAAGAAATAAATCCGCTTGACGATGGCGAGCTAAATGTTCTGGAAGTGGCATTCGCACAGCAAAAACAAGTCTATTTGTATCAATCCCATGGCTTAAGGCTTCTTTTTTGAGATTTTCAACCGCCCAAGGATTGTCCTCAAAAAGCCAGATGACGCTATCATCGACTGCTTTTAGTATTCGCATCCAACCTGCAAAAGTAGCGGGAAGAATTTTAAAATTATTGTTAAAACAACAAAAAACAAATCCATTTTCAGGCAGACCTAATTCTTGCCTTGTAAATTGCTTCTCTGAGATTAAACGCTTTCTATCATTGACCTGATAGCTATTGGGCAAATAGATTACTTTTTCAGAGAAAAACTCCTGAGACTGGGTTGGGATTAAAGTTTTATCAGCAAGAATGTAATCAATATAGTCAGCGCCCATGGTTCCTGGATAGCCAAGATAGTTCACCTGAATTGGGGCAGCTCTATGCGCAAAAATCCCTGTTCTCGAGTCTTGAGTAAAACCCGTTAAATCAACTGCTATATCAATAGAATGGGCCCGAGATGACTGGGCAACTTCGATATCAGACATGAACTCCGCGTCAATAAAATGGTCGAATGAAGCAACAAGACGCTCCCGCATTTCATCGTTAGCATTTTTCAGGGAGAATGCGTATATCTCAAACTGATTTCTGTCGTGAATCTCAAAAAGTTCGGCAATGAGAAAGGCAACAGGATGATTTTTAAAGTCAGCTGAAAAATAGCCAATACGAATTTTTTCTTTTACAGCATGCTTACGAATAAGTCCCAACGCAGGATTGAGTGGATATTTATCTTGAGCATAAATTTTGGAAGATTTTTTGTGCAAAAAAATATCATCATTTAATGCAAGCAGCGAAAAAGGTTGCGCAATCTTTTTATTTGCCACCACCTGTTTGGAAATATGATCCAAGGAATCAGCAAAACCTAGCCAGCTACATATTTTCATTTTTGTATGAAGCAAGTCGCCGTATACCCAATCAATATCAGATTTAAGAATTAACGCTTTTTCATAATGAGCTATAGCCTCGTCATAACGCTCAAGCTGCTTTAGGGAAACTCCTTTATTTGACCAAGCTTCAGCATAATTAGGATTGAGGTGAAGAGCTTTATCGAAGTGAGCAATAGCCTCTTCGTATCTTTTGAGCTCGTTTAAAAACATTACCTTTATTACACCAAGCATCTACATAATCGGGCTTTAAGCTAAGAGCCTGATTACACGCTAGATAAGACTCGGGGAACAGCCCCATCCTATTGAGAACTACGCTTTTATTGGACCATGCCTCATAGTAATTGGGATTTAGTTTAATTGCCTCACGATAGGCACTAAGAGATTCCTGAAATAAATTCAAGTGATTAAGTGCAATGCCTAAATTAGACCAACCCTCTGGGATATCGGGTCTTATTTGGGTTGCTTTTTGTAATACATCAAGAGCTAAGGAATATTTTTTAATATCATTGTAGATTGACCCCTTATTAATAAGGGCTTCGATGTAGTGAGGTTGAATTTTGAGAGCCGAATCGTAGGCATCTATAGCGAGCCTTTGGCTTCCTTGTAAATCAAGAATGAGACCTAAGTTATAAAAAAAATTTTCATCAGATTTTTTATAGGGCTGCAAGCAATAAAATACCGCTAATGCCTCTTTGTATCTACGGGAGTTGGCATAAGCAATGCCTAGTTCAAAAATAATATTGATGCAATTAGTTTTGCTCTCCAAAATCTCTGTTAAGACCGAAACTGCATAATCAAAATTGTCACCATGAAAGGCCTTGATGGCTTTTTGGAGCTTCCATTGAACTTCAGGCATCAATATATTCATATTGGCTGAAACAGCAGTGTTTTTTGAAAAAATCTCATTGCTTATTTTTTGAGGCTATCGCGGATCTCCCTTAAGAGCAGAGTATCCTCTGGTGCTTGAGGGGTTGGAGGCGCATCAATTATCCGCACCTTGTTTACGATTTTTACCATTTGAAAAATGACAAAGGCTAATAAAATAAAATTAATAGAGATGGTGATGAAGTTGCCATAGGCAAAAATGGGTATACCAGCTTTTTTGAGTGCATCAAAGGTTCTAGGAACTCCTGCAGGAATGTTACCCAAGACCAAGAATAGGTTCGTAAAGTCAATATGACCCCCCAAAAGGGTTGAAATCACTGGCATCACGATGTCATTTACGAGGGAATCCACAATCTTCCCAAAAGCTCCGCCAATAATGACGCCAACTGCCAAATCAATGACATTGCCTTTGACCGCAAAGTCCCGAAATTCCTTTAAAACAGCCATAAATACCTTTCATTTCACTTGTAATGAGATTAACTCAAAATTAACCCCATAACTTTGATGCATACCCCATTTTTACTTTAAAATCTCATCTTTAAGTATTTTTACCTATAAATGCTCTTTTCGAGGAATTTTGTAAATGAGTGACAAGCCCAGTATGGATAAGGATCGCCGTAATTGGTTGATCGCCACTTCAGCAGTCGGCGGTGTTGGTGCAGCCGCAGCCCTTTACCCTTTTGTGGACAGTTTTCAGCCTTCTGAGCGCGCCAAAGCTGCTGGTGCAGCTGTTGAGATCGATATCTCCGGTATGCAGCCAGACGAAATGCGTATGGTTGAGTGGCGCGGTAAGCCAGTTTGGGTGGTGCGTCGCACACCTGAGCAGGTAGCAGAGCTCTCTAAAATTGATGCAGAGTTAGCAGACCCTGATTCTTTACGGGACCCAGCTCAATTTACCCCGCCTTATGCGCAAAATCAATGGCGCTCAATTAAACCTGAATACATGGTTGTAGTCGGTATTTGCACCCATCTAGGATGCTCGCCTACACCTAAGTTTGAAGCGGGCGCTCAACCTTCTTTGCCTAATACATGGCAGGGTGGTTTCCTTTGCCCATGCCACGGCTCTACATTCGATATGGCCGGTCGTGTATTTAAGAACAAACCAGCCCCAGACAATATGGAAGTGCCGCCACATATGTATTTGAGCGACACCAAAATTCTGGTTGGCGAAGATAAGAAGGCCTAAGGAGAAATAAATGGCATTTCACGAAAAAGAAGTCCCAGCAGACGCATCTGCCGCAGTAAAGATGATGGCTTGGATTGACTCACGTCTACCTGTTACTGAAGCCTTCAAGCGTCATATGAGCGAGTATTACGCTCCTAAAAACCTGAACTTCTTCTATATTTTTGGTGCTTTAGCGATTGTAGTTTTAGCGATTCAGATCATTACTGGTATTTTCTTAACCATGAACTACAAACCAGATGCCGCTAAGGCGTTTGAGTCTGTTGAATACATCATGCGCGAAGTTCCCTTCGGCTGGCTGATCCGCTACATGCACTCTACTGGTGCCTCGATGTTCTTCGTAGTGGTTTATATGCACATGTTCCGTGGTTTGATCTACGGCTCCTATCGTAAGCCACGTGAACTCATTTGGATCTTCGGATGCGCCATTTTCTTGGCCTTGATGGGTGAGGCCTTCTTCGGCTACCTCCTCCCATGGGGTCAAATGTCCTATTGGGGCGCACAAGTGATCGTCAATTTATTTTCAGCGATTCCTTTGATTGGTCCAGATCTATCCCTGTGGCTACGTGGCGACTACGTAGTTGGTGATGCAACGCTCAACCGCTTCTTTGCATTCCATGTGATTGCCATACCATTGGTATTAATTGGTTTGGTTGCGGCACACATTCTTGCGTTGCATGAAGTGGGTTCAAATAACCCAGATGGAATTGAGATTAAGAATACGGTTGATGAAAAAGGAATCCCTTTAGACGGAATCCCTTTCCATCCTTTTTACAGTGTCCATGACATTATGTATTTAGGTGGTTTCTTAATCATCTTTGCTTCGATTGTTTTCTTTGCACCAGAGATGGGTGGTTATTTCTTGGAAGCGAATAACTTCATTCCAGCAAATCCATTTGTTACGCCAACGCATATTGCACCGGTTTGGTATTTCACTCCGTTCTATTCCATGTTGCGCGCCACTACTACGAATTTCTTGCTACCTTTGTGGATCTTCTTGGCAGTAATTTTGGGAATGTTTGCCCTGCGGTCCAAAGACATCAAGGTAAAAGGCGCTTGCGCAGCTATTGCATTGGTATTGGCCGCTGGTTTCTATGCGTTTGACGCGAAGTTCTGGGGTGTTGTAATCATGGGTGGGTCTGTAGTGATCCTCTTCTTCTTGCCATGGTTAGACCACTCTCCAGTGAAGTCGATTCGCTATCGCCCACAATTCCATAAATATATCTACGGCGTATTTATTGTGAGCTTTGTGATCTTGGGTTACCTAGGTATTGAGCCGCCATCACCTATCTACGAAAAGATTTCTCAGATTTGCACTATTTACTATCTGGGCTTTTTCTTGGCAATGCCGTTCTGGAGCACGCTTGGTAAATTCAAGCCAGTTCCAACGCGCGTTACTTTTAAGCCTCATTAATTCAGATACCCGAGAAATTAGGAACTAGTATGAAACGAATTTTGCACACTGTGATGGGTGTCTGTCAGGCTACAGCCTTGATTACAGCCCTTGGTTTTGGTTTAACTGCAAATGCAAGCGAGGGCGGTTTCCCATTGGAAACTGCACCTAATCGCGTTAGCAACAATGCTTCTTTGCAAAATGGCGCCAAGATATTTGTCAACTATTGCTTGAATTGCCACTCCGCTACAAGCGTGCGTTACAACCGCATGCGTGATATTGGTTTGACAGATCAAGAAATTAAAGACAACTTGATTTTGTCCGATGCTAAAGTTGGCGACTTGATGACTATTTCAATGTCACCTAAAGACGGCAAGGCCTTCTTTGGCAAGACTCCTCCAGACTTGTCTGTAGAGGCGCGTGCGCGCGGTACCGATTGGCTCTACACCTATTTCCGTACTTTCTACAAAGACGACACTACTCAAACTGGGTGGAATAACTTGGTGTATCCGAACGTTGGTATGCCCCATGTTCTCTGGCAGTTGCAGGGTGAGCGTGCTGCAAAGTTTGAAGAGCGCCCAGACCCACACGATGCAAGCCGTGTAGAGAAAAAGTTTGTTGGATTTGAGCAGTTAACTCCAGGAACTATGAAGCCCCAAGAGTATGACGACAACATTGCTGACTTGGTTGCCTTCATGTCATGGATGGCCGAGCCGGTTCAACTCGAGCGTAAGCGTTTGGGTGTGATTGTGCTGATCTTCTTGGCAATCTTCACACTGGTAGCTTCACGTTTGAATAAGGCTTACTGGAAAGATATCCACTAAGCCGTAGTTTTTAAGGTTTAAAGTCGCAGTTGTTTGTGCGTTTGTTGTATTGAAGTAGATATTTAAGGAAATAAATTTATGATGGTGTTGTACTCGGGCACAAACTGCCCATTCTCGCAACGCTGCCGTCTGGTGCTTTTTGAAAAAGGCATGGACTTTGAAATCCGTGATGTGGACTTGTTTAACAAGCCAGAAGATATCTCGGTAATGAACCCTTACGGCCAAGTTCCAATCTTGGTCGAACGCGATTTGATTTTGTACGAGTCAAACATCATCAATGAATACATTGACGAGCGTTTTCCTCATCCGCAATTAATGCCGCCTGATCCTGTTGCACGCGCACGCGCACGCCTCTTTCTCTTTAACTTTGAGAAAGAGTTGTTTGTGCATGTGGCCGCATTAGAGAATGAAAAGGGTAAGCCAGCTGAGAAATCTCATGAAAAAGCGCGTTTAGCGATTCGTGATCGCTTAACTCAGCTTGCACCTATTTTTGTGAAGAATAAGTATATGTTGGGCGAAGAGTTTTCTATGCTGGATGTAGCAATCGCTCCTTTATTGTGGCGTTTGGAGCATTACGGCATTGACCTCTCACGTAATGCGGCACCTCTCTTGAAGTACGCCGAGCGTATTTTTAGCAGACCTGCTTACATTGAGGCATTGACTCCATCAGAAAAGGTAATGCGTCGCTAAGCGGCTCATTACTCAGGCCGGCAGAATAAGCATGTCTGATATTCCAAGCAATAAACCCTACCTAATCCGTGCCCTACATCAGTGGTGCACGGATTTTGGTTTTACGCCTTTCATGGCGGTCTTCGTGGACTCCAGTGTTGAAGTGCCTATGGAGTTTGTGAAGAAGGATGAAATTGTTTTAAATCTTTCTCTGGAGGCCTGCCATCAGCTGAATTTGGATAATGATTGGATCAGTTTTCAGGCAAGATTTGGCGGGGTTCCAAGAAAAATCATGGTTCCTGTAAGCAATGTTCTAGCAATCTATGCAAGAGAAAATGGCCAGGGAATGTCTTTCCCATTCGATGCTAGCAAGACCAGCAAGCTTAAGGGTGAAAGCTCTGAGAATGCTGAAAAGCCAAAAGCCAGCAGACCTTCCTTGACGATTGTGAAATAGGTTAAAATATTATCCGTTGCCCCTTTAGCTCATCTGGTAGAGCAACTGATTTGTAATCAGTAGGTGGTCTGTTCGAGTCGGACAAGGGGCACCAAAATTCAAAACCTAGGTTCTCACGAACTTAGGTTTTTTCAATTTTGGAACTGGTATTTAAGTCAATTGCAAAGCACTTAATTGAGTAAGTTCGCTCTTCTGGTCTCTGGTAAGTAGATCATTGCCACTATTGCCCCGCCAGCCAAGAAAGCAGTCGGGTACCAAAGTCCTGCAATGCTACTTTCCCAATATTGATTTAGCCAAGTCACAATCAAAGGCAGAAGACCGCCTATCCAGCCAGCAGCTAAATTATGCGGAAGGGTGGCTGCGCTATTTCTAGTTTTTGCCGGAAAGAGTTCTGCAAGTAGAGCTGTTTGTGGACCGACTACCAGCGCCAGGATTGCTGATAAGCCAATCAGGACACCTGCTATCAATGAGATCGACCCACTATTACTTTGTAGTAAATAAAACGCCGGCAGTATTAGCGTGGCGCCTAAGAGAAGGCCGCTGACAACGACAGGTTTTCTGCCAATCTTGTCAGACAGCCATCCCGCAAATACTGTAAAAGGTAATAGCGCAACGGTTGCATAGACGCTTAACTGGTCAACAACTTGGGGGGCAAGCTTTACGGTGGTCTTGAGGAAAATTGCGGTGTAAACCTGCACGCAGAAAAATAGCACTGCACCACCAGCAGAGATGCAAAAGAAAAGGAGAAACATCCTCTTTCTGGTTTCAGGGTCTTTTAGGTTGTCACGTAAAGGACTTTTAGATTGAGCTTCTGTTTTGCTGAGTTGTAGATAGATTGGCGTCTCTTCTAAAGCCATGCGGACTTTAAATGCAATCAAGAGCAGAATAAATGAAACCCAAAATGGCACACGCCAGCCCCAAGATAGAAATTCTTCTTGGGTAAGATAGGTTTGTAGCAAGGCAATTTGCAGTGTGGATACTAAGATGCCGAGTGGCCCCATGAGCTGTAAGAAGCTGGTCTTGAAGCCACGATTCGAATCACCGGCATGCTCAGTGAGGTAGACGGCGCTACCGCCAATTTCTCCTCCTGCCGAGAGGCCTTGAAGTAGTCTGAGGCTCACCAACAGAATAGGCGCCCAGATTCCCACCTGAGCATAGGTCGGCAGAAAACCAACGCAGACCGTAGCAATCCCCATAAGAGTAATGGTGATCATGAAGACGGGGCGGCGCCCAATGCGATCACCAATACTGCCAAATATTGCTGCTCCGATGGGCCTGACTACCATGCCAACACCAAAGGTCGCTAGGCTGGCTAAGAGGGCGGTACTAGGATCGCTAGAGGGAAAAAAGAGGGGGCCGAAGACTACTGCGAGAGTTGCAAATGTCAAAAAGTCGTACCACTCTAGAAAGGTTCCAAAGCAGGCTGCAATGGCTACTTTTCTATAGGAATGCGATGACGCTTGAGAGTCTAATGCGATAGCAGTCAATTTTTATTCTGCGTTTATTCTAGATCTGTTGAAGATTCAATCAGGGGTGCGGAAATATTCTTGCTGGGCTTAACGCCAAGCTCACGCACTTTCTCTGCAGTACGAATCAGATTGCCTTTGCCCGATTTGAGTTTATTGAAGGCATCGTGGTAACTCGTTTGGGCTTGATCTAGGCGTTGACCAAGTTTTTCAAGATCGTCAACAAAGCCAACAAATTTGTCATAGAGCGTGCCACATTGTTTTGCAATTTCTAGAGCGTTGCGGTTTTGATGATCTTGACGCCATAAATGCGCAACGGTTCTCAGCGTAGCCATCAAAGTACTTGGACATACCAGCACAATATTCTTAGCTAGTGCCTCTTGGTACAAATTAGGCGCTGTCTTCAAGGCTAGCAAGAATGCAGGTTCAATGGGCACAAACATCAACACAAAGTCTACCGAGCCAATGCCATATAAAGAGCTATAGTTTTTGCTTGAGAGTCCTTGAATGTGTTGTCGAAGAGACTGAATGTGAGCGGCCAATTCTTGCTCTGAGACTATCGGGTCGGATGCTTCAGCATGGCGGGAGTAAGCCGTAATAGAAACCTTACTATCAACCACTAAGCTTCTACCTTCTGGTAGCTTCACTACGACGTCAGGCTGGAGGCGTGAGCCATCAGTCAGGGTGTGACTATCCTGAACTAGGTACTCTTCACCCTTTCGAAGGCCTGAAGATTCAAGAATGGACTCTAAAACCAATTCACCCCAATTGCCTTGTACCTTTGAGTCCCCCTTGAGTGCCTGGGTGAGTGAACGTGTCTCATCTGACATGCGTAAATTCAGATTAGCTAGACGCTCGATCTCACTCTTAAGGGCAAAGCGCTCGCGTGCTTCGTTGCCGTAGGAGGTATTTACCTGCTCTTTGAATTCTGAAAGCTTAGTTTGTAGTGGCTTCAGAAGAGCATCTAGGCTAGCAACGTTTTGCTCAGTAAAGCGCTTAGATTTATCTTCCAAAATCTCATTAGCGAGATTTTTGAATTGGCTAGTCAGCGCCTCTTTAGCCTCATTGAGAGATTCAATTCTTCCTAAGCCCTGTTTACGCTCGGAGTCCAGTGCTGCCTCAAGTCGAATAGCATTCTGTAATGCCTGATCACGCTCTAATCTTAAGCTGGCAGAAAGGGTGGCATCAGCTTGAATTTGCGCTTCAACTCTCGTGAGGGCTGAGCGTAAATTGAGCGCATAGACCAAAAGGCCTGCGCATAAAGCAAATGGCAGGCCAAATAGTAATAGCGAGCTTAAGTCAAAAGTCACAAATGTGAGCTATGCAGATTTTGTTTGATTAGCCTTGTACAAGCTTTTTCAACTCACCGCTTTGGAACATCTCGGTCATGATGTCTGAGCCACCAATGAATTCACCATTGATATAGAGCTGAGGAATAGTTGGCCAGTTAGCAAATTCCTTAATGCCCTGACGAATTGCTTCATCTTCTAGGACATTCACAGTATGTAGATTTTCAACGCCACTTGCGCGCAAAATATTGATCGCGTTACCGGAAAAGCCACATTGCGGAAACTGGGCATTGCCCTTCATAAACAACACAACGGGATGGCTAGTAACGATTTCTTGAATTTTTGCTTGGGTATCCATAATTTTTTCCTGAATTGATGCCATTTAAAGATGATGATTTACTACTAATAATAATGAGGTAATTTTAAGGCTATCTGAAGAAAAGGGTTAATTCCCTTAGTCAGTTTTAGAGCCTTTTTCGTCCAGAAGCTACTCGGCAGTGGCCTGCCAAATCGAGGTGTGCCTGCACTTCCATTAAACCTGCTGCCGTCATCAGTCCCATCACAGCCTCAGATTGATCATAGCCATGCTCAAGGGCAATTAAACCGCCAGGTTTTAGGTATTGATCTGCCCCAGCAATAATGATTTCTAAACAGCTTAACCCGCTAGCGTAATCGGTTAATGCGGATGCAGGTTCAAAGCGGAGATCCCCTTGGGTGAGGTGAGGATCTTGATGGGCGATATAGGGTGGATTGCTTACAATCACATCAAATTGGCTGACTTGGGTCAACGCCGCATACCAGCTACCTTGTAAAAACTGGGCTTGATCTAACAGCTTGAGGGATTGTGCATTTTGCTTTGCAATAGCCAGAGCCTCGGTTGATTGATCTGTTGCAATTAGTGATGCCAGCGGCATAGCGCTTGCGATAGAAAGTGCAATAGCGCCAGAACCTGTGCCTAGATCTAATACTCTTACGTGTTTGTTGAGTTTGGTAATTTCAGTCAGGGCGATCTCTACAAGGAGCTCAGTTTCTGGGCGGGGAATCAGTACCCCGGGCCCCACCTCTAACTCAATATTATGAAAGCCCTTCTTGCCCAAGATATAGGCAATGGGCTCACCACCCATTCTTCTGGCAACCAGTCTCTCCCATTCTCCAAAAGCTTGTTCACTCAAACTTATATCATCACGAGACAGCAGGGCAGAACGTGGGAGTTGATAGTACTTTTCTAGAATGTGGGCTAGCAATATCCGAACCTCATTCGCTGGCAATGCGCAATTGCTAATGCATTCTCGTAAAGTCGGGCTGGCACTCATCCTGAGCTGGAGTTAATTATCGCCAAGTGCCGCAAGAAGCTCCGCCTGATGCTCAGACGCTAGGGCATTGCATAGATCGTCTATATCACCATCCATCATGGCATCAATCTTGTACAGCGTGAGGTTGATACGGTGATCGGTAATACGACCTTGTGGAAAGTTATAAGTCCGAATACGATCACTACGATCACCAGTGCCAACTAAAGACTTTCTGGTCTGAGCTTCTAGCTGATGTTTTTCACGTTCACGGGCATCCATGATGCGAGAGACTAGAACTTTCATGGCTTGCTCACGATTGCGGTGTTGACTGCGATCGTCCTGACACTCAACGACAGTTCCAGTCGGTAAGTGGGTGATACGGACAGCGGAGTCCGTTTTATTAATGTGTTGACCGCCAGCACCTGAAGCTCTAAAAGTATCGATGCGTAATTCAGCGGGATTAATTTTGACCGCTTCCAATTCATCAGCCTCGGGCATCACTGCCACTGTACAAGCTGAAGTATGAATACGTCCCTGAGTTTCTGTTTGGGGAACACGTTGCACGCGATGGCCACCAGACTCAAATTTGAGGCGTGAATAAACAGACTGACCTACTAGGCGCAAAACAACTTCTTTATAGCCACCAAGATCAGATTCGGCAGCATTTACCACTTCTACTTTCCAGCCCTGACGTTCTGCAAAGCGCGTATACATTCGGAGTAGGTCGCTGGCAAAAAGTGCACTCTCATCACCGCCTGTACCTGCGCGGATTTCTAAGAAGACATTGCGTTCATCGTTGACATCTTTGGGTAAGAGTAGTTTTTGAAGCACACCCTCAAGCTCTTCCATAGTGGCTTGAGCTTGTTTTTGCTCTTCATCCGCAAAGTCCTTCATATCAGGATCCTTACGCATCTCTTCTGCAGCTTGAGCATCAGCCTCAGCTTGTTTATATAAGCCAAATTGCTCCACTACCGTCGCAATATCAGAATGCTCACGTGTGAGTTTCCGATAGTTGTCCATATCCTTCGTGGACTCTTCGGTAGTTAATAAAGAATTGAGTTCGGCTAAGCGCGTATCTAGGTGGTCTAGCTTAGCCCGCATGCTGGGCTTCATCTAATGGTCTTCTGGCTTGGTGTGTGAGGCGAATAATTTGGGAAGTAACTTAATCAGTGCTTCACGCTCAGCGCCATTGGAGTGTTGCAAAGCATGTAATGAGCCATGTAAGAACTTATTCGTTAAGCCTTGAGCCATCGCATTGAGAACTTCTTGGGGATCCTCGCCACGCATCAATCGTTTCATCGCGCGATCGAGTTCAAGTTGCCTGAGGTGCTCGCCTTGTTGCTGAATATCCTGAATGAGTGGCACAGTCTTACGCCCTTGCATCCAGTGCATGAAATTACCCACACGATCTTCAATAATGGCTTCAGCCTGACTCACTGCTGCTTGGCGTAAAGAGGCGCCAGTCTGAATCATCACGCCTAGATCATCGACTGTATAAAGGTAGATGTCATTTAAGCGGCTAATCTCTGGCTCAAAGTCACGGGGAACCGCTAGATCAATCATGACCATGGGTTTACGGCGACGTTGCTTAAGAGCACTCTCTACCATTCCTAATCCGATAATCGGTAGAGATGATGCTGTACTTGAAATGATGATGTCAAATTCATGCAATCGACTCGGCAGATCTGAGAGTTTGAATGATTCTGCCTCAACATCTTGAATGGAAATTGAGTCTGCTAATTCTTGTCCGCGTTCAATCGTGCGATTGGCAATTGCTACTGCTTTAGGCTTGCGTGCCACGAAATGGGTGGCGCACAAAGTGATCATGTCACCAGCGCCGATAAACAGAACACGTTGATCAGCAATACTTTCAAAAATACGTTCGGCTAATCGAACGGATGCTGCTGCCATTGAAATCGAGTGGGCGCCAATCTCTGTCGAGCCACGAACTTCTTTTGCGACTGCAAAGGTTTTCTGAAAGAGTTGATTGAGATAAGTGCCAAGGACGCCTGCATCATTTGCAGTGCGCACAGCATCTTTCATCTGACCCAAGATTTGGGTTTCGCCAATCACCATGGAGTCCAACCCGCAAGCAACTCTAAAAGCATGACGAACTGCATCAGATTGCGGTAGCGAATAAATATGTGGCTCCAAACTGCTAGGAGCAAGTTGTTGGGTTTTGGCTAACCAGTCAAACGTCGCTTCATGTAAGAGGCTGGCTGCATCTGCATCATTAGCGGCGCAGTAGAGTTCAGTTCTATTACAGGTAGACAGGATTGTGGCCTCAGGCAGGCCGGCCTGATTCGCACCAACAAGATGTTGGCGAAGATCGTGCAACGCTTCTTGAAGAAATTCAGGGTCAAAGGCGACCTTTTCCCGAATGGCGACCGGCGCTGTGTGATGATTGATGCCGAGTGTCAACAACTTCATAATGGTGATTATAGATTTGATGGCGGCAACAATGGGGGTGGCAATGGGGTTTTTAGCTTTTCTGGTGATTGGTGGTCTAACTGGCGTATTTGCCTTGGTTTTTTACCCAGGAAAACGTCAATCTAAGCCAAGGGCTAAGAAATTTCTTATGGCAGTCTTGGTTGGCAGTGTTGCTGCCCTAGCTAGCTCCTATATTGGGCAATTTACAGGCGTATTTCAGTCAGGTCAGATGTTGGAATGGCTCAGTGCCATAGCGGCCTCTTGCCTTGCAGGCTGCCTCTACGCAGCAACACAGAATTAGTTAAATAGGTCGCCATGAGGGACGGTCCAGCAAATGGGGCTTGCTCCGTGCTCTAGCAGCCATTTATTGGCTTTGGTGAAGTGCCCGCAACTCTCTTTTCCGCCAGGCTGAATAAAGGGCCGATCTGTTTTATAGACCCCTAGCCCAGAAGGGTGTGAGGATTGCAGAATCAATTGATCTGGTGCTACTTCAATAAGGGGTAGCTTGGATTGGGCATGACCACCCCACAGCATCCAAACTAGATGCGGCTTTTGCTGCGCTAAGGCGCTTATCAGTCGATCAATGAGGGATTTCCAGCCCAGATTGGCGTGACTGCCTGCTTCACCCAATTTGACGCTGAGAGCGGTATTGAGAAGTAAAACGCCTTGCTTAGCCCAAGAATGAAGATCCCCGTTGTTAAGGGCGCCAAAACCTTCCAGTGCTAGCGCCTTGCTGATATTACGTAAGGAGCTCGGAAATTGACGGGAATTTGTTGGAATACTGCTAGGTATCGAAAAAGCCAAGCCCTGCGCTAGTCCAGGGGAGTGATATGGATCTTGCCCCAAGATGACTACCTTCACTTGATTAAGTGGAGTTTGCGTTAGTGTTTTGAAGAAATTGTGAGGTTCCGGACAAATCTTCTCGAAATCTATATTGATCTCAGCCCTCAGATTGGTCTGTAGTGTTTGCCACTCAGGGGATTCAAAATAATCTCCGAGTAGGGTGCGCCAATCTTCTGGAATATCAGCTGCAGAAAATGAATGCATTACTCAGCTGGCGTGAGAGTGTATTGGTTTGGAATTTGATCATCTTCAAGAACGGTCATGCACTCATGTTCTAAGTCATCTCGGTAAAAGCAAATCTGAATGACTTGCCCTGTGGTCAAACTAGATATCACCTTATCCCAACGTGCCGCAGTAATCCGTTCACCATTGATGCTGGCTACAAGATCTCCGGTAGCCAGACCAGCTAATTGCGCGGCACCACCATCAAGTACGTGAGTTACCTTTAGCCAGCCACTTACTTCAGTGTGACGCAACCCAAGTTGCAATTTAATTTGCTCAAGCTTGGAATGGGTTTTTTGTTTCACTTCAATAGTTTTGGAATCAATCCATTTCTGAATTGGAATATCTTCAGCGCCAAAAATGTAGCGGGATTGAAATTCATTCCAAGTTTTAGAGAATCCCTTCCCTAGTAGTTTGAGTATCAAGTCGTCCATGCCGTCTTCAGCAATGCCATCCAACGTAACTCCATGGGTTTGCCAAATGAGGCGCATCAAATCATCTAAGGATTGGCGGTTGCTTGTAAATGCACGAATCTTGAGATCTAAACCTAAAGCTAGCAATGCGCCCTTGCCGTAATAACTTACGACTGCATTCGGCGTGTTCTCATCGGCCTGGTAATACTTAGTCCAAGCATCAAAAGAGCTGTCCGCTAGGCTTTGCTTCAATCTACCAGGCCCGCGCAAAATACCATTCCAATTATTAGCCACTAGCTTGAGGTAGGTTTTGAGGTCAATACGTTTGCTACGGAATAATTGCAAGTCATCGTAGTAACTCGTAAAGCCTTCAAATAACCAAAGTAAACGAGTATGGTTTCTGCGATCAAGTTGATAGGGTTGAAATGCTTTTGGCTGAATGCGTTTAACTAACCAAGCATGGAAGTATTCATGACTACAGAGGCCTAAAAACTCACGGTAAGTTGCCTCATCTAAAGGAGTATTGACCTGAGGAATCTGATCACGACGGCACAGCAGGGCGGTGCTATTCCGATGTTCGAGTCCGCCATATCCAGAGAGGACCGCATTCACCAAAAATAAATAATTCTGGAAAGGTGCTTTCTTATTCTTTGGTTCGAAGAGATTAATTGTGCTGGTACAGATAGCCTGAAGATCTTTTGCTAAGCGCTCAAGATCAATTTCATGGATGCAACCTTGAATGGCCATGGAATGTGACACGCCATTTGATTGCCAATGTGCAATCTGAAACTCACCTATCGCAATCGGATGATCTAAGAGATCATCATAATTTTTGGCGAGATAAAAGCCGTAACCTTGATCATCTACTTTGGCTGGTTGTAAGCCTGTCTGAACAGTCCAGGCATTTGCATGGCTATCTTTAGGTGGAACCAACACTACAGCACAGGGCAGAGACTCTTGCCCCTGAACTGCTAAACATAAACTGCTAGGGTTGATAAATGCGCGTTCAGTATCAAGATACGCAGCGCGTACAGAAGAATCAAATGCATATACCGTTGTGAGTATTTCAACAGGACCGGCTACTTTTGGTAAGCGCCATTGATCGTTGTCAACTCGATCTAAGACCAGCGCTTCATTCGGCTGGTCGAGTGCAAACGCTTCGATCGTTTCAATTTGTTTGCTGAAATCACGTATTAAATAACTTCCCGGAATCCAGGCGGGCACCTGCACAATCTGTCCGTTGGGCGAGGGATTCTGAATGTGTAGCTTCACATGAAAGCGGTGACCGTGTAAATCCGCCGACCAAATGGTGTATTGGATTGCAGGTAGTTCAGAAGTATTGAGTTTGTTCATCAGTATTGCCCGTTACTTCAGACTGCTAAATTTCTTTTCAATATCGGTGATTTGAACTGCGCCAGGAAAGCGACTGCCATCAGTAAAGAAAATGGTGGGTGTACCTGTAATGCCATAAGTTTTGGCAAAGGCCATATTTTTATCTAAAGGTGTGCTGCAGTCGCCCTTACCGCTAGGTGCAATGCCATTGATCATCCAATCAGCATAGGCTTTTTGGGGATCAGCAGAACACCAAATTTGTTTCGACTTTTGCGCAGAGTCGGCCGACAAAATCGGGATAAGGTAGGTATAGACAGTCACGTTATCTAATTGCTGCAAGGATTTATCTAAACGCTTGCAGTAGCCACAATTCGGGTCAGAAAAAATGGCTAACTGTCGACTGCCATTCCCGCGCACTACTTTTAAAGCATTTGATGGATTGAGTTCAGTCCATTTGATGCGATTGAGGTCTGCTTGTTTTTGCTCGGTAATATTTTTCCCAGTAGCGATCTCAATGATTTCACCCTGGATTAAATATTTACTATTCGCATCGGTATAAAACACGTCATTTCCAACTAACACTTCGTATATGCCGGAGATGGGAGATTGAGAAACACTTTTGATTTTTGTATTTGGGCCAATCTTTTTTTGGAGCTCAGATCTGATCTGTTGTTCCGATTGCGCGTTGACTATTCCTGCTAACAAAGTGAGGGAGCAAGCTAAAGCGAGAGTAGAAAGTAATTTATTCAAAATCAGCATCTCCGAGAGCGCGCTCAATGAGACGCCGTTTAATAAAGTGACTGCGGTTAACCATGCCCAGCCCCCAATTGCGTAGTTGCCTTTCAGTGCTACTGCTCGCTGAGAAAAGCTTTTTGAGTTTATCTGTTACCCAGAGTAATGCGCTGGTATCACCTTGACGTTGGCGCTCGTAGCGACGTAGCACCACCACGTCATTAGGTGGTCGAAAAGATTCTCGCTTACCCAACACATGAAGTAGTGATGCAACATCTCTGAGGCCTAAATTTAAACCTTGCCCTGCTAGCGGATGAATGACATGTGCCGCATCTCCAATCAGAACTACTTTTGGATTTTCTGCCGGGCCAATAAAGCGACTCGCCTGAATTCTTCTTAGGGGGAAAGTGGCTGGTACTGAATTGAGCGTGAGCTCTCCCAGTTGCGCGCTTATTTCCCCATTAGCAATCGAGGAAAACTTTTCAGCCCACCCTGAAAAATCGAGCTTTAAAAGATCCTCAGCATTTTCTGGCGAGGTTGACCACACCATCGACACTTGTTTATTTGGTAGCGGTAACATCGCCACAATATCGCCGCCCGGCAGAAACCATTGATAAGCAGTTTCTAGATGGGCTCTACTGCAAATCCAATTGGCTACTACGGCATTTTGTGAGTAGCTTTCCTCTTTTGCAGAAATCCCTAACTCCGAGCGGATGGGTGAATTAGCGCCATCAGCAGCAATCAAGAGTTGCGCTCTCAAGCTTGAACCATCCTTCAGGTGAAGAAGAACCCCATCAGCAATAACTTGAATGTTTTCTACTGCGCCATTAATCCGCTCCAATTTACTTTGGAAGCGTGAGGCTTGATCTAGGGTGTGCTCGATTACGTTCGATTCGCCAATCCAAGCTAGCTGGGGAGTGCCCGCTTCAAAAGCAGATAGATGCAGTTGATCCTGGGTTTCGCCGCGATCACCAAAAATGCGCATATCTCGAACAGCTTGTAAGCGGCTGTGATCAACGGCATCCCAAACCTGCAGATGGGCTAGTAATTTTTGGGTGCCGAGAGAAAAAGCATAAATACGTTGACCCCATTGACTGCCCTCGGGGGCAGCAAGCACCTGTCCTAAGTCGGGGGCAATCTGAATCGTTTGCAGTCCAAGTTGGGCTAGACCTAAGGCGCAAGCCTTACCCACTATGCCTCCGCCAATCACAGCGACATCTACAGGCCGAATCTGAGAGGTATTTTTAGGTAATTTGATCAAGGTATTTGGGTGAACTTCTGACATATCTCGATGATATCGAAACTAGCCCTTTACAATACAGCCATGTCTTTGAAATGTGGCATCGTCGGCCTGCCTAACGTCGGCAAATCTACCCTTTTTAACGCGCTTACCAAAGCTGGAATCGCGGCAGAAAACTATCCTTTCTGCACGATCGAGCCCAATGTAGGCGTGGTTGAGGTTCCTGACCCCCGTCTTGCCGCTTTGGCTGAGATCGTCAAGCCTGAGCGAATCCTGCCAGCAGCTGTCGAATTTGTCGATATTGCGGGATTGGTGGCTGGCGCCTCCAAAGGTGAAGGTCTAGGGAACCAATTTTTAGCCAATATTCGCGAAACTGACGCCATTACCCATGTGGTGCGCTGTTTTGAGGATGCTAATGTGATCCACGTCGCCGGAAAGATTGATCCAATCTCCGATATCGCCGTCATCGACACCGAATTAGCTCTGTCCGACTTAACTACGGTTGAAAAAACGCTACAACGCTCAAGTAAGGCGGCTAAGTCAGGAAATGACAAAGAGGCCGCAGCCTTAGTGGCAGTGCTGACCAAAGTGCAGGCTCACTTGGATCAAGCTCAGCCGGTACGCAGCATGAAGCTGACTGAAGAAGAAAACTTGCTCTTAAAGCCGCTCTGCTTAATTACAGCAAAGCCGGCAATGTATATCGCCAACGTCAAAGAAGACGGTTTTGAAAACAATCCGCATTTAGAGGCGGTGATTCAGCATGCGGCCGAAGAGGGCGCACCAGTGGTGGCGGTATGCGCCGCAATCGAGGCTGAGATTGCTGACTTGGATGATGCCGATAAAGCAGAGTTCCTTGCCGACCTAGGTATGGAGGAGTCTGGATTAGATCGCGTGATCCGTGCGGGTTATAAGTTATTAGGGTTACAGACCTACTTTACCGCTGGTGTGAAAGAAGTTCGCGCTTGGACTATTCATCAAGGTGATACTGCTCCTCAGGCTGCAGGGGTGATTCATACAGACTTTGAGCGCGGTTTTATTCGTGCGCAAACTATTGCATATGAAGACTTTGTTCAATTCAAGGGTGAGTCTGGCGCCAAAGAGGCTGGCAAGATGCGCGCCGAAGGTAAGGAATATGTGGTTAAAGACGGTGATGTCTTAAATTTCCTCTTTAACGTCTAAAGCATCATCACTAAAGAAAAAGCCCTTGTTACTAAGGGCTTTTTGCTTTTTGGAGGGGCGTAAATCAACCGGCTTTGACAGCCTTTTCAAGACATTTAGAAATTTCTTCATAGCGCTTGATGGCGATCTTAGTGGGAACCACTTCTTTTTTGCGCCCATCCTCATTCGCTGCCATCTTGATATAGCCCATGGCGCTGAGATTCTTTAGACGTCCGTGCAGTGTGGCTTGAGAGCCAAACTCAGACAGAGAAATTAAGTCACCAACTAACAGTGCTTGCTTGGCATGAAAGCTCAAAATGATTTTGTCCAGCAGACTCTCTTCAATGGCATCGAGTTTTTTACCAGGATTAATTCGATCAAGAACATCGATCAGATTTAAAAAACGAATATAGCAAGAAGATTTAGTTGTAGACATTGTGTTTGGTGCGTTAAGTATGAGTAGTTAGCCCTAGGGTTAATACTATTGTAGACCTATTAATCTTGTTCGCAACTTGTATGTATTTATGGAATCAACCATACTCGCTGCAATGGATAAAAAAAGTCACGAATGGATGCTTGGATTTACCGTAAGCGTGCTTGCTTACTCAAGCCTTTTCTTTGTCAACGCTTGGCTTACAACGCACCTTAGCTATGGTCTTGGCGTGAATTGGATTTATCTTCCAGCCGGCTTACGTTTATTTTTGACGCTCATCTTTGGCTTATCTGGCGCCGTTGGCATTGCCATTGCTTCATTTGTAATTTGTTTTTTTGGGCAATTCCCACTCGAGCTCACCACTTATATTGGCATCGGGTTGATATCTGGCTTTGCACCATACCTAGCAAGACTCTTTGTGATGAGCAATATCAGTATCTCATCCGATTTAAGTAACTTGAGCTTACAGAAGCTGGTAATTTGTATTTTGATTTACGCTGCCCTAAGTTCAGGCTTACACCAATGGTGGTTCGCAGTTCGAGGCCTTGATGAAGCAGGAACTCTCAATCATTTCTTAGTCATGTTGATTGGCGACATGCTCGGGGCGGTAATACTGATCGGGCTTGTTAAATACGGCTTAGATCTAATGAGGCCCTCTAAATCTAATTAACTAAATAGCTTGACCAAAGCTAGCCCCGGATCATCTGCCCTCATAAAGGCTTCGCCTACCAAGAATGCATTGATCTGATGATCGCGCATCAATTGCACATCGGCACGATTCATGATTCCAGATTCGGTCACCAGGGTTTTGCCAGCGGGAACCATTGACAGCAAGGACAGGGTTGTTTGAAGGGTAACTTCAAAAGTTTTCAGATTGCGATTATTGATTCCAAGCAATGGCGTTTTTAATTCAAGGGCTTGCTCTAGCTCGGGAGCGTTATGAACCTCAACGAGGACATCAAGACCGAGTTCATGAGCACAAGCTTCTAGCTCCTTCATTTGATTGAGTTCTAAGCAGGCCACAATGAGCAAAATAGCATCGGCACCTATTGCCCTTGCCTCATAGACTTGATAGGGGTCGATCGTAAAGTCTTTACGTAAGACTGGAATCTTGCATGCAGCTCTTGCGGCCTGAAGGTAGACATTAGTTCCCTGAAAATAATCTTTGTCTGTGAGGACAGACAAACAGGCCGCTCCGTATTTTTCATAGGATTGAGCAATCTCAGCTGGCTGAAAATTCTCTCGCAGGATTCCCTTGCTAGGACTGGCTTTCTTAATCTCGGTAATGACGCCGGCTTTGCCTGCTGCGATCTTTCGCTCGATAGATAGAATAAAGCCCCGCGGCTTTAACAGTGCATCACGATTATTTTCTTCAGCTTGATCACGTTGATTAGCTAAAGAGATCTTTTTCAAATCAGCGGCGATCTCCATTTTCTTGGTAGCAACAATTTTGTCGAGGATATCGCTCATGAAGATCTTAGTTAGTTTTGGGTTGCTGCTACAAATTGGTCTAGCTTTTGACGGGCGGCACCAGATGCAATGGCTGCTTGCGCCATCTGAATGCCGCTAGCAATGCTTGGCGCTACATCAGCTACATACAGTACCGCACCAGCATTGAGGCAAACAATGTCACTTGCTGGGCCGGATTTTTTATTGAGCACATCTAAAACAATCGCCTTAGATTCTTCGGCATCGGCCACCTTAAAGCTGCTGGTAGGTGCCGTACTTAAACCAAAGTCTTTTGGATGAATCTCATATTCACGAACTTGGCCATCTTTTAATTCGCCAACGAAGGTGGGGCCCTCAAGAGAGATCTCATCTAAACCATCTCGGCCATAAACCACTAACGCATGATCCATTCCCATTGCTTGCAATACCCGCGCCTGAATACCGACTAAGTCTGCATGGAATACACCCATCAGGATGCGCTTGGCATCTGCTGGGTTTGTAAGAGGCCCTAGGATATTAAAAATGGTACGCACACCCAAATCTTTGCGAATTGGCACAACATTCTTCATTGCAGGGTGATGTTTTGGAGCAAACATAAAGCCCGCACCCACCTCAGAAATACACTTCGCGACTTGCTCTGGTGAAAGCGACAGCTTCACGCCTAAGGACTCCAAAATATCTGCGCTACCGGATTTGCTACTCACGCTGCGATTGCCATGCTTAGCAATTTTTGCACCAGCTGCTGCAGCGACAAACATGGCAGCTGTAGAAATATTGAAAGTGTGAGCGCCGTCTCCACCTGTGCCCACTACGTCAACTAAATTTTTTCTATACTCAACATGTACTGGCGTCGCAAATTCACGCATAACTTGCGCAGCTGCAGCGATTTCACCAACAGTCTCCTTTTTGGTGCGCAGGGCAACGAGTAGGCCGGCAACCAAAGTTGGCGGCATCTCACCACTCATGATCAGACGCATCATTGCAGTCATCTCGTCATGAAAGAGTTCACGATGTTCAATACAACGCTGTAATGCTTGCTGTGGAGTAATAGACATTGGGTTCGACTTCGTACCTGTGATTTATTTGGCTTGCAAGAAGTTCTTCAGTAATGCATGACCATGTTCTGAAAGAATCGATTCTGGATGAAATTGCACGCCTTCTACTGCGAGTTCTTTATGGCGTACTCCCATAATTTCACCATCGGAAGAAGTGGCGGTTATTTCAAGAACTGCCGGTAATGAGTTCTTTTCAATTGCGAGTGAGTGATAACGCGTTACTTTGAATGGGTTGGGTAAATCTTTGAAAACACCAACACCAGTATGGTGAATATCATCAGTCTTGCCATGCATGACTTTCTGGGCGCGAATAATTTTTCCGCCGAATGCTTCACCAATGGCTTGGTGTCCAAGGCAGACACCTAGGATTGGAATCTGTCCGGCATAGCGTTGAATCGTAGCCACTGAAATCCCTGCTTCAGCTGGACTGCAGGGCCCTGGTGAAATACAAATACGTGCAGGATTAATCTTAGCGATCTCTTCAACGGAAATTTCATCATTACGGAAGACTTTTACCTCTTCACCAAGTTCTGCAAAATACTGAACGAGGTTGTAGGTAAATGAATCGTAGTTATCAATCATGAGGAGCATCGAGTCCCCCTTGCACTAAATCAGCCGCCATTAAAACTGCTCGAGCTTTCACTTCGGTTTCCTTCCATTCGGCAGTGGGGTCAGAGTCTGCTACTACACCAGCGCCTGCTTGAGAATGTAGTACGCCATCACGAATCACGCCGGTGCGAATGGCAATCGCTACATCCATATCTCCAGAGAAGGAGAGGTAGCCTACTGCACCACCATAAACCCCGCGTTTCACAATTTCCATCTCATCAATAATTTCCATTGCCCGAATTTTAGGGGCGCCCGATAAAGTACCAGCAGGGAAAGTTGCACGCAGAACATCCATATTACTCATATTGTCTAATAGCTCGCCTTCAACAGAGCTCACAATATGCTGTACATGAGAATATTTTTCAATCGACATCGAATCAGTCACTTTAACGGTGCCTGTCTTTGCAATACGACCCACATCATTACGCGCCAAGTCAATCAACATGACATGTTCAGCAATCTCTTTTGGATCGGCAAGTAATTCTGTAGCAAGGCGCTCATCTTCCTCGGGTGTCGCGCCACGAGGACGTGTGCCAGCTAGCGGACGAATCGTCACAATCTTCTGACTCTCACGTTGCTCTTGGCGCACTAAGATTTCTGGTGATGAGCCCACTACCTGCAGATCACCAAAGTCATAGAAGTACATATAAGGCGATGGATTCAAAGAGCGCAATGCACGATAGAGAGCAAGCGGTGAATCTGTAAATGGTTTACTAATGCGCTGGCCAATCACCACCTGCATGCAATCGCCAGCCAATATATATTCTTTGGTTTTGAGAACGGCATTTTCAAAGTCTGCTGCCTTGAAATTGCGGATCAATTCTGTTTTAGTGCTTGGTAATGAGGCTGGCATGCTCACAGGTTTGCTTAAGCAAGCAAGCAATTCTTTTAAACGCGCTTGGCCTTTATCAAAGCTATCCATCACGCTGGGGTCTGCATAGACAATTAAATAAATACGACCTGCAACGTTATCAACAACTGCTAACTCTTCGGTGAGCATCAATTGAATATCGGGTACACCCAATTCATCTGGTAGATGGTGTTTTGCTAAACGCGATTCAATGTAACGAACTGTGTCATAGCCAAAGTAGCCAGCAAGCCCACCACAGAAGCGTGGGAGGCCGGGCTGGACTGCAACTTTGTAGCGCTTGAAATAAGCGTCTACAAAATCTAATGGGTTGTCATCATTACTTTCAACCACCTTGTCATTGAAGAGAACTTCAGTGAGTGGTGCATCAGGCGTCCCTACTGTTCTCAAAACAGTTTTTGCAGGTAAGCCAATGAATGAGAAGCGACCAAAGCGCTCGCCACCTAAGACAGATTCAAGTAGATAGGTATTTTTTTGTCCAAAGGCTTGAGTGAGCTTGACGTAGAGCGAGAGCGGCGTCTCTAAGTCTGCTAAAACTTCTTTCACTAATGGAATACGATTAAAACCCTGTTTTGCGAGGGCAAGAAATTCTTCGTGCTGCATTACGCTTTTCCTGACGTCGCTAGTTCTGCGCGCATCGCTTTAACCACGTCGGCATAATTTTCTTTGCCAAAGATTGCTGAGCCAGCAACAAAAGTATCTGCACCAGCTTTGGCTACTTCTGCAATATTGTCGACCTTAATTCCGCCATCCACTTCAAGGCGAATATGGCGTCCAGTCTCTTGTTGATAACGATCTAGGCGCGCACGCACTTGAGTAATCTTATTTAGAGTACTAGGGATAAATGACTGACCACCAAAGCCTGGGTTGACTGACATAAGTAACACAAGGTCGAGCAATTCCAATGTGTGGTCAAGGTGATCAAGCGGTGTTGCTGGGTTTAAAACCAATCCAGTTTGACAACCTTGATCGCGAATCAAATTAATTGTGCGGTTCACATGAGGACTTGCCTCTGGATGAAAGCTAATCAGGTTTGCACCTGCTTTTGCAAAATCTGGAATGAGGCGATCAACTGGTTCCACCATCAGGTGCACATCAATCATCGCTGGCTTGCCATCTTTTGTTGCATGTGGGCGAATTGCCTCGCAAACCAAGGGGCCAATAGTCAGGTTGGGGACGTAATGGTTATCCATCACATCAAAGTGAATCCAGTCTGCACCCGCCAAGAGAACATCCTGAACTTCCTTGCCTAGGCAGGCGAAGTCGGCCGACAAAATGGAGGGTGCAATGACAAACTGGCTATTTGAGGGTGATTTCTGGCTATCCATCCCTAGATTCTAGCTTGCAGTTGGGCTTAGGATGGAGCAGAATTCGAGCATGAATCCTCATGAAATTAGCATTACGGTCAAAACCCAGTATTTGGCTGAGCAGTCTGATCCCGATAATCGTCAGTTTGCCTTTGCCTACACGGTCACTATTAAAAATACTGGAACGGCCAGTATCCAGTTAATCGCCCGTCATTGGTTTATCACCGATGGAGAAAATGATGTCCAAGAGGTGCGTGGCCTAGGAGTGGTAGGCCAACAACCCCTTTTACGGGCAGGGGAACAGTTTGAGTACACCAGTTGGGCTACATTACCAACGCCGGCGGGAACAATGCGTGGTGAGTATTTTTGTGTCACTGAAGAAGCTCAGTTTTTCCAGGCCCCAATCCCTGAATTTGCCTTGGTGATGCCCAGAACCTTGCACTAGGCTCTCAAAAACACTATTTTTTGCCCTTACCAGTCCACAGGACAATAAAAAGCAGGAGGGCTAAGGCTAGGCCGCCCTCCAAGGCAAACAAGATCATCGGGTATTCATCGAGTAAATTGGCAATCATGATTTCTATATCCAAATTAATAAGTCGCAAAAATACTTCGCGAGTCTTTGTCTGCAGTGTATTCGTTATCAGTATTGCGAGCTTATTGGCTGCTTGCTCTACGCCTTCCACCCGTGGATCTGTTTATCGATCTAGTGGCGCTGCCCCAACTAGCTACAGCTCTTCGATCGCCAGCTTCCGATCTGTTTCCTGGCAGGACTTGCCTGGTTGGCAGGAAGATAATTTAACCCAAGCTTGGCCAGCTTGGCTCAAGAGTTGTGATGCCCTGCGGAAACGTAATAGTGAAATGAATTGGCGCCAGGCATGCGCTCAAGCCGGTAACGTTTCAGGTCGTGATGAACGTGCAGTTCGCCAATACTTCGAGGGAAATTTTCAGGCATACGAAGTACGTAATAGCGCTACAGGCAATGAATCAGGCTTAATCACCGGATATTACGAGCCCGTCATGAATGGCTCCCAGACCCGCACAGCCACCTATTCTGTTCCCTTGTATGGCCTGCCAAACGCCTGGAAGGGCTCAAAGCCAAACCCTGCACCAGCACGTGCAGAACTCATGAGTTCTGGAGTACTGCGAGGCTCAGAAATCGCCTGGGTACAAGATCCTGTAACTGCAGCTTTTATGCAAATTCAGGGCTCTGGAAAAATTCGTTTAGAAGATGGACGTGTATTGCGACTTGGTTATGCCGGCACCAATGATCAGCCGTTCAAGTCTTTTGCCCAGTGGTTGCTAGATCGCAAGGATATCACGCGCGGTGAAGCAACAATGCAGGGCATTTCTACATGGGCTAAGCGCAACCCAGGCCGAGTAGAGGAGATGCTCAATGCCAATCCTCGATTTGTATTCTTTAAAGAGTTGCCGAGTAATGTCAGCCCTGACCTTGGCCCTAATGGTGCTTTGGGAGTCCCTTTAACAGCCGAACGTAGTATTGCCATTGATCTGAAGGCGATGCCCTTAGGTGCCCCAGTCTTCTTGAGTACTACCAAACCCTTGAGTAGCCAAATCTTGCAAAAGTTGGTGATGGCCCAAGATACAGGTAAAGCCATTGTGGGCGGGGTACGAGCAGATTACTATTGGGGATCAGGAGATTCTGCAGGTGAGTTAGCGGGACGCATGAAGCAAGATGGCAAGATGTGGTTATTGCTACCACGCTGAACAAATTATTTTTTGAAAGAGATTGATGACCTACAACACTATATTGACTGAAGTGGATGGCAAAGTTGCCGTCATTACCCTCAATCGCCCTCAAGTATTAAATGCCCTAAATGATGAGTTGATGAATGAATTAGGAAAGGCGCTGTTGGGCTTTGATGCTGACGACAATATTGGTTGCATTATCGTAACCGGTAGTGAAAAAGCTTTTGCCGCCGGCGCAGATATTGCAACGATGGCGAAGTATGGATTTGCTGATGTTTATCGTAGCGGTTTTATTTCTCGTAACTGGGAAGAGATCAAAAAAGTACGCAAGCCAGTCATTGCAGCAGTGTCTGGATATGCTCTTGGTGGTGGTTGTGAGTTGGCGATGATGTGCGACACCATCATGGCAGCTGATAATGCGAAGTTTGCTCAACCAGAGGTGAGGTTGGGAATCATCCCTGGCGCTGGTGGTACACAACGTCTACCACGCGCAGTCTCAAAAGCAAAGGCAATGGATTTGGCGCTGACCGGCCGGATGATGGATGCGACTGAAGCCGAGCGTTCTGGTCTTGTTGCCCGTATTTTCCCGCAAGCAGATTTACTAAAAGAAGTGAAGGTAATTGCTGCGACGATTGCAGACATGCCGCTGTTGACATCGATGATGGTGAAAGAGGCCATTAATGCTGCATATGAAACCACGCTATCAGAAGGTATGCACCTTGAGCGTCGTTTATTCCACTCTTGCTTTGCAAGCAATGATCAAAAAGAGGGTATGGCGGCTTTCATGGAAAAGCGCCCAGCGAAATTTACAAACTCGTAAAACTTCCCATTCAGAGTTAATTATTTTTCTAAGTAACGTTGAGCTAGCTTGACCCAGTAGCTAACGCCTACTGGGATCAGTGCGTCATTAAAGTCATAAGAGGGGTTGTGAAGATGGCATGGGCCCATGCCATGACCCACCGAGCGGTGATCGCCATCACCATTACCTAGAAATACATAGCAACCAGGTTTCTCCAGCAGCATGAATGCAAAGTCTTCTGCGCCCATCGTGGGATCGATTGAGGTATTGACGTTTTGCGCTCCGACTAGCTCAGTCATGACCTCGCTTGCAAAATTCACTTCCTTGTCATGATTAATGAGTGGAGGATAGTTGCGAGCAAAGCTGACTTCAGCTTGACAGTCAAATGCGCTAGATACGTTATGAGAAATTTCTCGCAAGCGTTGCTCAATCAAATCTAAAACTTCTAAGGTGAACGTGCGAACGGTTCCACCAATAAACGCACTATCTGGAATGACGTTACTTGTCTCGCCCGCATGGAACTGCGTTACCGATAACACTGCCGCATCTACTGGGCGCTTATTGCGTGTAATGATGCTTTGCAGGGCTTGCACAACTTGAGTACCAGCAAGCAAGGGGTCAGCACTATTGTGTGGCAAGGCGGCATGTCCACCTTTGCCTCGAATGGTGATTTCAAAAGTATTACTGGAGGCCATCATCGGGCCAGACGTCACGCCAAAATGCCCTTCGGCAAGTCCCGGCCAGTTATGTAGACCAAAGACAGCATCGCAAGGAAATTGTTTAAAGAGCCCATCGTTAATCATTTCTTGCGCGCCAGCACCACCTTCTTCTGCTGGCTGAAAAATAAAAATGACTGAACCGGTAAAGTCTCGATGATTGGATAGGTATTGAGCGGCACCCAAGAGCATGGCAGTGTGACCATCATGGCCACAGGCATGCATCTTACCGGGATTCTTTGAAGTATGTTCAAAGTTATTGTGTTCTTGTAATGGCAGTGCATCCATGTCAGCACGTAACCCAACCATTTTGCCTGGGCCTAATTCCCCATCCAATCTTCCAACAACACCAGTTTTTCCAAGGCCGCGATAAACCGTAATTCCCCAGCTCGAAAGTGCTTCAGCTACTAGATCGGATGTGCGATTTTCTTCAAAACGCAATTCTGGGTGCGCATGAATATTACGGCGAATCTCTTGAATAGCTGATGCGGAGTCTATGATTTCTGGAGGTAATCGCATAAATTGATCTTATCTGAATTTACTCAGGTAGTTTTATATGCTCTGCAGCAAACCCTAAGGCCTCAATGGAATAGGGGGCATTCTCTGATTTCTGAAGCTGCTGAGGAAGGGTCGGAACAAGACCTAAAAAAGGTGCAAAAATGCGGTCTTTCAAGGTTTGAATATTTTCAGGTAATAGAGGCATTTCCTCTGCTAGCGTGTTGGCTACCCAGCCCGCAATCTTTAGCTGACGTGACGCAATGGCTTCGTAAGTGAGTAGGGCATGATTAATACAGCCCAAGCGCATGCCTACTACAAGAATGACTGGTAAGTCCATCGCCTGAGCTACATCCCCTAAATCCTCTTGCTCATTTAGCGGCACTAAAAACCCTCCCGCACCTTCCACTACGACCGAATCGAATACTGAGGTCAATGCATTGAACTCATCTAAGATCAGGGTAGCATCTAAATGCACCTTATTTTTCTGGGCAACCAGATGGGGTGCTGCCGCCACATCTAGAACAAATGGACAAAGACTTTGCTCGCCGGACTTTAATCCTGAAGCAATCCGTAATGTCTCTAAGTCTTCATTGAGTGTTTGGCCACTAGCATCAATATAAGTGCCTGCAACCACAGGTTTGAAGGCTATTGTACGAATACCAGCTTTTCTTAGTTTAAGAATGAGTGCACCGCTGACTAAAGTTTTGCCAACTTCAGTATCGGTGCCTGTGACAAAAAAACCAGTAGATGTACTCAGTGTCATAAATTGCTTTTTACTTCTTGCTCAATCACTTGCAATGTCTTTATCAGTTCGCGCAAGTCATCAACACTATGGTTTGCAGAAAAAGTAATACGTAGACGAGAGCTACCAACGGGAACGGTAGGTGGCCGAATTGCTGGGATCCAATAACCTGCTTCATCTAAGAGCTTGGCAGCTGCCAAAGCAATAGCGTTACTTCCTAAGATCACAGGGTGAATTGGGGTTGATGAAGGCGTTTTTTCCCAGCTTTGGAAAGTCATTTCATCACGCCAAATTTGAATCAGTTGATTTAATTGTTTGCGACGCGCAATACCTTCCTTACCTTCGATTAGCTCCAAACTGGTAAGTAGGGTATGCGCAATCGCAGGCGGCGTAGCAGTGCTGTAAATATAGGGACGCCCTTTTTGGATGAGCCATTCGATAAATGGTGAGGCTGCGCAAATAAATGCACCGCTAACGCCAGCTGCTTTGCCAAGCGTGCCAATGTAAATGATTCTTTCTGAATGTACGTCTGATTGCTCCAGAATGCCATGGCCATGTTCACCAAGCACGCCAAAACCATGCGCATCATCTACCATCAGTAGCGCATCATATTGTTCGGCAAGATCGAGTAAATTTTTTACCGGCGCGATATCCCCATCCATGCTGAAGACGCCATCGACTACAATCAATTTGAGTGGGTGCGTATCTTGCTGTAATACCTCTTCTAGAAAATCGAGATTTTGGTGATCAAACAAAGTCACTTTGGCTTTAGTTTGTGAGCTTGCTAGACGAACACCATCAATCAAAGAAGCATGATTGAGTTTGGCCGAATAAATACTGACTTCACCTTGATTGGCAAGTTTACTTAGACCGGTAATAGCATTGATGTTTGCAAGATAGCCAGTGCTAAAAAACAATGCTCTCGCATCGGGAATGTATTTACTCTCACAAGCTGCTAATTTTTTTTCAAGTAAGTCATGCGCAACGCTATGGCCACTGATTAAGTGTGATGCTCCGCTTCCAACCCCATATCGTTTTGCACCTTCTGCAAGCGCAGAAACTAATTCAGGATGATTGGCTAGGCCTAAGTAGTCGTTACTACAAAACGCTTTGAGTTCTCGTTGGTCAACCCGAGCCTTGGTATCGCAGGGTGACGTGGTGGTGCGCAATGTACGTCTGAGCAACTGCGTATCTAAATCGGTAATCTGATGCGCTGCCATATCGCGAGCTTTAAAGTAGGCGCTCATAGAAGGACCTGATTTAGGGCACGCTGTACAGAAGCGCCCATTTGCATCGCTTCTTCGGTAGATAGAATGTACGGCGGCATGACATAAATCGTATTGCCAATTGGCCGGATGAGAATGCCTTCTATCATCCCTGCTGAAAACATCTCTCGTGAAAAAGTATTTTTACGCTGGAGTAATTCAGGTTTGACATCAAATGCCAGGATCATGCCCTGCTGACGCCAATGTTCGATGCGAAGATCTACTTTTGCCCAAGCAAATGCGCTAGCGAGATCTTTGCTACGCTCAATATTTTTTTCAAGAACAGATTCAGTTTCGAAGATTTCTAAGCAAGCGAGGGCAGCTGCGCATGCTAATGGGTTACCTGTGTATGAATGTGAATGTAAGAAACCTTGTTGCAGTTGATCGCCATAAAAGGCGTGATAAATTTTGTCAGTCGTCATCGAGAGTGACAACGGTAGATATCCACCACTGATACCTTTAGAAAGCGTCAAGAAGTCTGGCCAAATTTCCGCATACTCACAAGCAAAAAACTTTCCTGATCGACCACAGCCCACTGCAATCTCATCAGCAATCAAGTGAATGTTGTAACGATCACAGAGCGATCTTGCTAAGCGCAAATATTCAGGAGAGTACATTGCCATTTGCCCGGCGCATTGAACGAGTGGTTCAATAATGATCGCTGCGATACTGTGATGCTCGGCCTTCAGTAACGCTTCTAATTTTTCTGCTGCCCGCATGGCAACGTCATCAGAACTTTCACCAGGCTGCGCTTTTCGCGCATCGGGTGAAGGTACGGTAAAAACATCTTGCAATAGCGATCCATATGCTTCTCGAAAAATTGCAACGTCGGTCACCGCTAAGGCACCTAAAGTTTCACCATGGTAGCCATTTTCTAGGCAGACAAATTTTTTCTTTTGTGGCTGATGATTTAGTCGCCAGTAGTGATGACTCATCTTCAAAGCAATCTCTACTGCAGATGCACCATCGGATGCAAAAAATACGTGACCCAAATGGCCTTGAGTTAAAGCGGATAGTTTCTCGGATAGCTCCACAACAGGAGGGTGGGTAAATCCGGCGAGCATGACATGCTCAATTTTTTCAAGTTGACTCGTAATGGCTTGGTTGATGCGCGGATTGGAGTGGCCAAATAGATTAGTCCACCAGGAGCTAATGCAATCTAGGAGAGTATTGCCCTGGTCATCGAAGAGCCAAGCGTCCTTACCTTTAGTAATGGCAATTAATGGCAATGACTCGTGATGCTTCATCTGAGTGCAGGGATGCCAAACGGCATCTAGGCTGCGATCAACCAGAGAGGTTTGATTTCGATCAGAAATAAGCTTCATGTTTGGTATTTGACCACTAGTTTTTCCTAATTAAGGCCTGTATCTGTTATGTTTATGCCTTGAATTGATCTATTTTCTGGAATTCGACCATGCAGGCCACCCAAACTATTGAAAAACCCCTCACCCAAGTCAAGTCTCAAAAGGATTTGCATAAAGAGCTTGACGCTTTGGGTGCTTGGTCAGTAGCTCAGGTTGAGGCTCTATTTGCCCTTCCATTGAGCGATTTGATGTTCAGGGCACAAGAGACACATCGTGCCCACTTCCCTGATGGTGATGTGGAATTAGCTACGCTTTTGTCAATTAAGACTGGCGGCTGCCCAGAGGATTGTGGGTATTGTCCCCAGGCTGCCCGATATGACACCGACGTCAAGGCGAACAAGTTGATGGATTTAGACGAGGTGCTTGAGGCTGCCAAAGCTGCCAAAGCTGCCGGATCAAACCGTTTTTGCATGGGTGCTGCTTGGCGGGAGCCTAAAGATCGCGATATTGAAAAAGTCGCTGCCATGATTAAGGGCGTCAAGGCCTTGGGTCTTGAAACCTGCGCGACTCTGGGGATGCTGGAGCCCAATCAGGCTCAAGCCCTCCAAGAGGCAGGTTTAGATTTTTACAACCACAACCTGGATACCAGCGAGGACTTCTATCGCTCAGTTATCTCTACGCGGGGTTATCAAGACCGTTTGGATACGATTTCTAATGTGCGTGCCGCTGGTATGTCGGTGTGTTGTGGCGGTATTGTGGGTATGGGTGAGTCCCGTGAACAACGTGCAGCCTTCTTGGCACGTTTGGCTAATTTAAGTCCGTATCCAGAGTCAGTCCCTATTAACCATTTGGTTCCAGTAGCGGGAACCCCTTTGGCAGATCAGAAGCCCTTGGATCCCCTTGAATTTGTCAGGACTATTGCTGTAGCTCGCATCACTATGCCGCGTGCACGTGTGCGTCTCTCAGCTGGACGTCAGGAGTTAGGTAGGGCAGTTCAGGCCATGTGTTTTCAGGCTGGCGCCAATTCGATTTTCTATGGTGAGCAACTACTTACTACCGGTAATCCTGAGGCAGAACAAGACCGCGAGCTATTGGCTGAACTAGGTTTGAAGACTAAGCAGAGTAGGAAAACAGAGGTTTTAGTCTAGTTTCTAAGGCTTATGGCACTAATCGATCGCTTCATTACTGAGTTTGATACAGCCCTACGTTCGGTAGTCGGGGGCGCTCATGCCCATCGTCCAATGCCTGGTTCAAATACCCCATCAGGCGGATTATTGGATGCCAATGAGCGAGAACATGCGGCTGGATTAATGCGCGTGAACCATGTGGGTGAGGTCTGTGCCCAAGCTCTTTATCAGGCTCAAAAATTAGTAGCTCGCAACCCTGAAATTCGGCAGATGTTGGATGACTCTGGTCAAGAAGAAATGGATCATTTGGCTTGGTGCGAAACACGCCTCCAAGAGTTGGGCTCACACACCAGTTATCTTAATCCAATTTGGTATGCAGGATCCTTTGCAATCGGCTTGGCTGCTGGCTTAGCGGGCGACAAGTGGAGTCTGGGATTTGTTGCTGAAACAGAAAAGCAGGTAGAGAATCACCTCGAAAGTCATCTCGAAAAATTGCCTGCAGAAGATGAGCGTTCTCGTGCAATTGTTGACCAAATGCGCATCGATGAAATTGAGCATGGACAGGCTGCAATTTTGGCTGGTGGAGTGGTCTTACCAAAGCCCATTCAGAATCTAATGCAGGCAATGTCTAAAGTGATGACAAGCACTGCTTACAAAATCTAGTTCTAAATTAATTATTTCGGATATTTTTCTTTAGAGTACTGTTCATTAATACAGTATATTGACCTATTATTAGGCTAAATAGCTAAGACCTATTCTTAAGTATATTTTCCAAGCCATTGTTTCAAGTAGCATTTTTATCAGCACCATTTTATCAACATATCACGCTAAGTGTTTGTAATCACTAGGAAATTTCCTAAAAAATAAGCCAAAAACACTTGACCCTCTTATTACGATCCTCTAAAGTGGGAGGAAGTGTGAAAAAGTGGGGTAAATGGTGTTTCAAGGTGCGTCAGCTCTCAATTTAGATGCAAAAGGCCGCATGTCTGTGCCGGCAAAGCATCGTGACGCCTTGTTAGTTCAAGGTGAGGGCCGAATTACGCTCACAAAACACCCTGACGGATGCCTATTGCTCTTCCCCCGACCTGAGTGGGAAACCTTTCGTTCACGTGTAGCGCAATTGCCGATGGATGCTCATTGGTGGCGTCGCATTTTCCTTGGTAATGCTGCAGAGATCGATTTGGACAGCGCCGGAAGAATATTGGTGAGCCCAGAGTTGCGATCAGCTGCTGGTATTGAAAAAGAAGTGATGCTGCTCGGTATGGGCAGTCATCTAGAGTTGTGGGACGCCGCTACTTACGCTGCAAAAGAACAGGCTGCCATTGCACA
Source organism: Polynucleobacter hallstattensis (assembly GCF_018881835.1). Taxonomy (GTDB): domain Bacteria; phylum Pseudomonadota; class Gammaproteobacteria; order Burkholderiales; family Burkholderiaceae; genus Polynucleobacter; species Polynucleobacter hallstattensis. Next base: position 697,732 of record NZ_JACVPO010000001.1, on the reverse strand, counting down.
AGGTATGCCTGAAGCCCTGAAGCAATTTAATTTTTGATGACAGGGTGCCATGAACATAACTCATCGCCCAGTATTGCTGGCCGAGGCGGTGACGGCGCTGGTCAGTGGACCACTCATCACCTCTTCTGTAACTTCAAAAAATCTACTCTTAATCGATGGAACTTTTGGGCGCGGTGGTCATACTCAAGCCCTGCTAACGCAACTTCCTACGAATGCGCGAATGATTTCTTTCGACAAGGATTTAGATGCGATCGCAGTAGCGGAAAAAATCAAGGACTCTCGTTTACGCATCGTGCACGACAGTTTTGCTCAGATGGATCAGTACGCAGATCCAGAATCCGTCGATGGAATTCTGTTGGATCTCGGTATCAGCTCTCCACAAGTGGACGAAGCACATCGTGGGTTCTCCTTTCGCAAGGATGGTCCGCTCGATATGCGCATGAACACAGACCAGGGCCTAACAGCAGCGGAGTGGTTGGAGCAAGCATCACAAGAGGACATCACTCGCGTGATTAAGACTTACGGTGAGGAACGTTTTGCATTTCAGATTGCTAAAGCCATTGTGGCAAAGCGAGAAGAAGGCTTATCTCCAAAAACAACCTTGCAATTAGCGGGCCTAGTAGCCAGCGTGGTTCGTACCAGAGAAGTTGGTCAAGATCCTGCGACTCGTACTTTCCAAGCGCTCCGCATTTTTATTAATCGTGAGTTAGAAGATTTGGAGCTTGGATTAAAAGCAGCGCTCATTTTATTGAAGCCAGGCGCGCGCTTAGCAGTGATTAGCTTTCATTCTCTCGAAGACCGGATTGTGAAGCAGTTCCTACAATCACACGCTAAGTTTGAAGTACCTCGGGGATTGCCTGTCCGTGATCGAGATTTACCTCAGAGTGCTCTAGAAATTATTGGACGCGTTAAGCCAAGCGATGAGGAAGTTCGAGAGAACCCCCGTGCTCGTTCTGCCATTATGCGTATTGCTGAAAAACGTACAGGAGCGTTGGCTTGAATCGCGCTACGCTTACCTTACTAGTGCTGCTATTAGTTTGCGCACTATCTTTGGTAGCAGCACAGCAACGTGCACGTAAATTATTTATTTCCTTAGATCGCGCGCAAATCGAGGAGCGCAAACTCAATCAAGACTGGCTACGCTTGGAGTATGAGCAGCGCAATCTCTCGAAGTCCGCACGAATTCGCGATGTTGCTCGCAATCAGTTGCACATGGCTCCCATATCTCCAGAGCGTACTTTGTACTTAAAGGAAGCTAGATGAGGACTGTAGGTTTTTCAACCACACCCAATCTAGTATTACGTCTGCCAATGTGGCGGTCACGCCTCATGCTGTTCATGTTGTTCTTTGTATTCATGCTGTTGCTAATCCGCGCATTTTGGATTCAGGGTCCGGGAAATGCTTTTTATGAAGCCAAAGGTGTACGTGGTACGCAGCGTGAATTGGAATTACCCGCTTCCCGTGGAAAGATATTGGATCGCAATGGCCAGGTGATTGCTACGAGCTTAGAGGCAAAGTCAGTGATCGCTTATAACGATACTGTGCCCGATGATTTAGCTGCGGATAAGGTTCAGAAGTTAGCAAAACTTTTGCAGTTAAGCGAATCTGAATTACGTAGAAAGTTAAAAGAGGATCGTAAGCAGATTTTTCTGAAGCGCCAAGTAGATCCAGTAGTTGCGCAAAAGATTAAGGAATTAGAAATTCCAGGGATTGGCTTGAATAATGAATACCGTCGCTTTTACCCAGAAGGTGAGGCGATGGCGCACGTTGTTGGCTTTACAAACGTGGAAGATCGTGGCCAAGAGGGCATGGAACTTTCAAGAGAAAAAGAATTGGCTGGGCACCCAGGCGCTCGTCGAGTAGTTGTTGATCGCCTAGGTCGTGTTGTTGAAGATGTTGCAATTTTGCAGTTACCGCAGAATGGCAAAGATCTGCAACTTTCTATTGACAGTAAGATTCAGTTTCTGGCTTATAACGCTGTTAAAAATGCAGTTGAGCAGCACCGTGCGAGTGCTGGTGGTGCCGTTGTCTTAGATACGCAAACCGGCGAAATTCTGGCTTTAGCAAATTACCCAAGCTATAACCCAAACGATCGAAAGAAGTTAACGGGTGAGCAGTTACGTAATCGCGTTTTAACTGACACCTTTGAGCCTGGCTCAACAATAAAACCGTTAACTGTAGCGATTGCTTTGGAGAAGGGTGTCATCACGCCTAATACCAATATAGTGATTGGTGCTAAATACTTGGTGGGCCCCAAACCGATTACGGATACCCACCCTTACAGCAACTTAACTATTTCTCAGATTATTCAAAAATCTAGCAATATTGGTACGGCCAAAATTGCTATTAACAATCTAACTGCCGAAGAGATGTGGAATTTTTATACATCCGTTGGTTTGGGTCAGGCGCCGAAGATTGGCTTCCCTGGAGCTGTAGCTGGTACGGTCCATCCTTATAAGAAATGGATGCCAACAGATCAGGCACGAATTGCATTTGGTTATGGTATTTCAGGTTCACTCTTCCAAGTTGCTCGCGCCTACACTATTTTTGCGCGTGATGGCGACTTAGTACCCCTCACGATTGAGCGAAGTCCAGACTTTAAGCCTGGTACACATGTTATTTCTGCTAAGACAGCCATTGAGATGCGCAGCATGATGGAGTCAGTAACTGAGCCCGGAGGTACTGCCATAAAAGCGCAAGCTGAAGGTTATCGAGTTGGTGGAAAAACAGGTACAGCGCATAAATTAGTAGGTAAGGGCTACGGCAATAAATACCGCGCTTACTTTGCAGGCTTAGCGCCGATTAGCGCCCCTCGCATTGTAGTTGCCGTCATGATTGATGAGCCGACTGGTGGCAGTCATTATGGTGGCGATGTTGCTGCACCAGTCTTCTCCACTATTGTGAGTGAGACCCTGCGTACTTTGAATGTATTGCCAGATAGCAATGTTAAGCAGATGACGCTGCAGGATAAAAATCCTACAGAAATTCAGATTGCTGCAGTCAAAACAAATGCAGCGGTTTTAAAAAGATGATGACAATGGTCTACATTGAACCCCACCTCTTAGTTTCACATTTACGTGATCTCACATCAGCAGATGCAAAAGTGACTGCGGATAGCCGTCAAATTCAATCTGGTGACATCTTCTTCGCATACGCTGTTGGTCATGGTAGCGCCCTACGGGATGGTCGCGACTATATTGCGTCCGCCTTAGCAAATGGCGCAGCAGCAGTGGTATTCGATCCTGCTGATGGCATTGCGAATGAATACTTAGACCGCCCAGAATGTTTTGCTATTGAGAATTTATCAGTTATAGCTGGAGAGCTCTGCGCGGAGTGGTATGACTACCCAAGCAAAAATCTCAATGTCATCGGCGTCACAGGTACCAATGGAAAAACTAGTATTACTCAGTGGCTGGCGCAGGCAATGGATGAACCGAATCATCGCACTGCAGTATTAGGCACATTGGGGGCTGGGTTTCCGGGTGCACTAATTCAGACTGGTTACACCACGCCAGATGCACCGCAATTGCAAACCCAATTAAAAGAATTACTTGATGCAGGCGCTCAAAATCTTGCTATAGAGATTTCTTCTCATGCATTAGATCAAGGTCGTATTACTGGCTTGGATGTACGAAGCGCGGTATTTACCAATTTGACTCAAGATCACTTGGATTATCACGGCACGATGGGAGAGTATGCCGAAGCAAAAGCAAAACTCTTTAAGTTACCTCAACTTGAAAATGCCATCATCAATTTTGATGATGCATTCGGTCGAGAATTGGCGATGAAGCTCCTTGCTAGCGATGGTCCTCAAGTATGGGGCTATGCCTTAAGAATTAATGCATTTGCTAGATTTGAAAAATTTGGCGATCGTCTGAAACGTGTCCACGCAGAAAACATCGTATTGACGACCTCTGGCTATGAGTCTCAATTTAGCTGCGATGCTTTAGGCTCTAGTGCTGCTCAGCTTGCAGTTTTAGGTGAGTTCAATCTCAGTAATTGCCTTGCTGTTTGGGCGGTCCTGCTAGCTCAAGATATGAGCCCAAGTGACGCCTCTAAACGTATGAACAAGCTAAGTGCTGTTCCAGGACGTATGGAACTGATTCATTTGCATAAAACACAAAGAACTGAGGGTCCATTGATTGTGGTGGATTATGCACACACACCTGATGCCCTCACTAAAGCATTGAATGCATTGCGCCCCATTGCAAATCAACGCGATGGAAAAGTCTGGTGCATTTTTGGTTGCGGTGGTGATCGAGACTCAGCTAAGCGTCCTCAAATGGGTCGCGTAGCGCAAGAGCTTGCCGATCATATTGTGATTACAAGCGATAACCCTAGATCTGAAGATCCAGCATCCATTATTGCCATGATTCAAGCTGGTATGTTAGGCGACCTCTCGAATGTACAAGTATTACCTGATAGAGCGGCCGCTATTATGGCTGCGGTACGACATGCCGATGTTAAAGATGTTGTCTTGGTTGCCGGTAAAGGGCATGAGTCTACTCAAGAAATCAATGGCAAGAAATTTGATTTTTCTGATCAAGAACACATTCGTTTGGCGGCAGGAGGTTGCGTATGAATGCACCTATGACTACTCTTGCTCAAGTGCACGCCATGTTGCCAGGCAGTCAGTTGATTCACGCTGATAAGGAATCTGCGCGAGCGATCACTATTTCTCGTATTGGTAGCGATAGTCGTCAGATTGAGTCTGGTGAATTATTTATTGCCTTGGCGGGCGAACGTTTTGATGCGCATGATTTTTTGGATGATGTCGCCAAGGCAGGTGCAAGTGCAGCACTCATTAGTCAAAAACAAAAGTGCCCTACAAGCTTAGCTGCAGTATGTGTCCAGGATGTTAAGCAAGGTTTGGGTGAATTAGCAAAGGCATGGCGTAGGCAGTTTTCTATCCCAGTGGCTTTGGTAACTGGATCAAATGGTAAGACCACTGTAAAAGAGATGATTGCTTCCATCTTTAAGGCTGCTGTAGGTGAAGAACGCACACTGGTTACTAAAAGCAACTTCAATAATGATATTGGCCTACCCTTAACCTTACTGCGCATGCGACCAGCTGACCGCTTAGCGGTAATTGAGTTAGGCATGAATCATCCTGGTGAAACGGCAGAGTTAGCGGTCATTGCTCAAGCCACTATTGCTCTGATTAACAATGCACAGCGTGAGCATCAAGAATTCATGGCGACTGTGGAGACTGTTGCAAAAGAACATGCAACTGCCTTAAGTTCACTCCCTGCAGATGGTGTCGCAGTATTTCCAGCTGACTCTGAATTTTCTGATGTTTGGTATCAAGCTGCTGCAGGACGAAAGGTAATTGATTTTGCTTTATCTACTAACTCTGCCTTGGCTACGGCCTCTGTTACGGGCAAATTATTGACTAGCGGAAAAATTGAGATTGCAACTAAACTCGGCAAGATTGAGGTCCAGCTCAAGACCTTGGGAAATCACAATGTGCGTAATGCTTTAGCAGCTAGCGCCGTTGCTTTAGGCGCCGGCTTAAGTTTGGAGCAAATTCAAGCAGGTCTGGAATCTTTTGTCCCAGTAAATGGACGTATGCAATCAAAGCCTTTCAATGCAGGCCGAACTCTGATTGACGATAGCTACAACGCGAATCCTGATTCTGTAAGAGCTGCTATTGATGCACTTAAGCAGTCTGGAAATATTTCTTGGTTGGTATTGGGTGATATGGGTGAAGTGGGCGATCAAGGCCCTGACTTCCATGTGGAAGTTGGCGCCTATGCTGCCGAGCAGGGTGTTAGTAAGTTATTTGCATTCGGAGAGCAGTGTAAATACGCGGTGCAGGGTTTTAATGAATCAGAGAAGTTTTCGCTTACTAGTAGCGCTACTCATTTCGCCACATTGGATCAGTTGCTTGAAGAGCTTAATGTAGCGCTAGCAGATCATGAGTCAAGCCAGCAGCTGCATTTAGATATTTTGGTTAAGGGATCTCGTTTTATGCGTATGGAGCGTGTAGTGCATGCCCTATTAGAGGAGGCTAAAACATGCTCTTGATATTGGCGCAATGGTTGCAAGATGATTTTGGATTTTTCCGAGTCTTTAGCTACATCACATTTAGAGCAGTGATGGCAACACTGACTGCTTTGCTGATAGGTTTAGCAGCTGGTCCATGGGTTATTCGGAAGTTGACTGCATTAAAGATGGGTCAAGCGGTTCGTACTGATGGCCCACAAACTCATTTGGTGAAATCAGGTACCCCTACTATGGGTGGCGTACTAATTCTGTTGGGTATTTTTATCTCCTGCATGCTGTGGGCTGATCTGAGCAATCGTTTTATCTGGATTGTGATGATTGTGACTTTTGGATTTGGCTTGGTTGGTTGGGTTGATGATTACCGCAAAGTGGCACGGAAAGATCCTAAAGGCATGGCCTCAAGAGAAAAATTCTTTTGGCAAACTTTGATTGGCTTATTTGCTGCTATTTATTTGGCTTTTTCTGTATCTGAAGTGAATAACCTCAAAGTTTTACAGTTGTTCTTTGATTGGCTCAAGAGTGGCTTTGCTTTGAACTTGCCAGCTAAATCAAACTTACTCATTCCTTTCATGAAAGAGGTGAGTTACCCATTAGGTGTAATGGGCTTTATTATTTTGAGCTACTTGGTGATTGTTGGAAGTAGTAATGCCGTCAATCTGACGGATGGACTAGATGGTCTAGTAATCATGCCAGTCATATTAGTCGGTGCTGCTTTAGGCGCATTTGCTTATGTGATGGGAAATGCGATTTACGCAAAGTATTTATTGTTTCCTTATATTCCCGGTGCAGGTGAGCTCATGATTTTCTGTGGAGCTATGGGTGGTGCGGGATTAGCCTTTCTTTGGTACAACACGCATCCGGCCCAGGTATTTATGGGCGACGTTGGCGCACTCGCATTGGGTGGCGCACTCGGAACTATTGCCGTGATTGTTCGCCAAGAAATCGTACTCTTTGTCATGGGCGGGATCTTCGTCGCAGAAACACTGTCAGTGATGCTGCAAGTTTTCTGGTTCAAATTCACCAAGAGGCGTTTTGGTGAGGGCCGTCGTATTTTTAGGATGGCTCCACTGCATCACCATTTCGAATTGGGTGGCTGGCGCGAAACGCAAGTTGTGGTTCGCTTCTGGATCATCACCATTTTATTAGTCCTCATTGGCCTCTCCAGCCTGAAATTAAGGTAAGCCAAAAGAATATGTATAACTTAGATCAAGCCTTCGCTAACCCAGCTCTCATCACAGATGAGGGTTATCAAGCACCCCAACATTTTTTGATCTTAGGATTAGGTGAATCTGGCTATGCTATGGCCAAGTGGTGTTTGCGGAATGCTGCAAAGGTCAGTTTGGCCGATACACGTGATCGTGAAAAGTTGAATGAGCGACAAAAAGCCTGGTTAGCTGATCTTGAATTTGCGGGACTCGAAGCAGCTTATTTCGGACCTTTGGATGACCTCCACTTAAAGAGTATTGAAGTCATTGGAATTAGTCCTGGTTTATCGCCATTTCAAGAGCCGGTAGCCTCTTTCTTAGCTAAATCACAAGAATCTAATATTGATATTTGGGGAGAATTGGAATTTTTTGCCAGAGCGATTGCTGCAATGGATCGCATGGCCCAAGTTAAACAGTCTCAATACAAGCCTGCTGTATTGGCCATCACTGGAACAAATGGAAAGACAACCACAACAGCCTTGACAGGGCAGTTGTGTGAGCGAGCTGGCAAGAGAGTTGCTGTGGCTGGCAATATCAGCCCAGCAGCATTGGATAAGTTGATGTCTTGTTTGGATGAGTCTGATCAAGTTGCCGACATGCCTGAGATTTGGGTGCTCGAGTTGTCTAGCTTCCAGTTGGTTTACACCAGTACCTTCAATGCAACAGCAGCGACCGTATTAAACATTACGCAAGATCACTTGGATTGGCATGGTGATATGCAGGCTTATATTGATGCAAAAGCCAATATCTTTGGACAAGACAGTATTTGCATCTTGAATCGCGATGATGCGCTGGTTATGAATCTGCTTACTGAGGAGCAGAAATCTAGTAAATCAGTCATTACTTTTGGTACCGGCCGCCCTGATGAGCAAGGTGCTTTTGGAATCGAACATGATCTGCGCGCTGGTGGAATTGATTGGTTGGTCTGGGCTGAAATGGATGAAGATCTTGAGCCACAACCGAAGCGTCGCCGTAAAGCAGTTGTTGTAGAAGATGAGCCATTAAGACTCAAGCGTTTGATTCCAGCTGAAGCTTTGCGGATTCGCGGTCGCCACAATGCTTTAAATGCCTTAGCTGCATTAGCCTTAGCGCGCTCAGCTGGTTTGCCAATGAATATGCTTTTACATGGTTTACGTGATTACCATGGTGAGCCTCATCGTGTTCAAAGTGTTTCGATTGTGTCGAATGTTGAATATGTAGACGATAGCAAGGGTACTAACGTAGGAGCAACGGTAGCCGCTTTGAATGGTTTAAGCGCTAATGAGTCTGGCAAGCGGATCTGGTTGATTGCTGGTGGTGAGGGTAAAGGTCAAGACTTTAGTCCCTTACGTGATCCTACATTACGTTTTGTAAAAGGTGTTTTCCTAATTGGCAAAGATGCCAAAACCATTGCTGAAGCTTTGGGTGATTCAGTGCCATGTGTCATGAGCGAGACTTTGCAAAATGCAGTAGTGCAGGCTGCAAAACAAGCTCAGTCAGGCGATATCGTTTTGTTATCACCAGCTTGCGCCAGCTTCGATCAGTTTAGTGATTACGTGGCACGTGCTGAGGTGTTTATTGCTGAAGTTCAAGAATTGGGAATGCAATTCGAAGGAGTTGATGCATGAGTTTGAAGGAAAAACTTTTTCCTGAGAATCGTTTGGGGCTTGATCGCTTCTGGAATTTTTCCAGAGGCGGGATAGATAACTTCCGCAGTGGCTTGAGGGATGCAGTTTCTGGCGTTGAGCAAACGCGCTCACGCATGATGGACTATGACCAGTTGTTGGTTTGGGCGGTACTTTCTTTGGCCCTCATCGGTTTAGTCATGGTGTATTCAGCATCCATTACTTTGGCAGATGGCCCTAAGTATGCTAATTACAGTAGTAATTTTTTCTTAATTCGTCATTGCATTTCATTGGCAATTGCAATTGGTGTTGCTATTTGGGTATTTAAGATTCCCACTCACGTGTGGGATCGCTATTCCCCAATCATTTTTGGATTCACCGTCTTGCTATTGATTGCTGTGCTGATTCCTGGCATTGGAAAAGGTGTGAATGGCGCCAAACGTTGGATTCCATTAGGCCCGATGAACTTCCAGCCATCTGAACTAATGAAGTTTGCTGCAGTGATATTTGCTGCAAGTTATACAGTTCAACGCCAAGAATATCTCCACTCATTTGTTAAGGGCATGCTACCAATGGGTATTGCTGTTGCCTTAGTTGGTGGCTTGCTGATGGCTGAACCAGATATGGGTGCACTTGTAGTGATATCGCTCATTGCATTTGGAATTTTATTTTTAGGTGGCATCAACGGCAAATTATTTGGTGGATTATTGGCCGTCGGAATTTTAAGTGCCGTGACAATCATTGCCTTCTCACCTTTCCGTCAAAAGCGAATCATGGCTTTTATTGATCCTTGGCAGGCCGACAATGCGGCGAATAAAGGTTACCAGCTAACCCACTCTCTGATGGCATTTGGTCGTGGTGAATGGTTTGGCCTGGGACTAGGCGGTAGCGTCGAAAAATTACATTACCTACCTGAGGCGCATACGGATTTCATCATGGCAGTAATTGGTGAAGAGCTCGGATTTGTTGGTGTAGTAGTGATGATCTTCTTGTTCTACTGGATCGTGCGTCGCGCATTCCTGATTGGCCGCACTGCTTTGCAATTAGATCGCAGTTTTGCGGGCCTTGCTGCTAAAGGTGTGGCGATATGGATTGGTTGGCAAGCATTTATCAATATGGGTGTGAACTTAGGTTTGCTTCCTACAAAAGGCTTAACACTTCCACTAGTGAGTTATGGTGGCTCAGGAATCTTGATGAATGCCGTTGCCATAGCAATGCTACTTCGGATTGATTACGAAAACCGAATCTTAATGCGGGGTGGCAAGCTATGACCAAGCCATCCATCTTGATTATGGCCGGCGGTACTGGGGGGCATATTTTCCCGGGGCTAGCTGTTGCTGAATATCTGCGAATTTGTGGATGGAATGTATCTTGGCTTGGCAATCAAAGCGGGATGGAGTTTCGCTTAGTAAAAGCTTGCGACTTCCCATTTGAGGCGGTTAACTTTGGTGGCTTGCGCGGTAAGGGCATCAAAGCAACATTGATGTTGCCATTTAATCTTGCAAGAGCTTGTATGCAGAGTTGGAAGATCATGCGCCGCATTAAGCCAAATGTAGTTTTAGGTATGGGTGGTTACATCACTTTTCCTGGTGGCTTGATGACAAAATTCTTGAAGAAGCCATTGGTTTTGCATGAAGCTAATTCTGTGGCGGGAAGTGCTAACCGTGCTTTAGCCAAAATTGCTATGCGTACCTTGACTGGATTTCCAGATACGATGACTCATGCTGAGTGGGTAGGTAATCCAATCCGTGAAGAATTTGAAACTGTGTCCGCCCCAGCAAAACGCTATGAAGAGCGCACTGGCCCTCTCTCAATTCTGGTGGTAGGCGGAAGTTTAGGTGCCGCAGCCTTAAATGAAGTCATTCCAGCAGCCTTGGCATTGATGGATAACGATGCGCGACCTCATGTAATTCACCAGGCAGGTGATAAGCATCTTGAAGATCTACAACAGCGTTATGCCAACTTAGGTGTTGCTGCTGATATTCGCCCTTTTATTAACGATATGCCAAGCGCTTACGCTCAAGCAGATCTGGTGATCTGCCGCTCTGGTGCAATGACCGTATCAGAGATCGCAGCTTGTGGTGTTGCATCCTGTTTGATTCCATTTCCATACGCAATTGATGATCATCAGACCGCAAATGCACGTTTTTTATCGGATGCTGATGCAGCTATTTTGTTGCCACAACAAGATCTCAACCCACAGGATCTGGCATCCATGATTCAAAACTTGAGTCGCCAAGATTTACAAGTGATGGCTAAGCGTGCGCATGCTTTAGCAAAGCCTCATGCAACCCAGCGTGTGGCTGAGGTATGTGCAGACTGTGCAGGAGTAGGTATATGAAACATATCGTTCAGCAAATCCATTTTGTTGGTATCGGCGGCGCAGGCATGAGTGGTATTGCCGAAGTTTTACTGAACCTCGGATATCAGGTATCGGGATCCGATTTGGCTGAAGGTGCTGTAACAAAGCGCCTAAAAGATTTGGGTGCAGTGATTCATATTGGGCATGACCCTAAAAATATCGGTACTGCAGAGGCGGTAGTCATTTCTACTGCAGTTGCAGGCAATAACCCTGAAGTGTTAGCCGCTCGCGCAGCTAAGGTTCCCGTTATTCAGCGGGCTGTCATGCTCGGTGAGCTTATGCGTTTGAAGCAGGGTATTGCGATTGCAGGTACTCATGGCAAAACAACAACGACTAGTTTAGTTGCCTCAGTTTTGGCTGAGGGTGGTTTAGATCCAACCTTCGTTATTGGGGGTAAGTTAAATTCTGCGGGTGCAAATGCACGCTTAGGTCAGGGCGACTTTATTGTGGTGGAAGCTGATGAGTCTGATGCCTCCTTCTTGCAATTATTTCCTGCGATGGAAGTCGTTACCAATATTGATGCTGATCATATGGATACCTATCAACATGATATGGCCAGATTGAAGCAGGCTTTTGTGCAGTTTATTCAGCGTATGCCTTTTTACGGTGTTGCTGTTCTGTGCATTGATGATGCCAATGTTCGCGATATTGTTCCGTTTGTATCACAGCCAGTATTGCGCTACGGCTTGTCTGATGATGCGGATATTCGTGCAAGTAATGTGCGGGCAAAGGGTACTCGTATGCACTTTACGGTTGATCGTAAAACTGTACGTCGTCATGGCAATAAGCCAGGTCGTCTTGAGGTGCAATTAAATTTACCTGGCCTACACAATGTTCAAAATGCATTAGCAGCAATTGGTATTGCAACAGAATTAGGTGTTAGCGATGAGGCTATTGTGAAGGCTTTATCTGAATTTAGTGGCGTTGGTCGTCGCTTCCAAAGGTATGGAGAAATTCCTTTGGCCTCTGGCGGAAGCTTCACATTAATAGATGACTACGGGCACCACCCCGTTGAAATGGCGGCTACTTTATCCGCAGCCCGTGGCGCATATCCAGACCGCCGTTTGGTATTAGCATTCCAGCCCCATCGCTTTACAAGAACTCGTGATTGTTTTGGTGAATTTGTGCAAGTGCTCAAAAACTTTGATGCACTCGTGTTAACCGAAGTATATCCAGCCGGTGAGGCAAAGATTCCGGGTGCGGATGGCCAAAGTCTTATGAAAGCTGCACTTACTGCCGATAAGACTACTACTTCCTCCTTAGATGGTACAGCTGTGGCCTTTGCCTCAAGCGTTGCAGAAATGCCAGAAAAACTCAGCACTTTATTACGTGATAGCGATGTTTTAATCACGATGGGTGCTGGCTCGATCTCTGGATTGCCTCATGTATTGGCGGAGATGAAACATGTCTAATCAAAACATGCAAATGCATTCGTGGGGCGAGCGCGTCAAGAGTGACCTCGCTGACCTGGATGTCAAATCATTAGGTCGAGTAGGCGTCTTGCTGGGTGGTCGCTCTGGTGAGCGAGAGATTTCCTTAATGTCAGGTAACGGCGTATTGGAAGCCCTACTCTCTAAAGGAGTTGATGCGCATCCATTCGATCCGGGTTTACGTTGCCCAACTGAAATAGCAGATGAAAAATTTGATCGCATCTTCATCTCCCTACATGGACGTTATGGTGAGGATGGCACTATCCAGGGATTACTCGAGCTATTAGGCCTTCCTTACACCGGTAGCGGTGTGCTGGCTTCTGCACTGGCGATCGATAAAATTGCGACCAAGCTTGTTTGGCTTAGTAGCGGTCTTTCAACTCCTGAATTTGAAGAGCTTAAAGCTGACAGTGACTGGAATGCTGTTGTAAAGCATTTAGGCTTGCCATTAATTGTGAAGCCTGCGCATGAAGGCTCATCACTTGGTTTAACTAAAGTGAAATCGGTTGAAGAATTACCTGCTGCCTATAAGTTAGCCGCCGCAATGGATAAAAAGGTGATTGCAGAGACTTGTATTGTTGGTGACGAGCTGACTTGTCCGCTGGTTGGATTTGGAACAAATGCCGAAGCCTTGCCTGTGATCAAAATTATTCCACCAGAGGCTAACTACGATTTTCATAATAAGTATTTCTCTGATGAGACTAAATATCTATGCCCAACTGGACTTGAGCCAGAAGTGAATAAAGCAGTTCAAGAATTGGCGTTAGCTGCCTATCGTGCGCTTGGATGCAAAACTTGGGGTCGAGCTGATGTGATGCTCGATCAAAAAACTGGCAAACCTTATCTTTTAGAGATGAATACCTCTCCAGGTATGACCTCGCATTCTTTAGTTCCTATGGCAGCAAAAGCGGCTGGCATTGAGTATTCCGAACTAGTTCTCTGGGTCATTAGCCAAACCCGTAATAGCAAGGGGCTCACGCAAGCATGAGTCGGATAGGCGCCTTCTTAAATGGTTGTGGTGAAGTATTTACTGCACTGGCCTCTCCGCTTTGGAATTATCCAGAGCGGATGCAAAAGCTGAGCCGTTTCTTAATGCGCTGTTTTGCAGTCATGGTTTTAGTTGGAATTTTGGTGTGGTTGAGTCAGCGCCCCGTCTTTGCTTTACGTCAAGTTGTCATTGAGCCAGTAGCTGGGCAAACACTCAAGCATATTAATAAGCCGGTGGTGAAGCAGCAAGTTTTGGAAACGGTTCAAGGAAATTTTTTCAGCGTGAGGTTGGAGGATGTGAAGCGTGGGTTCGAGTCCATGCCTTGGGTGCGTCACGCTAACGTTCGCAGAGTTTGGCCCAACGGATTGATTGTGAGCATTGAAGAACAAAAGCCATTTGGCACATGGGGCGGTGCCGAAAGCCACATTTTAATGAATACCCATGGCGAACTCTTTGCTGGGCGTGTATCTGATGTAGGGGATGGCATTTCTTTGATTGATTTCTCAGGACCAGAAGATGCTAGCAAAGAGGTGATGCGCTTGTATGAAAGAGCGAATGCTTGGTTTAAGCCTTGGAGTGCGGAAGTGAAAAGCTTAACTCTCTCTGATCGCTACGCTTGGAATGTGAAGTTATCCAATGGCATGAAGGTGGAGTTTGGTCGGGATGAAGAGAATTCAGACAAAACATTAACTGAGGATCGTGTCGCACGTCTTTTTAAGTATTGGCCACAGGTTCAAGAGAAGTGGGCCAATCGGGTAGATGCAATCGATCTGCGCTACGCAAATGGTTTTGCAGTGCATCTTGCTTCGACAAGTTTGAAAAAAAATGAAGCAGATGGCAAAAAAAGCGAGCAGAAGCAATGAGGAATGAGAATGAGTAAAGACAATCGCGATTTACTGGTCGGATTAGATATTGGAACATCCAAGGTAGTTGCTTTGGTTGCTGAGTTAGAAGCTGATGGCCAATTTAATGTCGTTGGCGTTGGTCAAACTGCGTCCAAAGGTTTAAAGAAGGGCGTAGTTGTCAATATTGAAGCTACTGTTCAGTCTATCCAGAAAGCGCTTGAAGAAGCTGAAGTCATGGCCGACCGCCAGATCGTGCAGGTCTTTACTGGCATTGCTGGAAATCATATTGTGAGCTTTAACTCCAGCGGTATGGTGGCCATACGCGATAAAGAAGTGAGTGCTGGCGATGTTGAACGTGTTTTAGAAACTGCTAAAGCAATCAACATTCCAACAGATCAGCAAATTCTTCATATTCTTGTTCAGGAATTCATTATTGATGGACAAGAGGATGTGCGTGAGCCAATTGGTATGAGCGGTTTACGCCTGGAAGTAAAAGTACATATTGTTACTGGTGCTGTTAGTGCCGCACAAAATATTGTGAAGTGTGTACGTCGTTGTGGTTTAGAGGTAAACGATTTAATTTTGCAGCCCTTGGCTTCGAGTTTAGCTGTATTAACTGAAGATGAAAAAGAGTTGGGTGTTGTCTTGGTGGACATTGGTGGTGGTACAACTGATATTGCAATTTACTGTCAAGGATCTATTCGACATACTGCAGTGATTCCAATTGCAGGTGATCAAATTACCAATGACATTGCAATGGCATTGCGTACACCAACTATTGATGCTGAAGATCTTAAGATTCAATATGGCATTGCTCGCCAAGATATGGCCGATCCCACCACCATGATTGATGTCCCAGGCGTTGGTGATCGTGAACCACGCCCAATGTCAAAGCAAGCCTTAGCTGCCGTTATCGAGCCACGAGTAGAAGAGTTATTTACCTTAGTTCGAGGCGTTGTGCGTGATTCTGGTTACGAAGATATGGTGTCTTCAGGGATTGTGCTTACGGGTGGAACATCCTTGATGCCGGGAATGGTTGAGCTTGCTGAGCAAGTGTTCTTGCGTCCAGCACGTATCGGTACTCCCGAGTACCGCGGGTACCTGCATGAGGTTTTGCGTAGCCCCCGTTTTGCTACCAGTATCGGTTTATTAATGGAAGGTCAGGCGCAGCTATTGCGTGGCCGTCGAGTATCACAATCAGGCGCGTTACAAAGTGTGATTTCGCGCATGAAGGAATGGTTCGCAGGAAATTTTTAAGTTTTTCGTCGTCGTCAATGTAGTACTTATTACCTAGGAGGGTATATGGAATTTGAAATGTTAGATCAAGAAACAGCCGGTAAAACCATTATTAAAGTGGTTGGGGTTGGTGGTGCAGGCGGTAATGCAGTTCAGCACATGATTCGTCGCGGTGTTAATGGCGTAGAGTTTATTTGCATGAACACCGATGCTGGCGCTTTACAGCGTTCCGAGGCATCTGTGAATTTGCAACTAGGCTCTAGCGGACTCGGTGCTGGCGCAAAACCTGAAATCGGCGCAGCTTCCGCTGAAGAAGCGCGAGCTCGGATTGCAGATACATTGCAAGGTGCACACATGGTGTTCATTACTGCTGGTATGGGTGGTGGCACAGGTACTGGTGCAGCGCCAATTGTTGCTCAAGTCGCTAAAGAAATGGGTATTTTGACTGTTGGCGTTATCAGCAAGCCATTTGATTTTGAGGGCGTTAAGCGTCTCAAAGTTGCAGAGAATGGCGCTACTGAACTCGAAGCTTATGTAGATTCATTGATTGTAGTTCTCAATGAAAAACTTTTTGAAGTCATGGGTGAAGATGCAGAGTTTGATAAGGCATTTGCCTGTGCTGATGATGTATTACATAACGCTGTCTCAGGTATTGCAGAGATCATTAACGTGCAAGGTTTGATCAACGTCGACTTTGAGGATGTGAAAACAGTGATGGGCGAACAAGGCAAGGCGATGATGGGAACTGCAACAGTATCCGGTATGGATCGCGCACGCTTAGCTGCTGAAGCTGCCGTTGCTTCACCGCTTCTCGAGGGTGTCGATTTGTCTGGTGCGCGTGGTGTATTGGTTAATATCACTGCTAGCCGTTCATTAAAATTGTCCGAAACTCGCGAAGTCATGGCGGCAATTCGGGGCTATGCTGCAGATGATGCTACTGTGATTTTCGGCACTGTTTATGACGAGAGCTTAGGTGATGCACTGCGTGTCACTGTTGTTGCTACTGGTTTGAACAACCCACAATCACGTCAACATCATCAACCAGAGGTAGTTTGGAGACAGGCTACTGGTACACATGATGCGATGCCAACAATGGCTGACTTAAATAGTTTTGCTCCAGCAAGCGCTTCAGCAGCAATCAGTAGAGTTAATTTAGATTCAGCTCCGATTACTAGTGCCGGTTTGGCAATGACGGGTACAGGTAGTGCACCCTCGATAGCTTCTCAACCCGCATCTAGTAGTGTTGATTACAGTCAATATGATTTGCCACGTGTATTCCGTAGTTCACGGGAAGCTACACCAGCCCCTACTCTAGGTGCTGATAGCTCGCCACAGGCTAAAGCCATGTTGGACAAAGGGGCTGATTATTATGAAATCCCAGCTTTTTTACGTAAGCAAGCAGATTAAATCACTGCTCAATACAATAGGTTCTGCAGAATGCCAGCGCGGCGCCCCTCCGGACGACGAATCCCGCGCTAGCGTTGGCATACTCATGACAACTATTTAATTGGAGAATTTATGATTGCAGTCGGACAAAAGTTACCAAACGCCACACTTTATGAGTTTTTAGATGAAGCGAGTGAAGGTTGCGCCATTGGGCCAAACGCCTTTGAAGTTGAAAAACTCACTGCCGGTAAAAAGATAGTGATCTTTGCATTACCTGGTGCATTCACGCCAACTTGTTCAGCAAAGCATGTTCCTAGCTATGTTGAGCACTTTGATGCAATCAAAGCAAAGGGTGTTGATGAAATTTGGTGTATTTCAGTAAATGACCCATTTGTGATGGGTGCCTGGGGCCGAGATCAAAAGGTTGGCAAAAAGATTCGCATGTTTGGTGATGGTAGTGCTGAATTTACTAAGAAACTTGGCCTAGAGTTAGATTTAGTTGCTCGTGGTTTGGGTGTTCGCTCAGATCGCTACGCCATGATTGTTGAAGATGGTGTTGTGACAACCTTGGATCGCGAAGCACCTGGCAAATTTGAAGTAAGCGATGCCGCTTCTATCCTGAAAAAGCTTTAATAAATCATTCCTGAATTTAGATAAACCATGATGAAGCAACGCACAATCGCTACCCCGATCAAAACCGTGGGGATTGGTTTGCACTCTGGGCGCAAGGTGACTTTGTCTATTAAGCCTGCGCCGATAAATTCAGGAATTGTATTTGTACGTGTAGATACCCCAGAGCAATCGCTTGTACCGGCCACTGCTCTGGCGGTTTGCGATACCCGCTTGGCCTCAGTGATACAAAAGGATGGCGTGCGTGTTTCCACCGTTGAGCATTTACTTTCAGCTTGTGCAGGCCTAGGACTTGATAATTTATTAATTGAGCTTGACGGCGAAGAAGTGCCCATCATGGATGGCAGTGCAGCCTCATTTTTGTTCCTAATGGAATCGGCTGGTATATCTGAGCAAGAAGCTTCTAGACAGTTTGTGGTGATTAAAAAACCTGTGGAAGTGAAGGAGGGCGACAAGCTTGCACGCCTAGAGCCTTTCTTCGGATTTAAGTTGGACTTCACCATTGACTTTAAGCATCCTGCAGTAGATAAAACTGGTCAACGTTTTGTGGTGGACTTTGCTGAGCATGCTTATCGTAGTGAGATTGGCCGTGCCCGAACCTTTGGCTTTGCTCACGAGGTTGAGGCATTGCGAGAGATGGGTTTAGCGCGAGGTGGGAGCTTGGATAACGCGATTGTGCTCGATGAGCATCGTATTCTTAATAACGAAGAGTTACGTTACGAAGATGAGTTCGTGCGCCATAAAATCTTGGATGCCATTGGCGACCTGTATTTAGTTGGGCATCCGATTGTGGGTTCCTATGTTGCTGAAAAATCAGGACACGCCTTAAATAACGCGCTCTTGCGTAAGCTTTTGGAAGATCCTAGCGCTTATGAAATTAGCAGTTTCCCTGAAAATAAGGCTCCCGCAGCCTATTCCAAAGAGAGTCAACCCCTCTTTTTCTAGGTTTATTTAGGCTTGCTCTGAAGCAGGCGTTCAACTGCCTTATGTAGTTCAGAGTCAGGCGCTAACTTATCTAATAATGATTCCCAAGAAGCCCTTGCAACAGCATTAAAGCCTCTTGGTTTTTGCGTCGCCTGGAGTCCTTCACGAGGCTTGATTTCCCAGGTCGGTGGCGCTGGCTTCAGGCGCACCTTAATGCTAGCGCAAACGACTCCTTTTTTAGCTAACTCATTGATTAAGCTGGGTAAAACTTGCTGAAGACGGGTTGCAATGCTTGCCCCATTCACTAGTAAAAAAAGCTCATTTTGAGCTCCAGAGCGCCACCCAGCCTCAATTTTGGACGCTAAATTTTCTAAATCCAGCTCGAATAGAGCTGCTTTCAGGGCAATTTTGAGTTTGGCTAAATCTTCAGTTTTCGCCAGAATTCCGCCCAAGCCCTCAGACTCGCGTAAATACTCCAGCCACTCATGGGCAGCCTTCGTGCGAATAGGTTTAGGGGCAAAGTTCATATAAAAAGAGGGTGCGGGTGATAAACTCAAGGTCTTAATTTACTTCAATATCCCATGGTAATCGGTCTTCTTAAAACCCTGGTCGGCAGTCGTAACGACCGCCTCTTAAAACAGTATCGCAAAGCAGTTGCCAAAGTTAGCGCTTTCGAGCCTAGCATGCAAGCTTTGGATGATGCCGCACTGCAAGCAAAAACTGCTGAGTTCAAGTCACGTTTAGCCGCGGGTGAGTCATTGGATGATATTGCTCCAGAAGCTTTTGCTGTAGTTCGTGAAGCAAGTACACGAGTGATGAAGATGCGCCATTTTGATGCGCAGATGATGGGTGGTCTTGCATTGCATCAAGGCAAGATTGCTGAAATGGGAACTGGTGAAGGTAAAACTTTAACCGCTACGCTCCCCGTCTATTTAAATGCCCTCACAGGTAAGGGTGTTCACGTCATTACAGTAAATGATTATTTGGCTCAGCGCGATGCCGAGTGGATGTCAACTCTCTATAACTTCCTAGGAATGAAGGTTGGCGTGAATCTATCTCAGATGGATCACACCACTAAGCAAGAGGCTTATGCAGCAGACATTACCTACGGAACTAATAACGAATTTGGTTTTGATTACCTTCGTGACAATATGGTGCAAGACTTAGGTCAGCGTGTTCAGCGTGGCCTAGCCTATGCGATTGTCGACGAGGTGGACTCTATTTTGATTGATGAGGCGCGCACCCCACTGATCATTTCTGGTCAGGCTGAAGACCATACTGATTTGTATATCAAGATCAATGCATTGCCTGCTTACTTGGAGCGCCAAATCGGTGAAGAGAAAGCAGATGGCACTGGTGTTGAAAAGCCAGGCGACTACTGGGTTGATGAAAAGTCCAATCAAGTCTATTTAACAGAGCGCGGTCATGACAAGGCTGAGACAGTCTTGGTTGAGATTGGCGCCTTGAATGATGGCGACTCCTTGTATGCCCCACAAAATATTACTTTGATGCACCACGTTTACGCAGCATTGCGTGCGCATACTCTGTACAACCGTGATCAGCAATATGTCGTTCAAAATAAAGAAGTGATTATTGTTGATGAGTTCACGGGACGCTTAATGCAGGGTCGCCGTTGGTCTGATGGTTTGCATCAAGCTGTAGAGGCAAAAGAAGGTGTGCAGATTCAGAATGAGAATCAGACGCTAGCCACGATCACTTTCCAGAACTACTTCCGTATGTATGGCAAGTTGGCCGGTATGACTGGTACTGCCGATACTGAAGCTTATGAGTTCAAGGAAATCTATAGTCTTGAGACTGTAGTCATTCCTCCAAATCGCATCAGTCAAAGAAAAGATCGTCAAGATCAGATTTATAAGACATCGCGCGAGCGTTACGACGCAGTGATCAAGGATATTGAGGATTGTTACAAGCGTGGTCAGCCTGTCTTGGTGGGTACAACTTCGATTGAGAATTCAGAACTCATTGCAGGATTGTTAGATCAGCGCAAATTGCCGCATCAGGTCTTGAATGCTAAACAGCATGCTCGCGAAGCCGAGATCATTGCTCAGGCTGGTAGACCAAAGATGATTACCATTGCTACTAATATGGCAGGTCGTGGAACAGACATTGTTTTGGGTGGTAACGTTGGTAAGCAGTCCTCTTTAATTGAAGCGGACACAGCTCTTTCAAATGCAGAAAAAGCGGGCAAGATTAAGACTTTGCAGGACGAATGGCAAAGCTTGCATGATCAAGTGTTAGTCGCTGGTGGTTTGCACATTATTGGTACGGAGCGCCACGAGAGTCGTCGTATCGATAATCAGCTTCGTGGTCGTGCTGGTCGTCAGGGCGACCCTGGCTCTTCCCGTTTTTATCTTTCTTTAGATGATTCGCTTTTGCGTATTTTCGCTGGAGATCGTCTACGCGCAGTCATGGATCGTCTCAAAATGCCAGACGGTGAGCCAATTGAAGCGGGCATGGTCACTCGCTCTATTGAGTCAGCTCAGCGTAAAGTGGAAGGTCGTAACTTTGATATTCGTAAGCAATTGTTGGAATACGACGACGTTGCCAATGATCAGCGTAAAGAAACTTATCGTCTTAGAAATGAGGTTCTCGAAAGCGCTGATGTTGGTGAGTTGATTGCTAACTTGCGCGAAGATGTCTTGCGTGGCATTTGCGCTCTATATATTCCTTTGGAGTCTATGGAGGAGCAGTGGGATTTAGTTGGCCTAGAGAATGTATTGGTTAACGACTGGGGTTTAATGGTTGACCTGAAAAACTGGGTTGAAAATGCTGAGTCTATGGATGATGAGCAAATTGTTGATCGTGTTCTAGCGATTGCAAAAGAAACTTATGATGCAAAAGTAGAGCTTTCCGGACGCACATCTTTCGCTGGGTTTGAGCGCTCGGTTTTACTCTACAGTTTAGATACTCATTGGCGTGAACATTTGGCTGCCTTGGACCATTTGCGCCAAGGTATCCATTTACGTGGCTATGCTCAAAAAGATCCAAAACAAGAGTATCGCCGTGAAGCATTTGAGCTATATGGTGAGTTGCTCAATGTCATTAAGAATGATGTTGTGAAAAGCATTATGACGGTGCAGATTCGTAGTGCCAGTGAGCTAGATGAGGCCTCCGAGTCAATCAATGAGGATTTAGCCAAACTCTCAGATGTGCAATATCAGCATGCTGATGCAGACCTTGAGGTGGCTGGATCAACTGGCGATCGTGGCGCAGCAATTGAAATTATTCCAGCGCCATTGCGAGCTGGTCCTAAGGTGGGTCGAAATGATCCTTGTACCTGCGGAAGTGGTAAGAAATATAAGAACTGCTGCGGCGCGTTAAGTTAAGCTAAATAGAATCTAAAAGAGCTGCTAGATCCGGCAGTTCTGCAAGGCCTCATCTACAATTGTCAGACCATGACAGTTAACCTAACACTCCCCCAAAAAGACCAACTAAAGCCTGTCAAAGGTTTTCAGATGGGCACCGCTGAAGCTGGAATCAAAAAGGCCAATCGCAAGGATTTATTGGTGATGACCTTAGTCCCTGGCTCACAAGTTGCCGGTGTTTTTACTTTAAATCGTTTCTGCGCTGCGCCGGTTCAGGTTTGCCGAGAGCATTTGGCTTTGAACGGCTCTAAAGGCGAGATTCGCGCTTTGGTGGTCAATACTGGTAATGCCAATGCAGGTACTGGTGAGCGAGGCATGCAAGATGCTTTAGCAACTTGTACTGAGTTAGCTAAAGAGCTCAAGATTAATTCGGAGCAAATTCTTCCGTTTTCAACGGGTGTGATTCTTGATCCGCTGCCAATTGATCGGTTGATTACTGGATTGCCTAAGGCAGTGGCCAATCTAGGCGAAGACCATTGGCTTGATGCGGCAGAAGCGATCATGACAACGGATACTCAGCCTAAGGCGACATCGGTGATAGTGCAGACTCCAGATGGGCCCGTGACTATTACTGGTATCTGCAAGGGCGCAGGAATGATTCACCCTAATATGGCAACCATGTTGGGATTCATTGCAACTGATATTGGTTTTGCACCGGGCTTACTTGCGGCCTTGACTCAAGAGGTTGCTGATCAATCATTTAACGCAATTACGATTGATGGAGACACCTCGACTAATGATTCATTCATCATCATGGCAACTGGTCAATCAGCCGTGCAGATTGCATCAACCAATGATGCTACTTATAGTTTAGTTCGGACTGCATTAATTGATCTTGCACGCAAGCTTGCTCAAATGATTGTGAGAGATGGTGAGGGCGCAACGAAATTTATTACGATTGATGTGCAAGGCGGTAAGACTGAAGAGGAGTGTCGCTTAGTAGCGGAGGCAATCGCTCACTCACCTTTAGTAAAGACAGCCTTCTTTGCGAGCGATCCTAACTTAGGCCGTATCCTTGCTGCGATTGGCTATGCTGGTATTACTGATCTTGACGTGAACCAGGTGCAAATGTGGCTGGGAGATGTGTGGGTTGCCAAGAATGGTGGCCGCAATCCTGATTATCAGGAGCTTGATGGTCAGAGGGTAATGCAGGCGCCAGAAATTACTATCAAGATTGATCTAGGTCGCGGATCAGCGCAGCAGACAATGTGGACTTGTGATCTATCGCACGACTACGTTTCTATAAATGCTGATTACCGCTCATAGGAACTCGTTATATGAATGAAAAATTAGAGCAACTCTTAAGTCATCTTGAAACGTTTTTGCCTAAAGCATTGACAGAAGAGCAGTGGAAATCTTCAACTGCTTTTAGATGGCGTCGTCGCGATAGTATCTTTGGAAGCATTGGATTTTTGCAGCCAGTAAAGCATGTCGCTAATATCTCATTTGAAGATCTAAAAAATATCGATCGGCAACGTGATGCAATTCGTGACAATACGAAAAATTTTATTCAGAAGAAGCCCGCTAATAATATTTTATTAACAGGCGCACGTGGTACAGGAAAGTCGTCGCTCATCAAAGCCAGCTTGCATGAGTTTGCTAGCCAAGGCTTGCGCTTAGTTGAGGTTGAAAAAGAGCATTTAGCTGACTTAGCTGACATCACGGATTTATTGGCCGATCGTCCAGAGCGCTTTATTGTTTTTTGTGATGACCTCTCATTTGAGGATGGTGAATCTGGTTATAAGTCGATGAAGTCTGCTTTGGATGGCTCTGTGTCAGCTCAAGTGGACAATATCTTAATTTATGCCACTTCTAACCGACGTCATCTCTTGCCTGAATACATGAAAGATAACGAGAGTTATGTTCATGGCGATGATGGAGAAATTCATCCTGGTGAAGTTGTGGAGGAAAAAATTTCTCTATCAGAGCGTTTTGGCTTATGGCTTTCTTTCTATCCACCAAAACAAGATGAGTATCTAGAAATTGTGGCCCATTGGTTACGCCATTTTGGTTTAAGTGATGCGCAGATTGAGGGTGCTAGAGCTGAGGCATTGGTCTGGGCTTTAGAGCGTGGTTCGCGGTCTGGTCGTGTGGCTTGGCAATTTGCTAAGCACTGGGCCGGTTCACATGCCGCTTAATTATTGACGATGCATGAGTAATACTAATCGCCCCGTGACGGAAGTTGCCGCTGGAATTCTATTGGATGCGGAAGGTCGCTTTCTTATGGGTCAGCGTCCAGAGGGCAAACCTTATGCTGGCTACTGGGAAGTGCCTGGTGGAAAAATTGAAGCCGGTGAATCTGTATTCGCAGCGCTAAAACGTGAATTACAAGAAGAGCTTGGAATCGATATTGAGTCTAGTGAGGAGTTGCTTGTCTTAGAGCATGACTATCCACATGCTTATGTACGCTTGCATGTCAGCATCATTCGAAAATGGACTGGTGTACCCGCAGGTTGTGAGGGTCAGGCACTCTCTTGGCAGTTGCTTGGAGATGCACCTCCGACGGTGGAGCCCTTATTGCCCGCGGCATGGCCCATGCTAGAAAAGCTCAAACAGCTAAAGATTTAGAGCTGGCAGAGGGTAAGCCTAAAAGGCACATCCTCATTGATGGTCTGCGGCTTTTTATCTTGATCGATCTTCAGAAAGCGAATTGAGAGCAGATATTTATTTGCGCTGATTTCTGAATAGAGGATGTCATCTTCAACAGCAATGCGCATTAATTGATACACCTTGCCTGACGGCGCCTGTTGGTAAGCACCTTGATGTGCCACAACATCTTTAGCCTCGCCAGACTGGCGAAGTAGCCTTAAGAAAATTTGACAAGCTTCATGCCATGGCAAAAGCGGTGCAACGTATTTATCTAACAACTCTCTACGTTGAGTTGAAGAAGTATTTTTCCACGCATGGTAGCTAGGTAAATCAATCGGACTTGTTCCACCAGGAATATTTAGTCGTGCCCTAATAGCATTAAGCCACTCACTCTCGGTAATTGCAGCATTAGGCTTACCCACAGACTGATTAATATTTTGCGCAGCTTTATCAATCTCAGACAGCGTTTGTGTAAGCGCTTCTTGATCCACCTTTTGGGAGGACTTTAAGCCATTTAAGGCATATCTTTGGCGCTCAAATTCTTTTAGCAACAGGGATTTAATATCGCCTCTAGAACCAATGTCACCCAGGTCAAACAACATTGCAATCGCATTGTGGTGTAACTCGGGGTCATCTGATCGGAGGAAGTGATTAAAGCGGGCGAACAAATACTCCAGCCGAAGCATGCTTCGAACTAATTCATTGAAAGGGTATTCGTAGACAATCACAAGCCTATATTCTATGACGAACTTAAAGGCTCTTCTAAAATTTTGAGTAATTGTTGGTGCAGTTTTAAAACCGCTGGCTTGAGCTCATCTAAGCTACCTTGATTTTCGATAACAGCATTGGCTGCTGTTAGACGAGCATTTCGGCTAGTTTGCGCTTTGAGAATATTTTCCACATTTGAGCGTGTCATATTGTTGCGGTGCATCACTCGTTGGATTTGGGTTTCTTCTGGGCAATCCACCACCACAAGATAGTCAATGAACTTGATCCAAAATCCAGATTCAATTAGCAGGGGAACCACAAAAACAAGGTAGGGCGCTCCAGACTTAGCCAGTTCAAGGGCTTGCTTAGCAGTTTCCTCCTGAATCAAGGGGTGAGTAATTTGCTCTAAAACCTGACGGGAGCTGGGATCTTCGAAGACTACAGTCCGCATCTTAGGTCGATTAAGGGCACCTTGGGGATCAATAAAGTCAGCACCGAAAACCTTGGTAATTAATGGAATCGCTTTTCCACCAGGGGCGGTGATTTGATGTGAGATCTTATCTGTATCAATAACACCGGCCCCGTGCCCACCCAGCAGGTTACTAACCGCAGTTTTTCCAGACCCAATGCCACCTGTTAAGCCAATGAGAGGAATTTTCCCTTTCAGGGCTTTTAGATCAGCTTGGGCAGAACCAAAGTTTGAATGAGTTGAGGCCATAACAACTCAATGATGCCAGCAATAGCTAAAAAGGGGCCAAAAGGAAATGCTTCCCGTAAATGATGTCTACGCAATTTAAGCCAAATAATGCCACCTAGTATCCCTGCAATGGAAGCCATCAGGAGAATGCTAGGTAGAGCGTTCAAGCCCAACCAGGCACCCAGGGCCGCCAAGAGCTTGGCATCACCCATGCCAATACCATCTCGGTTTTTCAGGAGACGATAGCCAGTATTTAATGCCCACAGCAAACCATACGCTAGAAATGCTCCAACGCATGCCGAGTTTGGGGTGGTGAAGCGTAAGTCTGAGAATGCGTTAAAAACAATGCCTAGAATGATCAAGGGGAAGGTGATTGCATTCGGTAGACGGAAAGTGCGCCAATCGATATGAGCCAAATACAGTAAAGCCAGTATCAGCAGAGATTGAATTATCCAGATGCTTACTGTGGGATCCACTAAACGATTTGTCCTAAATTAAAGATGGGTAGATACAGGATTATGACTAGACTGCCAATGATGGCACCAACAAACAGAATCAATGCAGGCTCTAAACTTTGACTGAGTGTATTGAGTCGGCTACTTAGCTGGGAGCCTAGAGTGGTGGCGCGCTTATTCAACATGTCAGCCAATGCGCCACTTTCAGCGCCAATGTGAAGGAGTAGCAAAGTTTCTACGTCAAGAAGTCGTGATTTACGATCTGCGCGTTTCAGCGACTCTCCCAATGGCCAGCCACGGGTGAGGTGTTTAAATATCTCCGCACTAAAGTCATGACTCACCCAGTGATTAGAGGATTGTGCAGTAACTCTTAGAGCGTCTGGGAGTGGTAAACCCGTTTCTAACAAATGACCTAAGGTACGACACCAGTGACTCAACGTTGCCAGCCTAAATAAATTGCCAAAGAATGGCATGCGTAATAAGAGGGCATCACAATATTTTTGTAGTGAGCTTGATTTGAGCCAGATAGACATAAAGCCGGTAACCATTAATAGAATACAAAATAATATTTCTAGAGAGTAACTTTGAATACCTGTAGAAATAGAAATGAGGATTCTGGTTGGCGCTGGAAGCTCAGCCTGAAAATGTCCAAAGACTTCTTCAAATACGGGCACAACCCAGACCATCATCACTAGGACAAGTAGAAAAGATGTTCCTAAGGTGATGATGGGGTACGTTAGTGACTGCTGTACTTTTCTTCGCAACTCAATCTGGGCTTCTAGCTGTTGTGAAATTGTGCGTAGCGCTAAGCCCAGGTCACCCGTTCTCTCGCTGACTCTGATGAGGTTGGAAAACTCTGGGGAGAATTTTCCATCTTGTGAGCTCAGGCAAAAAGAAAAACTATTACCCTTTTGAAGCAGTGCGCGAACATCCTCTAGCCAAGCCTGCCAAGGTTTTGGTGCAGACTGAATTAATAGTTGGATGGCATTGAGCAAGGGAAGGCCAGCCTGAAGAAGGGCAAGCATCTGCTCTGCAAAATGGAGTTGCTCAGACTTGCTGAGCTTTCTCTTGAAAAGCATGCGGACTAATGCCAAGTGCCAAGCTCGGCATCTAGCGATATCTGATCTACTAAGCCCGACTTTAGTAATTGCATTCCTGCTGAGTGGATGTCTAGAGCTTTAGCTGACTCAAACAACTGCTTACCTCCCAAAACCTCATGGACACCAATGCGACCGAAGTAGCCAGATCCCTTGCAAAGCCTACAAGGTAACTCACTTAGAATGAGATTGCATTGATTACAGCATTTACGAATTAATCTTTGAGAGCTGATGCAACGAAGACAAGATTCAATCGATTCTTGATCTACACCGAGGCTTTTAAGTCGGCTTAACGCGCCAATCGCATTACGTGTATGAAGGGTGCTTAAAACCAAATGTCCTGTTTGTGCTGCTTGAATGACTAGCTGCGCGGTTGCAGAGTCCCGTATTTCACCAATCATGATGACGTCCGGATCTTGTCGTAAGAGTGCGCGAATAATGGTTGGAAAATCTAACCCCGCTTTTGGGTGGTAGGCCACTTGATTTATTCCGGGCAGCCTGATTTCAATAGGATCTTCAATCGAGCAAATATTGTGTTGCACGTGATTCAATGAGTTCAAACAACTGTATAAGGTTCGCGTCTTACCGCTCCCAGTAGGTCCTGTTACCAGAATCAATCCATTGGTTTGACTAATAGCCTCTTGAACTATTTTTAGTTGCTCTGGTAGTAAGCCAATTTGATCTAGCGCCAACTCTTCCAAGCAACTAGGCAAAATACGTACTACCGCTTTCTCACCATGCAAAGTGGGAAGAATGGATACGCGGCAATCAATATTGGGCTGGCTAAAGTTATAGCCAATCACAAGACGCCCATCTTGAGGCAGACGTTTTTCTGCAATATCAAGACGCGCCAATATTTTGATGCGCGTAATTAGGCGCTCATGAAAATCAATAGGGTATTGGTTTTTTTGGGTGAGAAGGCCATCTATTCTCATGCGTACTACGGTTTCTTGAGATCTCGCCTCAATATGAATATCCGTAGCCCGATTATTTAATGCATCAACAGCAATGTCATGCCAGGTTCGAATGATGTGAGAGTCATGCAGTAGATCACTCAATCTTGATTCGGTTGAGAAAGGGGTTGGTATAGCTTCACAGTTTTCACGCCATGCTCATCAAACTGTACGATTTCCATCACCACGCCAGCAACACGAATGCTGACATCGTAATCAGGAATTGCTTCGAGCTTTTCTAGGATAAGGCCATTTAAGGTGCGCGGTCCATCGAGCGGCAGATCCAACTTTAGAAGGCGATTTAAATCTCGCAATGAGGCGGTGCCGCTAGCAAGGTAAGTACCATCAGCAAGCCAATGAGGATCGTTAGAAAGATTGGAGAATGAGGTGGTGAATTCACCGATAAGTTCTTCAACGATGTCTTCAAAAGTCACTAGACCAAGGACTTCGCCATATTCATTCACTACTAAGCTTAATCGCTGTTGGTTATCCTGGAAAAATTGCATCTGCTGCAGAACGGGCGTACCACTAGGAATAAAGTAGGGCTCATTGAGTAGGGCTCTGAAGTCTTCATGATGAAGCTCTGCATTACCTAGTAATGAGAGTGCTTTTTTCACAGATAGAATTCCAACGATGCGCTCAGAGTCGCCGTCGCATACTGGAAGTTTGTTGTGATAGCAGGTTTCCAATTGCTCGACCACTTCGACAATAGGGCGAGAGAGATCTAGAACTTCGATTTTTGAGCGGGGCGTCATCACATCATCAACCAGAATATTTTCAAGATTGAAAAGATTTAACAAGATATTGCGATGATGTGCAGAAACAAAGCGATTAGATTCCAGAACTAAGCTACGCAATTCTTCCTTACTCATGACGCCGTTATCAGTAGATGCTTGTAATCCGGAGACTTTCATTAGCCCTGATACAAAGCTATTAATGAACCAAAGTAGTGGCTTGAGTACAAAAGTAAGCGGGAGAATGAACCAGCCAACATTACTTGCAATTTTTTCTGGAAAGGCTGCACCGATCACTTTCGGGGTGATCTCGCTAAAAATAATGATGAGTAGTGCAACAACCAATGTAGCAATAGATAACACCAGGCCGCTATCGCCAAAAATATGTAAAGCAATGCCGGTAACTAAGATTGGTAGGATGGTATTGATGAGGTTGTTGGATATCAGCAATACTGAAAGCAGTGAATCCATGCGCTTTAATAGTCGTTCGGCAAGTGCAGCTCCAGCGTTACCGCCATGAGCCATAGCCCGAAGACGATGACGATTGGATGAAAGCATGCTGGTTTCGGCCATAGAAAAGAAGCCGGATAGTGCGAGTAAAAATAGGACTAATGCGACTTGGCTAATAAAAGGCCATTCATCAAAAAAAGTGTCCATCAGCTATACCTGCAAAGAATAAGGAACAATCAATATAGCAAAGTGCCATTTCACTCGCTATAGCTGTATCGGAATCCTGCATGAATTTATCCCTCAATCTGTGTCAGAATCTTCCGTATGTCTACTCTTAAATCTGTCGAGTATTGCGTCATATCAGCCCCTTTTGGGCGTCTAGGCGTGCAAACAGAGCTAGTAGATGGGAGTTTGATGATCTCAAAAATCGATTATCTGCCTCTAGACGCTGACTTGATTCCTCCGGGAAATGCGTTGGCAAAAGCCTTCTCAAAACAGTGTGCCCAATACTTTAATAACGCTTTATCCATATTTGATGTTCCACTCAAGCCTGCCGGAACGGTTCATCAGCAAAAAGTTTGGAATGCCACCCTAGGTATTGAGGCGGGAAAGACAATCACCTATGGTGAGATTGCAAAAAAGATTAAAAGCGGACCTCGTGCAGTTGGGACTGCTTGCGGAGCTAATCCCTACCCGTTAGTTACCCCGTGCCATAGAGTAGTTTCTGCACAAGGTCTTGGGGGTTTTATGAAAGAAGATAGCCCAGGTTTTTATCGCCAGATCAAAATTTGGCTCTTAAAGCATGAGGGCGCGCTCTAATCATTCTTTGCCGAGATTTTTCTGAGTTGCTTAGGTGCTGCAAAAAAGAATGATTTCATCAAGAATGTATTCCCGGCTGCAATCTTTGTGAAGGCATGGAAAATCCAAACGGTATTTCTAGAAAGTTTCACCTCAGATTGATTGCTAAATTCTTTTCTACTAGCAATTTTTTCAAGCGTCATGACGGCAAGCCCAAAGGCTAGAAAGCAGAAGCGTCTCATACCTATCTCATTTTCTGGGAGCAAAATAATGTAGCTCATGGAGTCTTGAAGTTTTTTGTGGGCAATCTTTAGAAGCTCTGCTTGGCTCATCTGCGCTGGCTTCCAGGAGACTCCACGTGCATGGTCCTCCGGTGAGTCTTTCAGAATATTAGTCATTTGTAAGGCTTGACCAAAAGCGATGGCTAACTGCTCATGACCTTGAATACGTTTTGCAAACTCAGGGGAATAATGGCTAAAGATGTCTGTGAGTAACTCCCCCACTACGCCGGCTACTACATAGCAATACTTTTCAAATTCTGCGAGATCTTTTAGTCCCTCTTGCGTTTGTCGATTATGAAAGTAAGACATACCATCAGACATAATCGAAACACAACGGCCAATGGCTGCCCGATCCCTATCTGGGAAAGTGTGCAGAATGCGAAGAACAGTGGGGGTGTGAGCAATTAAATCTAGCTCATCAACATTGGAATAGCCCCTGAGAGCATCTAGACAGGGGGCTACAAATGAAGCTACTGGAATAGTCCCTAACGTTGCCTCCAAAAATAGCTTGGATAAGCGCTGCTTTTCTGCTGGACTGAGTTCAGCCGCATCCTCAATAGTGTCGACAATACGGCACAGTAAGTAGGTATTGCCAACTACCACTTCAATTGCTGGTGGCAAAAGAGGGATTGTGAGCGCAAAAGTGCGCGATACAGAACCCAAAATCGCTTTTTGATAGGCTAAATCGCTATTGGGGTACTCGTTAGGGTGTATGGCGGAATTCACCCCTGAATTATGTCAGACCAGCATGCCCAAATTTAGCCCTAGTTGCTTAAATGGCATAAGTAACAAAGCCATATAATTTGTGCAAATTCCAGAAGGAGAAATTAGGCGATGCTGATTTGGTTTGTCATCATCTATTGGGTGGTTTCGGTAGGTATTGGCCTATGGGCCGCGCTACGCGTCAAAAACACTGCTGACTTTGCTGCAGCAGGTCATAGCCTTCCTTTGCCTATTGTTACCGCCACCGTATTTGCTACTTGGTTTGGGTCGGAGGCGGTTTTAGGCATTCCTGCAACCTTCTTAAAAGAAGGCTTAGGGGGAATCGTATCTGACCCCTTTGGCTCATCCTTATGCCTCATATTAGTGGGCCTGTTTTTTGC
The DNA here is from genome assembly GCF_018881835.1 of Polynucleobacter hallstattensis. Classification (GTDB taxonomy): domain Bacteria; phylum Pseudomonadota; class Gammaproteobacteria; order Burkholderiales; family Burkholderiaceae; genus Polynucleobacter; species Polynucleobacter hallstattensis. The sequence goes on along the minus strand of NZ_JACVPO010000001.1, from coordinate 665,865 downwards.
TCGTCACCTCTATAACCGTCGAATGCTCACAATCGGTGATTTCTTTAGAGAGAAATACGGTCGTACCGTTGAAGTACTGGTTACCCTTTGTATTGTGATTTCTTATTTGGGCTGGGTTTCAGCTCAAATTAAAGCCCTCGGCTTGGTCTTTAATGTAGTTTCCGACGGCAGCATCACGCAAACGGCTGGCATGTTGATTGGCGCTGGGAGTGTACTGATTTATACATTGTTTGGCGGTATGTGGTCGGTAGCAATAACCGATTTCATTCAAATGATCATTATTGTGGTGGGCATGCTCTACATTGGTGGGGAGATGACAACCCAAGCGGGCGGGATGGGTATAGTTTTTGATCATGCACTTGCAGCAGGTCAATTTTCTAATTTTTGGCCTGATATGAACCTTGCTTCCATTTTGGGTTTTACTGCGGCTTTGTGCACCATGATGTTGGGCTCCATTCCCCAGCAAGATGTCTTTCAGCGGATTACCTCCTCTAAGAACGTCAACATTGCAGTGCAGGCAGCATTATTGGGTGGAGTCTTGTATTTCGTATTTGCCTTTGTGCCTCTATACCTAGCTTATTCAGCAACCATCATTAGCCCTGCTTTGGTAAAGCAGTACATAGACACTGACCCGCAAATGATTTTGCCTAAGCTTATCTTGAATCATGCTCCATTGATTGCGCAGGTGATGTTTTTCGGTGCCTTACTATCGGCAATTAAGAGTTGCGCCAGCGCCACTTTGTTAGCACCCTCAGTTACTTTCGCTGAAAACATCGTGCGAGGGTTTTTTAAGCATTTATCTGATCAAGACTTACTGAAGATTATGCGAATCACCGTTCTATGTTTCACGGTGGCAGTAACCTTTTTTGCGATTAATTCAGAGCTATCCATTTTTAAGATGGTTGAAAATGCCTACAAGGTCACGCTAGTAGCTGCTTTTGTGCCACTGGCATTTGGCGTGTATTGGTCAAGAGCAAATTCTTTGGGTGGCTTATTGGCTGTTTTAGGGGGGTTAGTGACATGGATTGGCTGTGAAATGATGGCTCCGACAGCAATCCTACCCCCTCAATTGGCAGGCCTTTTGGTCAGCATTATCGGCATGTTATTGGGTGGACTAATTGCAAGTCCGAAGCCAATATCAAGCTCAGGAGCGTTGGATAAGTAGAACCTCAATATTTTATTGCACCCCTAAATGTTCTCCTCTAATATGAGATTAATTCAAAATTTTTTATCTTTATGGAGTTCCTATGAAAATCTGTGTGATCGGTGGAGGGGGTGCGATTGGCGGCTATCTTGCTGTCATGTTGGCACGAGCCGGCAATGAGGTAACGGTAGTAGCCCGTGGCGCAACCCTAGCGGCAATCAAGGAGCGTGGCCTTGCATTAATTATGGATGACCAGCCTGAACCTTTAGTAGCGCAGGTAAAAGCAGTCGAAAAAATCCGAGATGCAGAAACGCCAGACGTGGTGATTTTGGCGGTAAAAGCCCACCAGGTTGAGCCAGTCATTGAAGATCTTGCCGCAATCATGGGCCCAGAAACAATCTTAATTCCGATGCAAAACGGAATTCCTTGGTGGTACTTTCAGAAGTTGGGTGGCAACTATCAGGATCACTCTGTTGAAACGGTTGATGCGGGCGGTGTTGCCAAAAATGCAATCAATCCCAACAACATCATTGGTTGCGTAGTGTATCCAGCAACCTTTACACAAGCTCCAGGTGTAATTCGTCACGTTGAAGGCAATCGCTTTCCTTTAGGTGAGTTGGATGGTAAGCAGACCGAGCGTATTCAGAAGGTATCTGAAATGATGTCGGCAGCTGGATTTAAGTCACCTATCTTGGAGGATATTCGCTCTGAGATTTGGTTGAAATTGTGGGGCAACATGACTTTCAATCCCATCAGCTCTCTGACTCATGGAACATTGGAAGGCATTTGCCAATATCCACTGACCAAAGAGCTGGCTCGCAACATGATGGCCGAAGCACAAACCATTGCTGAAAAGTTGGGCGTCACTTTTCGTGTGGACATTGAACGTCGTATTGCTGGCGCAGAAAAAGTTGGCAAACACAAGACCTCTATGTTGCAGGATTTAGAAGCAGGCCGTAGCTTGGAGATTGATGCCTTGTTAGGTTCTGTAATTGAGCTTGGCCAGATTACCAAAATACCAACACCATGCCTCAATACGGTCTTTGCATTAACAAAGTACCTTGATGAAAATGTTCAAGCCTCTAAAGGTAGCTTGGCATTGCCATCCGTTTCTGGTTACTAAAATCTAAAGAAATATTTAGATTTAATCTCTAAATTAGTAGGGAATTAAAAAACCTTCACCATTAAACATGGTGAGGGTTTTTGTTTTGAGACTTTGGTTTTAGATCAACAGCCTTGATCATTTATTCGAAGCGATTATCTAGGCGTCCAACACCATCAATAATGATGCTGATATTGCTTCCGGGCTTCATGGAGCCAACACCAACAGAGGTACCACAGGCGATGATGTCGCCAGCCTGCAGTGGGACGTCTTGAGAAATTAGGCTGACCAATTTTGCAGGTGCAAAAATCATATCTGCGATGGGGTAGTTCTGACGCTCTTGGTCATTCAAAATGGTTATGATTGTTAGCTTATTCGGATCTATATCAGTAGTGATGTAAGGGCCGAAGACGCCAAAGGTATTAAAACTCTTTGAGCGGGTCCACTGTGCATAGCCGGGATCACGATTCAAAATCTCGATTGCAGTGACATCGTTAATACAGGTGTAACCAAAAATAGCATTAGCTGCTTGAGCCTCATCTGCTTCATGACACGCTTTGCCGATGACAATGCCGAGTTCGCCTTCATAAACCACTTTTCCAGAGTAAGACTTGGGAGTGCGAATCACTTGATTTGTTGCCAAGAAAGAATTATTGCCTTTCAGAAAATATAGAGGCTCTGTTGGCACAGTATGCTCAAGCTTGGTAACTAGCGCATGAAAGTTATCCACCATAGCAACCATCTTGGATGGGGTGCATGGGATATCGATAGTGACATCAGATAGCTTTAATGTTTCGCCAGTAGCTTGCGGCTTATTAAATAGATCACCGGTATACACGGCAACCTGATCGCCTTGTACCTGTCCAAAGCCGGTTTTGCCTTGATGTTGAAACCTGAGCCATTGAGCCATAATGAATCCTCCTGATGGTTAATATTTATAAGCAATATCTTACAGGGATGGATTGATGGCTAAGCATTCTGAATTACTATTTGCGCCTGAATTAGATCAACCAGTTCGCTATATTGAGCGTACCCGTAATTACTATCTTGGTTTGGGGTATGAAACGCCGTATGTTTGGGCGCATTACATTGATGTGCCTTTTACTCCCTTGCAAAAGCCGCTGAATCAATCAACCCTCGGTTTAGTAACTACTGCCGTACCCTTTGATGCCAGTAAGGGCCCTCAAGGACCTGGTGCACCTTATAACGCCGCCGCTAAGTTTTATGACCCCTATGAATGCTCGATTGATGAGAATGTAGAATTGCGTATTGCCCATGTCGGTGTTGATAGGCTCAATGCCAATATGCAGGACAGTAATTGTTGGTTTCCAATTAGTGCGGCGAAACGGGCTGTTGCAAAGGGGCGTATTCAATCCCTATCCCAGCATTTTTATGGCTTGCCAACCAATCGCAGCCATCGCCATACTCTGGAAATTGATGCGCCCTTCATTTTGAGCAAGATGCGCGCAGATCACGTTGACCTTGCTGTATTAATTCCAAATTGCCCGATTTGTCACCAAAGTCAAAGTTTATTGGCGCGTTATTTGGAGGAGGCTGGTATTCCTACGGTCATCATGGGCGCGGCGAAAGATATTGTGGAGTATTGCGGTGTACCACGCTTGCTTTTTAGTGACTTTCCGCTAGGTAATGCTGCAGCGCTTCCTGATAATGAGCAATCGCAAGACTCGAATTTTGAATTAGCTCTGCGTTTGCTGGAAAGCGCTCCAAGCGCACGTACAACGGTGCAGTCACCCTTAGTCTGGGATTCCGACGCTTCTTGGAAATTAGACTATTCCAATCTAGAGCGTTTGAGTGCTGAGGAAATTACGCGTTTGCGTGATGAAGCGGAAAAGGCGCGTATTACAGCGCGTGATATCAGAATGAAAAGCGTTGGCGCTTAGGCCTGTCTAGACAGCGAGTACCTACTCAAAGCATGTAGCGCTGTTGTTGCCTCATTTTTAGGAAATTCTTTAAGACATTCAAGTGCGAGATCAACTTCTCGCTTTGCGGCAGCTTGGGTGTAATCCAGTGCGCCAGAATTTTGAACCGCACTCAGAATCTGCTGGAAGACATCATCTGGTAAATCTTGATTTTGTTCGATTGCCGCACGAACGAGTAAGCGTTCTTCGGTGCTACCATTTTCAAGTAGATGAATGAGCGGTAGCGTGGGCTTACCTTCTCTTAAATCATCGCCAGCATTTTTCCCCATTTGAGATGCATCGGCGGTGTAATCCAGTAGGTCATCCATTAATTGGAAGGCAGTGCCAATATGGCGACCAAAAGCAGCAGATTGCTCTCTTAGTTTGGCATCAGCGCCGGCTAAAATTGCCCCAAGCTCGGTGGATGCTTCAAATAACTTAGCGGTTTTATAGCGAATCACCCGCAAATAGCTTTCTTCATCGACTTCAGGGTCGTTCATATTGAGGAGTTGTAAAACCTCTCCCTCAGCAATCGTATTGGTAGCATCAGAAAGGATTTCCATGACTCGCAGGTCATTGGGCCCCACCATCATCTGAAATGCTCTCGAATACAGAAAATCGCCTACCAGCACGCTTGCTGCATTACCAAAAGCAGCGTTGGCGGTTTCTCGACCTCTTCTGAGGGTGGATTCATCTACAACATCGTCATGCAAAAGGGTGGCTGTGTGGATAAATTCCACTACCGCCGCTAGCTCTAAGGCATGCGGGCTTGCTTTGTCATTGGCCAAGGCTTTGCTGACCAAGAGCAAAAGAGCGGGTCTAACCCGTTTTCCACCCGCCTGGATGATGTAAGTCGAGATTTGATCAATTAAGGCAACTTTTGAGGCCAATCGCAGGCGAATAACCTCATCTAAAGCCTTGAAATCTAAGGCAATTGGGGCCAAAATTTGGCTTAATTCGTTGGTTTTGACAGTGTTCGTCATGCAAGATATAATAATCGGCTTAGCTCATCCAGGGTGGATTAGCTTAAATGTAGGTATTAATTGAGGTTTCACACCATGTACGCGGTCATAAAAACCGGTGGCAAACAGTATAAAGTTGCTGCAGGCGAAAAATTGAAAATAGAACAGATACCAGCGGAAATCGGCAGCGAAATCACTCTTGACCAAGTCTTAGCCGTAGGCGAAGGCGCTTCACTCAAATTGGGTGATCCATTGGTTAATGGTGCAGCTGTGATGGCCACTGTTGTCTCCCAGGGACGTCACGATAAAGTGACAATCTTTAAGATGCGCCGTCGCAAGCATTATCAAAAGCACCAAGGCCATCGTCAGAATTACACAGAAATTCTGATTAACACGATTAAAGCTTAATTTAGGCTAACGGCTCAAAAGCAGGAGAAAAGATATGGCACAGAAAAAAGGCGGCGGCTCGACACGAAATGGCCGCGACTCAGAATCGAAACGTTTAGGCGTTAAAGTTTTTGGCGGCGAGCAAATCAATGCTGGCAGCATCATCATTCGTCAACGTGGTACTCGAGTTCATCCGGGTATGAACGTTGGTATTGGTAAAGATCACACTTTGTTTGCCTTAGTTGACGGACAAGTGGAATTTGGCGTTAAGGGTGCATTGAAAAAGGCCCAGGTTTCAGTTCTCCCGCGTTCATAAGACGCCTGACTGAGACACGTTTGATTCAGATTTATTCCGAATTTAACTCTTAGGAACAGGCCTCGCTAAGCGAGGCCTTTTTTATTCATGAAATTTATAGACGAAGCTCGTATTGAAGTCATAGCTGGCCAAGGTGGCGCCGGGAGTGCCTCTATGCGCCGCGAAAAGTTTATTGAATTCGGTGGTCCTGATGGTGGTGACGGTGGCAAAGGCGGAAGCGTTTGGGCTACTGCAGATCGCAACATCAACACCTTAATTGACTATCGCTACGCTAAAACGCACACCGCAAAAAATGGTGAGCCTGGTCGTGGCGCTGATTGCTATGGTCGCGCGGGCGACGATATTGAGTTGCGTATGCCAGTTGGCACGATTATTTCTGACTATGAAACTGGTGAGCCAATTGCTGACTTGACTACCCACGGGGAGCGCCTTTGCTTGGCGCAAGGCGGTGTGGGTGGTTGGGGAAATATTCACTTTAAGAGTAGTACGAACCGTGCTCCTCGGCAGAAAACAAATGGTAAAGAAGGCGAGCGCCGTAAGCTCAAGCTGGAATTAAAGGTATTGGCTGACGTAGGTTTGCTAGGTATGCCTAATGCCGGTAAATCGACTTTGATTACCGCTGTGTCTAATGCGCGTCCAAAGATTGCAGATTATCCATTTACAACCTTGCACCCAAATTTAGGGGTAGTTCGTGTAGGTGCTGAGCGTAGTTTTGTGATTGCTGACATTCCGGGATTAATTGAAGGTGCTGCTGAAGGCGCCGGTCTGGGACATCGTTTCTTAAGGCACTTGCAACGTACTGGTGTGCTGTTGCATTTAGTAGATATTGCACCATTTGATGACAATATTGATCCAGTGGCAGACGCTGTTGCTATCGTGAATGAATTGCGTAAGTACGATGAAGCTCTGGTTGAAAAACCACGTTGGTTAGTATTAAACAAAGTCGATATGATTCCGGAGGAAGATCGCAAGAAGGTGGTTGCGGACTTTATTAAACGGTTTAAGTGGAAAGGTCCGGTATTTGAGATCTCCGCTCTGACAGGCTTGGGTTGCGATAAGTTGTGCTACTCATTGCAGGATTATTTAGACTCTATTCGCAAGGATAGGGATGATGAAGATGAGCGTGCTGCTGATCCGCGTTATCAAGAGCAAGCTCAGCTAGAAGATAAAACCCCAGATTAAGCAGTAGTCATTTGAGATCCGTATTGGTTATGAACACTCAGAAAGCTAAAAGAATCGTCGTGAAAGTAGGCTCAAGCCTAGTCACTAATAATGGTGAGGGCTTAGATCATGCTGCAATTGCTATGTGGGCTGAGCAAATGGCCACCTTATTAGCTGATGGTCATGAGGTGTTGATGGTCAGTTCTGGTGCGATTGCTGAAGGAATGCAGCGTCTTGGTTGGACTAAGCGCCCAACAGAAATTCATCAGCTGCAAGCTGCTGCTGCCGTTGGTCAGATGGGTTTAGTTCAGGTATACGAAAGTTGTTTTGCACGTTTTAATTTACGTAGCGCACAGGTCTTGTTAACTAATGCTGATTTGGCAGATGCTGAGCGTAATGCGAATGCCAAGGCAACTTTAGATACCTTGCTCAAGCTCGGTGTTGTTCCCATCATCAACGAAAACGATACTGTAGTTACTGATGAAATTAAATTTGGCGATAACGATAGCTTAGCTGCTTTGGTAACGAATCTCATTCATGCGGATTTATTGGTAATCCTAACTGATCAGGGTGGCTTATATACTGCCGATCCTCGTCAAGATGCTTCCGCAACTCTTTTGAGTGATGCGATTGCAGGTGACCCTGCTTTAGAAAAAATGGCTGGTGGTGCTGCAAGTCAGTTAAGTAAGGGCGGCATGTTGACCAAAGTATTGGCTGCGAAGGTTGCCGCTCTAACAGGTGCAGATACCGTCATTGCTTCTGGGCACGAGCCCCAGGTTCTTACCCGCTTGATGCGTGGTGAAAAGATTGGTACTTGCTTGGTTGCCGCTAATTAATTACGCCAAATGAATTGGTGGGCTTAGTCCCTCCGGTAAATCCATTGGGGTTCAGTGACTGAATAATATTTTTAATATTCTTCTCTTGGGAATTGAAGTTACAAAATGCACCTTGAGCTAAAGCGGCTTGGTAGCGATTAGGGGTATGATCCTGAATTCCTCGCCAGCTAGAGAGTGGATTTTCCTTCCAAACTCCACTTTCAAATGTTCCATATAGGCGCCATTGGAACGAATCACAGCGAATACCTTCATACTGAACTTGGCTATTGCCATTGGGGCTAGTCAGAATCACGATGTATCTAGTGATGCCATCATTACCAATCAAAATTGAGTTGGTATCGACTGCAAACTTAAAAATGGTCTGCTGTGATACGTAAAAAGGTTGAGTGGTCTTATTGTTCGGGGGGTTCAGTGGCATTGCTGTGGCACCCTCTTTAAAAACCATCGGTGCAAATGGATCAACACCACTTTCTAATGGATCTCCTGCACATCCTGCTATGGCTAAACTGATGGCTAAGCTAAGAATTGAAAGTCGAAGATTGCAAATAGAGAGTTTCATCATGGCTTATCGGTAGGTTTTGTTTCTGTGGGCTCATCTTCCTCACTCCCGTAGAGGGATTGAAATAGGTCGAGCGGGGATCCCCAGGCAAGTTGTTGCATTCGCATGCCACGAGATAAATAGCGCGCAAGCTCAGAAAGGGCTAGTTGATAGACTTCGCGCTTGAAATCAATGACTGAATCGAGTTGGATCCAAAAAGGAACCCAGCGCCAAGCATCAAACTCAGGATGCTCCGAAGCACGTAGGTGAATATCGCTATCTGAGCCCACTAAACGAAGTAAGAACCAGATTTGCTTTTGGCCGCGATAGCTAGCACGATGATTTTTTGAGGTTTGCTGGCGGCGTAAGAATTCCTCCGGGACGTCATAACGAAGCCAGTCCCTGGTCCGTCCAATAATTTGGACATGTTCTGGCAGCAAGCCAACTTCCTCATGCAATTCGCGGTACATGGCCTGCTCTGGGCTCTCTCCATGTTGAATCCCACCCTGCGGGAACTGCCACGAATGCTGCCCAACGCGTTTTCCCCAGAAAACCTCGTTATGGCCGTTGAGGATGACTATGCCGACATTGGGTCGATACCCTTCACGGTCAAGCATGAGATCGCGCCTCAAATCCTTTAAAATCAATGATTTGATTATATCCATACATGAAAGCTTCACAATCATTTCTCGCCACGCTTAAAGAAGCCCCTTCAGACGCTGAGGTGGTATCGCACAAACTCATGGTGCGCGCCGGTTTAATACGTAAGCTCAGCGCAGGCATTTATAACTATCTACCCTTGGGTTTGAAGTCCATTCGCAAGGTTGAAAATATTATTCGCGAAGAAATGAATCGCGCTGGTGCCATTGAGTTACTCATGCCAATGATTCAACCTGCAGAGTTATGGCAAGAGACCGGTCGCTGGGAAAAGATGGGGCCAGAATTACTCCGTATCAAAGATCGTCATGATCGCGATTTTTTAATTCAGCCAACCTCTGAAGAGGTGGTGACGGATTTAGCGCGTAACGAAATCAAGAGCTACAAGCAGCTCCCAGTGAATTTTTATCAAATTCAGACTAAATTCCGCGATGAGCGCCGCCCACGTTTTGGAATTATGCGTGGACGTGAGTTCAGTATGAAAGATGCCTATTCTTTTGATCGTGATACTGAGGGCCTGAAGAAATCCTATCAAATCATGTTTGATGCTTACACTCGTATTTTCAAACGCATGGGTTTAAAGTTCCGTGCAGTCACAGCAGATAATGGTGCTATTGGTGGATCGGGTAGTCAAGAATTTCATGTGATTGCCGATACTGGTGAAGACGCCATTGTGTATTGCCCCAATTCCGACTACGCCGCTAATCTTGAAGCTGCTGAGTCGGTCTCATTAATTGGGGTGCGTGGGGCTGCAACTCATGCTCTGACTAAAGTTGCGACACCAAATCAAACAAACTGTGCAGAGGTTGCCAAGTTTTTAAATTTGCCACTAGAGCAAACTGTGAAGTCCTTGCTGTTTGCTGCGGATCAAGAAGAAGGTCCAGCAAAATTATTTATGGTGCTAGTGCGCGGTGATCATGAGCTTAATGAAATCAAGGCGAGCAAGATTCCTGGTATGACGGAGTCACGCTTTGCCAGTGAAGCTGAGATCAAGCAAGCCTGTAATGCGCCAGCAGGTTATTTAGGTCCGGTTGGAGTTACTGCTGATGTAACCGTAGTCGCAGATCGTACCGTGGCTAATATGTCTGATTTTGTTTGTGGCGCAAACGATGCGGGACACCATTTGACTGGGGTGAACTGGGGTCGTGATTTGCCAGAGCCTTTGGTGATGGATTTGCGTAATGCTGTAGCGGGAGATCCCTCCCCTGATGGTAAAGGCGTGGTTGATATTTGCCGCGGCATTGAAGTGGGTCATGTATTCCAATTGGGTACGCGTTACTCTGAAGCGATGAGCTGCACTTACTTAGATCAGCAAGGCAAAGCACAGCCAATGGTGATGGGTTGTTATGGCATTGGTGTAACTCGCTTATTAGGCGCTGCAATTGAGCAGGGCAATGATGAGCGAGGAATCGTTTGGCCGATTTCGATGGCACCATTTGAAGTGGTAATCTGCCCAATGGGCTACGATAAATCAGAGGCGGTAAAAGCTGCTGCTGATCAATTGCATGATGAATTAATTGCTGCTGGAGTAGATGTTGTGCTCGATGATCGTGGTGAGAGACCGGGCGCGATGTTTGCTGACTGGGAGTTAATTGGCGTGCCGTTCCGTGTCGTGATTGGCGATCGCGGTTTGGCAGATGCTCAAGTCGAATTCAAAGGTCGTACAGATGCTGAATCAGAAAATATCCCACTGGCAGAAATTAAAACAAAAGTGATTGCTGCGGTTGATGCTGCTAAGAAACTCGTTTCTTAAGCCAAACAGTTTTTAACCATTATTTTTTAAAGAGTCCGCCAATGCCCTTGGCGGCTCCTTTGGCTGCCATGGAGGCCATGGTGCGAGCCATCTTGCCGCCCTTGAACTGCTTCATCATGGTTTGCATTTGCTCAAACTGCGCTAATAGGCGATTGACTTCTTGAACCTCAACGCCTGCACCAGCAGCAATACGACGCTTGCGAGTTGCTTTTAGCAATTCAGGTTTTGCGCGTTCCTTAGGTGTCATGCTATCAATAATGCCGCGCATGCGCTTTGTCTGTTTGTCAGCAGCACCCATATTTGTTTTGGAGGCTGCTTGTGCCATATGACTTGGTAGCTTATCCATCAAGCTGGCCATACCGCCCATTTGTTGCATTTGTGCGAGTTGATCTCGGAAGTCACCTAGATCAAATCCACCTTTAGAAATCTTACTCGCCAGCTTTTCAGCTTTGGCAACATCGACGTTCTGCTGAGCTTGCTCAACTAGGGCAAGAATATCGCCCATGCCCAAAATACGACTTGCCATTCTCTCGGCATCAAATGCCTCGAGACCATCCATTTTTTCGGCAACACCAATGAACTTGAGTGGCACGCCGGTAACCTGACGCACTGAAAGCGCTGCACCACCACGTGAATCACCATCTAACTTGGTGAGGATTACGCCGGTGAGTGGGAGTGCTTCATGAAAAGCTTTAGCTGTATTGACGGCATCTTGACCCAGCATGGCATCAACCACAAACAGTGTTTCGATTGGATTGAGATTGGCATGCAAGGTTTTGATTTCTTGCATAAGCGCTTCATCAATACCGAGACGACCGGCTGTATCTACTAGAAGCACATCAAAATAATGGCGGCGTGCCCAATCTAGAGCGGCAGCAGCAATTTCACTTGGCTTTTGATTGATATTGCTGGGGAAAAATTCAGCGCCAACTTGTTTGCTGACAGTTTCTAGCTGCTCGATAGCTGCAGGACGATAGACGTCACAAGAAACGGTGAGCACTTTCTTTTTCTTCTTTTCTTGCAGAAACTTGGCTAATTTACCAACTGATGTGGTTTTCCCTGCGCCCTGCAAGCCAGCCATGAGGATTACCGCTGGTGGTTGGGTTGCTAGATTCAGTTCACCGCTTTGGGAAGCGTCACCTCGCATGACCTGGGCCAGTTCGCGTTGAACAACACCAACCAGCGCTTGTCCTGGACTGAGGCTTCCAACCACTTCCTCGCCAAGGGCTTTAAATTTAATTTGCTCTAGCAGGGATTTAACGACTGGAAGCGCAACGTCCGCCTCCAGTAAGGCCAGGCGGATCTCCCGGAGCATTTCTGCAGTATTCTCTTCGGTCAGGCGAGCTTGGCCCCGCATTGTTTTAACAACACGAGATAGGCGATCGGTGAGATTCTCTAGCATTTATCGATTAGACTTTCTAGATGGATATTTTAGGTTACTTAGGATCGGGATGGCTTCCCCCAGCCCTCTATTTATTTTTATTGCTCATTTTGAGCTGGAGAGCGAAGTCGGGTAATGAATTTGTCATTTCTGGCTGGCTGACACAAGCTAGCATTTTCGTGATTTTGATATTGCATGGAATTGAATTGCATGATTCTGTCTTTACATCTCAAGGTTTTATCTTTGGGTTTGCTCAAGACTTATCCTTGATTGCCTGGGTAGGATTGGCGTTTTATTGGTTTCAATCCTGGTTTTTGCCAATCGCTAGCTTGCTTTGGATGTCAATATTGTTCGCTTTATTTAGCTCCTTGCTTCCGATCTTTTTCCCAGGGGTATTAATTTCTCCAACGGCTGTTTCAGATCCCTGGTTCAAGGCTCATTTTATTGTGGCCACTATTTCAGTGGGTTTATTAAGTCTGGCAGCTATGCAGGCTATGTTGATGAGTGTTTATGATCGCGCCTTGCATCGTCAATTAGCGATTGTTCCCAATGGTCGTCTAGCCCATTGGTTGGAAGATTTGCCGCCACTAATGACCATGGAAGGCCTGCTATTTAATTTACTCTATGTTGGTTTTGCACTCTTAACTCTGACTGTCTTCTCCGGCCTATTGTTTTCACAAGCTTTATTTGGCAAGCCATTCGTGTTTGACCATAAAACTATTTTTGCAATGATCTCCTGGATCTTGTTTGCCGGTTTGCTGATAGCCCGCTGGTGGGTTGGTTTACGTGGTTGGGCTGCAATTCGCTGGGTCTTGAGTGCTTACGTTGTTTTATTGCTTGCTTATGTTGGCAGTCGCTTTGTGTTGGAAGTCGTTCTTCAGAAAGCATGACACTTTGATTAAATGGCTTCTATTATTTGCTGGTGCAGGCGCTTTGTACCTTTGGATAAAAGGAAAAAAACAAGTAAAGCTCAATACGGATGAGGCTGCCAAGTTAAAGGCTGAGCGAAGCAAAGCTGTTGAGCCGGAAGTGATTGTCCAGTGCCACCATTGCTCTGTGCACCTTCCAAAATCTGAAGCAGTCATGCGAGAGATGCGCTTCTATTGCTCGCAAGAGCATCTCGATAGCTTGGATGCCCAAGGTTGGCTTGGTTCGGCTGCTTGGCGTATCTCACCTAACCAAGATATGCGACCGGAGGGTCTTGTACCGGATTTGGCAGTGATTCATCACATCAGCCTTCCGCCCGGAGAATTCGTCGCTCGCAATTCCACCCAATTTATCGTAGATTTTTTTCAAAACAAATTGGATTCTTCCTTGCACCCCTATTTTGAAGAAATTGCTGATCAAAAGGTATCTAGCCATTTTTTGATTTCTCGTCGTGGCGAGATCTTTCAGTTTGTATCCACTCAAAGCAAAGCCTGGCATGCCGGCGCCTCATCTTTTTTGGGGCGAGAAAAGTGCAATGATTTTTCGATTGGTATTGAGTTGGAGGGAGATGGCGACCATCCCTTTGAGGATATTCAGTATGCTGCCCTAGCTAAATTAAGCGCCCAAATGCACTCTGTTTATCCGAATCTTCAATTTGCTGGGCATAGTGATATTGCCCCAGGCAGAAAAGTCGATCCAGGTATGCAATTTGATTGGAAAAAGTTTCAGGGTAAAAACAACATTCCTGCCGAAAAATTACCCTTTGGTTTAGACCCGCGTTAGGACTCTAAATTAGTATGTGAGTACACGCTCACTTTTCTGCCCTTTAGCTAAAAGGGCTACAAAAACTGCACCAAAATGAACCCTTATTTACTGAAAATATAGGGAAAAATACTTATAAATATTCGTCAGAAATGACTTACTAATTTCCGAATATTTCCCTATACTTAGTATCAAATGCACTTCGAAACACTAGATGTAGTGTTTGAATACAGCAATACCCTATTGTTTTTTAAAGATTTTTGTCCAAATAACTATATATAAGCAGGAAAAATATGACATACGCCAACCCTCAGGCAGCGGGACAGACTGCTGGCACAAACAATCCAGGGATAAGCTCATCCGAATCGATGAATCAAGCCCCATCTGCTGGCTTTGTAGCTGGCGGAATAGGTGGCGGCCAAGCTACTCAATTATCGGATTACAAGATCATTCGTCGAAATGGCTCAGTGGTGGCATTTGAGCCATCCAAAATCGCCATTGCGGTTACGAAAGCATTTTTAGCAGTTAACGGCGGTCAGGGCGCAGCCTCTGCTCGTGTACGTGAGCAGGTTGAGCAACTAACCCACGCAGTAGTTCGCGCCTTATTGCGCAGCCGTCCAAATGGCGGCACTTTCCATATTGAGGATATTCAGGATCAAGTGGAATTGGCGTTGATGCGCAGTGGTGAGCACAACGTTGCTCGTGCATATGTTCTTTACCGTGAAAAGCGTAATCAAGAGCGTGCTGCTCAGCAAACCACTGCACAAGAAACGCAAGCGTCAACTCAAGCTACTGAGCCAGGTTTGAAGGTGTCAGATAACGGTGTTGAGAAGCTATTAGATATGGCGGCCTTGCGCACCATTATCGAGGCTGCCTGTGAAGGCCTTGGCAACAACATTGATGCCAGCCCAATCATTACTGAAACCATTAAGAATTTGTACGATGGCGTACCAATGGCTCAAGTGTATGACTCTGCAATTTTGGCATCACGCACCTTGATTGAAAAAGATCCTGCATACAGTCAAGTGACCGCACGCATTTTGATGCACGTGATTCGTAAGGAAATCCTCGGTCGCGAAGTATTGCAAGGCGATATGCAAGCTGAGTACGGCAGCTATTTTGCCAAGTACATTAATGAAGGTATTTCTGCTGAGCTCTTAGACCCACGTATGCGTGAGTTTGATTTACCAAGATTGGCTGCCGCTTTGAATGCAAGTCGTGACTTGCAGTTCAACTACCTCGGTTTGCAAACTTTGTATGACCGTTATTTCTTGCACATTGAAGATCGCCGTATTGAAATGCCGCAGGCATTCTTTATGCGCGTTGCAATGGGCTTGTCTTTGAATGAGTTGGATCGTGAGCGTCGCGCAATCGAATTCTATGAAATCCTTTCTACATTTGATTTCATGTCTAGCACGCCAACCTTATTTAACTCAGCGACGACACGTCCTCAGTTATCCAGCTGCTACCTAACAACAGTGGATGATGATCTTGATGGGATCTATGAAGCTTTGAAAGAGAATGCACTTTTGTCAAAGTTTGCTGGCGGCTTAGGTAATGACTGGACAAACGTACGCGCCTTAGGAAGTCATATCAAGGGCACTAACGGTAAGTCACAAGGTGTTGTGCCATTCTTAAAAGTGGTGAACGATACAGCGGTTGCAGTGAACCAAGGTGGTAAGCGTAAGGGTGCAGTTTGCGCTTACTTAGAGACATGGCACTTAGATATTGAAGAGTTCCTTGAGCTGCGTAAGAATACCGGTGATGATCGTCGTCGTACGCATGACATGAATACCTCAAACTGGATTCCTGATCTGTTCATGAAGCGTGTGATGGAAGGTGGTGAGTGGACACTATTCTCACCTTCAAGCACACCTGACTTGCATGACAAATTCGGTAAAGCCTTTGAAGAGACCTACGTCGCTTACGAGAAAAAAGCAGACGCTGGTGAATTGAAACCATTCCGTCGCATTCCTGCGCAGCAATTGTGGCGCAAGATGTTGGGTATGTTGTTTGAAACTGGCCACCCATGGATCACATTTAAAGATCCTTGCAACATTCGTAGCCCGCAACAGCACATTGGCGTAGTTCACTCCTCTAACTTGTGTACTGAGATCACTTTGAACACAAATGAGAGTGAGATTGCAGTTTGTAACCTGGGCTCTGTGAACTTGACAGCCCACATGACTACAGATGCATCTGGAAAAATGATGTTGGATCACGAGAAACTCCAAAAAACGATCCGTACTGCAATGCGGATGTTGGATAACGTGATTGACATCAACTATTACGCTGTTGCTAAAGCTCGTAACTCCAACTTGAAGCATCGTCCAGTGGGTATGGGCATCATGGGCTTTCAGGATTGCCTGCACATGCAACGCATTCCTTACGCTAGTGATGAGGCAGTGAAGTTTGCTGACTCTTCAATGGAAGCAGTTTGCTATTACGCCTATCAAGCATCGAATGAGTTGGCTGAAGAGCGTGGCGTTTACAGCACCTATAAGGGTTCATTGTGGGATCGTGGCATTCTTCCACAAGACTCAGTGGCATTGTTGGCGGCAGAGCGTGGTGGGTAC
Organism: Polynucleobacter hallstattensis; assembly: GCF_018881835.1. GTDB lineage: Bacteria > Pseudomonadota > Gammaproteobacteria > Burkholderiales > Burkholderiaceae > Polynucleobacter > Polynucleobacter hallstattensis. Next base: position 649,444 of record NZ_JACVPO010000001.1, on the reverse strand, counting down.
CTTGAGGTAGATAGTTCCTCCACTATGAATTGGGATGGCTTGCGTGCCAGCATTAAGCAGCACGGCATGCGCAACTCAAACTGCGTTGCGATCGCACCGACTGCAACCATTTCCAATATCATTGGGGTATCAGCTTGTATCGAGCCGACATTCCAGAATTTGTTTGTGAAATCTAACCTCTCAGGTGAGTTCACCGTAGTAAACGAGTATTTAGTCCGTGATTTGAAAGATCGCGGTCTTTGGGATGAAGTCATGATCGCGGATTTGAAGTATTTTGACGGTACCTTATCCAAGATTGATCGTGTTCCACAAGATTTGCGTGACTTATATGCCACCGCATTTGAAGTAGAGCCGAGTTGGTTGGTTGAAGCTGCCTCACGTCGTCAGAAGTGGATTGACCAGGCGCAGTCACTCAATATTTACATGGGTGGCGCATCTGGTAAGAAATTGGATGACACATACAAGCTGGCATGGTTGCGTGGTTTAAAGACCACCTACTACCTCCGCACAATGGCTGCAACGCACGTTGAGAAGTCTACGGTTGCAAGTGGCCAGTTAAATGCGGTATCTAGTGGCGGCGGTGTGAATGGTACGGATGCGTCAGCAGCCCAAGAGTTAGATGGCCCTGCTTGCACAATGCGCCCAGGCGATGCTGGATTTGAGGAATGTGAAGCATGTCAGTAAGCTATTTGCTAACTGATTTAGAAAAATAAGAATTTGGAGAAAGTTATGTTGAATTGGGAAGAAGAAGTAGCCCCTGCAATAGCCAAGGTTGGTTTGGTGCCACAACCTGTATTTGCAGAGCCACAACGTCCACAAGCAGATCAGGTTGCAATTGCTTCCCCTCAGAATGTTGAGTCTGCACCTGTACAAGCTGCTACCTTGACTGGTGGTGCAGCTTTGCGTGTTAACGCTGCTGATAAGCGCGTGATTAATGCCAAGACTGATGTAAATCAACTGGTTCCATTTAAATATAAGTGGGCTTGGGAGAAATATCTGGCTGGTTGCGCAAACCATTGGATGCCACAAGAGATCAATATGAACCGCGATATCGCGCTTTGGAAGGATCCTAATGGCTTAACTGAGGATGAGCGTCGCATCATTAAGCGTAATCTTGGTTTCTTCACAACCGCGGACTCTTTAGCGGCAAACAATATTGTTCTGGGTACTTATCGCCACATTACTGCCCCAGAATGCCGTCAATATCTGTTGCGTCAGGCTTTTGAGGAGGCAATTCATACTCACGCCTATCAATATATTGTGGAATCTTTGGGTTTAGACCAGAGCGAAATCTTTAATGCGTATAACGAAATCGAGTCAATTCGCGCCAAAGATCAGTTCTTAATTCCGTTTATTGATGTGTTGACTGATCCTAATTTCAAAACTGGGACATTAGAAACCGATCAAATGTTGCTCAAATCATTGATCGTTTTTGCCTGCGTAATGGAGGGATTATTCTTTTATGTTGGTTTTACGCAAATACTTGCAATGGGCCGCCAAAACAAAATGACGGGTGCTGCTGAGCAGTATCAATACATCCTTCGCGATGAGTCTATGCACTGTAATTTTGGCATTGATTTAATTAACCAAATCAAGCTGGAGAACCCGCAGTTATGGACTTCTGCGTTCAAAGACGAGATCAAATCTATCTTCGAAAAAGCAGTGGAATTGGAGTACCGTTATGCAGAGGATACGATGCCTCGTGGAGTGCTCGGATTGAACGCGCCGATGTTCAAAGGTTACCTAAGATACATCTGTAATCGCAGATGTTTGCAAATAGGACTTGACGCGATGTTCCCAAATGAAGAGAATCCATTCCCATGGATGTCAGAAATGATTGATCTGAAAAAAGAGAGAAACTTTTTTGAGACACGCGTTATTGAGTATCAAACTGGCGGTGCGCTAAGTTGGGAATAAGTAGTTAATAAAAAAGCGCATGGCCGGCTAAATAGGAGATTAGACGGTTGGATAGTTTTAAAAGTCAGCAAAACCAGACTCAAATCCGAAAACCCTTGTCCAAGGGTGCCTGGTCTACTCTCTCTATTTTTTTTAGCAAATTTAAGAAGCCGTTACCTTTTGGGGTCACGGCTTTTTTTCCAAGATTCATTAGCGTGCAGCACTTAGCATCAAGCCGCGCGCCGATGAATGGCTCGCTCGTCGGCTCCAATCGGTTGCAAAACCAGGCGGAAATGAATGGTCGGGTCTTCTTAATCGGTAGTTTGTACTAATCCTCACGTGAAGGAGCATTACTATGGCAATCGCCAAGAAGAAAGTTGCTGCAAAGAAACCAGCTGCAAAGAAAAAAGTAGCTGCTAAGAAGCCTGCTGCTAAGAAGCCTGCTGCTAAGAAGAAGCCTGCCGCTAAAAAGCGTCCTGCTGCTAAAAAAGCTGCTGCTAAGAAGCCTGCTGCTAAAAAGCGCCCTGCTGCTAAGAAGAAGCCTGCTGCTAAAAAAGTTGCTGCTAAGAAGCCTGCCGCTAAAAAGCGTCCTGCTGCTAAGAAGCGCGTAGCTGCAAAAAAAAAGTAAGTAAGCCTGCTGCGAAGAAAGCGGGCAAAGCTGTAAAAAAGCCCGTGGCTAAAAAAGCTGCCGCTTCAACAACGTTGAATCCTGCCGCTGCTTGGCCCTTCCCAACTGGCACACGTCCATAAGCTTTGCTTACAGGCGGGTGAAGTTCAAAGGGATCTCTCACGAGATCCCTTTTTTATTGCTACCTAAGTGAATTATTGGCTTTAGAGGGCAAATCCAAATGCGGATTTGAATTGAGCGGCGATGTCATCTTTGCTCATTTGGTGATTTTGTGGTCCCTGATGGGTGATTTTGATCGAACCCATCAAGCTGGCTAATCGCCCGGTAGTTTCCCAATCCATGCCGTTTTCTAATCCAAACAGTAAGCCACCCCGAAATGCGTCGCCGCAACCAGTTGGATCAACTAATTTTGCTGCTGGTACCGGCGGAATCGCAATACATTTACCGTCAAAGTAGATATCCGCACCTTCAGCGCCCTTAGTCACGATTAATGCTTTTACTCTTTCAGCAACTTTTGCCAGGCTTAAACCAGTTCTTTGGGAGAGCATTTCGCCTTCATAGTCATTTACTGCGAGGTAGCTCGCTATATCTACAAGCTCTAGCAGCTCTGGACCATTAAACATCGGTAAACCCTGGCCTGGATCAAATACAAAAGGAATTCCTGCTTCAGCTAACTGATGACAGTGCTCCCACATTCCTTGACGACCGTCAGGGGCGACGATTCCAAATTTAGCGGCGGCTTTAGCATTTTTACTGCGCTCCGCAATCACCGAGGAAACTTGATTGAGATGTGATTCGCCCATTGCGCCCGGATGAAAAGCGGTAATCTGATTATTGGCTTGATCAGTGGTGATCATCGCTTGAGCGGTAAATGCCTGATCAATTTGGCGAATATGCGTTGCATCAATCTTGAGTTGTTTGAGGCGATCAAGATATGGGGCCGCATCACCACCAACGGTTGCCATGATGATGGGATCGCCACCCAGAAGACTGAGGTTATAGGCAATATTGCCTGCGCAACCACCAAATTCACGTCGCATTGTAGGAACCAGGAAGGCAACATTCAAAATATGAATCTGCTCTGGCAGGATTTGATCAGCAAATTTGCCTTCAAAGTTCATGATGGTGTCGTAAGCGATGGAACCGCAGATCAAGCTAGCCATAAATAATTACTTTCTTATAAAAATCAATTGAAATAAGTGTGAAGTGGAGTTTGAAGTCTACTTTTCAGTGTAAAAAATTCTGACGCGATACCCAGCGGCGTTTTGTGGGAGAGAAATCGGTAATGCAGATGAAAAGATTTCACCGGCAGGGGCGCCTTGACGTAAAAAATCAGGATGTGAGTCTTGCCAAGCAGTCGGTAACCATTCTTGCGGAGTGAGTTGAATCTTTTTGATTTCAGACTCCTCTGCATCGGTGAGAGAAATTTCTAAATTCGGAAATAAAACGGCGATGGCAAGACGATTTTGTATTCCAACTTGCAATACAGATTGATTTGAGGGGTTTTTAAGGCTCTCTCGCGCGTTTTCAGGCAAAAGAGTAACCGAGGTTATTTTCCAAGCAGCAAAATCGCTTACAGGGCGATTTACACACCCTAGGGCACGACACAATTGTTTATCTAACTTCTGTAAAAGAGAAAATGCACTACTTGCAATTACAGGAGAGCTGCCATCAACGCGTGTTGCTAATGTTGGTAAAAGGAAATTTCTGAAAAGGTGCTCGCCACAAACAATGAGCAGAAGGAAAAAAAGACTAAGAAAAATGAATTTAAGACTTTTTTTTTGAGCCGGTGCTGAAGTAACTCTATTTTTATCGACCGAACTTGCCAGAGCGCCTTGTGCAGGAAATTCGCCATGTAAACAGACCCAGCCTTCACTTTCTTTCCAAACGGAAAGTTTTAACCATTGGCTATAGGTTGCAATCACTTCTTCTGCTTGGCGCGCCAGCACGCCAGAGAGAACAATTTTTCCACCTGGGCGCATTTTGTTTACCAGCGCCGGCGCTAAAACTTGTAGAGGATTGGCCAAAATATTGGCCATGACGATGTCGTACTTCGTTTCCGCTGCAAGTTCAGGTGCATTTTCGTTAGGCAAAACAAAACGAATGACTGTCTTGTTGATTTCTGCATTGCTACGGGCCGCAACCATCGCTTGTGGATCAATATCAGTTCCAACTACGGGTTTACATCCCAATTTTGCAGCGGCAATGGCCAAAATTCCAGACCCACAGCCGTAATCCAGCAAGCTTTGATTCGCAAGTTGTGTGTTTTGTTCAAGCCAAAGCAAACAAAGGTGTGTGGTTGGATGGCTGCCGGTGCCAAATGCTAAACCTGGATCTACCGCCAAACAAATTGCATTGGGGTCGGTAGGCGCCTCATGCCAAGAAGGCACCACCCAAATACGCTCACCAATCTGAATAGGAGTAAATTGACTTTGGGTTAAGCGAACCCAATCTTGTTCTTCAACAATCTTTTCTTGTGGGGCTGGGAGATTGAATCCTGCTTCCTGAAGAGATGCGAGAAGCTCGAGGATGAAGTTTTCTGTATCAGAATCATCCATCTCTGGATTAAAAAGTGCAGTTACAGAAGATCGATCCCAAGCCTGAACTTCTGGCGAGAGTCCTGGCTCACCATAGAGTGGATTTTCATCGTAAGCACCTGCGGCATCATCTTCAACGGTAACGGAGAGTGCTCCCACCTCCAGCAAAGCATCACCTAAAGGTTCCGCAATCTCTGCTGGGACCGTGAAAACAAGTTCACGATAGGACATGCTTACTCCAAATGGACATCCACTAACCTGTAGCTTAAGGCTTACCGCGACTAGCGGCTTGCTCTTCAAGACGGTGCTCGAGATAGTGAATGCTGGTTCCACCTTCAATGAAGTTGGGATCAAGCATCAGTTCACGATGTAGGGGCACATTGGTTGTAATGCCATCAATTACCATCTCGGAAAGCGCAATCTGCATACGGCGTATAGCTTGCTCGCGAGTATTACCGAAGGCAATTAGTTTGCCAATCATGGAGTCGTAATTGGATGGCACCACATAACCGCTATAGGCATGTGAGTCGACACGAATGCCAGGACCACCTGGCATGTGGAATGAACCAATTTTCCCTGGGCTTGGTGTGAACTTGAACGGATCTTCTGCATTAAGACGACATTCGATGGCATGACCACGGAAAACGATGTCTTTTTGGCGATAGCTGAGTTTTAAGCCAGCAGCAATGCGAATTTGTTCTTGAACAATATCGACACCAGTAATCATTTCAGTTACTGGGTGCTCTACTTGAACACGGGTATTCATCTCAATAAAGAAGAATTCACCATCTTCATACAAGAACTCGAAAGTACCAGCACCGCGGTAAGCAATTTTTCTACAGGCTTCAGCGCAGCGCTCACCAATTTTGGCGATAGCGCGACGATCAATACCAGGTGCCGGAGCTTCTTCAATCACTTTTTGGTGACGACGTTGCATGGAGCAATCACGCTCACCTAACCAAATGGCATTGCCATGGGTATCAGCCAAAATCTGGATCTCTACGTGGCGAGGCTTTTCTAAAAACTTCTCCATATAGACTTCGGGATTACCAAAAGCACGACCAGCTTCTTCCTTAGTCATGTTTACCGCATTGAGAAGAGCAGCCTCGGTATGCACGACACGCATTCCACGACCACCACCACCGCCGGCAGCTTTAATAATGACTGGATAGCCAACGCGTTTTGCGGTAGCAATAATTTCTTTTGGATCGCTTGGCAAGGCACCCTCTGATCCAGGAACGCAAGGTACGCCAGCTTTGATCATGGCACGCTTGGCTGAAACTTTGTCACCCATGAGGCGAATTGAGGTTGCAGTGGGGCCAATGAATGCAAAACCGGACTTCTCAACACGTTCTGCAAAGTCGGCATTCTCAGAAAGAAAACCATAGCCAGGGTGAATTGCTTCAGCATCCGTCACTTCTGCCGCAGAAATGATGGCAGGCATATTGAGATAGCTCAGTGGTGATGGGGCGGGCCCAATACAGACCGCTTCGTCTGCAAGCTTTACATATTTAGCTTCTTTATCTGCGGTCGAGTAGACCACCACAGTTTTAATTCCCAACTCGCGACATGCGCGTTGGATACGGAGAGCAATTTCTCCGCGATTGGCAATCAGAATCTTATCGAACATGTCGGCTCTGAGTTAAGTAACGGTGGATTGGAATAGATCTAAGGGAGATCTATTAAGCGATGATGAACAGCGGCTGATCAAATTCAACGCCTTGACCGTTTTCACACAGAATTTGTTTAATAACACCCGCTTGCTCAGACTCAATCTCATTGAGAAGTTTCATCGCTTCAATAATGCACAGCGTTTGACCCACTTTGACTGTGTCGCCGACTTTGACAAAATCTGGAGACTCAGGGTTTGGTGCACGATAGAAGGTGCCTACCATTGGTGAGCGAGCAATAAAACCAGTTTCAGCGGGCGCTTCTTCAGCAGTTGGTGTAGTAGCTGGTGCAGCCGCAGGAGCGGCTTGCATCACTTGAGCAGGTGCTGGATTGGCGTAAACCACTTGACCTGTAGGAGTTGGAGAGCCGGCATTCACAATGCGAACACGATCTTCACCTTCATTGACTTCTAATTCAGAAATTCCTGATTCAGAAACAAGGTCGATTAGGGTTTTTAGTTTTCTTAGGTCCATGGAAAGGCTTCCTCTCGGGTAAATCTTAATTAATCTTTATTTTTGCAAGCGGGCTATGGCTGCTTGCAGTGCTAATTCGTAACCAATCGCACCCAAACCGCAGATAACGCCAGTAGCAATATCAGAAAGGTAGGAGTGTTTACGGAACTCCTCACGTTGGTGAATGTTAGATAAATGTATTTCTGTAAACGGTATAGCAACCCCAGCCAGTGCATCGCGCAAGGCAACACTGGTGTGGGTAAAAGCGCCTGGATTAATGATGATGAAATCCACCCCATCTTGTTTAGCCTTTTGAACTCGGTCAATCAGCTCGCCTTCATGGTTGCTTTGGAAGGTGGATAAATCAACTGAGTGGGACTTTGCGATCACACCTAGCTTGGTATGAATATCTTCCATGGTAGTTTTGCCGTAAACCTCTGGCTCACGGGTTCCCAACAGATTGAGGTTGGGGCCTTGGATAACGAGAATTGAAGTATTTTTCGACATAGATCGATATTTTTAGAGGCAGTTAGGTTTTATTGCGGAAATAAAGCTTGTCTCTGAAAACTGCTTATTTAATGAAGAAAGCTCTTCATCTTGCACGCAAAGTATACCCCCAGAGTACTGTCCCAAGCCAAAAAATGACACAATAAACTGGCTATTTTTTAAGATTTAAAGCTTGACTATTGCAATATTCAGCTCAGAAACTGCCAATTTTGATCTACACAGTGATCGCGAAGATCATTTAAAAAGTCTTATAAAGTCGATTTAATTGCGCTTTTGAGGTCTTCTTCACTTATCTTTCCTAATTTACTACTAGTCGCCTTGCCTTGAGCATTAATGATGACGGTATAAGGAAGTGCCCCTTGGGCGTTTCCCATCTGTTTTGAGATATTACTGCCCTCAAGTCCGCCGATCACGATTGGGTAAGAAACAGGGGTTTTTTCTAGAAATTCACGAATATTAGAGGGTGAATCGATGCCGATGCCGACAAATAAGACATTTTGACTCTTAAACTCTGCTTGTAATTTGTCCAATGTAGGCATTTCTTCAACGCAGGGAGGGCACCAGGATGCCCAAAAGTTCACCACGAGGACTTTTCCACGCCATTCTTTGGTGTCGACTGATTTTCCATCGGGTGTTTGCCATGAGTTGGCAAAAAAGGCTTTAATTGCGGGGTCGTCTGCTAGCTCTGTTCTGAAGATCCATTGCGAAGTCGCCACTCCCGCAGCCAGGGCTATGAGGTTAAATCCAATGATGCTCATCCACTGTCTTCGGTTCATTGTTGCTCCTTAGCTAAAATTGCCCTATGCATATTCATATCTTGGGCATTTGCGGTACTTTCATGGGCGGCATTGCCGCAATCGCTCGGCAAGCCGGTCATCGTGTTACTGGCTGTGATGCCAACGTATATCCACCGATGAGCACGCAGCTTGAAGCGCAGGGCATTGAGCTCATCGAGGGATTCTCGCCCGACCAATTATTACAGTTTGAGACGATGCCGGATTTATTTGTAATCGGCAATGTTGTTTCTCGTGGCAATCCACTGATGGAAGCCATTCTGAATCAAGGGCTTCCTTACACCTCTGGCCCTCAGTGGCTAGGCGAGCAAGTTCTTTTTGGTAGACATGTTTTGGCTGTTGCCGGTACGCATGGCAAAACCACCACCTCCGCCATGCTGGCCTGGATCTTAGAATTCAATGATTACAAGCCGGGCTATTTAATTGGTGGGGTGCCATTGAATTTCGCTGTATCTGCCCGCTTAGGCGAGAGTAAATATTTCGTGATCGAGGCTGATGAATACGACACCGCTTTTTTTGATAAGCGCAGTAAGTTTGTTCACTATCGCCCACGCACCGCTTTATTAAATAATCTCGAGTTCGATCACGCCGATATTTTTGCTGATCTTGCTGCAATCGAAACCCAATTTCATCATTTAGTACGTACCGTCCCAGGGGATGGTCTCGTTGTAGTTAATGGTGCAGAGCCTGCTCTTGAGAGAGTCATTGCAAGAGGTGTTTGGGCGCCTGTTGAAAAGTTTGGTCAAGATAAACACAATGCCTGGTCTTTGATCTCTCGGGAGGCTGATGGCTTCATTGTTTTGCAGGAAGGCAAAGAAGTTACAGTGGTGGCTTGGGCCCCAGATTCTGGCGTTATGGGCCGTCACAATCAACTCAATGCATTGGCAGCCATTGCGTCAGCAAATCATATTGGCATTGCACCAGCCGATGCCGCACGCGCTTTGGCTGAGTTCAAAAATGTGAAGCGCCGTTTAGAAACAATTGGTGTCGCAAATGGAGTAACCCTATACGATGACTTTGCGCATCACCCAACCGCAATTATTACCACGGTAGATGGCTTACGCCGTCGCGTAGGGCAATCACGAATTTTGGCAGTATTAGAACCTCGTTCTAATACGATGAAACTCGGGGTGATGAAGGCGCAATTACCGAATAGCCTAGAAGTTGCCGACAAGATTTTTGCTTACGGCGCAAGCGCTGGTAAAGATTCTTTAGGTTGGGATTTAGATGAAGTCTTGGCCCCATTAAATGCAAAGAGTCACAATCGTGCTGCAGCCTTTGATAATTTATCTACTTTGGTTAAGGCTGTTGCAAATGAAGCAAGGTCTGGCGATCATATTTTGGTGATGAGTAATGGCGGCTTTGGTGGAGTGCACCAAAAAATATTGACTGCAATACAAGAGAAAGCAAAGTGATAGGCATGAGACTAAAAGATAAGGTAGCCATCATTACTGGTGCTGCAAAAGGCATTGGCTTTGCAACTGCAAAACGTTTTGCGCAAGAAGGTGCAAAGGTCATGATTGCCGATGTGAATCTCGAGGCGGTTAAAGCTGCTGCAGATCTTATTTCTGGATCAGAAGCTTATGTTATGAACGTAACTGAACGTGCAAGCGTTGAAGCGGCTGTTGATCAAATCATCCAACGCCATGGACGCATTGACATTTTGATTAATAACGCTGGCATCACTCAAGACGCACGCTTAGTCAAAATGACGGAGGCTCAATTTGATACGGTGATTGATGTCAACCTCAAGGGTGTCTTTAATTGCACGCAGTTGGTAGTGCCGCATATGTTGGAGGCTGGCAAAGGCGCTGTCGTCAATGCTTCTAGTGTTGTGGGTATTTATGGAAACTTTGGACAAACTAATTATTCAGCAACCAAGTTTGGGGTAATTGGCTTTACTAAAACTTGGGCGCGTGAATTAGGTCCAAAAGGTATTCGGGTAAATGCAGTGTGCCCAGGCTTTATTGCTACTGAGATGGTCAAAGCTATGCCAGAAAATATTCTGAAAGATATTGAGAGGCGCAGTTGGCTTGGTCGCTTGGGCACCCCGGAGGAAATGGCGAACGTCTACTTATTCTTAGCAAGCGATGAGGCTAGCTATGTGAACGGTGTTGCTCTTGAGGCCAGTGGCGGGATCTCCCTCTAAGCATGCATCTTTTATATGAAGAGGGTGGCGACATCAAGGTCGCCACGGTCCAGTCTGCTTCGGGTGCCGGAGATGCAGAATCATGGCAAGCAACTAGTTTGTCTGGGAAAAAGATTAAGTTAAAAGCCAAAGAAGTTTGGTTGCGCTTTGAGAAGCCAGAGCCGCAGGCATTGATGGATGAGGCAAATGCCCTATCAAAAGAGATTGATCTGCAATTCTTATGGGATTGCGCGCCTGATGAAGAGTTTGGTTTGGTAGACGTTGCTCATGAGTACTTTGGCGCTCAAGCCACCGTACCGCAACAGACTGCATTAGCCATCGCCTTACAAAGTGCGCCAGTATTTTTCCGTCGCAAAGGGCGTGGACGTTTTCAAAGGGCGCCGCTAGAACAATTGCAGGCTGGTTTGGCTGCGCTTGAGCGCAAGCAAAAAGAATTAGAGCAGCAGACTGCATGGCAGCAAGAACTAATGGCTGGCGTGTTTCCAGAAACACTCAAGTCTCAGGCAAATCAACTGTTATTTTCTCCGGACAAAAATACCTCTGCTTACAAAGCATTGATTGCAGCGTGCACTGAGTCAGGAGAATCACCTGCACAGCTCATGATCCGCTGTGGTGCGATTGACTCACCTTTACAATATCACCAAGGGATGTTCTTAAAAGCGCATTTCCCTCAGGGTGCTACACATGACCTCAGTTTGGCGGTTGATCAAGCTGCTCTAGATGCCGCTATTTCAGAATTACCTCTAGCTGAAGTGACTGCGTTTTCGATTGATGACTCAGGCACCACTGAAATTGATGATGCTTTATCAGTTACTAGGCTCGAGGGTGGTGGACATCGTATCGGTATTCATATTGCGGCGCCTGGCTTGGTGATTGCCAAGGATGATGCTTTAGATAAAGTCGCACGTACTCGGATGTCTACCGTGTATTTCCCTGGCGACAAAATTACGATGTTGCCTGATCAGGTGATTACTCAGTTCTCATTAGATGAGGGCGCTGCTCGCCCAGCTTTATCGATTTATGTGGATATTGATCCAGCTGGAGTCGTAGATAAAGAGACTCTGCAGTTGCGTGCTGAGATGGTTCCGATGGGGGCAAATCTGCGCTTAGAGAATTTAGAGCATCTGGTAACAGAAGAAAGTTTGGCTGATGAATCAGCTGGCTATGCTTATCGTGAAGAGCTGAGTGTTTTGTGGGCCGCGGCAAAGTTATTACATGCAGGGCGCCAGGAACAGCGTGTAGCTAATGGATTGCGTGCTGAGCAATTAGGGGTCTTGGATCCTAATGCCTTAGCAAGAGACTTTCATTTTCAAATTCAAGAAGTGGGTAGCGTACAGAGGGTGGAGATTACTCCTCGCCAACGTGGCTCCATCCTCGATACCATCGTTGCTGAGTGGATGATTTATTGCAATAGCGCCTCAGGACGCTTATTGGCAGATCATGGGATACCTGGTCTATTCCGGACTCAAAAGGGTTGGGGTCCCTTACGTACGCGTATGCAGACAACTCCCGGTCCACATGAAGGATTGGGTTTGGAGTATTACGCCTGGTGCACATCACCTTTGCGCCGTTACTCAGATTTAGTAAATCAGTGGCAGTTAATCGCAATAGCAAAACATGGCATTACTGCCAAGATGGCGGCGCCGTTTCCTCCGCGTGATGCTGCCTTAATGGGTATCGCCGCTGACTTTGAGGCTTCCTATTCTGCCTATGGTGAATACCAAGATCGCCTTGAGAAATATTGGTGCTTGCGCTGGGTTTCTCAAGATGAGACTCCTAAGCAAGTCTTTGTGAGACATCTCAAGGAGGGCATGTCCCGAGTAGAACTTGTGCCATTGCATCTTCCAGTTCCGGAGTTGGCGACCCATCCGCGTATGACTCGAGCAGAAGTAAGTGTGGCTGACGTAGACCTATTGCAGCTCACTGCCGGGGTTCGGGTTCTTCATATAGAAACTCCAGAAGTTCCTGAGAGTGATGCAAGTCTTACCTAAGCTGTCGCAGCTAGTAGGACGCTTAAATACTGGTTGGCGCCGCCACCCATTTCGCTATGCGCTAGGTCTTTCGATTTTGGTTCACCTCATCTTGCTATCCTTCCGCTGGGGTATGGGGGAAATAGAAAATCGTCGTCTAAACACACCGCTTAGTGTTGTCTTGGTAAATGCTAGTAATCAAGTAGCGCCCAAGCAGGCCAATAAATTAGCCCAAGCAGATTTGCAGGGAGGCGGCAACACCTCCAGTCAAGATGCTAGTGCGCTTCATCAGGCAAGACTCGGTGCAGATGCCCGTCTCGAGGTTTTAGAAAAACAGCAAAAGCAAATGTTGGCTAAGCTTGAAGCGGATCGAGCGCTTTCGGGCGGTCGCAAAAGTGGAGATGAGAAACAAGCGACATCCCAACTAAATTCTTTGGAAGCTGAGTTGGCGAAACGTTTACAGGCAAATGGCCGTGAGCCTCGTCGTAAAGTCTTGACTGGAGCTAGTACTAAAGCGGTTGTCTTTGCCCAGTATTACGATGCCATGCGTCAAAAGATTGAATCTTATGGAAGTGCATTTTTTCCACGGGCTAATGGTCGCCCCTTATACGGAAGTTTAGTGATTGTGGTGAGCGTAGATGCTCAGGGGCGAATTGCCAACAATACTCAAGGTAAAGATGGTCTCAGTATTGGGCGAAGCTCTGGCAATCCCGAGTTGGATCGCCAGGCCTTAGCAATTGTGCGTGCTTCTGCCCCCTTTGGAGTTTTCCCCGCAGAAATGCGTAATCAGCTTGATATCCTAGATTGGGTTTCTACTTTTGATTTCACACGAGATGGATCTGATCGCTTAGATTTGCGCCCTTAATTCAGAAGACATCACTCAATTTCGCTTATCCTGTAGTTACTATGAGTCAAGTTACTTCTGCCCAAGTGCATACTGATCCCACCCAATTTCCTGGCACGGATGTTTATGCGGTTGCCGGTAATCCGATTACACACAGTAAATCACCGGCTATTCATAAACGATTTTCTGAGCAGTCAAATCAAAAAATGCATTACGGGCTTTTACAGCCTGAACTTGGTGAATTCAAAACTACTACGCAAGCTTTCTTTGCTGCTGGCGGCAAGGGTATGAATGTCACCGTCCCATTTAAGTTGGATGCTCAGGCTCTTGCAGATGTATTAACACCGCGTGCGCAACTCGCTGGCGCGGTCAATACTTTGCATATTCAAGAAGGAAAAATATTTGGTGATAACACGGATGGCGCCGGCTTAGTCAGAGATCTACTGGCTCAAGGTATTCAGATTCAAGGCTCTCGAATTTTATTGTTAGGTGCGGGCGGCGCATCTCGCGGAGTACTGGGTCCCCTATTGGAGCAATCGCCCGCAGAGTTGGTTATAGCCAATCGATCCAATGCCAAGGCTGAGGAGTTGGTTCGATTGTTTAGTGATTTAGCTGTTTCGCTCGATGTTGTGTTGCAAGCCGTCACTTTGGGCGACTTGGAAGATGCAAGCAAGATCGCATCTCCTTTTGATCTCATTATTAACGCTACTGCCGCCGGACTATCTAATGAATCTCCTATTAGCAATACCGCCGCAAGCAATATCTTTACTCCACAGTCTTTTGCCTACGATATGGTCTATGGCAAAGTCACTACCTTGATGCAACAAGCATTGCATCGCGGTGCACGAGTTAGTGATGGCTTGGGTATGTTGGTTGAGCAAGCCGCCGATGCTTTCTTAATTTGGCGTGGTGCTCAGTGTTCTGATGCAATTGATTCTCGTGCTGTATTAGCAGAACTTCGCACTTCTTAATTTATAGCTAAGCTTTAATGCGTTGGCTTTATTACCTTCTGAAATGTTTGCTAGGCGGTTTTATTGCCATGCAAATGTACTTTGTCATTCAGATTGGATTGTGGGTAGTGCTTGATCCTAGCAGTACTGCATTTCAGAGAGCTGAACGTTGGCGCCTTTGTAGTCTATCTTGGTCTTGCCCGGTTAAGTCATCTTGGGTTCCTTATGACAAGATCTCGGCCAACCTCAAGCGTGCTGTTTTGGTGAGTGAAGACGATATCTTTTTTCAGCATATGGGTGTACGGGTTGAGGATATGAAAAAAGCATGGACCAAAAATTCACAACTCAACCAGCAGGGCAGCGGTAAATCCAAAACCGCTTTGCGTGGGGGCTCTACGATCACACAGCAATTAGCAAAGAACCTTTTTCTTTCTTCTGAGCAGAATTATTTTCGCAAAGCTCAGGAGCTCATCATTACGGGTTTGTTGGAAGTAATGCTTCCTAAGCAACGTCTTTATGAAATCTATCTGAACTCGGTTGAATGGGGCGAAGGCATCTTTGGTATTGGCGCTGCTTCTCAGTATTACTATGGCATTAAGCCAGCATCACTTGATCGCGAACAGGCAGCAGCTTTAGCCTCTGCATTGCCAGCACCGAAGTGTTTCGATAAATCACAATACTGTCGCAAGGCCAATATTCACTTTCCCACACGGCAAGAATTTATCTTGGAAAATATGGATAGGGTTGCTTTAACGCCTATTCAGAAACCTAAAGCGCGCTAGTGCTACTTAGTGCTTGCAGTTCTTAGCGCATCTCTTGTTGCGATGGCTACTTTTCTGGCCGCCTCAGCAAAATCATTTCCTGAACTTGCATACAAGATTGCTCTGGAAGAGTTGATCATCATGCCTGTGCCTGGCTGATTGGGTATGCCGCCAGCTTTAATGGTGGCATCGATATCGCCACCTTGAGCGCCAATGCCTGGAATGAGTAAAGGCATCTCGCCCACAATGGCTCGCACTTTGGCAATTTCTTTGGGAAAGGTAGCGCCAACTACCAGGCTAATTTGTCCAGAGGCATTCCAGTTCTGTGCTGCAAGCTTGGCCACATGCAGATAAAGCGGTTCCTCATTGGGGGCTACATTCAAGGACTGAAGGTCGGAGCCCCCTGGATTTGAGGTTCGACATAAAACAATCACGCCCTTGCCAGCGTGCTTTAGGTAAGGTTCGATCGTGTCAAAGCCCATGTAAGGGTTCACGGTGACGGCATCTGCACCATAGCGCTCAAAGGCCTCTAAGGCGTAGTGGTCAGCAGTACTACCGATATCACCACGCTTCGAGTCCAAGATGACAGGGATATGCGGATATTGATCTTTAAGATAGCGAGTGAGCTTTTCAAGTTGAACTTCGGCTCTTTGGGAGGCAAAGTAAGCGAACTGGGGCTTGAAGGAGCAGACAGTATCCGCAGTGGCATCAGCGATCTCGCGGCAGAACTCAAAAATTCCCTCAGGCTTACCCTGAAATGCAGCGGGTAAACGCTTGGGATCTGGATCAAAGCCCACGCACAACATACTGCCTTGAGAAGCCCATGCAGACTGGAGTTGTTGGATAAAGGTATTTGAGCTGGAGTTCATTAGTATTAAGCTTATTTTAGTCAAACTGTCATGGTCTATAGGATAAACTAGCGACCATTCCTTAGGAGTTCACCATGATCAACTTGTTCGTCCTGCAAAATGGCCGCCTCTCTCAAGAGCAAGTGGAAGATCGCAATGAATTGTTGCAATACTCCAACCCCATCTGGATCGACGTTGTAGACCCTGAAGAAGAAGAACTCCTGTGGATTAAAGAGGCTTTTGGCGTACTCTTGCCTGAATTGGATGATTTGGGTGATTTAGAGGCTTCCGCGCGTTATTTCGAAGCAGATGACGGCCACCTTCATATTCGTACTGATTTCTTATTAGACGAAGAAGAAACTTCTCGCAACGTACGAGTTGCTTTCGTGATGACCAAGCAGGTTTTGTTCTCCATTCATGACGAAGATTTACCGGTATTCCGCTTGGTGCGTTTGCGTGCCCGTTTACGCCCAGGTTCAGTCAGTAATGCGAAAGACGTTTTACTTGACCTCTACTCCACTGATGCTGAGTATTCTGCCGATGCCTTAGAAGAGGTTTATGAAAACCTCGAGCAAGCAGGTAAGCGCGTTCTGCAAGATGACATCACGGATAACGATGCAGAAGAAGTGCTCGAAACAATTGCTAAAGAAGAAGATACCAACGGACGCATTCGTCGCAATGTGATGGATACCCGCCGTGCATTGTCTTTTTTAATGCGGAGCAAATTATTGTCTGATGAGCAGCAAGAAGAAGCGCGTCAGATTTTGCGAGATATTGATTCACTAGAAAACCATACTGCGTTCCTATTCGATAAGATCAACTTCTTGATGGATGCGACAGTCGGTTTTATTAATTTGAACCAAAGTAAGATCATCAAGATCTTCTCGGTGGTATCGGTTGCCTTAATGCCACCAACTTTATTAGCTAGCGTGTGGGGAATGAACTTCCGCTATATGCCTGAACTGGAACAGACTTGGGGCTATCCAGTTGCCATTATTTCAATGGTGATTTCAGCGATGATTCCATTGGGCTACTTCCGCCACAAGGGTTGGCTTAGCTCACGTTAATGCACTAGGCATTTTTTGGTTTAAGTAATTCCAAAAATTGAGAGAGTGCAAAATCACGCGCTTGCTCTCGCACTACTTGGCGATCACCGTTGAAGTGCTTAGTCAGCGTGACTGTATTAATAACATCATGCCTAACATTTTCTTTAATCGCCCAGCCAAAGCAGACGGTGCCAACCGGCTTTTCTACTGAACCACCCGTTGGACCAGCGATACCGGTAATGGAGATAGCTGCGTTGACATTGGCATGACGTAGCACCCCCTCGGCCATGGCTTTGGCGACTTGTTCGCTGACTGCGCCAAAAGAGTCAATGGTTTCCATTGAAACGTCTAAGCATTCTGATTTTGCGGCATTGCTGTAGGTGACATAGCCTCGTTCAAGCCAATCACTCGAGCCTGCTAAGTCCGTTAGTGTGGCGCAGACAAGGCCACCAGTACAGGACTCTGCCAAGGCAATTTTCCAGCCCCGGTTCATTAAAGTCAGGGCAATAGCTCTAGCTAGTTCATGCTGAGGGTCATTATTATTTTTCATGAGATGTAGCTCAATCCAATAGGTAGAAGCATCATGGTGAGTAGGGTAAAAAATGCTGCAGCCAAATCATCGGCAATGATTCCAAAGCCGCGCCACAGGATTAAGCCAATACTTGATGGAGAGGAGTTATCGCCATTCTCTAAATGTTTAAAGTATCGATCAATCATTCCGATCGGACCGGGTTTCACGGCATCAAAAAATCGGAATAGTGCAAATGCCAAGATCTGCATCCATAAGTTTGCTGGCATGATGAAAATCAATATGAGCCAGAATGCCACAACCTCATCCCAAACAATTCCACCAAAATCTTTTTTCCCTAGCTCTTCACTGACTTGTCCACAGATCCAGCAACCCAGAAGAATGCCTGCGCCAATAATCCACCACCATGCCTCAATTGATAAAAAGTATTCGCCCAATAAGAAAGCAGCCCAAGCCCACAGTGTTCCTGCAGTGCCAGGTGCAAATGGCGCCAAACCACTGCCTAGTCCAAACGCCAGGGCTCGGCTGGGTTTGCTAAATACCCAACTCAAGCTGGGGGTGGGTACGGTCGAAGTTGGCGTATTAGCTTGCTTATTCATGCGAAGTGATCGAAGGATTTGAGCAGTTGATTTACTTCTTCAGGATTTAATCTCGCCCCACTGCTGTCAATGAGTTGGATCTCTGGTGAGTGGTGTTGCATATCCTTGATGCTGCCAATTTGAGTGAGCGGAAGATTGAAGTCCCCACTGATTTTAGTGATCGCGTCTCTTGAACTACTTGCTGCAGTAAAGCACAGCTCGTAATCATCACCACCACTTGCGGCATATTGATTTTGAATAGTTTGCGATTGCTTACGCAATGTTGTCGTTTTAGGGATTCGGTCTAAGAAGATTTCTGCATCCCTGCCTGATTGCTTGAGGATATGTCTCAGATCACCTAAAAGACCATCAGAGACATCCACAGCAGAATTGGCAATGCCTCTTAAGGCTATGCCTAAATTAATTCTAGGGGTGGGTTGATGCATGCGCGCCTCAATTACTTCCAAATCACCCTTTTCTAATGCAATCTCATGATGCAGTGCAGCAAGAGCAAGTCTGGCATCACCAACGGCTCCCGAAACCCAGATGTCATCGTCTACTAATGCGCCTGACCTGCGAATGGCTTTATCTTTTGGAATGCTGCCAAAAGCAGTGATGCAAATATTGAGTGGACCCGCGGTAGTGTCGCCGCCAATGAGTGGGCAAGCAAATTGGTTGGCAATGGCAAATAAACCTTTGCTAAAGGCTTCTAACCAAGCTGAATTTGCCTCAGGCAGTGCCAGTGCGAGTGTGAAACCCATCGGCCTAGCGCCCATAGCTGCTAGGTCTGAGAGGTTGACTGCTAGGGCTTTCCAGCCTAGCCACTCTGGATTAGCGTCTGGAAAAAAGTGTCTGCCACATACCAACATATCGCTGGTAATAGCAATTTCCTCAGCGGGGTCGGTTTTTAGTAGTGCGCAATCATCGCCAATCCCCAGCTTTACTGAGCCAGGGTTGCTGACCAGCATGAGTTCCGACTGCGTTTTAAAGAAACGCTGAATTAGATCAAATTCGCCGAGCGAGGAGGTTTGAGGTTGCATGCCCCATTTTATGGCTCTTGGGACTCTTTCATCTGAGAGGAATAGAATTAGAAGCTTGAATACCTCTGATTGATGAGTGAACTGATGAGCAAACCAAGCAATAGCAGTAAAGAACAGCAAATAGCGGATTTAAGGGCGGCTGCTCTTCACTATCATGAGTTTCCAACTCCGGGGAAGATTGAAATCGCCCCAACGAAGCAGTTAACCAATCAGCGTGACTTGGCCCTAGCTTATACGCCAGGCGTTGCTGCGCCTTGCGAGGAAATTGTTAAAGATCCCGCGAATGCTTTCAAATACACCGCCAGAGGTAATTTAGTTGGTGTGATAACCAACGGTACCGCAGTTTTGGGCCTAGGAAACATTGGCCCATTGGCCAGTAAGCCAGTGATGGAAGGTAAAGCAGTTCTTTTTAAGAAATTTGCGGGCATTGATGTTTTTGATATTGAAGTTAATGAAAACGATCCAGATAAATTAGTTGAAATCATTGCAGCACTCGAGCCTACTTTTGGCGGTATCAACCTAGAAGACATCAAAGCACCAGATTGTTTTATTGTTGAGCGCAAGTTGCGAGCACGTATGAAGATTCCGGTCTTTCATGATGACCAACATGGAACTGCGATTGTGGTTGCTGCTGCGATTCTGAATGGCTTAAAAGTAGTCGGTAAGGATGTTGCTAATGTGAAATTAGTCACTTCTGGTGCTGGCGCTGCTGCATTAGCTTGTTTAGATTTATTAGTTGACCTTGGTATCCCGCGTAAGAATATTTGGGTTACTGACTTAGTTGGTGTTGCATACAAAGGTCGTCAAGAATTAATGGATCCGCAAAAGGAGCCGTTCTGTCAGGAGACAGATTTACGCACACTAGATCAAGTGATTGAAGGTGCTGATATTTTTTTAGGACTCTCAGCTGGCGGTGTTCTGAAGCAATCGATGGTGAAGAAGATGGCTGATAAGCCATTGATCTATGCCTTGGCAAATCCAACTCCTGAGATTCTGCCTGAGGAGGTAAAGGAAGTTCGTCCTGACGCGGTGATGGCAACTGGCCGTACTGATTACCCAAACCAAGTAAATAACGTGTTGTGCTTTCCATTTATCTTCCGCGGTGCATTAGACGTTGGCGCTACCACCATCACGCGTGGCATGGAAGTCGCAGCGGTTAAGGCTGTGGCGGAGTTGGCACGTGCTGAGCAGAGCGAAATAGTGACCTCGGTATACGGTATTGAGAACTTGTCTTTTGGTCCGGAGTACTTAATTCCGAAGCCGTTTGATCCGCGTTTGATTACCGTCATCGCACCCGCTGTTGCTAAGGCGGCAATGGAGGACGGCGTAGCTCTGCGCCCAATTAAAGACTTCGATGCTTACCGCAATCAGTTACAACAATTTGTGTACCACTCCGGTACTTTGATGAAGCCATTGTTTAGCATTGCTAAGGGAGTGTCTGCCGCTCAAAAACGGATTGTGTTTGCTGAAGGTGAAGATGAGCGCGTATTGCGTGCAGTACAAATCATTATTGATGAGCATTTAGCAACACCAATTCTGATCGGTCGTCCTGCGGTAATTGAGCACCGCATTGACAAGTTCGGATTACGTATCAAAGCGGGTGAAGACTTTGAGATCGTGAACCCAGAGAGTGACTCACGCTTCCGTGATTTCTGGCAAACCTATTTAGCATTGACTGAGCGTAAAGGCGTTACCGAATCTTTTGCTAAGCTAGAAATGCGTCGTCGCAATAGCTTGATCGGATCCATCATGATTAGTAAAGGTATGGCTGATGGCATGATCTGTGGCACTGTTGGCAATTTAGCAACCCATTTGAAGTACATCGATGAGGTGGTCGGTCAAGAGCCGGGTGCCAATGTGTATGGCGCCATGTCTGGATTGATTTTGCCGGGTCGCCAAGTCTTCTTGGTCGATACCCATGTGAATATCGATCCAACAGCAGAACAATTGGCTGAACTCACCTTGATGGCTGCAAACGAAATGCGTAAATTGGGTATAGCGCCTAAGGTGGCGCTCTTGTCCCATTCCAACTTCGGTTCAAGTAGCGCTCCATCTGCAGTCAAAATGCGTGACGTTCTCGCTTTGATTCAAAAAGCAGACCCTAGTCTTGAAGTGGATGGTGAAATGCACGGTGATAGCGCTTTGGATGAAACTATTCGCGCCGGTGCGGTTACTTCATCACCGCTAAAAGGTGATGCTAATTTGTTAGTTCTGCCAAATATTGATGCTGCCAATATTTCTTACAACTTATTGAAGACGGCTGCCGGTAACGGTATCGCAATCGGGCCATTGCTTTTAGGGGTTGCTAAGCCAATTCACATTTTGACGCCAGCAGCTACAGTACGTCGTATCGTCAATGTGACCACCTTGGCGGTAGTTGAAGCTGCAAGCAATGCAAGAGGGGCAGCCTAAGACCTGGGGATGGACTTTTATTTATGTTAGTTAGTATTAACTAACATAAATAATTATTATATAAATCAATGGTTTATATAAAATGTACTGTAATTGGACTTGATTTGATGGCGTGTTAAGGGTAATCTAGCATCCATCATGAATAATCGCTCTGAAAACGGCACTACAGTAGGCTTTGACGAACACAGTCGGGCCGAAAGTTGGGATAGTAACGATCGACTCGAAACCGAGTCATCCGCTGCCAATATCTATGCTGAGGGCGGTTTATCTCGTTTACAAACCTATGCAGCAAATCAAGTTTCGGGGAAAAAAGTGACAGCTTCTTGGCGTGCCGCTTTGGCCGTTCGCGATGCCGGACCGCCGGCAATGTTGCGCAGTGTGCGCCCTAATATCGTGCAATCTATTCGTGCTTTTCGCACTCCTGATCTTCAGGAGGCGGCTACTGAACTTGGCCAGCATTTCATTTACGCAAATTGTGCAAATGCAATGACTAAAGGCGAAGTTTTAGAGGCGATTGCAATTGCTTACACATTTACCAAGCAACAGGCCAAGAATTTCGATCCTTTATTGGATGCTTTGACGACAACTGTTGATAAGTCTGGCCCTCAGCCAGGTTTTGTAGTGGTGCTCGAAGGCTTGCCTTGTACTCAAAAGTTTGACAAAGAGGCTCGCGAGACTCTGTTAGATGTATTCCGTGATGCAGTGGACTTTTGGTCTGAGCGCCGGACACCGTATCGCGTGTTCTACTCTTTTGCTTAATTGCTTGTTTAAAGAATAAGCAATAAGGCAGTAAATCAGCAAAAACCGCCTCTATTTGAGGCGATTTTGCATTTCTGGGCTCCAAATACTGTGAACAGCAGTAATGGCCACAATTCCAGCAGTTTCAGTTCTCAATACACGATCACCCAGGGAAACTATTTGATAACCCGCTGCCTGAGCTTGTGCTTCCTCTTCTGGGGAGTGTCCACCTTCGGGCCCAATCATCAAAATGACATCCTGCGGTGGGTTATCCACTAAAACAGAATGTAAGCTTTTATCGGTATCTGGGCTTAAAAGTAGTTTAAGTTTAGCTTTTTGAGTCTTCTGTAGATAACTTGCAAAACTTTGAACAGGCTCTACTGTAGCTAACACTGTGCGATCACATTGTTCGCAAGCTGCTTGAACAATGCCTTGCCAGTGCAAAAGACGCTTTTGGGCACGTTCAGCATCACTAGAGCGGGTTAATTTAATCACTGAGCGCTCACACTGTAATGGGGCAATAAGCTGAGCCCCAGTCTCTATAGCCTTTTCAACCACCCAATCCATCTTGTCGCCTCCAGCAAGCCCTTGCGCCAGGGTAATAGCATAGGGGCTCTCACGATGCGTATCTTGGCGAATATCGCTCAACTCGGCTTCCCCTGATTTATTGCCCAGCGAGAGCAGTTTGGCTTGGGCAACTTGACCATTTCCATCAAAGATAGGGAAGAATTCACCGACTTGAATGCGGCGGACGCGGAGGTGATGTGCGAGCTCAGGAGTGAGGGGATTTGGCTTTTGGTTTTCCCATGGGCCGGGAAGATAAAATTGAGGCATTACTGAAATATAGCTAATTAATTTTCTCGAGACCCAATTTACGATGTCAAACCTTCAAATTCGCATGGCAAATGCCATTCGTGCTTTATCCATGGATGCAGTTCAACAAGCCAATTCCGGGCATCCTGGAATGCCAATGGGTATGGCCGATATTGCAGTCGGTCTGTGGAATGAACATTTGCAACACAATCCAACCGATCCCCATTGGATGAATCGTGATCGCTTCGTTTTATCTAACGGCCATGGCTCGATGTTGTTGTATTCCTTATTGCATCTCACTGGCTATGACTTGCCGATGAGCGAGTTAAAAAATTTCCGTCAGTTACATAGCAAAACTGCTGGCCACCCTGAGTATGGAATTACTCCCGGAGTAGAAACCACTACCGGTCCTCTAGGTCAGGGGATTTCAAACGCGGTTGGCATGGCGCTGGCAGAAAAATTATTATCTGCGGAATTTAATCGCCCAGGCCACGATATTGTTGATCACTACACCTATGTTTTTTTAGGCGATGGATGTTTGATGGAAGGCATCAGTCATGAAGTATGTTCATTGGCTGGCACACTCAAACTGAATAAACTCATTGCACTATGGGATGACAATGGCATCTCGATTGATGGCAAAGTAGTTTCTTGGTTCAACGAAGATACGCCAAAACGTTTTGAGGCTTACGGCTGGAATGTCCTGCGTGCTGTGGATGGTCATGATGCAGAGGCTGTATCTAGCGCAATCGCTAAAGCGAAGAAGAGTGACAAACCGACATTGATTTGTTGCAAGACTGCAATTGGTCAAGGCTCTCCCAATATGGCCGGTAGCGATAAGGTGCATGGCTCCCCATTGGGCGCAGCTGAAATTGCTGCAACCCGTGTTGCATTGAACTGGCCCTATGCGCCGTTTGAAATTCCAAATGATATTTATGAAGCTTGGGATTTCAAGAAGCGTGGTCAAGCTGCTGAGCATGAGTGGAATAAAGAATTTCAGGCATACAAAAACAAATATCCAGAATTGGCTTCTGAATTGCAGCGTCGCATGCAAGGCGATTTATCTAAAGACTTTTCAAAAACTTTAGACGCTTATTTAAAAACCTGTGAAGTCAAAGCAGAAACAATTGCTACTCGTAAGGCCAGTCAAAATGCGATCGAGGCATTAGCGCCAGCTTTGCCGGAGTTCATGGGCGGATCTGCCGACTTAACAGGCTCTAACTTAACCAACTGGTCTTCATGCAAGGCTGTGCGTGGAGATCAATGGGGCAACCACATCAACTACGGTGTGCGTGAGTTTGGTATGAGTGCCATCATGAACGGTATCGCTTTACATGGTGGATATATCCCATTCGGTGGTACCTTCTTAACCTTCTCTGATTACAGTCGCAATGCATTGCGCATGGCTGCATTGATGAAATTGCGTAGTATCTTTGTTTTTACACATGACTCTATTGGCTTGGGTGAGGATGGTCCAACCCACCAGTCTGTTGAGCATGTAGCAAGCTTGCGTCTCATTCCGAACTTGATGGTCTGGCGTCCATGTGACACCACTGAGAGTGCAGTTGCATGGGGTGCTGCGATTGAACGTCAGCATGGCCCAAGCGCCTTGATCTTCAGTCGTCAAAATTGCCCATTTGTGCCGCGTAATAGTCGGCAAGTAAAAGATATTGCCCGCGGTGGATATGTTTTACGTGATCCCAAGAAATTAAAGATCAAGGCAGTAATCATTGCTACTGGTTCAGAAATCGCCTTGGCATTGCAAACAGCGGAGCGTCTAGAGGGCGAGGGTTTTGGTATACGCGTGGTATCGATTCCATCAACGACAGTATTTGATCAACAAGACGCTGCGTACAAGTCAAAAGTTTTGCCGACGGATATTCCGCGCATTGCTGTTGAAGCGGGCGTGAGTGATTTCTGGTGGAAGTATGGTTGTGCAGCAGTACATGGCGTTGATACCTTCGGAGAATCTGCGCCAGCACCTGTACTCTATGAATACTTTGGCTTAACGGTCGATCAGATTGCTAAAACAGTGAAGCAATGTATTGCAAATAAATAGACAACATAAGAAACAAAGTATTTATCTAAGAATTCAAAATTAGCAAGGGAAATGGAATGACAATTCGTGTCGCAATTAACGGTTATGGTCGTATTGGTCGTATGGTCTTACGTGCTTTGTATGAAGATCAAGTCAATGGCAAGCCTAGGCGCGATATCAAAATCGTCGCAATTAACGCAATGGGTGATATCGACATCAATGCACACCTGACGCAATATGATTCTGCGCACGGCCGTTTTCCTGCTGAAGTAAAGGTAGACGGTGATTGCATAGTGGTCAATGGCGATCGTATCAAGATGTTCTCTACTCGTAATCCTTTGGAAACTCCTTGGGGTGAGTTGGGTGTGGATTTAGTGCTTGAGTGTTCAGGCAAATTCACTTCCAAAGAAAAAGCCATGGTGCATATTTCTCAAGGTGCGAAGAAGGTGTTGATCTCTGCTCCAGGTGAAAAAGATGTGGATGCCACCATTGTTTACGGTGTTAATCAGCAGGTCCTGAAGTCAAGCGATGTCGTGGTCTCTAATGCGAGCTGCACAACTAACTGTCTAGCTCCATTGGTTAAGCCATTGCTAGAAAAAATTGGAATTGAATCTGGTTTGATGACTACGATTCATGCTTTTACCAATGATCAGGTTCTAACTGACGTGTATCACAAGGATATGCGCCGCGCACGTTCTGCGGTGACCAGCATGATTCCAACGAAGACTGGTGCTGCAAAAGCAGTTGGCTTGGTATTGCCAGCTTTAGCAGGGCGCTTTGACGGTTTTGCAATGCGCGTTCCCGTCATCAACGTTTCTGTTGTGGATTTAACCTTCGCTGCCAGCCGGGCTACTAGTGTGGATGAGGTGAACTCTATCCTCAAGGCAGCCAGTGAAGGCGAATTGAAGGGTATTTTGGGTTTCAATACCTTGCCTTTGGTATCGATCGACTTCAACCACGATCCTCGCCCCAGTATTTACGATGCTTCCCAGACTCGCGTATCTGCGGACGGGAAGTTGGTCAAAGTGTTGGCTTGGTATGACAACGAGTGGGGTTACTCAGTCCAGATGCTTAATGCTGCTCAGGCATTAATGGCTGTAAAGTAAAAGGTTCGGTAAGATTTGAGGCTAAAAGTTCTTAAAATCCTGATTTAAATGCAAAAAAGACCTCAATTGAGGTCTTTTTTCGTTATTTGCTTTTATCCTCCGAAATTAGGATTTTGGTTTATTGCGACAATTCTTCTTTTGGCAGTGTCCATACATCGCTAAAGAGTGCTCCTGGAGCTTAAAACCCAGGTTTTTGGCAATATCTCGCTGCCTTTTTTCAATTGCCTCATCTACAAACTCCTCAACGTGACCGCAATCGAGGCAAACCAAGTGGTCATGGTGCTGACCCTCATTCAGCTCATAAATAGCCCTACTATCCCCTTTGCTGGACTCAAAATGACTGCGAAGCAAGATGCCTGCTTGCTCAAACTGGGTTAGCACCCTATATACCGTGGCCAGACCAATTTCTTTGTCATTCTTAGCTAGAGCCATAAAGACATCTTCAGCGCTAAAGTGAGTGCCACTATTTTGATGAAAAAAGTCCAAGATTTTCATGCGTGGACCGGTTGCCTTCAGGCCAATGTCGCGCAAATTTGCTGGAGTCGGATTTTGGTTCATATTCATGGGTTTGGGAGCTAAAATCAATGTCTTAATGATACGGCCTGCCATGCAAAATTGCCTTCAACTTTTTACCCGTCTACTGAACTCTATTTTTGAGATGTTTGACCTCGCTCGGACGAGCTTAGTTATCGCTGCTATTAGTTCGGTAATGATTGCTACTGGTTGTACCAGCGCTGTCGATGACACCCAGCGCGCTTGGATGAATAAAGTCTTTAGACCTTATGTTCCAGATGTAGTGCAGGGCAACTTTATTTCTAGCGAGCAATACGCTAAGTTACAAGTTGGTCAGAGTCGTGAGCAAGTGCGTCAAATTCTGGGAACGCCTTTACTGGCCAGTTATTTCCATGCTAATCGCTGGGACTATGTTTTTGAATTTAAGCGCGCTGGTCAACAAATGAGTAAAGAGCGTCGTGTGACAGTATTTTTCGAAGGCGATAAGCTGGTGAAGTTTCAGGGTGATGCATTACCAACCGATATCGAGTTGGTTGCTGAGATTGATGGCTACGCAAAAACGAAGCGCTCATTCTGGGATGTTATGACTGGATCAAATAAGCCACCAGTCACTCCACCTTTGCAGCAGCCTGAGTTGCTGGTTCCCAGCCCAACGAATAATTTGCCCGTCGGGGCTACAGTGCCTGCAGCTCCTGCCAGTAGTTCATTTTGGGACTTTTTTAGTTTTTCAAAAAAGTCGCCAGATCCGCAGCCCGTACCTCAACAGTTAGGCCCTGGAACTCTCAACGTTCCACAGGCTAGTGAAGCAAAGTAAAGATAAAGTTGTGTTGATGTCGAGTGAAGTTTTTCGACAACCTTGAATAAGAAACGAAGATACAAATGATGAAAATTGCAATTGCTGGTGCAACCGGCCGCATGGGAAAGATGTTGATCGAGGCTGTGCTCAACTGCACTGACACTGAGCTTGTTGGTGCGCTTGAGCATGGGTCTTGCCCTTTGCTTGGCGAAGATGCCGGTGCGTTCTTGGGTAAAAAAACTGGCGTAACCATTACATCGGATATTGCAAAGGCTTTGAGTGGTGCTGAGTTCTTAATTGATTTCACTCGGCCAGAAGGCACGATGGCTCACTTAGCTGTGGCGCAAAAGACTGGCAGCAAAATGATTATCGGTACCACTGGCCTTAGTCCAGAACAGATTGATAGCCTGAAAAAGGCTTCTGCAAATTTAGCCATCGTTTTTGCGCCCAACATGAGTGTTGGCGTGAATGCCACATTCAAATTATTAGAGATAGCTGCAAAGATGTTGAATGAAGGTTACGACATTGAAATCGTTGAAGCCCATCACCGTCATAAAGTGGATGCTCCATCTGGTACCGCCCTTCGAATGGGCGAGGTGATTGCGGATGCGCTTGGTGGGAAATTGGACGATGTTGCGGTATATGCACGCGAAGGTCATACCGGTGAGCGCAAAGCTGGCTCGATTGGTTTTGCCACTATCCGTGGTGGAGATATTGTGGGTGATCACACTGTCTTATTTGCAGGCGAGGGTGAGCGGATTGAGATTAGCCATAAGTCCTCTAGCCGTCAGTCTTATGCACAAGGTTCTTTGCGCGCTGCACGCTTCTTACAAGCTCAGAGTTCCGGTCTTTATGACATGCAAGATGTTCTTGGCCTGCGTAAGTGAATGTTCAGTAAATCAGAATAGAAGAAAAGAGTTGTATTGAATGAGTAAGGATTACGATCACCGCAGTATTGAAGCAGCAGCACGCGCTGATTGGGAAAGTGCGCAGGCTTATAAGGTAGCCGAGAACGCAGTTGATTCTTCTGGCAAGCCAAGACCAAAATACTACGCCTGTTCTATGTTGCCTTATCCATCCGGTAAGTTACATATGGGTCACGTTCGCAACTACACCATCAATGATGTCATGGCGAGACAGTTGCGCATGCAGGGCTATAACGTTCTCATGCCGATGGGCTGGGATGCGTTTGGCATGCCCGCTGAAAATGCAGCGATTCAGAATAAAGTACCGCCAGCGAAATGGACCTACGACAACATCGCTTATATGAAAAAGCAAATGGCGGCGATGGGTCTAGCAATTGATTGGTCACGCGAAGTAGCTACTTGCAGCCCCGATTACTATCGCTGGAATCAATGGCTCTTTTTAAAGATGCTAGAAAAGGGCATTGCTTATCGTAAGACTCAGGTGGTTAACTGGGATCCAATCGATCAAACCGTATTAGCAAATGAGCAGGTGATTGATGGGCGCGGCTGGCGCTCTGGTGCTCTAGTTGAAAAGCGTGAGATCCCAGGCTATTACTTCAATATCACCGCCTATGCAGAGCAATTACTTTCTGGTTTAGATGATTTAGGTTGGCCAGAACGCGTTAAAACGATGCAGCAAAATTGGATAGGCAAGAGTCGTGGTGTGCGGTTTGCGTTTAAGCACGAGATTGCAGATGCGCATGCTAACTTTGTTCAAGATGGTCAGCTGTATGTATTTACGACGCGTGCTGACACCATCATGGGTGTTACTTTCTGCGCCGTTGCAGCTGAACATCCATTAGCAACATTGGCAGCCGCCAATAATGCAGAGTTAGCTGCATTTATTGAGAAATGTAAAACAGGTAGCGTGATTGAAGTTGATCTAGCCACTCAAGAAAAAGAAGGTATGTTCACCGGCTTGTATGTGACGCATCCACTGACTGATGAATCTGTGCCAGTTTGGGTTGGTAATTATGTCTTGATGTCATATGGCGATGGCGCTGTTATGGGTGTGCCCGCACACGATGAGCGCGACTTTGCATTTGCCCTCAAATATGACTTACCGATTAAGCAAGTGATTGCTTTGCGTACTCCATCGGATATGTTCAACATCAGCCACTGGCAAGATTGGTATGCCCAGAAGGATGATGTCGTTTGCCTTAATAGCGGTAAGTACGATGGCCTATCGTATGAAGAGGCGGTTGATGCAGTAGCTAAAGATTTAGAGCAAATGGGTGTTGGTGAAATCAAAACTACTTACCGTTTGCGCGATTGGGGCATCTCTCGTCAGCGCTATTGGGGGACACCGATTCCGATTATTCATTGTGGTGATGAGAGTAATCCTGGTTGCGGCGCAGTTCCAGTGCCTGAGGCGGATTTACCAGTGGTATTGCCTGAAGATTGCGTGCCTGATGGTAGCGGTAACCCGCTCAATAAGCGTGCCGACTTCCTGAATGTGAAATGTCCAAAATGCGGCAAGCCTGCGCGTCGTGAGACTGACACGATGGATACCTTCGTAGATTCTTCTTGGTACTTCATGCGTTATACCGGCCCAGATGCGAAGACCATGGTTGATAGCCGCAATGAATACTGGATGCCAATGGATCAGTACATTGGCGGCATTGAGCATGCGATTTTGCATTTACTCTATGCGCGCTTTTGGACCAAGGTCATGCGTGATCTCAATCTCATTACTTTTGATGAGCCCTTCCAGAATTTGCTGACGCAAGGCATGGTGCTCAATGAGACTTATTACTCTGAAGAAGCATCTGGTAAAAAAACTTGGTTGAATCCTTTAGATGTAGAGCTCGAGCTAGATGACAAAGGCCGCCCTCTCAGCGCCAAGCTGAAAGGCGATACTGCTGGCACGCCAGTCATTATTGGTGGTGTTGAGAAAATGTCTAAGAGCAAAAACAATGGCGTTGATCCCCAAGCTTTGATTGATCAATATGGCGCGGATACTGCACGCCTCTTTGTGATGTTTGCGGCTCCTCCTGAGCAGCAGCTTGAGTGGTCTAGTGCTGGTGTAGAAGGTGCCTCACGTTTCTTACGTCGTGTCTGGATATATTCTAGTAGTCAGGCGGATGCAATCCGTGCTGCCGATCCAGTATTGCCAAGCGATTTAAATGATGCTGAAAAAGAATTGCGTCGTGAAGTGCATACCATTCTGAAGCAAGCTAACTTTGACTACCAGCGTCGCCAATACAACACCGTAGTTTCTGCGGCAATGAAGATGCTCAATGTCTTAGAGCCTGTAAAGCTCGGTGATAAGACTGCAGTGCGACCTGCTGTATTGCGTGAGTGCTTGAGTATTTTGATTCGGGTGCTTTACCCAGTAGTACCTCACTTGACCCATGCTCTCTGGAATGAGATTGGGTGCGATCAATCATTTGGCACCCTTTTAGATGCGCCATGGCCTGTAGTAGATGAAGCTGCGCTGATTCAAACAGAGTTGACCATCATGTTGCAAATTAATGGCAAGTTACGTGGCGATATACGTGTTCCTGCGGATGCAACTAAAGAGCAAATTGAGGCTTTGGCATTACAAAGTGAGCCAGCTGTAAAAGCATTAAATGGCGCAGCACCTAAAAAGGTGATTGTGGTTCCGGGCCGCTTGATTAACATTGTTGCTTAGATCGCTAACGCTTTATTTTGAATAGAAACTAAACACATGCGCGTAAATCACCTTCGACGTACCATGCTTGGGTTTCTGGCCTTGGCTCCAGTCAGTGGTTTGATTGCCTGTGGCTATCGTTTGCGTGGCATGGTGGATTTGCCATTCAAGGTTATTGCGATTACTGGTAGCCCATCACCACCATTGCGCGCTGACTTGCAGACGGCTATTTTGACGGGTACTGATGCTAAGGTGGCTATCAATCCTAAAGATGCCGATCTCATTTTAGAAATTACCAGCGATCTCAATGGTCGTGAGATCTTAGCCTACAACTCTAATGGTCAAGTCTCTGCCTATCGCTTAAATATACGGGTCGGATTTAGGGCGTATGACAATACTGGTGCGGATGTTGTGCCTGAAGCTGAAATCTATATGACACGTGATATGGATTTCTCGGTGTCTACTGTTTTGGCGACCGACGTCCAAATACAGCAATTTCTATCTTTGATGCGCAGAGATCTTGCAGTGCAAATTCTGCGTCGTGTTTCTGCATCTGCTCGAGCACCACAGGCTCGAAGATTTTAGAGAATGACGATCAAATCGCATGGTTAAGAGCGATGCCCTACAGCTTCATTTGAAGTCACTGAATTCAGCGGCTTCATTAAAGCCTCTCTACATATTTAGCGGTGATGAGCCCCTCCTGATGATGGAGGCAATGGACCAGTTGCGTGCCACTGCTAAAAAAATGGGTTACACCGATCGTGAAGTCTTATTGCAAGAGCGTGGGTTTGATTGGAGCGCTTTGTTAAGTGCTGGCCAAACCATGTCTTTATTTGGGGATAAGCGCTGGGTTGAGTTGCGCATACCAACAGGTAAGCCTGGGCGTGATGGTGCTGATGCGCTTAAGCAGTTTTCCGCCCAAATCGAGTCTCAGTCGCTAGGGTCTGATGGACCAGATACGATTTTTTGCATCATCCTGCCCAGGTTGGATAGTAAGACTAAAGCCTCTGCTTGGTTTAGCGCTCTGGATGAGGCGGGTATGGCGATTCAATTGGATTCCTTGGATCGCGCGCAATTGCCACAGTGGATTGCGGGGCGCCTAAAAAAGCAGGGTCAAGAAGTTCAGTCTGGTCCAGATGGGCAGCGTGCTTTAGCCTTCATTGCTGAGCAGGTAGAGGGAAACCTCATTGCCGCTCATCAAGAAATTCAGAAGCTGGGTTTGTTGCATCCTGCCGGCGTCCTTACCGAGGAACAAATTCGGTCGGCCATTTTGAAGGTGGCTCGTTATAACGTCTTTGAATTAACTGAAGCGATGTTAGCTGGCGATCTTCCTCGCCTTAATCGCATGTTAGATGGCCTTAAGGGTGAGGGTGAGCCCCTAGTCCTGATTCTGTGGAGCGTAACTGAAGAGCTTCGGATACTATCGAAATTGAAAGCAGCAAGCGATGCTGGAGAGTCTGTACAGAATTTAATGCGCGCTAACCGCATCTGGGGTAATAAGGAGCGTTTATATCCGATGGCTTTAAAGCGTGTTCAGCCTTTGAGGTTGCGCAGGGCAATGCAGGTGGCTGCAGGTTTAGATCGTCAGGCTAAGGGATTGCAGGCGGCAGAATTACCGGCAGATCCTTGGGATGGCTTGCGTTTGGTGGGTAATTTATTGCGCTAGATAAAACAATATTAATTTTGACATAGTAAATATATGAGTAATTCAACAAATACCATTCAGCAAATGATGCAAGATATTGGCCGACGTGCTCGTCAGGCATCACGCGCAATGGCGCGGGCATCTAGCGAGCAGAAAAATAAGGCCTTATTGCATATCGCCAAGTTGGTTCGTGAGCGGTCTGAAGAAATTGTCCGAGTGAATGCACTCGATGTTGCTCGAGCAAAAACCAATGGTCAAGATGCAGCGTTTATTGATCGCCTTACGATGACGCCAAAGACCATTGAATCTATGGCATTAGGTTTGGAACAAATTGTTTCTTTGGAAGATCCGATTGGCAAAATAACGCCATTGCAAAAGCAGGCTTCCGGTATTGAGCTCGGTCAGATGCGTGTGCCACTTGGTGTGATTGGTATCATTTATGAATCTCGTCCAAATGTGACAATTGATGCTGCGGCGCTATGTCTCAAATCAGGCAATGCCGTCATTTTGCGCGGTGGCTCAGAGGCAATTGATTCAAATACCTTGTTGGCGCAATTGATTCAAGAAGGTTTAGATGCTGCCAATTTACCCATGGATGCGGTGCAGGTTGTGACCACCACAGATCGCGCTGCTGTTGGCGAAATGATCACCATGATCCAATATATTGATGTGATCGTGCCACGCGGTGGCAAGAGTTTGATCGCCCGCCTGATGGCGGAGGCACGTGTGCCGATGATCAAGCATTTGGACGGTATCTGCCATACCTATATTGATGCTGACGCAGATATCGCGATGGCGATTAAGATTTGTGATAACGCCAAGACCCAACGCTATGCCCCTTGTAACGCGATGGAAACACTTTTAGTGAATAAAACTATTGCACCTCAAGTCTTGCCAGCTCTTTGTAAGATCTACCAAGACAAGGGTGTGGAGTTGCGTGTTGATGATCAAACCCGAAGCACTCTTGAGGCAGCTGGTTTTAAAGACTTAGTCAATGCCACTGAAGAAGATTGGCAAACAGAATATTTGGCACCCATTTTGTCGATTAAAACTGTTGCGGATATCGACGAAGCAATGGGTCATATCGAACAATACGGTAGTAAACATACTGATGCCATCATTACTAAGAATCAAGCGCAAGCCAATCGCTTTTTGCGTGAAGTCGATAGTGCCAGCGTCATGGTCAATGCCAGTACCCGTTTTGCAGATGGTTTTGAGTATGGTCTTGGCGCAGAGATTGGCATCTCGAATGACAAGCTACATGCTCGTGGCCCGGTGGGCTTGGATGGTCTCACTTCTCTCAAATACATCGTCATGGGTCATGGCGAGATTCGTACTTAATCCAGTTTCATTACAGAACAGAAATTTTTCATTATGGGCAATGCATATTTATGGACCAAGACTTTTCATATTGTCTTGATTGCATCTTGGTTCGCAGGCTTGTTTTATCTCCCGCGTATCTTTGTGAACTTGGCTGATGAAAAAAATCCTGAGGTCTATGCACGTATTCTAGGAATGGCGAATCGCTTATTTCGATTTATGACTATATTGGCAGTACCTGCCGTATTGCTGGGCCTAGCTTTGTGGTTGCACTTCAGAATAGGTGCTGGCGAGGTATGGATGCATGCCAAGATGTTCTTTGTACTTCTGGTAATCGGCTATCACCATGCTTGTTGGGGTTTGCTCAAAAAGTTCCGTAATGGTGTCAATACCCATTCAGGGGTTTGGTATCGTTGGTTTAACGAAGCGCCAGTCCTCCTTCTTCTGATCGTTACCGCTTTGGTAGTCATTAAGCCTTAATTTTTTTTTATTTCATCCCATCCCTTTTAGATTGCTAGCCTCATGAGATTTTTTGTTGTTTGTCCAGGCGGACTGGAAGTGCCTCTTGCACAAGAGCTAGCAAGTATTGCGCAGCGCCCTGACTGTAAAGCCTTGGGTGCCTGGGTGATTGATCCTACGCCTACGAGTCCTACGGGTGGAGTAGGTTTGGCGGCGCCAATATCTGCCGCCATGGCATTGAACTTACATTCACGTATTGCGAGTCGAGTATTGCTACAGATGGCGGAATCGACATACCGTCAGGAAGAAGATTTGTATAAGTTGGCTAGTGGTTTAGCTTGGGAGGAATGGTTTTCTTCTAAACAAACTTTACGCGTTGATGTGACAGCCCATCGTTCACCATTGAAGAGCTTAAATTTTGCAACCTTGAAAATCAAGGATGCGATTGTTGATCGTTTGCGTGATGTCACTGGTGATCGCCCCAGTATTGATACCGCATTTCCGGATGTGCGGGTACAGGCGCATCTCACTGCAACTCATGCCACGATCTATTTGGACACTTCAGGTGAGGCCTTATTCAAACGTGGCTGGAGAGATGAAAAGGGCGATGCACCTTTAAAAGAAAATCTTGCGGCCGGTATCTTATCAATTACCTGCTGGAAGCCTTCGCAAACTTTATTTGATCCAATGTGCGGTAGTGGCACCTTTTTGATTGAGGCTGCACAAATAGCTTTAGCTATTCCGCCAGGTGCTATTCGGGCGGGGATGTACGGTGATGACGCGAAGCCGAGTCGATTAGCCTATCGCCCATTAGTAACTTCCGCTCATGGGTTTGGATTTCAGCGACTCAAGCCATTTAATGAGGCTACCGAGCAAAAGCGTTGGGCGACTTTGAAAGACGCTGTACATTCTGAGATGTTGGAGAGGCGTAAACAGTTCCCAGATTCAGAGTCTTTGGGTATTAGCGGTGGTGATATTAACGAGCGCTTGGTAGCGATGTTTAAAAGCAACTGGCAACGGGCTCAGTTGCCTGGATTGCCAGTAACGCGTCAAATTGATGCTTTAGCAAGTAGACCGCCAGTAAATAATCAAAATGGTGTGATGCTATTGAACCCGCCTTATGGTGAACGCTTAGTCATTAAGGGTGGACGAGGCCAGGATCGCGCTGGAGGCGGCGAAATGGAGCGAGACACATACGAACAAGCTGAAGAGCCAGAAGATCGCTATGCCTTTAATCTAGAGACAGGACGTCAAAGTGCTAAACGCTCTAGCCGCGAGTCTCTCAAAAAGCTACAAGCTCAAGAAGAGCAGGACCCTAAGTTTGTGGAATTTTTGAGGCAGTTTGGCCAGCATCTCAAGGATACTTTTGGTGGCTGGAATGTCTTTGTATTGACTGCGGATATGGCCTTGCCCGGGCAGTTGCGCATTAAGGAGTCTAAGCGTACCCCTTTATTTAATGGCCCCCTGGAATGCAGATTATTTAAGTTCGAGATGCATCAAAAGCGTGACGCTATATCCGATTTAAAATAAAAAGATAAATAAGGAAGACAGTAATGGAATTCAAAACATATATGTGCTTAATCTGTGGCTGGGTCTACGACGAAGCTGCAGGTTTACCTGAAGAGGGTATTGCGCCAGGCACGCTTTGGAAAGATGTGCCCATGAATTGGACCTGTCCTGAGTGTGGTGCACGCAAAGAAGACTTTGAAATGATGGCGATCTAATAGATCAATTTAATTAAGCAATATTTAAATTCATTAGCTAAATCGGGAAAAGTATCTTGGGAAAAAATGACATCTTATTTGAGCGCGCACAAAAAACAATCCCTGGGGGTGTGAATTCTCCAGTACGCGCCTTTCGTCAGGTCGGCGGTACACCACGTTTTGTTGCTAAAGCCAAAGGCCCGTATTTCTGGGATGCTGAAGGTACGCGCTACATCGATTTGATTATGTCTTGGGGCCCGATGATTGCGGGCCATGCGAATCCAGAAGTGGTTGAAGCAGTCAAGCAAGCTGCAGAAACCAGCTTTAGCTACGGCGCCCCTACCGAAGGTGAAATTGAATTAGCCGAACGCATCTGCCAGTTGGTGCCGAGCATTGAGCAAATTCGTATGGTCTCGAGTGGTACTGAGGCAACGATGAGTGCTTTGCGTCTGGCACGTGGCTTCACAGGGCGCGATCTGATTATTAAGTTTGAGGGTTGCTATCACGGTCATGCCGACAGTCTTTTAGTAAAGGCGGGTTCTGGCCTTTTGACCTTTGCAGATTCGACTCAAAATGCACCTTCTTCTGGTGGCGTTCCCAATGATCTAGTGAAGCACACACTGGTATTGCCGTATAACGATGTGGCAGCACTGAAAGAAGTATTTGATAAGCAGGGTGATCAGGTTGCCGCGGTGATTATTGAGCCGTTTGCTGGCAATATGAATCTCATTAAACCTTCAAAAGAATTTCTCTCGACACTGCGTCAGTTGACGAGCCAGCATGGCAGCGTTCTCATTTACGACGAAGTCATGACGGGTTTTAGGGTTGCTTTAGGCGGTGCGCAATCTCTACAAGGGATTACTCCCGACCTCACTTGCCTTGGCAAAGTGATGGGTGGTGGCATGCCGATGGCAGCCTTTGGCGGTAAAAAAGAAATCATGTCCAAACTTGCTCCCTTGGGAAATGTTTACCAAGCGGGTACCTTGTCCGGTAATCCAGTAGCCGTAGCAGCAGGATTAAAGACGTTAGAGATTATTTCTCGAGAAGGTTTCTTCGATTGCCTGACTGGGCAAACTGAAAAACTGATGGCTGGCTTGAAGTTGGCTGCGGATGAGGCTGGGGTGCCGTTCGCTGTGGATAGTGTTGGTGGAATGTTTGGCTTTTACTTTGCCAATAAAGTCCCAACTTCTTTTGAGGAGGTGACTAAAACCGATATTGAAGCATTTAAAAAGTTCTTCCACTTGATGCTGGATCAAGGTGTGTACCTAGCACCATCAGCATATGAGGCTGGATTTACCTCTATTACCCATGACAATGCAGTCTTAGAAGAAATCATCACTGCTGCGAAAACTGCATTTAAGAAGCTTTAAGAAACCTTAAGAGGTAGAGTCAGAATTACATTCTAAGTGGATGGTCATAGCCATTTACTTGGATGATTTCTAGTTTTTTGCTCGGCTTACCTGACTCCGGAATTTCCATAGCGGTGAGCTTGCCACCCCAGACACAGCCTGTATCGAGGCCAATGATATTCTCATATCGGAGTAGTCCTAGAGTGGACCAGTGCCCGAAGTAAATCAGGGAGTCTTGTGTTTTTCTCTTGGGAGTTTTAAACCAAGGAATGTAGCCTTTGGGACCATCCTCAAAACCTTCCTTGCTCTCAAACTCCATCATGCCGGCTGGAGTGCAAAAACGAATACGAGTTAATGCATTAGTGATGACACGTAAGCGCTCATAACCCTTCAGTGAGTTACTCCATTTATTTGGAGTATTGCCATACATATTCGCTAAAAAATCTTTATAAGACTTTTTGCGCAGCGCTTTTTCCACTTCTTGCGCGCATTCAATCGTTTGCTGCAGATCCCATTGAGGTACTACGCCTGCATGGACAGTTAATACCTTGCCATTGCACAATGCCATGGGCCGATGGCGTAACCAATGAACTAATTCTTCTCTATCGGGTGCATCTAGAATAGGTTGGACGGTATCTAGCCCTTTAGTTTTTCGAATGCCAGCATCTACTGCAAGCAAGTGCAGGTCGTGATTTCCGAGAATGCACTCAATACGTTTTTCTTCTTGTAATTGTTTTAAGTAACGCAGGGTACCCAGGGAGTCAGGACCGCGATTCACAAGATCGCCCAAGAAAATCATCTTAGACTGCTTGGGGAGTTTTTTGACGAGCGCCTTTAATGAGGGCAAACAACCCTGAATATCACCTACGGCATAGATCTTGCTCATGCTCTATCTTAAAGCGGAACGCGCTAAAGATCGTAATTAAGTTGCCGAATCCTCAGGAGTTACTTTTTTAACTACGCTGTAACGTACTAAGGTCTTTTTGCGTGCTTCATCATGATTCACGACTGGTAGGGGGTAGTCGCGACCCAGAAGAATGCCAGCTGCTTCCAACTCGATATGGCCAGCTTCCCAAGGCGCATGAATGGATTTCTTGGAGAGCTTATCTAGTTGTGGCAAATACCGGCGAATGAACTTGCCTTCAGGATCAAACTTCTGGGATTGGGTAATGGGGTTAAAGATGCGGAAGTAGGGCTGCGCATCACATCCTGAGGAGGAGGCCCATTGCCATCCACCATTATTGGAAGATAGTTCAAAGTCATTGAGGTGTTTTGCAAAATACATTTCACCCCAGCGCCAATCAATACCTAGATCTTTAGTGAGGAAGCTGGCAACTACCATGCGTAGCCGGTTATGCATATAGCCACTTTGGTTCAGTTGGCACATAGCAGCATCCACCAATGGGTAACCCGTTTTGCCATCACACCAAGTTTTAAATAGCTTCTTGGCAGTAGCTCCACCTTCCCATTCGATATTGTCATAGTCTGGTTTGAAGGCTGCACCTTCGGCTAGACGTGGATGATTGGCCAGAATCATGAAATAAAAATCACGCCAGATTAGCTCGCTTAACCAGATCGTTGCACCCATACTGCCGGCAAGCATGCGGCGATGTGCTTCGCGTACTAAGCCGCGAATGGAGAGCATGCCAAAGCGGAGGTGTGTGGATAGATAGCTCACACCTTTGATTGCAGGGAAATCTCGACCGATTTGATATTGATCGATGCGGTGGAGGAAGTCCTCTAGGAAACTTTGGCCACCTTCAGATCCTGGTGGGAGGTAAGTTTCAATCCCAGTCGGGCTAAAGCCCATAGACTCTAGTGATGGGAGGGGTGTCTCTAATAATGTGGGAATAGCGGCTAACTGACCTTTTTTAGGATCGCAGTCATAAGCGGCAATGTCTTTTTCTTGTAGCGTCTTGAGCCAATTATTTTTGTATGGCGTGAAGATTGAGAAGACGGTATTGGAATTGGTGAGAATTTCTTTTTTCTCAAAGATGACTTGATCCTTGAAGGTCTGGAATTCAATGCCAAGCTTATCTAGTGATTTGGTAACCGAGGCCTCACGTGAAATTGCCGATGGCTCATAGTCATGATTGGTGTAAACGGTATTGACACCCAAAGCCTCAGCAATTTTCGGAATGCAGGAAGTGGGTTTACCGTATTGAACAATGAGTCCGCCACCTTGTTTGCGTAATTGCGCATCTATTTGTTGCAGGCCCTGCCAAATGAAGTCGACCCGTCGATCATGCGTTAAGCCGCTACTCGCCTGACCATCTGCCTTCAGGGGATCTAGAATTTCGGTATCGAAGATGAACGCTAGCCAAACTTGGGCATTATTTTTAAGGGCGTGGTGAAGTGCTGCGTTGTCGTAAAGACGCAGGTCGCGACGGAGCCAAACGAGAGCTTTTTGCATAGGCAACATATTATGGCTTATTGAAGAAAAGTGCTTGATTGCATTAGATTTTCTGTAAAATAAAACTAATATGACCACGGCCAAGAAAGCCTCCACAGAAGCCTCTCAGGCTTCGAATTCAGCCTTATCGCATGAGTCATCCATTTCTTTTTCCGCTGACCATCTAGCAAACCAATTCCTGATTGCCATGCCAGGCATGGTCGACCCCAATTTTGCAGGTTCAGTTATCTATCTTTTCGAACATACCGAACGGGGTGCAATGGGTTTGGTAATCAATCGCCCAACTGAGCTCGATATGGGCGCTTTATTTGAGAAAATTGAGGTCAAGCTGGAGGCTGAGCCAGTGTCTGAGCAACCGGTCTATTTTGGTGGTCCGGTGCAAATCGAGCGTGGTTTTGTTTTGCACGAACCAACTACAGAGGTGGCTTACAGCTCCTCCTTAGCAGTTCCAGGTGGTTTGACCATGACGACCTCTAAGGATGTGCTTGAAGCAGTAGCAACAGGTTCTGGGCCCAGTAAATTCTTAATGACCTTGGGTTACGCAGGTTGGAGTGCTGGCCAGTTAGAGGAGGAAATCACCCTCAATGGCTGGATCAACGTCCCCCTGTCCCAGCAGCAAATGATTGAGATTATTTTTAATACTCCTTCTAGTCAGCGCTACGAACGGACCATGGGTCTCTTAGGATTTGACCCCTCTCATTTATCAGGCGAGGCAGGGCATGCCTGAGGGTGTTGGGATGAATGCGGAGCTAACCATCATGGCTTTTGACTATGGGACGCGGCGTATTGGTATTGCTGTTGGCAATACTATGACCAAAGCTGGCCAGCCCTTAAAGGTTATTGAGGAGCCATCTGAGGATGTGCGATTTAGGGCTATTCAGACGCTGATCAAAGAGTGGCAGCCAAATCAGTTGGTGGTGGGGCTGCCGTGCCATCCTGACGGTACAGAGCATGAGATGAGTGCCAAAGCTCGTCGCTTTGGCAATCAGCTTCACGGACGCTTTCAGTTGCCAGTGGAGTGGGTGGATGAGCGCTATACCTCTGCTGTTTTAGAGGGTGATCCTGATATGCGAGACAATTTGGATGCGCAGTCTGCGGCCTTGATTTTGGAGCAGTATTTTCTTGAGAAGAATTGGATTAGTTGAGATGAATGCAGAGCAGTCCTATTTGAAGTTACTAGAGACTTTGAATCAGCGCAAAAAGGCTGGTGATTCATTTGAGTTGGCTGGTCTTGCAATGGGCGGGGCTTGGATTGCGGAGCGTTTAGCTGCGGATTTAAATCTTCCCCACTTTGGTGTAATTAATGTGGCCTTTCATCGAGATGACTATGCGGAGAAGGGCATGACAGCGCTTCGTACCGCCAGCACGATGGCTACACACCTTCCTTTTGAGGTCAATGGCGCAAACGTGATTTTGATTGATGATGTTTTGCTAACTGGCCGCACAGTTCGTGCAGCTCTCAATGAGTTATTTGATTTTGGTAGGCCGGCGCAAGTTGAATTGATGGTTTTGGCGGATCGTGAGAATCGTGAATTGCCAATCTTTGCTGACTTTGTTGGAGAGCGGGTGAGTGTTTCGAATAATCAAATTTTAGTTTTAGAAAAAGATGGCGCTGGCAAGTTCAGCTTCCAATTAGAGGAGCGCGCAGCATGAGCGGAATTAACGACTTGGTAAACGCCCCGGTAAATCAATTTAATGCCGCTGGTGAGCTAACCCATTTATTGACTTTAGAGGGTTTACCAAAAGAGCATATCCTCCACATCCTCGATACAGCACAACAGTTTGTGAGTGTGACGGACCCTGCTAGAGAAGTGAAGAAAGTTCCACTTCTTCGTGGCAAGAGCGTCTTCAATTTGTTCTTTGAAAACTCTACCCGTACTCGTACTACTTTTGAGATTGCTGCCAAGCGTTTATCTGCAGATGTCATTAACTTAGATATCTCTACATCTTCAACTGCAAAAGGCGAAAGTCTTTTGGATACGATTGACAATTTAGTGGCAATGCAGGCGGATATTTTTGTAGTGCGCCATAGCGTTTCTAGGGCGCCGATTGAAATCGCTCAACATATTCCTGCGCATGTCCACGTAGTTAATGCTGGTGATGGTAGTCATCAGCATCCTACCCAAGGCTTATTGGATATGTATACGATGCGCTACTTCAAGAAAGACTTTAGTGGTCTGAAGGTAGCGATTGTGGGTGACATTGTGCATAGCCGAGTTGCTAAATCCAATATCTGCGCTTTGAGAACTTTAGGTTGTACGGATATTCGTGCGATTGGACCTGAGAGTCTTTTGCCAAGTGACTTAGATATGCTGGGAGTAAAGGTATTCCACAGCATGGAAGAGGGGCTTAAAGGCGTGGATGTTGTCATGACCTTGCGTATCCAGAAAGAGCGCATGGAGGCCGGTCAAGTTCCAGAGGGCGATGCTTTCTTTAAGCAGTATGGCTTAACGCCTAGCCGTTTAGCTTTGGCAAAGCCTGATGCCATCGTGATGCATCCAGGACCGATGAATCGTGGTGTTGAAATTGATTCGGTAGTAGCGGACGGCCCCCAATCAGTCATCCTGAATCAAGTAACCTTTGGCATCGCGGTGCGCATGGCGGTGATGTCTATTGTTGCTGGTAACTAGTCGCCACGAAGAACAATTGCACTAATGCAAAAAAAGAACTGGTTAATCCTGTCGCATGGTTTCAATATGGATGGTCGGGCATCTAGCCTGACTATTACCGACAAGATTCCCTATCTATTGGATGCTGGCATCCAGCCTCATGTCTTTAGCGCTATCACCGGCATTAAAGACGCGCGGTTCCCGCACAAGCAATTTTTGGCTTGGGGTCCTGCGGCGTTTCGTTTTGATTTCCGCCATTGGTTTGCCAACCAGTATGGTCGTGGACTCTTTTATAAAGTATCTACTGGTTTAGTCTCTTTATTACTCGCGCCATTTATTGCGCTGGAGAAATTCTTCCTTGGTTACTCTAGTCAATGGTCTTGGGCAATGCCAGCCTATGTGCATGGCTTAAAGTTAATCAGGGAGGGTAAGGTAGATGTGATTTACTCGACTGGTGGTGCTTGGTCTGCACATTTAGCAGGCTTGTGGCTAAAGAAAAAAACCGGCCTACCTTGGATTGTAGAAATTCACGATCCACTGGTAATACGTCAGAGTCCGATCGATCCTGGGTTTGATAAACCTAAAAATCGTGATGCCCAATTTCGTCAATACCTAGAAAAGCAAATTTGCCAATATGCGGATCTAGCTTGGTGGTTTACCGATGGTGCTTTGCATTACGCAAAGCTACGTAATCCTAATCTCAATATGCCTGACAATGCATATGGGTTTGTCTTGATGCCAGGAGCTGAACCACCTAGTGGGCTGGATGCCAATCAAGCGCATAGCTACGCCAAGCAATTGAACCTTTGCCACTTTGGATCTTTGGCAAATGATCGTTCGCTATCAACCATCCTGAATGCCTTGGTTCCCTTACTTAGTAAGCATCCGGAGGCGAGAGAATATATACGGGTGCATGCCTATGGTGCACCTTTAGACCCACTAACTATTGAAACTCTGAAAGACCTCAAGTTCGATGATCTATTGGTAGCTCATGGCCGCTTAGAGAAAGATCTTGCAACTGGTAAGTCTGGCAGAGAGCGTGTGGCGGAGAGAATGCAGGCGGCTGATGTCTTAATTCTGTTGCATGGTAATGATGAGTGGTGTGCTGAGTACATTCCCTCAAAGCTCTATGACTATCTTTGGATGGGTAGACCGATTTGGGGAATTACTCACCGCAACCCCCAGTTAGACCAGATGTTGCTGGATCGGGGCGCCTACTTAAGTCCACAGAGTGATCCACAGGCCGTAGAGTTAGCTTTAGAAAGAATTTGGCTCGATTGGAAAAAGCAGCAATTGATAGAGCCCAAGTGGCTACCAGTCGGAGTTGATCAAGCTGTAGAGAAAATAATGGTAGAGACTCAAAAAGTACTTACTTAATGCCTATATAAGAGATTGAAAATGATGCTGAATTTTGTTTTGTATTGTTGTACTTTTAGAAAAGACTTACTTCGAACTGTTAAGTTAGCGGAGAGTATTTGTAAGCATAATAAAAATAAGATTCCTTTCTATATATCTGTTCCAGCAGATGATGTCGAATTATTTAAGGAATATCTAAAAGAGTTTAATGCCATCATTTTTGACGAAAAGGA
The DNA here is from genome assembly GCF_018881835.1 of Polynucleobacter hallstattensis. Classification (GTDB taxonomy): domain Bacteria; phylum Pseudomonadota; class Gammaproteobacteria; order Burkholderiales; family Burkholderiaceae; genus Polynucleobacter; species Polynucleobacter hallstattensis. Next base: position 605,162 of record NZ_JACVPO010000001.1, on the reverse strand, counting down.
CATTTTTGTAGCCAACCCAAAATTGGATATTCAAAAGCTATATTCCATTCGTGGTGGGCTAAGACAGCAGGTCATTAAGTCCGAGTTTTGGAGATTAGGTATCTCGAAAAACTATTTAGTACTAGATTCAGACTGTATATTTATTCGTGATTTTGATGAGAGTGACTTCATTGTGCGGGATGATGTTCCGTATTCCATCATTCATGAGGGCCGAGATCTTCTTCAAGCTACCGAGCGCTTTGGGCCTAAGAAAATCCGCCAACATTTTTTAGCGGATCGCGAGCCTATCAAGGCTGCACTCAATCGAACTGGTGTTACCTATGATTTTGGTTATGCCCCATTTTTGTGGAGCGGTAAGGTTTGGGAATCCCTGGATACAAACTACCTTACTCCAAATGGTATGAATTTCTTGGATGCGGTGTTGCTCTGTGGATCTGAATTTACTTGGTATGGCGAGTCACTAATTAATTTTCGTGCGATTCCAATTTATCCGCGTGAGCAGTTGTTTAAACACTATCACTATGAGCATCAATTATGGGCGGATCAAGTGCTGGGCTATAAAGAAAAGCTCTTAGCCTATGATTACTTGGGGGTGGTTTATCAGTCCAACTGGGAAAGCTGGGGAGATTTTGGCCCTTCCACTAAGAGCATTACATCGAGAGTATGGAGAACAGTGAAGCGAGCCCTCAAGAAGATGAAGTTTAAGCTTTCTCTTTTGGCAAGGCTCTTTTAGTTTGAATGCCCACAACTAAAACAATGCTGAATTTATCTAATGTCACCCTTCTTTGTGTTGAAACAAGGGATCCAGAATTGGCACATTGGGCTATTGATCGATGCCTAGCGGGGACTCAATTTGCTAAAGTGGTGCTGATAACCAATATTGATTTAGTTAAAAGCAAACGGACAGATATTGAATATGCCCAGGCACCACCCATTGCAACTACTAAAGATTATTCCACCCTTTTGCTAACAGGAATTGATCAATATGTGGAGGGATCTCATGTCTTGGTCATTCAGTGGGATAGTTTTATTACCCACCCCAATCTTTGGCGTAATGAATTTCTGGACTACGACTATATCGGTCCGGTTTGGCCACATCATCCAGAGACTCCCGTAGGTAATGGTGGTTTCTCCCTAAGATCTGCAAAGTTATTGCAAGCAATCAAGCGCCCAAGCTTCATCAAGAAGCATCCAGAGGACTACTGCATTTGTGCGGATAACAAGGATTTTCTTGAAAAAGAATGTGGCATTCGATTTGCGACACCAGAAGTTGCCGAACAATTTGCTGTTGAGCGTTCAGAATGGCATGACGCTTTTGGGTTTCATGGATTCTTTAATTTTGGCAGGGTTTTATCCAATGAAGAAATTAAAGGATTTTTAGCGCTATCCCCAGAGCTCACCTTTAAAAATATTGATGCCTATGAGCTGCTGAATTACCTGGTAAGCAAAGGTCGAAAATCAGTTGCCAAAACATTGAAAGCCCGCATTCGTTTTATCTGGAAATACAGAAGGCAATATTTACGAATGTTCTTCCAGTAAAAATATTAAACCTTCATTTTTTGCAGTATCGATATGAGGTGAGTATCAGTTCTATACTGCTCTAATACTTTAAATGCCCCACAAAATCCGTACGTAGTTGCTAGTCGCGAGCTATCGTTAAAGTATTGAAATGTTTCTTCGGTAATATAGTTCACATGCGTAGGGTCAGAAAAGGCTGTTTTAAATGGGTAGACTGGGGTAAGCGAGAAAAATATTCCTTCTTCCTTAAGAGTTCTCCATATCTCGTTCATGAGCTGAATAAATGGAAATCGACAGTTTGGGGCATAGATGATTCGTGGCACATGCTCAATAAAGTCAAAAGCGGTAATGTAATCAAAAGCCCTATCCTCAAATGGAATTGGGTTGATGGTAAGATCTACATTTTTAACCTTACGATCCAAATCTTCGCGAATATCAATACCCCATTGGGTATTTGCTTGGAAAGGATTGCGAGGTATCGTGCCGCAGCCAAGATCTAGAGTGACAGAATTTTCCAGCCCCAGAGTTTTCGCACTATATTTTTCATAGAGGCTATCAAGATGGCGAATACGCTTAATTCTTATGAAATCTTGATTAGACTTTGAAAGAAGCGGAATAGCGGCACAAATATTTCGAATTTTCTTGGGTAATAGCATTATTTTATAGTGCCTAAGGGTGCTGGTGGAGTTGAAATTTATTGCTAGCAACGAGTATCTCACGGCCTGAATTTCGGGTACTTTTTCAATTTGGTCAAAAACTATTGCTTTGGCGATGTTCATTGCCTGATTAAATCGAGCATATATCAATGGATTTAAGGATCTTCGTGGGAGATTGTTTAAAATAGGCCCTATTCAAATAAAGAGTGAAAATTACTAATCCTCATGCCAGGTATCACAAAATATGCTGTATCGGATAAAACAGGATTATTTTTAATTGTAATAAGCTCAATTTTGCTTGGAATTTGGGCAGTTGTTGATACGATTGCATTAAGAAACATTCTCCTAGTCTCTGGAGCGGTAATAGGACTTTTATATTGGTTAAAATTCTTTTGGGGCTCTGTTAATCAGGGGGGCGGTAAAAATTTTCCCCTGCCTCAATTTGCGCCTCTTATTCTGATTGGTTTAATATTTTGCTGGATTTTATTTCACTACTGCTTTCTTGCTCGCGAACCTCTCCTGCAGTTAGATGAGCTAAAAAGTACTTGGTTTCGATCCTTTTTGGCAGTAACTGTAGGGTCGGCAACAGGTCTCGCATTAAATAGAAAAAAAGTCTACGCGCCAGTATTTTGGCTTGGCTTATTCATGAGCTTTATTGTTCTTTTGTATCAGTACATTCCTAAAGCTATAGCCAAGCAAAGTATGTTTGCGGTTGATTGGTTTGGAAGTTACATTTATTGGGCAAAATTTAGCGGTGTACTGGCTGGAACAATCTTAATTTCAGGGCTTCTTGGGATGTGGGTGGACTCTGTCTGGCCTAAATTAAGGGCAATAGACGATTTCAAGAGGCAGGGAACATCTCAAAAAATTAATTTGATATTGGTATCAATTTATGCCGTACTTGGTATTAACGTGGCTTTTTTTTCTTTTGTATTTATTTTTGATTCCAAGGCCGGTGTAGGCTTGGCCGTAATTATTTTAGTTATGTGGTTTTTTATTGTGCAGGTTTATTTCTTGAGAAAAATTCTATGTTCACGGGGTTGGGGCAATACTTTAAGGTCAATATTAAGGCTCGCTATTCTGATTTGCTTAGCTGTTTTTGTGGTGGGGTGGTTTACTCAAAAACATATTAAAAATAATCCTGGATGGGAGAGTTTATTTTCTGATATTTATGCTTCTTCACAAATAGATAAATATAAGAATTGGCAAAACATCTCAAAATTTGGTATCCCATATCGCGATAATGGCGAGATGGTGATGGGTAATACTTATGAGCGTGTATCTTGGGCAGTAGCAGGCATTAGATTGCTTCGGAGCGAACCTCTTGGTTATGGCACCCTTCGCTCGTTTCCCAAGCAAATGAAGGGGATAATTCCTGATTTTAGTGGGTCGCCTTATACCCACTCTGCCTGGATCGATATTGGCTTGGCATTTGGGCTGCCTGCACTTTTGATGATATTCACCGCTATCGGAATTGTTCTGATGAGGGCGATTCTTTGTAGCGGTAGCTCCTGGCGTGCAAGTGTAATTACGCTCTCAATTGCAATATTAATTCTGTATGGTGTAGGGGAGTATGGTTTCCAGCATGGAATAGAAATCTTATTTTATTTCCTTGGTTTTTTGAGTAGCCTGTCGTTATCCCTACCTAAAAATCTGATAGCAGATTCTGGAAGACCTTTATATAAACAGTCGGAGTAAAAATTGATTTTAGTAACTGGCGGTGCTGGGTTTATTGGCGGTAATTTTATTTTAGATTGGTTGGCCGATCCAAAGGCTGAAGGCATCATCAATCTCGATAAGCTGACCTATGCTGGTAATTTAGCTACCCTTGAGTCTTTAAAGGATGATCCCCGTCATATCTTTGCGCATGGCGATATTGGCGATAAAAATCTGGTGGCGAAGTTGTTGAACGAGCATCAGCCTCGCGCTATTGTTAATTTTGCTGCTGAGAGCCATGTGGATCGATCGATTCATGGCCCCGCTGAATTTGTTGCTACCAATATTGTCGGTACTTTTAATTTGCTTGAATGTGCACGTGAGTACTGGAATGGTTTGGATGAGTCTACTAAGAAAGACTTCCGCTTTCATCACGTATCAACTGATGAGGTTTACGGCTCACTGTCTGCTTCTGATCCTGCATTTACAGAAACCAATCCCTATGAGCCGAATAGCCCATACTCCGCATCCAAAGCAGCCTCTGATCATTTGGTGCGTGCCTGGTTCCATACCTATGGCTTTCCGGTAATTGCAACTAATTGTTCTAACAACTATGGCCCATATCACTTCCCAGAGAAGTTGATCCCTTTGGTGATTATGAATGCACTCAATAGCAAGCCATTGCCAATTTATGGTGATGGTCAGCAAATTCGTGACTGGCTTTATGTTGGTGACCATTGTTCTGCAATTCGTGAAGTGTTAGCTAAAGGCAAATTAGGTGAGACCTACAACATTGGCGGCTGGAATGAAAAAGCCAATATTGATGTGGTTAAAACTATCTGCTCAATTCTGGATGAACTCAAGCCTCGTGCTGATGGTAAGTCTTATGTAGATCAAATTACTTACGTTAAAGATCGCCCGGGCCATGATCGTCGCTATGCTATTGATGCTAGCAAGGTAGAGCGCGAGCTTGGTTGGCGACCTGCTGAGACTTTTGATACAGGTATTCGCAAGACAGTGCAATGGTATTTAGATAATCCAGTTTGGGTGGAGGGCGTTGTCAGCGGCTCTTATCGCGACTGGTTACAAAAGCAGTACAACTAAAGCCAACTTTATCTCCATGAATATTTTGGTATTTGGTAAAGATGGTCAATTAGGCAAAGCGTTTCATGTTTTGCTAGATTCACTCTTGCCTGCTTTGGCAGATAAGCCCAATCTTCAATATGTAGGCCGCTCTGAATGTGATCTTGCTGATGCGACTGCATTAAGCACTCTCTTAAATCAATTGCAGCCCAAGCTGATTATTAATGCTTCGGCATATACGGCGGTTGATAAGGCTGAGACCGATATCGATCAGGCCTTTGCCATTAATGCAAAAGCTCCCGAAGTCATGGCGCAATACGCTGCAGATCATGACGCTACTTTTCTGCATTACTCCACAGACTATGTCTTTGATGGTGAGAAATACGGCTATTACCTAGAAGACGATATACGTAACCCTTTAGGGGTTTACGGAAAAAGTAAAGCCGCTGGTGAAGAGGTAATTGTCAGAATCTTTGCCGGCAATACCGGTGGCGGTCAATATGCCATCTTCAGAACAAGCTGGGTGTATGGGGATGGTGGAAATTTCATTCGGACCATCTTGCGACTGGCGAAAGAACGTGAAGAGCTGAAGATTATTGATGATCAGTATGGCGTTCCAACAAGTGCCACATGGTTAGCGCAAGTGAGTTTAGGCTTGGTGGCGGATGACAAGCTGAAGATTAAGAAATTCCCTTCCGGCATTTACCATGCGGTTCCCAATGGAGAAACTACGTGGCACGGTTTGGCGTGTTTGGCTGTGAAAGCAGCTCTGGATGCTGGGGCAACACTTAAGACTCATCCAAGCTCTATTAAGCCCATTCCCGCAGTGGAATACCCTTTACCTGCTCCTAGGCCGATGAATTCAAGGATGTCGACCGATAAGCTTGCTCAGGCCTTGGGATTTAGGGGCAATATGTCAAAATTACAGTTACTCAATCAGCCTTGGGATATTGCCGTTAAGGCGTATGTTTCTAATTTGGCTAAAGATAGACTTATCTAGAAAGAATGCTATGGCAGTAAATCAGGTGAATCGCAAAGGTATTATTTTGGCTGGTGGATCTGGTACTCGTTTGTATCCAGTGACTCAGGCTGTTTCAAAGCAGCTCATGCCTGTCTATGACAAGCCAATGGTGTATTACCCTTTAACAACGTTGATGCTTGCAGGTATTCGCGATATTTTGTTGATTTCTACACCGCATGACACGCCACGTTTTGCAGAGTTGTTGGGTGATGGTTCGCAATGGGGCTTAAATATTGAATATTGTGTGCAGCCTTCGCCAGATGGTTTAGCCCAAGCATTTACTCTGGGCAAGAATTTTGTAGGCAACAATCCAAGCGCCTTAGTTCTTGGGGATAATATTTTCTACGGCCATGAATTGGTCGATCAACTTGATAGCGCTAACGATCGTACTTCGGGTGCAACTGTCTTTGCATATCACGTCAACGATCCAGAGCGCTATGGTGTAGTGGAATTTGATAAAGATTACAAAGCATTGTCTATTGAAGAGAAGCCTCTTAAGCCGCGCAGTAGTTATGCAGTAACAGGGCTCTACTTTTATGACAATCAGGTGTGTGATATCGCCTCCTCAATTAAGCCTAGTGCACGTGGCGAACTCGAGATTACCGATGTCAATCATGTTTATCTCGAAAAGAATGAACTCAGCGTAGAAATTATGGGCCGTGGTTTTGCCTGGTTGGATACCGGAACGCATGATTCTTTATTGGATGCTGCTGGCTTCATTGCTACTCTGCAAAAGCGACAAGGCCTTATGGTAGCTTGCCCTGAAGAGATCGCTTATCGCCAGGGATGGATTAGTGCCGAGACAGTACAAAAGGTGGCTACTCAATTAAGTAAGAATAGTTATGGTCAATACCTCACGAAGATTCTGAATGAGCTCAACACTTCTGCTCAGCCTGTTTCCTTATCGCATAAGAAGATTGTTGGATGAACGCGCCTATGAAGTTGCAAGTTACACCTACAGCTATTCATGATGTATTGGTGATTGATCCTAAAGTATTTGGTGATGAGCGTGGCTGGTTTACTGAATCCTTTAATGCTCAAGACTTTTCCGCAGCTACGGGTTTGCATGTGGAGTTCGTTCAGGACAACCATTCTTTTTCTCGTCAATGGACATTGCGCGGCTTGCATTACCAGCTAGAGCAAACGCAGGGAAAGTTAGTGCGCGTTGTAGCGGGCAGTGTTTTTGATGTGGTTGTGGATATTCGAAAAGATTCACCAACTTATGGCAAGTGGGTCGGATTGGAATTAAGCGCTCAAAATCATAAGCAACTCTGGATACCTGCAGGTCTAGCCCATGGCTTTCTAGTGCTATCCGAGACGGCAGAATTTTTATACAAAACAACTGACTACTACCATCCGCAAAGCGAAGCGTGCTTGGCTTGGAATGATCCAGCCGTAGGTATCGAGTGGCCATTACCGCAAGACATCACCCCTAATATGAACGCCAAAGATTCTGCTGGTTTAGCGTGGGATGCTGCCCCTAAGTTTTAACTAACTCTAGGGGTATTTTCAAAAGATAAGATAATGCTCGCATGAGCGCTTCTCCAAAAATCCTGCTGGTGAAACTATCCTCTCTCGGGGATGTATTGCATAACTTGCCGATTGTGTGGGATTTACGTACGCGTTTGCCAGAAGCGCAAATCGACTGGGTAGTTGAAGAGGGGTATGTTCACCTCTTGGAGCCCCTGTTATCAAAAAATGGTTTTAGAGGTATCGATCGCATCATTCCTTTTGGGCTACGCCGCTGGAAGAAAAAGCTTTTTAAGTTAGCAACATGGAAAGAGTTCTTTGCGTTTAGAAACACACTTCAGGCTACTACTTACGATGTATTGATCGAAACGCAGGGCCTGCTTAAGTCCGCCATTGTATGTTCCCTAGCTAAAAAAAGTTCTGGCGCCGTGATAGTGGGTCTTGCTAACGCAACAGAGTTTTCAGGCTACGAGCCTTTGGCTAGATATTTTTACACACAGTCAGTACAAGTTCCTACCCAGTACCATGCTGTAGATCGTTCACGTTGGGTGATGTGCTCAGCATTGGATTGGGCTTTAATAGAACGTGGTGATGCGCCACAGTTTTATCCCTCAGAATTTATTGCTAGCATTCCAAAGACTACGGTCGCTGGTTTACGCTCTCCTTATGTTTTATGCTTTCATTCTACGGCTCGAGAAGCTAAGCGTTGGTCTAATGACGATTGGATTGCGCTAGGTAAAGATTTATCTGCTCGAGGATGTCAAGTGGTTTTCCCTTGGGGCAACCCCTCTGAAAAAGCTATTAGCGAATTACTCGCCGCACAGATTCCAAATGCACTGGTGCCCCCAGCTTTTTCGATCGAAGATGCGTTTTCAGTCATTGCCGGAGCAGCTTTAATGGTAGGAGTGGATACTGGCCTGACACATTTAGCAGCAGTTCTCAAGAAGCCTACTGTCGAAATCTATTGTGACTCACCACGCTGGAAGACTGAAGGTTATTGGTCTAACCGCATTGCTAATGTGGGTGATATTCAAAATCCACCAAGCGTTCAAGAAGTTCTGGGCGCATCTTTAAAGCTTTTAAATCAAGCTTAAATAGGTGCTAATTTTTTGTTCTTAGCGCAGTAATGTATTGATGGAGATGAGATCTTCATCTGAGAGTGCCGCCGCATGCGCCTTTAGCTTGATGGCATTCAGAATGGTATTGTAGCGTGCTTGCTGTAATTGTGAGCGGGTAGTGATGACAGTATCTAATGCGATCAACACATCAATATTGATTAAAGTCCCTACCTGAAATCCCAACTTACTTGATTCAAGCGCAGAAGTAGAAGAGCGCTCTGCGGCCTCATACGCTTTAACGCTTGCTAGGCCGCCATAGAAGCCCGTAAATGCCGTACGGGTGCTTTGAGCTGCGGTACGACGTGCATTGTCATAGTTCGCTTTAGCTGCGTCTAGCAATGCAGCATTTTGACGAATGAGTGAGCTGTTGTAGCCACCAGAGACCAAGGGGATGGTCATCTGTAAGGCTATGGTGTTGTTATAAATATTCGTCTGTGCTGGAGTTAAGCTATTAGCTGTGCCGTTGGAGGTGTTGTAACCTGCTGTACCCACAAAATTGAGGGAAGGGTAGTTCAGTGATTGAGAGGCTTTATAGGTGCTTTCGGCTAGGCTGACAGACAGCTGACCAGCCAACACATTAAAGTTTGCAGTCTCAGCTTGATTAATCCAATCATCCAGAGTTTGACCTTTCGGCAATTGGGGGTTGACGCTATCCGCAATCGGAATTCCATTGGTATCTTTTGACTTAGAGCGAGGGTCTTTGAGTACACCATCAATCTTGGCTTCTTTGACTAGTGGTTTAAGGGCTCCCACAGGGCGACCTACCAATTGCTCTAAGACACCTCTTTTAACGATGAGGTCAGCTTGAGCAGCGATTTCTTGAGAGTTCGCAAGGTCTAGCGCAGCTTGTGCAGTATTGACGTCAACAATAGTTGCAAGACCAGCATTAAACTTAGCTTGAGCAATTTCTAGTTGCTGTTTGATCAAGCCCTTTTTATTACGATAGAGCTCTACATTATCTTGGCTGGTGAGTGCATCAAAGTAGGCTTGCGATACGCGAATAATTAAATCTTGCTGCGCTAAGTAAAAGCGCATATCCGCAATCTTGGTGTTTAGGTCACCTTGTTTGAAAGCCTCAAATGCTGCCATGTTAAAAACAGGTTGGGTCAGAGTAACGGTATAGTTTTTTTGGTCATATACCCGCGAACCTGAATACGAGTTGGCTGGTTGATTACCCGCTGTATGTTGGAAATAGCGAGTCCCACCAGGTTCCGCTGCAGCCTGTGGCAATAAGAGCGATAAGCCTTGCCAATACAGTTCTTTGCTGGCCTGATAGTTAAAGCGAGCAGCATTTAAAACGGGATCGCTAAAAGCTGCTTCTTGGTATAGACGTATTAAGTCAGTTGCTTGGTTAGCGTTTGCCCCATTGCCGCTGACATATGAGGGAGCGCGTTCTGTAGAAATAGCCTCCTTCGGCAGTACCACCGTTTGTGGTGGCATATCTAATCCAATGAGTGACGGAGCGCTAAGGAGTGTGTGTAGCGATGGTTTTGCACCGTTGGCACTTTGTGCAAAGCTGTTGGATGACATCACGCCGAGCCCAAGCGCCTGACTCAGGATAAGACCAAAAGTAGTGAGCTTGGGGAGATAAAAGCGTGTCGGGGTCATCTAATTCGGATACTTTTCAATGTGCCATGCAGTTTAAGGCTTATTTACACAAATTGGCTTGTTTGAACCTTATTTTGCCAAATCTTCAGAACATCTTCATCTATCTATAAAATTAAGGCTATGGATCTAATTTTGCTAGCTAAAGCGGTAGTACTAGGAGTGGTTGAGGGCTTAACGGAGTTTTTGCCAATCTCTAGTACCGGCCACCTGATTTTGGTTGGTGACTTACTCAACTTCAATGATGAGCGCGGGAAGGCCTTCGAGGTCATTATTCAGTTTGGTGCGATCTTGGCCGTCTGCTGGGAGTTTCGTGAAAAACTTTGGAAGGTGGCATCTACCGCCCGAACGAGTGCCACTTCTCGACGCTTTATCCTCAATCTATTAATCGCCTCAATTCCGGCAATGGGCCTGGCCTTCATTTTTGGTAAGCATATTAAAGTCGTACTATTCGCCCCCATTCCAGTAGCTAGCGCTTTTATTGTTGGTGCCTTGATTATTTTTTGGGCTGAACGTCGGCAAGCTAAATTAGTTCACTCAGGCAAATCCTATATTCAGTCTGTTGATGACCTCACCCCATTGGATGCTTTAAAAGTAGGATTAGCGCAATGCGCCGCTTTAATTCCAGGAACATCTCGTTCAGGTGCGACCATCATTGGCGGTATGTTGTTTGGCCTGCCTCGTGCAGTAGCTACGGAGTTTTCTTTCTTCCTAGCCATTCCGGTAATCGGTGGGGCAACCGTATATGAACTGCTCAAGCTTTGGAAGAATCCAGTCCCCCTCTCGGGTGATTTTGTTTGGGCCATTGTGATTGGCTTTATCGCCGCTTTTATTTCTGCATTCATTTGCGTGCGCTGGTTAATTCATTATGTTGCAGGACATAACTTCATTCCTTTTGCCTGGTATCGCATTGTCTTTGGTGTGCTGGTGTTGTTGAGTGCATGTAGTGGTTTGGTTGCCTGGTCTCATTGAGATAACTCTTACAAACATAAAATAGATCGACTGGAATTTTCATGGATGTCTCAATAGACGCAATCACGAATAATATTCAACTGGCCTTAGCCCCAGTATTTTTATTGACGGCAGTAGCTACCTTAATTAATGCCATTTCTGCTCGCTTAGCGCGTTCAGTGGATCGTATGCGTGCTATTCAGCATCGTATTCAGGAGGGCGGCATTCAAGATCAAGTAATCTTGAATCATATGATGAAAGAGGCCAATGAGGCAAAGGTAAGGGGGCGTCTTTGTACGGCTGCAATTTTCTTTGATGTACTGAGTGGCGTCTTTATTTCACTAACCGTTCTAGAGCTATTCTTCTTTCAGGCTGGTGCAGTTCGATCATTGCAGGCAACTTATGTCATTTGGACATTTGTACTTGGATTGATATCGTTTATGACTTCACTTTCTATCGTGCTGGGCGAGGTGGTTTACGCCTACCGTTCAGCAGGCTGGAATACACCCTTTCCAAAATAAAATTATGCAAAATTACAACCGAAATCAAAAAATCCTCATCACCGGCGGTGCAGGCTTCCTAGGCTCTCACCTTACCGAGAAACTCCTTAAAGAGGGTAATGAGGTGTTGGTGGTCGACAACTTCTTTACAGGAACGAAGCAGAACTTAGCCCACTTACTGAGCAATTCAAATTTAGAAGTAATGCGTCACGATGTGACTTTCCCGCTCTATGTAGAAACCAATCAGATATACAACTTAGCTTGCCCTGCTTCCCCGGTGCACTATCAGTACGATCCAGTGCAAACCACTAAAACAAGCGTGCACGGCGCTATTAATATGCTGGGTCTTGCCAAGCGAACTAGAGCTCGAATTTTACAGGCCTCTACTAGCGAAGTTTATGGTGATCCAGAAGTGCATCCTCAGCCTGAAGAATATTGGGGAAAAGTCAATCCAATTGGCATTCGTTCTTGCTATGACGAAGGTAAACGTTGCGCAGAAACTTTATTCTTTGATTACCACCGTCAGCATGGCTTGGATATTAAAGTTGTTCGAATCTTTAATACTTATGGTCCGCGTATGCATCCTAATGATGGTCGTGTAGTGAGCAACTTCATCGTTCAAGCGTTGCAGGGCAGAGACATCACCATTTATGGTGATGGTCAGCAAACTAGAAGCTTTTGCTATGTAGATGACTTAATTGATGCCATGGTCAAAATGATGAATTCTGCAGATGGGTTCACAGGACCAGTCAACATCGGAAATCCTGGTGAATTCACTATGCTTGAGTTAGCAGAGACAGTCCTCAGACTATCAGGTAGCAAATCAAAGATCGTTCATCAACCATTGCCATCCGATGATCCTAAGCAGCGCCAGCCTAATATTGAGCTAGCTAAAGCTGAGCTTGGCTGGGAGCCTAAGGTTAATCTGGAGGATGGTCTTAAAGAGACGATTGCTTATTTTTTAAAGACACTGAATGCTTAAATCTGCTAGAAAAAAACTTCGAAATATTACTTTTTATTTGGAATCAATTTTTCAAAGGGAGAAATTATTAAAAAATCCCAGAGCAATTAACATGGTGCGGGCATGGAAATTGGGGGATAAAGATCTGGCTCTTCAGATCATCAATTCCTTGTCACTCCCCTTAAAAATTAATCTCTCAGGTAATCAATTTGAAAGAAAAAGTAATCTCGCTATTTGGACAGCAATAAATAGTTCTGAATTAGAATTCAAAATTAATTTTGATCAAGATGAAGAAGATGTAAAGCTTGTTGCCGAAAGACTTTTTCATATATTGCCCCTCATACAAGAATTTCATCAATCGCCTCTTTTTAGGGCTGGATCAATACAGATCAATCTAGGTGATCTTGCGGAAGATGATGGCCTTGCCTTTTGCTCTAATCGAGATAATCAGATACTAATCCCTGATGATAGTTTTGTAAGAACTAGGGGGTATGCGGAAACGAGAGTTTTGTATAAGGAAGATAAAGTATCTTGGGAGCAAAAAAAACCGATTGTTTTCTGGCGTGGGGCATCAACCGGTATATCTCCAACAGGTTGTTGGAAAGATCTTCAAAGAATAAAACTTTGTGCGCTTGCCCTAAATCCAATTAACCAAAATATTTTTGATATTGGACTCAGTGGCATCGTTCAATTAAGTGAGCAAGATGCAGTCCAAATTAAAGACTTAGGTTATTTAAAGCAGTTTGTTCCAATCAAATTAGCTAATTCTTACAAGTATCTTATTGATGTCGACGGGAATACCAATGCTTGGTCTGCTCTTTTCCAAAAATTACTTTCTGGTTCAGTGGTTCTAAAGGTAGCCTCAGAAAATAATTTTCAGCAGTGGTACTACAACGAGTTGGTTCCTTGGGTAAATTTCGTCCCGGTTGAATCTGACATGTCTGATTTAGTTAATAAAGTTCACTGGTTGCTCGAGCATGATGGAGAAGCCAAGAAAATTGGAGAAAATGGAGCTAAATTAGCAAATAAATTAACCTATTCTGGAGAGTTACATAGGGCATTTATTAATATTAACCAGGCATTGGCATAAATTGACATCCCGAGACCTTACTCCACAAACAGCGCCTTATCTTGATCGTATCCGCTCTTTTGTCCTGCGTGCAGGCCGCACTACGGCTGGTCAACAACGCGCCATAGCTGAATTAGGCCCTCAGTTTTTAATTCCGTTTGAGGAATCCATTCTAGATCTGCCCAAAGCGTTTAATGGCTCTTTGCGTCCCAAGATATTGGAGATTGGTTTTGGTATGGGTGAGACTACTGCCAAAATTGCTGCCTTGCGCCCTGAGGATGATTTCTTGGCAATTGAGGTGCACCCTCCCGGAGTAGGTGCCTTGCTGAAATTGATTGGCGAAAACAATCTCACTAATTTGCGTCTGATTCGTCATGATGCGGTTGAGGTTTTGGAAAAAATGATTACATCCAATTCTTTGGATGGTATTCATATTTATTTTGCAGACCCATGGCATAAGAAGCGTCACCATAAACGTCGCTTGATTCAAGCAGAGTTCGTAAGGCTGCTGATTTCTCGTTTAAAGCCTGGGGCCTATTTGCACCTTGCTACTGATTGGCACAATTACGCTGAGCAAATGCTACTGGTCTTAAATGCGGAGTCTAATCTAGTAAATACCTCTACTGAGCAAATGCGTATTGAAACTTTTTCAGCCGCTGACATTGCTAGCGAAAGTGAACTTGCCAAAGAGTCCTTTAAAGAATTCAAGCCGACTCTTGAGCAGCTCGAGGCTAAGCATTCTGGATACGTCGAGAGACCCGCATATAGACCAACCACTAAGTTTGAAACTCGCGGTATTAAGCTGGGGCATGGTGTGTGGGACTTGGTCTACAAGAAAAAATAAAGTAGTAATGATGCTAAAAATAAAGCCGCTCACTTAAGCTAAAAGAGTGGCTTTATTTATTGCCGGTATTGATTTAAAGGCCTAGACAAACATATTTGAGCTCTAGGTATTCATCCATACCGTAGGCGCTTCCTTCGCGACCTAAGCCTGACTGTTTAATTCCACCAAATGGTCCTACCTCATTGGAGATGATTCCCGAGTTAACGCCCACAATCCCGTACTCAAGCGCTTCAGCAGCCTTCCAGATGCGACCAATATCACGACTATAAAAATAAGAAGCTAATCCAAATTGGCTATTGTTGGCCAAACTGATTGCCTCCTCATCACTTTCAAATGTCATGATTGGAGCAACTGGTCCAAAGGTTTCTTCATAGGTAATGAGCATGTCATTGGTCACATTAGACAAAATGGTGGGCTCATAAAAAGTGCCGCCTAAAGGAGAGGACTTGCCACCGGCAATGAGTTTTGCGCCCTTACTAATGGCATCAGCTACATGCCTCTCCACCTTCTCCAGAGCGGCCTGTTCAATCAATGGTCCTTGGGTATTGCCGGCTTCCATGCCATTACCTACCTTAATCACTTGAATCGCTTTAGCAAATTTTTCGACAAACTCATCCTGTACATTTTTATGCACATAGAAGCGATTTGCACAAACGCAGGTTTGACCAGAGTTGCGATATTTAGAGGTCCCAAAGCTATGGACAAAATAAACCCCCTGGACCTTTTTGAGGCGCAGGGGGTGAGATCCAAATTGAGTCTGGCGCTTAAGTTGCGTTGACCTCAGTGCTGCGTAACTGCTGGGCCAGGAGATCCAGTACACCATTAACGTACTTATGGCCATCAGTGCCGCCAAATGTTTTGGCTAATTCCACGGCTTCATTAATAGCCACTTTATAGGGAACTGCCAAATCAATAGCCAGCTCATAGGTACCGATTAGTAGGGCAGCGTGCTCCACAGGAGACAGCTCGTTAATAGGGCGATCGAGCGCTGGGGTAATGAGACCCTCTAGCTCATCTGTGCGCTCTAATACGCCAGCAAAAATACCCTGAAACAAATCATGCTGGCAACGGCGAAAGCCAGGATCTTCGGCTAACTGCTTGGCGATTGCCGCAGCATTAGGAAGACTGCCTGCGCGGCGCATAACTAGGCTTTGATAAACGCCTTGTAAAGCATATTCACGAGCACGACGACGGGGTGTGAGTGAGCGCTTAGGTGCGCTTGGTGTGCCGCTGGGGGCACCAGGTGCTGCCTGTGGGCTGGGAACGTTTTTATTCATCTTAGGAATTACGCTGCTGAAGGATTGATTTCAAAATCAATATCGGGAGTGAGGGCTAGGGCCAGGTTGGCCATTTCAACAACTGCTCTTGCACAATCTGCGCCCTTTACTTGAACACGTACCTGAGCTTGCTCATCCGTCTCGCAGGTGAGAACCCCGTTAGCGATTGGTAACCCAGACTCAAGGCAAACGCGGGTAATGCCTGCACCAGACTCATTCGATACAAGTTCAAAGTGATAAGTCTCACCACGGATGATGGCGCCTAGGGCAACCAAGCCATCAAACTCACCAGTCTCAGCAAGTTTTTGCAGTGCGAACGGAATCTCTAGGGCGCCCGGAACGGTGACTAATTTGATATCCGATTGCGACACACCGAGGTTGATCAATTCTTCGATACAAGCGGTAGTTAGGGCAGTGCAATGTTCTTCGTTGAAGCGCGCTTGCACAATACCGACACGCAGGTCTTGCCCATTAAGGTCAGTAGCGAGTACGCCTACAGCAGATTCGTCATTGGGTGTTTTTATCATATTTCCTAGCATTACTTATTTTTTGATTCGAATGGGGTGTAGCCGGTGACTTCAAGCTTGTATCCGGAAAGGCTAGGTACTGGACTAGGATTGGCGAGTAAACGCATTTTGCCAACACCAAGGTCCTTCAGGATTTGTGCACCAATACCGTAAGTACGGAAATCTGTTTTGCGTGCTGGTGGAGTCCCGACACTTGCTGAGTGCGTGCCATTAAGTTTATGGAACTGCACCAGCCAATCGGCGTCTCCGGGAGCTGCAATGCCAGATGCATTGAGTAAAACGGCAACACCAGTCGGTGATGAGGCTAGTTTTTGAAGTGCTTGCGCCAGTGGCCAAGAATGGGTGCTTACATTCGCATCTAAGAAATCCAATGCCGTAAGAGGTTCATGTACACGTACTAAAGTTTCTACATTCTCTGAAGGCTTGCCATGAACTAAAGCTAAGTGAATGCATGAGCTTGGCTTATCGCGATAGACGATGCCTTGAAACTTACCCCAGGGAGTGTCGAACTCGCGCTCGCCTTCGCGCACCACAATACTCTCATGCTGGCTTCGGTATTGAATCAGGTCAGCAATACTACCGATTTTTAACTGATGTTCTTTGGCAAATTCGAGTAAATCTGGCAAACGTGCCATGCTGCCATCATCTTTCATGATTTCGCAAATCACTGCAGTAGGTGAACAGCCTGCCATGGCGGCTAAATCACAACCTGCTTCTGTGTGGCCAGAACGAATCAATACGCCACCGGGTTGTGCCATCAAAGGAAAAATGTGGCCCGGCTGAACTAGATCATTTGGCTTTGCGTTTGCTGCAACTGCTGTCTTGATGGTGTGAGCGCGATCTGCTGCTGAGATGCCAGTAGTAACACCACTAGCTGCTTCAATCGAAACAGTGAAGTTAGTGCCCATCGAGGTGCCATTGTCCCTGACCATTAAAGGTAGGTTAATTTGTTGGCAACGTTCGCGTGTCAAAGTGAGGCAAATGAGTCCACGACCATGTTTGGCCATGAAATTGACAGCCTCTGGAGTGACATGATCGGCGGCAAGTACTAAATCGCCTTCATTCTCGCGATCTTCTTCATCGACCAGAATGACCATCTTGCCGGCTTTAAGCTCGGCAACGATTTCTTCTGTGGAGGCGAGGTTATTTTGCATAGCCCTCTATTTTAAGCTGAGGAGGGGGTTTGGGGCTTTAGCTTGTAATCCTGAGGCAGATATTGAAGCAATATCCAGTCTTTCTGACAGTGAGCGCCCATGAAAGACCTATTTTTGCCTCTCTAGGCTCGAGAAAATAGCCTATGCACTCTCGAATGCAAAAATCCTCACTGGCTCAATCAAATGCCAAGCCCAATGGGTTCATCTTGTTGGAGGTTCTGGTCGCAATGAGCCTGGTAGCAAGCAGTTGGATGGGTTTGAGCAATATCTTCCAGGGGATGATTTTGCGCTTGGGTCAACTCCAGGAGAAGCGAGTAGAGCTAAGAAAAGAGATGGATAAACATGAGTTCGCCATATTGGCTACGGCACAAGTAAATAAGCTAAACCCAACCTCACGAAAGTTAGCGGATGAATCTATTGGAGTGTCTCGTCGGTCTCGCCCTCTCCCTAGTCTTGGTCGCACCACTCATCAAAAATAGCGGTGAGTTTATCGCTAAGCAAATTCAATATGAAAAATCACAGTCTCTTACTGCAGAAGCAGATCGTGCTTTGGAATTGATCGGGCGCGCTATACGGATGGCGGGTTATCAAAATGCCAATTCAGCAATTTCATCCACAAGAAAAAATACTGCTTCGATTGATTACCTTCAGGTTCAGAAAAGCAATGGATATCGAGGATCCGATTCGCTGATGGTGAAACAGGAGATTTCACCAGGGGTGGACTTTGATTGCATAGGCAACACTTTGTCAAAAGAACGCACTAAAAATAATTTAGCACAGCAAGGATTTTTAGTAGATCGGCAAGCATCTGCACCTAAAGGCGTGAAGGTAAACGGTGGCTCATTAATCTGTCAATCACTTGATCGCCAAGGACGAATCATCAACACAACCTTAATGAGTGGTATTCACCATCTCTCCCTTGAAGCGCTTCCAGCCAGTGCTGGCAGGGCTTATATGGTCAAGATGGAGGTGACTGATGGCGTATCCATCCACCAGAAGCTTGAGCGAACATTTACCACTCGCAATCTGTTATGAATCTGCTGTGAGTCTATTGTGATTATTGCTTGGGTCTTATCGCTGCTGACACTACTCTCTATGTTAGTCATTCAGTTAGAGCGCTTAGCTGCACTTGAAGTTATGAGTATCAATACTTATGCTGAGTCTCAAAAAGAATTTATTGCTGCAGAACAATCTTTAAGTGAGTGTGAGCGACACATCTCTAATCTTGATGCCTTAGATAGCTCTACTTGTTCTATACAGTCTGCTGGAAAAAATCTTTGGTTGATATCTAGCAAATCAAAACCAAGCTTGGAGATCCTCATTTTTTTAGATGATCAAACGCGCATTGCTACTCGATTAAACTGGCGACAGAAATTTGAATAAGCAAGATCAAGGTTATAGCTTGTTAGAGTTGATGGCTGTTTTGCTCATCATCGCCATTATTGCGATATCAACCTTACCCTTTTTGCACGAGCAAATGGCCGCTCGAGAAATCGACATTATTGCCAGGCGTTTTATTGCGCATGCTCAATTTGCAAGAGCTCAAGCATTTCTAATTGGCGCACCTGTCCGCATTACTCCATTAAATGGGGGTCTTTGGGAGGAGGGCTGGGTAGTTAAAAGCGTTTGCAATGATCGCCAAGCAAAAGCAGATTGTTCAGAGCGACACTGGATTTCTCAAGGAGATCTTGCGCGGGTGTATTTCAAGGGCGGAGGTAAGCAGTTTATTGACCCTCATACAGCCAAGAGGGGTATTTTGTTTAATCCTGCCGGTGCTGCCAAAACAGCCCAAGGGGGGTTTGTGGCTAATCGCTTGATATTGGGCCACGACCGAGATTTTGGGCTTGAGCGACAGCTCATACTGGGCAGCGGGGGTCGCTGGCGAATTTGTGATCCTAGTAAGGACTCCAAAGCCTGCAAGTAGGGTGGCTAAATTTGCTGCCTCTGCCCACAATCGGTTTTAATAGACCCATGTACACCGAAGTTGACCACCAATTGATGGGCCAGGCATTTGCTCAGGCTCAAAACGCCCTTTACTTATCTAACCCCAACCCACGGGTCGGATGCATCATCGTGAAAGACGGGATAGTGATTGGGCGTGGACACACCCAAAGAGTGGGTGGACACCACGCGGAAGTTCAGGCCTTGGCTGATGTAAAGGCCAACGGTTTTGACGCTACTGGATCAACGATCTATGTCACCTTAGAGCCCTGCAGTCACACTGGTAGAACGCCGCCTTGCGTCGATGCCTTAATTGCAGCTAAACCAGCTCTGGTGATTGTGGCGATGTCTGATCCCAACCCTTTGGTTGGCGGCAAAGGCCTTGAGCGATTAAGGGCTGCGGGCATTGACGTGCGTTGCGGCTTATTGGAATCTGAGGCCCAAGCATTAAACTGGGGGTTTATTTCCAGAATGACTCGAGGTTTGCCTTGGGTTCGCATGAAGCTTGCTGCCAGCTTAGACGGCAAGACCGCTTTACCAAACGGCCAAAGCCAATGGATTACCGGTCCTTTGGCCAGAGCAAATGGACATCATTGGCGCGCTCAAGCTTGCGCTATTTTGACTGGTGTGGGCACCGTTAAAGAAGATGATCCAAGTCTCAATGTCAGAAATGTCAAGACTGAGCGCCAGCCTTGGAGAATCATTGTGGACTCCAAACTCGAGACACCGCTGAACGCTAAGGTGTTGAGTAACTTAGATGAATCAGGCGCCATCTTAGTTTGCGCTTCATTAGATTCTCAGGAGAGTCAAGATAAAGCAAAATCATTCGAGGCTCTCGGTGTTGAAGTGATTGCCATGGCTAACTCCAATGGCAAAGTAGATTTACCAAAACTCTTTTCGTATTTAGCAAAAGAGCGCCACATGAATGAAATCCATGTCGAGGCTGGATTTAAGTTAAACGGATCCTTGTTGAGAGAAGATTGTGTTGACGAGTTATTACTCTACTACGCACCCTTCTTTATGGGCGATGGTATTGGTATGGCTAACATCTCTCCGCTGACCGCCTTAGATCAGCGTCAAGATTGGCAAATCATTGATCAAAGCCTATTTGGCTCTGATCTTCGCTTACGTCTAAGAAAGAAATAGCAAGTAAGAAATAACAAGAAATAACTTCCTCAAAAAATTACAAAACCCCATCTAAGATCTCACTATGTTTACTGGAATTATTACGGCAGTTGGCCAAATCAAAAGCGCTCAAGCCAAAGGTGATGGCCTGCACTTGGTGGTTGAAGTACCTTCCGGGTATCTCGATGATGTTGCATTAGGTGACAGCATTGCGATTCAGGGAGCATGTATGACTGCCACTGAATTGACTGACACTACTTTTGCCTTAGACATCTCACGCGAGTCTTTGAACAAGACGATTGGTTTGGATAAAGCAGGGCCAGTGAATCTAGAAAAAGCATTACGTCTTAATGATCGCTTAGGTGGGCATTTGGTGAGTGGGCATGTGGATGGTATTGGTGAGGTAGTGCATTTTGCAACTGTTGCTGACGACGCTTATGGTTCTTGGCTGCTACAAATTGCGGCTCCCAAATCGTTGGCGCCATTCTTGGCTTACAAGGGATCGATTGTTGTTAATGGTGTTTCGCTCACTGTAAATAAAACAGAAGACAGCAAGGATGCTTGCATGGTAGATATCAACATCATTCCTCATACACTTGAAAACACGACCTTGGGCAATCTCAAGCAAGGTGATGCAGTGAATCTAGAGGTGGATTTAATTGCGCGATATGTTGCGCGCATGATGGAAACACAAGCTCAGTGAGCTAGGTCGCTTTCTCAGCTCTACTTCTTTTGGTAGCGTGTTGGATCGCTCAAGTTGGCTTGCTTAAAGCCTATCTGTCGTAGGCGGCAAGATTCACATTCTGCACAAGCTTCACCCAAATCATTTGCTTGGTAGCAAGAAACGGTTTGAGAGTAGTCGACGCTTAAAGTGGTGCCCAGTTGAATGATTTCTGCTTTGCTCATGCTGATGATGGGGGCATGAACCCGAAAGCGATTCTCATTATTGATGGCCTCTACACCAGCCTTGGTAGCTAAGTTCGCCATAGTCTCAAATGAGGCAACGTATTCTGGGCGGCAGTCGGGATAGCCTGAGTAATCAACGGCATTGGCACCATAAAAAATATCTAATCCTCCCAATGACTCAGCCCAGCCTAAAGCGAGTGATAGCAAGATCGTATTACGAGCGGGAACATAGGTAACGGGGATTTCTAGATCTTTGCCTGGGGTAATCGGGACATCGATAGATGAGTCAGTTAGGGCTGAGCCACCAAAGCGCGTGAGATCTAAATTGACTACCTCATGACGTACGACACCCATTTTCTTGGCGATATGTTTTGCGGCAGCTAGCTCAGAGGAGTGGCGTTGGCCGTAACCAACTGATAAAACATAGGGCTCGTAACCAAGATCTTTTGCCAGAGCCAGAATGGTGCTCGAATCTAAGCCGCCTGAAAACAAAATCACTGCCGGTGCATTGGGTTTGCGAGGCGCAATTTTTTCAAAAGCAGCAGATAACTTAGACATGGAACAGTATTGAAGTCTAAGTTACTGAATTATTTCGTGGCAGCAATGAGTTGCTGCGCATCTTTGGCTGCTTCAGTATCTGGGTACTTGCTGATGATCCCACCAAAGGTTTTCTTGGCAGCAGCTTTGTTGCCACTCTCCAATTGTGCATTACCCAGAGTCAACATAGCCGCTGGAATGCGGGGATGGGTTGGGTAGCGCTTAATGAGGTTTTGTAGTTGAGCAATCGCACCGGTGTAATCCTTGTTTGCATATTTGCTATTACCACTCCAAAAGAGTGCCAGCGGTACGTATGGACTCTTAGGGAAGCGATTCGCAAAGGCTGAGAAGCCCTCATCTGCCTTCTTGAGACTGCCTGCCTGGAATGCTTTTAAAGCATCATCGTAGACTTTTTTCTCGCCGGGTTGAACGGTGCCACTAATACCTTCAATAGTTTCTGTACGAGGCTCAAAATTACCTATGCGTGTATCAAGATCTTGATAGTAAGTCTTCTGACTTGTGTTGATGTCGTCACCTTGCTTTTCAAGATTTTCGATTTTACCTCGCAGTTCCGCATTGTCAGCTTTGAGTTTCTCAATCTGATTTTGCAAATCCATCTGCGCAGTAGCAAATGATTTACGTAAATCTAAGATGGCTTTGCGTGCGTCATCATCGGCAAAGAGGGCCCATGCATTACCAGAGGCGCTTAAGCAAAAAGCGGCCGCACTTAAACAAAACGCTCGTGAGAGCGTTTGTTTAAAAAGGTATGTAAGGCTAGGCATTAGTTTGTAATGTAAACAATGTCAGCACGGCGATTTTCTGCCCAAGCTGCTTCGTTATCACCTTCAGCCTTTGGTTTCTCTTTACCAAAACTTACTGCTTCCATTTGATTCTCAGAAACACCCATTAAGTTGAGTGACTTACGAACAGCATCTGAACGACGTTGACCTAAAGCCAAGTTGTACTCTGCAGTACCACGCTCATCGGTATTGCCTTGAATAATGATCTTCTGCTTTGGGTTCGCTTTTAAGAAGCTAGCATGAGCAGACAATTGTTTTTGGTATTTAGTTTGAACGGTGTACTCATTCAAATCAAAGTACACGCTACGCTGAAAGAGTGGGCTGCTTGGATCATTCCATGGCTGTGAGCCAAAGTTGCCACTACCACCACCATTGGCGCCATCAACATCATCCAATTTGACACTCGAACAAGCTGCCAAAAATAAGGCTGTTACGCTAACAAGGGTGAGGGTTGCGGCGCGGCGTGCGATAGAAATGTTCATGATCTGTCCTTT
Organism: Polynucleobacter hallstattensis; assembly: GCF_018881835.1. GTDB lineage: Bacteria > Pseudomonadota > Gammaproteobacteria > Burkholderiales > Burkholderiaceae > Polynucleobacter > Polynucleobacter hallstattensis. The sequence goes on along the minus strand of NZ_JACVPO010000001.1, from coordinate 581,949 downwards.
TTCCTACAAACTGAGTAACTAAATAAGCTAATAGCCAATATTATGCCCCTAAGATTGCTGTACTTGAATCAAAATTGCGCTGGATAGCATTCTAAATCCGCTGTAGATACTTTCATTATTGCTCAAATGAGTTAAAATAAAACCTCATATGAGGATTTTAATATGCCCAGCGTAATTCAAAAAAAAGCTGCGACGAGAGTACTTCGTAAATCTCCGCTGGAAATTACCCAGCAGAATTTATCTTTTGCCGCTATTTATCGAGTGGAGCCCATGGATCGCATTAAGTTGATTCGAGATGGAATTCCCGCTAGATATATCAACGTCATTTCTGACTCGATGGGAATTACAAAAGAAACCTTATTTAAGTTCTTGAATTTGCCGAAGTCGACCATTGACAAGAAGTCTGTGGCTAACCAAATGCTACCGATTGAGCAAGGTGAGCGTTTGATCGGTATGGCTAAGCTAGTGGGGCAAATAGAGTCAATCATTGCTGAGTCAGGGAACCCAGATGGTTTCGATGCTGCTAAGTGGATAGCAAGTTGGCTTGAAAAACCCTCCCCAGCATTAGGTGGTGAGAAGCCGTCAGCCTACCTAGATACAATTTCTGGTCAAGAAATGATTTCTGATCTCCTTGCCAAAATTCAAACTGGAGCATACGCATGAGTGTGCAGGAAGTTTGGAGAATTGCCCTAGATGCACCCCTATTTAAGGCAGATGATCTTAGTGGGGAAGGTGCAAAAAAATCTGGTGGTAGATGGAATAAAAAAGGGACACCTGTTTTATATACTTCGGAGTCCATTGCACTTGCTTGTCTAGAAACTCTGGTGCATATCAATGCCCAAGGGCTTCCTCTGACCCGCTATCTGGTGCGCATTGATATCCCAACGAGAGTATGGAATTTAGCCAAGAGGCTAAATCCTAAAACGGCTGGTGCTGGTTGGGATGCATTGCCAGCGGGCACTGCCAGTATTGAGAAGGGGCAGAAATGGCTGCAATCGAATGCAAGTGCTTTGTTGTTCGTGCCTTCAGTAGTTATTCCGCAGGCAAACAATGTGTTGATTAATCCCATGCATCCAGATATCAAGCTGATTAAAGCCAAGAAAATTGAACAATTTTCTTATGACCCACGTTTAGTGGGTCAGCCTTAATCCATAAAGGGTCCCCAAGATGGCTGACGAACATCAGACCCTGGAATGCTCAGTACCTGCTTAGAGTTTCCATCTACCGATACCGCAGCCAAGACCCGTTTACCTCCGACCTTCATGGAATATAGGACATAACGACCGTTAGCTGCAAATGATGGGGACTCATCGCTAGTGCCATCGGTGAGCGCTTGGGCGTCACCTGTTGCTAAGTTGAGGATATACAGGCGGAAAGCACCGCCAATGTTGGCGATATAAGCTAAATACTTGCCGTCCGGTGAAATGCGTGGTGAAGTCACAAAACCTTGCTTGAAGGTGACCCGCTTTGCACCTTCAACCTGTTCGCCCTCAGCACTCATGCGATAAATCTGGGGATTACCGCCACGGTCGCTCGTGAAGTAAATGTAGCGACCATCTGCTGAATATTGCGGTTCAGTATCAATGGTGTAGCCGCGGGTAAGGCGTTGCAAGCCTGTTCCATCAGCATTGATACTGTAGATCTGGGTATTACCGTCTTTTGAAAGGGAGATCGCTAGTTTCTTGCCGTCCGGTGACCAGGCTGGAGCACTGTTATTGCCCTTTTGGTTGGAAAGGGGGATGCGGCGACCAGTTGCAAGCTCGTGAACATAAATCACCGGCTTGCGATCTTCAAAAGAAACGTAAGCTACTTTCTTGCCATCGGGTGACCATGATGGCGAGATGATTGGTTCACCACTATTCATGGCATTACGAATATTTTGACCATCCGCATCGGAAATGACTAAGCGATAGCGTTTACCTTCTTTAATGACGTAGGAGAGGCGGGTTGAAAAAATACCGCGCTCGCCCAATAGTTTGAGGATGATGTCATCAGCAATTTTGTGAGCTGCTGCACGTAAATTGTCTGCGCTGGAATTGATATTCAAGCCTCCAAGGCTTTCAGATTTACGAATATCAAAAAGCTTATAGCGAATTTCAAATTGACCTGCGCTAGTCTGCACTACAGAACCAACTACTAAAGCATCTGCACCGCGAGCTGACCAAGATTTGTAGTTTGGTGTGCCCTCATCACTTTCGCTAGCATTACCATTCTCGGTATTCTTAAAATAGCCGCTGCGTGCTAAGTCTTGGCGAATGATGTCAGTCACACTGCTTGGCAGCTTGCCCTCATCCTTAAAATGCATCACGGCAATGGGATAGAGAGACTGCCCTACGCCAGTGATCTGAATATTCATTTGAGCTAAGGCTGAAGAGCTCATGCCGGCCATCGATAGCATCACTACCAATACTGATGCCAGCAATGAAAAATATTTTTTAGCAAATTGCAACATGCTTTAGTCCTTGGGTTTAAAGGTCAGCTTAACTTCTCTTTGAGGAATTTTGCCATTGTCGTCTTTCGGCAGACTTTCTGCGCGAGTTAGTGCGAGGAGAACTGCGCGATCCCAGCCAGCATTGCCACTTGAGCTGACTAGATCTGTACTTAAGATTACGCCATCGGGTGCCAGATTGACTTTAACGACTGCTGCAGGATTGCCACTAATCGATTCTGGATTAAATACGATGAGAGGCTTTACTTTCTTAACCACCTTATCTGTCCAGCCGGGAGGTGCATTGCCACCACCGCCAACACCGCTGCCACTAGTACCGCCGCTACCACCTTCAGCGCCAGCTGCTGCACGTAAGCGCGCCAACTGATCTGCACGCACTTTTTCAACAGCGGCATTGGCTTTAGTTTCTGCTGGCGTTGCAGCTTTTGGTGCTTCAGCCTTTTTAGGCTTCTCTTTTTCCTTCTCCTTGGGTGGAGTAGGTTTGACTGGAGTAACTGGCTTTGGTGTTTCTTTCACCTCTTTTTTAGGAGACTCTTTCTCAACTTGTTTTTTCTTGATCGCGATGTCGGCTGCCTCTTCCTTCATCTCGGTTTTGATTTCAGGAACGACAGGTGTTTCGACCTGTTGACTGGCATCCCAAAGCTCCACTTCAACTCCGGAAGGGGTTGAGTTATTCCAGCTAATGCCGATGACCAAGAAAGCAAGTAAGCCTAAGTGCGCAGCCAGTGAAAAACTAAAAGCCAGTTTAGTACTTTCGTTTTTAGTGGGGCGGCCTCGTTTAAAGTTTGATGGGCTTGAACGAAAAGTTTGCGCGCTATTCATGTAATCAGTACGAAGAGGCTTATTGACTCTTCACAGCAAGACCGACACGTTTCACACCATTTTCTTTTAGCTTGGACATGACATCCATGACTACTTCATATTTGATGGATTTGTCTGCAGCAAGAACGACAGGCTGCTCAGCAGATTTTTCTGCTTGTGATCTTGCAAATGCACCGAGTTCAAATTTGCTTAAGGTTTGAACGGGATCACCATCTTTGCGCACGATGACATTTTCATTGGCATCGATTGTTAAAAAGACTGGTGGCAATGATTGTACTTTTGCACCGCCAACTGTTGGCAGATTCACAACACCGGGATTCACCATGGGCGCGGTCACCATAAAGATGACCAGCAACACTAACATCACATCAATGTAAGGAACCACATTGATGTCGGCCATTGCCCGACGCTTAGAAGATTTTCTGAGTGAGCCAGCCATGCTTATTTGCCTGAAGTTTGACGTTGCAAGATATTGGTAAATTCTTCGATGAAGGTTTCAAAACGAATTGCCAAACGATCAACATCCGTTGCTGCGCGGTTATAGGCAACCACCGCAGGAATAGCAGCAAAAAGACCGATTGCAGTAGCTACAAGGGCTTCAGCAATACCGGGGGCGACTGCCGCCAGAGTGGCATTTTGTACGTTAGCCAGACCGCGGAAGGCATGCATGATGCCCCAAACAGTGCCAAAGAGGCCGATATAAGGGGAAACTGAGCCTACGGAGGCTAAGAAGGGTAGATTGGCTTCCAGCATGTCCATTTCGCGCTGATAGGTGGCTTTCATAGCGCGGCGGGCAGCATCGATTTCACGAACTTTCATGAATTCTTGCATACCTGCTTCAAAGATATGCTCTAAAACGGCATCACTACGGGTATTACGCTGGGCTGCCTCTAGGAGGGTATTGAGGTCGCCGCCGGACCAAAAATCCCGCTCAAAACGCTCTGTATCTTGTCTTACGCCCCGCAAAATGGCAGTTTTCTTAAAAATGATGGTCCAAGAGGCTACAGACATGCTTAGTAATAACAACATTACTAACTGTACTAATAGGCTGGCATTCAGGACTAGGGAAAGGAATGAGAGGTCTTGTGTGGTGGTCATGGTGGATTTTGTATTATGTAGGTTGATTTTACTAAGTTAATTCACTCAGCAATACAACTTCATCAGGATTATGACCATGTTTGACCGCCAAAATACTTTAGCCAAAACTGACCCCGAATTATGGGCATCGATTCAGAATGAAAATAAGCGTCAGGAAGACCATATTGAACTGATTGCCTCTGAGAACTATGCCTCTCCAGCAGTGATGCAGGCACAAGGCTCTCAGTTGACTAATAAGTACGCTGAAGGCTACCCAGGCAAGCGGTATTACGGCGGTTGTGAATTTGTTGACGTAGCTGAGCAGTTGGCTATTGATCGAGTGAAGGCTTTGTATGGTGCTGAAGCGGCGAACGTTCAGCCCCATTGCGGCGCATCTGCAAACCAAGCGGTATTTTTAGCTTTCTTAAAGCCTGGCGATACCTTTATGGGAATGAGTCTGGCTGAAGGCGGTCACTTGACCCACGGTATGGCTTTGAATATGAGTGGTAAGTGGTTTAACCCCATTTCTTATGGCCTCGATAAAAACGAAGCGATCGATTACGAACAAATGGAGCGCTTAGCTCGTGAGCATAAGCCTAAGTTAATTATTGCTGGCGCATCTGCCTACTCTCTCGTGATTGATTGGGAGCGTATTGGTAAGTTGGCTAAAGAAGTCGGCGCCATTTTTATGGTCGACATGGCGCATTACTCCGGTTTGATTGCTGCTGGCGTGTATCCAAACCCAGTGCCACATGCTGACATTGTGACTTCCACAACGCACAAGAGCCTGCGTGGTCCTCGCGGCGGCATCATCTTGATGAAAGCTGAGCACGAGAAAGCCATTAACTCTGCGGTATTCCCAGGCTTGCAAGGCGGTCCTTTGATGCATGTGATTGCTGCTAAGGCGACTGCATTTAAAGAGGCGCAAGAGCCCAGCTTTATCGAGTATCAAAAACAAGTGATTGCTAACGCAAAAGCCTTGGCTGAGACTTTGATCTCACGTGGTCTGCGGATTGTTTCTGGTGGTACAGATTCTCATGTGATGTTGGTAGATTTACGCGCCAAGAAAATGACTGGTAAAGAAGCGGAGCGCGTATTGGGTGAAGCACACATCACTTGCAACAAGAACGGCATTCCAAACGATCCAGAAAAACCAATGGTGACGAGTGGTATTCGTTTGGGTTCACCAGCAATGACAACACGTGGCTTCAAGGAAGTGGAAGCACGTCAAGTGGGTAATTTCATTGCCGATGTTTTAGATAATCCAAATGATGCTGACAATATCGCTAAGGTGCGTGCTCAAGTTGCAGAGCTTACTAAGCGCTTCCCGGTTTACGGTTAAGCGAGCATCCATTGCGCTGCCCCTTTTGCCATAACGACGATACCCAGGTTCTAGATACTCGGGTATCGGACGAAGGCGATACCATTCGCCGTCGTCGCCGTTGTGCGAAATGCGATAAACGATTTACGACTTATGAACGTGTAGAGCTGGTGTTGCCAGCAATTGTCAAGAAGAACGGCAGCCGTGTTGATTACAGCCACGATAAGCTGGCTAGCTCAATTAAGCTGGCATTACGCAAGCGACCGGTCTCCTCTGATTCTGTGGATGAGGCAATTGCTCGTATTGAAGAAAAGTTGCTCAGCCTCGGCGAAAAAGAAATTCCAAGTGAACGCGTAGGTGAGTTGGTGATGCGCGAACTCAAGCGCTTAGATAAAGTCGCTTACATTCGCTTTGCTTCTGTCTATAGAAGCTTTGCTGATATTGAATCTTTTGAGAGTGCGCTGAAAGAGTTGAAGTAATTACAGCAACATTCGCTTCATGTAGTCGGAAAAAAGAGGCACCGTAAAGGCTGTATCACCATGTGCCGGGCTATAAACCATCCCTTTGCTGATCAAAGATTGTCTTAGGGGGGCTATCTGATGAACCTCTTTATTCATTGCTAGTGCAATATCACCTGATCTCGGGGTTTGACTATTTATGCCGGCCATAGCTCTGAGATAGTTTTTTTCCATGGGCGTGCATCTGTCAAATCTGACACGAAAAAAACTTGAGTCTAATTGAAGTATGGCTAATTCCGTTGCTACTAGTGCATCTTCCGCCGTAATAATCTGAGTTTTTGCAACCCCCCAACACATGCTGCCCCACTCCTGTAGAAAGTATGGGTAGCCTTTAGTTTGCTTAAGGATTTCATCGATAGCCTCAGCTTCAAAACTTACCTGATGCTGACCGACCGGGCGTTGCAAGGCTTCAGTAGCAGCCTCTGGTGGGAGTGGACCTATTTCGGGGAAGTCAAATAATCGCTCAGCATAAGACTTGGCTCTTCCTACGTTCCCAACTAACTGTGGGAGACCTGCACCCACCAAAGCCACAGGTAACTTTTTCTGAGCACATGCATGTAGCGCTGAGATGAGCGCTGCGAGTTCGATTTCTGGAACATATTGCAATTCATCGATGAAAAGAACAACCGCCGTACCCTTTTCCTTGGCCGCCTCACCAATAGCTTGCAAGAGTTCTGAGAGGTCGTAATCAAGATCACCAGTGTCCGCAACCCCAGGCTCAGACCCTAGTTCGAATCCAAATTCCATACCCTCATATTTAACTTTTGCAGAAGAAATAAAGCTGCCAAGTATTCTTACTGCCTTAGTAACAGCTTCACTCAGCCCAGATAATCGATTCAGCTTGAGTAGAGCCGCCCTTAGACTTGGAACAATCATCGCTGGTAGGTTTCGGTTTTCAGGCGATTCAAACTGAACACAGACTAAACCCTCCGATTCGGCATCATTTTTTAGCCTATTAAGCAGGACGGTTTTTCCAACTCCTCGAAGACCAACCATCAAGATGCTTTTTGCCGATAGCCCTTTTCTAATGCGATGCAAGGCAATCGATACGTCTTCTATTGTCTTATCACGCCCTGATAGTTCAGGCGGTGCAGAGCCTGCGCCAGGTGAAAAGGGGTTGTTTCGCGGGTCCATATATAAGGATCTTATGTAATGTTATGTAAAAAAGATAATATTACATAATATCCTTATATTCAACCATGCGGCATATGTGGTTTAGGAGGTGCGGATGTTGAGCCAAAGAAAAAGGGGCTGCAAAAGCAACCCCTTTAATCAGTGATGATGTTAATTATTTTAATTGCGCAAAGATGGAGGCGGTAATGTCATCAACGCTACCAGTGCCACTGACCTTGCGATAGGAGGGAGCCTTTACTTTGTCAGCTGCATTAGTTTGCGTTGCCCAAGTCGAGTAATACTCCACTAGTGGACGAGTCTGGTCGTTGTATACCTGCAAGCGCTTACGAACCGTTTCTTCTTTGTCGTCATCACGCTGAATCAAAGCTTCACCAGTGACATCATCTTTCCCTTCCACTTTTGGTGGGTTGAAAGTGACGTGATAAGTGCGACCTGAGGCAGGGTGAACGCGACGACCGCTCATGCGATCGATGATGGCATCAAACGGTACATCGATTTCTAAAACGTAATCGATTGGCACGCCAGCATCTTTCATGGCTTGTGCTTGGGGAATGGTTCTTGGGAAACCGTCAAACAAATAGCCCTTGCTGCAATCAGGCTGAGTTAAGCGATCTTTCACTAAGCCAATGATGATGTCGTCAGAAACGAGGCCGCCAGCATCCATAATTTTTTTAGCAGCAATGCCAAGTTCAGTTCCAGCTTTAACGGCAGCGCGCAACATATCGCCTGTCGAGATTTGTGGAATGGCAAATTTTTCGCAAATGAACTGAGCTTGTGTTCCTTTGCCAGCACCTGGTGCACCGAGCAGAATTAACCGCATTGTTTTCCCCTTAGAAGACCATCATTGTCCCGTATTTTTTCGGGATCCTTTGTTACTAATTCCTAGGATTATCCCCGAGAACCCCCGAATAACCAGATTCTGGGCTAGCTGGCAATGATGCGACGAACCCGCTCAAGGTCTTCAGCGGTGTCAACACCGGCTGGTGGGGCTTCGCTGGCTGTATGGACTGCAATACGGTAGCCATTCCAGAGGGCGCGCAGCTGCTCTAGGGCCTCTGCTCGCTCAGGCGGAGCCGGTTCAAGGCGGGTATAAGCCTCCAAAAAGTCGGCGCGGTAGGCATAGATACCCAAATGACGTAAATGGGTGATGGCTTGCTTCGAGTCCGGATCCCGAACAAAAGGAATGGTGGCTCTAGAGAAGTAGAGCGCCTCATTAGCGCGGTTGAGGACTACCTTGACTACATTGGGATTAGTAATTTCTGCGGTATCAACAATGGGTACTGCCACAGTCGAAATTGCACATGCAGCATTGTCGGCCAAAGTTTGAGCAACCTGATTGATCAGCTCTGGCGGAATGAGAGGTTCATCACCCTGAACATTAACCACTAAGGCGTCTGCTGGAAGTTTTAATAGTTGAGCTACTTCCGCAATGCGGTCTGTACCAGTGGGATGATCGGCGCTAGTTAATAAACACTCGATACGATATTCATCGCACGCCGCTTGTATTTCCGGGGAATCGGTTGCGACCACAACACTTTGAGCCAAAGATTGCTGAGCACGTTCAGCCACACGAATCACCATCGGCTTGCCACCAATGTCAGCTAGTGGCTTGCGAGGCAAGCGTGTTGAACCTAGCCTTGCCGGGATAACAACTAAAAACTCTGGGATCTTAATGCTCATGTACTCAATTGTGCTGAATCAATGATTAATTGACTTCGTCAGCAGAAAGGCTGCGGGCTTCATCAACGAGCATGACAGGAATGTCATTTCGAATAGGGTAAGCCAAGCGGTCCGCTTTACAGATGAGCTCGTGTTTTTCTGCATCCAAATGCAAAGTACTTTTGCACAAAGGGCAGACCAAAATCTCTAATAAGCGCTTGTCCATATTTGATCTTTGCTATCTTTTATAAAGTGTATTGATTTGGGTCGGGTCTTTGCAAGATCAACTGCAACCATTCTGACAATGTATTTGGGGTATCTAAACTCATCGGAACCACCCAAATGCGTTCATCCTGTATCAAAGTGCATTTTACGGCATCCTTTTCGGTAATGAGGATGCATTCAGCATTGATGGCGGAGAAAAATTCTGGGGTGTAGATAGCGTGATCAGCTAGGCCAATGTACTTGCCTGCAACACCTTGTTTCAGTAAGTCATCAAAAAAACGTTGAGGATTGCCAATTGCAGCGATAGCAGTAATCTTGTTTGGAAGATAGGTGTCTGCAATGGAGGATAAAGATAATTGATTGCTTGGATTATTCAGTTGATAAGGGGTACCCAGTTGACTGCTCAGTGTGAAAGCGCGTCGCCCTAAGTAGTATTCATCAACATGGCTAGCGGTAGGTGAGCTCGTACCAGTCATTAAAGTGGCATCTCGCTCGCGGGATACAGGCTCACGTAAGGGGCCGGCGGGTAGCAAGAAGCCATTGCCTTCGCCTCGTTGATCACGTACTACGAATTCAATATCGCGACCACCTTCTCTTGCTGGCCAACGTAGGAGACTGCGATGCTGCAAGCCATCATCGCTGATGATGACGTTTACAGAGGGGTCTTGTTTCAATAGAGACTGAATGCTGAGGGTTCTCTTAGGATGCACCCAAATCGGAAATTGATTTTCTGTCCGCTTAGCAATTAAGACAGGTTCATCACCAACTTCTGCAGGATTGGAATCGCTATTGACTTGACGAGGCCTGCTTGATGCGGTGGCACCATAACCTCTACTAATAATTCCGGGCTTCCAACCCATGCGTGCGAGTTGCTCAGCAAGCGCAATCACGATAGGCGTCTTACCGGTACCGCCTACGCGGATGTTGCCAACAATAATGATTGGTACTGGCGCTGGTTTACGTGTACCTAGGTTCAGATCGTTTACTAAATCTAATACTTGATTTATCCAGCCATAAATCTTAGATAGAGGCCAAAGCACCAGACTCGTTGGCCCACGTCTTTCCCAAAACTGGGGGGCTTTATTGAAGAAAGAAGATTTTTTGGGCGTTGACATTAAAGGCGACTGGTTGGGCTCAATGTTTCTGTTGTGTTGAATTATTTCTTAGTAGTTTGACTGCTAAATACGATATTTGCTAGGTTGGCATCACGCGCTGCTTCTAGGGCGCTCATGACCGCCTGGTGCGGCGCTTTAGCATCCGCATCGATATTGACTTGAATGGAAGCCTCTTTATTGAGGGCACTGAGGCTATTGCTCAGTTGGCTGCGATCGGTCACCTTGCCGTTAATCGCAAAGCGTCCATCACGACTCACTGCAATATGAATTTGTTTTACCTCCGACTGGCTTGCTGCGCCATTGGCAGTCGGTAGGGTGATAGCCAGCTCTTGGTAACGAGTAAAAGTAGTAGAGATCATCAAAAAGATCAGCACTACCAATAGCACATCAATAAAGGGGATGAGATTGATCTCTGGCTCTACTGGGGATGTATTCGTCCCTAGAAAAAATCTACCCCGATGATGAAGCTTATTGTCTAACCAACTCACTTGTTATCCGTAGAGTTGGTATTGTTGGGATAGAGCTTTTTAAATAATTGACGAGTAAATTCTTCACACTCATGTTGGCGTTGACTTGCCATAGCGCGCAGACCACGCCATGCAGCTAAAGCAGGAATCGCGATCAGCAAGCCAAAAGCCGTGTTGTACAGAGCAATCGAGATGCCATGTGCCAATTGTTGTGGATTGCCGACACCCTGGCTACCAAAAATTTCAATCATGCCAACCACTGTTCCAAATAGTCCCAATAAAGGGGCAACAGTCGCGATGGTGGCCAAGATGCCAAGATAGCGCTCTAGCTTTAGCCAAGTGGATTGAGCGCTGGCTTGTAGTTCTTCTAAGGCTGAATCTGCAGTATTGCCAGAGGCTTTTTCCCGAAGGATGCAGGCAAAGAGACTGCCTACGGGAGAAAGTTGGCCAATGGCGCTAATTTCAGGCTCTGAGACTGTTTTTTGCTGGGAAATGGTATTGGCGAGACCAAATACGGTTTCTAAACTGTCTTTGGGGAAGATATGAACTTGCCGCAGATACCAGGCGCGCTCAATGACAATAGCCAGCCCGATAATGGAGATGATGAGAAGGGGCCAGATAGGCCAGCCAGCAGACAGTAAGATTGAGTACATAAGCTCAGTACTTTAGCTGAATTAAAAACCGGTTTTCATAAAGCTAGCCTGTGGATAACTCTGTGCAAAACTTTTCATTAAGTGTGCTGTAAGTCCTTGATTGATGGTCAAAGTGGGTGGTTTTAAGGAAAACGTCCTAAAATTGGTCTGATGAATTATTGATATAAATCAATGGCTTGTAATTGCTTTGTTGGATTTATGAGACGTTTTGGGTCAGTAATTACTTACTTTTGAGTATTCAACCTAGGGCGTATTGGCTTCTGTGGATATTTATTGGTCGCAAAGCCTACTAGTTGTGTAGAAAAAGAGAAAAAATGTCGGAAATATCAAGGGAAATTCTGAGTGTTGGCGATCTTAACCGCGCCATTGCAAGCTCTTTAGAGGAGCGCTTCGATACCGTTTGGGTGAGCGGGGAGATTTCCAATTTCAAGGCTTATGACAGCGGGCACTGGTATTTCTCCTTGAAGGACGAAGAGGGGCAAATTCGCTGCGTGATGTTCCGCGGTCGCAATGGGCAAGTCGGATTTATGCCTCAATCTGGGGATTTAGTCGAAGTCGCTGCCAATCTCGGGTTTTATGTTCCACGTGGGGACATTCAGCTGACGGTGCAAAGCATGCGACGTGCAGGTATGGGTGGTCTATATGAAGCCTTTTTGAAGCTCAAGGCCAAACTCGCTAAAGAGGGCTTATTTGATGCTGAGAATAAGCGCCCAATTCCCACGCATCCGAGATCGATCGGCATTATTACTTCGCCGCAAGCAGCAGCCCTCAAAGATGTATTGAGCACATTGGCTAGAAGAGCCCCGCACATACCGATTGTGATTTACCCAACATTGGTTCAAGGACCTGATGCTCCCGCTGGAATTATTTCTGCGCTGAAGGCCGCTGAAAAAGAACACGCAGTCGATGTGATCTTGCTAGTTCGTGGCGGTGGCAGTATTGAGGACCTCTGGGCATTTAATGATGAGCAGTTGGCATATGCGATTGCGCAATCACCCATTCCGATTGTGAGCGGCGTTGGACATGAAACTGATGTCACGATTGCTGATTTTGTTGCAGACTTGCGTGCACCTACACCTACGGGCGCGGCAGAATTAGCAGCGCCACGACGCGATCAAATGTTGCAGGAGTTAGATGCCATCATGCAAGCATTGCTACAAAGAGTGAGCCAGCGAGTTGAGCGCGAAGCACAAACCTTGGATCAATTAGCCTTGCGTCTCAGTCATGCTCTCCCTAACCCTGATCGTATGCGTGAGCAAATTAGCGGTTGGCAAAAACGACTAAACCAAGCATGGCTAGTGAGAGTTGAAAATTGGAAGCGTGATCAAAGCCATTTCCAGTCTCAACTTGAAATGCTGAACCCACAAAGAACTCTAGAGCGGGGTTATGCAGTCATCTTGAGTAAAGAGGAGCGAGCAATGCATGCAGTGCGCAGCCCCAACGAGCTCAATACAGAAAGCGTATTTCAGGTGCGACTGGCAGAGGGGCGGGTAGAGGTGGAGTTTTCTAAGGTAAAGGAGAGTTAGCCGATTAATCTTCAGATTGATTAATAGGCGCGCTCAAAAAATACCCCAGCTGGTACCTTAAATCGTTTTGCCAAAGAATTAATTTGGCGAACATTAAGTTCGCGAGTGCCAGAAAGAATTTGAGAGATAACGCTTTGATTACCAACCTCAGGCAAATCAGATTGCTTAAGGCCATGCTGTTCCATTAAAAAAGAAAGAAGCTCTTGGGGTTTCGCATCTGGGACATCAAAGTGTTCTAGATCATAGGCTCGGATTAATTCGCTTGCCAGTTCAAATAAGTTTAGAAGAGGATGTTTTTTGGATAAGCCGATGACATCGCTCAACATATCTGCAAGTTCAACCATTTTCCGGTATTGTTTTTCGGAATGAATAGGGCTGAGATCAACGGTCTTTGCAAGGGCATTCCAAGCTTTTTGAAGATCATTTAAGTTCATTTCTTCCACCCATCTTTATCATAGTCTTTGTGAGTTAATACAGCCTTGATATAACAGAGCTGCCTTTCGAATTGGAGGTATGCCACCAGACGATACTTATTTCCACAAATATTAAATACATATAAATCGTGTACTTTGTCTGCCGATGCAAACACTTTCTTTAATTCAGAAAAGTTCTTACAAAAGCTGAATTCCATCAACTTTCGCCAAGCCTGGAGTGCTTCCCGAGCGTCTCTATGCTTTGCTGAAAACTCTAGCAGGCGACGGTTTGTAATCACTCTCATGGTGCAATTATATTGCAAATTGCAATATAACAGAATGTTGAAAAGTGGCCCTACTTTTATGAATGTCTATTAAAAAAGTTACCATTACGACACTGACTCCAAGAGCAAAAATAGACAGATGCATAACCCACCACACCCAGGTTTGATAATCAAAGAAGACATACTCCCTGCTCTAGGTATGGGTGTAACTGAGGCTGCACATCAATTAGGTATTTCGAGTGCTGCACTTTCTTATTTAATGAATGGTAGATCTACTATTTCGCCAGATATGGCCTTACGCCTCGAGAAATGGTTGGGCATTAAAAATGGAGGTAGTGCAGATGTTTGGTTGAGTCAGCAGGCTCAGTATGATCAGTGGCACACGAGGAAGAAAGCCTGCTGAGCTGATTTTGTGAGTCTGCCAAAACTTCTTTACAGAATATTTGGCTCAATCTCGAGCTTCACATGAAATTTCTTTAAAACTTCTTCTCGAATGCTTTTTGCAAGATTGAGGATATCGGTTGATGTCCCGCCACCATGATTCACTAGTACTAGCGCTTGCTTTTCATAAACGCCTACAGAGCCAACACGTTTGCCTTTAAAGCCACATTGATCAATCAGCCATCCAGCTGCCAACTTGCGTTTGCCATTGCTATCTGGATAAGAAACCAGGCTCGGAAATTGCTGGACCAGCTGCTCGCATTGTTCAGTGCTGACAATCGGGTTTTGGAAAAAACTTCCTGCATTGCCAATGACTTTGGGGTCTGGCAATTTTTGAGATCGAATTGCGCATACGGCATCAAAAATTTGCTTTGCACTTGGGCTAGAGTTTTCTTCAGAAAATTGCTTTGCCAGATCGGCATACTGCAACCGTGCTTGCCAAGATTTGGGGATTTTAAAAACGACCTTTGTCACGATAAATCGATTGGGATTTTGCTTAAAGTAGCTATCGCGATAGGCAAACTGGCATGCCTCTTGCGGGAGAGTGACAAAGGCATGGGCCACAGCATCAAATGCTTCAATACTGTCGATATATTCGCCTATCTCAACTCCGTATGCCCCAATGTTTTGAATCGGTGCCGCGCCAACTGTTCCTGGGATGAGGGCAAGGTTCTCAAGTCCTGGGAGATCGTGTTCTAGTGTCCAGGAAACCAATTCATGCCAATTGACCCCTGCGCCCACGGAGAGCCATGAATATTTCTGATCAGCCTTGATGATTTCCTGACCTAGAATTTTGATCAGCAGTGTTGCCCCTAGTAAAGACTCTGGAAGGATGACATTGCTGCCACCGCCCAATACTCGCCAAGCAAGTTTTTTATCCCCGAGTTCTTTCATGAGGGCTGGTAACTGATCCGCGGATGTGATCTCGTACGCCAATTCCGCTGTGGAATCCAGACCAAAGCTATTCCGGTGCTTGAGCCCCAGATTAGGGGTCAATTTTGCTGGATTGGGCGCATTTTTCGCGGAGTTCATGCCACAATCTTATTCGTGTTCGAGTTTCTGTTCGTAATTTATGGAAAAACTTGAAAAGTAACAATGCATTGATTGAATTTGCAGAATTGATTACCCAGATTATTTAAGGAGTTTGAGATGCCCTCATTTGACGTAGTGTGTGAGCCAGACATGATTGAGTTGAAAAACGCAATCGAGCAATCTAATAAAGAAATTACCAATCGTTTTGACTTTAAAGGCTCTGATAGCCGAGTTGAGCAAAAGGATGAGACTTTGATCTTATTTGGTGATGACGACTTTAAATTGGGTCAAGTTCGCGACGTTCTCTACGGCAAGATGGCTAAACGCAATGTGGACGTGCGTTACCTCAAAGACGACAAAAAAGAGACTATTGGTAGTGATAAGCGCAAGCAAACCATGAAGATCCAAAAAGGGATTACTTCAGAGTTAGCTAAAAAAGTAGTGCGCATCATCAAAGACAGTAAGATCAAAGTTCAGGCGAGCATTCAGGGTGATGCGGTGCGTGTTACGGGTACTAAGCGCGATGACTTGCAAGAGACTATGGCCATGCTTAAGAAAGAAGTCAGCGAGGCTCCATTAGGCTTTAATAATTTCCGTGACTAATTGACTGCATGACCACAAAATCGCCCAGAAAAGCTAAGGCTATTCCCGTCTTTTGTAGTGAAAGCGAGGAACGTGCTTTTTGGAAGACGCAAGATGCTTCTGAATACTTTGATTTTTCTAGGGCGATTCAACCCTCCCTTGTTAATTTAAAACCTAGCAATGGTCGGCACTCGAAACCAGCACCCTGATATTCCTCTATTGAGTGCCGAAGCCATCGAGCGCTTCTGTGATGCTTGCTGGTTGGAGAATGGCTTGGCAAAAAACAGTTTATCTGCCTATCGCCGAGACCTATTGCTCTTGGCTCAGTGGCTTCAAACAGATTCAGGTGCTGATCTCTACCAGGTTTCCGAAAAAGATCTCACTGCATACATTGCGCATCGACGCGCAGATAAAGCAACCACTGCTAATCGTCGGTTGACGGTATTCAAGCGCTTTTATCGTCATGCTCTGCGTATGAACTTAGTTAAAAGTGATCCTTGCATTGGTTTACGTGCTGCAAAACAAGCACTACGTTTCCCTAAGACCTTAAGTGAAGATCAGGTTACCGCCTTGCTGAATGCCCCCGATGTGGAGACTTCGCTAGGATTGCGTGATCGCACCATGTTGGAATTAATGTATGCCAGCGGCTTGCGTGTCTCAGAAATCGTTTCCTTAAAGACAGTTGCTCTAGGATTAAATGAAGGTGTTATCCGGGTGGTGAATGGTAAGGGCGGTAAAGAACGACTAGTTCCATTTGGTGGTGAGGCAGGGCAGTGGTTGCGCCGATACTTGGCTGAGGCCAGAACGCCATTGCTAGAAGGTAAAACTTCGGACGCGGTATTTGTGGGGCGTCATACTGGAACTGGCTTAACTCGTCAGGCTTTCTGGGCGCTGATCAAGCGCTACGCCACTATTGCTAATATTCCTGTTGCCTTATCTCCCCATACCTTACGCCATGCTTTTGCTACCCATTTACTCAATCATGGGGCTGATTTAAGGGTGGTACAGCTCCTTTTGGGTCATGCTGATATCTCGACTACGCAGATCTATACCCACGTTGCTAGAGAGCGTCTGAAGTCGATTCATCAGCAGCATCATCCCAGGGGCTCTTAACCTGTGTTTCCAGGGGATTTTGCTATGGCACGTCTCTAAATTTAGGCCTCAACCCAGTTCTCTAGAGCAAGGTTTGCAACTCTTTTAAATTCTCGTAAATTATTCGTTACTAGGATAAGCCCCTGGCTAATTGCGTGGGCAGCAATATGAATATCATTCTCACCGATTACTTCACCCTTTCGCCCTAGCGCTGCTTTAATTTGTCCGTAGTGTTGAGAGGCTTTTGCGTCATAAGGGAGAACCTCTAGATGGCTAATGAACTCCTCTATTGCCTCTAAATTCTTATCGACATTGGGACTCTTCTCTGCTCCATAAATTAATTCAGATAAGGTGATGCTTGAAATTGCCATGCGACTCGCATTCGTGTTGAAAATCTTCAATACTTCCACTGGTCTGCGCTTGAGTACGTAAATAACAATATTGGTGTCTAGTAAATACTTGAGCATTAAAGGTCTTCTCGCTTAACCGGTTTTTGTTCCCCGCGTTCATTCATAAAGTCATTAGACACAGATGGTCCGCTTAGGAAAAAGTTATCCCAAGTGTTTTCAAGCGGCGTAATAATTCGCTCACGACCGCGAATACGGACAATAACTTTTTTTACCTCATCCGGTAAACGGGCTTCTGCCGGCAATCTGACTGCTTGGCTGCGATTATTGGTAAACACCGTGGTAATTGCGATTGACATGGCATCCTCCTTGTGTATATAGCAATAGTATATAGCATTTTAGCTAGGGTTGGCAAGCCAAAATTAGTTAACTAGATAAGTGTTTAAGATAGCACCATGAATTTAACTTTAGATCTATTGCTCATTCCGATCTCCTACCTGATCGGTTCGATCTCTTTTGCGGTGGTGGTGAGCAAGTGCATGCGTTTGCCTGACCCCCATTCTTATGGCTCTGGTAATCCAGGCGCAACCAATGTTCTCAGAACGGGTAATAAGTTGGCAGCTGTGCTCACTTTGATTGGCGATGCCTTAAAGGGCTATTTCGCAGTCATGTTAGCGAGAGTATCGCTCGGCGATGAATCTTTAACATCAACACTCAGCTCTTGGTTGTTATGTGGTGTTGTGATTGCTGTTTTCTTAGGACATTTATTTCCGATATTCCATAGCTTCAAGGGTGGGAAAGGTGTTGCTACTGCCTGCGGCATTTTGTTTGGTATTAATTGGACTTTGGGCTTAGCAACTTTAAGCACCTGGATTATTGTGGCGATGTTTATGCGCTACTCATCCTTAGCTGCTTTGGCGGCTGCAATTTTTGGCCCAATCTATTTTGTATTTTTGTTTGGCTTTCAGCCGATGGGCATTGCGCTGCTGGTAGTGTGTCTTCTATTGATCTGGCGTCATCGCAGCAATATTGCCAATCTCTTGAATGGCAAAGAAAGTCGTATTGGCTCCAAGAAAAAAGGACAGTTATGACTATTGCTTATGGGTGTGTATTGTTCATGGGACTCTTTCCCTATGTAGCAACAGGTATCGCAAAAAAAGGATTTGAGGGTTATGACAATGGCATGCCTAGACAATGGCTTGCTCAACAGACGGGATTTAGGGCGCGAGCCAATGCTGCGCAAGCCAACCTTTTTGAATCTCTCCCCCTCTTCTTTGCTGCGGTGATCATTGCATCTATAAGCGATGCACCGCAAGGTAGGATTGATTTATTGGCAATTGGATTTGTACTGACGCGCATTGCCTATCTCATTTGCTATTTGGCTAATTGGCCAACTACTAGGTCAATCGTGTGGCTGATTGGATTAGCTTGCGTTGTAGCAATCTTCTTCCAGATTTAAAAGAACAAAAAGTAATTTATTAAATTCATCGAGACAATAAATAAACATGCCTGCAAAAAAAATTCCTGCGAAGACGGCTGCTAAGGCCCCTGCAAAAAAAGTTCCAGCTAAAAAGATTGACGCTGGTACACCATTGTCTGTGGTGATTCGTCGCCGTATTGAAGCTCAGAAGGCACGCTTTCATGCAAATGACAATATTGCTAAATTCATTCAGCCTGGAGAATTGGAGGGCTTAGTAGATGAAGTTGCTGAAAAGATGCAGGCTGTTTTAGAAAGCTTAGTGATTGATACTGAGAGTGATCACAATACTAAGAACACTAGCCAGCGTGTGGCTAAGATGTTTGTTAAAGAAGTGTTCAATGGTCGTTATGTTGAGCAGCCTACATTAACGAAGTTCCCTAACGTCAGTCGCTTAAATGAGTTGATGATTATTGGCCCTATTACTGTTCGTAGTGCTTGCTCTCATCACCTCTGCCCAATCATGGGTCGTATTTGGATTGGGGTGTTGCCAAGTAAAGAATCTGCTCTCATTGGTTTGTCAAAGTACTCACGCTTAACGGAATGGGTCATGTGTCGTCCACAGATTCAGGAAGAGGCGGTAGTGGAGTTGGCCGATATGCTGGAGAAAAAAATTAAGCCGACTGGTGTTGCAGTTGTAATGGATGCAGATCACTTCTGCATGCAATGGCGTGGTGTTAAAGATCGCGATTCCAAGATGGTCAACAGCGTGATGCGTGGAGCATTCTTAAAAGACTCGAATTTGCGTAGAGAGTTTTTGTCCCTCCTAGATAAAAGGTAGTCCAGAGCAAACGCATGACATTAACTAAATTGGGTTGGTATCTGACGAAAGTCACTACTACTCTGCTGGTGGGTTTTATCTTGATGGGATGCTCTTTGTATCCTGATGTGAATACCGACCCGACCAAAAACAATAAAGCTACTTTTCAACGAGATGCCTTAGATTGTGCGCAATCCTACCCAGAATCGGGATCAGGTACTCACGTAAAGCAGCGTATTGCCTGCATGAATCTCAAGGGCTGGCATTAGAAATTCACAGTAAATTCAATATGAGAACAATTCTCAACAAAATAGTCATATAAATCATATATTTAGATTGCCGATAGTGGACTAATTTGATCTGCTCTATGAGCCATTCAGATGCAATTTTTGTTCTATTTCACTCTCTGGAGAATGTATGAAAAATAGTCGCCGCCAATTTATGATTTTGTCCGCTGCCGGTGCTTGCACTTTGGCTTTGAACGGTAAAGTTCAAGCTCAAGCAATGGTTGCTGAAACAGATCCACAAGCTGCTGCATTGGGTTATAAAGCAAACGCTACTACTGTAGACAAAGCAAAGTACCCTAAGTACGCCGCTGGTCAGGTATGCGGCAACTGCGCTTTGTACCAAGGTAAGGCTGATTCTGCTGCCGGTGGTTGCTCATTGTTTGGTGCTAAGCAAGTTGCTGGTAAAGGCTGGTGCTCTGCTTACGCTAAGAAGACTTAATTAAATATTGGGCTTTGGACAAGGCTGCTTTAACAGCCTTTTTTCACGCCATAAATCTTGGATAGCTGGCTGCGCCCTAGGAATGTTTACTGGCCCCGAGATCCAAAAGTGATCTATTGAATTCGGCCAGCTGCAATTGAAGCTTTGCAGCCTTTAATTGCAT
This sequence comes from Polynucleobacter hallstattensis, assembly GCF_018881835.1. Taxonomy (GTDB): domain Bacteria; phylum Pseudomonadota; class Gammaproteobacteria; order Burkholderiales; family Burkholderiaceae; genus Polynucleobacter; species Polynucleobacter hallstattensis. Next base: position 561,666 of record NZ_JACVPO010000001.1, on the reverse strand, counting down.
AGTTTTTGGCAATTACCCACGTTTTCCTTGCGAATAGACTGGCCGCACTCGGTTTATGAGTCGCGTGGGTTGATCTTGGGAATGTTTCTTTTTGTCATTTTGACTACTTACTGATAGTTTTAAATGCCATTGCTTAATGGTCTTTATGATTACCCGCCTCGAGAATTTCTTGTAATTGCGCTCTTTTTAACAAAGAATCATATTAAAACCCATTAAAATCAGTAATTATTTATAAAAAGCATAAGTAGCCTCTTATTAGCCTATGTCATTAATTTACCCTGTAATTTTGTGTGGCGGCTCTGGTACCCGTCTTTGGCCTTTATCTCGGTCAGGGTTTCCGAAGCAGTTTTTGGTTCTTTCGGGAGACGGTTCTTCGGAAAGTCTTTTTCAGCAGGCTGTGAAACGCATCAATTCTGTTGGCGATGGGAAAGTCGCTATTGGCAATACCTTGGTAGTAACTAACGAAGACCATCGTTTTTTAGTTCTTGATCAGCTACGAGAAATAGGTTCTATCAATGCCACTTTATTGTTGGAGCCCTCTGGTCGAAATACAGCGCCTGCTTTGACTATGGCTGCAAAATGTGCAGGGGTCATGGGACAAGATCAAGATCCTATTCTGGTAATTACTCCAGCAGACCAAATAATTAAGAATCAAGGCGCCTTCACAAAAGCCCTTCAAGACTGCATTAAGGTGGTGGAGAGCGAGAGTAAGGCTATCGCAATACTTGGCATAACTCCAAATTCACCTGAAACAGGTTATGGATATATTCAGCGCTCCGATATCAAGGATAAGAACAATGCTTTTGTAGTGAATCGCTTCGTTGAGAAACCTAACTTTAAAACTGCCCAAGAATATTTGCTGGATGGCTCCTTTTTATGGAATGGTGGAATGTTTATTTCACGGGCAAGTACATGGCTATCTGCTTTAAAAGAGTTTCGTCCAGATATTTATGAGGCATCTGAGAAGGCATGGCAGACACAATCTGAAGATAGCTCAGATGGATTCCACTTCATTCGGCCGGGTAAAGAGGAATTTAAAAATATTCCCAGTGAATCCATTGATTATGCGGTCATTGAAAAATGTCCAGGATCAAACTTCCCGATAAAAGTAGTTGAACTTGATGCAGGGTGGAATGATTTAGGTGCTTGGGATGCGGTATGGCAGGTGGGCAAGCAAGATAAAGATGGAAATGTAACTAGCGGCGATACATTTTTAGCTAATTCTAAAAACTCATTAATTCATGCCAGTAGTCGCTTGGTTAGTGCAGTGGGAATTGAAAATTTAGTTATTGTGGAAACAGCGGATGCAGTTCTCATTGCGGACCGAAAAAATAGTCAAGATGTAAAAAGCATCGTTTCACAGCTTGAACTGCAAGGACGGGAAGAGAAGAGCCTTCATCGCAAAGTGTCTAGGCCATGGGGCTGGTATGACAGTGTGGATGAGGGTGAGCGTTTTAAAGTAAAACGAATTCAGGTTAAGCCAGGCGCAAGTCTATCGCTACAAATGCATCATCACAGGGCTGAGCACTGGATTGTGGTGAAAGGTGTAGCAGAGATTACTAATGGTGTTCGAGTGATTACTTTAAAAGAGAACGAGAGTACGTTTATCCCTCAGGGTCAAACTCACCGGTTGGCCAATAGAGGAATCGAGCCACTAGAGATTATTGAGGTGCAGTCGGGTAGTTATTTGGGCGAGGATGATATTGTTCGCTTTGAAGACCACTACGGGCGAAGTTAATTATTAATTGAAAGTCTAAGTTAAAAAATATGAGCGATAGCAAAAAAGTCAAAGTTGCATTGATTACTGGTGTTACGGGTCAGGATGGATCTTATTTAGCAGAATTTTTGTTGGAGAAGGGTTATATTGTTCATGGGATTAAACGTAGGGCCTCTTTATTTAATACTGAGCGAGTTGACCACCTTTATCAAGACCAGCACATTTATCACCGTAATTTTATTTTGCATTATGGTGACCTAACAGACTCAACAAATTTAATAAGAATTATTCAAGAGTGCCAGCCTGACGAAATTTATAATTTAGGCGCTCAGAGTCATGTTGCCGTCTCATTTGAGGTGCCTGAGTACACCGCCGATGTTGATGCAATTGGCCCGCTTAGAATTCTGGAGGCAATTCGTATTCTGGGCTTAGAAAAGAAAACTCGTTTCTATCAGGCATCAACTTCCGAATTATATGGTCTTGTGCAAGAAATTCCACAAAAGGAAACTACTCCCTTTTATCCACGTAGCCCATACGGCGTAGCGAAGCTCTACGCTTATTGGATCACGGTGAATTATCGTGAAGCGTATGGCATATATGCTTGTAATGGCATCCTATTCAATCATGAGTCTGAGCGTCGCGGTGAGACCTTCGTAACGCGCAAGATCACGCGTGGCTTAGCCCATATTTCTATGGGTATTGAAGATTGTCTATACATGGGCAATATGGATGCTCTTCGAGATTGGGGTCATGCAAAAGATTATGTCCGCATGCAGTGGATGATGCTGCAGCAAGATAAGGCAGAAGATTTTGTTATAGCTACAGGTGTTCAGTATTCAGTAAGAGAATTTATTATCCGTAGCGCTAAACAACTCGGCATTACTTTGGCTTTTGAGGGATCGGGTGTTAATGAGCAGGCTTTTGTAGCCGCCATTACTGCAGATAAGGCCCCTTCCGTTAAGGTGGGCGATGTGATTGTAAAAATAGATCCAAGATATTACCGACCAGCAGAAGTCGAGACATTATTAGGCGATCCAAGCAATGCTAAAAAGAAGCTGGGCTGGGTACCTGAAATTACCTTAGATCAAATGATTGAAGAAATGGTTGCCAATGATCTGGATGATGCAAAACAACATTTACTTCTTAAAAAATATGGGCACGATATTCAAAAGGGCAGAGAATCTTAACTTTATCTGAGCGGCAGTTACAATGAAACGAGCTCTCATCTGCGGAGTTTCTGGGCAGGATGGTGCCTACCTAGCACAGCTTCTTTTATCGAAAGGCTATGTAGTTTTTGGCAGCTCACGACATAAAGAAAAAACAGTGTTTCCTAATCTTGAAAAGTTAGGGATCCTTGCTCAAGTAAAACTCGTTAATATGACAACATCAGATGTATTGAGTATTAGGGATGCCTTTTTCTTGAGTAAACCAGATGAGGTCTATAACTTATCTGGACAAAGTTCTGTTGGCCTGTCATTTGAGAGGCCTGAAGAAACTAGGCAAAGTATTGTGGATACAACCATAAATGTTTTAGAGGAAATTAGACTTAACTATCCGAAAACCCGTTTTTTTGGTGCTGGCTCTGGTGAGTGCTTTGGCGAAACTCATGGCGTACCAGCGAATGAGGATACTGCCTTCAATCCCAATAGCCCTTATGCAGAAGCAAAAGTAGAGGCATTTAACTTGGTTAAACTATATCGTGATTCATTTAACCTATTTGCCTGTACTGGAATATTATTTAATCATGAGTCCCCATTAAGACCAACTCGTTTTGTAACGCAAAAAATTATTCGAGCTGCAATTGAGATAGCGCAAGGACGATGCAACAAGCTCACGCTAGGAAATATAGCTATTAAGCGAGATTGGGGTTGGGCTCCAGATTATGTCGATGCAATGTGGCAAATGTTGCAGCAAGACAATCCAGAAGATTTTGTGATTGCAACGGGCATAGGCCATTCTCTAGAAGAGTTTGCAGGGATAGTTTTTTCTCAAATAGGGCTCAAGTGGCAAGATCATGTATTGATAGATAAGTCTCTTTTTAGGCCAAATGAGGGAGTGGAGATTTTGGCTGACCCTAGTAAAGCAAAAGCATTATTAAGTTGGAGCGCTAAGAAGTCTTTGCAAGAAGTAATATCAGAAATGCTCTACGAAGCTCAAAAGAGCTGAGTTTTTATTTCAGCCAATTAGGTGTTTGGAATTTAACGATAGAGCGATAGATCCAAACATAAGTCGCGCAGAATAATAAAACGAAGCCTTGCAGTGCGAAGGTGTACTGCCAGAACAATACTGCGGGAAGCACTGCAAAGCTTGATAGGACCCACAGGTATGGGGAAGTTTTAGCGTTAGCATTTTTATTGAGGGTATTTCCAAATGAATCACTAACGCTTGAGTTTGCGAGTGCCCAGCGCATAATCCGACGATAAATTAATGTATGAAAGTGAGCGCCATCAGATATTCCCGGGTTTTTCCCTTGGTGTACTTTTCTACGCCAAATGGAGAATAAAGTTTCAAAAATTGGATAGGCATTTACCAGGAGGGCAAACCAAGGAGAAACTTGTTCATTACGAGTCACTATCATAATTGATAATACTGCGATCCAAAAACCAATTAGATAAGCGCCACCATCACCAAGAAATATTAAACCTCTTGGATAGTTCCAAATAAAGAACCCGCCAATAGCACCAACCATCATTAGAGCTGCAATCAATATTTCTATATCCCCAACTCTAAATGCTACTGATGCTATAGCAAGTAAAGTAATGATGCCAACCATGCTTGCTAAACCATTGAAGCCGTCAATGATGTTGTAAGCATTAGAGAGGCCTGCAATAGCAATACAGGTGAATAAAATTGAAATTACAGGAATGGCTAAAAGTGAATCAATTCCCCATAAAGAAATGTGGGAGATCCAAGCATTTAAAAAGTAGCCAGCTAAGCCCCCAGAGATTGCGGTGCCCATAAGTCTGTTAGACACACCAACGCGTTTACTCAAATCTTCGGCAAACCCGATTAAAAATGCGAGGCTACCACAAGCAACTATAGTCATTAGCAAAATTCCATTATTAGTATCTTGTAAGTAGCGTATAGAACTAGCCATCCATAGAGCAAGATATATGCTAATTCCACCAATGCGGGGTACGGAAGAGATATGGAATTTTTGCGGACCCAAAAGATCCAGGTCGCCTGTGATGTGTTGATGAACGCTCTGATAGCGAATAATTAATAGTGAGGCGATTAGAGAGCATAAAAATGCGCTAATGAGGGTGTACATGTTTCTATCTTATTCTAGGCGTCAACTTTTAGGTGTTCTTTTTGCTTATTATTAGGTGGAAGCATTACAAAACTAATGCAGGCCATTAAAAATAGAAATTTATCTTTAAGTCTTCTACGACATTGCCAGAAATGACTTGTTAAAGAGAGGTAGCCGAGGCGATTGCCTTTGGACCAACTTGACACAAATGGACTAGTTCCCAGGCCAACCGCATTTGCAATAAGAAGTGATTGGTTTAGCCCCCAGCCATTTAAGACTTTTTTGACTCGCCCCAGAAATGCAGACAGGCCTACGTTTGCCCCTACCTGGTTATTTGCATGCTGGCGATATAACAAACTCGAATAAGGGTCAATAAACCAGTGATATCCATTAGCTCGAGCATAAGCATATATCAGCCAATCATGAAGGCTGATGCGGTTAACGGCACCCCAATTAATAAGGATAAAATTTTGCAAATTGATCGCAAATTTTTTCGTTAGCACATATGTGCAGCCAGGGCCAGCTGCTTCGAACAAAAAGTCCCACTTGACTTGCTCCTGCGCTTTATTAATGAAAAGCTTTTTCCCATTAGGCCAAAATGCAGTGATATTGCTTGAGTAAGCATCGGCATTACATTTATTTAGACTGACAATCGCCGTAAAAAGTTTTTTTGTCAGCCAAATATCGTCTTGATCTGAGAGCGCAACATGGTCATATTGGTTGAAATTAATGTTTTTTATTAGGTGGTAGAAGTTGGCAGCCGCCCCGCCATAATGTTGCCCATAAGTAAACGTATGAATGCGGGATTCACTTTTGGATAGTTGATCAATGAAATCTTCTGTACCGTCGGAGGATTGATCTACATTGATGTAGAGAGAAACCATCACTCCTTCTTGCGAGAGAATGCTATCAATTTGCTCTTTGAGCCACTGTTTGCCGTTGAATGCTGCAAGTAATACTGCTACTCTCGGTTGCATATGCTTTATTTCTCGGCGATTAAAATGAGCTCTTCCCCTGAGTCGGGGTAAAAACGCCCGTAAAAAGTCAGAGCGAGGCGGGAAAAATTCAATATAAGCCATAGAGGGAGTGAATTTTCATGATTGGTCTTGAGTCGAGCGCTGGCTAAAAGAACCCCTGCTGCACTAAAGTTGCTCGTAATCACTTTAATTTTGCTAAATCCTGCTTGCTTTGTTGCAGATAACAAAGCCTCCTTAGTAAATATATGTAAATGTCGTGGAGGCTCAAGACCATAAGCTGAGATGATTTTGGGAAATAAAGCAACGCCAACAAATAAAGGTAGGATATTGGAGGATGAATTCCAAGTGACATTATGTTTAGTAGATCTCACCATCAAAACTTCAAATCAAGTTGGGTCTAATGAAGTAATTGGAATGATGTCGCATTTTAGGGTTTTTAAATTAAGCCTACCCCGAATATTGGTGTAACCATGCCTAAGTCCTAATATCATGAGTTGAAAACGTAATGCACGCTCTTGAGAAAAGCATAAGAAGAATACAAAAAATTTAACTAGACGAAATAGTAAAAAAATTCTCCAGGTAAAGGGCATATATAAATCCTTAAGCATGAGCAACGTATTTCGAAACATATAGTAGTCGCGTAAAGGGGCATGTTCTGAGATATTGCGTATGCCAAAAAACCAAAACTTTTTGACCTTATCTCCCAAGGAATGAATCATTTTTGCATCATAAATGCCGATCAGTTGATAGCCCTTTAATAGCGCGCGTAAACACCATTCCGTGTCCACGTGATCAATAAAGTAGTCACCCCTCATTCCACGTAGCTCGATTAATTTTGGCAAATCAATCAGGGTTCCGGAGCTAATTAAAAAACTCGCAAACACTATATTACTGGTGAGTATTTTTGACTCAGGACGATGCCAAAAAGGAATTTTGAATTTACCCACCATGAACAGGGACTCAAAGTTAGTGCGCAGGTCGTAATACTGCGGGCTAGCTGCGATGATATTAGAGAATGATTTTTGTGACTGAGAAATCCCTAAGAGTAAGTTTTCAACCATCCGCTCTTCGGGCATACTGTCCTGATCAAGCAACAATATATAGGCAACATTTTGCTTGATGGCAAACTCAATGCCGATATTTTGGGCATGCGCAATTCCCATGTTTTCGGTTAGACTTACATAGGACACTTTGCATGTTGAATTAAGCTCAGATAAAGCATCACAGGGGTTAGGCGAGTTATCAACTATCATCACTGCACCTACCTGTTTGCTAGTGTTACGAATTAATTCCTTTAGATGAGCTAAGTTGGGCTGGTAAGCAACAATGATAGCTAATATTGAAGGGGTTGATGAATGCATAATTGGTATATTATCAATCAATTTTTTTCCTGATTAATCAAGCCTATGGCCAGATAATAAAAGTCACCTACTTTATCTACCAAAATAATTAATTGATAAGAAAGATGCGATAGAACAGCAGGGTTACGCAACGATATTAGCTAATTAGCCTTTGTCATGTATGTGCCAAGGCAAGTTTTTAACCCCATTTCGTTATAATCTATTTTTATGATATGAATAATTCGTTTATGGGCCGTTATTGTGTTGAGATGCTTAGTCAAAATTTCTAGAAATTTATATAAGTGATTGATTATATTAATGAAATTAGTCCTTTAAGTCTTGGTTTAGCTACTCCTTTAGATCGGTCTACGATCGAGCCTTTTTGGTTGCAGTTATGCTTTGTACATACAATGGCGAGCATTTTTTGGCTGAACAGCTCGATTCCTGAGAGGTTTAAACCTATAAAAATTGGGTGTTGGTAGTCAGCGATGAAGGTTCAAAAGACTCCACTTTAGATGTGTTGCTTAAGTACTAAGCGAAATGGCCGTTAGGTAAGATCACTACTGTAAATGGTCCCCAAAAGGGCTTTTGTCAGAATTTCTTATCCCCTGCATGCGACTCGAATATTAAACCCGATTGCTATGTATTTTGTGATTAAAATGCTGTTTGGCTCCCTGAAAAGCTTGCTGTCGACCTTCAATTAATTGCTACCAATCAAAATATTGCTGCACTGAATGATTCAAAGTATTTACTTACAAGAAGTCATCAAGATACTTTAAAAATATTTGAGGCTTTGAGAGTTGCAAAGTTAAAACATCGCTTTCAGCTGATGAGGGTTTGCAGGTTGTCTGGGCAAACACACTACTGAGGATTAGCTTATTCTTAGCAGTTTTATTTAAGAGGCTTTAATCGAATTACAGATCAAATCTTTATTGTTAAACCATTAAGGAAATATAGAATGATAGGTTACGACAATCTTTCACAATATCATGTTAACTTTTAAATCTCATCTTTGGGGGGAGCAAGGCTTGGTAAATTGGTTATTTTATTCAACAAAAAGAGCCAGTCCGAGCGATATTTATTAATATTCTAAAATATGAACGCTATAAGAGCTAATTTAATGAATAATAAAGAATATAATTAACCGGCATGAACTATAGCTTCTCAGCACCAAAAAAAGTCATTTATTCATTTTTGGATAATCGCAGGCTGATATTCGCTTTAGTAAAGCGTGAAATTTTGGGTCGCTATCAAGGCTCAGTTATTGGGGTGTTATGGTCTCTAATCAGTCCATTATTTATGTTGCTCATTTACACATTTGTTTTTAGTGTTGTCTTCAAGGCAAGATGGGCGGGTGGCAGCGATTCGAAGGCTGAATTTGCACTGATACTGTTTGCTGGATTGATCGTATTTAATCTTTTCGCAGAATGCATCAATCGGGCGCCCACATTGATTACCTCTAATATAAATTATGTCAAGAAGGTAATATTCCCCTTAGAGATATTACCGTTAGTCTCTCTTGGAGCGGCTCTTTTTCATGCAATTGTTAGTTTACTCGTTTGGCTAATAGCTTATATTTTCCTATTTGGATTACCTCAAATTACAGTATTGCTATTGCCTTTGATTTTTATTCCCCTAGTATTTTTCATACTAGGGGTTTCTTGGTTTTTTGCTTCTTTTGGCGTTTTTCTGAGGGATACAAACCAATTCATTGGGATGATGGTTTCCGTACTTATGTTCCTGTCCCCCATTTTTTACCCAATTTCAGCGCTTCCGGAACAATACCAAGTTTATTTAATGTTTAATCCAATTACTACGGTAATCGAGCAGTTTAGGGATGCATTGTTTTGGGGCAAATGTCCTGATATTGCTATTTATCTTGCCGGGTTGTTTGTCTCTGCAATGTGTGCTGTTTTAGGTTTAGCTTTCTTTCAAAAAACAAGAGTGGGGTTTGCAGATGTGCTCTGAAGTAATTATTAAAGTTGAGGGTGTTAGTAAGCGTTATGAAATTTATACAGAGCCACATGATCGTTTAAAACAGTTGATTTTCACTGCTCTACAAAGAATCATCGGAATTAAGCAAAAAAAATATTTCAAGGATTTTTGGGCCTTAAAAGACGTATCTTTCGAAGTAAAGAAAGGTGAAACCTTGGGAATAGTTGGCAAGAATGGTAGCGGCAAGTCTACGCTACTTCAGATTATTTGTGGCACTCTAAGGCCAACAACGGGAAAAATAATAATTGAGGGTCGAATTGCTGCATTACTGGAGTTAGGATCTGGATTTAATCCAGAGTTTACAGGTAGGGAAAATGTATATTTGAATGCAACAATTCTCGGGCTAACCTCGGAAGAGATAGACGAGCGTTATGAAGATATTGCTACATTTGCAGATATCGGCGATTTTATTAACCAGCCAGTTAAAACCTATTCAAGTGGAATGATGGTCCGTCTAGCATTTGCCGTAATAGCCCATGTGAGTGCAGACATTCTAGTGGTTGATGAGGCTTTGGCGGTTGGTGATATGCTATTTACGCAAAAATGTTTTAGGTTCATTAATGAGTTTAAAAAGCATGGAGTAATTCTTTTTGTGAGCCATGATTCTGGCGCAGTTGCAAATATTTCTAACAGGGCTATATGGCTCAATGAAGGTACTATAAAATCTGCTGGAATAACAGTAAATGTTTTGGATGAATATCATCGGGCAAATTTGTTAACTTTGGATTTAAATGCAAATTTAAATCACTATGGTGCTGAAATTACTACCCCCCAATCAGAAGTTAAATATTTAGAACCTAATTATCCAAATCAGTTAAATCCCAAGGCAGAAATTGGAGGCGCGGGAAAAGCAAGAATTATTAGCGCAGGCATTTGGAGTGAAAAAAATAGAGCCCCTTTAAAGATTTTGAGTAAAACTGATACCGTGATTATTCACTTAAAAATCTCCGTTTTAGAAGAAATAACCGGGCTATTAGTCGGATTTACGATAAAGGATAGGCTCGGTCAAAAGATAGTTGAAGAAAATAACTCCGCATATGTTACCCCGCCAAATAGGGAGATTAGAGTCTCAAAAAATTTAAGTATTGCCATCAAGTTTGAATACACCATTCCCGCATTAGCTGCAGGAAAGTATTCGGTAGATTTTGCGGTGGCTGAGGGGAGGCAAGATAGTCATATCCCACAATGCTGGATATATGATGGGATGCAATTCGACTCTATACCTGAAGATGAAGTTTTTGGACTTGTTTCTATAGCCCATCCAAAATTTAATATGGAGGCCATAAATGGATAATCTAGAAATTGATACCTTGGTGGATTGGAAGAAATTATCTAATTTATCTGAAATCGGAAGTTATAAAACCGCTGAACCATTCCCACATATTGTTATAGATGATTTGTTTAGCGCTGAAGTTCTAAGTAAAATACTATTAGAGTGGCCATTAGGGAGTGCTGCTCATGAGCGGCATAATGACGGCCTTTATGTAAAAAACAAGATTGGAACTAATTTTGAAACTATGCTTCCTATTTTCACAGAAATTTTCCTAAATAAGTTGATGAGCCCTAAATTTTTAGTCTCACTGGAGGAGCTGACTGGGATTGGTGGCTTGATTCCCGATCCCTATAATTTTGGTGGGGGTCTTCACGAAACAAAAAATGGAGGAAAACTTGCAATTCATGTTGACTACAACAAGCACTTTAAATATAAGCTGGATAGAAGACTTAATCTCCTTATTTATTTAAATAAAGGATGGTGTAACTCAATGAATGGCGATTTAGAGCTTTGGGATGCTGATATGCAGCAATGTGTAAAGAAAATTTCACCAATATTTAATCGGACAGTTATTTTTTCAACAACATCAACATCATTTCATGGTCAACCTATTGAAGTATGCTGCCCCGTGGGGATGTCGAGAAAGTCTATTGCCTTATATTACTTCAGTAATGGTAGGCCGGAGGAGTCGACTACCTCAAATACAGAGCACTCAACTATATGGAAGATTCGACCGGATGGGAGCTATTAAATGAATTTTTACGAGCGATATATATCTTATCTCAGAAGGGTAGAATTTTTTTAGAGTTTTTTACAGCTATAATGATGTACTTGATGTAGTTAAAGGGAGAGAATTAGACGTTGAAGATCGAAAATATGAAACTTTAATACTCAAAAAAGAAATTGATTCCCTGGTCAACAAAATACGTTAGCAAACGAACGGCAAAAAAGTTCTTCTAAAGACTAAGTTACTCTTGAATTATTAAAAGTACAAAATTATTGGCAACTAAAAAACCGCATATCTTAAGCTTATAGGCATTATTAATGCATCAAAATAATAAAATTAGAACTTATCTGCAAAAATTATTGAGAGTGGCGCGTAAATATCCAATACTTCAAAAATTATTGAGAGTGGCGCGTAAATATCCAATACTTCAAAAATTATTGAGAGGGGTGCATAAATACCCGGTAGTAGTATTTTATTCCCTGATAAATTACAGATTAAGAAAAGACTTGGAGTATTTTTTCGATAAATCTTGGTATAAGGCTCGCTATGCTGATATCAATAATTCGAAACTAAATCCAATAGATCATTATATTAAATTTGGCGCAAAAGAGGGAAGGTGGCCAAATCCATTTTTTGATAGTGGATGGTATTTAAAAGCATACTCTGATGTTGATATATCTGGGCTAAATCCCTTACTCCACTATGTAAAATATGGAATTTCTGAAGAACGTCCATTAAGTAATAAATTTTTTTCAGATCAATTTTTAATTAAATTTCCCCTGCAGGGTATTGCTAGGAGGATCAAAGGTAAATCTAAGCTAAATAAAGGGGAAATTAAAAACGAGTTATCTCGCATACCCACGTCTAGCAAGCCTCTTGTTTCCATAATAATTCCCGTGTATGGAAAGCTGGAATATACAATTCAGTGCCTAATATCAATTTCTGTCTATCCGCCAAAAATTCCATTTGAAATAATAATTATTGACGATTGCTCTCCGGATGACACGCCCAATTTATTTAAGGATATTGAAAATCTAGTTTTCACCAGAAATAAAGTAAATCTCGGATTTATTGGCTCTTGTAATTTAGGGGCGAAAATAGCTAAGGGTGAGTTTTTGTGTTTTCTAAATAACGATACTGAGGTTATGCCTGGGTGGTTAGAAGAACTTATCCTTACATTCAAAAATATTCCTAAAGCTGGATTTGTTGGATCAAAGTTACTATACCCCGACTGGTCCTTGCAGGAGGCAGGTGGAATCGTGTGGGCAGATGGACGTGCATGGAACTATGGAAGAAACCAAGACGCTAATGAACCAAAATATTGTTACGCTAGGGATGTAGATTACTGTTCGGGCGCTTCAATTGCTGTGCCAACAAAGCTATTTAATATGTTGGGTGGATTTGATGCACATTTCTCTCCTGCTTATTATGAAGACTGTGACTTAGCTTTTCAGATAAGGAACTTAGGTTTAAGAACCATATACCAACCACTTTCAATGCTCATACATCATGAGGGCATTACTTCGGGCGTAGACATTCAGCAGGGCGTGAAGGCTTATCAGCTGAAAAATCAAGAAAAATTCTACAGAAAATGGAGCAAAGCTTTACTTGAAAATGGAGCGTATGGAATTAATGTAGATAATGCAAAAGACCGACAATTCAAAAATCATATTTTAATTATTGATCATTGCATACCAACCCCTGATCAGGATGCAGGCTCCCTTTTGGCTTTCAATATGATGTTGCTTTTAAAGGAAATGGAATTCAGGATTACGTTTATTCCCGAAGATAACCTGCTATTTAATACAATTTATACGCCAATGCTTCAGCGTTTGGGCATTGAAGTTCTCTATAAGCCATATGTTAAAAGTGTAAAGACTTATTTGAAAGAAATGGGTGATATCCATGATGTCGTAATGCTAATAAGACCGCAGGTAGCTCAAAACTATATCTCGGCTGTTCGATTATGGGCGCCTAAGGCATCTATCCTATTTCACACCATCGATTTACATCATGTAAGGATGATGAGAGAGGCCATGCTGGAAAATTCCCCAGGTAAGAAAGCTCTTGCTGCCGAAATGAAGAAAATGGAGTTGAAAATTGTCGAAGAAGTGGATCTAACTATTAGCGTTAGTGAGGTCGAGTCAGAGATTTTAAGGAAAGAAGTCCCGGGAGCAGAAGTCCAAACGTTACCGTTAATTATTGAAGCGGTTGGGACAAAGAAAATATTTAGCGAAAGAAGGGATATTATTTTCACAGGCGGATTTCAGCATATGCCAAATATCGATGCGGTAAAGTTTTTTGTAAGGGATGTAATGCCCATCATTCGGGATAAGCTTCCTGGCGTGAGGCTTTTAGTCGTTGGAAGCAATACCCCTGCAGAAATATACGACTTAGCTTGTGATGATGTGATTATCAAGGGATATGTAGAGAACCTTAACGTCATTTTAGACTCGGCAAGAGTCTCGATTGCGCCATTGCGTTTTGGGGCTGGAGTAAAAGGTAAGATAGCGTCATCAATGGCAGCAGGTTTACCCGTTGTTGCTAGTTTGTTGGCGACTGAAGGGATGGAATTAGCACATTTAGACAATTGCCTAATTGCTGAAAATCCGCAAGAATATGCTGAATATATAAGATTGCTTTACGAAGATGAAATTCTTTGGGCAAAAATAAGTGATGCAGGATTAATATTCGCTGAAAAATCTTGGGGTAGTTCGGCATCTGCTAGAAAGCTTCTTGAAATTCTGAAGAAGATAGACATTAATTTATCCTATGAGGTTAAAGAGAGAGTTCCGCTTTATACATCTTTACATCATTCATATGAGTATTCACTGGGTAAATAAACAATTCATATCATTTGCATCACCTTTAAATTTAATAATGAAAAGCATTTCTTCAATTGCTAAATATGAGACATGAAACTAGGATCATTTAGATTTTTTTTGGCATTTCTAGTTTCTATTAGTCATTTATGGGCCGGGATGATTCACGGGCCTGCAGCATATGCAGTCTGGGGATTCTATTTAATAAGTGGGTATTTAATGGGATATGTTCTCAATGAGAACTATGGATTTTCGAAAAATGGAATAAAAAGATTTTATTTAAATAGAGTAATAAGAATTTATCCGGGTTATATAATTTCGTTGGTAATTGGAATATTTATATATAAACTATGCATAAATAATTCAATTCCATTAAATGCCCTAAATCCAGAATTTGGAAAGCCAAATGGAATACAGGGAATACTATTTAATTTAACATTAATCCCAATATTTCAAACAAGCTCGTTGTTGGTACCTGTATCGCAGGCACTAGGGTTAGAAGTTGGCTTTTATTTGCTTGCTCCTTTAATAGTTACTAATCGATATTGCGCATATCTAGCAATTATTATTACAGCTGGAATAAATTGGAAATTAAATATTGACCTAGATTCTTTTGGGGCAAGATACTCTGGATACTGGAGTGCCCTATTTGCATTTTCTATAGGTATAGCAATCTATTTCAATCGAAATTTTTTCTCAAAATATGCAAACTTAAAAGTAGCTATGTTTTTTTGGATTCTTCATTGCTTGGTTTGGATCTATATTCCATCATATCCATGGAGGTATGGTCTTTATATTTCATTAATCTTTACTGGTTTTGTGCTCGTGTCAAATTGCAATGTCAAAAGCGGTAATTTAGACTTGCTTCTTGGAGATATGTCATACATCGTTTATCTACTACATACTACAGTAGGGTATTTCATATTATTACTTTTCCAATTTGATCAACAGAGAAGTTTTCAATTCTTTGCAATTTCTTATGTAACAACCTGTATTTTATCATATGCAATCGTCGTTATTTTAGAGCGACCATTGCAAAATAGATTAAAAAATTATATGAAAAGACTCTAATTGAATAATAAGACTATAAATGGGCTATTGCTTGTATTTCTATTACTAACAGCTGTTGTGGTTACATTTAACAGGGGATGGTGGATTGATTACAAGTTATCGAATGAAAATTTTTTTATTTTTTCATTAGTAACAAGTGCAATACTAATTTTTTTAAAAAACAAAATTAAATATTTAGCTCTATTTTTTGTATTAATGCTTATAAATTATTGTGGCATAAGCGCTGTCGCTACGGTGATGATGACTTGGCTTACAAGCTATCTAATTGGCAAGAAGATTTACAAATTATGCGGTCAAAGCATTAATTCAAGTGATGCCATAGAAAAATCAGCAGTAGGACTATCAACTATAGGCTTGATAGCGACAATCTCGAGTCACTTTCAAATCAACTCTGGATTTTTTTATATTCTTCTATTGACGATATTTTATATTTTTATTGTTGGAGAAGATCTCCAAGAAACATACTTAAGCGCCAAGGAAGTAATTGGAACTAATATAAAAATTACACCTCTTCTGGTATTTATTTTGGCGCTGTGTATGGGCTATATTTATATGGCCACAGTATTGCCGGACCTTGGGCATGATGCTCTTTCAATGCACTTAAATGTTCCGAAATTAATTGCTGATAATTTAAAGTGGAACTATGACATTAAAGAATATATTTGGTCGGTTTTGCCTATGGGCGTTGAAATGCTCTATGTGCCTACGTATATTTTTGGAGGTGAAGAAGCAATAAGAATTCTTAACACATCATTTATTCTTGGAAGTTCACTGCAGCTATATATTATTGCAAAAAGGTATCATCGCGAATTCAGTCTTCCAGTTATTTTTGCATTATGTTTTTTAAGCTTACCTATAAACCTCTACCTAGTTGGATCTTCTTTTGTTGAGCCTTGTTATATTTTCTTTATATTAATTTCCTATTCTTTTTTGATAGACAAAAAAGTGCAGTGGCTAATGTTGGCTATTGTTTTTGGTTACGCATGCACCATGAGAATTACTGGAGTCCTTTTTCTTCCAGCAATATTGGCCTATTACTTTTTGTTCTACAAAGAGAAAAAAACTGTGCATGACAATGTAATTATTCTCGGGCTTATATTTATATTATTCAGTTCAATTCCGTACATATATGCTTATGTTATTACTGGAAATCCAGTATTTCCATTAATGAATGAAATATTTAAGTCTGATTTATGGAGTAAATCAGCTTTTTATCACCCTCTCTATGTGAATAAATTAGGTATAGCAAATATATGGTATTCAATTTTTGAATCAAAACGCTACGGCGAGTTTTCTGTAAACGGCACGGTTGGTATCATTATGTTTTTAGTTATACCATTTCAGCTATGGTTTTACTTGAGTTCTGTAAAAGAATTTACCAAGCATAGAGTCAGTTTTTTAATTTTTATAAGTGGACTTTTTTACATAGTTTCTATGTTTTATGTTCAGGCATATCTAAGATATGTTTATCCTGGATTGGTATTAATATATCTTTCATTTATACTGACTATAACCCATGTAAAGATAAATCATTATTTATTAAAAATAATACTAATAACGACCTTAGGTATAAATATTTTAAAAATACCATATGCATCTACTTACTTGCCTGTAAATAATGAAATTTATTACGATAAAAGTTTAAGATCTGGATACATCAGTCTGCATCGTCCTTATGTAGTAGCTGGTCAGATACTTGATAAATTTCCAGAGTATAAAAATTCTAAAATATTATTAATTGGGTACGGGTACGATCCGGTTTATTATTATTATCCTCAAAATACAATAGCTTATTCATGGCACTCTGCTGAAGCCTTTAATGTTATGAATAGCTTTCCAAATAACTTGGCAGCGGCTGTTGAAAAGCTTGGCGTTAACATTGTTGTATGCCCATCATCGCAGATACAAGCTGATGAAAGAAATTTTTCTACACAATGTCATTTGATAAGCTCAAGGCTATTTGAATCAAATGGAGTGTATGTAGGTTTGGTTAACCAATCATCTAAATAGATAATTTCTAGATAATTATGTCTTTGTTAATCCCTTAAGAGGCTGGGGTATATTTTTAAAAAGATATTTATATTATTTGATACCACAACCCATGAATTAAATTTACGATATTCATAATAAAGAGTGCCTATGTGAGGACGTCTTATTGTAGATATTGGAGAATTTGATTGAAGAATTTGGGTTCCATTAACTATGTAGTGTAGAAGTGTAAACGGAAGTAACCCGATCCATGATTTCCTTTGTGATTCATATAAAGTAAGGTAATGTAGGTATTGAAATCTCCGTTTCCACGGAATTCTTCTTAAAATAATTTTTCCATTAGCGTAGATTGGATATAAAACTCTGAAAAAGGGCCCTCTACAGTTGACTCTATTGTAAAGAGGGTATTGGTAGCTTTCATTAAGGTTTGATCTATTTTCTAATGCTCGATTTGAAATGACATGTAAGCAATCATGATCTGGGTGACCGCCCTCCCATGAAGGCATAAACGCTGTGATATTAGGCCCGTATTCACGCAGGAATGCATGGATCCATTCATAACCTTTATCCATCGATTTGAATAGGTCGCCGTCATCAATTGAGAGGATGTCTCCGGCGAAAATAATGTTATCTATTTTTACACCAAGATGGGTTAATACTGAAATAGATTCTTGATTCCTTGTATGTGAAGAGTAAGCCCCTTTTACTCCACGCGTCATGTAGACGCAGTAGACAACTTTACCTTCAAGAATTGAGGTGTAAATCTCTTCATAAACAGCAAATTCATCGTCTTGATGGGCAAATAAAAAAAAAGAGATATTTTTCATTAAAAAAATTAGAAGCGTCGAACTCTCTTGAGTCTACTAGACTGTTCAATGGTATTAACAAAGTTAAATTTGACCGGGACCATATATGGCTGCATTCTATCAACGCAATACTTTCGAATTGCGATTCTTGCTGCCGCCTCATCCATTCCACTATCCAAGATAATATTTGCACAAACAACCATACCCAGCAGTGTATTTTTCTCCCCAAATACTACGGCATCAATTAGCTCTGGGCATTCTAAAAGCACTTCTTCTACTTCGGCGGGATATACTTTTTGTCCTCCAACATTAATTAGATCAGAATCTCTTCCGAGGATTTTTATCCACTCACCGTCTACCTCAACTAAATCACCGGTTATCATGTAGCCGTCTTCTGTAAATGGAGTTTCAGCATTTAAATAGCCCAGCATTGCAGAGGTTGCTTTTATTTGTAATTTATTATCAACCACTCTAAGCTTATAGCCATCGCCCCCTAGTTTGATCCACAAAGAATCAGGAGATTTGGATTTGGCTCTTAGTACACCTACCTCAATCATTCCATAGGTTTGCCTTAACTCAATGTCTGGAAAGTTTTTTCGTAGATTTTTTAGAGTTGATTCAGGCATTGTTTCTGCGCCATAAGTAATTAGGCGCAGGGACTTAAAGTCTTTTCCAACGTATGCCTTGGATAGCAGGATCATATTAAGAAAACTTGGCGTCGCTGGTAAAAGCTCGACTTTATGGGAAGAAATTAGGTTGCATATATATTCAGGTGATCTATTGGTTGGGATAACAATTAAGCACATATTAGAAAGACCATAAAGTAGAGTATTTAAGCCCCCCCAGTGATCAAATAGTAGAAAATTTAATGTGATGAAAGAGGGTCGCTTCTCTATAAATTTTTCAAGTAATTTTGAAAAATCATGCACAACAGCTTTAGGCTTGCCTGAGGAGCCGGATGTGAATAGAACTAGCCCCGGTGATTTGCGATTATGAAGCTCCAAATACAGCGATGGAACATTGTGCTGAGGAAGTTTCGCAATTAGTAAATTTTCATCGCTTATAGAGATTAAAATCTGCGGAAATACATCGTTAATTGATTGCTCTAGGGCTTCATAGCTGCTTTGAGTTAAGGGGATAATAATGCAGCCAATTTCAATTAGCGCCATTAACGTTGCTATAGATAACGGTGAATAGTCCGCTCTCAGTATTGCGGGCATGCCTGTACTAACCCCTGCTTCTATTAAGCGATTAGTAGTTTTCAGACGTAAATTATTTAAGTCACCATAGGTAATTGATTTATCAAGACAGATAATTGCTTCTTTATCTGGATTCAATGAAAAACGCTCAATTAAAAAATCAATATTTGACACAAAAATCTCCTAGGCTTGTAGCAGTGTAACGCCCCATGATAATCCAACTCCAAATCCGCAAAGAAGAACTAAATCACCATTTTGAAATTTATTTTCCTTCATCATTTTTGCAAGGATAACGGGGATAGAAGCAGAAACTAGATTTCCAGTATCTCTCATATCAATAATCATCTTTTCAAAAGGAATTTTAAGACTCTTAGAGAGTCCGTCTAATGCCAAACGACTTGCTTGATGAAAAACAAAATACTTAATCTTCAAAATATCTACATCTTCGTTTCGTAAAAAATCTAGGATAAATTTAGGTAATGTGCTGTTAAAAAAGCTTAATAGCCCAAGACCATCCATTTGAATGTAATTTTCACTAATAATTTTTCCGTTTATAGTTTCTATGGGCTGGTTTGAATTTGGTTTATTTATGCCACTCTTGCTTCCCCCGTTTTTAACTATAAATCTATCAGCATATTTTCCAGCGGTGCCGAAAGAGGAGTTCTGAATTTTTAGCTGCATGTTTCTATTTGAAATAATAGTGGCTGTTGCTCCATCACCAAATAAGGGGCGGGTCGACCTATCTCTTGGGTGAACTAGTTTGGAGTAGGTGTCAGCATTTATTACCAAGATACGAGAAGCTAGTTTTGAAATTACTAGAGATTTTGCGATACCTAAGGAGTAGACAAATCCAGAACAAGCATGGGTTATATCAAAGGCCATCACATTCAAAGGTAGCCCAAGTTTTCCATGTAAAAGACTTGAATTCGATGGTAGTAAGTAATCCGGTGTTTGTGTGCAAAAAATTAGAGCATCAATATCACTCAAATTAGTATGAAGACTTTCAAAAAGATTGATTGCTGCTTGGTAACCTAAGTCTAATGCCGTGAGTCCTTTTTCGGCAAGAGGCCTTGAGTAAACGCCAGCTCTTTCTATTATCTTATCAAAATCCCAATCAGGATTTTCAGAAGATAGATCAACATTCGTACTCTTAATTTGACCCAAAAAAAACTCAATGCCTTCTATGCCAACATCTAGACTGGTATTTATCATGATTTGTCAAAAAAATTATTTAAAAGAAAGGGGTGTCCATGCCCTGGAAAAGCAACTGTGCCACGTGGTAATGACCTAAGTATTTCAACACTTTTATAAATTTGATTTTTGTCGCCACCAGGTAAATCGGTTCGGCCCACCCCCCCTTCCATTAATGTATCTCCTGTAAAAAGGTAATCATTAATTTTTAGGCAAACGCTGCCTTGAGTGTGGCCCGGAGTCAATATTGGCTCAACATTAAAATCAGTAGCAAGAAAAGAAATCGGCTCTTGAGTCAAATTTTGATCAAATAAGGGTACTTTAATAACCTCTTTTGATTCAAAAAGGATTCTGTAGAGATTTGCTTGTTTTAGAAGCTTTTGATCATTCTCATTTAGATAGAATGGAATGCCGTACAGCTCAATGAGAGCAGTAACTGCGCCTATGTGATCATAGTGAGCATGTGTATTTAAGATGGCCAAAGGGCTTAAATTGTATTCGGTAATTAATTCTTTAATGCCGCCTGGATCACTTCCTGGGTCAATTATTAAAGCATTGTTTTTATTGTTATAAATTAAATAGCAATTCTGTTTCCATTTACCATTAACGTGAGTTATTACCTGCGAGATTTTCATGCGCCACCAAAATATATTTTTTGACAGGTGATATTTTTTGAAATAGGGGAGGTAATAAAGTCTATAGCATGAATTATCTCTTCAATATTCAGTATTTCACCCTTGATCAGCTGCTCTCTTTTTGTGAGGGATGCTCTTTCTGAAAGCTCTTTCAACATGCCGGAATTCGATACAAGCGATAAACCAATTGTGTTGATGGTGATATTAGCGCGACCAAATTCTCGCGAAAGGGCAACTGTCAAGCCCTCAATTCCTGCTTTGCTTGCGTTGTAAACTGCGCTACCTATGCTACCTTGGGGAAGGTTAATCGATGAAAAATTAACTATGCGACCATAATTTGATCTCAGCATATCTTTTAATGCTGCTCGAGTAACAAAGTAGGTGCCCAATAGATTTGTTTGGATAATATTTGTCGCAACCTCATCAGGGGTTGCGATGGTTAAGCTGGTTTGACTGATACCGGCGTTATTTATTAGAATCTCTATAGGGTTCCCCATTTTTCTTATATCACTAAACATTGCACTTACATCAAGCGGGTTTCTAATGTCCAAAATGAAGTGCTTATAGTTTGAATGAGATAAAGTTGGAACGCTTCGTGAGCAGCCATAAACAATATGCCCTTTATCTAGGTAATATTTAGTCAAGTCATTCCCTAGTCCATGGCTTGTTCCCGTAATAAGTATGCATGACATGCTATGACTTTAAAATATTTTTAATATGATTTTTAAGGCTACCAACAGTCCCAAATGGGCTTACTGTTGAGTCAAATGTCGACTCATCGACTATTACTACGGCCTCGCCAATCTCCTCTTCCGCCAATCTTTCAATTGTTATAAGTAATCTGACTAGTGTAAGGGAATCAATAGAGCTTGATTCATTCAGGAGTAATTGCTCATCCTTTTTAGAAATTAAATTATCGGGATCTTGGTCAAGATTAATTTCGTCTATTGCAAGCTCAATAATTTTTTGGCTTATTGATGTCATACATTTTCCTTAATAATTTAGTTAAAAATAGTCTAGATCAGCTAGCGTGAAAAAAATATTTTCATATTTATGAAGCATATTTTCTGGCAGTTTAGTGTGTATAAAAATTGGTGTTGCGTGAGGCAAGCATCTATCCGGAATCTTGAAAAATGGTGCGCCTTTAAGCCAGTTTAGGCTGCTATTTTTTAGGTTAACCATCATAAATAATGCATCGCAATTATTTTGTATTGCAATTTTGACCATTAAAAACTTAATGCAAATTTTTTCAAGTCTACCTAAGTCTCTTATAAATATTATATCCATAAGAACATAGAAATTTATATGCTTTAGCTCAGTTTTTTTAAAGACCAGATAACCTAGGCACTCTTTGCCTTTCCAAGCCCAATATACTGCGCCATTAAAGATGGGGCCACTATTAAATCTCCAGTAATTGAATTCTTTACTCCTCTCAAAATGCGGACCAGCCCGCTTTTTAAATTGAGAAAAAATATTTTCTTGATCTATAGGTTCGTTTGAAAAGTTTATTTTTGTAAAATTAGTTAAGATTTCTCCCAAAATAACTAGAAGAGTTTTGTATGGGATCGAAAGTATTTTTAGCGCTTTGATTGCGCTTAGGTTTGGCCACTTGCTTTTAACCATTTCGTAAATATCGACAGGAAGGCCTAAGGCAGTAAGTGAAAATCTTACTGGAAATTTGAATAGATTTCGATAAAAGATATCGCTATTTTCATTTGATGTGTGAAAAATGATATCTATTTCTTCTGGGCTTTTGATAGACCTCGTAATTGCAATAAAAGAAGATGCAACTCTACATTTGGGGTCAATTAATAAATCCGTTGCTGTAGCGCCTGTGGCGGATAAGTTATCTTTTAAATAGAAATTGCGTCGCTGTAAAAATATACGTCCTGTCAAGGCGCCTTCGGCGCTATATTCGCCAATAAACTTTGAGGGGCCTGCAGGGGGAAGTATATGCTTCCATATTAGATGTTCTTTGTTGAGTACCTCCTGAGAGGTATATTCGCTAGCGCCTAACTTAATATTTTCATCTACATGTTCTTTCGAAAAAGTCTTTATGGCTATCATTTTCTGACTATTTTTTTGATGTTGACAGTAAGCTGGTAAGTGTGCCTAAAGCAATTCTATCTGCATTAGCCATAATTGTTAATGTATGTGGTTTCTCTGGAAGGCTTGTTAGACATGAGCCATCGATAACATGAACATTATTAAAGTTTGTAAGCTGCCCCAGCGAGTTTGTTTCTCCTATCCCTGGATTTTTTTTCATTGGTAGCGTACCGGAATAGTGAATATCGCCGCCTGGCTGACCAATTGTAAAACTTCCAGGAATAAGATAGGCCCCGAGTTTTCTATAATTAGAGCTGAGAATCTTGTTTGCATTCTTCATGAGATCTGCCACTTCATTTTTGGGATTATAGGATACGTCTAAATCTCCATTCTTTTGTAATTTAACGCTTCCGCCACCATATTCTCCTGGTAAAAAGAAATTTCCAACAACACAAGAGCTTAGCAAAGATCGAAGAAAAGAAATTCCGTATCTTGGGGCGAGTGGAACGTGTCTTAAAAATTCAGATACGGGTATTCCTTGGGGAGAGAATGTGGCTCCATATGCAGGAACTTTATTATTAACCAGCATGTGAAAGGCTAATTGACCGGATCCAAATGAATCGACTCTATTGCGACCTAAAAATTTTGGTATCCATGCCATAAAACCAGCTGTAGGGCAGGATTGAAGTATTTTTGTGTCATAGAGTTTCAAAAGATTGAGGGATAGCTTGGTGGAGGGCAAGGTGCCAGCTGCAATAAAAATCTTTCTACCTGTATACGACTTCAATAAGGCGGTCTTAAGCTCAACACCATGAATGGATGCAAATTTTTCTTTTGAAGAAATGCTATCTATCTTTAAGTCTGGCTCAAAAAAGAAATTGGGAAACTTCATTAGGGGCTCTATCTCAAATGCTGAAGAGTATTGGGATTTTCTTGAGCAGCCCCAAAGGCAGTTGCCAGATAGGTTACAGGGAAGGCGATTCCTATGAGCTTGGCTCAGGGTTGCAAGGCGAGTCCTACCAAGCCTAAAAATCTTATCCCCTTGGCCACAGCTTCTGGAGCTATATCTTTGTTCTAAAAATTGATGAATAGGGTCCAGTTGTATTGGAGGTTGTGCCCATGAATCAACCCCAAAATAACTGGAGAGATCGTCACCATTGCATCCACTGATGCCGATTCTTTTTGAAACGGTAGCATATGATCCTTTAATGTCGGCGGGATCAAAGGGGAATTGACTTAATTCGATATCTGAAAATGTTGCAACACCGCATCCCCATACATTTGAAAGTCCTCCTGTTGCAAGAGAGCTGATTGCAATACTTCGATCGTTTAAGCTATTATTTTCTTGTGCAAAATCATTAAATGCATAAGATAGGCCTGGTATTCTCATTTTAGGTGATGAGCTCTTGAGATGTACGAGAGAATAATTATTTTCCCCAATCATTCGTGAATGCTGGAGAGTATCAGTTTGACGCCAGGTCAGATAACTTTCTTGAGGGTATGTGTTGGTTGCTTCTTTGCCCCCATCAACCATTAATACTTTCAGGCCTGCATTTAATAAGGGGTATGCAGCAGAAGTGCCGGCAGGACCACTCCCGATGATAATCACATCAAAATTCGGATCATCCATGGTGTGAGTTAATTAGCGATTTATATTTCAAGTAGACAACAGGACTAGCAATTGTGGCAAGAATTCTTATTAGGGATGCAGAGAGAAGGGCGCTTGCAATTCCGAAAAAACTCTTTAAAAATGTATTTTTCGAGCCTAATCCTAAAAAAATATTTGCTCCAGATGGTCTTGCCTCCATTATTAAAGAGGTAATTGCAATTCTAGATTTAAGTTCATCAAGAAACTTGGATTTAAAGAACGGATTAATTTCAATAAAGTAAATGAACATTGGCCATTTGAGAAATATGGGCGGGAGTGATAAAGACCGTCCCCCTTTTAATTGCTTAATGGCCAAAAGGTAGGATTTTAAAAAGCTGTAAGAATAATAGTTATTAAAAAGATACCTCCCAAATGCAAGGCCTTCTTGAAGAATCTCTCTTGTTTGCCCATCTCCAGATTTATTCATGCCTGAAGCCAGCGGCCTTAAAACCAAATTGATTGATTTCAGATCAGCCTCGGTCTCCATTCTAGGTAATACAAAGAGTGAGTGGAGCTGCATTAAGCTTGGATAAAATTTTCCGAAGATTGCTATGAATGGAAATAGCATAAAAGATGGTATTGGGAAAAATACACGATAAATTCTTAATCGATTTACGCAAATAGATTTCAGGAAGGTGTTGAAAGATACTGGCTCAGTACTTCCTAGGCAGTATATATTTTTATGATTCTGTGTTATTTCACAAATCTTAATAATTCCATTCGCCAAGTCGTCGACATGTATTGGCTGAATTTTCGGCGACTTTACAAAGTACGGCAGTAAGGGGAGTTTGGCAACAATCATTATTAACCTTTTAAAGAGCGCCTGAGGTTTACTGCCATAAACTTGTCCAGGCCTGATAATTACCCCTGAAAATTTTTGAACCAATAACTCAATGTCAAATTTTAGTTTTCCATAAAGAGAGGGGGAGTCCTGACTGCTAGTTTGACTGGAAATAAAGATGAACTTAGCGCCGGCTTTCCGTGAAGCATCTAGCAATAGAGTTGCGCCTAATATTTCTTTTTCATAGATTGATTTAGAATCAATGCTCGATGTAGCAAGATGCACTACTACATCAATGTCCTTCGGTAAGTCTATTGGCTCATTTGATAGTAAGTCGTATGACATCCATTCGGCTGAGTTTTGGCTTGATTTTTTTCTAGATAAAGTAAGAACTGAGTGGCCGTTGTCTAGGGCTAAACGAGTTAAATGCGAGGCAATGTAGCCATTACCTCCAGTGATTGCTAATTTCAATGTGCGAGTCACCTTGAGCTTTGGTTTATCAGCGTGAGTCCGACTAAAACAGTGATGATGCCTAGCCAATAGCTTGTCGGGGGAAATCTACCGTCTAGATAGGACTGTAACAGGCTAGCAAATATTACAGATGTCGATGCAATGGGATATGCAATCCTTATGTCTACGCTAAATAAGATTAGAAGCCATATTCCTGTTGCAATTGCATAAATGAAGAGCGCCATAAAAAGCCAGTAGCTTGAAAATATGCCTGAAACAAGACTGCTTTCTGCGATATTTCCTCCAATTTGCTTGGAGGCCTTGGCCATTATTATTTGACATGAGCCCATAATTGCTGCATAAGCAAGCAACTGCGCAAATTGAATCCAAGAAATCTTAAACATTATTTCTGTATCTAATAAATTTTGCCGGATTGCCAGCATTGACTGAGTAGGGTTGTGTATTTTTTGTCACAACTGAATTGGCGCCAATAACAGTTCCTTTGGCTAGATGAATTCCCGGCATGATGATTGCGTTTGAGCCAATCCAAACATCATTCTCAATCGTTATTTTAGAGGGTATAGATTGCCTGGTAATTATTGGGGGTTCACAGCCATCTATTGGGTGAATGCCAGAGGAAATTGTTACGTTCGAGCCAAGAAGTACATGGTCACCTATCTCAATGCCTCCATAGCCGTTGAGATATGAATTTGAATTAACTCCAAAAAATTTACCCAACGATATTTTTTCTGTATGAACAAATATCACTCTTGGCTGAATCCACGGGAAACCCCCGCATTTAGAAAAGAATTGCTTGCAAACAAAACCACGCACTAAGACACCAAGGGTCGTCGGAATATAGCTTAAAAGTCCAAAAACTAGGGATTCAATTTCTAACCTTAGAACCTTAGTAAGTGGGTAACCCCTAGCTTTTTCTTTTAAAAATCTCAAATAGTTCATGTTTTAAAACGTTTTATTTTATGCAAACATCTCGAAGGCATTGAATTTATATCGTAAGCCAGAAACCCTAACAGTAGTTGCGTACCTAGAATGATAGTTATGGCCACAAGAACGACAGTACCTACTGGAGTATTTGTCATTGTTAGTTTGGAGTTGACCCAATTAGCAACGCCAAAAACTAAGCCAAAAAGAATAAAGAATACTCCAATAAGTAGCTCTATCGAAGCCAGAGACATATCTCTAAGGAAGTAATTATAAAAAATACGTTTCATAAAATTCCTACAATGCTTGGCAATAAACTCGGGAAGAATTTTATGTATCTTTAAATTGCTGACCTCATCTTCGTAGACAGCGTTCATCGGCACATCAACAACTACTGCACGCAGAGTATTTAAACGGAAAAGCATATCGGTTTCAAAAAAATAGCGGGAACTAATTTTTGAAAGAGGCAATTGACGAGCAACATTTGCATGGATTGCAGTAAAGCCGTTTGTTGGATCAAATATTTGCCAGTACCCAGAAGAGAGTTTTGTCATCAGGGAGAGGCAGGCGTTACCAAATAATCGAATTTTTGGCATTGACCCTATCTCCTCCAAATTATAAAAGCGGTTACCTTTTGTGTAATCTGCCTCCCCGCAAACAATCGGATCTATAAAATTAGGGATCAAAGAGGGGTTCATTTGGCCGTCACCATCAACTTTGACAATAATCTCCATGCCATCTTTTATGGCTTCGCGGTAGCCCGACATTACAGCAGCACCCACCCCTTGATTTATGTTGTGGTACAAAACCGTTACCCGCTTGTCCTCGCAGTATGTCTTTACAAAGTCACCGCTTTTGTCGGGGCAGCAATCATCAACTACATAAATTTTTAAAACTGACGAGTCTATTAAATTAATGACATTTAAAATTTTATTGGTAACTTTATAGCAAGGAATTACAACAGAGATTTTTTCCATACCGGGTATTTTAGTAGAATTCCAAGTGAGCAGAACGGTGGTATTGTTAATATTATAAAAAGATATTACAATAAAGTAAAATTAACTAAAGTAAAAAATGAAGAAAATAAGTATATACCTTTTATCCATAATCTTTATTTCGCTAATTTCTTATTTGAATTACCTTAGGTACTTTCATATGGCGGGAGATTCAGCTGGATACGTAGATCTCATTCAAAGAGTTTCTGATTTTGGGGATATGAGATCAAAGGTCTTTGCATCTGCATATTCCTTATACAGTCTTATAGGAAGGCCTTTTCAGGAATACTGTAGTAATGATTTTATAAATCAATATGAAAACTGGTCTTTTAGTAACTATCATTTTTATTTGGTCACATATATATTTGCAGTGATTATAAAAATTACAAATATCCCACCAATTATTTTTTCTGCAGTAATAAACGCAATAGCCTCATTTTCTACATTCTTATTAATATACTTAATTGCCTCTAAATTTAAATTTAGTATTTTAAAAAAAATATTAATTGTATTAATTTTCTTATTATTTCCACCTCTGTTGGGGTCATTGTCTGGTCAGTATTATTTCGACAGATTATATATACCATTAATTTTGTTGTTATATTATTTGTATATTTCAAATAATGATAATTTAAATAATATTTTAATTATCATTATTTCATTACTATTATTTTCAATTAGCGAAAGAACCTCTCTGATGGGGGGTGCATTTTTATTGGCATTATTTTTAATCGGAATTAAAGAAAAAAAATATGTATTATTAATTGGAATAATTGGTGTAATCAATTACTTTTTTTGGAAATATAATATTCAAAATTCGCCATATAGTGAAAATACATCTGCGGCTCAAATTATATCTAATATTAAAGATTTATTTAACCCGGAAATGCCTATATCAATTTTAGGCTTAAGGTTATTAATAATATGCGCTCCATTTGTAATAATAAGTTTATTTTCTTGGAAGTATTTTCTTTTAAGTGTAATTTTTTTAGCTCCGAATTATTTGGTAACAATTGGAGGCGCTGAAAAAATTGGCTTTGTTACGCACTATCATTCCTACTATATTCCAGTTTTAATAATTGGGTTCATAAATGGTTTTTCTAATTTAAGTAAGAATAAATCAGTTAGTAAATTAACTATAGAAAGCCTTATACTTACTACTGTTTTTTTAATACAAGTTTTCCACTATTTTAATATACAGCACGTAGTAAGCCCTACGCTTAGCCATAATTTATTTAAAGATATCAAGATAATGTATAAAAAAAGTGATTTGGGGCAGTACTCTGATTCTAGATATATCGCTTTAAAATCACTCTTCGATGATGTAAATAGGGAGGCATTTGTATCTTCTAACGAATTTATGCAGCCAACGCTTGTTGGCCTTGGTTTTGTAAATATTAGATATTTCCCAGTGGGTGTGGATCACTCAGATTATTTGCTGACAGAATCAGTGCCTGACACTAAAACTATATTCCTTTTAAACATAGTTTCTGATGAAAATATGCCAAATATTCAAAAGTGCTTATTTGAACGCGCTAATGCTAACTTCAAAATACACAAATCTGTAATTATCCGGGGTGTAGAATTTACTCTTTGGAAAAGAAATTGATATCAAAGAGGATTAATATTTCATGAATAAAACTATTATTCTCACCCCCTGTTATGAGGATTACATTTCTTTGGGAAAATTGTTGGAGTCGTTTTTGGTTGGCGATGAAGGTGGTTTCTATTTTATAATTGTGGATGATGGTTCTTTGCATCATCCGGTTGACGCAAAAATACTAGAAAATTTTGGCTTAGAGGGATTAATAATTCGACTTAAAAGAAACGTCGGTCATCAAAAGGCTATAGCTATTGGGCTTAATTACATATCTGAAAATTTTTCAAGTAATCTTAATGTTGTTGTGATGGATTCCGACGGTGAGGATCGATCTACTAGCGTTCAAAGACTCTTAGCAAAATTTAACAATCCTAACGTGGATATAGTTGTAGCTAAGCGCGGAATTAGATTCGAATCAGTTAAGTTTAAGATTTTCTATTTTCTCTATAAATTAGCTTTTCGAATGTTAACGGGGCGTAAAATTAATTTCGGTAATTTTTGTGCGATAAGACGTTCATCACTATCTCGTTTAGTGTCTATGAATGAGTTGTGGATACATTTACCAGGCTGCATTCTTCTATCAAAATTACGCATTTATTACGAGCCTATAGATCGTGGGCAACGGTTTGAAGGTAAGAGTAAAATGAATTTTTTTGGCTTGGTCCTGCATGGCTTCAGGGGTTTAATGGTTTTTGCTGAAGATGTATTAGTGAGGGCGGGCATATTATTTTTTTCAATTGCTGCATTGGCGGTTATATTTATTTGCGTTGCATTTCTAGTGCGATTTTTTGGGGAGCCAGCTTCTGGTTGGCTATCGATTGCATTTGGAATCATCTTCCTTGTTTTTTTGCAGACTGGTTCGCTAACATTAATGACGCTGATTTTGGCCGGGATATCGCGAGGACAAAATGCTAAAGATAGCTACAAAGACTACATTCAATCTTTCATAACACCTTCATTGAATAATTGAAAATACCGAAAAATCCTTTAGGCCTTAATCAGGTCAAACTAGAGTAACAAACGATAGTGTCGCCAACCCTTATACCGCTTTTGCCGGTGATTGTCGTGTCAATTTTGGTTTCTTGTTTAACCATACTTTTTTGTGGGTACGCGGCTGGATTACAAATCTACTGTTGTTATTGAGATTTGTTCTGGTGCCCGCTAATTAAAATTTATATTAACAAAATAATCTTAAATTAATAGATTATTCTGACTAAAGATCGTTAGACTTGAAACTATATGAATTGAATTGGCAATGCTCTGATAATTAATTGGAATTTATAATTGGATGGAACGTTTTGTTCTGTCACGAAAAGCTAGATAAGCTTTTAATCATGTTTGCAAAGTTTTTAAAGCCCCCTTTAATATATATTGGTTAATTTATGAAAGTCACCATCATCGGCAGCGGTTACGTCGGTCTCGTTACCGGTGCTTGCTTGGCAGAGCAGGGTAATAACGTCTTTTGTGTTGACGTCGATCCTAAGAAGATTGAGATTCTCAATTCTGGCGGTGTTCCCATTTACGAGCCAGGCTTAAAAGAGACGATCGAACGCAATCGCGCTGCGGGTCGCCTGCAGTTCTCTACTGATATTGCCGCCTCGGTTGCCCATGGCGATATTCAATTTATTGCCGTTGGAACACCTCCTGATGAAGATGGCTCTGCAGATCTTCAGTATGTTGTAGCGGCAGCCCGCAATATTGGTTGCCATATGACCACTCCTAAAGTGATTGTCGATAAATCGACTGTTCCGGTGGGTACCGCCGACAAAGTATCTGCTGCCATCAGCGAAGAACTGACTAAGAGGGGTCTCTCTTCGGAACTGTGCTCTGTAGTTTCTAATCCCGAGTTCCTTAAAGAGGGCGCAGCAGTAGAAGACTTCATGCGCCCTGATCGTATTGTGATTGGTACGCAAAGTACTCCAGCGGGTCTGCGCGCTAAGGAGCAGATGCGAAAACTCTATGCTCCGTTTAACCGTAATCACGAGCGTACCTATTACATGGACGTTAAAAGTGCAGAGTTAACCAAGTACGCTGCTAATGCGATGTTAGCTACCCGGATCTCCTTTATGAACGAGTTAGCCAATTTGGCTGACTTAGTTGGCGCAGATATTGAAGCGGTACGTCAAGGTATTGGCTCAGACTCCCGCATTGGTTACGGATTTTTATACTCCGGCACTGGTTATGGCGGCTCATGTTTTCCAAAAGATGTGTCAGCACTATCAAAGACTGCGATTGAGCATGGTCGTGATCTCAAGATCCTTGATGCTGTAGAAGCTGTCAATGAAGCCCAAAAATATATCTTGGTAGAGAAAATTGAAAAACGCTTTGGCAAGGACTTATCAGGTAAGAAGTTCGCATTATGGGGTTTAGCATTTAAACCCAATACCGACGATATGCGTGAAGCTCCCAGTCGTGTGATTATTCAAGAGCTGATTAAGCGTGGCGCACAAATCGTAGCGCATGATCCAGTGGCTATGCCGGAGGCTCAGCATTGCTTTGACGTAGACTTCAAAGGTAATCCTGAGGGTTTAAAACAAGTTAGCCTTGTTGATGATCCTATGGCGGCAGTCGATGGCTGTGATGCTTTGGTGATTGTGACTGAGTGGAAAGCCTTCCGTAGCCCAGATTTCGATCTTCTAAAGGCTAAGCTCAAATCCCCAATTATTTTTGATGGCCGCAACCTATACGAGCCTCAAGCTATGCAAGAATTGGGTATTGAGTACCAGGGCATTGGCCGTCATAATTAAATGCACCTCTATAAATTCTCTCAACCTACTGCTTTATATGCAAAATTACAACCGAAATCAAAAAATCCTCATCACCGGCGGTGCAGGCTTCTTAGGCTCCCATCTCACCGAGAAACTTCTTAAAGAGGGTAATGAGGTATTAGTAGTGGATAACTTCTTTACGGGGACTAAACAGAATTTGACCCACCTATTGGGCAATTCAAATTTAGAAGTAATGCGTCACGATGTGACTTTCCCGCTCTATGTAGAAACCAATCAGATATACAACTTAGCTTGCCCTGCTTCCCCGGTGCACTATCAGTACGATCCAGTGCAAACTACCAAAACCAGTGTACATGGCGCTATTAATATGCTGGGTCTTGCCAAGCGAACTAGAGCTCGAATTTTACAGGCCTCTACTAGCGAGGTCTATGGTGATCCAGAAGTGCATCCTCAGCCTGAAGAATATTGGGGAAAAGTCAATCCAATTGGCATTCGTTCTTGCTATGACGAAGGTAAACGTTGCGCAGAAACCTTGTTCTTTGACTACCATCGTCAACATCAGTTAGATATTAAGGTTGTGCGAATCTTTAATACTTACGGTCCGCGTATGCACCCTAATGATGGTCGTGTTGTGAGTAACTTTATTGTCCAGGCATTAAAAGGCCAAGATATTACTATTTATGGCGACGGTCAGCAAACCAGAAGCTTTTGCTATGTAGATGACTTAATTGATGCCATGGTAAAAATGATGAATTCCGCAGATGGGTTCACAGGACCAGTCAATATCGGAAATCCTGGTGAATTCACTATGCTTGAGTTAGCAGAGACAGTCCTCAGACTATCAGGTAGCAAATCAAAGATCGTTCATCAACCATTGCCATCCGATGATCCTAAGCAGCGCCAGCCTAATATTGAGCTAGCTAAAGCTAAGCTTGGCTGGGAGCCTAAGGTTAATTTAGAGGATGGTCTTAAAGAGACGATTGCTTATTTCAGGAAGGTAGTTGCCTAAATTTGATAAAAAGAGGCGATATAGAAAAGTGACTGTTCAAATTTAAGGGGTTAATTTTAATAAATGATCGATTATTCAAACTCCGTATGCTAGAAAATTTCTCATTAGCTTTGGGGATGATGGCGTTTACTATTATTCTTGGCCGATCAATCTTCTATTTTTTTGAGATTTTTTTTAAATCTTCAAAGACTTTTTTTAATGACGAAATGTCAATTCCTTATGCGGCCTTAATAGGAACGTTAGGTATTTCAATCGCGTATACCTTGTTAGGAAGTTTTGGGCTACTAAACTTACGCAATCTACTTGTTGTTACTTTAAGTATTATTTTTCTTTCTTGGATATATACAATATTGAAGGGGATAAATTTTCGGATTCATTTGAAAGATAAAAAATTATTGCCTTGGTGGTTTATGGTTTTTTTCGTACCCATTTTACTCATTGGGTTTTTAGTTGCTTCATTACCGACTTCAAACTGGGATGCTATTTCATATGTTCTTACTATTCCAAAGTTGCATATTGCCGGAGAAAATTTAAGATATCTTGACGAGTATGGAATTTTTAGCTCGTTCCCCATATTTGGTGAGGCAGCATTTGGAATTGCCTTACTGTTAAATGCCGATTCAAGCACTGCGCAATTTTTTACCTATCTATTTTTCCCAATATTGCTGTATTTCTCAGTCAGGTTATTTGCATGCTATAGCAGATCCCGCCTTTATCTTGGTTTGGCACTCTTGTCTGTTGGATATTTGCCATTAGTAGTTGTGAATTTGGGAATAGCAAAAATTGAGATTATTCAGGCGTGTTTTCTAATTGGGTCGACTGTATTAATCATTGAGTTTGGGCGAGATCAATCTGCCATGAAGCGATTTCTATCTTTTTTATTTCTTTCGTTTGCTTTTGGGTTGAAATATACAGCAGTCTTTTACTTCCCAGTATATTTAATTTTTTACGCGCAATCTCACGCCGAGTTTAGCTTCAAGCACATGTCTAAAGAAATCATATCTTTAGTCTGCGTTGGCATTGGTATAAATCTTCCCTGGCTCGGCTTAAATTATTTGCAACATTGCAATCCCGTATTTCCCAACCTTAGTGAATTAATGGGAAGTTGCACCTATACCAGCTTGCAAATGCAAAACATTTCTACCATGATTAAAGAAGCGACAATTTGGCAGAATGGCACTTCTTGGCGTACAACACATTCCTTAATGATTTATTTGGAATTTTTAACACAGGCGCTCGGCGCACTTAATATTTTTGTTTGTATCGGAGCCTGTATCACCATGATTATCATTTGGAGGAAAAATTGGAGACTAAAAATCTTCTATTCCTTTGTAACAATACTTCTAGTATTGGGCTGGCAGTTTTACTATTATTATTGGGAGTTTCGCTATTTTTACCCAACGTTAATCGTGTTTATTGTGTTGGCATGGTTAATTATTTCTCAAGCAAAAAGTATTAGATGGGTCAAATACCTTTCTATTGCCTTTGTCTGCTTGCAGGTCATTTTTTCAATTAATCAATTTAAAAATTCGATGCCTTTACTTTGGCTATACGCTCAAAACAAGATTTCTAGGGTTGATTTTCAAAACTTGGGAATTCATCTTTACTGGGTAAGTCAATATATAAATCAGAATACGCAACTAGATGAGGTAATTGCATTTAATTGGGGTGTTCAACCCTTTTTCTATCTGAACAGGGATTTTTTCTTTATTCACGATTGGAATCCTGAGGTTGGTTTTGAGTATTTAAATGGCCCTGAGGATTTTAAAAAACTTCTGAAGTCTAAAAATATTTCAATGTTAGCTTGGCGAGTGCAAGATGATTCAAGATTTCCTCTAGAGAGTATTTCAAGAACTTATCATGATCGTTTAAATCAATATTTGAAAGATTTATTAGCGCAGGGTTTTCTTAAAGAGGATTATCGTAAGGACGATGTTGTAATCTATCGTATCGCATCCTGAGGTGTTACTTTGGCAAACGTATCTTGTATTCTGTTGTTAATCGAGGGGTAATGTGAAAAGAGTTTTAATTACTGGTGGCGGCGGATATTTTGGCAAGCGATTAATTTCTTATCTTGAGATTAAAGGTAATTTTGATATTACAACGTCTTTGCGCAATTCTGAGCACAATAAAATCCATCCGTCTGCGAGGGTGGTAGCTGGTGATTTGGCGGATCCTAAAACATATTTAAGGATGCCCAAAGATTTTGATATTGTAATTCACTTAGCTTCAAACACTGATCATTTTGCAAATAGAGATGATTCATACCGTGATATTGTTTCGGCTACAGACTTATTGCTTAAGCATTTTGAATCGAGGGCTATAACTTTTATTTATTTAAGTTCGGAAGCAGTGTTTTTGGGGAATGGCCCTTTGGGTGGGTTGAGTGAGAGAAGTGAGGTCCCGAAAAGTAATATTTCTATTTATTCGGAAATGAAGAAAAAGGCTGAAAAGTTAGTGCAGGAATTTGCAATATTAAATAGTAAGTCCAGATTTATTATTTTGAGACCAAGAATGATTTGGGGTGGAGATGATTCACCAGTATTAAAAAAATTGAAATCCGCCCTAGATTCTCGGACTTTTGTTTGGGTTGATCGTGGGAGCTATCTGACTAGTGCTACGCATTACATCAACTTGTGTATTGCGGTATGCCAGAGCTTTACTTATGGGGTAAGTGGTCATGCGTACTTGATTTCGGATGGCTCACCCATCATTTTTTCTTCTTTTGTACGAAATCTTGTTGGAGAAGATTCTCGTCTAAAGAAGGCCCCATCGATTCCTAGGGCTTTGGCTTTTTGTTTGGCTCTTTTGGGCGATATGATTTACTTTCTAACTGGGCAAAAAATTCGCCCACCAATTTCAAGATCAGCCTACTATCTTAGTCTTTCATCGGTAACTCTAGACTTAGAAAATGCAAAAAAAGGATTGTATTACAGCCCTCAGGATGCAATAGTAGCTACCTCATGAAATTAACTACATTAAAAACTATAGATGGATATTTGGGGCGTTTCTTAATTGCATTTTTTTCGCCCTTGACTCATGTGCTGAATTTAGTCTGGCCATTAATATTTTCAAGGAGCAACTCCGGTTCGGTTCGGAAAATCTCTTACCTAAAAATTATGGGTGGAGGGAGTTTGCTGATTGCCTATCCTGCAATACTGGCAGTGCGAAAAAAATATCCAGAGGCAAAAATTATTCTTATTTGCTCGCCTGAGGTCGCCGCCTTTGCTGAGTTAGCTTGTGTAGTTGATCAATTTTCACTTATTAATACAAATAACTTATTGGTTTTTTTGAGGTCTCTGGTTAGCGCCCTAAGGGAGAGTTGGCGTAGTGATATTTTCGTAAATTATGAATTGCATTCCAAGCTAACAACACTGTTCTGCTTTTTTACCTTATCTGAAAAACGTTTTGGATTATTTCAGAATTGGAATAGATGGCAAATGGGATATATTAATTACCCAATTTTTTATAACTCCTCATCTCCTATCTATACAGGGTATGAACAAATTGCATTTAATGCGGGCGGAACAATCCCATCCTGGAATGACGTCTGTAATTCATTTCAAAATGCAATGGGCTTGTTGCCAAATAGAGCCTCAATAAGCAATGTAATTGGTTTGGCGCCGTTTTGTTCGATATTGTATCGTGAGCGAGAGTTGTCACTGAAGCAGTGGGGAGATATTTTGCGCGAAGAAATCAATGATATTGATTTACTTAAAGTCTATGGGGGGCGGAATGACATTGGACGAAGCAAAGATCTCTGCAAACATTTATCTACAATATTTCCTAAATTGAAGATTGAGAATCTAACAGGCAAAACATCTCTTACGGAGTTAGCTGATAGCTTACTTGGTCTTAGAAAATTAGTGACAATCGACTCGGGAATCATTCATTTATCTCGATTGCTTAGGGTTCCCACTCTTTCGTATTGGGGGCCAAGCGATCCTTATTTAAGACTTAGATGCATAGATAGTAAATTCGATGTTGTGAACTTTAAAAAAATAACTTGTGCACCATGTGTTCATGAAATTGATATCCCGCCCTGCAAGGGTAATAACATTTGTATGCAGCAATACTCCCAAGAGATTCCTATCAACTTTAGTCGTGCTGGTTGGATGCTAAATGACTAAATCCATAGCGGTAGTTGGTTCGGGTCCAACTGGGACTGCTGCTGCTCAGACACTATTAAATAGGGGGTATTCAGTCACTTTATTCGATGTGGGGTTAACTAAAAGTAACGCTAATGATTTTGGCACGAAAACTTCTTTGCCAAAGACTTTGATGCCCAAAAAGAAGCTATTTAATTCAACTTTTATGTATCAGAGAGCTGATGGGATAAATATTGCGGTTGATAATAAAGTCTCGTTTGATACAAGTCATGCAAAAGGTGGTCTTAGTACGATCTGGGGGGCAACTGTGGGCGCCATCTATCCACAAGATATTTTGAACTGGCCAATTTCTTATAATGAGATTAGTGAAAATCTCAATCTGAGCTTTAACCTCACGGGGATTATGGGGGCAATGGATCAAATTGATGAGCTTTATCCCATCAATCTTAAAGTTAATAATTTTGATTTTGAAGTCGATCAAACAATCTTTTTATTGAATAGGGCCAAAAAACATAAAATTTATTTAAATAAAAATAATATTTATGTTGGAAAGTCAAAGTTAGCGGTCCAAGCCAATCCAGCTGCAGTAAACGTTTGTGTTAAGTGTGGTAAGTGCATGGAAGGGTGTCAATATGATTCAATTTTTTCAGCTGCAAATATACTTGAGGATCTTTTAAGTGACCCTAAGTTTACTTATCAGCCGTTAGCCCTTGTTGAATCAGTTTTCGAGAGCGGTGATTCTGTTAGCCTTACTTTCAAAAACTTAGCGAGAGATGGCGAAATTAATACTAAGATTTTTTCATCAGCTGTACTGGCGGCTGGCTGTTTAGATACCTTAAGAATAATTGATAACTCTACTGAAAAAAAGCCTGATCACTACATCATAAAAGACAGTCAAAAGTTTTACTTTCCCGTTTTTGTTTGGGGAGGCAGGCAGCGTCAATCCTCAAAATCAATTTCATTAGCCCATTTGTATATTCAAAGTTTTGACTCTAATTTAAATCTTATACAAACCCAGCTTTATCCTGGCATGCAGTTTTTAAATTTAATGCTAATAGAAAAGCTTGGCCCATTATTCGGTAGTATTTTCGGTAAGATATTGAATCCAGTGTTATCTAGAACCTATATCGGGATGACATATATGCATTCGAATATATCGGGGACTATGACTGTAAAGTTTAATCAAGAAAGCATAAATGTTAGCGGTAAGCCAAATGAAAAAAGCACTGTTGAGTTCCGATCTCTGTTGGCTAGGCTTTTTAAGATTG
The DNA here is from genome assembly GCF_018881835.1 of Polynucleobacter hallstattensis. Lineage (GTDB taxonomy): Bacteria > Pseudomonadota > Gammaproteobacteria > Burkholderiales > Burkholderiaceae > Polynucleobacter > Polynucleobacter hallstattensis. The sequence goes on along the minus strand of NZ_JACVPO010000001.1, from coordinate 523,097 downwards.
GTCACAAAACAGGATTTTATGTTTTCCCTCGCCTCTATTTGAAGGCCAAAATAGGTCATAGTCAACATTTTGGGGGCGCTATCGAGATGATGGAGGTGTCATTACCAGGGGGCGCCGATACTCTGGGAAGGCCGTTTGGTTTTGATAGGACTTATGTGGTTGATGCTACTGTTCTGCCAACAATTCCTGCTACACCTACAACAACCATCGCCTTATCTAATGCGATTCGTATAGCTATAAAAATTATGTTTTAAAGCAACAAGATTGTATTTTCTCATCAAGAAATCAGGTTTTTAATTCCTTAGACATTCCCGCAATTTTTTGTAGTGGAAGAATAGCGTAGATAATTAATATTAATGAACTCATAATGCTCCAAAAATCAGGAAGCTTGGTGGAAATACTTTAATCAATAAGTATTATGTTGATAATGCACAAGTCTAAGTTTAATATCGACCCAAGGAGGGCTCCAAATATATGTATGCAATTTCTAATAGAGTCTTGGTGTAGTTGAGTGGAGCTTATATGAAAATTGCAATTCTCGGTGGCGGTGGATTTATAGGATCAGCTTCATATGATAGGCTCTTGATGGATGGTCACCCTTTGAAGGCTTTTGAGCGCCCGCTGCTTTTACTCCAGCCTCAATGGCGGGGTTAAGTGCCTCTGCCAAACTTACCACTGTTGCCAGTGAGATCAATAGTAAGACTAGACTGATGCCAGTTTTGAGATTGCTCGGCTTGTCCCCGTGGGCATCGTTATCAGTCTTTTGATCTTCAGCCTTGGGGAGGTAATATTCTCGATGGCTGATGTTTGGAAGAAAATAAATGTGTTACAGAGGGCGAAAGAAGCAATGCCAGCAAACGCTAGTTGGCCCTTTGTAAAGTCTGGCCCAGGCGTACTAGTAGTTACCATCGGCATCACTAGAATAAAGGTGGCTAAAGCAGTCAGTACTGCTAATGCAGAATTGGTTCCCTCGTTGCGAAAGGACATTTCATGATGTTTGAAGCCGCCCATAAAAATACATAGACCAATAACCCCATTAATCACTATCATCACGGTCGCAAAGACAGCATCACGAGCAATAAATTCAGAGCCCTCATGACCTGCAATCATCATGGCAATGATGAGGGAGACCTCAATGATGGTGACGCTAATAGCCAGTACTAGGGTGCCATACGGCTCACCAGTCTTATGAGCGATCACTTCGGCGTGGTGAACTGCGGAGAGTACTGCCCCAATAAGAGTAGCGCCCATTAAGGCGATGAACCAAGTTTGGCTAAGTAGGTCTGTCATATTGCTATATCGTTAGAGAGCTTAGTTTCGAGGTAAGCTTAAGAGATTAATGCTGATAGTTTAAAAGGTTTGCATAAATATGAATACGAAAGCAATTGTCTTATTTGGCCATGGCGCCCGTGATGTCCGCTGGCGTGAGCCCTTTGACCGCTTGGCCTCCTTGTGGAAAGCCCAGCATGCCGATACTTTGGTGGAGTTAGCCTTCTTGGAGCTAATGCAGCCTAGCCTTGAAGAGGCTATTACATCCTTGGTGGCCTCTGGAGTAGTGGAGGTGGTTGTAGTGCCGGTCTTCTTTGGACAAGGCGGCCATTTGCGGAATGATTTCCCAGTATTGCTTTTAGCATGTCAGGAAAAATTCCCCGGAGTGGTTTTAAGCGCTACGCCTGCTGTCGGTGAGGATGAGGCTGTCTTGCAGGCTATTGTGGATTTCAGCGCTAGAGCTCTTTAAGCTTTCTACTTGTTTGTTAATTTCATTATTGGTAGCTCCATTAATAGTTTGCTGCTTTTCTCTCAAAGCTTCGCCAACCATAATGAGTGCAGGTGATGCGCTATCAAACCAATCATTTGCTTTGCCATTGGCTAGCTCACCTAGAGTGCTAGACCAATGACGTTCATTCTGAGTGCTCACTGCCTCTAGGATGTGTACAGGGGTTTTTGCTGAATGCTTCTGTTTGCTATCAATTAGCTGTTTGGCAATATTGCTAGCATCTTTGCGTCCCATGTAATACACCAAGGTATCGGCTTGCGGGTTTTGAATCGGTTGATTTTGATTTTCATCATTGGCAAGATTTTCAGTACCTTGCGCCAAAGTAATAAAAGCCACACTTCTACTAACGCCACGCAGAGTAAGCGATTGCTGAATGGCTGCTGCTCCTGCTAATGCTGCAGTAATGCCAGGCACAACTTCCACTTCAATCTGGCGTTCGTTTAGTGCTTGGATTTCTTCATCAGCGCGACCAAACATCATGGGGTCGCCACCTTTAAGACGAACAATAATTTGATGTTTCTGCGCCGCATCGATTAATCGTTTGTTAATAAATAGTTGCGCTGAAGACAGCTTGCCGCAACGCTTACCAACAGGCTCTTTAATGGCTTGTGGGCAGAGCTCTAGCATTGCTGGATCAACTAAAGCATCATGAAAAACAATATCTGCCTTTGCCAGAAGATTAGCGCCGCGCACGGTAATGAGATCAGCGGCGCCAGGACCTGCGCCGACTAAATACACTTTACCGAGAGTAGTGGATGTCATGATGTTTTATCTATTGACCGATTAAGCCGCAATGGTAGCGCGTTGATCGCGCCAACTGTTTTGTGTGACTACCGAGAAGAGATCAAACTGCTTGAGAGCGATATCGGGATTTTGATCGGGACGCAGCTCAAAAGCATCAAAGCCGACTCGTGCTCCTTGCAAGAGTTGGTCAATCAAGACGTCACCAATTGCACGAACCTCACCTTGCCAGTCAAAGCGATCTCTCAGGAGGGCTGCAGTACTAAAGCTTCTCCCATCTCTAAAAATAGGGAAGTGCGCGCCAACCACTGGCCATAGGGGCTTTCCAGCCTCAATGATGTCAGCATGCTTGAGGATGTCATCATCAGCAGCAAACCAAACACCAATCTCACCTTTGCTTGCTTTGTCTATTACGTCCGCATTCTGATGATGGGCGGGGTTGTGTATGCGCCACCAATGAAACGGTACCAAGACTTTATGAAAGCCATGCTCTAAATCAGGGATGCCGCCTTCATCACGCTCACCATCCCACACCTGCCATTCATTGGCGATGAGGGTGGGCTTGCCATTTTTTGGAAAAGAAATAATTTGCTTGTTCATAGTTTTTCCAGGATTAGGCTGTTGCCCCTTTGGAGTGCTTAGCATCATTTTTATTTAATGCATTCTTATAAGCGGCCTCTTTGAAGGGTGTTACGCCTAAGCGGCGGTAAGTATCGATAAAGGGTTCATCACCTGTTCGTTGCTCTACGTAGGTATTAATGAGGCTCGTCATCACATCCGGAATCTCATTGGCATAGAAAGAAGGCCCAATCACCTTGCCAATAGAGGCATCATTACCTTGCTCGCCACCTAAAGTAATTTGATACCACTCTTCACCATCTTTATCGACACCTAGAACACCGATATTGCCGACGTGATGGTGGCCGCAAGAGTTAATGCAGCCTGAGATATTTAAAGTGATATCACCTAAGTCATGCAGGTAATCCAAATCATCAAAACGTTCTTGAATGGCTTTTGCAATCGGCAATGATTTGGCATTGGCTAGTGAGCAGAAGTCGCCACCAGGACAGGCAATGATGTCTGTGAGCAAGCCAATATTAGGCAGCACTAAATTGTAGTTTTTAGCTGCGCGCCATAGATTCAATAACTCTGCTTGTTCAACATCAGCTAAGACCAAGTTTTGTTCATGGGTAACACGCAACTCACCAAAGCTATAGTGATCTGCTAAATCCGCAATGGCATTCATTTGCGCGCTAGTAGCGTCGCCAGGGGCAGCGGTACCATGGGGCTTGAGCGACAGAATAACGCAGGCATAGCCAGGCACCTGGTGCGGCTTTACATTGCGCTCCAACCAGCGAGTAAATGCAATCTTCTCATTAGCATCTAGCTTAGATTCAGCATGAGACAGCAATTGCTCATCGCTTAATGCTGGAAGTGTTTTGTAGCTTGGTTTGGTAAAGTGCTTAGCGACACGCTCCCACTCAGCTTGCGTAAAGTTATCTTTACTCTGCTTGGTATCGTTATGTAGCTGCACCCATTCACCCTCTACTTGGCGTGCGAATTCTTCTGGGCCTAAGGCTTTTACTAGGATCTTGATACGCGCTTTATAGAGGTTGTCTCTTCTGCCAAAGCGGTTATATACGCGCAGCAGTGCAGTTAAGTAACTTGGCAGTACTTGCCATGGCACATCTTTTTTAATCAAGGAACCCAGAATCGGTGTGCGACCTATACCACCACCAGCGTAGATGTTTGCTGTCAACTCACCATTGTTAATGTTGGGATTTTTCTGGAGCTCAATTCCCACATCATGACAAAGTAATACGGTGCGATCTTCTTTGGCGCCGTTAATAGCAAACTTGAACTTGCGCGGTAAGTGTGCGAACTCGGGATGCAGGGTTGACCATTGACGTAGCAGTTCACAAACAGGACGGGGGTCGACATATTCATCAGCAGCAACGCCTGCAAAAGCGTCGCTTGTGATGTTGCGAATACAGTTACCTGAAGTCTGAATGGCATGCATCTCAACTTTGGCTAGCTCAGCCAAGATGTCAGGAGTTTGTTCTAGCTCTACCCAGTTAAATTGAATATTTTGGCGGGTCGTAAAGTGACCATATCCGCGGTCATATTTGTCGGCAATGAAGGCGAGGGTGCGTAGTTGTTTAGCGCTCAATAAACCATAAGGAATGGCGACACGCAGCATATAAGCATGGCGTTGGTGATACAGGCCGTTTTGTAAGCGCAAGGGACGAAACTCTTCTTCAGCTAGGGTGCCATTGAGGCGCCTCTCTACTTGGTCTCGAAATTGGGCAACTCGTTGATCTATAAGAGTTTGGTCAATCTGGTCATATTTGTACATAGACATTGATTGTCTAGAACTAGCGATATAACCACAAATACTTTAATGTTGAATTGATATATCGTTTTTCATATATTGATATCGATATTAAGGCGCTAAATATGGGCTAGCATGACACAATGCAATACGTCTTTAGCCCCAAAAGAGGCTCAACTAAGCCCGGTTGACCCCCAAAAGAACTTCTTTTTTGGGCTAGCACTCAACTTCATGAAATTAGCTTGGTGAAAGAAATGGCGTGTCTGAATGTCTGGATTAATTAAAAAATGCAATTAAAAAAAATTCTGATTACCTTTGTTGATAATTTCTTAATCCTAGATTATTTGGAAAAAGAGTTTAAAGTGCTGGGTATCGAGGTGGATGTCTATGCCACCAATAATTCAGGACATTGGTTACACAGATACGTTTTTAAAAAGATTAATAAATTAGCAAAGAGTCTTGGACTCATATCTAAAGATACCGATTTATTTGGGTGGTCACAATTTTCTTTTGAGAAGTACAGAGAGTATAAATTTGCGGATCGTATTCAGCAATTTAAGCCAGACTTAATCTTCTGTATACACGGCCATAAATTTGGGGAAAGCGTTCTGAAGCAAACCCATATTCCTAAAATTGGATGGTGGGTAGAGCCTAATCCAAATATCGAAACACTGATTCGGTATGCAAGACTTTTTGATCTCTATCTCTCATACGATAGTGAAATTGTAGAGATGTTAAATAATCTCCAGATTCGCTCGGAGTATCAATCTCACGTAGCCTCCACGTCAGATTTTTATCCCATCCCTGAAATAGCAAAAGACATTGATGTTCTCTTCTATGGGGCTTGGAGTCCTTGGCGTGAAGAAGTCTTATTTGCAGCTTATCAAGCAACTCACAATATTGCACTCTTTGGAAGTGACTGGACAAAAAAATGCACCCTGTTTTCACAAAAGGATTTAAAACGCATCCTTCGGGGCAGGGAAATTGTTAGTGCCGATCTAAACGAGGTCATTGGTAGATCCAAGATCGTGCTGGCCACGCAAAGATTAAATAAATCCACTACGGGTCTTGATACAAGGGTATTTGATGCATTAGCAAGTGGTGCTTTGGTGTTGACTGACGCGCCAAAAGACTTATTCAGACACTTTAAAGATCAGGCAGATTTACTTGTTTATGGGCATTCGGAAGATGTTCCTGCGCTCATTCAATCTGTGCTTGCAGGACAGGTAGAGGTAGATCAAATCCGGAGCTTTGGCAGGGAAAAAGTATTGCAAGACCTTACTTATAAAGTGCTTTGTCAAAAAATTGCAAAACAATATTCTGACGGTCTTCTGGGTTGATATTTTATTTAAGGCTAAATTCTCGATAGTGCCGATAGAGGTTGGCAATCGATGCAAAGCCTAGAACAACAATCAGAACAGCAAAAAGGTAGTCGGTTGTCAGGTAAGTAAATACACCGGTTTGAATGGCAATGACGGCAGCAATAAAGGCAGCGATTGCGCCAAATACCACTAGCTTGAAGTTCGGAATAAATGCACCCAAGGTAATAGCAACAAACAATAGAACCAGTTCAGAAACCAGTTGATCTGCCATTAAAAATATCCCGTTGGTGAACTCCGGATTAGTCAGCTTGCCAACAACTGCGAGCACCAGAATGCTGGCCAGTACGGCAAAGTTGAGTTTGGCTTTCTTGAGGATGTTGAGGAGTTGATCATTCATGATGGCAGGGGTTTCCTGGTTTTTTACGAATACTGGTAATTAGGACTGTCCACTGAATACTAGGCTGATGCCAATCCATAAGAGGATAAAGGCAACCAAAATAGTGAAGCCAATCTTTTTAAGAAAGTATTCGAGAGTATCCATGTAAGCTTCATCGTTGCGACCGAAGTATTGGTCAAAACGCTTCCAGACTAGGCGACCTACTACTAGTGGAAGTAGCATGGCAACAATGCCGAAAATAATAGTAAACGTGTTATCCATGGAGCTTGTATTCTTTCTTGCGAATTGCTGATTTGTTTCTAGTAGTTGCCAGTAAAGGCAGGGAAGTCATATAGCATACAGGGATTATCGGACAGGATGGCTTTTCTAAGTCCTGGATCCGACACCCAAGAGCCAAACAGATCACATAGGTCGGCATCATGCGGCATTTGCTTTTTGACCATCACATGAGGCCAGTCACTACCCCAGATCAATCGCTCGCTGTTAGCCTTAATCACTTCATCATTAAATGCTCGCATATCTGCATAGGGAAAGTCCCCATCACAAATGCGATAAGGTCCAGTCATCTTGACCCAAGCTTTGTTATTTTTCAGAAGCTCTAGTAGACCCTGAAAACCTTTGTCATTAATGCCATGTTTTGCGTGGGAGTAACCAAAGTGACCAAATACTAAGTCCACTGGAAAATCTGCAAATGTTTTAGCAAGATCGGGATACTCATTGACGTGAGCTAGTAATTCTAAACGCCAGCCAAATGGTTGGATACGTTCGGCGATTGCAGTTAATTCGTCAATCGGTAAACCCTTCGATTTATCAGCAACATCAACCACATTACAACGAATGCCTCGCACGCCAGCCTGATGAAGCTTCTTCAGTTCAGCATCAGTAATATTGCTGTCTATGACTGCAACCCCACGAAATTTGTTGGGGTTCGCAGAGAGCGCTGCAAGCATGGCTCGGTTATCAGTGCCATATACGCTGGGCTGAACTAAGACGGCGCGATCAACACCCAACATATTCAATAGAGATTCGTATTGAGTCAGTGTGGCATCAGGAGGAGTGTAGATGCGCTCATCAGCATAAGGAAATTCCAAGGCTGGCCCACAAACATGGGCATGGCAATCTACCGCCCCAGAGGGAAATTGAATCTTGGGTGATCGAATTTCTGGATCTGGGGCTTGGCAGAGTGGTGCAGCTTGAGTTGAGTTCAATTTGATGCGGATAGATTACTGAGGTTCGATATTGGCATCTTTAGCAATCTTTTGATACTTCGCCATTTCTTCGCGCACAAACTTAGCAAATTCTTGTGGGCTCATTGGTGTTGCTTTAATTCCTTTGGCTTCATAAGCGGCTTTCACCTCAGGAGTTTGCATCGCCAAATTGATGTCTTGATTAATCTTTTTCACAATCGCTGCTGGCACACCAGCAGGTGCCCATACACCAAACCACAGACCAATTTCAAAGTTGGAGTAACCCAACTCGGCAATGCTTGGGATATCTGGAACGGCGGCATTACGTGCTTTGCTAGTAACCCCAAGTGCTCTTACTTTGCCGCCCTTGAGTTGTCCGATAGCGGTATCAAGTGGTGCCATGTAAAAAGCGGTGCGCCCAGCCATCGTGTCTGAAATAGCTTCTGGAGATCCTTTGTAAGGAACATGTATGAGCTTGATACCCATCATTTGATTAAAGTACTCGGCTGCAAGGTGGGTTGAGCTACCAACGCCTGCCGATGCAAAAGTAATTTCACCGGGCTTAGATTTTGCCGCGATCACTAAATCTCTGATGGATTGGTATGGACCCTCTGCAGACGTGATTAAGACGTAAGGAGTTTGTCCAAGGATATCGACATCAACTAGACTCTTTAGTGGGTCGTAAGGTAGTTTTTTATAGATTGCAGGATTAGCTGCGTATGAAGCAGATTGCACCAGAAGAGTGTAGCCATCAGGCTCAGCGCCAACCACGGCACCAGTACCTATTAAGCCACCAGCACCAGGACGATTTTCAATAATGACGGATTGTTTCCAGGTTTCAGCCAGGCTCTTGGCAACGATTCTGCCGGCGATATCTGCGCCAGATCCAGCGGTCAAAGGCACAATCATCTTGACTGTTCGGTTGGGGTAGTTTTGTGCGCTGGCCGCCGTGGAAATGAGGTTGAGGCCAAGTCCTAAGCCAATGAATAAGCTCACCATCAAGTTGCGCTTTAGCGAGCGAGGGGATTGCAATATCTTTTGCATCATGTCTCCTTAGTATTTTTATTGTTTCGTTGGATAATCTACCATGCTCCTTTCAAGATCTCCATGATTAAGACGGGATATTTAAAAATTGCCGAGCTAGCCAGAAAGTACATAAAAATGAGCCAAAAACTAGAAAAACAGATCATTAAGGTGAATGGAATTGGTATTGCCTATCGTTTTGATGGTCCTAGCGATGGTCATGTGGTGATGATGGCGAATAGTCTAATGTCAGATTGCAGTATGTGGGATTGGAATGTACCCGCATTAAGCGATCGTTATCGAGTGCTGCGCTTTGATAAGCGAGGGCACGGCGGCTCTGAAACAACTCCGGCGCCCTATAGCATCCCTCAATTAGCTGATGATGCGGTTGCCTTATTGGATGCGCTAAAAATTGATAAGGTGCATTTCATTGGACTCTCAATGGGCGGCATGATTGGTCAGCAACTAGGTGCCCGTTTTCCGGAGCGTGTTTATTCTCTCTCCCTTTGTGACACAGCTAGTGAAATGCCGCCACGTAGTTTGTGGGAAGAGCGTTTTGAGATTGCTCGAAAAGAAGGAACTGCTGGTTTGGTAGATGGCACTATTAAACGATGGTTTACCGCCCCATTTATTGCGCGGGCTCCTCAAGATATTGCCAAGGTGCGCGAGATGATTTTAGGTACGGGAGTTGAGGGTTATCTGGGATGCGCTAGTGCAGTAAGAGATATGGCGCAAACCACCATGCTCTTAAAAATTAAGGCCCCAACGCTGATTCTGACAGGGCGTCAGGATCCAGCCTGTACAGTGGATCAAGCCATTGTGCTTAATCGCATGATTGATGGATCCAAGTTTGTCATATTGGAAGATGCCGCGCATTTGTCTAATATTGAGCAGCCAGAAGCATTTAATCGCAGCATTCGTGACTTTATTGATTCAGTCGATAACACTTTGTAGGAATGTATTGAAACATTAAAGCGCTATGTCAATGAAAAAAACAGATCTCTATAAAAACCTTGCCCTGACCACTGCTCAGCGCATGAAAAATGCTGCAAAGACACCAAAGCCAGGTACGGCAGAAGGTATTGCAAAAACTAAGAAAGAGCTTGCTAGTAGTAATCCCATGCTGGCATCTTTAATGGGCAAGACTAAATCCAAATAGCGCTAACGATTCTTGAAGCAAGCCTCCCCACTCTTTCTGATAGATCTGCTGAAGGTCTTTGCTGCTCTAGTTATCATCCTGCATCACCTATCTAGCTATGGCCAGATTGCAGAAGATGCGCGAGCATTCTTGCCAGGCGTGATGAACTTCTTATTTGAGTACGGTCGCTATGCAGTACAGATCTTCTTAGTCATGGCAGGTTACCTCGCAACCCAATCTCTGACACGATTTGCGAATGCAAAATTCAGTAGCCAAAATTTATTACGAGTCATCATCAATCGCTATTTGCGTTTGTTTGCTCCCTATATAGCCGCCTTAGTTTTTACAATTCTCTGTGCCTGGATTGCACGCTTCTGGGTTAATGATGAGTTCGTTGGCGAGCAAGAAACATTAGGGCAATTTTTAGCTCACTTGTTTTTCTTACAAGGTATTTTAGGTTTAGATTCGATCTCTGCTGGTGTCTGGTATGTAGCGATTGATTGGCAGCTATATTCAGTACTGGCGGTATTGCTGATTAGCTTTTCTTCTTATCAGGCTTTGATTTGGTTCATCAGCATCATTGCGACCGCTTCTTTGCTGTACTTCAATCGCTCCAATCAATATGAGGCCTACTTCATTTACTTTATTGGCTCATACAGCCTTGGTGTATTGGCTTATCTGGCTAAGAACTTTATAGACAAGAAGATCCAAGGCTTAGCTAAGTTTGTACTCATCGCAATTGGGGTGATTATTGCAGTTTCCACTCTTCAACAAGTTTGGTTACGTAACTTCTTGGCTTGGTTTGTGGCTATTGCGTTATTGGTATGGGGCAATACTGCTTATCCTGGTGCAGGTTCTGTAACTCATGGATTGAGAGTATCGGTACTGCGAGCGATTGCATGGGCGAGCCCGCGATCTTATTGCGCTTTCTTAATTCACTTTGCATTTATCTTGTTGGCGAACACGCTTTATATTGCTTCTGGAATTCACTCTCACGAGAGTGGGCTGATTGCAATAGGCTTAATGCTGGGGGTTGTGGTGTGTAGCGCTATTGCTGCTAACTATATGTATCGCTTGGTGGAGATTCCCTCGGCGAAGTTGAAGATTTAAGCGATACCTTAAATTCCCATATCCTTGAGAACGCGGAAGATCTCTCGATAAGCCTTAGGGGGTTTATTGGTTTCTTTTTCCTTGCGCGCATTACGGATGAGGGTGCGCATATTCTGAATATCCATATCAGGATATTGCTCAATCATTTTCGTAAAGGTTTCATCATTTGCGATTAGGCGATCGCGATAAGACTCTAGATGATGCAGCTTTGCAGTCTCTGCCTTGCTAACCCCTTGGATGGCATCCAAACGTTTCTGAATGGCATCCAATTCTTCTTCATCCAAAAAGCGCATGAGTTTGCCAAGGTATTGCTTATGACGACGGATCGCCTCAAAACTCTTAATTTTGTTAGTTTCCGCAATAGAGGCCTTTATAGCCTCATCCATTGGTATGGTCTTCAGGGCATCGCTACTAAGCGCTGCTAGAACTTCAGCCAGCTTTTGGCGCTCGGTCATCAGCCGCTTTAGCTCAGATTTGCTTGGGCCCTCATCAAGATCTTCTTTCTTGGGGGTGCGGTTCTTTTCATTGAGATGCATAGGCGTATTTTAGACGGGTATTTGCCGTTTCTAGCTGAATCACCTAATTTCTTCATATTGGGAGAATTAGTAAATAATAGAGTTTAAAAATAGGTATCAATAAAAGTAGAGACATGAGTACAACAAGTCATCAAAACACCTACGACTACATCATCATCGGCGCAGGCAGCGCAGGTTGCATGCTGGCCAAGCGCTTGACTGAAAATCCCGCTAAACGGGTGCTTTTGATTGAGGCTGGCAAGAACGACAACTACATCTGGATCCATGTGCCAGTTGGCTACTTATATTGCATCGACAACCCAAGGGCCGATTGGCGTTTTAAGACTACCGCTGAAAAAGGTCTAAACGGACGCTCACTTCTCTATCCGCGGGGCAGAGTATTGGGCGGTTGTTCATCTATCAACGGCATGATCTATATGCGCGGCCAAGAAGGCGATTACGCATCTTGGGTTCAGGCAACCGGTGATGAATCTTGGTCTTGGCAAAACGCATTGCGTCGATACAAGTCATTTGAGGATTATTACGGTGCTGCCAATCAGTGGCATGGCAAAGGCGGAGAGTGGACTGTATCTAAGCAGCGTTTGCGTTGGCCCATCATGGATGTTTTTAGAGAGGCTGCAGTTCAAGCAGGCATCCCAGCATCAGATGACTTTAACCAAGGCGATAACTTTGGAGTTGGTTACTTTGATGTGAGTCAGCGTAAGGGTTGGCGTCTCAATACTTCCAAAGCATTTTTGCGTGATGCTGCCAAGCGATCCAACCTCACTATAGTTACTGAAGCGATGGTCAATAAATTATTGATTGATCCAAGCTCTAAAAATTGCTACGGCGTTCAATATATTAAAGATGGCAAAACCATCGATGTGCATTGCGCTGCTTCCGGTACCGCCAATCAAGGCGAGGTGATTTTGAGTGCAGGCGCCATTGGTAGCGTGCAGGTTCTAGAGCGCTCGGGTATTGGATCAGCTACGCATCTAAACAAACTGGGCATCCCTGTCATCGCCGATTTGCCGGGCGTAGGTGAAAACTTACAAGACCATTTGCAATTGCGCATGATCTACAAAGTCAATGGCATTAAGACTCTCAATACCAAAGCGAACTCTTTGCTTGGCAAGCTGTTAATTGGCATGGAGTACGTTTTGAAGCGCTCTGGTCCGATGTCGATGGCCCCTTCTCAGTTGGGTGCTTTTGCATACAGCTCAACAGATCAGCCTTCTGCTAATTTGGAGTATCACGTTCAACCGTTATCACTAGAAAAGTTCGGCGAAGATTTACATTCTTTTAATGCGATTACTGCGAGCGTTTGTAACTTGCGACCAACATCTCGCGGCAGTGTCCACATCGGCTCGATTGATCCAGAAGCGCCTCCAGTGATTGCGCCAAATTATTTATCGACTGATGAAGATCGTAAAGTTGCTGCCGACTCATTGCGTCTCACACGCAAGATTGTGGAGAGTCCTGCGCTCAAACCGTACACGCCATATGAATACAAGCCAGGCAAGCAGTATCAAACTGACGAGGAGCTCATCAAAGCTGCTGGTGATATTGGTACGACGATTTTCCATCCAGTAGGCACCTGCAAGATGGGGCGCGATGATGATCCGATGGCAGTGCTGGATACTCAATTACGAGTTCGGGGTATTCATCATCTGAGAGTGGTGGATGCATCTGCGATGCCAACGATTACTTCTGGCAATACTGCGGCACCTACGATGATGATTGCGCAACGCGCTGCAGAATTACTTGCTGGTGAATAGTTCGCAAGCCCTGCGCGATCATCAGCCACAGAATCAATTGCCTGTCAGTCATTTACTGCTGGCCTTAGCAATTGTGGCAGTGTGGGGCACTAACTTTGTGGTGATTAAAAATAGTTTGGCGTCTTTCCCGCCGTTTTACTTTGCTGCATTGCGCTACATCTTCGTTTTGTTACCCTTTGTATTTTTATTGCGCAGACCCAAAGTATCTGGGGTTAATTTGTGCATTTATGGTTTAGCTACCGGAGTAGGTCAGTTTGGAGTGATGTATTTCGCAGTAAATAGTCAAATTTCTCCAGGACTGGCTTCATTGGTAGTTCAGACACAAGTGTTCTTTACGATTGGATTTGCAATGCTCTTTGCAAAAGAGGGGCTCCAGCCTTATCAAGCGGTAGCCGTTGCCATTGCCATGATTGGCCTAGGAATTATTGTGCTGCACACAGATGCCACGACAACTTTCTTAGGTTTAGCCTTGGTGGTCTTTGCTGGCCTCTCCTGGGGAGTTGCCAATACAGTGAGCCGTATGGCAGGTGCCATCAACATGCTGTCTTACGTTGTATGGGCAAGCGCATTCTCAATACCTCCTTTACTGCTTGTTTCACTCATTTTTGAGGGTGGCGTCAGTCATTTATGGGAAGTCACCCTGGCGGCTCCCATGGGAGCTTGGATTGGGGTGCTCTGGCAGTCTTGGGCTAACACCCTATTTGGGTATGCAGCCTGGGGCTGGCTCCTCTCGAAGCATCCAGCGGCTGTGGTGGCTCCCGCACCCTTGCTAGTACCTATCTTTGGTATGGGCGCATCTGCCTTCTTTTTGGGAGAGGCTTTACCAACCTGGAAAGTCGAGGCTGCAAGCTTGGTCATTGCCGGTTTGGTCGTCAATCTTTTCTGGCCCACATTACGAGAACAAAGTCGTAAGTTTTTTTAAAACGACTTTTATGGCAGAAGGTAAACCAGCTGAAGTTCAGGCAGACGAGAAGGTGATTCATGCCTACTTGGGTACTTAATCACTAGAACCATATTGAATCGGTAAATACCATGTTATCTATTAAGAATCTTGAAGCAGGCTATGGCAAAGTAAAAGTTCTGCACGGCATCAATATTGATGTTCCCAAAGGACAAGTTATTACTTTGATTGGCTCTAACGGCGCTGGCAAAACAACGACGATGCGCGCTATCACCGGCATGATTAAGCCTACCAGTGGTGAAGTCACTCTAGGTGGCGAAAAAATTGATGGTTACGACTCTCATAAAATTGCTCGTCTTGGTTTAGCGCATAGCCCAGAAGGTCGTCGTGTATTTACGACGATGTCTGTGAATGACAACCTCCTGTTAGGTGCATTCCCACGTTTTACTGGTAGCCGTCCAAAAGGCGACATTAAGAGCGATCTGGAGAGATCCCTCGAAATGTTCCCACGCTTAAAAGAGCGTCGCAATCAGTTGGCGGGAACATTGTCGGGTGGTGAGCAACAGATGTTGGCGATGGCCCGTGCTGTGATGCTCAATCCAGAGATCATTCTCTTGGATGAGCCTTCAATGGGCTTGGCACCGATTTTGGTTGAGGAAGTTTTCAGAATTATTTCTAATCTCAAATCACAAGGTGTCACGATGCTATTGGTGGAGCAGTTTGCTGCCGCAGCCCTAAATGTTGCTGATTATGGATATGTGCTTGAGAACGGTAAGATTGCAACTCATGGACCAGCAGATAAGTTAATGCATGATCCTGCTGTGAAAGCGGCTTACTTAGGTGGTGCTAGCAGCCACTAAGATTGAGTGTCAATGTGTTTGTCAAAAGCCCTCGAAAGAGGGCTTTTTCTATTGGAGAGTAAACCAATCCTCTACTTTTCTAGTTTTGAATAAGTAAGATAGCCTCACAGATTCAAAGTTAGTGCGCCTTTAATTAGTAAGCTCACTGCAATCACTAAAGTGAAGACCGAGAAAATGAGTTGAGTATGCGGGCCACTTAATTTTTTACCTAGTAGCTGTCCAATTAATAGTCCGCCTAAGGCAGCAAGCGCAAAAGGCGCAGCAACGAAGATATTTAAACTACCGCTAACTGCTGAGAATATTGCTCCGCCACCAGTGATGATGGCGAGCACTCCCAGTGAGGTAGCAACGATTGATTTGATGGGTAGGTCGGTATAGCGCTTTAGTGCGGGTACGATAATGAAGCCACCGCCAACGCCAAGTAGACCAGATAGAAAGCCTGCAATACTACCGGCGAGCATGAGGGCGCGAGCACAAGGCAGTGTCCATTGGAGTTTCCCAATTGTAGGGTTGATGAGGCAGGGCGGAGGCTTTCTATTTTCCTCTGGAATGCCCTTAATCTGATTACGGGCCTGACTCAACAAGCGAATAGCCACATATAACAAGATCAAACTAAAGAGGATCTGTAAGGGCGCATTCGGAATCTGAGGTGCAAGCCAAAGTCCCAGTGGAGATAGCGCTAAACCAAAGATCGCCATAAAGCTTGCCGCTTTATACCGCAAGATCTTGTTTTTGAGGCCCAAAATAGCCCCAATAGTAGAAGCTAGGGCAACAGCACATAGCGCAATCGGCGCTGCCTCTGCAATTGTCAAGCCTAGGAAGAAAACCAATAGCGGAACAGACAAGATCCCGCCGCCCGCGCCAGTAAGGCCCATGAGGATGCCTACTAGGATGCCGAGCGAGGGGCTGATGAGAGTTGAGTAATCCATTGCAATTTATTTTATATTAATATAGTATATAAATATATATATTATTTATGCACCCGAAAGCATCAGTTGACTACAAAGCTCACCCCCTTGATTAAAGACTTTTTTGACCCAGAAACATGGACCTATACCTATGTGGTTTATGAGCGTGAGGGAGCTCCTTGCGCCATTATTGACTCTGTCTTGAACTACGATCCAAAATCGGGCAGAACTAGTACCAAGTCTGCTGATGAAGTGATTGCTTTTGTAAAGACACACCAACTCCAAGTGGGTTGGATCTTAGAGACCCATGCTCATGCAGATCACTTAACAGCAGCCCCATACTTGCAAAGTCACCTTGGCGGTAAGTTGGTTATTGGGGATCATATTAAGAATGTACAGGCGGTATTTAAAGGCGTCTTCAATCTAGACGATCACTTTAAAGCGGACGGTACTCAATTTGACCACTTGTTAAAAGAGGGTGAATCACTCGCTTTCGGAAACCTCTCCTTAAAGGCGCTTTTTGTACCAGGCCATACGCCAGCTTGTATGGCTTATGAAATCGGCGATGCCATCTTTGTGGGTGATACCTTATTTATGCCAGATGTCGGCACTGCCCGTTGTGATTTTCCAGGCGGTGATGCGAAGACGCTCTATCGATCTATTCAAAAGATTTTGTCTTATCCTGGTCAGACCAAGTTATATATGTGCCATGACTATCCACCAAATAATCGACCTGCAGGCGGAGTAACCACTGTTGCTGATGAGAGGGCAAATAATATCCATGTGCATGATGGCGTAACTGAAGCGCAATTTGTGCGAATGCGCACCACACGAGATAAAACTTTAGAGATGCCAACACTCATCTTGCCATCTATTCAGGTCAATATACGAGCTGGACATTTTCCTGAGGCCGATAGCAATGGAGTGTCTTATTTAAAAATTCCTTTGAATACACTCTGAACGGAGAATGACAATGAATATGCCCATCTCTAAAGTGGAGTTAAAGAGGATGCAGTCAGCTGCAGATGATGCCTGCAAGCTCATGAAGGTCTTATCCAACCGAGATCGCATGATGCTCTTATGTGAAATCGGTCAAGCAGAAAAATGTGTTGGTGAGTTAGAGGCTGCACTGGATTTATATCAGCCAACTCTTTCGCAGCAACTTACTGTGCTGCGCAAAGAAAAGCTAGTGAAAACACGTAGAGAAGGAAAGCAAATTTATTACTCCCTATCTAGTGAGGTTGCTGTAGCAGTGATGAGTTTGCTCTACAAATATTATTGTAAGAAGTAATCAATCATTTAAACGTTTTAAAAGGGAGTTCAAGATGAAATGTAACGTCGGTGGTATCGATCGTATTTTAAGAATTTCAGTAGGTATTGTGCTGGTTGCGCTTGCAGCGAACGGTATCGTAGGCTGGTGGGGTTGGCTCGGACTAATTCCTATGGCAACTGGTATTTTCCGTTTCTGCCCAGCCTACTTATTATTGGGAAATAATTTTTGCTCTAAGTGAGCGTGCCAAATCTTAATTAAGTCATATTGAGATCAAGCTACTCAATATGACTTATTTATATTTATGACGGTAGTTTTTGGGAATAAACGCCGTGTAGTAAAAAGATGGCAAAGAAGGCAATGCCAATGATCCAGTGTGTCGTAATGACCCCATCCCGAATTTCTGCAGGGCCGTAGTACAACAAAGCGCCTGATACTAATAAGGCTGCTAAAAAAGCCAATTGACTTAAACCGCTCCATAGCTTCCTCTTAGACTTCAGGCCCGCCTTCAGGTGAAAGGGTAAGACTGAGCCTAGAGCTATCGAAGTCAATATGGCAGCAATGCCGTGCCATGCCAATACCGAGTGAGCTCCTAATACGGCTCGTCCAATATGGAATTCATGACCAAGTAAATAAGTCATCCCAGTGAGGGAGCAACTTAACATACCGATTTGGACAAAGTATTTTTGCCATGCTGGCATCTTGCCAAGACGATTTGTATTTTTCATAGAGATTGGATGTTGGGAATTCTAATTGCTTGGGCAGAAAAATAACTCAGGCAAGGATGGTGAGTATTCCCAGAAATGCTCACTACCTTAGTTAAGGCATCTGCATAGACGCATCTACTGGCGACTACCGAGTAAGAATCTGAAAACTCAATATGCTTTTGATTTAATGGATTCACCATAAAACTCTTTGAGCTGGTATTGCGGTTTGCAAAGTAGAGGCTACTAGTGGCAATCGCACCTACTGTCATGCTGCCAATCTGAATGAGTTCATGCGGTTTTGACGGATTACGAATTTGAATATCTTGGGAATGATTTCCGAATACGCGGATATCGCCGCCCGCGTTGACTGATCCAACTTGGACGCCGTTAGCAAGTAAAGCTTCAACGGCTTTATCTACTGCATATCCTTTGGCAATACCGCCAAGATCAAGGCAAAGCGGTAGTGATGATTGAACCAAGAAGGGTTCAATAAATTGGAGATCTTCAATGCCTCCAAATGAGTAATCATTGAGATTGAAATGCTTAGGGAGTAGACCTGCTTCTACCAGGCGATGACCAACTCCACAATTAAATACTCCTTCAGATTGGAGGCAAACCTCTTTTGCATTCCCTAGAACTTCAGCTGTCCAGGGGTGAATCCGAACAGGCTCTAAAGAGGATCTGGCATTGATCTGGGAAAGCTCACTATCAGGATGATGAAAACCCATTAGAGAGTGCACTTGTTCAATAGCTAAAAAAGCTTCGTCTAGCGCTTTCAATGGGGGCGATTGATCTTCAACCCTGATTTCTACAAAGGTGCCTAAAAGCGGCTTGCAACGAATCATTTTGCTTTTAGGCTTAAGGCCTGATTTTTTAAAGCGATGTCATATAAGACCGCAACCCGCTTAACGCCATCAGTCAGATGTTTACAGGAGAGAGTAGCACCACCAATATTCTGAATATCTTGATTGAGCTTAATGGGGTCTGCAGCCGTCTTACCGACAAATTGTTTGCGCCAGTTGGCTTCCGCCACTTCGTATCCATAAGATTCAACGTATTCTAGAATCTCAATTCCGGTTACTGCGCCCGCTGAATTGAGTGCTACTGCGTAAGTAATCATTTCATGTTTACCGACTACCTCATCTACGATGAACCAACTTCCGTCAGCCGCCTTCCAAATTCGATCCCCTTGAAAGGGGTGTCGAATACTCGAAGCTGAGCGCATTTTGTCTTGCAACTCATCAGTGATGATGATCGTATTTTTAACTAGCGATTTATTGGGTATCAGTATCTTCTGAGCTTGTTCAACGGATACATAAATCTTGGCCTGCGCAATGATGGGTGCAGTTACTACAGTTAGACCAATGATGAATAGGGGGTTAGGTTTCCAGTTCATATTCGTTTCTTTAGTTCAAAGGAAAGCCAACTTTGACGATAAATTCATTCACTGAATGGCTATCCCAAACACGAGCATTGGAGCATTCAGCTTCTCCGCCACCCATACAGGTGCCGCCTTTGAGTTGATAGCGCCAAGCGCCTGTGACCCACCAGTCTTTTGCGGCGTAGTGCATATTGGGGCCAACAAAAGTGGCTCGTTGGACTTGATTGCGTAAATTCAATTCTGAGTAGTCATTGTGGAAGCGTGCCTCAACACCAGCGGACCATTTGGGCGCAAATCGATAGCTAGCACCCACGAGAAAATCAAGCATCGATTCTGGTACGTTGCCATTTTCAATAAACTTCAAGCGTTGATTTGCTGCAACTACGTTACCTGCCAGGATCAATCGATCATCAATGAAATTCGATTGCAAGAGTAGGCGGGCTTCAAGTTGATTTTTATTTCTACCAATAGTCGGCTCTAGGTAGAGGCCTACACCAACGGGCGATGTCACTGGATTAGTTAGTCGGTAAATTGCCTCCAAAGAGCCACCTTCAATTCCACTCTTTCTGTAAGAAGTGGCTGGGTCATGGCTAGATGGCACCCCATACCCCCCTGTACAACTTGAGCTATCACCACAGGCTTCTGGATTGGTGTAATTCTGATTTGCGCTGGTGTAGTAGGAGTTGATATAGCCAGCAATTTGTAAATTATTGGTAAGGCCATATTCCAACTCCGTTCTCGCCGTCCAGGCATCGTAGGTGCCGGCAGCTTGTTGTTTATTCAGTTGTAAGCGCTGCTCAAACTCGAGTTTTCCTTTGGGCTGTAGATCGAGGGTATAAATCCATCCAAATGCACCTTCACCCGCATTTGCGAATGAGAAGTGCAGTGCTGTGGCTAATAGGATGCTAAAGGCAACAAGTCTTTTGATAGTCATTTTCATGGTCTAGTGGGCTGGTCAATAAAATTAAATGAGAATGATTCTCAATATACAGTAAATGAGAATAGTTCTCAATTGAGAAAATGACCCTGTGCGCTTTAGTGTTGAGTTTTTGCTTGGGAACACCCCCGAGCTTGTAAGATTTAGGCCTATGGATTCAGAAGCCCTTATGAAGTTAGTCACAATGAAGATGCCTTTCGGCAAGCATGCTGGCCGTGCACTCGCAGACTTACCTGGAAATTATTTGGCGTGGTTTGCGCGAGAAGGATTTCCTAAAGGTGAGCTTGGGCAGTTGCTGGAGTTAATGCACACCTTGGATCACAATGGCTTACGCGGGTTATTGGCCCCTATCCAACGAGCCCATGGAATTGCTCCCCGCAATCGCGAGCAATAAAGCTTTATTTAGTGCGCACTATTGCTGTGACGCGATTACGTTCATAGCTCACATTAGGTGAATCTGGCGGACTACTTTTAGAGAGGGTGGCCTGCAATGCACTTTGCAACTGAATTTCTTGCGCCAGCTTTTGAGCTAACTCTAGATTGCGATCGTATTGAATCTGCACGCTGGCTACCTTCCCCGCTTTGATATTCGTAGCGAGTGCCGCAAGCTTTTCAGGGGAATACTGATCGAAAAAGACGGGATACCACCCACCCACGATAGTTTTGGACTCCAAACTATTCTTTTCAACCGGCAGATGAAAGTCAATCCCAGTCTTCTGAATCAGTTCGACATAAGAGATCGGTGGACTCATTTGCGCATCATCCGTGTTATCGACCCAATAAGCCCAAGCTAATTTTTTGGCAGGATCGTAGACCAGCTTGTAGAGATGACTCGGAATTGTGACCTTGCCTTTGCCGATACTGCCAGCATGACCCACTGAACCAGTAAAGACATAGACATCACCTTGTACCCGCTTGATGTACATCCTGGTGGGCTCCTCAACCCGTTTTGCCCAGATGCCCTGATTGTTTTGCCTAGCTTGCGGCATCATATTTGCCAGGGAGAATGACTGCGCCATTCCCCGCTCACTTGTCATGTCGCCAGCTGGCACGTTGTGACCTCGGTCATATCCGCTGCCACGATAGTCTGACAGTAGGGCGCGTTCATGTACTGGGAGTCTGGCCTCTTCGTAAAACTGATTGGTACGGCGAGGATGTGGGGCCTGGAGTTGCTCGCCATTTAACTTCTCAACGGTATAGATGGGTTTTTTGTCTACAGGCGAGTAATAAATCGCAAAATCATCAAAACAGAGGTCCCGACCCACCTGAGCAGTGCTAGGTATTTGTTGGGATGGGAATAGATCTTGGCATTGCTCAAAGAGGGCGGACGCACTCAGAGGCAGCCAAAGCGAGACTAATAAGAGGGTTTTGGCCAAGTATTTCATTGAATATCAGTGTAATGAGTGTCGTTATTAGGGGGTGAAAGTTTTGCGCGTATTTGGCGATTGAGTTAGCTTTAAGGCTAGTGTTAATGAGTGCACAGAAGTCTTTTTCCTGAAGTTTCATTCAAGCGAAATACATGACAACAGGCTAACGCGTAACTTGAGCTCATGAGTGAAAAAACACTACCGGTAGAAAATTTAGTCCATCAAAATACTAGATGTACGGGTTAAGCAACTCTTTCGAGGGGTGAAAATAGTAGAAAAGTCGGATTTTGAGCCCTTTTTTATTATATGAAATAAGCCTTTACTAACTTCTGTAAGCTATTGAAATTAAAACAGAAAATATAAAATCTACAGGCTCTCTCAGGGATCATCCCTATTTCAAGACCTATAAGTTATGAAAATACGGTTCTTTATTCTTGACTTGATATAAGAACCTTTTTAGAGTGGCTAATGTTTTTTACTTATTGCAATGCAACATAAATCAGAGTGTTGATTTTTGGGGTGCTGCAAGACTACGAATGATTAAATGTTTTTCTGCCAATTCGAGTGACATGCAACTAGCGCAGCCAGCAAGGGCTCACGCTAAGGATTTGCTGGCTCACGCACTTTCTCCTGTTTATCGGGTTATGAATGGTCTATTGATTGTGACTGTTTTCATGATCGTCGGGCTCTGGCTCTCGGGTAACGGAACTCAAGCGGGTGCATTCGATTTAGCTCGAATCCTTGTTCCAGATGAAGCCCGTCATATAGTTTGGCAAGGTGGTTTCGCCATGTTGGATCAGTATCAAGAGGCAACTCCCCAGGCGTCTGCGGATAAAGAAATTGCCAATGTGCTTTACGGAAACACATCGGCCAACCCTGGTAGTAGTTTGATGAGTGCCAAGAAGCAAACAGTTGCCTTGTTGATGCCCTCAGTAGCGCATACCCAGGTAAAACCGATTTCCCATTTGGCTGATCGCATTCCTACCTCAAAAATTGATCCTCAGGCTCTAGATTCAAAGCTGATGGTCTCTATTCACAATCAACGTGCAGTGGCTGACTTTTTTGAGAAGAAGTACAAGTTAGATCGTGCCAAGATTGAGGAATATGTATCTAATACTGTGTTGATTGCAAAGGAAGTCAAAATTGACCCAGTGCTGTTACTCGCCGTGATTTCGGTAGAGTCCAACTTTAATCCGCTGGTTAAAAGCCATGCCGGTGCTGAAGGCTTGATGCAGGTGATGACAACGATTCATAAAGATAAGTACGCCTTGTATGGCGGCGCTACTGATGCGGTGAAGCCTGAAGTCAATATTCGGGTAGGCGCTTACATTTTGAAGTATTTGATTGCTACTAGCGGTTCATTGCGTAATGGCTTGAAATACTATGTAGGCGCTGCAAATGCAGAGAGCGATGGCGGTTATACCGACAAGGTGATCGCCGAAAGAAATCGTTTGATTAGTTTGTGTCAGCCAGTGGCGCCTAACAAACTCACTTTGAACGGCAAAGATTTGCGCTCATAAGATCCGCATACTCTTTCTTGAGAAAAATAAAGGCCACTCATTTTATCTACTTGAGTGGCCTTATTACTTGCTAATGCAGGAGTGGAATTAATTTACACCATGTAGCTCAACTTCGAATACCAATGTTGCATTTGGTGGAATCACGCCGCCGGCACCACGTGGACCATAACCCATCTCCGATGGAATAATTAAGGTGCGCTTGCCACCAATTTTCATGCCTTCTACGCCTTCATCCCAGCCCTTAATGACATGGCCAGCGCCTAAAGGAAAGCTAAATAATTGGCCGCGATCGAGGGAGCTATCAAACTTCTGGCCTTTATGGTCAGGTGCCTGTTCATCAAACAACCAGCCGGTGTAATGCACGTCTACATGATTGCCAGCAGTCGCTTCTTTACCATCGCCCACAATGGTATCTATTTTTTGGAGTTCGCTCACGTTTATCTTCCTCTTTGGCTGAAATTGAAGGGCTAGTATATTCTGAGCGTAATCTTTTTGTTCGAGCAAACTAACATGACAAACTTCTGGCCTCATTCTGCGTACAAAACCCTAACGGTGGGGTCTGACAAGCAATTGCTGGTAACCGATGATTTTCTGCGCACTTACTTATTACGCCCCGAGTTAAACCTCGTTCCTGAGTCCTGTGATGTTGAGCGCGCCCTACATCAGCGCCTAAATGCAAACCCCCGCGCGGAGATTTCCGATGAGGAAATTACCGACATGGCAGATTCTGATATACAGGTTAACTACCAAGTCTGGCTAAGGTATCGAGCTAAGTTATTGGCTGCTAGCTCTCTAGAAAATTTTTACATGAGCTTGTTTAAGGGTGATGGCGTAGATGTGCCACCGCTATTTATATCTCAACTAGCACAAATATTTATTCGACATATTTTGGGTGAGGATTGTCATCCTTTGGATGCACGCATGGGTGAGCTCTTCTTTCGGACTCAAAAGATCACTGTGTTGGAGGATGGTGTGGTGATGGGTGCAGATGATGAGGTGGTGACTCGCAATGCGCAGGCAGGTGAGACTGGCAACATCATGGATCTGCTCAAGAGTAAGTCGATGTCTATGCGCTCAGTCGACTTAGATGTATTGCATGAGGAAAACGCTGAGCTCTATTGGGATAAGAGCGAGGACCATGACTTTGCAGTGCAGTTGAACTTTGGTCAGCCGCCTATTAATCATTTTTGCCGTGTCCTCGAGAAATGGGTACAACACTTTTTAGGTGCCCAGGTGCGCATTACTCCAATGCAGCAAATCTCCGATCCAAAATGGTCTTGGCATGTTGGCCTAGATGCTGCTGCTACGGATATTCTGAATAAGCTTTACAACAAAGAGACAGTCGATACTGACGAACTGGAGAGGGTGATTTGCTTATTCCGTTTGGACTTTATTGATGAGGCAGCCGCTACCCAATCTCAGGCTGGAAAGCCGGTATACATGGGTATAGCAATGAATGATGACAAACAGCTCAAACTCAAACCGCAAAACCTACTCTTCAATCTCCCTTTAGCAAAAGTTTCTTAGGCGCTAGGGGAGGCATTAGTCTGCTTGCGATTGGCGCTAAGCCAAAGTAAAGCGCCAGCGGTGACAGCAACGGGAAGTAGCGATCCTAGATTGAGGATATTCCAGCCCTGCGAGGTAATGAGGGCTCCAGAGCCAAATGAAGTGAAGGCCATTGTGCCAAATACAAAGAAGTTAATGGCTGCCTGAGCTTTGTCACGCTCCTCAGGTCGGTATGCAGTCATCGCCAACGATGTGGATCCGGTAAATAAAAAATTCCAGCCAACACCGAGTAAAAATAGCGCAATCAGGAACTGGTGAAAGTCGACACCAGTAAGTGCGATTGCAATGCATAGAAGATTGAGAATGACGCCAACACCCATGATCTTGAGTGCACCAAAGCGCTGAATGAGTGAGCCAGTGAAAAACCCGGGTGCGAACATGCCAATCACATGCCACTCTAAAACCATCGCTGTATCCGAAAATGGGAGCCCACAAATTTGCATGGCAAGTGGGGTAGCTGCCATGAGGAGATTCATGACGCCGTATCCTAGGGAGGCACCGATCACGGCAACCAGAAAGACTGGTTGCTGCAGAATGGTTTTAAGGCTCCTGCCGGTTGAGAGCGAATGCTGCGTCTTGAACTCTTCCGGAAAATGGATGAATTGCATCACAACGATGCCAATCAAGCCCGCTATCGAGAGGGTAAGGTAAGCCCCCAAAAAAGCAGTGTCAAAGTAATCTTTGGTCCAGGATGCGAGGTTGGGTCCAATGACGGCGCCAAGGATTCCACCAGCCAGCACCCAGGAAACTGCTTTATCTCTCTGGCTGACCGAAGTTAGCTCAGCAGCCGCAAATCGATAGAGTTGCCCATTGGCACTGTAATAGCCCGCAATAAAGGTGCCGAGCACTAGAAGCCAGAAGTTTTTGGAAACAGCTGCATAGGCGCACAAAAGGGCTGAAAATACCGCTACCAGAAGACCCAGTTGAAAAGAAATCTTGCGGCCAAAGTAATTTTGGGTTTTGGCTACGATTGAGGTTGAGAAAGCGCCCCCCACAACGTAGCCCATCACAGGCAAGGTAGCCATCCAGGCAGCCGGACTCAGGCTTAGGCCAACTAGGCCATTAATGGCGATAAAGGTCACATTATTGGTTAAAAACAAGCCTTGGCAGAGAATCAACAGTACGAGGTTTTTGTTGAGTAGGGGGTGCTTGTTCATCATGCATTGCAGTTTACGATGTAAGTGGGTGTGGGTTCGGGTCGGGGTATTTCCCTAAATTGATGCACTTGAGCCAATTTGCAGCCTAAATCCCCTGAAATTACTGGGGTCGATGATTTAAAATAGATTTCTCGGTCCAGTACGTGAAATGACACCCAAGACAGCCACAAGCGCCTGAAGTGTTGCATACGGAATGCGAGAGTGGTTCGGTATAAGGCCGACCCCTAATATTTACCCATATCGAGGAAACATCAATGGCTTCAGAGACATCAAAGATCATTTACACGCTGACAGATGAAGCGCCTTTATTGGCGAGCTGTGCATTCTTACCAATCATTCGTACTTTTACGGCTCCAGCTGGAGTTCAGGTTGTAGAAAGCGATATTTCTGTTGCGGCACGTATCTTGTCAGAGTTCTCCGATTGCTTAACGGCTGAGCAAAAAGTTCCCGATAATTTGGCTGAGCTTGGTCGCATGACTTTATTGCCTGATACCAACATCATTAAGTTGCCTAATATCAGTGCGTCAGTTCCACAGCTGCTCGCTGCCATTAAAGAGTTGCAAGCTAAGGGTTACGGAATTCCTAACTTCCCAGATGATCCTAAAGATGAGGCTGAAAAATCAATTCGTATGCGTTACTCCAAATGTTTGGGTAGCGCAGTAAACCCGGTATTGCGCGAAGGTAACTCTGATCGCCGTGCACCAAACGCTGTTAAGCGTTATGCCCGTAAGAACCCGCACTCGATGGGTGAGTGGAGTCAAGCCTCCCGTACACACGTATCCCATATGCATGGTGGCGACTTCTACGCAGGTGAGAAGTCAATGACGATGACTAAAGCGTGTGATGTGAAGATGGATCTGGTAACGAAGAGTGGCAAGACGATTGTTCTCAAGCCAAAAGTAAGTTTGCTTGCAGGTGAAATTATTGACAGCATGTACATGAGTAAAAAAGCACTCTGTGAGTTTTATGAAAAAGAAATTGAAGATGCTTACAAGACTGGCATGATGTTGTCCTTGCATGTCAAGGCCACCATGATGAAGGTGTCACACCCAATCGTGTTCGGTCACGCTGTCAAGATTTTCTACAAAGATGCATTTGAAAAATATGGCAAGTTGTTTGAAGAGTTGGGTGTAAATCCAAACAACGGTATGAGTAGCTTGTACGAAAAAATCAAGACTTTGCCAGAATCTAAACGCGAAGAAATCATTCAGGACTTACATGCTTGCCATGAGCACCGTCCAGCGTTGGCAATGGTGGACTCTGCCAAAGGCATTACTAATCTTCATTCACCTAGTGATGTAATCGTAGATGCATCGATGCCTGCAATGATTCGTGTGGGCGGCAAGATGTGGGGTGCTGATGGTCGCTTGCATGACACTAAAGCCGTTATTCCAGAAAGTACTTTTGCTCGCATCTATCAAGAGATCATTAACTTCTGTAAGACGCACGGTAACTTCGATCCAAAAACGATGGGTACAGTACCCAATGTGGGCTTGATGGCTCAGCAGGCAGAAGAATACGGTTCACATGACAAGACCTTTGAAATCACTGAAGCTGGTGTAGCCCGGATTGTTGCGGATGATGGCACAGTCTTGCTGGAGCAGAATGTGGAAGAGGGCGATATCTGGCGTATGTGCCAAGTAAAAGATGCGCCCATTCGTGACTGGGTGAAGTTAGCAGTAAATCGCGCACGCTTGTCACATACTCCAGCCGTTTTCTGGCTAGACGAGTATCGTCCACATGAAGCTGAGTTGATCAAGAAGGTGCAAACCTATTTGAAAGAGCACGACTTAACTGGCGTTGATATTCAGATCATGTCGCAGACTCGCGCAATGCGCTATACCCTAGAGCGCATCATTCGCGGTAAGGATACGATCTCTGTGACCGGTAATATTTTGCGCGATTACCTTACCGACTTGTTCCCGATTATGGAGCTCGGTACTAGCGCCAAGATGTTATCAATCGTGCCTTTAATGGCTGGTGGCGGTCTCTTTGAAACTGGTGCAGGCGGTTCTGCTCCTAAGCATGTTCAACAGCTGGTCGAAGAAAACCATTTGCGCTGGGATTCCTTGGGCGAGTTCTTAGCCTTGGCAGTTTCTCTCGAAGATATTGGTGATAAGACTGGTAACGCCAAAGTCAAAATCTTGGCTCGCACTTTAGATGAAGCTACCGGCTCACTATTAGATAACAATAAGTCACCATCACCACGCACTGGAGAGCTAGATAATCGCGGTAGCCAGTTTTACTTGGCGATGTACTGGGCTCAGGCTTTAGCTGCGCAAACCGAAGATAAAGAATTGCAAGCCCACTTTGCTCCGATTGCAAAAGCCTTGACTGAGAACGAGCAAAAGATAGTTGCTGAGTTTAAAGCGGTACAAGGAAAACCTGTGGATATTGGTGGTTACTACAAACCTGATCACGACAAGTTCGTGGCTGTGATGTGTCCAAGTACTACCTTGAATGGCATCCTAAAAATGGCATCTGCTGCCTAAAATAAGCTTGCTTCACAAAAAGGGTAAACCGTTTGGTTTGCCCTTTTTTCTTGTGCGCCTTTTAGCTTAATGCAGTAGCTCAGCAATAAATTGGTAGGCATAGGAGAATGAGGCTTATTGTCACTATTAGATTCAATCCATTGAGGAGACTTTGATATGTCTACGAATGAGCAAAAGCGGCTTTCCCAGGAAATTACCCCTAAAGCGGTCTTTGAGGGACGGCGTGACTTGATTAAGAATGCTGCAGCCGGAGCCTTTGGTCTGGCACTGGCACCCTGGTTCTCGCGTGAGGCTCTTGCTAGTACTACGCAAAAGTTAATTGCTACGCCAAACCCAAACTTTGTTTTGAAAGAAGAATCAACTACTTATCAGTATGTCACTGGCTATAACAACTTTTATGAGTTTGGTACAGATAAATCAGATCCCGCTGCTTATGCCCATAGTTTGCAAACTCGGCCATGGACCGTGACGATTGAAGGTTTGGTTAAAAAACCAATGACTTTGGATATAGATGCCTTGCTTAAGCTTGCCCCGATGGAAGAGCGTGTTTATCGTATGCGCTGCGTTGAGGGTTGGTCGATGGTTATTCCTTGGGATGGTTACTCACTATCCAAGTTACTGAATCAGGTGCAGCCTTTAGGTTCTGCGAAGTATGTTGAATTTATTACCTTAGCTGATCGCAAGCAAATGCCGGGTCTGAAGAGTCAGATTATCGATTGGCCTTATCGCGAAGGTCTACGCTTGGATGAGGCTATGAACCCCCTGACGCTGCTCACTTTTGGTCTTTATGGCGAAATGCTACCAAAGCAAAATGGCGCCCCAGTCCGAATTGTGGTGCCTTGGAAATATGGCTTTAAGAGTGCGAAGTCGATTGTGAAAATCCGTTTAACAGAAGAAATGCCGAAGACTAGCTGGAGTCAATTTGATGCAAGGGAATATGGTTTTTATTCCAACGTAAATCCTTTGGTAGATCATCCCCGTTGGAGTCAGGCGACTGAGCGTCGTATTGGAGACTCTAAAGGCGCCTTTGCACCCAAAATTAAAACCCAAATGTTTAATGGTTATGGCGATCAAGTAGCGAGTATGTATGCCGGGATGGATTTGAAGAAATTCTATTAATACAATACGATAAGTAAAGCTGGATGAAGCTACTGATCTTCCTATTAGCCTTATTGCCATTAGATCGTTTGATTTGGTTGGGGTTTACTGATGGTTTGGGCGCGAATCCGATTGAGTTTATTACGCGCTCAACAGGAACGTGGGCGCTAGTCTTCTTGTGTTTAACGCTGGCGATGACACCATTACGTTTGATGACAAATTCAACAAGGTGGATTCGATATCGCAGAATGTTGGGTCTATTCAGTTTCTTTTACGCAGCACTCCATTTTGTCATTTGGCTTTGGCTGGATCAGGATTTTGATTTGATAGAGATGCTCAAAGACGTAGTAAAGCGACCCTTTATTACGATGGGCTTTATTAGCCTGGTTCTACTATCTCCACTAGCGCTGACCTCTACCCATTGGGCTCAAAGAAAACTGGGTCGTCGCTGGGCACACTTACATCGACTCATCTATCTGATTGCCTGCACTGCAATACTCCACTATTGGTGGCATAAAGCAGGCAAGAATGATTTCGATACCGTCACAATCTATGCAGTAGTTTTGCTATTGCTGTTATGTTGTAGGATTCCTTATGTTCGTAAGATTTTGGACAAGCGATCTACCATTTAAGGATAATCCGCCGATGACTCGATTTCCTCACTCCGATATTCAAAATCTTGAAATCACTGCGCAGAAAAATGCAGCTACCTGAGAAGCGCATCGGCAATTACTCGCTCCCACCCGGAATAGAAATTTTCGAGCGCGGATGGCTATCGGCAAACAATATATTACTTTTCAGTGAAGAAGATGTATCACTAGTTGATAGTGGCTACTGCGCGCACCAGCAGATGACTGTTGATCTGGTCACTAATGCACTGAAGCAGCATGGCTTAAAAAATCTCAATAAAGTTGTCAATACCCACCTACATTCTGATCATTGTGGTGCTAACGCAGTCTTATCAAAGGCATTCGATTGTGAGATATGGATACCAGAAGCAGAGGCAATTGCCGTACGAGACTGGAATGAGGATTTGCTGAGCTTTCAGCAATTAGGCCAAGAGTGTCCACGCTTCACTCATCATGCCCTGCTTGTGCCTAGTGAAGAAATACTCTTAGGCTCTTATTGCTGGCAAATTCTGGCTGCTCCAGGCCATGACAACCATTCAATCATGTTGTATCAAGAGCAGCATCAAATTTTGATCTCGGCCGATGCGCTATGGGAGGAGGGCTTTGGAGTCATCTTTCCTGAGCTCTGGGGTGAAGGTGGCTTTGAGGGGGTAGCGCAGACCTTAGAGTTGATTGAGAATCTCCCCGTTGCCTTGGTTATTCCTGGGCACGGCAAGCCTTTCACGGATGTCAGGAAGTCAATTGAGACTGCAAAATCCCGCCTCGATTACCTCTCCAGCGATGCTGATCGCAATGCACGTCATGGTGCTAAGGTCCTCCTGAAGTACAAGCTATTGGAATGGCGTAGTCAGAAGGTGGCAAAGGTCAATCAGTGGATTGCAGATACGCCTGTATTGGAAAGTATTCGCAAGCAGCTCAATATGAGCAGTGAAGATTTTCAAGTCTGGCTAGTAGAAGCTTTAGTGAAATCAAATGCAGCTACTGTCCAGAAAGATCATTTGGTAAATCTGGGTTAAGTACCACTCAAAAATTAAACGATAGTTTTCCATAAAAAGACCAGTCGTAAACAGGATAACTTTGCACGACCTGTTTGCTAGCACCTACCGCGAATAAGAAACTTTTATTAAGACGATGAGTCACCATAGCATCGAGCGGGACAAACCAGCCGCCCCCTCCACCTGTATTCAGGATGATTCCATTCTCATCCCATAATCGAAGTTGAGTGCTAGCAGAGATATTTAATCCAAGCGTTGGAAAAATATTGAGATTACGAACCAGGGGCGGTTGATTGGGATTACTAGCGAATGAATTACCCTTAGTATCAAATCCATACATATACCTGAGTAAAGGTGAAAAGTCTGAGAGTCGTGAGTCGCTGCCTTTGTTTGGTACATATACTGTGCCGATCTGAGGGCCGGCAGCCCATTGCCCGTTATTACCAAACGGAAAGATAATCCTGCCGCCTAATGTACCTTCCCAATTCTTCAGAATACTGGGGTGATTTCCCCAGACCGTAAGCATGGTGTTGCCGGCGTTATAAGTGCCAGATGACTGCTCAGCAAGGGTGGGTCCGTAAGTCGAAACATAGGAAGTATCGAGCCGCATAGTGCCTCGCCACTGGTCAAACTGTAGGGGCTGGTAGTAGCGAAGCTTTAAAGTGTCGCTTTGAGTTTGTTCTCCAAAGGTATTGTGATACCCCCAAAACTCTAGAACCCGCTGACTTGAGTGCTGATCAGATGCTTTCTCTAGATTTAAAAACCCCCCAGAGAATTTACTTTCATCAGCGAAAGCATTTCCGATGAATCCCAATGAAATCAGGCAGTGGGTAAAAATACGTAACAATGTCATATACGCAGTAATATAAATGACTCAGCTAATTACATAAAATAAGTAGATCAATATGGAACATACAGTTTTAGTCACCGGCGCTACTGCTGGCTTTGGAGAGGCAACTGCGAGGCGATTTTTGGCACATGGCCATCAAGTGATCGCCTTGGGTCGAAGGGTGGAACGCCTAGAGGCTTTAAAAGCATCTCTGCCGGCAGAGCAGCAGAAAAAATTATTAACCTTAGCTATTGATGTTTGCGATAGCGCAAAGGTAGATGGACTCGCAGCCACACTGCCAGCTGAGTTTGCCAAGGTGACAGTGTTGGTGAATAACGCTGGATTGGCTTTAGGTCTTGAGCCGGCGCATCAGGCTGTGCTCACGGATTGGGATCAGATGATTGATACCAATATCAAGGGGCTAGTGCATATGACGCGCGCCTTTTTACCGGGAATGGTAGAGCGCAAGTGTGGCCATGTGATTAATCTAGGCTCAGTAGCAGCAAATTACCCCTATCCAGGTGGTAACGTCTACGGCGGCACTAAAGCCTTTGTTCAACAATTTAGCTTAAATCTCAGGGCAGATTTGATCGGTACGCCAGTACGTGTTACTTGCGTTGAGCCAGGGATGTGCTCTGGAACTGAGTTTTCGAATGTGCGCTTTAAAGGTGATGATAGTAAGGCTGGCAAGGTCTATACCGGTGTGACAGCATTAAGTGCAGATGATGTAGCGGAGGCTATTTATTGGTCCGCTAACTTGCCAAGTCATATGAATATTAATGTCTTGGAGGTTATGCCGGTTCAGCAAGCTTTTAATGCATTTAATGTGCACCGCATGGAGAGCTAGAGGAAAGATTAGGATAAAGTTACAAGTGGATATATATAAAAATAATCAAGGAGGTAGTTTGTCAGATCAGAATAGTAAATCTAGTCGACGTAATGCCATGAAGATGGGTATTGGCCTAGCAACCATTGCGACTGCGGGTGTTGTAAGTCAGCCGCAAGCGGCAGAGGTTAAAACCCCTTTCACCGTGAGCCAGGTATACATTCCAATTGCTGGTAGTTCGCAAGAATTTCCAGTGAGAAGGGTTTACTGTATCGGCCGAAATTATGCGGCTCATGCAAGAGAAATGGGCTCTGATCCAACTCGTGAGCCACCATTCTTTTTCCAGAAGCCAACTGATGCAATTCAATTTGTTGCTCCGAATAAAATTATTGATCATCCATACCCAACATTAACTAAAAACTATCACTATGAAGTGGAGTTGGTAGCCGCATTAAATAAAGGTGGAAAAAATATCCCCTTTGAAAAAGCCTTAGAGCATGTTTTTGGTTACGCTCTAGGACTGGACATGACGCGTCGAGATTTGCAGCGTTTTATGGGTGATCAAAAAAAACCTTGGGAAATTGGTAAGTCATTCGACTTCTCGGCGCCCATTGGACCTATTTACACAGTAGATAAGGTAGGACATTTTAAAAATGGTGCTATCGGGCTATCAGTAAATGGTATTACCAAGCAGAAAGCTGACCTTAGCCAGATGATTTGGTCGGTTGC
This sequence comes from Polynucleobacter hallstattensis, assembly GCF_018881835.1. GTDB lineage: Bacteria > Pseudomonadota > Gammaproteobacteria > Burkholderiales > Burkholderiaceae > Polynucleobacter > Polynucleobacter hallstattensis. The sequence goes on along the minus strand of NZ_JACVPO010000001.1, from coordinate 489,605 downwards.
AGAACAAATTGTCAAACTTTCTGAAGCGAATGAACTGTTCCCTGGGGACATTATTTATTCAGGAACGCCTGAGAATGTTGGTCCAGTAGTTAGGGGTGATATCGTGCGTTGTTCGATTGCCGGATTGCCGGATTTAGCGGTGAAAATTATCTAAATTTTGATGAGAGCTCTAACTTTTCTTTTTTGTATCGAGCCTCTATTTTTCTCAATTAGCGCATATGCTGCTGAATATCGGTTTTTATTCAGCAGCTAGTGCTTAGATATCCTTGATTAAGTTATCGAAATTATTTAATCAAACCCAGTATGGCGGCAAGATAGTCAATTATTTTGATACAGCCGGCGCTGCAGAGAAACCACTTTAGATGACCCTAAGAGCGCTTGTTTAATAACAACTCAAGTCAGATTAATAGTACTAGTTGGACCATTTCCTTCTGAGTTTGAGCTGGCTACGCGCTATTCTTTGTGGTGCAAAGATTCATCATTGTTAGAGATATTTTCGTATATTACCCTGCTTAAATCTTGCCATGGATCCCAAGTATTGACTTCCAGCGGATTACGCCCGGCGCAATAAATGCGCCTCAACTATTGTGGTGTTTTGGGTATAGGGATCATTTGGTCTTCCACTTATAAAATTTAGGGTACGCACGCATCACTACTGGCCCGTTGAAATCCCAAGATTTACAGGTTCCCAAATAGAGGGGTGGTTTATTGTTATCCGGGTCAAATAATGCGCCTGGAATAGACTGGAATGCGGCGGTAGCAATATTGCTGAGAAGCTCTCGTAAATGAGTGCACCCCTTAATGCCTCCAAGGTGTTCGTTGATAATTTTGCGCCAACCCTTACCAATGCGGGCGCCAATCAGTGCATCCATTGGAGGTATTACCTGCGGGCATTCTGGGTGAGGGTGGCTGTCCATAGCCACTTCAATTGCCTGAATCACTAATTCAGTATTGACGGTAATGCGAACCCACATATCGTGAAAAGCTTGACCTGGCTCCCAGGTTTTTCCGCCGGTGATAAATGGCTGAAATTTAAAATCTCGCAAATGCGCTTCAATATCCCATAGGCCATCTTCACGAGCGTAGCCCTGAAAAGTAATTTCACGAGTATGAAGAGGATTTCTGGGTGCTGGGGTTGAGAGCATGGTGGTAGTAAGTAAGAAGCTCGGAGGCGATATGTGTCCATCATAACGGCTTCATTCCACGACTACTGTGAGAGCGGCTTTGTAGTATTCTCGGCAAGGTATGGCCAAACCAATTTCTATCGAAAAAATACTATTTAGCCAAGGCTTTGGTACCAGGCGCTATTGCAGCGATTTAGTCTATGCCGACCTAGTCAAGGTGAATGGTGTTCCGGCGGATGATCCAGAGGAGCGCATTGCTACCGATGGATTAATGCTCAATGTAGAGGGCAAAGATTGGGAGTTTCATGAAAAAGCTTATATTGCGTTTAATAAGCCGCCAGACTATGAGTGCTCTCATAAAACTACGCATCATCCCAGCGTCTACAGTTTGTTGCCTAAACCTTTTGTAGAGCGAGGCTTGCAATGTGTCGGGCGCTTAGACTTTGACACTACTGGCTTAATTTTGATATCAGATGATGGCCAGTTTATTCATAAGATGACTACACCCAAGAAAAACATTGGCAAGGTTTATGAGATCACAACTCCAGAGCCCATTACCCAAAAGCAGATTGATCATTTATTAACGGGGGTTGTTTTGGATGATGACCCAAAACCCTGTTTTGCTACAGCATGTAAGCAGCTTGGGGAGAATATTTTAGCAATGACTATTGTTGAGGGTCGCTATCATCAGGTGAAGCGAATGATGGCTGCAGTAGGTAATCATGTTGCCAAACTGCACCGTACCGAAATCGGACAATACATCATGCCAGTAGATTTGGCTGAGGGTGAGTGGCGTTGGCTGTACCCGGATGATTTACAGAAACTATCTCATAGTGTTGGAGCTTCCATTGTCTAAACTCAATCTACTTGCTCAAGATTTTGATTTTGCAAAAGTGTTACCTGAGTGGCGGGTAAATCTGGATACTCAAGAGCTAGAGCGGGTGTTTGTATTTAAGGACTTTAAGAGTGCCTTTGAATTCATGACGCTGTGTGCAGATTTCGCTGAGAAGTTAGATCATCATCCAGACTGGTCAAACTCTTGGAATAAGGTATCGGTACGATTGAGCACCCATTCTCTGGGGGCCTTAACTGAGTTAGACGTTGCTATGGCGAGTGCCATGGATCAGTTTGCCCTGCAAATCTTGGCGTAGTTCGTTTTACTGCACTTCCTCATCATCTTCATCCTCTGAGGTGATACTCATGAGGATGGTTGCTAAGAGACCATAAACTACTTCTGTAGCGATCATGCCATCTTCATCAAGCTCATCAATCAGATCATTTAAGCAATCTTCAGTAGGTTCATTTAGGAGCGTCATAGCGCATTCGCACCCGTAATCAAAATCTTCGTCGTTTTGGGTTTGAGTGTCATTCGTCATAAGAATCCTTTAAGTGATGCTGCAGAATAGCAAATAAAGTCTCGCAAGCCCGGCCCTATTATTTTAGTAGCACAAGAACTTCTTTGAAGACGGGATTTTGCGCTGTCTTTAGCCACTCAAATCCGAGCATCTCCGCCGTAATAAGTCGTGCTCCAGCAATGTTTAGTCGATCAAGTGCAATTTGCTTGTCGAGTGCCCGGCGTGAGCCAACACCATCTACTACTACGAAAACATCGTAGCTCTCATCGATGAGCTGAAGTGCTGTTTGCATTAAGCAAACATGGGTTTCGCATCCCATCACAATACACTGTCGGCGATTATCAGGAATAGCGGCCATCAAGCCATCAGCACAGGCATTGAAATGCTCCTTCTTAATCGTTTTGCTGCAAAAGGTCTTAATAGAATCGAGATTGCTTCCTAAGCTGCCTGGACTTTGCTCTGTACCAATAATCGGAATCTCGAGTAGTTGGGCAATTTGAGCAGTGCGAATACATTGCTTGAGCACTGCTTCACCTTGATCGATCGCAGGCATCAGACGACTCTGTAAGTCGATGAAGATAAGGATTGAATTTTCTGAATGGATTTGGTTTGATCGGTTCACAGTGGCAGACTCACAGTTTTAAAGTCAGGGTCATCATCCTGGCTATGAATCTGAAAGCCCAGATCAGAGACAAGATGCAGCATTCTAGAATTTTTACTCAAAACATACCCAATCATTTCTTTCAATCCATTCTTTTTAGCATGTTCAATGAGATCAAGCATTAAATGTGTACCAACACCATGTGTAGTGTAGTTATCACTCACGCTTAGGGAGAATTCACAAGCATTTTGATTGGGCGGCGTCACATAGCGTGCAATCCCAATAATCTCCTCAGTACCGGTGAGGCTGGTGATTACCGCAAGCAATGCCATTTCTTTTTTATAGTCCAAGTGCAAGATGTCATCAAGAAAGTCATCTGGAAGTTTAGAGATTGCGTGGGCAAATCGAAGATAGCGACTATCGGGCGAAAGGTGATTGAATAGCTCAATGATTCGTTCACGATCATCCGCTTGAATAGAGCGAATCTGGTAATAGCTCCCATCACCAAGCGCATAGGCCTTGTTGGTAAATGGCTTAGGTATATTCATGAGCTATCAATTTGGAAGCCTGATTGCCTCAGGATACCTTTTTTAGGCCCATGCTAAAAGCTTTTAGCCCTAAAATGAATTTCTACTGATTATGTATTTAGCAAACTCTTTATGATTTCTTTGTTTCAAGCCTTTGATGACCACTCTGTAGCCTTTTTTGTATTTGCGGCGATTAGTGTCATTGTTGTAGGAATATCTAAAAGTGGGTTTGGTGCAGGCTTAGGTGTACTTTCGCTTCCCCTGATGGCAAGTCAGTCGAGTATTCATGAGGCTTTAGCCATTCTTTTACCACTTCTGATTGCAATTGATTTGGTAGGATTAAGGCGATTTCTAAAAAATGCTGACTGGAGAATATTAAAGCTGATTTTATTGCCTGCTGCATTTGGCATGCTGTTGGGCTTCCTATTCTTCTCTGTTATTACCCCTAAAATTCTTTCTCTCTCAATTGGTATCTTCACTCTACTGTTTTTAATTCAAAGCCTAATCATGGCTCGCTTAGATCTGAAGCAGTCTAAGCCCCTGCCATGGCTTGGAAGATTGATGGGCGGCGTATCGGGCTTTACTTCTTTTGTTGCCCATATAGGTGGTCCACCAATCACGATCTATATGTTGAGTGAAAAAGTTTTACCTATCGTATACACCTCAACCTTGGGGATATTTTTCACTTGCATCAATGTTGGGAAATTGGTTCCTTATGCTTATCTTGACTTGCTGAACTTTAAGCAACTAGCTACTTCAATCCTGCTATTACCCTTGGTGCCAGTGGGTGTCTATTTAGGGTTTTATTTAGCTGGGAAGATTTCAGTAAAGTGGTATTACATCATCGTTCAAATTTTCTTGTTGATCGCGAGTATTAAATTAATTGCTGATGGCTTGCTAGCCTAAGCTAAGAAAGATTCATGAATATCGCCATGCGATTTAAAGCAATTGCTCTCTTTAGAATGACTCTCTGCTTTGTATTTCCAATGACTGTCGTTGCACAAATGTTCTCACCCTACACTCCCAAGCAAATCCAAGAGTTTAATAATCAGCCTATTGCCCCTGTGGAGACTCCTGCGGGCCCAGTTTACTTGGAGTCACCGCCTGTAAGTCAGAAACCGAATGTATCTATTAATTCTCGCTACATTAAAAATCCCGATGGTGAGGAGCAGACCGAAGCACAGGGCGCGGAGTCTGCTGTACCCTTTGAACCAATTCCTAGCACCTTCACCTTTTAATGACTGCTAACTGTTAAGATTGCTTCTAAATTTTAGAAAAGAGTTATTCATGAAACCCCATGCCATTTGTTTTTTTGTTAGTGCTTTGCTTGCAATTAGTTTTGTAGGCCCTTCATATGCCCAGGATGCGCTACCAGTCAATGCTGCTGCTTCTGTTAATGGCGTCATCATTTCGAACGATGCTGTTGAGCAAGGTATTCAGGCGGCATTATCTCAAGGTCAAAAGGATTCTCCAGATCTTCGTAAAGCAGTTCTAGGGAAAATGATTGAAATTTCTCTTTTATCGCAACAAGCCGAAAGAGATGGACTCGCAAATTCTGATCGGGCTAATAGTCAGCTGGCTCTGATTCGCCAAAATTATTTAGCAGATCTCGAGTTGTCCACTTATATGTCCAGAAATCCAGTGAGCGATGCTGATGTCCAAGCTGAGTACAACCGTGAGATTGCCACCCTAGGATCGCAGGGCATGATTGTGGAATATAAGGTGAGTGATATTGCTGTTGCTACTGAGGCTGACGCACTAGCTGCACTAGCCAGAATCAAAAAAGGTGAGTCCTTCGATAAAGTGGCTAAGAGTGTTTCGCTCGCGCCAAATAAGGTTCAAGGTGGGGCCGTAGGTTGGGTGCAAGCAGGACAGACTCTGCCACAGATTGCTACCGTATTAATAGGCTTGTCCAAGGGTCAGATTTCTCCGGCGCCGATTCAGATGCCCCAGGGCTGGTACTTAATTAAATTGGAGGATAAAAAATTTAGCAAGCCTCCAACATATGAGCAGGCTAAGGCAGCTATTCGTAATGGCTTGATGCAGAAAAAGCAGTTTGAATTCTTATCCCAATTACGTCAGGGTGCAAATATCGTCGTACGCTAAACCAGGGTAACTTAACTTACTTCACCAAAAAGGGCGCCTAAGGGTGCTCTTTTGCATTTTTGTCCGCCTCTAGTGGTATTTCTCTATCTCAATGCTGTTCATTCGGGAGTAGATTGAATCAATCACTAATTGAACTAGGGAGACGTTTATGAGTAAAAATCCATTTGATTTAGGCGGAATGGCAAATCAGACCAAAGGTATGAAGGCTGCTCAGGCGGTTGGCCAGGTAGCGCTAACTAGTGCTCAGGAGATTGCTCAATTAAATCAGCGTGCTGCTCAAGAGCTCTCCTCTCGAATGCAAGCCAAAGTAGCAGAGCTGATGAAAACGCAGGATCCTAAGGCAGTATTTGATTATGTCCATGCAGAGGTATTGCAGGATGCTGCTAAAGAGGTGGCCGAGTATCAGTCCAAGCTCTTTCAAGCCTTAGCAAGCGGAAATAAAGAGTTGTCAAAAATTGCTGAGGCAATGATCAAAGAGTCTCAACATGACTTAATTCATTTTGTGAATGAGGCAACACAAAATTCTCCTGCGGGTGCTGAGCCATACACCTCGATATTTAAAGCCTCCTTTAATAGCGCCCTTGAGAATTTTGAATTAATTCGAGCGGCCATGACAGGTTCATTTTCAAGCCTTGAGAAGAATATGACGAGCATGAATCAGTCTTCAGCTGGGCAGAAAACTGGCTCTGCACTAAAACCTCAAAAGTAATAGCGCTACTTGCATTAATAGGTTTTCGATGTAAACCTTTGATGGTTGGGGCTGCCATTAGGCCAATATCCAATCGAAAATGGCGCCATGAGTTTCTAACTGGCATCTCCGTTCATATTACCCATTTTCGAAACATGCCTATACATTGGTAAATCATGCTTAATTCAATATATTTGTCATAAGTATGATCTAATCAAAACTCACATATGGGGAGTAGCCTGCTCAGCTTTCTGAGTCTCTTATGCCGACAGTCCGACCCTTGGGTCCGGTATAAGAGTGAGTCAATATCAAGGCAAGACTATTTTAATTTTTATAAATGGTTATCCCGTGAATTTTCAGCGTACAAATTTGATTTTCCTGTTCAAAAATCATGCCCAGATCCCTAATCTGGGGAATTTCTCATATTTTTACGTCCACTAGGCTGGATAATGAGATATCGCACCTATTCTCTAAAGTTGTCGTAATGAATCGCCTAAGTTCTGCGCTGATCTTTGTGGTTTGCATCCTATGTATAGGAGGAGTGAGCGCACAAGGTCAAAAACCACTTTCACTCAATGAACTGATTGGAATGGCCTTAGAGTCCAGTCCTCAGGTACTAGGCGCAAGAGATCAATCTAAGGCGATTAAGGGACAACTCTCTTCGGCTCGCGCGATTCCAAATCCTGAGTTTGAAATGAACACTGGACAACAAAGGTCAGCAACTGGTCCGTTGACTACGGGTAATGTGTCATCGTGGTCAGTGACTCAGCCTCTAGACATGCCATATACCCGCTACCCTAGAGTCAATGCTGCCGAGGCGAATGTCCGTGCTGCAGAAGCTACCCGCATCGCTTTTGAAATCGAAATGATTTCAAGAGTACAGCAGCGTTTTTATGAATTGATGCGCCGTGATGCAGAATTAAAAGCTGCCGAAGAGGATTTGAGTCTGACAAAGCAAATTCGCGATCGCATGCAAATTCGTTATGACGTCGGTGATACCGCACGATTTGAATTGATTCGCGCGCAAACTGAATTTTTGAATGCGCAAATTAATACTGAATCAAGCAAGTTGAGGGTTGAGCAGGCCAAGGGCCAGCTTAGGCAGGTAGTGGGACATAGCTTGCCGCCGGACTATGAGGTACTTTCGCAACCTTTAAAGATGGAGCCATTACCTCCCTTACCGATACTACTCAGTGAGCTTAATGCGCAAAGCCCTGAGTTGCAGAAGGCAAAGGCGGAGGTTGAGGCATCTGAGTCAAAACTGAGTTTTGAGCAGAACTCTCGCTTACCTCGACTCTCCATTAAAGCCCAGCAATATAACGACCCTAACTTTACTGATCGCCTTTATGGCTTAGTGGTAAGTATTCCTATTTGGGATTTTAAGGGTGGTCAGATAGCGGAGGCAGAGGCTAATGCTTCCAAAGCTAGGAACCAATTAAATGCCCAAAGTCAAAGTCTGGAGCAGCAGTTAGAGACTGCTTATAAGCTTTACCAAATGACAAGTTATCAGGTAAAAATATTGGATCAAGAGGTTGTTCAGTTGGCTTCAAGTGCAAGACGGATTGCTGAAGTTTCTTACCGTTATGGTGAGCGCGGCATGCTCGAGTATTTGGATGCGCAAAGAACATTTAGAGTGGCTCGTAATGATTTGATCAAGGCTCGCTTTGATTTAGCTTCAGTTGTTACTGAGATTCAGCGTTTAAGAGCAACCCCAGAGTGGATTGCAAAAATTGAGAGTGGAAAGCAATGAAGCAAGAGTTCACAGCAATGACGGATCAGTTAAAGGCTTGGTATACCCAATACTTGGCGATTGCAAAAGTCTATGTACAAGAATGGATCGCTGTTGTTATCAAAACCCAAAACGATCTATATGTACTGACTCATGAGTGGTTTACCGCCCATTTGCCTCGGGTAGCTCAGCAATATGATAAGAGTCCTCAGTGGACTCAAAAAAGCCTTTTTTATCTCCCGTGGTTTTGTTTGTTTTTGATCATCCTCAATTACTTCAACGTATTTGATCGCAGTCCAAGTATCAAATCTGTTCAAGATCCTAATGTGGTGATCGTGAATACTGACTTACGCAATATGATTACCGACGGACGTATCTATACCGGCACCTTTGTTGAGGAGCTGCGTGCATCCGGCCGTGTTGATTTCAATGAACTATTTCTGTCGCGTATTGGGGCAAATGTCACGGGTCGTGTGTCCGATATTTTGGCGATACCGGGACAGCGTGTTAAGCAGGGTGATATTTTGGCAAAAATTACTTCAACTGAATTGACCCAATCTCAGCTGTCTTACTTAAAGGCAAAGAGTGCTAGTCAGCTGGCTGATCAAGCCGCTAATCGTGCCAGAATTTTATACAAAGAGGATGTAATTGCCTTAGCAGAGCTACAAAGACGCGAAGCTGAAGCCAGCAGTGCAAAGGCAGAGTTTCGAGCCACGAACGACCAATTACGCGTTCAGGGAATGGATCAACCTAGCATTGATCGTTTGGCTAAATCAGGTGTGATTGAATCAATCAATAATGTCATCGCAACCATCCCTGGTGAAATTGTTGAGCGCAAAATTAATAAGGGGCAGGTAGTTCAACCTGCTGATGCTTTATTTACAGTTGCTGACTTAAGTACTCTTTGGGCTGTTGCGGAGATTCCAGAGAGTAATGCCTACCTTATTCATAAGGGTCAGAAAGTAACCCTAGTTATTCCGGCCTTAAGAAATGCATCAATTGAGGGTGTGGTTGCCCATGTAGATTCAATCGTCAATCCGCAAACACGCACTGTAGTCGTCAGAATGGAAGTGCCTAATAAAGATAGTCTTATTAAGCCAGGCATGTTGGCAACCATGATGATTGAGAGCCAGCCTACTGAGCGATTACTAGTTCCCTCTAGCGCGGTGATTCGTGAAGATAATCATGATCACGTATTTATTCGTGAGGATGAAGATACCTATCGGATGGTCACGGTTAAATTAGGTCCAGAGGGCAAGGGTTATCGCCCAGTCATTTCCGGCTTGAAGGATGGTCAGGAAATCGCTGTTAATGGTGCCTTCCACTTAAACACGGAACGCAAGAGACAGTTGAGTGGTGGTTAGTCACGATGATTGAAAAAATTGTTCGCCTCTCACTACAACAGCGTTTATTAGTTGTCATCATTGCACTGGTGTTGTTTGTTGCAGGTTTACTGGCAACAAAACGATTATCGGTCGATGCTTTCCCTGATGTTACTAACGTTCAAATTCAGATTGCAGCCGAGGCTCCAGGCCGATCCCCAGAAGAGGTTGAGCGTTTTGTCACGGTGCCGATTGAGTTGAGTATGACGGGCTTGCCCGGCTTAACTGAGATGCGCTCACTTAATCGTAATGGCCTATCAGTGATTACATTGGTATTTACGGAAAAGACCGATCTCTATTTTGCAAGGCAACTTGTTACAGAGCGTTTGATTGAGGTAGCTTCTGCAATGCCAGTTGGTATCACTCCTGTAATGGCGCCGCCGTCGACAGGTTTAGGAGAAATCTATCAATACACGCTAGATCATCCCTCGGATGGCGATAGGCAGTTGACAGTTGAGGAGCTTGAGGAGCGTCGTACGATTCAGGATTGGGTTGTTCGACCGATGTTACGTTCAATTTCTGGTGTTGCAGAGATTAATACGCAAGGCGGTTATGCACGCGAGTACCAGGTCTTAGTCAATCCTGAAAGATTGCGTCACTATCAAGTGGGTCTTCGAGATATCTATGAAGCGCTTGCCAGAAACAATGCTAATTCCGGCGGTGGGCAGTTACCTACTTATGCAGAGCGCTATCTCATACGTGGCGTGGGACTCATTACTAAACCCGAAGATATTGGAAAAATTATTCTCAAGGAAGTAAAGGGCATTCCGGTCTATGTAAAGAACGTAGCTGAAGTTACTATTGGTAGCGAAATTCGGCAGGGAGCTGCCATTAAGAATGGCTATACCGAGAGTGTTGCTGGGATCATTCAAATGATCCGTGGTGGTAACGCGCGCGAAGTGGTTAATCGTATTAAGCTCAAAGTGGCCGAGATTAATGAGGGCAAGTTATTACCTGACGGACTGCAAATCGTGCCGTTTTACGATCGCACAGATCTTGTCAATGCGGCGATGTTTAATGTCGCCAAAGTATTGATTGAAGGCGTCATTCTCGTAGTCATTCTGCTATTTTTATTCTTAGGCGATGTTCGTTCATCTCTCATTGTGGTGGCAACTTTAATTTTGACGCCGCTATTAACCTTTTTGGTGATGAATCGGTATGGCATCTCTGCTAACTTAATGTCCCTTGGTGGTCTCGCGATTGCGATTGGCATTATGGTGGATGGATCTGTAGTGGTTGTAGAAAACACCTTTGCAAAGCTAGGTGAAAGACTCAAAATGGGTGAGTCGAAGATTCGTATTATTTTGGAGGCTGCTACTGAGGTTGGTACTCCAGTGCTGTTTGGTGTTGGCATCATTATTTTGGTTTTCATGCCACTTCTCTCCTTAGAGGGTATGGAAGGAAAAATGTTTGCGCCAATGGCGATTACGATTGCCATCGCATTAACCATCTCCCTTATTCTTTCATTTACCTTGTCACCAGTCTTGTGCTCTTACGTTCTGAAAGGTGGAAGTGAAGATGACACAAAAATTGTGGCTCGTTTGCGCACCCCATATGAGCGCTGGTTGCATTGGTGTCTTGCCAATCCCAAGTTGGTTGTTAAAAGATCTGTAATGGGGTTAGTTGCCAGCATCATTGGATTTGCTCTTCTCGGAAAAGCCTTTATTCCAGTGATGCAAGAAGGCTCTATTACGCCAGTCATCGTACGCGCACCGAATATTTCTTTGGATGAATCTATCAAGCTGGAGTTTGAGGCTATCAAACGCATCATGACCATTCCAGACGTGAAGATGGCGGTATCTCGTTTAGGTAAGGGTGAGTCTCCCGCAGATCCAGGTCAGCCTAATGAATCCGATCCGATCGTGACCCTAAAGCCTATAGGCGATCGTAAGTTTAGTCAGGAAGAAATCGCTCAGCAGATCCGTGACAAGCTAAAGACTCTGCCGGGTATCGAGCTCTCTATTTCCCAGCCTATCGCAGCACGTGTTGATGAGATGGTCTCTGGAGTTCGATCACAGGTAGCCATCAAAATTTTTGGAGATGATCTAGTTACGCTGCAAAAGATTGGCGGTCAAATTAGTCAGATTTTGACCAAAATGAAAGGTAGTAATGACTTGCGTATAGAGCAGGCTTCTGGACAAAATTACTTAAACATCACTATTAATCGTGATGCAATTGCCCGCTACGGTATTAATGTTTCTGATGTAAATGATGTGATTGAAACTGCTATTGGTGGTAAGCAAGCTAGCATTGTGTATGAAGGCGAGAGAAGATTTCCCTTGCTGCTACGTTATCCAGCTCCTTACCGAGATAACGTAGATGCAATCAGCAATATTATTTTGCATTCTCCAGATGGTGCTCAGGTGCTCATGCGCGATCTAGCGGATATCTCTATTGTCGATGGTCCGGCACAAATTTCTCGAGAGTCTGGCAAGCGACGCTTAGTGGTAGGTGTGAATGTTGATGGGCGAGACCTAGGTGGCTTTGTTACAGAAGCGCAAGAGCTCATTGCCAAACAGGTGGAGCTTCCACAAGGCTATTCACTGCAGTGGGGCGGCCAGTTTGAAAATATGCAACGGGCGATGGCGCGTTTGATGATCATTATTCCGCTAACAATCTTGGCGATCTATTTCCTGCTCTTTATGCTCTTCAAGTCATTACGCCTAGCTGGATTGATTATTTTGGTCTTACCGTTCGCCTCGATTGGTGGTGTATTTGGTTTATTTATATCCGGAGAGTATCTATCCGTACCAGCTGCAGTTGGGTTTATTAACCTCTGGGGTATTGCAGTGCTCAATGGTGTGGTGCTAATCTCCTTCATTAAGCAATTACGTGAAGATGGTTACTCCATGGAAGATGCGCTATTGCATGGTTGTGGACATCGCTTTAGGCCAGTCATGATGACTGCCTCAGTCGCTATGTTGGCTTTAGTGCCAATGCTATTTTCTGGAGGCCCAGGCTCCGAGGTAACGCGTCCGCTAGCAGCCGTGGTGATCTCGGGTCTAATTACCTCAACCGCATTAACATTGCTAGTACTCCCTGTCTTATATAGATGGTTTGAAGATAAAGAGGTGGAAGCATGATGGAAGTGAAGGCGGTTATTCGCCCAAATAAGTTGGCTGCTCTCCGAACAGCGTTATTGGAAACCTCAGGCTTTCCAGGGATGACTGTGACTAAGGTTGAAGGCTGTAGTGCTCCCAATCGCACAGCCAAATTTAATATTAAAGATGAGTTAACCGACTACTCGGCAAAAGTGAAGATTGAAATCGTTTGTAACGATGAGATTGCAGAAGTCCTGATGGACCGTATTGTGACTATTTGCCAAACAGGTCAGGTAGGGGACGGTGTTGTTTGGTGCACTGATGTTCCGAAGGCTTTCTTCATCTCTAAGACTTCTGTATAGCTATCCTCTTAAATTCTTCGGTATGATGTTTTGGGTAAGTTGTTAAATTATTGCCCATCATCTTGGAGATTGTTTTGAAAAATATCATCGACCGTATTGATCATCTTGTTCTGACCGTAACTGATATTGAGGTTACGACCCAGTGGTATGAAAAAGCATTGGGCTTTGAGCGCGAGTTTTTTACTGGCCCCGAAGGGCAGCCGCGTTATTCATTGCGTTTTGGACAGTTAAAAATCAATCTTCAGGATAAAGATACTGAAACACCTACAAAGGCTAAAGTGCCCACGATTGGTTCGGGAGACTTTTGTTTGATCTCAGCAATTCCTTTGGATGACTTTATCGCGCATCTGCAAAAGCATGCTGTTGCTATTGATGTTGGGCCTGTACCAAGACGAGGTGCGCTTGGACCCATTCGTTCGGTCTACTTGCGTGACCCAGACAATAATCTCGTTGAGGTTGCTGAATACGTCTAGTGTTGATCTGGATCTGATACGCCTAACTGGCGCGCAAGATCCAGAAAGTCTTTTGCATGGTAGTTGGTAAATTGCTCCACATGCAGATCATTCCGTATATGATTTTTACCAAACTCCAGCGGGCGCTCAATAAAGGCCGTTTGTAATCCACAGGCGTGAGCAGACTCCAAGTCATCCTTGTGTGCGGCAACCAACATCACTTCTTCGGCGGAAAGATTGAAGATCTCCGCTACCCCCAAATAGGTTTCGGGGTCTGGTTTGTAGTGACGGAACACTTCAGCTGAAAGAATTAAGTCCCAAGGCAAGCCAGCATTTTTTGCCATATTGGCCAATAAGCCCATATTGCCATTTGAGAGAGTGACGATCGTGAACTGACGTTTCAGCTGGTGTAGACCTTCGACAGCCTCAGGCCAAGGATTGAGTCGATGCCAAACGAGGTTGAGATGTTGTATTTGACTTTCAGATAAAGAGTGGACTTTAAATGCCTTAAGAACATCAATGAGGATCATGTGATGGAGATCATCAATTTTGGTCCAAGGCAGTTCACCAGAGCGTACCCGAGCCATAGCCGGCCTATAACCTTGGCGCCAGGCTGTAGTAAATGCATCAGGATCAACCGGAAGTCCTAGGCGACTGACCTCATTGGCTATGGAGCCATGCCAGTCAACCACTGTGCCAAATACATCAAATGCCAGTACCTTAGGTGCTTTATTCATGAGGAAGATTCTTGCCTGCTATGGGGCTTTTGTCAAACAAGCGGCCCACACAGAAATTGCTGGGAGTTGATAAAATGACCAATGCCCTCAAAGGGGTCATTGCATCTAACAAGGATTGAATATGGGTGGTATTTCTCAGTGGGAGCAGCTCAACGTTGAGCTCACAGCAGCTCTTGGAAGTTCTGTTCATTTCGACACAGCCCATCAGGCGGTTTATGCGTCAGAGGCTTCTAATTACCGTCAAATTCCGATTGGGGTTGTTACCCCGAAAAATACTGAAGAATTTATCAAGGGTATCGAGATTTGTCATCGCAACAAGGCTCCGGTACTCATGCGTGGTGCCGGCACCTCCATGAATGGCCAGACTGTTAATAATGCAGTGGTTTTTGATATCTCGAAGTACTGCAACCATATTCTTGCTCTAGACCCAGTGGCTGGTAATGCCGTTGTAGAGCCTGGAGTCATTTGTGATTCACTGCGTGATGCTGCTGAGTTGCATGGTTTAACTTTTGCGCCAGATCCGTCTACGCATAGCCGTTGTACATTAGGTGGCATGGTTGCTAATAATTCTTGTGGCGCCCATTCGGTGATGGCCGGCAAGACACTGGAAAATACTGAAGCCTTAGAAATTCTGACTTATGATGGTGAGCATTTTTGGGTTGGCCCAACATCTGATCAAGAGTTACAAGAAATCATTACTGCCGGTGGGCGTAAAGGTCAGATCTATCAAGATTTGCTGACCTTACGTGAGCGCTATGCTGATCTCATTCGTGCGCGTTTCCCGAACATTAAGCGTCGCGTCTCTGGTTATAACTTAGATCAGCTCTTGCCAGAAAATGGATTTAACGTTGCGAAGGCTTTGGTCGGGACTGAAGGGACCTGTGCATTAACGCTCGCTGCTAAGGTGAGATTAGTAAAGAGCCCTGCTAAACGCGTTGTGTTGGTATTGGGGTTTGAGGATATTTATGTAGCAGGTGATGCTGTACCCGAGTATCAATCTTTTAACCCCATTGCAATCGAAGGCCTAGATTACAAAATCATCCGCGGTTTGCAAGAGCGTAATTTAGCAAAAGCGGAGATCGACTTATTACCAGCTGGAAATGCTTGGGTAGTTGTAGAGTTCGGTGACGATACGATTGAGGGCGCAATTGCTCAGGCTGAAAAAGCGCAGGAGTATTTCAAAGCAAGAACTAAGGGCCCAATACCATCAACTTGGTTGGAGTCTGATCCATTAGTACAAAAGCGTATTTGGTCGATTCGTGAAAATGGTGCATCTGCTACTCATTTATCCATTGATCCAAATTCTCCTGACCCAGTAGTGGGATGGGAGGATGCTGCGGTTGATCCGGCCCGCTTAGGTGAGTACTTACGAGCTTTCCAGAAATTAGTGGACTCATACGAGTATGAAACTTCGCTCTATGGACACTTTGGTGATGGGTGTATTCATGCGCGTATTACTTTTAACTTTCGATCTGCAGAAGGTGTTGCCAAATTTAGATCCTTTATTCGTGACGCGGCAACCTTAGTGGTTGCATTTGGTGGCTCACTTACAGGCGAGCACGGTGATGGTCAGGCCAGAGCAGAATTTCTCCCCATCATGTTTGGTGAAGAGTTGATGGGCGCGATGCATGAGTTCAAGCGCATCTGGGATCCTCAAAATAAACTCAATCCTGGCAAGGTGGTTCACCCTTACCGCGTAGATGAGAATCTGCGCATGGGACCGGAATACAAAATCGTCAATATCAAGACGCGCCTGAATTTCTTGAGCCAAGAGGGCAATGGCTTTCAGAGAGCGGTTGAGCGGTGCGTTGGTATGGGTAAGTGCCGCAGTGAAAAAGTAGGCACGATGTGCCCAAGTTATCGCGCTACAAAAGAAGAGCGTTTCTCTACTCGTGGACGTTCACGACTCTTTTGGGAAATGATTCAGGGCGAAGTCATTCAAGATGGCTGGGAAAGTAAGGAGCTTAAAGAAGCTTTAGATACCTGCCTCTCCTGTAAGGGCTGCAAGAGTGACTGTCCAGCACACGTTGACATGGCTTCCTATAAGGCCGAGTTCTTATCCCATTATCACGAGACCAATAGCAGGCCTCGTCAAGCTTTGACTATGGGCCGCATTGGCGATTGGGCGCCGCTGGCAAGCAAGTTCTCTTGGCTGATGAATGGCATCATGCAAACGCCCGTCATCTCTAGTCTTGCTAAATGGGTTGGTGGCATAGCGCAAGAGCGTAGTCTGCCTAAGTTTGCCAGTCAGTCATTTAGGAAGCAATTTAAGCCATCAAAGAATGCCAGTATTGGTCAGAAGAAAGTCATTCTTTGGGTGGATACATTCTGCGAGCATTTTCATCCAGAGGTTGCCAATGCAGCAGTTGAAGTACTTGCTCATGCAGGCTTCGAAGCAACCTTGCCAAAAACACCTTTATGCTGCGGCCGTCCTTTATATGACTTTGGTTATCTGGATCTTGCCAAGCAAAAGCTAGAGAAAATTCTGGATGCAATCGGCAGTGAGATTAATGAAAGCCCTAATTCTCCGATCGCAGTCGTTGGCCTTGAACCAGGCTGCATGTCGGTATTTAAGGATGAATTACTGAAGTTTTTCCCAAATGATCCACGGGCAACTCTTTTGGCATCGAGTAGCTATTTATTAGGAGATTTCTTGCATGAGCAAGGCTATACTCCTCCACCCCTAGACTGCAATATCTTGGTCCACTCACATTGCCATCAGAAATCACTATTTGGTACTAAGGGTGACGTAGCACTGTTGACTGCTTTGGGTGCAAAAGCAAACTTCATTGATAGCGGTTGCTGCGGTATGGCAGGTTCATTTGGATTTAATCCAGAGCATATCGGAATATCCAAAGCGGTTGGCGAGCTCGTTTTGCTGCCAGCAATTCGGGCTGCCGAGCAAGAGACTATCATTCTGACTAATGGCTTTAGCTGTCGAGAGCAAATTGAGCAAGAGACGGGTCGCAAGGTTAAACATTTGGCAGAGTTACTGCAAATGGCGCACCAATCTGAATTATAGTTAGTGGATACTCACTTTCCACTCGTATATTCAAAAAATCACTGAGATCAGTATTTAAATTCCCTAAAGACAGTCTAGATACAGATAAAATAGTCGTCCGGCGGGAATATCGAAGTATGCAGCTTATTGCGTAATTGCATGATAGTTAAAGGAATAAAGAATGGTCTTCAAAAAAACACAGTCTATTAAGTTTTTACAGCCCACAATGGAGTCCTTTGAAACAATAGTTGGGCCAGCTACCGAGGTTCATGGGCGAATTGTTGCGAATGAAAGCTTACGTATTGATGGTCGCGTAGTTGGGAATATAGAATCACGCCAAGGAAAAAACGTGAGTATTGCTCTCGGACGCACTGGCATGGTGCAAGGCGACATTAATGCTTTTAGGGTACTAGTTGCGGGTCGAGTGGAGGGTAATATTTATGCCACCGAGCGCGTGGAGTTGCATGAGGGGGCTGAAGTGCGCGGAGATATTACTTACGGCCAACTCGGAATCGAGCATGGTGCTAAGTTAAACGGTTTAATGATTTCCAAAGGCAGTGAAGAACCAGAGGGGGCAACGGATTCAACCGCAATTTTCCAGGCAAATTGGAATAAAATCAAAAGTCAATGATTGCTTAATACCTGCTCTTGGCGCTCAAAAGATCCCTACAAGAGGGGATCTTTTATCTATAAGCTGTATTAATCGATATCGCTAATCTCATCTTTCGGATGGATATCAGTTTCAGTTAGAGGTTGTCTGACTGAAGGTATGGGGGCATCGATCAGGCGTAGCTCACCACTAAGCTTCGCTCCTTTTTCTACGCTCATTTCTGCATATTGTGTAAGACCAGTAATTTTTGCACTGGATCGAACGTTCAAATGATTGGTGACATTGAGGCCTTGGGTAACTTCACCGCGAACCTCGACAACTTCCGCATTGATTCTGCCGTTAACAATTCCTGAGGTATCAACCAAAACTTCTTTAGTGTTCAACTCACCCTCTACAAGGCCTGCAACCACTGCCATTTCTGGTACCTCAAAGGTGCCCCTAACAATGACCCCTTCGCCTACAAAAAGTGATCCTCTAGGATTGTTATCAGCCATCATATTTCCTGAATAAGTGAGTACGTGCTAATAATATAACAATACCAACAAATTGGGAAAAGCCTCAGAGGAGTATGCCGCTAAGTGAATTTTTAAAATACAACTTAATCCTTGGCGCTTGTAGGTATGGATAGTTCGGCAAACTGATCCTTTAGGTTCTTAAGAGTAAGGATTTTGCTCTCAATTATGGGGAGTTGCGTCTGAATTGTCTGGATTTTCTGCTGATAAATGAGCTCTAAGTCATCCATCTCCTTACGAGAAATGACCCCCCCCATTTGTTTTGCCATTTCGGGATTAAAGCGAATTGCCACCCTAAAGCCAAAAAAATGGATACTCATGCCAATCAGAATAAATACGCTAAAGGATAAAAGCGCAATCTTAATAACGGTTTTACGGGTGATTTTTATCTGCTTCATAGATGAAGTAGACCCAGAAATCCAAATTAACTGCATTTTTTGCCCTCAAATTATCTTGAAGCGATTCTAGCATTAAGAAGCATTTACATTATTCGTTCTAATAGGCTTTTCTAATGATAATTTGATACTATGCTCTTTAATGTAGTTTTGCTTTCCAGGGAATATGAGATGTCTTGGATTTTCAAGATAATTTGTGCGTTGCAATAATATAATGGCGTTACAACAATGCGGCCTCACAAGCACGATGCACAACTAGAAATTATTGGCTCAGTATTAAAAGATGCTAGAGAGAGAAAAAATCTAGCCAGGGCAGAGTTTGCCAACTTATGTTGTTTGTCCACCAAAATGATTTTGGAGTTGGAAGAGGGTGGCATGAGCTCTTTCTACACATTTGAATTAAAGATCGCCACCGCTAAGCGAGTTGGTCGAGTGTTGGAGCTAGATGAAGCATCTTATTTGATAGATCCCAGAGCCACAGAATCTGCTGACGACACTTTAGATGCGCCAATTGAAGAACAAGAAAT
This sequence comes from Polynucleobacter hallstattensis, assembly GCF_018881835.1. Lineage (GTDB taxonomy): Bacteria > Pseudomonadota > Gammaproteobacteria > Burkholderiales > Burkholderiaceae > Polynucleobacter > Polynucleobacter hallstattensis. The sequence continues at coordinate 470,456 of NZ_JACVPO010000001.1, read as the reverse complement.
TTCTGCCCCTAAAAAAATTGAGGTAGGCGGAACTGATTCAGGCCCAAAGAATCCCCCGCTAAAAAACGAGACCATATCTCTCTTAGAGCTCGCAAATCCTCAGGTTCTTAATCTGGAGGAATCACTGAATCATGTTGATAGAAAACAGGGGTTTAAGTTCAGCACTGCTGGGGCTAGTGTTGTAACAATAAGAGCGATGGTAATCCTGTTTAGTTTTTCAGTGCTGACGGGCGCTATTTATGGGTTAAATGAACGGTTCAACATCATCAATTTAGCTATTGAACTGGTGAACCCCCCGCAGAAGGCCATGCTAGCTAATGATGCTCAGGATGTAAAAGTTGATGAAGATTTAGCTCTTAAGTCCGATGGTTCTGATACTTCGGTTAAATCGCCAGAAACTCAGCCAGCTCAAGCGCTTCTGAGCACTCCTAGTGAACAATGCCCATATAAACAGGAAGCGCAATTACCTAGCTATCAATCTCCCAATCCCTCTAAAAAGGGAGATACTGTAAATATTAAATCTCTTATTAATCAAGCCATTTGTGTTGTGGATAATTCTGGGAAACAAACTGTTGTTAATTTAGAGTCAAATACTTCTTATGCATTTCGGGGCACCTCCCCATTTGTGGTGATTACTCAGGACTTAGATAGCGTTGAAATGTATTTCCAGGGTTGGAGAGTTCGCTCACCAAGTGCAGGCGCAAAGCAGATTAAATTATTGGAAGTTTCGCTATAAAGTTTGATAAGCTAAAAGAAGCAAAAATTGAGGCGTACAAATGTTTGAATTTTCTAAAAAAAGTAATCCCAATACAGATGCTCAACTGACGTATTTAACTACAGTTGGAGCTGGTTCTATTATGAAGGGCGACTTTATTCATAGTGGAAACATGCTTTTGTTAGGGCATTTAATTGGCGATATTTCCCAGACTGAGGAAGAGGGCTCTGGTAATGGCCATACCGCCGTAATCGGATCCACCGGATTCTTATTGGGGAACATTTACAGCCCACATGCGATCATTATTGGAAGAATTGAGGGTTCGGTATTTGCAAAAGGACGCGTTGAAATTTATCCCGGAGCTGTAGTGATTGGAGATGTTACTTATGCGCAGATTAATGTGCATCCAGACGCCAAGGTCAACGGTAATCTCAGGTGTTTATTGCCGGATGCCGCTGAGCAAAAAAATCTCTCTTTAAACAATGAAGAAATGCCGAGCAATGTTGTTCTATTGGCTAAAGCAGAATGATATTAAATTTCAATGTAGCCGTTGGATCAATCATCTGCAGCCAATAAGTGCTCTCATAACCTTAAAGTGTTGATACAAGAGGGTACCCATTCAAATGAAAATTCCCTACATCCTTTTGGCCAGCTTCGTTTTATTAGTAGCTTTGGCAGGACTTTTTTATAAGTACTACACTCGGGATTTGCCTGAATGTAAGGATGAATATATTCAGATATTGTTAAACCAAAAGATTCGAAATCACGAGGATTTGATTCAAGAATCACGCACATTGGCTTTTAATGATATTGCAGAATTGTCACATCGCAATGGGGTGCGCATATGCTCTACTAATCTTCTCACCAGCCAAGGTATCTATTCGATAGGCTATCAGGTAGTCAACCCAGAGATGGGGCAAGAAACAATCTGGAAGCGCTTAATGGGCCCTACTGATTATTCAGTCAAGATTGAATATGTTAGGAAAACAGAACGAGACTAGTTATTTGGGGTAAGTGACGTTCTTTTGGAAATCTTCAGTTTTCCAGCTTTTACTTAAATCTCCCGTTGGTCCATAGACAACAAATGTGTATAAGACTCCGACGATTAATCCGGCAATCAAGCCTATTTTAAGGATTGAGTAATCACGTTTCTCCGGAACTATTTTGCTAGTAGGGGGTGGTTTATGTGAGGAGAAATATTCTGGAAATGCTGTTTCTAAAGTAGCGCGTGCTTTTTTAATATGCTGGTAAACATGCTCCTCACTTTCGCCTTGTTCTAAACCAAGCGCAGCATTTTCATAAGATTTACTCGCAGACTCTAAAAGTTTTGCAATATGTGCATAGCTTTTTTGGCGATTCGTTGTATCAGGCGTCATGACGAGGTTTGATTTCTTTCATCCGAGTAGCTTATTACAAATATTTATAGAAAAAATCTGCTCACTATGTACAAAGTTATTCCTGCAGCAAATACATAGGCTATAGACTTCACTAAGGTTTTTTCTATAGTATTTTCAATAGTTTTCTCAATGCCATCTTTTAGATTTTTATTGTGAGCAATTTCCTCGGAAATAATATTTTTAATATTCCAAAGATCTTTTCGGATAACGTTTAAGCTCTCATCTAATTTTTGATCTTTTTGCTGCAAAAGAGCGCTAATGGTCGAAAGATGTTTGTTCACTTCTTTTAGCTCAGTAACAGCAGATTCATCTAGATTACTCATATTTGCTCAACACTAGAGATAATTTATTTTCGGCATTTTCTAATCTTATCTGCTGACTTAAACCTTGAGGCGGAATAAGGCATTGATTTGATAAATATGGCTTCATAGTAGGTGATTATTAGAAAAAAGTCGAATTTGCTTGGGGTTTGCAGAGCTTCATTGTGTTTTTCAGCTTTCTTTTAGGGGTCTCAAAAGATTTGCTTTATAGTGTTACGCTAATAATAGCAAATTCAATTTGCAGGATGATCAACTAGATATCGCCTGGACTATGCCCAAACAACCAATATCCATTGCTGCAAAAATAAGGAAGTTGGTGATGAATATCACCAAGTGGATTCTTTATGTATTGATCATCCTTGTTTTGGCCTACGCTTCTTTCAAAGTTTGGGAATATAAGGGCGAATATGAGAAAGAAAAAACAGCAAAAATCCTTGCCAAAGAACAAGAAATAGAATTTGATGATTTGAGAAAAAACTTAGCAACTTACGCCCCTTTATTGGTTGGTAGCCCTTCCTCAGTATTGACAACGCGTGCAAATGGAAAATTCATTCTTGCCTATATGCTTGGGGCAGAGATTGAAGCATTTCAAAATGCATTTGAGGAAAGTATGCCTATCATCTATGTAGGCAGTCAAATACTGGGGGCTGGTTGTAAAAAGTCAGATTGCGAGGAATCTAGCGCTGCTTTTGTAATTGAGCCTGCCAATGGAAAAGTATATCTAGCCCTTAGAAAAAATGGGGAGTTAACTTTTTATGGGCTAGAGGATAGTAAAACTATTCCTTTAGCTTTTGAGAGGTGGCAAGGCTTTAAGAAAGCTGGGGTGCAGTGATGAAATTTGTCATAAGCTTTTTACTCTTGTCATTGTGGGTGACGATCGTCCCTGCTAAATCTTCGCAAGAACCCCAATCCCTGAAGTCCAATTTACAAAAACCTGAACCAAAGGCGGCAAACGATAAAGATATTATTTTGAGTAAAAATACTCAAAGTACCCTGTATTTGTTGTCAGGCTGGGGAAAGGCCGAGGGGCCTTATGTTTGGTTTACTGTTTCCGCACATTTCAATGAAAATCAAGTTGCCCCAAATAGTCAAAATTTCAATCTATTTAGTGCAAGTGGCGCCCTTGATTGCAAGGAAAACACTACGTTTTATTATCTAATTTCTTACATGTACTTTGATCCTAAAACAAAAAAGCTCAACGAAATTTACTCTGAGAAAAATAAATCCAACGTCATGAAAATTGAATCCACTACCACGGAGTCAGACATCAAGAAGATTGTTTGCAATTAAGTTAGATATTGATTCATTTAGGATGAGTATGTAGATCGCCCATCCTCTGCTGTAAAGTTTGGCTACCTAATATAGAGAGTTGAAATGGGCAGAGACCAAAAAAAAATTGTTGTTGACAATGCTATTACTAAAGAAACAGGTCGTAATCGCAACGCCCCCAATGTAAGCGAAGCATTGGATGCTGATGATCCAATTCAAGTAGCTGAGCATTTTTCAAACTTAGTTGCTAAGCTACAGCAGCTTGTAAAAACTGTAGATCAAAATGATTTATTAAAATATTTTCATCGAGATAGTAATGCAACAGCTATTGAGCGTCGAGTGTTGGATCTGATGATTTATGGCGAAGAGTTTGACACCAAAACCAGGCATGACCATTTAACTGGCTTATTGGAGCGGACTAGTTTCTTGGAAAAACTTAATTATGTTTTATCGAAGCCTCTTAAGCACACTAATTTAACGGCAATAATCTTTGTCGATTTAGATGACTTTAAGGCAATCAATGATCAGTACGGTCATGGCGCTGGAGACGAGGTGATATCAATCATCGGCAGACGGATCTCTGCATCCATTCGCGCGCAGGATTTAGCCTGTCGTTGGGGTGGTGATGAGTTTGTTTTAGCGTTACAAGATATCACTAACAAAGATTTAGTCAGTCAATTAGCCAATCGTTTGCTAACAGCAATCTCGCAACCTATTCAGCCTAGATCTAAAGAACCATTGCAGTTACTGCTGGGTGCAAGTATTGGTATCGCAATCATGGATGATATGAGTCTCAGTTCGATGGATTTAGTTGAAAGGGCTGATAAAGCAATGTACCTTGCTAAAAATGCTGGGAAGAATTACATTGAGTTTTATTCTTAAGGGTTTATTTTTTTCGAAGGTGCACTGCTGGAATACGCATCCCTTCTCGATATTTGGCTACCGTTCGCCTAGCAATTTCATAGCCTTGATCACCCAGTAACTTAGCAATTCTGCTATCAGAGATAGGCTTTATCGCTGATTCTTCTTGGATAATTCGCTTAATTAGTTCCTGAATTGCAGTTGAGGAAATTGCGACACCTTTATCAGAATTTAATTGGCTACTGAAAAAGTATTTGAATTCAAAAATACCTAGCGGACAAGATAAATATTTTTGTGTCGTCACTCTCGAAATTGTTGATTCATGCATTTCTAAAGTTTCTGCTATTTCACGAAGAACAAGTGGCTTCATTCCAATTGCACCCATGGAAAAAAACTTTTGCTGGTGTTTGACTATTTCATTTGCTACTCTGAGGATCGTATCTTCTCTCTGAGCAATATTTTTGATAAGCCAACTTGCTTCTAGAATTTTTTGTTTTAAGACTCCATCAGCTTTTCCTTGCCCGCTCTCTTTCAGTATTTTGGCGTACTCACTATTGAGAGAAATACGTGGCCTAGCATTGGGGTTTGATTCGACAACCCATAAGTTATTTATGGATTTGACCACTACATCAGGCAGAATCCATTGGTCGTTCTCACGGTCAAAGTAAGCGCCTGGATTGTGTTGCAAGCTGCGTATAAGCTCTACTGCTTTGAGGACTTCCGCTTCAGTTTTGTTGCTAGCCTGTTTGATCTTGAGCCAATCTTTTGAGCCAACCTTGTTTAAATGGGTATTGACAATATATTTGGCTAGCTCCCATGCCGATTGATCGTGGGTGGGTTTTTCCAAAATACGATCAATTTGCAGTGAGAGACATTCCGCTAAATTGCGTCCACCAATGCCGGGCGGATCAAGTGATTGCAGTTTTTTTAGTGCAGACTCTATTAGATAAAGCGTGCTTGATTCTGGACTATCAAGCTCATTTTTGATCTCAGCATGAATTGACTCGAGATCATCGATTAGGTAACCTCTGTCGTCCAGACAGCCTGCAAGATAGGTAATGATCAACCGCTCTTGCGGGTCGACATGAAGGAGATGAATTTGCTCCTCGACATACTCTAAAAGGGTTTGTTGATGAGCTATGCGCTCAAAGCGCTCTGCCCAGTCGTCGTCGTCGTCCTGCGATGCTCTATTGCTTGAGGTCCATGAGTTTTGTGTCTGTTCAACCCGTTCAGAAGATTGTGAGACATTAAACTCAATTTCTGGATTAGGCTCAAACTCCAGTAAGGGGTTATCTTCGGCGGCCTTTGCTAATTCCTGCTCTAGTTCGTTATTGGATAACTGCAATAACCGGATTGTTTGTTGCAGTTGAGGTGTTAGGGTGACCTGCTGACTTACTCTAGTATTAAGCGAAATAGCCATTTTTATATTTTCTTGTGGTTCGCTAGTGAAAATTCTATCGTTGCTGACCTAACTCAACGTTGTAAAAGAGGGTTTTTGGAGGCATTCGGCTCATATAATTAGTCTAAATGTGATCTGTTTCTCGGTTGCAAGAGTAGAGTGCAATCAACTACGATCATTCTAACCATTTATAATAAAAAATCTATATAAATTAAAGGGTTAAGAATCTTTTTGGACCTTTTAATGCAATCTAGGTTAGATTAATCTAAGCAAACATGGCAAACTTACCGTAGTAAGGAGTCAATAGACTATATAAAGCATTTCATATTATGGAAAATCCTGTCATTACAGAGCACCGTATACGTGGTGATCGCTTTTACACCATAGAAAAAAACAACAAAATCGCTTTTTACACAACTAATATTGCGGCTGCACGCTATTGGGTCAAGAATGTGACCGACAAGGAGTCTCTTGCTATTGAGGAATCCTCAGAAGGTAAGTCTGATGGGTAATGAATGGCATGCAATTGATGTTTATTTGGGGCTAATTTAGGATTATTCCGAAATCCCCCCAAAAAGAGGAAAAAGTCTCCCGGGCAGCTTAATTAGCCCATAACTCCGTATAATAATCCATTCATTTGGCTTATTTACATGATTTATTACCACCCCCTTTTTTTTACCTTTGTTTTGCTTTTAGGCCCATTGGGGTCAAGCTTTGCAATGACTCAGGCCGAAAATGACATGGTCACAGTTTTGGACAAAAGAGGGTATTCCATTGCTTACTATAAAAGCTCTATTAAGGCATTGCCTCCAGAGTCAAAAAAGGTGTGGATTATTACCAATCGTCAAAAAATAGATGAGCCCACGAAACAACGCATTGGATCAGTGCGCAGCAATATTTTATTCAATTGTAAATATATGACTTACTCCACCTTGGCTACCATTCAATACTCCGAACCAAATGCACAGGGTAAGAAGGTTTTACAAACAGAGACTGGCTTCAACTTGGCGGATGATCCAGTGCCCGAGGAAAGCGCTCTGGCAATCATACAAAAACAAGTCTGCAATCCTTAACTTAATTCCAATCTATATGCCTATCATTACCTATCTCCCCGAATTAATTGAAAAAATAGATCCTCAATTCCACATAGAGCACTCGGCTATTGCTAAAACCATGCTCCGAGAGATTAGTAAAACCCCATTGGCAGGGGTGCATGCCATTGATGGATCTGGCTCAGAGTTTGCGGTAACTGTCCTTGATATTTATAAAGGATTACTCGTGATGAAGCCGGAGACCGAGCCTCCTAGGGGGCTCAGCAGCATTATTGGCACTAGTCAGATTGTTGTAGCCTGCAATGAAAACTCAAAGATGCAGTTTCTGTCTAGTGACTTTAGGATGCATGAAGATGGTAGTTTGATAACCTGCGCACTGCCGCAAGATCTTATTGTGATCCAGCGTCGTAAAGAGTTTAGGACATTGGGGCCTAGTGATGAGCAGTTTAATTTCGTTTTGTCACTGGGGGCTGGTCAAGAATTGCTGGCAAGAGTGAGTGATATTTCTGATCATGGTATTTTGCTAGATATTCGTTTGGGCGCAACAGAGGTTGAAGTGGGGCGATATTGGCATTCAGGATACTTTGAGCGCCAAAAGTCCCGCTCAGGTGGTATTGACTTAATTATCCGAAATGTGCGACCTGGTAAGGCGCTTGATCGAATTCGAGCGGGTTGCGAGTTGTACAACCCTAGCAAGAATGCACTCAAAGATTTTGAGTCCACTAGAAATGCCATTGAAAATGCCCGTGTACAAGGACGCTTAAATCGTTGGTATGCGTCGGCTAGTTGGTGTGAATAATCACAGTGTTTGCACCCTAATTTTATGAAGCTAAAGGCATGAGCTTGTTTACTAATCTTACAAGTGGAAAATTGATCATGATCCTCAGTGTGATCATGCTTATTCCACTGATGTATTTTTTTATTCGTGATTTTTACAGCAAAGTGGTTGATGAGGTAAAAAATACCGGCCATTCTGTTCCAGTTGAACCTATCATGGTGACAAGCTTAAATAAGACAAACCAGCTTGAAGAAGTAATCAATCAAAAGATTGCTAATATGAAGTTAGATTTAATGGCTGAGCGCTTGCGCATTACTTCCACAGCTGATGTCTTAAAAAACCTTGCATTTGAGCGACATCTCCCAGAAACTCTCTATCAAATTTATTTTGAGACCAGAGCTTTTCCTCGAAAAAACGTAGAAGCTCAACAAACAGATTTGGAATGGCATGCCAAAGCAGGTATTACAGAGCTTAAGGTAGAGCCGATGCCATTAGATGATGGCACTGTTATTCAATTCACTTTGCAGAATTACCCCTACACGCTTAGCGCTATCAATCATCGCTTTGCGAGAACCTATTTTGTTGAGTTGACTCTACGAGATGTTGATGGCACTCGCTTATTCGTAGTGCGTATTAAGGCCAATGAATTAACTGGCAGAGAGATTTTGGAAACAGCCATAATTGAAATGAAATCCGGTGAGTGGATAGATGATCTTGCTAGTTGCCGCCTATTGATGGATAAGCGCAAGACTGAGGTTCAGTTAATGGCTGAGCATCGTGAAGTAGAGATGTTAAAAAAGCGTTTTATTTTAAATAGCGCTAGCGATAAGCTTGTTGCAAGTAAAGTTAATACTAAGCCGCGCAAAGGTGAATGATCATTGTGACTGAAAAAATGACTTTCTACTCACAAAAAAATATCTATTTTTGGTTTTTAACCTTTTCTGGATTCCTGTTTGCGGTCTCTTTATTGGTGCTACTTGGGGCTGCAAATGATTTATCAGAATCTTCTTCTGAGTTAAAGCAGCTTAAAGTTGCGATGCCAGTAATAGAGGATTTTGTTGCAACTCAAAAAATTGATGTTCGCCTCAATAAAAATCAGCGCCGCTTAAAGCCTAGCGATATTCCAAAATTAGTCGATGGTGCAATTATTCCAGTAAATACAGATGAGGCGGTGAATCGTGCTTTTCAATTTTTTTCTGAATTTGAAAACAAACGTTCTGCATCATTGCTTGCACTTGAATTGCCCACTGTAGAGTCAATTGAACTTGGCTCACCTGCTGAGGCAGCAGGCATAAAACCGGGCGATTTAATCTTATCTGTTAATGCAACAAAGATTGAATCTGCCTTAGGTTTTTATCTTGCATTGAACGAAAAAATTTCCGCGGATGTAAACGTTAAATTATTGAGAAATAAAAAAGATAGTTTGACAGTTGTAATGCGCATGGCAGATAGGTCGACAATCACGGGAAGTAATTGTGGGATTAAATTTACCCTTCCTGGTGATGTTATCTACCTGACAGAAGTTGAGACCAAGCGACTTGCAGAGCTATATCGTCGGGATATATTGTCAACGATCCCGGTAGATTGGAGGGCCGAAGTATCTAATGATCTGATGCAAATTGCTAGACGCCTTAATGCTATTGCAAAAAACGTGATTGATCCAGCCGGTGTAAACCCAGTCAGAATACAAACCAAAGATGTAGTTATTTGGCATGGTAAAAAGGTTACAGAAAACATTGATATTTACTTTTCCCAGAGACGTAAGATTGAAGCTAAAAATGTCTCTTATATGACGGGGATCGGGGATGCATTTGTTGGTTTTGTGTGCAGCGTGCTCATTTTCGCTGTGGCACTTGCCATATTTTGGTATCAACGTCGTGAATCAGGAAAAAAGTCATGACAACATTACCAATGCAAGATTACTGGTTAGGAATGCGGATTAATGGTGGTCGTTATGCAATTTCAACAAAATTAATACAGGCTGTTTTTTTACACCCTGAGTCCGAGCAGATGATAAAAGATCTGCGTATTAATGGTGTCGTAGTCTATAAGGGCGAACCTATTTGTTTACGTAATCATTTTCAATTACTGCGCTTTGATCAGCGTGGAGATAGTTTTGTAGATTGGCAGCAGGTCCTAAAGCAGTCTAGTGCACCTTGGATCATTGTGCTGAGAAATGGCCCTCAAGAAGGTTTGGGTTTTAGGGTCAATAACATTGTTGGACCTTTTTACGCTGAGACGATACCTGATTCTTCATTCTTTTATCACAACGGCGCTGATTATCATTTGGTAGGGGTCTCTTAAGGCCGATATGCAGATCAGTCACTTAATCGCTAGTCGAGATCATTTACATGAATAAGAAAAATAATAGCCATATCTTTTCCCAGCGCCCAATTCTTTTTTGGCAATGGGTATCGTACATTTCGTTTGCTCTTGTGCTGGCTGCTAGTATCGGCGCTTTTTTCTCTGCGCGTTCTTGGGTATCTGAGGGCAAGTATTTGCAATCGATTGATGGTGAGCAAGTAGAAGTTTTGCGTTTGATTCCTTTTTTAAAAGAGTTGCAGCAACAAACAAATGGCCCTATCGCCCTTGAACCCGCTTTTTTTGCGAACTTAAAAAAAGCCGAGATCTTCTTAAAATCAGCGACTGCAGACTTGAAGAACCAATCTGAGTTGAGTCCTAATTCAGTATCTACAGTATCGAGCAAGGGGATTAGTGAACCTAGTGCATTGAAGTCTTTAAGTGGAGGAGTGGCAGATCCAGCCATCAAAAAACCCAGCACAACTAAAGAAGCGGAATCGTCTATTCCTTTGTTACCTCTATCTGACAATCCGATCATCGCTCTCTTTCAAAGGATGGACTCTAAACTAATGTCAGTCGTTTTCGGTAAGCCAGAGAAATATGCCGTAATGTCTGATAAAAAAATTGACGAGGAGGGATCTGAGCAGACAGAGTCAGATAAAAAGTTCAAGAAAAATCCAAAACCTTCCACTCCGCTTGAGGTGCTACTAAGCGCTAAAGATACTGAACAGTCAATTGGAGTAATACTTGCACAAGAAAAGGGCTTAAATGATTTGGCTGTCTTAGCAAGGTCAGGTGAGGTATTAATTGGCTCTAAAGGACCGCTAGAGTTAGATAAATTACCCTCTGAATCTGCTGTAAAAAAATATGCAGAAAGTATAGATAATTTTGTCAAAGCACATAATGCTTGGCAAAAAAATATCACTGACCCTACTACAACATCAGATCTTCAAAAAACACTTGCTGCAGTTCTAGAGCAAAAGGTGATTCTGGAAATTGATATCGGTAAAAAAACAGCTGGTAAATCAAACCTTAAATCTACAGATGTAGCGCCGAAGGTACCGCAAAGTCCTTGGTATTCCAAGTTACCGCAAGAAAGTGCAGCAGTACTGAATACTTATGTTTTGAATATGCGGGTAATTAAGGACTTCGCTAACGACTATGGGTCTTTGCGTCTTGCAGCGCAAAAAAAATCCCAATCGATTCAATATTTTGACTTTAAGGGTGCCGGTGGATTTCTGGGATTAATTTTAGTTTCAGCCATTGCTGCTTTTGGAATTATGTTGGGTGCCTATATGGTGCTTATGAATACCGCTCGTAATGCGCAAGATTTGCAGCGGGCATCTAAACAAACTAAGGCTGCCGGTCAATTATTAAGATCAATTGACTTAGGTTTTGCGAGTGCGCCAAACAATAAAACATCCAAACCTAATTCGCAAAGCAGCGATTCTGATCAGTCGGCAGATCAGCTCAATGTGAAGACGGTGATGAATGTCATTTCTGAATTAAGTGATGATCTAAAAAATAGGATTAATAAAATTGATACGCACTTTAAAGTACTTGCGCAACTCAATATCAAATTACGACATTCGATTGACACACTGCATGAGAAGAGTGGCCAGATTCGTACAAATGCATCCGATAAAAATAGTAATTCACCGTATAGCCAAGAGATGGGTGTCAGTAGAGGCGGGCCTTTAGATCAACTGCAAGACGCCTTTTCTGCATTAAAGCAACAGGGCGTTCGTCTTTACTTGGCAATATTGGATAACCATTCTAGTAAACAGCTTGCTGTCGAAACAGAACAGCTAAATTTATTGGTCGAGAGAGTGGAGGCTACTGTATCGAAAATGCGTTCAACGCTAGCCACTGCATTAGAGCAAGCAACACCCCTAGAAGTACAAGCGCCGCAGATCTCTTTGGAAGCCATCGAGCTCTTGGGTATGGATGCTAAACAGGTAATGCGTGATCTACAGTTATGGCAAGGTGAGTTTGATGGGTTGAATAAAGCTTTTACTGAATTAAAACGAGAAGCAAGGGTCTAATGCAATTGATTTTTTATAAGGCGTAATGCAAATATGGCCGAAGAAAAACCCCTGTTTTTAATTGATATTGATCGCGCTATTGAGGGTCTGCAGTCTGCTGCTCCTAAAAAGGGCTCAGGGGATCCAGTGTCGATTGAGCCATTAATCATGCATAGTGTTGATTTAGCGAATGCCCTAGATGGCGCTGGATTAGATGCTTTAAGTGAGATGGCTAATGAATTAGCGCACTGCTTTAAGAATAACCATACACAAGCCTTTTTGGTGCTGGATGATCTAGTTAGTATTGTCAGGTCAGAAGTCGCGTTTACACATCCATCGGTGGCGAGTGAAGTCGCTTGTACTCTAGAGCAATTAAATCAAGCAAAAGCGTTATTCGCTAGCAAGTTGTCACAAATCAAAAACGGTCTACCAGTTGCTAAAAATCCTGATAATGAGCTATCGCCCCTTGGCAGGCCTTCTGAGATGATTCAGGAGGCGATGGAGACTGTCATTAGTGAGGTGGATAAACGGCCCTTCAGCAGAGCGCCAATTTCTGAGTTGCCCGCTACTCCAATAGTGCCCGAGGTATTCCCAGAACCTTCTCTCGCAGAACTGAGCGCCTTATTCGCGCCGCGCCTACAAGACGATTCTCCGGTAGTTTTTACCCCCCCCTGAGCCCAAGGCATTTTCTTTTCCTGAAGGTGTTACTCGCCCTCTAGATCGTGAAAATTCATTAGATTATTCAGGAAGTCAACGTTATTTAGATAAGCACTTTTCCTTGGATCGCGCCCACAACCTCAATCGTATGCAAATAGCGCGAAGTTTGGTCACTAAGACTGACAACTGGAATGCTGTAGAGCTTGATTTCTTGCTTGGTCGTGAACAGGATGAGTTGACAAAGGCTGGTCAACAATCGCTACGTCATGTATTTGAAAATTTGACAGATGAGCTCTTAATTGATGAGGTGTATGCTGATCCTGAGATTGTTCAGCAACTGGTTACGATCATTAGTATCTTGCCACCTTGCCCAAGTATTTTTGCAGTTCAGCAAGATTTAATGATTTTTATTGATTTGGACCATATAGCCTTATCGGATGAACATCTCTTGGCGGCAGGCAAAATGATGGCCGAAATTGGAGGCTCACTCGAAACTCATCACGAAGGAGTGCGTTTATCGTGCCCGTCTAGTCTATTAAGAATGCCAATGGTCTTTTTTGGCCGACATGGGCAAAACTATGCTGTTTCTGCAATTCAATATTTAGGGGAAGAGGCTATCAATAAACCGGTTGATAGCAAGGTAGATGCATTAGGTGAGATTTTGCATCCTGCCAGGATGATTAATTTGCTGGTGGGCAATCAGCATTACTCTATTTATGCCCATGAATTTTTAGGGGTTCAGAATATGAATATCCACCTTAATATCCCTAAATTAGTAGAGCGCCCTTATTGGCTGGCTGGTGTAGCCTTGGATGGCATGAATAATGTGTACCCTTGGGTAGCCTTGGATCGGTTTACCAAATAATGCCGCTTTTTAATCGTTTTTTGATAGTGCTGATATTTAGTACGCTGTCTTTTGGAGTTTATGCCGCTTTACCTCCGGATATTGAACAGGCTATCAAGCGATTCATTCAAAAAAGCCCCACTGTCAATGGTTTGCGGGTAGAGACAGAGTGGCTCGAACCAAATTTAACTATTCCAGCCTGCTTGGGCGGTAGTGTTGAGATTTTGACTCCCACAGGTTCGCGCTTGTGGGGAAGGTCGATGATCCAATTACGTTGCACTAAAGCTGCATGGTTAATTAATGTACCGGTCAATATCCATGCCTATGGAGATTATGTTGTAGCCAGTCGCTACCTACCTTTTGGTCAAAAGCTTGAAATTGGCGATATTCGGCTGATAGAGGGTGATTTAACCGTTCTACCAGATGATGTGTTGCGCAACCCCAGGGGGGCTTATGAGCGGATTTTAGGCAAATCTTTGCAAATGGGTATGCCAATTGGGCTAAACGATTTAAAAGAATCTGCCGTAATAAAAGTAGGAGATCCTGTTAGGATTCAATTAACAGGTAAAGATTTTCAGGTTTCTGGAGAAGGTATTGCCCAAACCCCTGGCATGATTGGGGATATGGTTAGAGTGCGATTATCTGATGGACAGGTTTTACAAGGCAAGGTATTAAGGCCAGGAATCATTAGCGTGAATATGGAATAAATCGCTAAAATGCTATAATGTTGTGTATCAATGTTGTGTTTTTAGACAGTGCTGGGGAGAATAAGATGAAAATTAATGAGAATGCACCACTAGTTCCGCCAAATGTTGGAACAGCTAAAGCTGTGCCAGGATCAAACTCTGCCGCCAGTACTAACAATCTAACATTAAATCAAACTCCGGCACCAGCAGTAAGTCGCCCCGCAGTTAATTTGGATATTGGGCTGACAGCTAAGCTGGCTGAAGCACAAAGTAGCACCAGCGCTGCTAATCAGGTTAGCGATGATCTGCTAATTAAAAAACTTCGCGACAAGGTTGCTAGCGGTCAATTTGAGATTGATTACACCCAAATCTCTCAGGCAATGTTAAAAGACGTAGTCGCAGCAATTGGGCAAAAACCAAATCGCCCCCAAAGCTAAGTTCTCCCCTTAGATCCGCTCAATTCTATTGATTTCGCTGTATTTTGCTCTCATTCTGAGCTCGAATTACTATAAACAGAAAAATCCAATTTTAAGATGGTAAAAGTTCAGCCATCAATGTCCTTTGATGACCTATTGTCGTTCTTAAAGGGCGTTGCAAGTGCTATTGAGGATTTGCGTGCTGCTTTGGAGGCGAATGATATGGATCGTCTGCCAGCATCACTGGAAAATACCAATGCCGCTTTGGATGCTATACAGAGTTATCCAGGCGGTACTGAGAAGCTCAAGCAAGATATTCACCAATTTGAGCCGGAAAAAACGACGCAATTATTAGTGCTACTCGATGAAGCCTCAGTCAATCACCAAATCAATGGGGATTTGATTCGTTTGGCCATGCAACGCAGCTCTGCTATGCAATCTTTTATTGCTCAGCAAGCACCAAGCGCAACTTACGGAAGTGATGGGGGAGTACCAGGATCGGTAGGCGGAGTGCTGTCCCGCAAAGTCTAGCGCAAAAAGCTTTTAAGAACTAAGACTTTAGTTTTGCCCGAATGCGGATCATACCTTGCGTATGAATCTGGCTAATGCGCCCAGGGGTAATATTCATAACCAGGGCAATTTCTCGATAAGATAGATCTTCTTGATAGTGTAGGGCCATCACTAACTTTTCATTATCAGGTAAACCTGACAAAATTTGGGCTATTCGTTCTGCAAATTGACTCATTGCTACAGAGCGCATCGGGTCAGATTCATCGGTATCCGAAGGCATGAGATCATCCGATAAATCATCCAACGGCATTAAATGCACCATATTAGTGATGATGGCATGGTATGACTCAATGCTCAAATCAGCGCCTTGGGCAATTTCTTTTTCCGATGGGTGGCGCCCTAAGGTCTGCTCTAAACGGCGCGTTACTTTTTCGATTCCAACAAGTTCATCGCGCTGATTGCGCGGCAAAATATCATTTTTGCGGCAGGAGTCATAAATAGCGCCCCGTATACGGGTTTTAGCATAGGCTTCAAATGCTAAATTGGGTTGGGGTTCATAGCGCTTAAGAGCATCCAATAAACCCGTTAACCCTTCCTGAATGAGATCATCTACCTCAACATTAGGCGGTAAGCGAGAACAAATTTGATGTGCAATCCGCTTTACCAGAGGTAAATGAGTGCGAATGGCTTCGTCAATATCAAGAGACGCAAAATAACTAGAAGGCTTCAATGACAGATCGCTTAAAGGCGGGGTTAAAGGTACATGACTGAATGCTTAACTGCTTATTTTGGCAGAAATTGCCTTAAAAAAACCCATTGGCAAAACAAATTCTTCTTGAGGGCCTTCGCTTGGCGCATTCCAACTTTGATCATCCGGATCTAATGTAACCCGCCGAGCCGTCACCGCAGCAATCCAGCCAATAAATTCAATCTCCTCATGCAGAGCAGATCTGGCGGCATTTTGTAGTCGTTCGAAAGCAGCGGTACCTGCAGATTCATCTTCTCCGCCAACGATGATGACTGCTAGTGGTTCATCTACTTGAAAAATAGCCATTTGGCGTAACATCACCAAGGCTTTGGTAAGCGATGCTTGATCTCCTGCGGTGACTAAAATCCGCTGAATATTGCTGCCATAGAACGCCACAATTTGTGCTTGCGGATCAATCGTGGGAAAGATGACATAGTCAATTCCCATCTGTTCTTGGATCAGTCGCACATCAAGCTGAGGATATTTTGCAAAGCGATGCTCAACTTCAGATCGTAGTTTGGTGCTAGTGGCATACCAAAGATATTCATCAATCTGACGAATACTGCGCGCTAAGGGCACGGCATTATTAAAGACTTGACCCAAATCATAGCGTGTCGGATATAAAAATCCAGACATAGTTTTACGTTGCGCGAGTGGAATTTCATCGACTAATAAAACATGGTTATTGTGTTGCTTCAGACTTTGGGCGGTGCCATGCCCCAAGTGAATTGTGCTATCAGCATCTAGAGTACTTGCAATACAAATAACGCGGCATAGCTCTGCGCCAAAGATATTGCGTAGCCCTTCAGCCTGATCGTTACCGCTCACTACCGTACTCATGAATTCACTTTACGAATCCAGTCACCCAGGTGATCTGACAAAATAGCAGGAACTTGTTCGTCGGTAATGGAAAACGTCTCAGAAAAAGCGCGCATTGCCATCGCGCGATGACTTAGGTAGTTAATATCGGGAAGACTTAAGTCTTCTGGTACCCGCTGACCATTTGAAACAAACAAAATAGACAAATCATGACGAATGACACTATCAATGACTGGCGCTAGGTGGGCTGCTTCATCAATTTTGGTAATGATGACAGAGTCTAATTTATTGTTGTGGCTATTTTGCATTGCTTGGTTATGCAAATTAATCACTTCTTCTTGGGTGCGTAAATCCGTAGTGGAGCTCATTACCAAAATCCGTTTTGCACGATCCGACCCATTTTGGAGCAGTTGGCATTGCTCAACCATCAGAGTATCCCGCTGACTCACGCCAGCAGTATCTAATAAAATAATTTTACGATTAGAAAACTCTTTAATTTTGCTTGCTAGATCATCACTATCGCGCAGCGCTGTGACAGAAAGACCTAAAATTTTTGCATAAGTCTTGAGTTGTTCTTGGGCCCCAATTCGGTAGGTATCGGTGGTGAGGAGGGCAACTTGATTACGACCATAGCGCAGAACACAGCGCGCTGCAATCTTGGCAACTGTAGTGGTTTTACCGACACCGGTCGGACCAATAAAGGCAAAGACACCGCCGCGATCAAAGAGATCAAACGCCCGAGAAGTTTTGATTAAGCACTTGACTTGTTCACGAGCGTTTTTAATAAGTTGTTGGGTATTGAAATCATCTGGTAAATTGCGGGCTATTTGAGCGCACAATTTAGGAGAAAAGCCACTATTAAGTAGGTGCTTCACAATCTCCGTTACGTGGGAACTTTCTTGTTGTATGTTGCCCCATAAGTTGCCAGCCACATGCGATTGCAGCAAATACTTAACCTCGCTAATTTCAGCAAGCAATTGCTCTACTTTTGGATTACTAGCCGCCGAGGTCGCTGGCAAAGCGCTAATTGCGCTTGCGGTATCGCTACTAATACTTGCCAACATTGAGGGTGCGGCGTTGGTAGCACTGTCAGCGGGGATTTCATTGGCAATCGGCGCTGGATTGAGTGCCGCTTTAGCATCTGCTTTTGCTTCTGCAAAGGCAGCCGCATCTTGTTTCTTTTTAGCACTGAGGGCGGCGCTAGGGCTAGCACTAAAGAAGGCATCGTTGTTCGATGGATTGATGACATTTGCGTCTCCGCGACGGATACGTTCAGCGCCATTAAAAGAGGCGGGCGTAAAAGTTTCAGAGCCTGGAGCTCTGACTGATCGCTCTGAGCGATCAGAACGTTCGGTTCTAGCAGGATTAAGGCGCAAAGAGCCTGAAGGTAAGTTAGCGCTAAATGGATTACGAGGACTTGGCGGTGCAATGGCACGATCAAAGCTAGAGCCAAAGTTGCTAACTGAGTTACTGCCCAAGTTGCTGCGTCCAATTGGTCTATCTGAGGAGTAATTTGGTGAGTAGCCCACTGGTTTTTTTACACTCTTATTGCTAGCTATTGTGGGGTCTGAAAGTGAAGCAAGATCTTCGGAGCTAATAGCAACAATCTCCACACCTTGGTCAATATCAGTGGTTGAGATCACCATGGCATCCGGCCCCATTCGCTTGCGAATCAGTTTTAAAGCTTCTGCCGAATTAGAGGCTGTAAATTTTTGGGGGCCCATGACGTTGCTCCAAATAGGGTTTCAATAATTATTTTAGGGGTTTTTGCCCGTTTGGGCGCAAAGTACTTTGTAAAACTCGAGATTAGATGTGGGCGGTAATTCACTTAAGGCTAAAACAATGGCTTGTGGGCAGACCCGTCTTGCAATCCGAGATAGCGTCATGCGGGTCCGAGTGCCACTGACAATGACCGGTGGAAGATTTTGACTCTCTAATTCTTGAACCCCGCTAATCACTTCTTCACCAAACATCCTGGCTAGAGAGGGTTCTATGAGACCATCTGGTGCAATAGCCCCTTGACCAATGGATTGCTCAATTAAGCGTTCAAATTCAGGTTGGATGCCTAGCACTTGGAAAGAGCTACCTTCACCCAACGAGTCTTGCACAATTGTGCGTCTTAATGCATAGCGAATATGAGATAGAACTTCTAGCGGATCATTCAGTTTGGCGGCATGCTCGCTAGCAACCTCTAAAATCGTGCGCATATCTTTAATCGGAATACTCTCGTCAAGTAAGAGCTGCAAAAGACGCTGCAACTGGGCAAGACTCACGACTTTAGGGATGACATCCTCCACTAGCTTGGGGTAGCTCATCTTAAAATGATCAATGAGATCTTGGGTCTCTTGACGCCCTAAGAGTTCAGCGGCATGTTGATGAATTAAATGATCTAAATGGGTGGTGATCACGACAGCTGGCTCCACTACGGTATATCCTTTGGCAATTGCCTCGTCGCGTAACTTACGATCAATCCAAACAGCAGGCATGCCAAAGGTGGGATCTTTTACCTCAATTCCTGGTAAGGTTTCATTACCACTTTGCTGAATTGCTAGCAGGCGATCAGGTAAGCATTGACCGCGACCTACCTCAGCACCATAAAGCAAAATACGATAGGTTTCAGCATTGAGTTGCAGGTTATCGCGAATATGCACTGAGGGAATTAAAAAGCCGACCTGTGACACAAACTTGCGCCTAATCGCCCGAATCCGCTTAATTAAATCACTTTCATCGCCTTTATCTACCAGCGGAATGAGTCGATAGGCTAGCTCTAAAGATAGCGGCTCGACAATTGGCACATCTTTCCATTCCAATTCTTGATTAACAGCGGCTGGCTGTGAAGCAGCCAGTTCAGCCGCTTTGGCTTGGCGATTGATCTTTTGATGCGCCAAGTAGGCCAAACCCCCAAAGAGCGCAGCAAAGCCCAGAAAAATAAAGTGCGGCATACCAGGCAGAACTCCTAGGATTCCCAATACTCCGGCCACCACTCCTAGAGCGCTACTGTTGGCTTCAAATTGCTTGGAGACTTGACCTGAAAAATCATCTTCGGTAGCAACGCGAGTCACCAAAATACCAGCTGCAGTAGAAATAATGAGTGCAGGGATTTGCGCAACCAAGCCATCACCAATGGTTAGGGCGGCAAAAGTGGCTAAGGCTTTGCCAAAGTCCATATTGTGTTGTAAAACCCCAATCAATAGGCCGCCAATGAGGTTAATAACCAAAATCATGATGCCCGCCATGGCATCGCCTCGTACAAACTTAGAAGCACCATCCATGGAGCCAAAAAAGTCTGCTTCTTGGGCCACATCAGCGCGCCGTGATTTAGCCTCTTCTTGTTGAATCAGGCCGGCATTCAAATCCGCATCAATTGCCATTTGTTTGCCGGGCATGGAATCTAAGGCAAAACGGGCAGAAACTTCGGCTACTCGTCCAGAGCCCTTGGTGATAACTACAAAGTTAATAATGGTGATCACGATAAAGATCACAATACCAACGGCAAAATTACCCCCAATTAAGAATACGCCAAAAGCTTCGATCACTTTTCCGGCAGCATCAGTGCCTTTGTAGCCCTCCATCAGCACAATTCTGGTAGAGGCTACATTGAGGGACAGGCGCAGTAAGGTGGTTAGAAGGAGTACCGTTGGAAAGGCAACAAAGTCTTTAAAGCTCTTAATATTGATCGCCGTAAAGAGGACGATGATCGACAGGGCAATGTTAAAAGTAAAAAGTACGTCTAAGAGAATTGCTGGCAAAGGCACCAGCATCATAATTAAGACAAGTAATACCAAGACAGGTATGGCACCTTGCGCGGATGGCTGTAGCCTAGTGATGTCAAAACCTAAGATCTTCATATCTTAATGAGTGCGGGTAAACAAGAGGATGTGAAGAAAGCCTTCAAAAATTGCCTTGAAAGTAACAAAACCACTACATATGGTAGAAAAGGAAATATTTGCCACTAAATATACCCCATCTGCTCTAAAAATAGGGGTAAAAAAGTCCCAAAAGTGTGAAAAAAGGCAAAAATTTCCTCATAACCTCCTGACCATGATCTTGGGTAGATCAAGTTTGTCCCTCAGTCGTTAATGCGGAAAGAAAAGACATGAATTGCTTTTCTTGTGTAGTGAGGTCCCGCAAGCCTTGTTTTATTTGCTTTTGGCTTTGATGTACTACCCGATTCGAACGTGCGACCTTCGCCTAGGCCTTGAGATGAATCGTGCTTGAGCCAACCTGCAGAGTTGATGTGGCCGTGATTTCAGCTGTTGTTTTAATCTTTGTGACTGAAACCGGGATATTGGCATTGCTATCAGGGTCACTGACAGGGGTTTTAGAGGCTATTAATGATTTAGGGACCAACAGAGGCGGTTGTGGAATTGAGTCATTGATAGCGCTGGACATGAAGAACCTTTCTTAGGACCAGTCAAGGAAAACAGTGCTTTCCTTCACGACTACCTCAAGATAGCTCAGGTCAGTATAGGCTTGAATTTTGGGATCTTTCAGTTATTTTAAATGCCGAGTAACATCATAGACAGGATATGCTCATGATTTTGCTCCCAACGAACTTCTCCTGAGGGCTATAAAGGTTGCATCTTTATAGGGTCGCTCTCCTTGCTACAGCTAATGAAAGTAATTACTACAGCGAGCGATAGAGTTTGCGCATATTTTGAATTTTCCAGAATTGCTGCTCTGCAGCATCATAGACTTTTGTGAAATCGCCCTTGATCGCTTTTTCAAAAATAATCAGACAGCGGTGCGCATGTTCATGCTTTTGTAGTGTGGCCAGAGTCAAGAAATAGAAGGCTTTGTCATAGTCTTGGGGGATAGCAGTACCTTTTTCATACAAAGTGCCCAGGTTATAGGCGGCCACTCTGCTACCTGCATTAGCTCCTACGGTGAGCAATTCGACGCCCCGAGGGATGTCTTTGGGAACCCCTTGGTCTAAGCCTGTTCCAAATACGTAAATATTGCCTAGATTGCAATAGGCATCCAAAACCTCATCTTTGATGGCTTTTTCATAGTATTGCACTGCTGTTTTCACATTACGGGCGATTTCACCCATACCTAATTCATACATCAGACCCACGTTGAAGTTGGCATAGCCATTACTCTCTCTGCTATATGAATTGAGCCATTCAAATAGCTTATTGACCTGCTCAGGGTTTAATTGCCCATCAAAGCACATTCTGGTCAGAGCAAAAGCAGCCTCCTCATCTGCCTCATTAACAGCTATATCAAAGAAGACCTCAAAAGCAGCTTCAAAGCGACCGCGTTCTAGGTTAGAAATGCCAGCTTGTAAGCGGGGATTATCAAATTCCATACTCATGGGAAACACTTTCTTAAATGGTCCTAAACATGCTTCTCAACCAATTTTAGGGTCAATTCCAAGGTTAATACAAGAAAGGGGTTCTGACTTAAGCAAAACCCAGGATTAAATCGCATCGTAGGGCTAGATTGATTAATTCATAGCATTACTGATCCCCGCCTAAGGCACTACTTTAGACAAAAGCAAGGCAATTCACGGTGCAATATGTGAGTGGATGCAAACGTGTATTTAAAAAATTAGTTTAATAAAAACAATGACTTATATTTTTCAGCACTAGAGCAAAAAGGTGGAGTAAAGAATATCTAAACACTTTCCAAAGCATCACCGTAAAAGAATAGGTATGAGGAGCTATTTGATGTTGGTCCTCTCTAACTTGAAATTAACTTGAAATAACGGAGAAAAACATGGCAACGGTAATCAACACCAATATGGCATCGATTTACGCTCAAAATAATTTGAGCGCAGCGCAAAGCAAGCTATCGACCTCAGTTCAGCGCCTTTCATCAGGATTACGTATTAATAGTGCAAAAGACGACTCTGCTGGCCTTGCAATTAGCATGGGTATGCAATCTCAAATTTACGGTATAGAACAGGCTAACCGCAATTTAAGCGACATTATCGGTATGGCGCAGGTCACAGAAACTGCGTTAGGGACAGTCCAAGATATGTTGTTGCGTCTCAAATCTTTGGGAACACAATACGGAAACGAGGCCTTAAGTTCAGGACAGCAGCAACAAATTAATACTGAAGCATCAGCCATCATTCAACAAATTAGCTTAACTAGGGTTGAAGCTGTCTACAACGGTATTGATTTGGTTGGAGTTGCTGCTGGGTCAACTTATAACGTTCAGTCTGGTGTAGAGACATCTACTACGATTGATTTTGTATCGGCAAATGCACTTATTAACACCACATCTACGACCTTTACTGCTGTGGATGCCGATTTGCTGCAGATCTCTTCGGAGCGCGCCAGAATGGGTGCATTAATATCACGTGCCACTTATTCTGCTCAAAACTTGGCGGCACAAAGCGCTAACTTAACACAAGCGCGTTCTGCGATTGTAGATACGGATTTTGCTGCAGAAACTGCAACATTAACCAAGGGCCAAATCATGCAACAGGCGGCCACTGCAATGCTAGCCCAAGCAAATCAGATGCCAAACGTGATTTTGTCATTGTTGAAGTAATTCGTTAAGATTGTGGGTACCAGGGTAAAAGCTGGTCCCACTTAACTTTTTAGGAGTAAGAGATGAGCGAGATAACAGCACGAAGCGTGGCTTCATCTGTAGCTAGTTCTTCGTCTCGGTTAAATCAACCTAACGGAACCACTTCTGGTGCGGTTGGGAAAACAAACACAGATGCAGTAGTTGTTGCAGCAGCAGCTAGCGCAGAATTTAAACCTTCCAATGTCAACCAGGTAATGCAACCAACCCGTGAAACAGTAGCGAAAGCGGCGGAGCAAATGCAACAGTTTGTCAGCTCCATGGGCCGAAATTTGAATTTCTCTATAGATTCAGAGTCGGGCTACCACGTTGTAAGAGTAACTAACCCTGCAACTGGTGAGGTGGTAAGGCAATTGCCCTCGGATGAGATGCTTAGACTATCGCATAGCTTGACCCAAATTTCTGCCCTAGTAAACCAAAAAGCGTGATTATCAGCTACTCCCATTAAAAATGGCACGAAATTTGCTTATAACAGAGAGTTAAAACCTCAGGCTATCGGCTGACACTCAAAGCGAGATTAAAAAATGGCTACATCTAGCATCAGCTCTGGTACAGCAGCGATTGATGTGACCGGCATGGTTGCAGGCCTAATGGCGGTAGAAAAAAAGCCTTTAGTAACCTTGCAGTCAAAAATTACTAGTCAAAATTTATTAATTAGTAACCTGGGATTACTAAAAAGCAAGGTAGCCGCTTTTCAAACGGCACTTCAGGCTGTTGAAAATCCAGACTCTTACTCTGCCGCAGTTGCAAGCAGCTCAAATGAATCGGCAGTTACAGTATCTAGTTCAACGGGAGCCTTGATCGGTAGCCATAATTTACAGGTTACCCAGTTAGCCAAACCTGCCCAATATATTTTTGCAAATGCAGCATTTTCAACTACTAATGGCTTAGTTGCTGGCTTCGATGACTATGATGACGGCGACGCCATTACTACCGATGACTCTTATACCTTTGATCTAACAGTAGCCGGCGAAACTAATAGCTTAGCTGTAGATAGTGAAACCACTATTGAAGATTTAAGTACTTGGATCAATGGGCTTGGTTTAGATGTTGCTGCCAGTGTTACCCAGACGACATCTGATCAATATGCCTTAATTATTCAGGGTACCCAATCTGGTTCAGACAATGAAATCACTTTTAGTGTCAGCGGTGGAAGTGATCCAATCTCATCAGCTACAGCACTAGAGGGCTCTGATTTAACGGCTTATGGTAACCAAGCTCAGGACGCGGAGTTTACCTTAGATGGCCTAGATTTTACGAGAACAGCCAACAATATTAGCGATTTGCTATCTGGCACAACATTTAATTTAGTTAGCACGGGTTCAGCCACTATCACTTTAGCAACCGGACCCGATGACGGACAGGAAGTAATCCAGGCATTCATTACCGCCTTCAATGATCTTGCTGCAACGTCCAAAAGGCTCACACAAAAAGGGGATGGCTCTACGACTGCTGGCTCACTATCAGGAACACCGGGGGTTCTATTTTTTATCAATCAAATTAAGTCTATGCTCTCAACAGGCATTACTTATGAAAGTGGCGGCGTTTCTACTGCTTTAGATTTATATGAGCTAGGTATCGATATCAATTCAGACGGCACGCTCCAATTTAACTCGACTAATTATGCAAGCACCGACAATATTGCAACCATCTTAGCCTCTGGAATTAATATCGGATCAACGAGTTTTTCCGACACTGATAATCTCGATACTTTTTTGACTTCACAGATACAGTCCGGTGGTGACTTAAGTGCCTTTATTAGCAATGAAAAAGATACTCTTTCTCAATTGAGTCAAAAAGAGGTAGCGTTACAAATGCGCCTCGATTCTAAGGAGAAAAGCTATATAAGCCAGTATTCCAGTTTAAATGCGCTATTATTTAACTTAAGCAATACCAGTAGCGCTTTAACTAGCGCATTAGATGGTTTGGTCAGCGGTCAGAATAATTAATGATTGGTTAGACGATCAAGAAAAGTGAAATGATGAATAAAGCAGCTCTTAAATACGAAGATAGCAACAACTTAACATCGGTTATGGCCGCTGATGCTCGAGAGCTTATTGTGTTGATTCATGAGAGGATATTTGACCACTTAAATACCGCAAAGGTAGCTCTGGAAAATAATGAGATGCCCTCCGATAGTTTTGCTAAGGCAAGTGACTTGATTATTAAAGGCTTGCTTGGCTGTTTAGATTATAAAAAAGGTAAAGAAATTGCTGAAAATCTGAGCGTAATTTACCTTTGGTCAATACAAGAATTGATTTCTGCTCGCGCTGAGCGTTCGGCTGATAAGGTTCAGGATGTGATAAACACATTAACTCCACTCTATGAGGCATGGGTAGAGATCTCTGACAGAGTTTAGTAGTCAATCAGCGGTGTTTGCAGTAAAAAACACCTCAGCAAGATTTAGGGAAATTTTTAGGCTGGAGAAGTAATATGCCGATACCAATACCCTCAAGCCTAGTCATCAACCCCATGGTGGATGTTCGTAAAAATGACTTAGTTACTCCACTTGCTGCCCCATCTACTGTAGAAAGCCTCAATGCAATAGATCCGCGTCTAGCGCTCAATATGCCTATGCCAGTAGTTGATTCTGCAGCAGGAAATGCAGTTCGGACTGCTTTGCAAAATGGTAATGTAAAAGAATTAAAAACAATGCTGGAGTCTGGCGAGCCTAGTGTTCAGCAGGCAGTTTTATTAGAAATTTCGAACCTTGCTTTGGGCAAATCTAATCTGTCAGCAAAGCTTACACAGGCTAATTTAAACAATCTAGTATCTGAGAATTTAAGCAAAATGGACAGTCTAGGAAGCGCCGCCTTAGGGCAATTGCTTTCTGAAATCTTGATTGCTGATACCCCAGAGATATCCCCGAGTAGACAAAATCAAGCCAACTTAAATCAGGCTAAAAGCGTAGTGGTGAATTGGCCGGCAATAGATCCCAGCAAGCCAAGTAATCAAGATCCAAAAGTGGCCATGGGGGCTCTGTACCTAAGTTTGCAAGCTTCTGGTATTTTTGCGGCCGATCAGTTAAAGCGTGTGCTATTTCCTGCGGGCAGTGCCGATGAAAAAATGGATTCTTTTCTGACGGCAGGTGATCAGCACAAAGCCAGTGAACTCATGGCGCAACTATCAAATGATTCGTCAATCATTCGCGATTCGATGCGTTTATTATTACGTGGCGACTTATTATGGCAAGGCCAATTAATGCCCAATGTTCAGGGTCGTCTATATCGCGAAGATGCCTGGCAATCAGATCCTCATCAGCCAAATCAATTGGAAAAGGGTAGTCGTATAACCCTAGAAGTGGGCTTACCTAACTTAGGCCCATTAAAGATTATTGGCACACAATTTGGCGAAAGTCTGCAGTTAATCGTTCAGGTAGATCCCACAGCACAAGCAAGCATGTCGAGAGCGTTTGCTACATTAGAAGAGCAATTACACACGCAAATTGATCCCAAGACGCGGGTTAGTTTGGGTCAAATAGAGGCGCCTGTGTAATGCAAGAGAAGGAAGAGAAAAAAATCCTCAAGGCAGTGGCGCTGAAGTATGAAATGAATAGTGCCGCGCCTCGGATTACGGGGCAGGGGGAGGGTTTTATTGCTGAAGCTATTTTGGCAAAAGCAAAAGAATTGGGTATCCCGACTAAAGTAGAACCTGAGTTAGTTGAGTTTTTAATGCAGCTCAAGCTTAATGAACTTGTTCCCCCTAAGCTTTATGCCGCTGTGGCAGAAGTACTCGCTTGGGCTTATGAATTAGATGGTAAAACGCCCGAAAGACCTACTCAGGAATAAGCGCTGAGATATCAATTTACTTTTTTATTGCCAGTGGGCTTTAAAGCAAAAAAATAGTTTAAGTAAATGCTAAATCTTAAACCTGAAGATTGGTCACTTCTTTGTAGGCTTCAACCAGTTTATTTCTCACTGCAATCATCCCCTGTAGTGAAAGATTGGCTTTTTGTAGAGAAACAATCACATCCTCTAATGAAGTATCTGATGCCCCAGAAGAAAAGGATTGAGCTTTAGCTTGAGCGCTGTTTGAAGCGGTACTGACATTCTCAATCGCGTTTTTCAATATCGCCGAGAAATCAACTCCGTTGGTAGCTTGAGAATCCGTAGAAACAGGTTTACCACTGGCTGCAGCAGCAAGCGCTTGCATCCGGGTAATCATGGCATCTACGTTTGGAGTACTCATGGTCATATTATCTAACAAAATCAATCATTAATAAAGCCAGCCTCTTTATAAGATTTCAGCTTGTAACGCAATGCACGAGCCGAAATCCCTAAAATTTCTACTGCCTTGGTTCTGTTGCCATCGACTTTAGCCAAGACTTTCAGAATATGTTCTCGCTCTACTGAATCAATGTCTTGCCCAATTTCATCAATAACTGATGCAATATTTATGCCACTTTCTGGGGTATAAACAATACTTTTCTCAGCAAGAGGTAAGTCGGGAATAGCATTTTTTGCTATTCCTGGCGGATTCATGCGTATATCCTCTAGCTCTAAGTCCTCCGCCAAAATTTGGTCTCCATCAGCTAGTAATACGGCTCTTTGGATAATATTCTCTAGTTCCCGAACGTTACCAGGCCAAGAATACGTTTTCAGCAGTTTTTTTGCCCCTTCACTCAATATGAGCTGATCTCGGCCAATATTCATGCGGTAACGGGATAAAAAGAAATCGGCAAGGGGCAAGATATCGAGTGGCCGCTTACAAAGCTCGGCAACGTGGATTGGGAATACGGCCAATCGAAAGTAGAGATCCTCCCGAAATTGACCGCTCTTAACCTGCTCTTGAAGGTTGCGATTGGTTGCTGCTATGACTCTGACATCGGCTTGGATGAGTTCAGTAGAGCCAATTCGTTCCACCATTTTGTCTTGCAACACTCGTAATAACTTCGCTTGCAAAGAGGCAGGCATTTCACCAATCTCATCTAGAAAAAGTGTGCCTTTATGGGCTTGCTCAAATTTGCCGGTTTGGGCTTTGGTAGCGCCAGTAAAGGAGCCCTTTTCATGTCCGAAAAGAATTGATTCCAGTAGGGTATCTGGAATCGCAGCGCAGTTAATCGCTATGTAGGGGCCATTCACTCTTTTGGAATGCAGGTGTATGTGACGAGCCACCAATTCCTTGCCTACTCCAGATTGGCCGGTGACCAAGACGCTCGTGTCCGTTCCCGCTACTCTCTCGCAGCGAGCAAATGTGGCAATCGTTTCGGGATCGGCAGCAATTAATTGATGCGCGGGGCTGCGAATCTCGGAGCCTACTAGTTGTGAGCCTTGAGTAGGAGTGACTACTTCAGATGTTTTGATGGATTCAGGTTGATTGCGGGCAATGATTTCAATGAGCTGCTGCGGCACAAACGGTTTAATTAAAAAATCCCTTGCACCAGCCCGAAGAGCCTCTACTGCTAATTTGGCATCTGCAAAGGCAGTCATGATGACTACCGCAAGATCAGGACATTCTTTTTGTGCGATCTTCAGTAAATCTAAACCAGTCATTCCTGGTAATTTGTAATCGGTTACTAAAACAGTTTTAAGATCTGCACGTAGTAAAGGAATGACTGTTTCAGCTCGCTGATGTGTCACAAAATCGATCTTATTCATACGTAAAGTGACCGCAATGGCCTCTCTGAGATCCTCATCATCTTCAATCAAAATCACGGGAAATGGTTGTGGGTCGCTAGCACGCATAGATATTTTCTAGGTTAAGGAATCAAGGAGGGTTGGGCATAAGGAAGCCTGATCTTAAAGACAGCGCCGTGTTTAGAGCTTTCCGCACTAATACTGCCTCGGTGCGTTTCAATAGTATTTTTTGCAATAGATAGGCCAAGCCCAGTACCATTGGCGCTAGTGGTTGCAAAGGGTTCAAATAAGGAATTGAGAATTTCCTTTGGGATACCTGGGCCTTGATCAGAAATCGTAATCGTGAGCATTTGCTGATCGTTGGCAGCCATCAAACTAACAATTTGATTTGTTTTGGAAACAGCAAGCGCATTTTCCAAAATTGCAACAATGGCATTGGAGATTGCTTTGGGCTCAACTAGTAGATTTCCCTGATTGATATTGCTCATGGTGACCGACAAACTGACTTGCTTAGCCTTAAAGAGAAACTGAATACTTGCCTGAGCCTCTTCAATGATTTGGGTAGCGTTTACCAATACTGTCTTATTGGGTTTGTTTGAAATAAAACGCAACATATCTTGGGATAATTTCTCAAGATCCAATAGTTGTTTGCGCAAGCGATCAGCGAATTCTTTAGCAGTGTCAGTGTTAATCTCTCCATCACACAGATGGGATGCATAAAGCAGTGCCGTTGCTAGGGGCGTACGAAATTGATGGGCTATACCAGCTGCCATGCGCCCCATGGCCGCTAAACGATTTTCTCGTTGCGTTTCTTCATGTCGCAAAATATTGGCAGTGATATCTTGAATTTGAATAAAACTGCGCGAGCCTTCGTTGATTCGAATAACTTGCACCGTTTTTTGTATGCGTTGATGAATACCCTTTTCTGCAATGACGTATTCCCCTGGGGTGATGGAGCCCAGCCAATCTGCTGGAATTTCAAAAGTTACCCCTGGTTTTAAATCAGGAAGAAAAATGAGCACAGCTGGGTTGTGTAATAAAACCACTTCGTTTTCCAGCAAAATCACCCCTGCTGGAATGGCATTGAGCAGAATCGCCAAGCGTTGATTTGACTTTTGTAGTTCGCTGCTGAGTTGGTTGATCTTGTCCTGCAGGGCGGTCTGTTGAGCCTCGAGTTTCTGGGATTCCGCGTAGAAAATCGCAAAAGCCTCTTCCAGATGTTTGGTGGCATCTAGGGTGTGCTGCTCGGGAGATAATTTGCTGGTATCTGGGTTCAATGAATGATTTTTTAAGGGATTTGATGATTAGGCAATATTTGCCGTTTTCTATAAAATAGGACTCAAGGATATCAACATTTAGGCAAAATAGGCAAAAATGTCCCATATATAGTGTTATGATCTTTTCAGAATCAGCCCTGACATGACGGAATCTATCAAAATTGAGTGAAGAAACGCAACCCGGAATACAGGAAAGTGAGCGAGATGCGGCAGTAGTCAATATTGGCTCGCAGGTTGCCGCTGCCCCGATAGCTCCAGCCAGCTCTTTTAGCGGGGGTGGTGGGTCACTCCCCCAAAGTTTAGTAGGCCTACAAAATCGCATCAAAGCGCTCAATGCTCAGCAACGCCTGATTTTGTCAGCAGCAGTATTTTTGGTAATAGCCGTACTGGTATTTGTTTTTATCTCTGGAAAAAGTAAAGACGACTATCGCATCTTGTTTTCCAGCATTAATGAGCGAGATGGGGCTGCAATCGTGGCAGCCTTACAACAAATGAACGTGCCTTACAAGTTCACCGAAGGCGGGGCAGCCATATTGGTGCCTGAATCCGCGGTTTATGAAACCCGATTGCGTTTGGCGGGTCAAGGCTTACCCAAGGCTGGTAATGTGGGTTTTGAGCTGCTCGAAAATCAAAAAATGGGAACGAGCCAGTTTGTAGAGCAAGTCAATTACCAGCGTGGTTTAGAAGGTGAATTAGCCCGTAGCATCAGCTCTTTAGCGCAAGTCAAGTCCGCAAGGGTCATGTTAGCGATTCCTAAGCAGACGGCTTTTATGCGCGAACAGGAAAAGCCTACTGCCTCTGTCATTGTGACGATGCACCCTGGACGCTTTTTAGATCCTCAGCAAGTTGCAGCCATTACCAATTTAGTGGGTTCTTCCGTCCCAAATCTTGGCCCCGCAAATGTAACAATTGTTGATTCAGAAGGCAGTTTGCTTGCACCTAATGCACAGCGTCTGGCAGGCTTGGATAGCACGCAACTAAAGTATGTTGCTGAACTTGAGGGTGCCCTGTCTAAGCGGGTGCAATCGATCTTAGAACCTGTCACTGGTAAGGAAAATGTCCGAGCGCAAGTCACGGTGGACATGGATTTTGGCGAGCTAGAGAGAACTGAAGAAACTTTTGGTCGTAATTCGCCACCCAATCAATCTTCGATTCGCAGTCAACAAACCAATGAAGCTGCCACTCCCAGCTCGACTACTTCTGGTGTTCCTGGCGCTTTAACCAATCAAGCGCCTGGCGCTGGGCAAGCGCCGATTAATACTCAAGCTGCTGGTGGTGCAGCGGGACCGCAAAACCTCAATGCACCCCCCACTAGTTCAGGTTCTAGCGCCAGCAATATTAAAAAAGATGCAACGATCAATTACGAGCTTGACCGCGCTATTCAGAGGATTAAGTCTGAGAAAGGTCAAGTCAGGAGGGTTTCAGCTGGTGTAGTGGTGAACTATAAACAGCCTGCTGGCGAAGATAAGGATGGGAAGCCCCGAAAACCGATTCCATATAACGCTAAAGAACTTGAGCAAATCAATAATTTAGTGAGGGATGCCGTCGGGTTTTCAGAGCGTCGTGGCGATAGCGTCAGCGTAGCTAACATTCCATTTAAGGTGGAGTTGAGTGATGAACCCCCGTTTTATAAGCAGCCTGGAATCATTGAGCTAAGCAAAGAATTCTTTAAGTTCGCCATTATTTTGGGCTCGCTCGGCTTGATGTTTTTTGGAGTTGTGCGCCCCTTACTCTTCCCTCCGAAAAAGGACGAAGTTATGGAAGAGCAGCGTATTGAGGAAGAGTTTGACGAGAAGATTAAAGCTGAAATGGCGCAGATGGATCCTCGGGCGCGTGAAAAGCGCCGTATGGAAGTGGAGCTCTTGCGCGAGCGCCAACGCCTTGCTGAAGAAGAAGAGCGAGCTAGAGCTGAAGAGGATCGCAAACGGACTGAAGAAGAGCGTAAACGGATCGACGAAGAGAAGAAGCAAGAGTACGAAGAGCTGCTTCAATACGCTAAGGATTTTGTGGAAAATAATCCTAGGGCAGTTTCTGCAATTTTCAAAGAGTGGTTGTCTGAAGATGCGGCTAAGCAAAATGCTGGCAATGCTGAAGCTGCGCCGGCCGTATAACATGAGGAGAATCTGTTTTGGCTGATGAAGCTCCCGTAGAAAAATCGCTATCGATAGCAGAGGCTCTGAAAGAGGGAGTCAAAGCTGCGCCTGTTGGCGGTACGATTTCTTTCGATGATTTGGACGGTGCTTCTCGTGCTGCAGTAATACTTTTGGCTGTTGGTGCTGAATCTGCAGCTAATGTGATGCGCGGTATGACTCCATTTGAGGTGCAACGCCTCTCAGGAAAGATGGCCGTCGTGCGTTCTTTAAGTAGAGATTTAGTATTAGAAGTGCTGCGGCAATTTAAGGACGTCAGCTCCAACAACACCCAAGTTGCATTTGACACTGATGATTTTATGCAGAACATGCTTACCAAAGCCATGGGCGCAGAAGGAGCTTCAGATCTATTAGGGCGCCTTGAGTCTACGCTGGACATGTCTGGTATCGAAACTCTGAAGCGCATGGAGTCAGATGTTCTGTATGAGCTTATCAAAAATGAACATCCGCAAATTATTGCAACCGTGATGGTGTTCCTGGATCCTACGCAAGCAGCCGGCCTGCTGAAGCTATTCCAAGATGAACTGCGTAACGAACTCATCTTGCGTATTGCTCTTTTGGAGAAAGTACAGCCAGCCGCTCTCAAAGAGTTGAACGAGGTAATGTCTCGCTCTTCTGGCCCAGATTCGGATTTCCGTCGCAGTACTGTTGGCGGCGTAGTACCTACTGCCGAGATTTTGAATATGCTTTCGGGTGGATTGGATAAAGTCGCTTTAGAAAATATTCGAAACTACAACAGTGACTTGGCAGATGCTATTCAAGAAAAAATGTTTGTCTTCGAAGACTTTTTGGAGCTGGAAGATCGTTCATTACAGACTTTATTGACAGAGGTTCCGCAAGAGACACTCATCATTGCGTTAAAAGGTGCAAGTCCAAAATTGCGTGAAAAAATCTTTAAGAATATGGCAAAACGCTCTGCTGATACAGTGCGTGAGGATCTCGAAACAAGGCCGCCTGTGAAGGTGATCGAAGTCGAGTTAAGTCAGAAAGATGTGATTGCGATAGCACGTGCCTTGAGTGAAGAGGGTCGAGTCAATATGGAGAGAGGTAAGTCCGCTGATGCCTTCCTCTGATGAGGACTCCTTGCTAACGCGATGGGAGCCACCTTCTTTTGATCCTCCTGCACCTCCTAAGCCACCTAAGGTGGCTCCGATTTACTACCCTACGGTTGAAGAAGTTGAAGCCATACGCGAGGCAGCTTACAAAGAGGCTTATGAGCTTGGCTCCAATCAAGGCTTTGTAGAAGGTCGTGAAGCGGGTTATAACGAGGGTAAGGCAACTGGTCATGAAGAGGGATATAAAGTAGGGTACCAAGACGCAGAAGAAGAGATACTGCGTTTGCAAAATGCCTTGGGTCATCTTTTAGAGGCAGTAAGTGGTATGCCTGAGGCTATTGCAGAACCGCTAACACAATTTAGCTTTGAAATCGCCTCACGTTTAAGCGCAAACAGTTCTATGGAGCGCGCTCCTTTTGTCATGGCGGTGCAAGAAGCGCTGATGCGTTTACCTCGACCTGGTGAGAATCTTTATCTACGCTTACGCGCTGAAGAGGTGGAAACTTGGAGAAGAATTGTTGAAGATCCAGGTTTGCCATTTAATTGCACTATCTTAGTAGATGCAGATGTTCGCCCTGGGCATGCTTACGTAGAGGTGAGTGGTGCTCGTATTGATGTGGGGGTTGAAGCGCGTATCGCATTAGTCAAGGCCGCCTTGGGTTTAGATGGTGTAGCAATGCAAGACGAGAAAGGAATTACTCCAAAATCTTCTGCCGCACTCTTAGATAATCAGTTTGATAGTGAGTCGCACACTGCAGAAGAGAAGTATCCTGAAAAAGATATACAGAGCGATTCTGAAATGAATCCTGATGATCAGGCGAATCTAAAATGAGTGTTTTGCAAGCTCATGAGTTGGTAGATCAGATAGAGTTGCGGCGCCAACATCTCATGCAAACGCCTTACTCGATTCGAGAAGGGAAGTTAAAGCGCGTCTCTGGAATTGTTTTAGAGGTTGAAGGCTTGCCAATGAGCATTGGGTCTGGCGCAACCATCCTATCCGAGTTGGGCGGCAAGACTTATGATGCCGAGTGTATTGGCTTTAATGGTGCCATCACTTATTTGATGCCGATTGATGCTATGGAAAATATTTCGCCAGGTGCATTAGTGTATCCAGCAAATACGCCCTTTAATTCTGGTGCAGGTTATATCTCTAGTAGCGTAGGTGAACCCTTGACGATTGGCGAGAGTTTGCTTGGCAGAGTAGTCGATGGTTTGGGCCGACCAATCGATGGGAAGGGTTACGGTGAAAAACAATTTTCACCCATCATTCAAAGAATGTTAAATCCCTTGGACAGAACGCCTATCCACGAACCATTGGATGTTGGTATTCAGGCAGTCAATGGTTTGTTAACAGTAGGCCGTGGTCAACGCGTTGGAATATTTGCGGGTTCCGGTGTCGGTAAAAGTGTTTTATTAGGAATGCTCGCGCGCAATTGTGTTGCTGATGTCATTGTGATTGGTCTAGTTGGCGAGCGTGGCCGTGAAGTGCGGGAGTTTTGTGAAGATACTCTAGGACCAGAATCCTTTAAGCGTGCTGTGGTTGTTGCTGCACCTGCAGATGCTTCCCCTTTAGCGCGCTCAAAAGGAGCGTCATACGCAACCGATGTGGCGATCTGGTTTCGAGATCAAGGCAAACATGTAGTTTTGATTGTGGATTCACTCACCCGTTATGCCATGGCTTTGCGAGAAATTGGCCTTAGCTTGGGAGAGGCACCGGTTGCACGTGGCTATCCGCCTAGTGTATTCGCCCGCATGCCTGAGTTAGTTGAGCGAGTCGGCAATGGCGCCAACCCCGATGGCTCGATCACTGCTTTTTATACTGTGTTGCTCGAGGGTGATGACACTAATGATCCTGTTGCTGATACAGCTCGCGGTATTTTAGATGGGCACTTCTTCCTTTCTAGAGAGTTAGCCGATAGCGGACACTACCCAGCTATTGATGTGGAGAAATCAATTTCTCGTGTAAT
This sequence comes from Polynucleobacter hallstattensis, assembly GCF_018881835.1. Lineage (GTDB taxonomy): Bacteria > Pseudomonadota > Gammaproteobacteria > Burkholderiales > Burkholderiaceae > Polynucleobacter > Polynucleobacter hallstattensis. The sequence goes on along the minus strand of NZ_JACVPO010000001.1, from coordinate 435,095 downwards.
GCCAAAAGTAGTCTCTAAAGAGCACCTACTTTCTGCTAGAAGAATGAAGCAGCTATACAGCCGATACATGCGGGGTAGAGATCTAGTTTCAATGGGCGCTTATATTGCAGGTAGCGATCCAGAATTAGACGCTGCTTTGCAAGCTTGGCCCAAAATTCAGGCTTTTTTACAGCAAGACGCCGATGTAACTGTGCCAATAGATCAAACTGAGAGCTTGTTAGCTGAAATTAGCCCGCCCAACCCGTAAATCTGATGAATGCCATAGAGCTCCTCCATCGCTTAGCCAAAATACGGGAAGATCAAGCTATGGCGCGAGCAAAACGTGTTGCCAGTCAGGTAAACCAGCAAAAAGCCTTTAAAGATCAAGTACTTCAATACGCTAAAGATTATGAAGCTCAAATGCTTGCCAGCGGTAAGGGCGGAGCGTCGGTTGCATTTATTCAGGACGCTAATGCCTTTAGAGAAAAGTTACTGCATAGCGCAATTGAGATGGATGGACAGATTCAGGGCTTGACTAGAGCTTCTGAGGAGACCCTAAAAACAGCTACTATGGCCAGAATGCGTACTCGAGGGCTATCAAAGTTGGTCGACAAAATGCACCGAGAGGCCAAGATAAAGCTGGCTAAAGCAGAGTTAAGCCAGTTCGAAGATAACTTCTCAGCAAGGCTGAGTTATAAAACTGGCACGAAAGATGCATAGTTGGTAGTGTTCCATTTGGAGAAAGCATGCCAACAGTCAGTCAAATACAGATGCAAGCAGCAGTTAGCCCCTTCAGTGAGGCTATTGCTCAACCGGGTAGTCTTGCCGGCGGCTCTGCCATGCCTGTTGGTTTTGATACTTTCTTGTCTTCCTTGAACCAAAAGATGCTGGCACGCTTAGATGCGAGAACAGATTCAGGCAAATTAAGCAGTCCTAAAACTGGTTTGGGTACCTTAGGTATGCAAAATTTGCCAGGATTTACAAAGCAAGATAAAGATTCTGCAAAAATTACCGATCCCATGCAGTTACTGGCGGCTCAGTTGGCAGCCCAAGGACTGATTAGTCCAGTTGTAAATCAACCCACTGTAAGTAACCCATTGCTTAATAGTGGCCTGGGAGTGAATGCTGTAGATTCAAGCAAAACAATGGCTGGGTTGAATTTGCCTAGCGCTTTAAGTCTAAAAGGTCAAAATATTGACTCCCAGCAAAACCAGTTAATTACGCAGTCACTTGCAAGAGCAATGAAGGAATCGGGACAAGGGAACAACTTAGCCGCTCAAAATCCGCAAGTAGCTCAGTTAATGCAAATGCTGCAGCAAGCCCAACCTACCAACACTGCCCAAGCCAGTGCCCTAGAGCAATTAAAGGGCTTAGTGGCGCAAGCTGGCCAAACTAGCCAAACAGCTAGCCCAGCTCCTAAAATCACGCTGACCCCAGAGCTCGCTAGTGCGATCCGGGATCTCGCGCAGCAAGCCCAACCTACCAACACTGCCCAAGCCAGTGCCCTAGAGCAATTAAAGGGCTTAGTGGCGCAAGCTGGCCAAACTAGCCAAACAGCTAGCCCAGCTCCTAAAATCACGCTGACCCCAGAGCTCGCTAGTGCGATCCGGGATCTCGCGCAGCAAGCCCAACCTACCAACACTGCCCAAGCCAGTGCCCTAGAGCAATTAAAGGGCTTAGTGGCGCAAGCTGGCCAAACTAGCCAAACAGCTAGCCCAGCTCCTAAAATCACGCTGACCCCAGAGCTCGCTAGTGCGATCCGGGATCTCGCGCAGCAAGCCCAACCTACCAACACTGCCCAAGCCAGTGCCCTAGAGCAATTAAAGGGCTTAGTGGCGCAAGCTGGCCAAACTAGCCAAACAGCTAGCCCAGCTCCTAAAATCACGCTGACCCCAGAGCTCGCTAGTGCGATCCGGGATCTCGCGCAGCAAGCCCAACCTACCAACACTGCCCAAGCCAGTGCCCTAGAGCAATTAAAGGGCTTAGTGGCGCAAGCTGGCCAAACTAGCCAAACATCCCCTCAAGTATCTTCTTCAGACCTTAAGCCTGCTTTAGTTGTCACTACTTCGACCGTAGGAGTAGCTGAAAAACTTTCTACGCCGCCTCTAGATAGTCGCAGTATTAGTAAGGATCAAAATTCTGCGATTATTAGTTCGCAAAATATGAAGAATTCTGATAATTCCTTGATTCCTTTGTATGCAGGTCAAGCGTCCAAAGAAAATAAAGGCCTTGAGGTCGCGCCCCGTATTACCCTAGCATCTGATTTTCACGACAAAGAACTTGAAAAAATAGATGAGTTAGCTAGTCAAGATCTTAATAGCCTAAGCGCCCAATATAGTGGTCTTGCACGCTTAGATAGTCAGACTTCAGAAGCTCTTCAAAAGTTTCAAATCAAGCAAACAGAGGCTTCTTTTGTGAGTGGCCCCTTACATAGTGAAATTATGAGCGCTGCAAAGTCTGGTGGCGGTCGCATAATGTTTGAATTAACACCGCCGGAGCAAGGTACGATCCGGATTGATTTGCAAATTAATCAAAATGGCCATGCACACTTAATTGTTGAGGGTGCCAGTGATGCAACAAAATCTCGCCTCGATCAGGGCGGCCAAAACTTAAAGCAAGAGTTTGCTCAAATGGGCCTCAATCTTTCCCTTGATCTTAGGCAGGGTAACCAGTCTCAACAGGCGTCAGGTCAATCCTTTAATAATGCCCGTCAGGACTATTATGCTAGCCAGCAGACTACGAATCCCAACCCTAAAAACCTTGCAACAATAGATCTTATAGGTTCGGGTCATAATACGAGTGCTAGCGGAACAGTGCATCTGTTTGCTTAATATGATGAAAAATAAAGGGAATTAGCATGGCTGATGAAGAACGCGTAGAGCCTACCTTAGATGTCAATGGCGGGCTACCACCCCCACCAGTCGTAGAGAAGATAGAGATAGAAGAAGAAAAGCCTAAAAGCAAAAAAATGCTGTTTTTGATCATAGGCTTGGTAGTAGTGCTGGCCGGAGCGGTTGGTGGCTATTTCTATATGCAACATAACGCTGAGCTTAAAAGACAGCAAGAAGCTGAAGATAAACGCCCTGAAAATATTTTGAAGAAGCAATTGATGGAGCGCAAAGATAATGCTGCCCCAATTTATATTGCGCTAGACGAAATGATCGTAAACCTGCCTGGTAGAGGAGGCGAGCATTATTTGCAGACTAAGATGGTTCTCAGAACAAATGATGGGTCCACCGAAGATAAAATCAAGAAGTTTATGCCTGTCATAAGGGATAAAGTTATTACGGTTTTATCCTCACGCCAAATGCAAGAGTTGGCAACTGTCGAGGGTAAAACGATGATGGCTCGCGAGGTCGCATTGGTAATTAATTCAATTATTGCGCCGCAGCTAACTGCCATTTATATACTCCAGCAACAACCATCAACAGCTGATATTCAGAATTTAGAGAGAATAGGTGCTGTACCAAAAGAAACTTCTTCAGGTCAAAAGATTACTGGCGAGGCTGCTAGGGCTGCGGCAGAATTTTGGAATGTTACTGAGATGGATCTTCCAGTTCAGGCCGTACTATTCAATACCTTTGTAATGCAGTAAAATGAGGGCAAGACAGACCACTTAGGAAGATATGGCGACAGGAGCAATCAATGTCGAGATGAACATTGCAGCTGAAGATCAGCAGTCCATGTTCGACAAATCGAAGATTATTGCTCGTCGGCGCATGCCGACATTGGAGCTGATTCACGAGCGTTTTTGCCGGGCGGTTCGTTTATCCTTATTTAATATGATTCGAGCACCCATTGAGGTGCAAATGCATATGCCGAGCGTCAAAAGCTACGAGCAATTTGTATCTGAATTTCCTGAGCGGACAAATATTAATATTGTTGGTATCCGTCCTTTGCGCGGGGTGGGGTGCTGGATTGTTGACCCTGGAGTTGTCTATATCGCGATTGACAATATGTTTGGTGGCGAAGGACGATTAGCGCCCAGACTGAGCTTACGCGAATACACCCCTACTGAGTTGCGCATCATTCGTCGCTTAGTCGATGCACTTCTAAATGACTACGAGAAGGCTTGGAAAGCGGTATATGAAATCAAGTTTGATTTCATGCGCCAAGAGACTAATTTTGGATTTGCGAAGATTACCTCCCCAGGGGAGATGGTGCTTCATTCCAAATTTACCATTGAGATTAACGGCAGACCTGGTGATGTCGACCTTTGTATTCCATTTTGGGTAATGGAACCTATTAAAGCCATTCTTTATAACAATATGCAAGGCTTTGCAAGTGAACCGGATGAGCATTGGACTAATTTATTAAATGATCAAGTCCACGAAGCTCCAGTGACTGCCGTCGCTGTATTGGCTCGTAAGCAGATGCTATTACGTGAGATTACATCTCTATCAGTGGGAGACATTATTCCTATTGAAATTAATGATCCAGTGACTGTTTATGTTGATGGTTTGCCTGTGATTAAGGGGCAGTATGGTGTAAAAGAAGGTCGCTATTCTGTCAAAGTGAGTACGATTCAACATCCTGCAGAATTCCTAAAAAGCCCGCTAGAAAAGGCACGCTTGGGTCCGAGTATGATGCGAAGTGCGGAAAAAGGGGAGTTGTACGAGCAGCCGGGAGAGCATCCTCAGTCTTTTGCGCCGATGCCGACTACTGAGTCCAATAAAAGGGACGCCTCAAGCGATACAATAGGTCAGCTTGCGGATGAGCTGGACCCCAAATAAACCCAAGTATCAAGCAGGCATAGAAGAGATTAAAGAGGATCAAGATGGCTGAAAACGATAATGATTTAGCGAAAACGCTCACAAGCGCTGATGTATCTGGTTCCCTTCGTAAGGCTACATTTAACAACTTAGAAGATGGCGCAAAAACCGGTGCAGATTTTAATGATATCGATTTAGTGATGGATGTACCGGTTCAGGTCACAGTCGAACTTGGACGTGCAAAAATGCAAATCCGTAATCTCTTAAATCTCACTTACGGCTCTGTGATCGAGTTAGATATTCTGGCTGGAGAGCCACTAGAAGTTGTGGTGAATGGTTGCTTAGTAGCACAAGGTGAAGTGGTTATCGTGAATGATCGTTATGGTATCCGCTTAACCGATATTGTGACTCCCGCAGAGCGTCTGCGTAAAATTAATCGTTGATTTAAATGGGTACCTCGGTTGGAGGCATGTTGCTTTTCTCATTCGTCTGGCTGGCACTTGCTGCCGCACTAATTTGGGTAGTTGCCTATTTAGTCAAACGTGACTCTGCAGTGCGTGCAAATAATCCTCATGTAATGATCTTGGCTCAACAAGCTTTAGGCCCTAGAGAGCGTGTAATTATTGTGAATATACTTAATCGTATCTTGGTGATTGGGCATACTCCGACCCAAATTAATCTATTGATTGAATTAGATCCTGAAGATGTGGCCCACATGAAGCCGCAACCCAGTAGCGTCGACTTTGCCAATCAGTTACGTGCTTTGGTCAAAAGGAAAATCGGTTGAAAAATAAGATTACCTTTTATATCACCGGGGTAATAGGAGTACTTGGATTTTTCCCATTCATAGCGTGGAGTCAAACTTTACCGCTAGTGACTACAAAGCAGGTCAGTGGTGGTACAACTTATTCAGTGCCTGTTGAAACGGTTTTAGCTCTCACAGCATTGAGTTTTTTGCCTGCAGCTTTAATTTTAATGACTAGTTTTACAAGGATTTTGATTGTGTTTTCTTTGTTACGTCAGGCACTAGGTTTAACCACTATGCCACCTAACATTGTATTAATAGGGCTTTCGTTGTTCCTAACTTTATTTATTATGAATCCAGTATTTGATTCAATGTATAAAAATGCTTATCAACCATATTCCGTAGGTAAGTTGGCTTTTCCCCAGGCGGTAGAAATTGGATCAAAGCCCTTAAAAGAATTTATGTTGAAACAAACGCGTAAGGACGATTTGAATTTATTCGTCAAATTGTACGGAAAAGAAATTGAAGCACGTGAAGAAGTTCCGTTCACGGTTTTGATCCCAGCATTTGCGATTTCAGAGATTAAGACAGGTTTTTTAATTGGCTTCATTATCTTCCTGCCATTTTTGGTCATTGATTTTGCAGTTGCCAGCATCTTAACCTCTCTAGGTATGGTGATGGTTTCGCCGATGATGTTTTCCTTGCCACTGAAGTTGATTGTATTTACCTTGGCAGATGGTTGGGTCTTACTCTCGACCTCATTAGTCCAAAGTTATATTAATTAATTGCCATGGAGAGTGGGGTCGTTCTCGATTTGGTTTATCAGGCCTTGAGGATGGTCGCAGTTTTGGCGGGGCCTATACTCATGGCATTATTGGTTGTGGGACTAATCATTGGTATTTTGCAAGCAGCTACCTCTGTAAATGAGTCCACAGTTGCGTTCATTCCAAAGCTTATTGTATTTGCTGCCGTTGTTATGATCGCTGGGCCCGTCACTCTATCGTTGTTTACAGACTATATGAGAGAGCTCTTTGCGCGCATACCAGGCTTGGTAAGTTAATTGATGTTGACTATCAGCGGCCTTCAAATTGAGCAATATATGGCGATCTTTATGTTCGCCTCGTTAAGAGTTTTTGGACTTCTTTTGACTGCACCCATGTTCGCCTTAAGAACAATTCCGTTACAGTTTCGTCTATTCGTCGCTTTGGCATTTGGTATTTATCTTCTGCCGCTACTGGGAACTGAAAAAATTCCATACCCCGGGAGTATTACTTTTTTTGCTTCGGCGATTGAGTTGGCTATTGGCGCTTTCATTGGATTTGCGGTTCGCATAGCATTTATGGTGGTCGATATTGCAGCAGAAGTACTCTCTTTTTTAGCTGGCTTTAGTTTTGCATCTACTAACTTTTTCGATCCTTCTTTAGCATCTGGTTTGGTATCACAGTTTTTGGGCTTAGTGGTTTTGGCGCTTGCATTCACGCTCAATATTCATTTAGTGTTGATCGATTTGGTCTTAAGTAGCTTTAAAACAGTACCATTAGGAATTTGGCCTCAAGCATGGACTTCTAAAGGATTGATAGATTTATTTTCCGCATCATTTCGTTTAGGATTAATACTATCAATGCCTGTACTACTGGTTTATATGATGTTCAATTTAATTCAAGCATTTCTAGGAAGAACTAGCCCACAAATGAATTTATTTTCTGTAGGGTTTGCGGTCAGCATACCTTTGGCCTTTTTGGTTATTTTTTTGATCTTGCCAGATCTGCAGTTTATTTTAGAGCGCTCTCTTGAAAATCCTTTACAACTTATCCGTCAAGGTTTGGAGACACCCAATGCGAAATAAGTTCAACATAAAATCTCTGATTCAATTTGCAGGTAGTACTTTATTCATAATTGCTAGCTGTTCTGTAGGCTGTCAGACCCTAGATTCATCTGATAAGCCCAGCTCAATAACGATTTCAGTTGAGGAAGGGCTTACTCCAAAAGAGCAAATATTGTTAGGACAAAACTCATTAAATCAAGCGACTGATGGCCCCGATGAATGTGACAAGAAATTCCCTTTTTCAACTGCGACGAATAAAAATGATCCATATGCTGATACTGGCCCTGAAACATGCAAGAAGCTAAAAATACGTGGTCAACGCATGCAATGTGAAATTGACTCACTTGTATTGGAGAAGCCTGAATCGAATACAACGGGAGCCAAAATAGAGTTGGCCAGTTGGGCTCGTTGCAATGGGAAGATAGCCGATTTATTAATTGAAGGCTACTATTTGCCAGCGAGTGAAATTGAAAGAAGGTTGCAAATTTGCAGCTCTAATTATTATGCCGATCCTGGTAAGATGCCCAAAGCAGGTTGGTATCAACGGTTTCTCAAATGGTATACCAGTAATGATTTAACCCCGCCACCAACTGATGCAGCCCTTGAGGTTGCATTAAAACAGTCAACACCGCTCGATAGCCGGCAAGATACTGCTGGCTTGATGAAGTGTGAGTGGATGTTTGGTAATAGCCGTACACCTCAGATAGATCCACTACCAAGTTCCAGTAATGTAGTGCCGACCACTCCAGCTAAAAGACCTGTTAAGAAGTAAGAATTAGCACCCGCTGACAGTTTCTACTGGCCAATCTGTTGATAAGGCGCTTAAATTAGTGCTTCTAAGGTAGATATTCGAGTCATCTGAAAATATATTTGTAAATCTTTCTTAAACGAAATTACAAATATTGCCGTAAGCAGGATCATGATGAATAGAATCCTCAGTCCCTTTGCTATGGTCATAGCCCTAGCTATTAGCCTTGTGCTGACGCAGCCGGTAATGGGCTCCGATCCTGCGCCAACCCCCAATACAGTAAATAAAGTTGAGAAGATAGCTGATAAAGCCAAGGTTACTGTATCCCCATCCCCTTCCAGTGACGAAGAGATGAGCAAGGCATTGACTAGTAAAATTAACAAAGGGTCTGGTGACATCATTATCCGAACTAGTGATCTGGCTGTTAACAGCACTGCCATGATCTCTGCAGAGGTGAAGCCAAAGTCCGTAGCTAAGCCATCTACCAAGCCCGTCGAAAAAGACATACATACTCATCATTGGACCTATTTTGATGGACCAGGTGGTCCAGATAATTGGGGTAATTTAAGTAAAGATAATTTAGCTTGCCTTAAGGGAAAGAGCCAATCTCCTATCAACATCAATATTGATAGGGCTGTCAAAGCAGAATTAAACCCAATAGAGTTTATTTACAGGGCATCGCCTCTGACTATTATCGATAACGGCCATACCATCATGGTGAATTACGGCGAAGGCAGTAATTTGATGGTAGATGGTAGGCAATATCGACTGGTTCAGTTTCACTTTCACAAACCTGGCGAAGAGGCAATTAATGGTGAGCGTAGTGATATGGTGGCACATTTAGTGCATCAGCATCATGATGGTAGTCTAGCAGTAGTGGCGGTTTTATTGAGTACTGTGAAACCAGTAGCGCTCAGAAAATACTGGTGGGGCGAGGATGCTGCAAAAGAGAATTCTCTTATTAGCACTCTTTGGAACAACGTTCCATTGGTCAAAGGCAAAGCCGAAACTCCTGGCGTCATGATTGATATCAATCAAATATTGCCAACAGATAGAAGCTACTTCACTTACATGGGATCTTTAACAACGCCGCCGTGTACTGAAAACGTTCTCTGGCTTGTACTCAAAAATCCAATTTACATTAGCGAGGCTCAAGTAAAGAATTTTGATCGCATTTATCCGATGAATGCACGACCTCTGCAACCTAAGGGTGACAGATTGGTTAAAGAAACTAAGTAGCTATAGTTTGATGCTAAGCGATTAATAAAATAATGAATCAAATCAAAAAGATTTCGAATCAATCTGGTGGGAATATTAGTATTTCTCAGAAGATTGTTTCCGAATTAAATAGTCAATCCCAAATATTTGATTTGGTAGATATGGCTATTGCATTTCATCAACATGGAATGCTTGAGGAGGCTAGTTTAATTTATGAAAAAATTCTAATTAAAGATCCGGGGCATATCGATGCTATGAATTTGCTTGGCCTGATCGCTTTGCAAAAAAAAGAATATCCGCATGCAATAGAGCTCATTAATAAGGCAATTTCAGCATCGCCTCATAATAATGTCCCTGAATTTCATGTAAATCTTGGATGTGCGCTACACCAAGAAGGCTTATTGGATGAATCAATCGCAAGTTTTGATTTGGCAATATCCTTAAATCCATCTGTTGTGCTTTATTACACGAAGCGAGGTCTTGCTCAACTAGAAAAGAAATATTTTGATAGCGCCATCAATAGCTTTGATCAGGCAATTGAGCTCAGCTCACAAGATTCAATGAGCTTTTATTATCGCGGTCTTGCTCAATTAGAAAAGAAATATTTTAATGATGCCATTAACAGCTTTGATCAGGCAATTAAACTAAAAGATGATTTTTCTGAGGCTTTTAATAATCGCGGTATTGCCCAATTAGGGGGTAAGTATTTTGATGCCGCTATTGAAAGCTTTGATTGTGCAATTCGGCTGAAGCCTGATTATTCTGAGGCCCTATGGAATAAGGGGCTAGTATTACTAAAATTAGGGAGATTTGAAGAGGGCTGGATGTTGTATGAGGCTAGATTAAAAAAGTCCCCAGCATTTCCTTTGGTGAGACAAGAACTTCAATATAGCTATATTGAAGTGGATCAATTAGCAAATAAGTCTGTCTTACTATTCAGTGAGCAGGGGATAGGTGACACTATTCAGTTTTATCGTTATGTGAAAAAAATTGCCAATCTGAATGCTAGAGTAACTGTAGCAGTTCAAAAATCTTTAGTTGACTTGTTATCAGAATCAAATCCATTGTGGAGCATAGTTAGTATTGAGGGGGCATTACCAGAGTCTGACTATAGAAGTTCGCTACTAAGCCTCCCTTTTGTTTTGCAAGAAAAATGTATTGATATTCACGCTGATAATCCTTATATTTTTAGTAGTCCGCTTAAAGTATCGGAGTGGAAGAATAGGCTTGGTACAAAGCAAAAACCCCGTATTGGATTGGTATGGAGTGGCAACACCTTATTTAAAGAGAATGCTAATAGAAGTATCCCCTTACTTCAGTTAATTCCATTTTTACCTAGCGATTTGCAGTATGTGAGTCTGCAGAAGGAATTAAGTGATTTTGACTTAAAGGTATTAGAAAGAAATGCGTTTATTTCAAATTATGCTAGCTACCTAATTGATTTTAATGAAACCGCGGCCTTAATTGACTGCTTAGACCTAGTCATTACCGTGGATACTAGTATTGCCCATCTTGCTGGGGCTATGGGCAAGAAAGCATGGCTATTGCTTAGTGACAATGCTGATTGGCGTTGGTTTATAGATACTGAGTCTTCACCGTGGTATCCAACAATAAAAATCTTTAGGCAGGACCAATTGGGAGATTGGTCAAGCGTGCTAAAAAGAGTCGAACTTGAGCTGGGAGCTCAATTTAGATAACACTCCTACTTTTAGCTTTTCGCAGATATCCACCATCTTTTTTGGTAATTATTGCCAAGACTAGCCCTTAATAGGCAATTTTTGCCTATTAAGGGCTCTAGCTTATGTTTCTTGGAATTATTCCGGCCCTTGCTAGAAAAGGGTGGACATGTATCCCTATTTTCCGAAAACTGGCACGCTCCTTGCATATCTACTCATGAGGAATTTCCCCTCGGTTTAGATCATTCCCTAATAGGGAGGAGATGAAATGAATGCAGTGCCGCAATACGACTCATTAATGTTTGGTGAAACTGCGCTGAAACTGCGTACTTTTCGCCAGCAAATCTTGAGTAATAACTTAGCAAACTCAGATACTCCCGGCTTTAAGGCCAGGGATATTCGTTTTGCTGACGTATTGAAGGCGCAGTTGGAAGGCAAGTTGCCTTCAACAGGTGTCTCCATGGCGACAACTCATGCCGGACATATTGATGGCAGCAATAATAAAGATGACCCTCGTCTGCTCTTTAGAGTACCAAACCAGCCGTCTAAAGATGACAACACAGTAGATAGTGACGTGGAGTTAAGTGAATTTACGAAAAACTCTGTATTTACCGAGGCTGCACTCCTTTTCTTGGGTGGCACACTGAATAGTCGCTTGACCGCAATTAAAGGACAGCCCTCATGAGTCTATTGGCTGCTTATGATATTGGGTCTTCCGGTCTAGCGGCGCAAGCTATGCGTTTGAATGTGACCGCATCCAATATTGCTAATGCAGAGAGTGTTTCTGGCCCTGATGGTCGTCCATATCGCGCACGTCAGGTTGAATTTAGTGCATTGATGAAACCAGGCTCTCCAGGATCAGGGGTTGCTGTGAAAAGCATTGTAGAGAGCGATGCCCCACTCCGAATGGAGTATCGACCAGGACATCCAAAGGCCAATGCGGCTGGATATGTGGAAATGCCTAATGTAAACCCAGTCGAAGAGATGGTGAATATGATTTCAGCATCACGATCGTATCAAATGAATATTGAAGCGATGAATGTTTCACGCCAATTGATGCTGAAGACTTTAGATTTAGGCCGCTAAATTTTTGAATAGATGAAGAGCTGAGGAATATATGACAACAACAGGTCCAATGAGCAACATTCCGGTGTACGATCCAGCCGTAGCTAAGAGTGCGGGTACTAATTCCTCTATTGGAACAACAGCGCAAGATGAAACCCAGAATTTTTTGAAGTTACTAATAGCGCAAATTCAAAATCAAGATCCAATGGCTCCAATGGATGCATCAACCATGACGGCACAAATGTCTCAGCTCAATATGGTGACGAGCATGAGCAACATGAACACCTCAATGACTGCCATGCTCAATCAAATGCAGAGTGTTGACTTTATGAATCAAGCCTCTCTCATAGGGCATAGTCCAGCAGTGGCAGGAAACACAATCTCATTTGATGGAACAAGCCCAGTGATCTTGGGTGCAAATGCTGCAAATCCGATGAGCTCAGCAGTGGCAACAATTAAAGATGCTAGTGGCAATGTAATCAATAGCGCAAGTCTAGGTGCTGTAGTTGCTGGAATGAAAAATTTTGCATGGGATGGTACTGATGCTGACGGCAATGCAGTCGCCGCAGGTACATACAGCATTAGTATTAGCGGAACAAATACAGCTGGTGGAACTGAGTCTCTAACAGCTTATGTGGCATCCCCGGTAGCTGCAGTAACTAAGGGGGCTAAAGGTGAAACGCTACTCACCTTGCAAGATGGAAGACAGATCAATGCATCAACAATCCAGCAATGGGTCAATTAAATTAATAAAGAAATTACGATAAGGAGTCGAAAATGGGATATGGAATCGGATTAGCAGGCTTGACAACAACTTCACAAGCGATTGACGTTGTCAGCAATAATATTGCCAATGCTCAAACTGTTGGATATAAAAACGGTCAGTTTGTATTTGCTGATATGTATTTCAAGGCAAATGATGCTCAGGCAAAAGACCGCGTTGGTATGGGCTCACAACAACAGGCTATTAGAAGAGATCAATCCTATGGATCGGTAACATCTACACAAAATCCATTGGATTTAGCGATTACTGGCCCTGGTATGTTCATGCTAGCAAAAGATGTTGTTGGAACTGTTCCAACAGAAAGTCCAAGTAAGTTTGAATACACACGTAACGGACAATTCGGAACCGATAGTGAAAACCGAATGGTCAATCCAAGTGGTTTGTTGGTAGTGGGCTACCCATCAGATGAGGCTGGAAATATTATTGCTGGCGCAAAATCTGTAATGACATTAGATCAAACGCCTCTTCCATCGCAGCCTACTCAAAATTCTGTAATGGCTATGAACTTGGATACTAGGAATGGAGCATTGGACTATGCCTTTAGTCCCACTAATAGCAGTACCTACAGCCAAGCCACATCGCAAACTTTATACGATCAAAATGGTACCGCACACATATTGGCCTTGTACTATAAGCAAGTCTCATCTCAGGAATTAACATTAGAACTAGACGATGATGGCGGCTATTCCTATAATCCAACTCAGTCAATAACTTGTCCAGATAACGAGCAATTAGCATTAATCGCAAGTACCTACAAAGGTGAGGATAAAAAGTACGTTACTACATCAGGTGCAAGAGCACTTGGCAGTGGTGAGTCGATTAATACTGAGGACGTCACAATTACTGGAGCTGTGAAAACGCTGACTGGAGGTACTTTAAATACTATTGGATCAACCTATGATCTGACATTATCTGATGGAACCCATGTCCCAATTACTCAAACAAGAGTAGGGGTAGCGACAAACGGTGTTTACACTACTACTCCAAGATATACAGCATCAGTCGATCGTTTTGAAGTATACGCAACTATTGATGGCAACAAAGTCGGACACGACCCAGATACTGATGGTGATGTGGATTTTATTCAGCAAAGCGATCTTTCAACCTACACTCAGCAAATGTCCATTGGTACCATGGCCTTTATGGGGGGTAAAAATATCGATACCCTGCAATTGGGTTCAGATGGAACACCTGAAAATGATGCATCAACAAGTCTTTATATAAATGCATTAAGTTCAAGCGTTGCTGGTGATTACGGGCGTACAGATGATTACGGAATTATGCAATTTACGATTACTAGTGACGATATGTCAGCGTTAACTGCTCCTTCACAAACTTACGCTAACAGTCAGGATGGTCACACGGTATCAAATTTATCTAGTTATGCAATTGATAGTGATGGAAAATTAATTGCCACTTATGACAACGGTGAAACCCTTGTTAAGGGACAGTTAATACTGGCACAGTTTAATAATCTTGATGGTTTAATGCCAAATGGTAGCAATACTTTTACGGCAACAGATACATCTGGTGAGCCGATTTTGAGTGCGCCTGGAAGTGGTTTGTTGGGTCAGGTACGATCAAAGGCACTAGAGGCATCAAACGTGGACCTAACATCTCAACTAGTTCAGTTGATGGTATTGCAAAGACAATATTCAGCAACTTCGCAAGCTTTGAAACTACAGGCTTCCACATTGATTGATGATGCAATTAATATGGGTCGATAAGCAGCACGATCTAATTTATGATTAATCGATACGCTTACACTTCCATGACAGGGGCAACAGCTTCAACTAATCAGTTGGCTGTTACCTCTAATAATCTGGCAAATAGCTTAACGCCCGGTTTTAGGGAAGTGATAAGCGCATTTCGTGCTGTGCCTCTCAAAGGCGATGGTGAACCATTTACAGGAAACGGCGCAGATACCAGGGTATTTTCTGTTGAAACTACCCCCGGGAGTAACTTTACAGGCGGGCCATTGCAAACAACCTCAAATCCTCTAGACGCAGCTATTAAAGGCGATGGATTTTTTGCAGTGCGTAGGCCTGACGGGAAAGAGGCATATACCCGCGCTGGTAAGTTCATGGTGAATGATCAAGGAATTTTGAGTATCGGCAAGGATATACCAGTGGTCGGTGATGGAGGTAGCATCACAATTCCATCGGGCTCAATAATGCAAATAGCTGAGGATGGCGCAATTTATACCCAGGTTCCTGGAACACAATTTCTCAATCAAGTCGGCAAGTTAAAGCTAGTTAACCCCAATACCAATAATTTAGTGCGCGCGGAAGATGGCTTATTTGATCTACCAGGAGAGCAAGCAGCCTCTGACTCGCGTGTCAAAGTAGTACAGGGGGCTTTTGAGCAAAGTAATGTTAATCCAACCATGGCGATGGTGCAGATGATTGGTCAAAGCCGATTGTTTGATTTAAATACCCGCTCGATCACGATGGCCGATCAAAATGCAAGATCCGCTACCACGCTGTTATCACTATCACGTAGCTAATATAAGAAGATAAAAAATGATACGCTCATTATGGATAGCTAAGACGGGCATGGATGCCCAGCAGATGAATCTAGATACGATTGCTAATAATCTTTCTAACTCATCTACAACTGCATATAAGCGGGTCCAGCCGTTATTTCAGGATTTGCTCTACACCACTGTTCGCGCTGCTGGCTCAGCAGCAAATGCGCAAAATCTTTTGCCAACAGGTCTGCAGATTGGATCTGGATCAGCGATTACCTCTACTGAGCGTAATAATTTACAAGGTACATTATTTAAAACAGGTAATCAATATGACCTTGCTATTAACGGTAATGGCTTTTTTCAAATTGCACTTGCTGATGGAACTACTGCCTATACCCGTAATGGCCAGTTTAGTACAAGTGCAACGGGACAAATTGTCACATCATCCGGAAATGTAGTTTCACCTGGATTGACTATTCCGATTACCGCAACGGGCGTTACTATAAGCCTTTCAGGTGTGGTACAAGCTACGAATCAAAACGGAACTATTACGCAAGTTGGTCAATTATCCATGGCTAACTTCATTAATCCTGCGGGCTTAGTTGCACTTGGTGGCGGAAACTATATTGCATCGCCAGCATCCGGTAATGCAACGAATGGTTTACCAGGATTAAATGGTTTTGGTACGATGAATCAGTACTATATTGAGCAGTCCAATGTGAATGTGGCTGAAGAGCTTGTGAATTTAATAGCAGCGCAGAGAGCATATGAGATAAACACCAGAGCTGTATCTGCCTCTGATCAAATTTTGCAGCGCGTCTCTAATTTAGGTCAATGATGATGAAACTTGGTAGATCATTACGATACGTCTTTGTGAGTGCCATGAGCGCCATCTTATTAGGCGCTTGTGCTAGTGCAGATCGCCCGTCTTTATTATCAACACCCACGACTGCAAGGCCCCGCCCTATTCAGGAAACATCTGCAAACATGGGAAGCTTATATCCAGCTAATTCAGGTGGACCCTATATTAATGCAGTGAGTCATCGACCACTTTTTGAGGATCGTCGCGCTCGAAACGTAGGAGACACTCTCACAGTGGTGTTGAATGAAACTACTAGCGCAGCGAAAAATTCTGGTATGACGGCAGCTAGAAAAGCAAATGGCACATCCACCTTTGGTAATAACAGTCCGACATTCAATGGCGCTATGTTTAGTCTTGCAAACGCAGCAAACTTTAGCGGTACCGGAGATATCAAGAGTGAGGGCGCAGGTACCAGTGCCGCTAGTAATACCTTTGCTGGTACGATCACTGTAACTGTTGTAGAGATTCTTTCTAATGGTAACTTAGTTGTTGCTGGCGAAAAACAAGTTGCCGTTAGTAATGAAGAGGAAATTATTCGTTTTGGCGGTATCGTGAACCCCAATACTCTTGTGTTTAATCAAGTCTCTTCACAGCAAGTAGCTGATGCTCGAATAGAGTATCGCGGACGCGGTGCGACAGATGACACCCAGGGTACCGGATGGTTTACGCGTTTAATGCTGAAGCTCGCACCTTTCTAATGAAGATGAATAACATAACTTCTCGATGGACTAAAGGCTTACTAATATTAGTCAGCTCAGCTTTCTTTAGCGGCAACTGCCTAGCTGATCGCATCAAAGACTTTACTGATATCGCTGGGCAAAGATCAAACCAGTTAGTGGGCTACGGTTTAGTAGTTGGCTTGGATGGAACAGGCGACCAAACAACGCAGACGCCATTTACTCTCCAAAGTGTTCTGCAGATGATCGGAGTACTAGGCGTTACTTTGCCGTCAACTGGAAACCAAACACAGCTTCGTAATACGGCAGCGGTAATGGTTACTGCAGATTTTCCAGCGCTTTCTAGGCCTGGACAGCAGTTAGATGTAACAGTGTCTTCTTTGGGTAATGCCACTAGCTTAAAAGGCGGCACCTTAGTGATGACACCGCTCAAAGCTGCTGATGGTCAGGTTTATGCACAGGCTCAGGGTAACGTTGTCATCGGAGGCTCACGGGCTGCATCAGGTGGGGCCTCAACCTCGGTTAACCATTTATCTGCCGGTCGAATCCCTTCAGGCGGTATTGTAGAGAGGGCTGTGCCAGCTCTGCTAGTTGATGAATTTGTGCAACTCGATTTACGTCAAGCTGATTTTTCTTTAATGCAAAGAACGGCTGAGACGATTGGTCGTCGCTTTGGGATTGGTACTGCATTACCGATTGATGCCAGATCACTTAATGTACGTGTGCCAACAGAGCCATTAAAAAGAACAGCATTTATGGCAGCGTTACAAGATTTAGATGTGCTGATGGGTAGTCAACCTGCGCGGGTGATATTAAATTCGCGTACCGGATCTGTTGTTATGAATCAAGCGGTCCGATTATCACCTTCAGCAGTTGCCCATGGAAATTTAACCGTCAAAATACAGCAGTCTCAAACGGTTAGTCAGCCATTGCCTTTCAGCCGTGGCCAGACAACAACCGCTACGGAAGATACTGCCACTATTAGTGATAGTGGGAAAGAAAATAGTTTGATTTCAGTTCCAGGTGGCGCATCCTTAGACCAAGTGGTTAAAGCACTCAATATGATGGGGGCAACCCCGCAGGATTTAATTTCAATCTTACAGTCACTGAGAGCCGCTGGTGCGCTACGGGCAGAATTAGAGGTGATTTAATGGATGTTAATCAATTAACACCTTCAATGAATCATGATGTAGCTAGACTTTTACAAGGTGCAGCTACAAAAACTACATCAACTAACTTAACCGATGAGGCTAAATTAAAGCAGGCTGCACAGGGTTTTGAGCGCACTTTAATTAGGCAGATGCTTAGTTCTGCACGCAATACCAGCTTAAATGGAATGGATGGGCAAAGTAGCGCGTCTAAATCGTATTTAGAGATGATGGATGACCATGTGGCCGATATGCTCTCAAGGGGGCCGGGTGTCGGATTTGGAAATAAGATGGCTGAACAGTTAATTGCGCAGGCTAATGCAGGAAAGCTAAGCGGAAATGAAAAAGTAGCCGTAAAACCATTAGATACTCCTCGCTCAGCTCCAGTTACAGCGCAAACATTGCAGTCTTTGCAAAGACCAAATGGCTTTGGGGGTGCTCCTTAATAAGGAAATTATATGGGCGTCTATTCAATCACCGATTCAGCAATGGCTGCGCTTAATATAGCGCAAGCAGGGGTCTTAATTACCTCGCAAAACGTTGCTGGAGCATCAGTAGATGGCTTTACTCGCCGATCTGCAACAGCAACTATTAATGCAATGGCCCCCAATAACTTGATGCTAAATGGCACAAGCTTTGCGGTTGGTGGTTTTACACGCCAGTACTCAGCGTTAGTTAATGGTCAACTATTAAATCAAGAGGCAAAGTCTAGCTACAGCGATACATTAGTGCAATACACCCAATCGATTGATACCTTAGTGTCTGGTGCTTCTACTGGATTAAATTCAGCCATTAGTAACTTTTTTAATGCGATGGGTACTTACGCAGCAGATCCAACAAGTAAATCACAGGCAGCGGCTATTACCGCAGCAGCAAATGATGTTGCACAGCGTATGACCGGGATGACAAGCTTGGTTTCGCAAATAGAAGATGATGCTAAAAAAGGATTATCTGATACAGCAGAACAAGTCAATACACTCTTGCCAGCACTAGCACAAATCAATCAAAAAATTATTGAGAGTACTAGTGCAGGAAATTCAACACCATCTGCTGATTTATTGGATGAGCGTGATCGATTAAGTTCGCAATTGCAAAAATTAGTAGGTGGTCAAACACTGATTAATGGAGATGGTACGGTTACGCAATTAGTAGATGGAATGGCCTTAGTAGAAGGAGCCATGGCCAATGAATTGCTAATCAATAGCAGTGGTACGTATTCTTTGAGAAGTGGTACTAATAATTCAACCATATTAAATATTCAGGACTTGGACGGTGGGCAAGCAGGTGCATTGCTGGAGTTGGCCAATAGTTTTGTACCAAAAATTAATCAGCGATTAGACTCGTTGGCTATTGGATTGGTCAAGGTTGCAAATACAGCAACTGCTAGTGCTAGCTCGGGTGTTGGACTTTTTGGATTTGAAGTGGGATCAGCCACTATCTTTGATCTTGATGATGATAGTACTGCTTATGCTGATGATGTACCAGATATTGCCCTAGACTCATGGATGACTACTCTTTACTCTGATTTAGGTGATTCTGGTAATTCGATGACTTCAGCAGGGTTGGTTGCCAGTAATTTTGTATCCATTGCGCCTCAAGACCCATCGACATACTTTGATGATGATGGAGAGCCTATTATCACTTCGGATCTGGCCAATACAACCTCAAACAGAATATCTATTTTTGCAAATGCTACTTCTAGTTTAGTAAGTGATGTGGGTGTTCAGGTTGCCTCATGGAGAAGTAGTCAAAAAGCCGATCAAGCCGTTTTAAAAACTTTAACTGATGAACGAGATTCGATTTCAGGCGTTAATTTGGATGAAGAGGCAGCAAATTTATTAAAGTATCAACAGCTCTATTCGGCATCTACAAAAGTGCTTCAAGTAGACAACCAAATGTTTACTGCTCTTTTATCAATTATGAATTAGGATAAATAATGTCTATTCGAATAAGCTCAAACCAAGTTATCAATGCCGGCGTTGATTCTATGAATACCGCTCTGAATGACGCGACTGCGTGGCAACAAAAAATCAGTTCTGGTAAGAATTACACTAAAGCCTCAGATAATGTCTACGCTATCTCAAGAGGGGTTGAGTTAGATTTTGATATATCTCGCCTTCAGATGTTCAAATCTAATCAGGCAATCGCAACAAACAATCATAATGATGCGCAATCCCAAATGGATAGCATCCTAAACCAACTTACTCAACTTAAAACGACATTCATACAGTCTCAAAACGCCTCTTTAAATGAGTCTAACTTTGCCGCTTTGGCTATTCAAGCTGAGCAAATAAGAGATGCTATTCAGAGTCAAATGACTGCAACAGATTCAACAGGCCATGCAATATTTCCCGATGCGGTGAATAGTGTTCAAATCGAGCCGGGGGTTACTGTGGCTTCTGGAGTTGCTTTTAATGATGCTTTTGGCGCGGATGGCTCTTTGTCAGAATCAGAAGATGCTAATATTTATCTAAATATAGACGCTTTTGTAACCTATTTGACAGAAAAATCTCAGGGCTTAACGACAACCAACACTGGTGCAGAGGTGTCGAGTGGTTTAGACACTTCGTATACGCGGTTGATGCAAGCGCAACAGACTAGTGGAGGTATTTCCAAACAGGTGGATAATGCTCAAGCAACGGTAGTCGCTGTCAGAACTGAATTGATTGCTGCATCCTCAGCGCTTTTAGATACTGATATGGCTGAAGCAACAGCAGCTTTTACTAGGTCACAGACCCTATTAAACGCTGCTCAAGCAATGTTTGCTAGACTACAGCAAAGTAACTTATTTTCAAAACTTTAAATTGAGTAAATAGAAGTATGAATATTCCATTAGGCTGGATTATTGCGATGGGTTGTGCCCTAGGGGGCTATGCTCTGCATGGCGGTCATCTAGCGGTTTTATGGCAACCTACCGAGGTTTTGACCATTGTTGGGGCTGCACTTGGTACGATGATTGCCTCAAATACCATCATCAATCTGAAGAAAACTTTAGGAGCTCTGGGCGGGGCTTTTAAAGGTGCTGGCGACCAAAAGAAAAAGCACTTGGACTTACTGTGTCTCATGTTTGAGATTTTGCAGAAAGTGAAACGTGATGGTTTGATGTCTTTAGAGGGTGATATTGAGGAGCCAGAGTCGAGCCCACTCTTTGAGGCATACCCAGACATTTTGAAGGATCACCATTTAGTCGATTTCATTACTGACTACTTGCGGATGATGCTTGGTGGTTCATTAGATCTAGTTCAAATTGAAAGCTTGATGGAGCAAGAATTAGATGTTCATCATCAAGAGAGCCATATACCTGTTGCATCGGTCACGATGGTGGGTGATGGTCTACCAGCATTTGGTATTGTGGCGGCGGTGATGGGTGTGGTTCACACCATGGGCTCCATTGGCTTACCCCCAGCAGAGTTGGGTAAACTCATTGGTGCAGCGCTTGTAGGTACCTTCTTAGGTATTTTGTTGGCCTACGCTTTTGTGCAACCAGTTGCCAAAGTTCTCGAACAGCAAGCCGAGTCCGAAACCAGGGCCTACATGGCGATTAAAGCTATTTTGCTTGCGAGCCTGAATAATTTTCCCCCTGCAGCAGCGGTTGAATTTGGACGCAAAGTACTCTTTACTTATCAACGTCCAACATTTACTGAGCTGGATGAAGGAACCAAAGCTGCTAAAGGAAAGTAAGCACGATGGCTAAATCCGACGCGCCAATTATTGTCGTTAAGCGCGTTAAAAAAGGCGGTCATGGTCATCATGGTGGTGCCTGGAAAATTGCTTACGCCGATTTCGTGACGGCGATGATGGCCTTCTTCTTGTTGATGTGGGTTTTAGGATCCACTACAGCAGGTGACTTGGCTGGTATCTCCTCCTATTTTCAAAATCCGATGCGCGTTTCTATGAGTGGTGGTCAAGGGTCGGGCGAGACTACTCGGATTATCAAGGGTGGTGGTGACAATATTTCTAAGGTAGCTGGGGTTGAGGCCAAGGCTGATGCCGATACTGAGCAACGCCGTATTAGTGACTCATCGGTAACTGATGTTGAAAATGCCCGTAAAGACAGAACTAAAAATGAGGCAGTCAAATCAGAAATTGAAAAAAGTGTTGAATCTGATGCTGAGCTAAAGAATATCAAAGGACAACTCTTTATGGACATCACCTCCGAGGGTCTACGGATTCAGGTGGTAGATGAAAAAGGTAAACCTTTGTTTAATAGTGGCGGCGTAGTACCTAGTGTTGCTGCAAGACGTTTATTGCGTGTAATTGGAAAGTCTTTAAATGATAATCCAGGCAAGATTCGTATTGAGGGCCATACAGATGCTGCAAAATTCTCTAATGGTGAAGCAGGTTACACCAACTGGGAGCTTTCTAGTGAGCGTGCTAATGTAGCTCGCCGAGAAATGATTGCTGGAGGCTTGGCGCCTTCAAATGTTGCCCAAGTCATTGGTTTCGCAGATACCATTCCCTTAAATCCAGCTGATTTAAGTGACCCCTTAAATCGCCGTATCTCAATCACGCTTCTAAATAGAAAGCCTAAGAAAGAAGAGAAGCCAGTACAAAGACCGATTGAGAGGCAGAAGGAGGAATTGCCAAAAGGAGCACAAGAAATCCCGGCTAATTTGAGAGCGCCTGCCCAATTTTTATCTAAGGATCCGCCAATAGCACCTGCAATGGATACTTCAAAGGTAGATAAACCAGCTACAGGCAAGCCTGCGAGGTAAGGTTTTGGTATCGCTCTTTAGAATCCTTCTTGCCTTCATGATCATGGTGCCCTTAGTGAGCATAGCTTCAGACCTTAAAGCTCAAGACAAGAATATTCAAAAAAAGAGCAGTACAGAAGCTAAGACTTCTTCAGAGCCTTTTGTGGGGCCTGCGAGTGAAGCAAAAAAACTCTATAAACGCTATAAACGTAGTTTTGATAAAACTATCGTTGCGATTGCTTGTGTGAAAAATCCCAAATGTATTGAGCCAGAGGATGAGGTGCTGCGTTATAGCAAGGAGGCTTTGGGGATCTTAGAAAAACTCGATACCCTAGCAGGGAATGGGGATGTGCAGGCAAACTACTATCGTGGATTAATTGCCTTTGAGCGTATGAAGTACTACGATCGTCAAGCTGAGATCGTGACCCATCCTGATTTCATCTTAACGAATACCGTTTTTCGTCGTTATGCTAAAAAACAATATTTATTAGCGGAAAAGCACTTTATTGTGCCGGCTAAAATTCAGAATCCCAGTGCATGCGAATATTTAGGCAATCTTTATCTATCGTCCATTGTTGGTAACCCGCAACAAGAAAAGGCAGCCGGTTATTTTTATAATGCTGCTAACGCCTATATTGAGCAGGGCAACCAAATTGCCGGTGCAAGGATGTATAACGCAATGAAGGATAATCTGAATCCTGCAGATCCTAGAATTATTCAGGTGTATGCAAAGTTGCATAATAAGGAACCGATTGCGACATGGCGAAAGCTACCCGGAGATTTAGTGCAAAGTGCACCTAAGAAGGCTGAGCAACATTGATAATCCATTGATTGGAAAGTAACAGATATGAATGAAAAGCTTGAATCCTTAATACAGTTGGCTAAAAAGCTCCTGCTTTGGCTCATTCTGCCATTAGTTATTCTGATCTCTGGCTTTTTCTTAGGTGAGCAGTTTGAGGTTGGACGCTTGTCGGCGATTGCGAGTTGTGAGGGTAGCATGAACAATAGTGCATGCATTCGCTCAAAAGGTTATTTAGTCGCTGCCCCTTACTACCCTGATCTGGGACGCCGTTATTTTGGTGGCTTTGCCAGAATGATTGGTGGGGATTTAGGTGCAAGTTACTATATTGAGCCTGCCTTGCCAGTGAACTTGCCTAAGGCCAGCGATACTCCTCCGGATGAGGATGTCGAAGAGCCTGAAGAGAAGAAGCCTGCGCCTCCGAATAAAAAGTAAGTAATAGCTAACTATCGTACTCAACCGAGCTAGCCATGCCCAGACTGAATTGGTTAAAAGGCTTGCGTATTTCATTGCTGCTGGCTTTTGGGGGTCTTTTATTGGCTTGTTCGGATTACCAGCAGGCAAGGTCAGCTTATGCCGCCGGTGATTACACCAAGGCCTATCAATTATTTCAAGGTCTCGCAGAATCTGGGGATACCAAGGCTCAGTATGATTTGTCTTTGATGTATATCCAAGGAATTGGCACAAAACAAAATATTGAGCAAGGCTTAGTTTGGTTAAATCGTGCGGCCGAAAAGGGCAATATTGAAGCCATGCTTGAATTGGGTGTCTTGTATCAAAAAATCGATACTTTGGACAATGCTCCGCAATTAGCCCTCTATTGGTTTGAAAAAGCCGCCATGGCTGGGAGCGCAGTGGGGCAATACAACTTAGCCCATCTCTATATGGATGGCGGCCAAATTGCGGTAGATTTACCAAAAGCTTATATTTGGATGTCCATATCAGATTCCACCGGTAATCCAGTGGCTGGTGCAGAGGTAGTGAAGCTCAAGGCATCATTGAGCTCTCAAGAGCTCAATGATGCCCAAGAAAAAATCTCTACACTCAAAAAAACCTTGCCTTAACAAATCTAGACCCTAACTCCAACGCTGCATTGACCTCTAGTAATTCAGGAATAATGGGCTCGTAGGGTGTAAGCTTGAGCCATATTATGAATGATGGGTGGGAATAAAAAGTGGCAGAAGGAGGAGATAACTCCCAAGAAAAGGAACTAGAACCGACTGAGCGGCGCATTGCCCGTGCTCGAGAGCAGGGTCAATTACCCCAATCCCGTGATTTGACCACTTTTATTGTGATGATTATTTTCACCATATTTCTAGTGTGGATAGGCCCTTTGTTAGTCAAGCAGTTGGTATTGATGACCCAAGCAATCTTCCAGTTTTCAGAGCCTGCAAAGTTGATTGATCATGTGCAAGAATGGTTTGGAGGATCGCTTCTAATGGTTATCTTGCTCCTAGCTGTGCTCCTCATTCCGTTATGGATTATTGGCGTTTTAGGCCCACTATCTTTAGTAAACTTTCGCGCTTATTTTGCGCCCCAATTTAAGTTGGAAAAACTCGATTTCATCGCAGGTATAGGGCGGATGTTCACCCTGAAAACCTTAAGTGAGTTGTTAAAAAACTTTATTAAAACTACCCTCATGTTGGGGGTGGGTTTTACCTATTTAGTGGGTTTATTTACTTACATTCGTTCGATCGTTAATTTAGGCTTTGATGCAGCACTAGTGCAAACATCGTCTTTTATCTTGGATGGTTTTATGCTGTTGCTTTTACCTTTGTTATTGATTGCGGTTGGGGACTCTTGGTTGCAATTGTTTGACTTTCGCAAGCAAATTCGGATGAGTCCTGAAGAAATGAAGCAAGAGGGTAAAGAGACTGAAGGTTCTCCTGAAATTAAGCAGCGCTTACGTCAAATGCAAAGGCAAATTTCTTCATCTAGGATGATGGCGGCCATTGAGCGGGCAGACGTCATACTTGCCAACCCAGAGCACTATTCTGTGGCACTGCGCTACGATATGGAAAAGATGTCAGCTCCAATCGTAGTTGCAAAAGGGGTAGACCAGATGGCTTTACGCATTCAAGAGGTAGCAAAAGACTTTAATGTACCTATTGCCCAAATCCCCCCTTTGGCGCGCTACCTATATAGTCAGCTAGAGATTGGAGAATCTATTCCGTTACCACTGTTTGAGGCAATCGCCCAAATTTTGGCGTGGGCCTATGACACCAAGGAATCAGGCGCACCGGGCGAAATTCCTCAAGTCGACTTCATTGCTACCCAGCTCAAGCCAGGTAAACCCCTGCTTTAACTAAATTAGGCCAAACATATCCAGCCTAACCTAAGTCAAAATAACTCAGTTCATGACGCTTTTGGCAAAGGTTGTACCGACATCTTCAGGAAAAAAATAGACCAGCATCAATTCATTGCGGTTATTGAGGCTTCTTCCAATCTGAAAGGCCACTTGCCCGCCTCCAAAAACATAGCTTTTGGTCTTTCGAACCCCTGAGGCAAAAGCGCTTTGTTGGCCCTCAGAGGGACTGTAATCTAAGCCGTATTTGATAGTGAAGCGCTCAATAATGGCATCTGCCACATCTTGCTTGTAGTAGCCCAACTCTTTTTTCATGAGCACCATACGACCAGCCTCATTGTAGATTAGCCATAAATCTTCGTCTTTTTCACCATTTTTGACTTTGCAGCTATAGGTTAAGTCATATTGGGTGCACTTAAATTTCTCAATCGCCTCCTGGCCACTGGTATTAAATGGAATTCCTGCATATTCTTCTATTGGTAGTTTGACTGTTGCCGTATCTGGTAGCCAAACCTCCGCCTTAGGTGCAGGCTCATTGTTGCCGCAGGCAAAAAGACTGATAGTAATTAAGCCTAAGATAGTTCTATTTAAATTGCGAAGGATAGACATAATTTTATAGTTTAAATTGTTAATAATCTAATATAGTCGAATTTAGCGAAGATTTAAATAGTGCAGACTGCGATAAGTAAAACTCATATTGGCAATGAAAAAAGGGGGTAATTTGAGCGGTAATCGAATTGAATTAAAAAAAAGCCAAATTGAGGAGGCGGTAGCACTCTTGCATGCTGGAAATTTTGAGGATGCAAGGGTTATTTACGAAAGGATTTTACAAGAGGATCCAAATGATTGTGGTGCGCTTAATTTACTTGGTTTGGTAGATTATTCCCTTAAAAATTATCAACAAGCCTTAATTTTATTTAGTAAGGCAATCTCAATTTGTCCTCATCAAGCATCCTTTCATTCTCACCTTGGTAATACTTTTAAAGAGCTTGGTCGATACTCTGAGGCGCTTGAAAGTTATGATCAGGCTATTAGGATTAATCCAAAATTTGCCCAAGCTTATATGAACCGTGGTGTCCTATTAAGAAAGCAGGGGCGATATGCTGAAGCCTTGGCAAGTTTCACCAATTCAATTGAACTAGATCCGAACGATTTTAAGATCTTTATTAATTGCGGTAATACTTTGCGCGATTTAGGAAAATTTAATGAAGCACTTGTAATGTTCGATTACGCTGTTAATTTGCAGCCTGATTCACCTGAGCTTTTTTTGGATCGGGCAAATGTACTTATTGATTTGATGCTTATTTCAAAGGCATTAGCAAGTTATGAGCGTTCTATTTATTTGAGGCCTGATTATTCTCTAGCTCATATGAACAAAGCTCACACTTTATTAGCAAATGGACAGTTTGACGAGGGTTTTGAGTCATATGAATGGCGCTGGCGTACTACTGAATTTGGCAGTTTTATAAGATCTTTTCCAGATCCAAAATCCTTTTCTGAGCCCCTCTGGCTAGGCTCCCAATCATTGTCAGGAAAAACAATCTTATTGCAAGCTGAGCAGGGTATTGGCGATATTATTCAATTTTGTCGCTATGTTAATCCTCTTTCAGATTTAGGTGCCCATGTGATTTTAGAGGCCCCTAAGAAGTTAGTGACCTTGCTCAATAGTCTTGACGGTAGATATGAAGTAGTAAGTGTAGATGATGCTCTGCCGCACTTTGATTATCGCTGTCCGATCATGTCACTCCCCCGTGCTTTTAAAACAAACTTGCATAATATTCCACTTTCACAGGGCTACCTGAAGGCTGATCAAAAAAGAGTCTCTCAAATTCAAGAGGAGATTAGACTGAAGAATCCACATTCTAAAAAGTTATGTGGCATTAGTTGGCTTAGTAAAGCTGATAAAACCGGGCTTTTCCGAAGTGTTCACTTAAAAGACTTTATCAGCATGTTGGCTGAGGACGATCTCTTATATGTCAACCTTCAGTATGGTGAGGTTGACGAAGAAATTGCCCAAGTTGAAAAAGACTTGGGCGTTACGGTTGTCAATTTAGATTCAGTAAATAAGTATGATGATATTGATGGCTTAGCTGCGATCATTCAGGCTTGTGATTTGATTATATCAATCGATAACACTACAGTGCACTTAGCGGGTGCTTTAGGTAAAGATACTCGTGTCTTACTACCTTATGTGCCAGCATGGCGCTGGATGTTGGGTAGAAAAGATAGCCCTTGGTATCAATCGTTAATATTGTATAGACAGCCAGCAGTATTTGACTGGGTTGGAGTGTTTGCGAATCTTAAGGAGGATTTGAAGGTAGAAATATCAACATATTATTTAAATTGTTAATAATCTAATATAGTCGAATTTAGCGAAGATTTAAATAGTGCAGACTGCGATAAGTAAAACTCATATTGGCAATGAAAAAAAGGGGGTAATTTGAGCGGTAATCGAATTGAATTAAAAAAAAGCCAAATTGAGGAGGCGGTAGCACTCTTCCATGCTGGAAATTTTGAGGATGCAAGGGTTATTTACGAAAGGATTTTACAAGAGGATCCAAATGATTGTGGTGCGCTTAATTTACTTGGTTTGGTAGATTATTCCCTTAAAAATTATCAACAAGCCTTAATTTTATTTAGTAAGGCAATCTCAATTTGTCCTCATCAAGCATCCTTTCATTCTCACCTTGGTAATACTTTTAAAGAGCTTGGTCGATACTCTGAGGCGCTTGAAAGTTATGATCAGGCTATTAGGATTAATCCAAAATTTGCCCAAGCTTATATGAACCGTGGTAACGTACTTAGAGATCAAGGACGATACCCTGAGGCTTTAGCAAGCTACTCTAATTCAATACAACTAGATCCGAACGATCCGGCCACTTTTCTAAACTATGGCAATGCCCTGCGTAATTTAGGTCGATATGATGAGGCTCTTTCATTGTATGACTATTCTATTAGTTTGAATCCGGATTTACCTATGGTCTTTAATAATCGAGGAAATGTACTTACGGACCTAGGTCTTATTTCCAAGGCGATAGCGAGTTACGAGCGTGCGCTTTATATGAAGCCTGATTATCCAGAGGCGAATTGGAATAAATCTATGTCACTTCTTGTCAATGGACAGTTTGACGAAGGTTTTGAGTCATATGAATGGCGCTGGCGTAATGGTAAATTTGGTGGTCTTGCAAGAGCATCCCCTGGACCCCTCTGGCTAGGCTCCCAATCATTGTCAGGAAAAACAATCTTATTGCAAGCTGAGCAGGGTATTGGCGATATTATTCAATTTTGTCGCTATGTTAATCCTCTTTCAGATTTAGGTGCCCATGTGATTTTAGAGGCCCCTAAGAAGTTAGTGACCTTGCTCAATAGTCTTGACGGTAGATATGAAGTAGTAAGTGTAGATGATGCTCTGCCGCACTTTGATTATCGCTGTCCGATCATGTCACTCCCCCGTGCTTTTAAAACAAACTTGCATAATATTCCACTTTCACAGGGCTACCTGAAGGCTGATCAAAAAAGAGTCTCTCAAATTCAAGAGGAGATTAGACTGAAGAATCCACATTCTAAAAAGTTATGTGGCATTAGTTGGCTTAGTAAAGCTGATAAAACCGGGCTTTTCCGAAGTGTTCACTTAAAAGACTTTATCAGCATGTTGGCTGAGGACGATCTCTTATATGTCAACCTTCAGTATGGTGAGGTTGACGAAGAAATTGCCCAAGTTGAAAAAGACTTGGGCGTTACGGTTGTCAATTTAGATTCAGTAAATAAGTATGATGATATTGATGGCTTAGCTGCGATCATTCAGGCTTGTGATTTGATTATATCAATCGATAACACTACAGTGCACTTAGCGGGTGCTTTAGGTAAAGATACTCGTGTCTTACTACCTTATGTGCCAGATTGGCGCTGGATGTTGGGTAGAAAAGATAGCCCTTGGTATCAATCGTTAATATTGTATAGACAGCCAGCAGTATTTGACTGGGTTGGAGTGTTTGCGAATCTTAAGGAGGATTTGAAGGAAAAATAATAAAACTCATTTAACTCCTAAATTTATTGCCATAAACAGTGCAGAGGATATAGATGAAAGATTAAACATAGCGGCAAAACTATTAAAAAATGGCTTATTTATTAGATTACCAAAATTCCATGAAGCTAAAGAATATATATCAGCTATTAATCAATCACATCAATAAATAAAATTGCATCCATCATTTGTATGTAACGAGCATTTATAAACTAGCTCAGTGGTGATTTAGTATGATATTTCTAGAATTATCCATTTTCTATTATAGTAGTGAAAGTAAGCATAATTAATCCTTAAAAGAAAATCTATGGAAAATGGAATTAAATTAAATCTAGGCTGTGGAGATAAGATTCTAAGTGGTTATATAAATGTAGATACGGTATCAGAGCGTGCTGGGCATAAGCCCGATATCATTTGTGATGTTAGAAAATTAGATATTTTTTCAGATGGATATGCAGATGAAATATTGGCAGTTCATGTCGTAGAGCATTTTTGGCGCTGGGAGGTGGTATCCATTCTCAAAGAGTGGGTTCGAGTTTTAAAGCCAGGAGGAAAATTAATTCTTGAGTGCCCTAACTTAAAGTCTGCTTGCGAAGAGTTTTTAAAAAATCCTGATTTGATGTCTCAACCTGGAGTGGAGGGGCAGAGAACAATGTGGGTATTTTATGGAGATCCTAGATGGACGGATCCATTGATGGTGCACAGATGGGGTTATACCCCCCTATCTTTAGCTCAAGTTATGAATGAAGCAGGGCTAAAGGATTTGCGCCAAGAGCCTGCGGAGTACAAACTGAGAGAGCCAAGAGATATGAGGATTACAGGAGTAAGGTAGGCTATAAAATTTTCTTTAGGAATTATTTTGAACAGCATACATTTTTTACTCCCAGCAATCGATGAAAACTTAGAGTCCATATTTAGATCGAATATGGCAAGTATCAGATTGCGCATTGGCCCTGCAATCAGAGGTCTTATAGAACACGGTGAAAAAGTGACTTTTGGTGAGGTTATCGTTAACCCTACAGATAAGGTGATAATTACCAAAATTGGCGGTAATAATATTCTGGATCGACAAAATCAGTGGCTGCAGCAAATAGAATATGCAAAGTTATCTGGAGCCAAGATATTTATGGATTATACGGATCACCATCTTGGCTTTGAGTCGGGCATGTCAGACTTCTACAGAGATGTTCTGTGTATGGCTAAAGCGGTTGATAGAGGCATGGTGATGGGTGATGTCCACCTACTAGAGAAAAGTGGTGGCAAGTCTGGGGAGTGGAAGGCGGGATAGTGGACGCTAACCTAAGCACCATTCAAAGTATGTAACTTTTAGTCTTGTCCAAATCTTGTCCAAGTGAAGGATAAGAAATGGCATCAATTCGATTCAGAAGTAACAAGTGGCAAGCTCGTGTTTCTCGCAAAGGGGAACAATCTCTAGCCAAAACATTCCAGTCCAAAGAAGATGCCGAACGCTGGGCAAGAAGCGTTGAGGTGGAATGGGACAGGGGAACATATACAAATATCCACCAAGCTCAAAAGACTACCTTTGGTGAACTCATAGAGAGATATCTTCGAGAAGTCACACCACTAATGCGTGGAGCTGGGGCAGACACTATTCGCCTTAAAGCCATCATGAGAAGACCGATTGCTAAAGAGAATATGGCAACACTGACATCTGCCAAGATTGCCAAGTACCGTGATGAGCGTTTACAAGAGATCAAGCCCAGCACAGTTGTTCGTGAGCTAGCCTACTTTTCCTCCATCATTAACCATGCTCGCAGAGAGTGGGGTTTGAACACTCCCAATCCCGTTTTAGGCGTTAGAAAGCCAGCTCAACCTCAAGGTAGAAATCGGGTGCTTACTTACGATGAGGAAAGGATTCTGCTAGAGGCATGCACCCCGAAAGCCAACCGCAACATCTACACAAGACCGTTTGTAATCCTTGCCATTGAGACTGCAATGCGTAGGGGCGAGATTTTGAGCCTTCGCTGGGAGAATATTGATTACCAAACTCGGACAGCTTTTTTGACTCTGACTAAGAATGGTGAATCTAGAAGAGTTCCGCTATCCACGAGATCAATAGAGACTCTCCAATCACTACCAAGGAGTATTGATGGCAGAGTTCTACCCATCAACTTTGCAGCTCTAGAGACGAACTTTAAGCGAGCTAGAGACCGTGCTGGACTTGCCGATTTGCGGATTCATGATCTCAGACATACCGCAGCCACACGACTATCAGAGAAGCTACCGAATCTTCTTGAGCTATCAGCCGTAACTGGACACAAGAGTCTAGCTATGCTCAAGCGTTACTTCCATCCAAATGCTGAGCAGCTAGCTATGAAGCTGGGGTAAGGATTCGCCAAATTTAGCAGTGTCGATGTATCTCATTGTATTTGTTGATATTTTCTGATATTTCTCAGAGTTTTCTTCACATAATGGAGGGGAAGAGGCAACCACTGGATAGCAGTTTGACTCCTCAGCTCTTTGGCTGATATTTCCAGAAAGCACTCAAGAACTCATCATGCTGAGAATCTGCGTACTTGTTCTTCATATAGGTGAGATCAAGCTGACCACTTGGATAATAGACTGGCTCAAAATCCGTTTTGAACTGCTCAGGATCTTTCAGTTGTGGAACCGAACCTAATACCGCCTCATAGGCTTCACGCATAGCAAGCTCCAACTCAGGTAGGTGATGTTCTTGGCATATGAACGAGTCATGGACGGGCAAACACAGAATGTCTTGACCCAACAATTTCAACATCACCATCTCAGCAATCTGGGAGTCAACAAACTGGTACCTCAGACCGAATCCTTTGCCCTTGATCTCTTGAATGATCGGATGCTTTTTGATTACCCATGACTCTAGCTGGGCGGTATTCATTTCCATTATCTTGATTTGTCGACTATTGAGCTTAAAGTTGCCCCGATCATCGTTAATCATGGCATTGATATATGTCTTAATCACCTTCCTTTTGGATTTGTATGGCTCAATGTTCTTGTCATATTCCTTGCCCTCATAACGCAGCCCAAGATCGTATAGGTCACCTTCTGGTAGTGGCAAATTAGCATCTCGGTACATCATCCTTGGATGAAGCTCAGAGTAATCAACCTCAACAGTTGGCAGGCCGTTGATAGTGATATATCTGCGGTATTCACTGGGAATAAATTGCCACCAACCCCCATAAAACCGACCACCCTTTTGAAAGCTTCTCCTGGAAAAGATCCGTCTTAACTGAACATGCAGATAGTTAAATATCCGTGGCTTCTTCTTGCTATCTCCAAAGACCCAATCAAGTTGATATTTGTCATTAGTCATCTTGGCGATCAAGCCTGCATCCAGATGGTGCTTATCAATAGATAGGCAGATGGCATTTTGGGTAATGAAGCTGTTATAGCTCTGAAGATTTTTTCTCCATCTGCGGATATCGTTATTGTCCTTAAATGGACATTGAATCTTAGATTTAGTCTTGAGATCAAAATCCTTGAGAACAATAACATCCTGCTTCTTCGGGGTAATCTTTCGCCATACATATTTAGTGCGTTCAAATTCCTCAAGCAGACCCCCTACCGCTCTAATGGTTGTAGGGATATTCTCCCCACTTTTATTCTTAAAGCCCTTTTTGCGTTCAACCCACTCAAGGGACTCTAGGGTATCCAAAACCCTTAAAACAGCCGTATGGCTTAATTCATTTAATTGGTGAGGCTTATCACCGTATGCACCATCGCTAGTTGGAACAGCAAGCCTACATTGCCGATGCCTGCTTCCATACACCTGATACAAGCCCTCAATGATTGAGCGAGCAGCAAACTCATGAGCAGTCTGCATTTTGGCTTGAGGCTTATTTTGAAGTTTCAGTCTGGACAAAAGCTGCCCCATAACAATCGAAACCAAATATTCAAATATCTGGTCTTCTGGCATATGAATATGCTTCAAATGCAAGTTATATGTCTTATATTGTTTGAGATTGTTTGTCATATTAGTCTCACCTACTAGATTAAGGCACAGTCACCTGTTGAGATAAATGAGTACAAATCAGGAACAAAATGGGAGCATTGCTAAGGCGATATCTACAGGGGTAAGTTCAGCTGTTTCATGGGGTAGCGAAAATATCCGCTGGGAAATATCAAAAAACCGTCAAACATCGTAATGCTAGCTATCTTTTAGGCTCAATCAATCCCAAGTAGATTGCTAACTCCCCTAAGAGCTTAATATAGGCGCTACCTTCGGCAAGCTTCCTACGACTTTCCTTGGTGCAATTACCGTGCCGATAATTCCAATGCAACTCTCCAGAAGGTGATAAACCGCCATGCAAGCGACAGCGAACCTTACCAACTAGCGGATGCTTCTGACAAAGGCCTCCCGAGCGTGTTTTAGCATTACATGACATGCTTTATTTTAGTCACACAACCATCTTGAAGCACTCTGCTACTGGCGGCAATTCATTTATACCTGAAAATTAATGTGAATAGTCTGTCTACGAACCATAAAAAATATAGTCCTTGAATACTTATTACATAACCAAATAATCTTTCACAATTTATTTGAGGCGCTAAAGTTCCATTATTTTTTTATAAAAATCGATCATTAGGCCTTTTCTTGCGGGTCCCTTAAAGTGTAGAAAAGTTGCTTGAGAAACATAATTCATGTTTTCAGGTAAACATGCATAAGTATGTTCAGGTATGAATCCTAATTGCCCATTAGACTTTCTTTTTGCAACAATTTTTAAGGCTTCCTGATCCCCATACCAAATTCGAAATTTTTCACTTAGGCCATCACACACATCAGCAAGCTCAATCCATACCTCCGAATTTCTTGTAATTGTTGTACAGGCTAAATAAGGATAAACCTTACCAAGCGGCATTTGGTCATACTCAAGATAATTCATTCCACGGAAATTTCCATTAAATAATGCGTCCCCGCCAAATGATCTCTCGCATATATAGAGATCTTTACTCTCCAAAAATTTCTCTGGATCAAACGATCTTAGGCACAACATATCCGTATCTAAATATATAGCAGGCCCACCAATCCCAGAGCTGGCAAAACTATTCAGTCGGAACGTCATAATCTCGTGAGGATTGCCATCAAACTCCAAGCGATGAGTTACTCCGTTTATATTTGGAGAATGGCGATCTGTGCAATAGACTATTTCTGAATTAGGATTAAATTTCCTAATAGAATCTACAAGCATTTGGGGGCAGCTTGAATCACTACCTATATGGAAAAAACAAAATATGGATTTATTCATAAAATGTAAGAAATTTCTATAGCCTTTAGTTGATAGTTAATATATATCAGCGATTCAATAAAATTAGTCATAATAGATTATAGTTCCGCCAAGTTACATACAGATCAATACAACATTAATCAAATTTAGAGGATTTAATGGTTATTCAAAATAATAATCTCACCATAGAGGATGCGATAGCCTATCGCAATCAACACCCAAATCGCAATAATTACTCAATTAGTGAATTAACAAACTTACCAAAATTTTTTGATTGGGTAAATTGCAATCCATCCGACAATTCTCAGTTTTCCATGTATTTGGCTGGGGCTGATGATGGCGTTGTATTACGTTTTTTCTGGAATGGGCGTTATGAATATTTCACACTAAAGACTTGGTCTAATATCTGTTCAAAATCTAAAGTAATTGTTGATATAGGGGCGCATACTGGAGCCTATACTTTGACTGCCGCCAGCACGAATTCTAATGCAAGCATATTTGCATATGAACCGCACTTTATGAATTTTGCCCGCTTAAACTTGAACCTACGTAGAAATGGATTTAATGCCAATTGCGCTCACATGCTAGGTGTAGGTGAAAGAAACGAAATGATGCCTTTCTCAATATCTACCGATATAAGCTATTTAAGTACAGGAGGATCAATTGGCGCAAGAAATAACTCTCATATCACCCCCATTCAAGTGGTAAAGCTAGATGATTTTTTCCCGCAAAACATGCATGAAACAATTGACCTCATCAAAATTGATGTAGAAGGATTTGAAGGTTCTTGTTTGCGAGGAATGTCGAGCATCCTTAATCGAGGATTACCCACTATTTTCTTTGAGTGCATAGACCATACAGCTGGATCTGAAGTCTTTAGTGAACTTTCACCATTGGGCTACTCTTTTTATGAAATAGACGATTTGACCTGCCACATAAAAAAAGTTGAAGATATTAAACCCATATTTGATGATCTGGGAAAACCGAAGATGAACACTCTGAATAGAATTGCAGTCAAAAATGAAAGCCTTCAACGCCAACTAGATGGCCTATCAACTCAACAATAAATTAGAAATAGTATTTTTCATAATCTCAAGTGCAAAATACTATGTATGACTGTGTTGTGACTCCTACTTTACAGATTGGGGGTGCCCCTGGGTGGGGTCGTCATATTTTAAAAGAGTAGATCTTTGCTCTTAATATATTGTGATAACCTTTGTCCAAACGTTGTCCAAGTAAACCTAAAGATTTGCTCAAGATTAAAGTTACTGGCGTAGAAATGGAAGCTCTCACCGCAGTCCAAGTTGCCCTTCTCACAATCTACGATATGGTTGATGTTGCTACTACTTCCTCGCGAATGATGCAGCAAAACCTAGCAATGTATTACTCTGGAAATATTGAGTTACTAGAAGATGCAATAGAGTTCTTTCCTCATGATATCAAGCCGGTAAATAAACCAACTACCCTCTTATGGTTTGGTCATGCATCAAATATTGAACATTTAATTTCATTCATTAAACTGGGCTTTGAGATTGGAGATCAAATCAGATTAATCATCCTATCTAATGAAGCTGGATTAAAATACTTTTCCAGAGCCCAGTTGAATTCAAAAGCCGAAATTCAAATTCAGCTTGGGATCTGGTCACCAGAGGCAATGGTCCATGCTTCAAAATTAGCCGATGCCTGCATTATTCCGATAAATAATGCCGATCCAAAGAAGAATGGCGCAAGTTCAAATAGATTAATTACAGCCCTTGTACTTGGGTTACCAGTAGCAGCTGGGGCTCTTGATAGCTATAAAGATTTCGAAAAATACTATGTCGATATTAATGGTGAGGAGTTTAGGGTCCTAATTGAGGACCCTTCAATATTTCACGATCGAGTCAAGCTCGCTCAACTTGAAGTTGTACCAAAGTTTTCCGTTCAAAATATTGCGAGTAAATGGGTAGAGCTACTTACTTAAATGCATAATATTTAGGATGCCAGTTCTAGTTTTTTTAAAGTTTTTTATTTATGATCAAATTTACCCAATAATATATTTGTGGAAAATTTATTTAGCTTATATATTTATTTTCTAAAAATGGAGATTTTATGTTGAGAATTTTTATCGGAATTGATGAGCGTCAACTTGTGGCATATCATGTATTGGTTAGCTCTATACAGCGTTTATCATCCAAGCCAGTCGCCATAACGCCGCTACTCCTTAATCAATTGCCGATAACTAGACAAGGCCTCACTACCTTCACCTATTCGCGCTATCTTGTCCCGTATTTATGCAACTATAAAGGCCAGGCTTTATTTATGGATTCAGATGCTCTTCTTTTGGGTGATGTTGTTGAGCTATTTGAGTCTGCCACAGGTGCCAGTGTGGATGTTGTTCCGTTTACTGGCCCTTTTTCTTTTGAACGTCCCTCCGTGATGCTTTTCAATAATGAGCGTTGTCTCAAGCTAACACCAGAATTTATCAGCACCGACACACCCCAAAATTTAAACTGGGCTGAAGAAGTTGGGGCCTTATCGCCCGACTGGAATCATTTGGTAGGTTATGCCCCTTCAAATCCAAACGCAAAATTAATTCACTATACACAGGGAGTGCCTGGCTATAAGGAGTGCAGGGAATGTGAATATGCCCCAGAATGGTTTAAGGAGAGGGAGATAATGTTAAGTCATTGTTCCTGGTTGGAAATTATGGGCAAATCAGTTCATGCTCAGCCCGTCCTAAATAGACTTAACGGAATAGCGGATGTTTGAGTGAGAACTAATTGGAGAATAATAGCTTTTTAGCCAGAACTTCTAACCGCAAGGAAAATTTTTTGCAGTTTTGTTGTGACCGCCAAAGTCCAATTCTAAGTGGGCATTAGTAAGAAAGTTTTGATTTACGATATGCACTTTCTAAAAATTTCTCAAGTGCTCTAATGGGCTCAAGATCCCCATATAAAAAATAACGATTTTCTTCAATTTTATCTCTAATGAAGCTTTTGTATTCTTGATTACTTGCAATTTTAACGACTAGATTCACAAAGGCATTCTCATCCTGCGCTATTAACTCCTCTAGACCAATTTTTTTTAATATGCCGCTTGCTAAACGTCCTCTCATAAACCTTCCTTCGCGCGTAACAATAGGAAGTCCACACTCAATCGCTTGATATGCTGTGTTAAATCCAGAGAAGCCAATGGTATCAAGATAAATATCTGCACGTTTCATTAGGCCAAAGAAGCAAGATTTTGGCTGCCAAGGTATGAAAACACAATAGTCTTTACTATTGAGTCCCGATTCTAAAAAATGGCAAGAAAGTCGCTCTTGAAGAAGGCAGGTAAGCTGTTTATCTTGATGTGTGAAGAATATGAATTGACATTTCCCTAGCCGTTTTGCTATGTCTACGAAAACATGATCATACTGTGGCTGATATTTAAAAGGTGTTCCAGGGCAGATTAGTAATGGCTGATCTGCCTTAATACTAAGTTGCTCTAGATTTATAGAAATAGGTATTACTGCTGATGGTTTATGGTGGGACCCCAAGTTCGGTAATTTTACTAGCCGTTCAGTATAAAATTTTTCAGAGTTATCAGGCTCGAATAAATCTGCAGATAGATAGTAGTCAATTGTTGGTAACCCTGTTGTATCAGGATGACCCCATGATCCCACTTGAACCGGCGCTAATCTTAGATTGGCTAATTTGATCGACATTGGGTCCATTCCGATTTCAGGATAGATCAAAATGTCAATTTGGCTAGAAAAGATTGCTTTCACCCAAGCAATTAGGCGATCACCGCAGGTAATGAAATCCTTTGCAACTGATTTTGCAAATTTTGTCTCTAGATCATTTATGACACCAGTATAGAAAAAAACCAATTCAAAATGGTTACGATTAATTTGCTCGACCCATCCCCTGGTAAGCGCATCCCATACAGAGTGCTGGTGAATATGGTGAGAGACTATCCCCACTACAATGGGTTTATTAAAAGCTTTTGGCCTAGTAAATTGACTCTCCTTTTGTTGCCAATAGCTCATAAGCCGGTGACATAATGCCCCATAGGTTGAAAGGAGCTCTTTATTATTCTCTTCATGGTAGGCAAGATAAAACGGCTGTGCTGAACCAACAGCTTTGTGCCCGTTTTTAAGACGCTCTTGCGTAGAAAACCAGCTATTCATGTCAGATAGTTCTTGAGAAAATTCTATGCGAGAGGATTTGGAGTTCTCAACATGGTTTGGAATGATTGGTAGCACAGTCATGGCGCGTCCCCAGCGAGCTAATACAAAGTCGGGCTTGATGAGTAAAGCTTGGTCATAGCTTTCTTTTGCTTCACTCTCCCTGCCAATCTTTTTTAAAACATTGCCACGATCAGCGTAGGCCTCCGGGTAATCAGGTTTAAGCTCAATAGCTTTGTCGTAGCTAGCAAGAGCTTCTTCTGAACGGTGAAGATTTGATAAGATATTGCCACGATTAGCGTAGGCTTCTGGGTAATCAGGTTTAAGCTCAATAGCCTTGTCGTAGCTAGCAATAGCTTCTTCTAAACGCTGAAGATCTTTTGAGACATTGCCACGATGAGAGTAGGCCTCTGGGTAATCGGGTTTAAGCTCAATAGCCTTGTCGTAGCTAGCAAGTGATTCTTCTAAACGCTGTAGATCTTTTAAGACATTACCACGATTAAAGTGGGCTTCTGCAAGATTAGATCTAAGCTCAATAGCCTTGTCGTAACTAACAAGAGCTTCTTCTAAACGTTGAAGTTCTCTTAAAGCATTGCCGCGATTACAGTGGGCTACTGCATAATCAGGGTTGATCTCAATAGCTTTATCGTAACTAACAAGAGCTTCTTCTAAACGCTTGAGTTCTTTTAAAGCAAGGCCGCGATTACAGTGGGCTACTGCATCATAAGGTTTTATTTTCAGTGCTTTAGTTAGAAAATAATCCGCTTTTATAAATTGCTTAGTTTGTATAAATAGGACGCCTAATAACTGTAGGGCATCAAAATGATTCTCCTCTATTGCCAATACCAGCTCATAAATTAGTTGCGCATCTTCGAGTCGACCTTCTTGATGTAAGGCTAAGCCTTGATCAATTAAATCAAATATTTTATTTTCTTGCTGCATGTGGTTTGATTTAGTAACTTGCGTTAAGAAATGTTAGATAGGTGAATTATTGATAAATTCTGCAATAAACGGGATATCTCTTAAAAATTCAATGAAAATTTTCTTCGCTAATCTACATCAATAACTTCCCTCTTGAACTGTTGTAAATTTAGGTCCACGATCAAAGAGAGTTTTTCTATAGTAAATCATTGCAGCAACATGGGTTGATTTTGTATTATTTTGGGTACTTGGGTTTGGGGTGCTGGCGGTCTATAACCCAAAGCGCTATGGGGCCTGACATGGTTGTAGTGTTTCACCCACTCCCCTACGATGATCTGAGCTTCTTAAAGGCTGTAGAAGATCTCCCCATCCAAAAGGTTATCTCTCAAGGTACCATTTAAGCTTTCACAAAAGCCATTCTTCCAGGGGCTACTGGGTTCAATATAAGCAGTTTTGACCCCAATGCCAGATAACCAACTACGCAGGTCTTTGGCAATAAATTCTGGGGCATTATCACTACGGATGTACTCCGGGATGCCGTTGTCAATCATGGCGTTGGCCAGTTGTT
The DNA here is from genome assembly GCF_018881835.1 of Polynucleobacter hallstattensis. Taxonomy (GTDB): domain Bacteria; phylum Pseudomonadota; class Gammaproteobacteria; order Burkholderiales; family Burkholderiaceae; genus Polynucleobacter; species Polynucleobacter hallstattensis. The sequence goes on along the minus strand of NZ_JACVPO010000001.1, from coordinate 394,500 downwards.
CAATCACCTGAATCGATCCAATCCTTCTAGCGTAGTGGATGGTTAAGCATTTCTTGGTGAACTCATCAATCATCGTGAGCATCCCGAACTTGCCGCCATAAGTATCTCTAATAAAGATAAAGTCGTAATTCCAAACATGATTGGGGGCAGCAGCTCTCAGGCGCATACAACTACCATCGTTAAACTAAAGTCTGCCTCTAGGAGGCTGCTTTTGTGGAACTTCAGACCCTCTTGCCGCCAGATGCATGGGACCTTTGCGATGGTAGCGCCTGCCCCCAACCAGCGTTGCGCATCATCCCGGCAATAAATCGGTAGCCATACCTGCCATAGGTGCTCGCCATCCGGATGACTTCAGCCCTAAGCGGCTCTTCGTCATCTCTAGGCAATGGCATGTAGCGATACGCTGCTCTGGAGAGCCTGGGCTAGGGTTTTACCGTTAGTGGTTAAAACATCGATTTGACGCAATAAGGTAACGATTTGCTCGGGTTTAAGGCGTTGGCCTTTAGCCATATTAAGCACTCCTTTAAGGTAGAAGATTATCAAAAATCCTCTCTTTGGGAGTGGTACTAAAAATCAGGTCAGTTCAAATATCAGTCGTAAAATTTTGTAATTCGTCTAATAGATATATAACTTATTGTTGGAGTATATTAAAATTTATTTATGCTTCGTCCACCCAATATTCCTAATCGCAAATTACCGAGCTTAGTCAAATAAGTGTTACAACAAGACTCCACATTGCCCTTGATAGAGCAAGCCTTTAATTTACATCAGCAAGGTAAATTCAAAGAGGCACAGGCGTTTTATGAGCAAGCTTTAACAATAGATCCCAATCATTTTGATGTTCTACAGTTATTGGGTACTTTATTTCTGGAGGCTGGGCAATTTATCAAAGCGGTTGAGTTTCTAACTAAAGCATTACAAATCAAGCCTGATTTTGTAGAGGCTTACTCTAATCTTGGCATTGCTTTGCAAGAGCTCCAGCGTTTTGAAGAAGCGTTAGTTAGTTATAACGAAGCCATCCGTATCAACCCCAATTACGCAGAAGCCTACTCTAATCGAGGCATTGCTTTAAAAGAACTTGAGCGTTTTGAGGAGGCTCTGGTCAGTTACGATCAAGCCATTTCAATTAAGCCAGATAATGCAGAAGCCCACTCTAATCGCGGCGTTGTCTTGCAGACACTGCAGCGTTTTGAGGAGGCCTTAGTGAGTTATAACGAAGCCATCCGTATCAACCCCAATTACGTAGAAGCTTACTGTAATCGCGGTATTGTCTTAAAAGAACTTGAGCGCTTTGAAGAAGCGTTAGTTAGTTACGATACAGCGATTCGCATTAGACCTGATTACGTAGACGCTTACTACAATCGCGGCGTTGCCTTGCAAGATCTCAAACGTTTTGAAGAAGCCCTTATTAGCTGCGATACAGCTATTGCCATCAAGCCCCATTTCGCAGAAGCCCACTCTAATCGCGGTATTGTTTTAAAAGAACTTGAGCGTTTTGAAGAAGCTCTAGTTAGCTTTGATCAAGCTATCCGTATTAAGCCGGATTATGCGGAAGCCTACTCTAATCGCGGTGCTGCCTTAAAAGAACTTGAGCGCTTTGAAGAAGCCTTGGTGAGTTACAACAAAGCCATTACCATCAACCCTAATTACGCAGATGCTTACTCTAATCGCGGTAATACCTTAAAACTCCTCAAACGTTTTGATGAAGCTCTAGCGAGTTACCACCAAGCTATTGCGATTAAACCCGATTATGCAAACGCCCACTGGAATCTATCTTTGTGTCACTTATTACTGGGTAATTTTAAGGATGGTTGGCAAGGATATGAATGGCGCTGGAAGAACGAAAGTGCTATAAGCCTGCAGAGCAGAAGACACTTCTCTCAGCCCTTGTGGCTTGGGGGGCAATCCCTGGTAGATAAAACCATCTTGCTCCATGCGGAGCAAGGGCTAGGTGATACGATTCAATTTTGTCGCTATGTCTCCTTAGTTGCTCAGCTTGGCGCTAAAGTGATTTTAGAAGTGCGGCGCCCTTTATTTAAAATACTGCAAAACTTAGAAGGTGTTAGTCAGCTGGTGGCAATGGGCGATCCACTACCTGCGTTTGATTATCAATGCCCGCTCATGAGTTTGCCGCTGGCATTTAATACCGAAATTGAGAGCATCCCCAATCAGGTCCCGTACATTAAAGCACCCCCGATACAAGAGGAGTACTGGAAAACCAAGCTAGCAGCGCACCAAAAGCTTAAAGTAGGCCTCGTTTGGAATGGGGGATTTCGTCCTAATCAACCCGAGCTTTGGAGTCTAAACGCTAGGCGCAATATTCCCCTAGCCCAAATCGCTCAAATTAATATTCCGGATATCAATTTTTATAGCCTGCAAAAAGGTGAGCCCGCTGAATCCGAGCTGATCCAAAGCGGTAATCAATATTGGAACCCATCTAATTTTTACAACTTTGTGAGCGAACTTGACGACTTTTCAGATACGGCAGCACTGATTGCAAACCTTGATCTCATTATTAGTGTGGATACTTCAACAGCGCACCTAGCAGCAGCGATGGGTAAACCGATTTGGCTATTAAATCGATTTGATACTTGCTGGCGTTGGTTAGTCGATAGAAAAGATAGTCCTTGGTACCCGACAATGACGCTGTATCAACAAGAGGAAATGGGGAACTGGGAGGGCGTCATAGAGAGGGTTAAGGGGGATTTAGTAGGGAGGGTTTAGGGAGTTCAATCAAAAATATGGGGAATGAATTTTATGCCGCAAAAAAAGTGATTTTTAAGTGTTCATTGACAAAGGTTGTTGCGACTGATTTGTGAATTTTCGACTTACGAGACCAATAATTAATCATTAAATATAATAGAGGACTCTTCGGGCACGCAAAGATAGTTGGCTCCAATACCAGAATAAACTTTGTAGTTAGCTGTTTTCAACCAATCAATAATTTCATCCCTATCACTTTTTAAATACTCTATTAGCATAAAAGGCCTAAAGTTTAGGATACTTTTCTCAGCACCTTTTAAAACCTTCATCTCCATTCCTTCAACATCGATTTTAATAAAATCTATTTGTGAAAAATTAACATCGTCAATAACCACACACATCACTTTCTCGCACTCACCTACACTAGATAGCTGCCCTATAAACTCCTTTTGCTCCCTCCAAACTCTACGCTACCAAAACTCAGTGGTTTTCCATAGTCAAATTTTGGAATATCTATAGGCTCTTGCGCATCAGACACTGCGTTATGGCAACAAAAAACATTGCTCAAGGAATTTAAAGAGATATTGTCAGCAAGCATATTAAATATAATTCGTTGGGCTTCAAACGCAAATACTGAGCCATTACCAACCTCTTGAGACATGATGACAGAATGTACTCCAATGTTTGCTCCGATATCCAATACAGTAAGATTCGGGTTTTTTTCGCAACAGTCTCAATATACCTCTAACTACATTTAACTCATGAGGGTCATATACCCCATACTCAGAGAGTTGCCAGCCAACTCCAGTATCATTTTTATTGACTATGAATGTACCGATATCTGTTGCAACTACGACATTGTATTTTTTCAATTATGCGTACCTATGATTTATTCTAGGCTGAATATAAACTAGAACATTCGAAGTATATTAAAAATCAGACTGCTAATCAATGATTACGAGAAAAGTGCAGTTCAGTAAAATCTAATTTATTTTGAGGTATTTTATTCTGGACTCGATCATTTTATCGAATATAAGAATTTTCTTATTAGAAGGAGTTTAATAATATTGCTAGGGCTTATTGCCGGCAAGTGATGGCGCGACATAAATAAAATCAGCTTGATTACCGTAAACGACCTGATCCGGTTTTGCTCGAGATTTTTTTTCTATTACGACTACACTATCGTAAAAATGAATCGAATCAGTAGCTTGTGTAAAGTAGTTTGGAGCTAAGGATTCGCTTTCTTTGACATGAAATGCGTTAAGTTGATCAACTAGTTTTTTTGAATACTCAATAAATGTATCTGCCTTTAGATGTCCCCCTCCAAAGGCTGGCATATAAGATGTATGGGTATCCTCACAAAGGTAAACACCATCATCACGCATCGACAAATATAATTCTTCCAATGTTGTAACTTGTTGCTCCATTCTATGGCCCCCATCATCAATTACAACGGCAAATTTTGAATACTGCTTGGATAATGCCTGCAAAAATTTTGGATCTGCTTGATCCCCAATTACTATCTCAATCCCTGGCTCTTCATATTTTTTACAACCTGGATTTATATCTACTCCAACAATTGTCGCTTTGGGACCAAAATACTCTTTCCACATCTTTAAAGAGCCACCGTTAAAAATCCCAATTTCAATCATCGTTATTGACTCCCCCCTAAAGCGAGAAAAGTGACGATGATATATATCGAAATAATGCCGCCAGCGATGAACAACCCTACCATTAGGATTTTGTTCTAAATATTCAATCAACGGATTTATATATTTATTGTTCATTATTATTTCCACCCTCAAAATCAATAAATTAATTCTACATATATCATACGCCACCATCGTTTTTAAATAAGATTTTTTATCCCACGACCCGCGATTGACATAAATAATTTATGCATTCTAATAGTTTAGGATGCAGTCGATCACAGTAAGTAAATCAGATATAAAAATTGTGGATATCAATGCTCTGTAAAAAGAATTAGCTTTTTTCAATTTGATCTTTAATTATCTCCCCATATTTGAGGTCTAAAAAAGATAAAGTCACTGAAATTTTTTCTAAGAGCTTTTATATTTTTGGTATTTCAGATGAGATTAGTATGGTGGAAACTTGGTTCGTGAATTTAGGACCTATGAATTAAATGCCTACGGCTTTATAAATTATGCAATCATCAGTTTGAGGCACTGCTGAAGTACTCTATCTCGAAGAATCGTTGCAGATAGCTTTTGTCGAATAGTATTCTTGCTCCGTACTTCCATGAGGTATTCCTATCTTTTCTGAAAATGGGGCGCTTAATCCACTTTGGGATGCAATCAATAGAGGTAAGGTTTCGAGCTTTTTAGGTGGGCGCTCTCCACCGCTAAATACAGTGCTTTTTGAAGTAGACCACCGTGAGTAAGCTCGGTTGAGGGTTCAGTTGAGAATGCTTGGATCTCGCTTAATTGCTGTCAATTTAGGCCAGCATCAAAGAGGGTTTTCTATAGCAAATCATTGCAGCAAACTAGGTTGATTCTGTAATAAGTTGGGTGCTTTGATTTAGTGCTAATAAGTAGCTTTTTAAGATAACAAGTCATGGGCCCAACAAGCTAGGGTCCAATTGTGGATATCTGTGATGTTAATTGAATAAAGTTGTACAAGCCTTTTGAGGCCCCTAGCTTTAATTACTATTGAACTATTGGTAATTTGAAGTAATTGCTAGATTCGTTCGTAAAAAACTTTCGAGTTGAGCTGGGCGTCTAACTTTTGGGCATCGGCTCACATAAGGGCTTCGCAAGAATCCTTCAAAAAATTACGTGGGTGGTCTGGACTCTCTTGCTTTAGCTGTATCAATTAGAGTGCTTTTAGCTAAAAATAGTTAATCAATTCGTGGTTAATCTGGCAAATATCGACGCATTTAAGACGGTGGCTGGAAAAAAGATACCTATCTTTTATATTGGCTACTTAATACCAATTCAAACTCAAAATTACTTAAAAATTTAACGTCAGAATTAATGCTGCAAAATTCTAATTTTAGTCAGCATGAATTATCAGTTCATCGACTTTAATTTTTCCATGTAGTGTACCCATTTTGCTTACGTAATTATTTGGCAGGTGATGAATAAGACTATTGGGATCAACGCATTTGGTCTCAAAATCATACCCAATAAAATTTCTAGAATGACAGTCCTTTGGTACATTAACAAATGTCAAGCCTGCCGCCGCTTTCTCCCTAATACCCCAGGGAGTACATTCTGGAATTGAGGATGGCCCATTTAAATGCTCGTACATCAATTCTCGATCAAGTAAATACATGCCTTGATATGGTTGGGGTAGATTTAAGTAGTAATAGATTTCCGATTCTTTAACTTTAGGTAGGCTATCGAAACTTGACCTTGTTTTAACATCCGTTGCATACATTGCCTTAGAGCCCTCTTTTTCCTCATAGCGCAAAAAGGATGGAATGACTTTGTTATTCCTTAGCGCCTCTCGAGATCTTAACCAGTACTCAATATTCTTTTTGGTTATAAAAATATCATCCTCTAAATACATAAAATGCGAAATCGATTCGTCAGTATTAAAAAGCTCTCTAAAGGTGTGAAAATGACTCCAAGTTAAAAGGTAAGGATGGCCAAGATATGTTGGAGTGTGAATATTTACCGCCAATTCACGGTCTTGCTTGACGGCACGCATAATATTTAGCATCTTATCCACACCATTTTCATTCGTGAAAATATGAACAAAAACCTCATTTCCTAGAGAGTTAAACTGGGTCGCAATTTTCTCTAGATATTTAATTCGATCTGAAGCGTAATGAAAAGTTACGGCAATGGCTAATTTTTTTATCTCCATGAAGTTATTTTACTCAAAATAAAGTGGCATCGTATTTCCATGTTGACGTAATTCAAAGAAACTCCCGCTTATTTACTAGGGCCTGCCGATCAATTGATACAAAAAAACGTCATTTTGAAAAAAGAAATGGTATTTACCCAATAAAATTGGTTTTTAGTGAAAATTGATTCATTATATTTTGATGTTCAACATGCATTTACCGATTTGCACCAACACCGTTCTTCTATGCTCCCCAATATTAATATCTCTCTATCTAAGGCTATTCATGCTGTAGGTTTAAAAAAGTTAGCTACAGCTAAAGAAGGTTTACTCTATGAAGGTCAAACCATGTCTGGCTCAACGAACGTGACTCAAGACCTTGGCGGGATTCGTACCCTGCGCTTTGGAAAACAGGGAACTCGTCAAAGCGTGGTCAAAATGGGCGACCTGGATTACTTGGGTTTGCCCTATGCAAAATCAGCCATGATTGGCCTGGCTTTTACCGAGCAGCTCGATCGCATTTTGGTGTTAGGAGTTGGCGCTGGCAACATCCCGATGTTTTTACGTAAACATTACTCGGATGCACAAATTGATGTGATCGATATTGATCCACAAATTATTGGCTTAGCTAAGCAGTATTTTAATTTTGTTGAAGATGACTTGCTCCATGCGTATGCACAAGACGGTCGAGCATTTATTGAAAATGTCCAAAAGCCGTATGATCTGATCTTTTTAGATGCCTATACGGCAGCAGGGATCCCCAAGCATTTAGCAACGAAAGATTTTTTGCTCTCACTCAAAAAAGCGCTCAAGCCCTCTGGCGCTATTGTCGCCAATATATGGAGCACTCCCAAAGTCAATCCGCTCTATAGATCCATGCTGCGCACCTATCAAGAGGCCTTTCATGAGGTGTATATCTTAAGAGTCCCTACGGCTGGTAACAAGATTGTGATTGCGCTGCCACAGCTAAGGGGGCTACCCTTGAACAGTATTGTGCAGCGCGCTGAGCAGATCAGCGCGCAAAAGCGCTTACCGTTTGATTTAAGCCAAGTGTTACAACCTGGATTGATTAAGTTAATCGACCTACAGGAAAAGCCGGTACTGCTTGATGATGACCTATAAAAATGGAGTTTTGAGCAGTCGTGGCGCCGTTTTGGCCAAGGTTTGCAGGGATAACTTGCATGAGCACTTCATTTTCAGTATTGTCTATAGACCCCATAATGATTATGGTTTCTTAACAAAAATCCTTGCGATGCCGTAAACACTTATTGTGCTCAAGATACGCTAGAAGGGCGCACAGCTAAGAGAAACTCTGTTTTTGTGCAGTGCGACTTTATTTAGTAATAACTTTTTGCTACATTTCTTATATCGATAAATATATTTACTTGATCATGAGCATCCTATCGGTACATTTTCCTGAAACCACTGCGATTCGCCTAAAAGCTTTGGCAGGCTTAACTGCTGCCGATCTTTGCCTGATTTATGACAAGTGGATCACTTTTTTTGTGTTGATTGCTATTGCTATCGCTTTGGAGTTCCTCTATCGCAGATTGCATGAAGTTTTATTGCACAATCATGAAATCGAAAAAACAGCCCAAAAAATCGCTGAGCGCAAAGCGCATGCATTGGCTATGCAAGAAGCAGGTGTTCATAAGTAACTCATTCAATACAGTGCATCTCTGATTGGTTATAGTCAGTGAAATTGGGTTATGCCTAGACTTGTAAATGCTTAGTAGTGCTTTGCTTTTCCCATGACTACTTAAATGTATTTCTCATCTACAGCAAATTTTCGCAATGTAATGCTTTGAGTTTGGTGTAACCCATAAGCTACTTTCAGCACCTCTAATTGAACTCCTTCGATTTCGGAGACTTTTAGCTTTGCACTATTTTGTAAATCTTCTCCGATACTTTTTGCCCTAGCTTTAGTCATGGCGGTCAGTATTTTGATACCCAGCGGTTTACTGACATTTTTTAAGCAAACGACTAAAGTCTGATCAGAAATCTTGAGAAGTAGTGTCTGCATATCTAGCGCAGATAAAAATAGTAAGTCTTCAAAGCTAAAGAGATGATCCAAAATGGCTTGAGCGATTTGGGCATCATGAGTCTCGACACGTTTTACGCCCAAATTTATCTGTTCTTGATGAAGATGAGCCAAAATATCTGCAGCATTTTTTACAGTCATAAATGCTATCTACGCTTTAGAAAAAAGATTTGAGAGATCAAGCATTTTGAGTAAGGCGGCTAACAAGCAAAAGCTCAGGACTTCCAAAAACAGGCCAGCTTACGATCCATGCCAGCAGCGTAATCATGGTAGATCCATTTGTTACAAATGAATTGATCAATCGAAAGTACTAGGCCCAAGAAGATGAGCGCGCTGAAAAGATATTTAAAAAGAGGCTTCATGGTCGGGGCATGGCTCAATTAGCCTAAGTGAATAAGAACTTGGTTAGTAAATGATGCTTTTTAAATTGTTCAGTAGCAGGGGAATTTAAAGCCATTCACAATGAGCATTAAAGATCTCAGGGGTCTAAGAATGCTTACCAATATTTTGAGGGTGGGGCGTAGACCAAAATCTTGGCTGGATTGAGGTAAGTATTATTTTGGTGAATCTCATAGTGAAGATGCGGGCCAGTCGATCTTCCGGTAGAGCCCGATTGTGCAATCACTTGACCACGCTTTACTAGTTGTCCAACTTTGACCAAGAGCTTGCTGTTGTGAGCATACTTGGATACAAAACCTTCGTTATGGGCAATTTCAATAAAGTTGCCATACGCTGGATCGAATGCCGACTTAAGCACCGTGCCATCACCCGACGCCACAATTGGGGTACCCGTTGGGGTAATAAAGTCAATGCCAGAGTGCTGCGCCAATTGCTGAGTAATAGGATCTATGCGTACACCAAAGTTACTAGTCATACCCAGCCTAGCATCAATCGGCGGACCAATCGGCAGGGCTCTGAGCCAGTTGTATTGCTTTTGCCATTCGGGTTCTAGCTTAGTGGCAATATCGAGAATTTCATTGGACTTATTGGCAAGATCTTCAAGATTATCGACCAATGCTTTGGTGGGATCTAGCTGAAAATTGACTGGTTTTAGAGGGCCACCAAGGTGTGCGGGGTCTAAGAGCTTCTCTTTAATAGTGCTCGGGGTTGAGATGGCAAGATAGCGGTCTTTACTGGCTTTAAGCTCATTAAAGGTGGTACTTACCTCCTTGAGGCGCGCTTGGTAAGAAGCCAGTTCTCGGCGATACATACCGTCTAGTCTTGAGCGCTCTTCAGGTGTCACTACCCCAGTAACTTCTTTAGCCAGCTCAGGGTTGACTTCAAATGCAATGGTAATGCCAGTATAAAAAATCAAAATCCCAAAGGCGCAAAAAGCACAGCTGACAATAGCCACTAAGCGTAAAACACTCTTTTTGGTGATATTGATTTGTTTAATCGAGCCAGTCGATCCAGAAACCCAAAATAATTGCATTGATATTCTATAAGTGCTTGATTTTTTTAAAAAAATTACAAAGCTGCATTGCAAGGTAACCTATAATACCAATAAGTTTACTTTTCAGCGACCCTGTCATTCGCTTCTTATGAATTTATTACGCCCCACATTTAAAATACTGTTAGCTAGCATCTTTTCGTTTGGCAATCAAATTGCTCAAGGCGCAATCATTGGCCAAATGCCAGCCCATGGCGACATTTTGTACATTACCGCCGAGCCTTGTACCTCCGAAACGGGCAGGATTGAGCCTAATTGGTTTTTTTCCTATAGTGTCAGCGCTACAGGTAGCGTGAGCCGCAGTTGCTACGTGAGATATAACGATCAAATCTGGATTCGGGGACCATTTGGAGCTGAGACTACCTATCCAATGAGTTACTTCTCCAAGCCTGCTAATACTGCTGAAAACAAGCCAGACGCCGCTCCAGAAGTGAAGCCTTAATTAGTTCCAGCGGCTACTTGCCGCTTTGGCCCTTGCTGGACTGACCTGGTTTACAAAAAAACTGAAATAAGACATCACTCATTGTGTCCGGAATGACACGTTCCCAGGGCGAATTCGGGGTATTTTCAGCACCCAAACTGGTGCCAGAGCCCTCCGGACCTGCGTAATAACCAATATAAAACTGCTTATAGCTCTCGTAGCCAGTCCGGCAAAAATAGGATAAATCCTGAATGACAGAAAGGGTGGGCTCTCCATTGGGGCCGGAAAGAGCTTGAGAATAGCTTGTTAATAGCCATGTGCTGACTTGCTCTGCTTGGGCTTCCCTGACAGTTTTGCTGTCATCGTAATAGTAGTGATTTCCCAGTGCATCAGAGGAGATAAAGCTCCACCCGGCATAGCTGGCATTAAGCGGGTTTAGTAAAAAAGCCGTTAAAACCATCAAGAGCCATTTTTTGGTCATAAAAAGAGGGTAAATTTTGGTGCGTGAAATATTTAAATTGTTCATATATAGTGCGTTTAAGCCCTTACAGGGAGTTTCAACTGATAAAATCGTTGCAATTTATACCAATAATAGAAGTACTGCCCCCAAGGAGTGTTAAGCATGGCTGAAGCAAATCAACAAGGTTGCCTATTTGTAGGTGAAGGTGTGGTTCTCAAAGGGAATTTTGAAGTTCCAGATATTGCCTCCATTTCAGGAGTCGTTGAGGGTGAGATTACTGCAAAACAAGTCATCATAGAGGCAACGGGTGTCGTGCGTGGCAAATTGTCTGGTGAGTCGGTCGATATTCGTGGTGAAGTAAATGAGTATATTTCTTCAACCCGTAGTTTGATTATTCGATCCACTGGTAAGGTTAGTGGCTCCATTAATTATTCTGAAATTGAGATTGAAAAAGGTGGTCATTTGCATGGTGAATTACATAATCTCAATCCCCATTCCTAATTATCTTAAGCAGAACATACGACGATGTCTATCTTTTCAAAAAATTCCAATTCACAAAATAACCCAGAGCAGAATACGGAAGAGCAGCCTGATAACCTTTCTCAGTCAAGCATGCCTGAAGAGGTTGACTCTGAATCAGTCGAGCAAAATTTTCGAAGTGAAGCGCCAGTTCGATCTTCCATCAACACTAAGCCATCGATTCTGAGTGAGGGCTTTGTCTTTGAAGGTACGATAGTTTCTGATGGTGTGTTGAATATTTCTGGGACTGTACGTGGCAAGGTTACAGCTAAATCTATCTTGATTGATTCCACCGGTCAAGTTGATGGTGAACTCAATACTGAAAACCTAGTAATTAAGGGTGACTTGAAGGGTGACGTCAACTGCGATGACTTGAATGTTGGCCCTCTTGCTCACGTGAGTGGAAATATCAACTACAAATATATTCATATTCAACGTGGTGGCAAGATTAGCGGTAAATTTAATAAAAACTAACCTGCAACTAATATTGCTTTGAAACAAAATACCGTCATACGCCTGCTTGATCCGTCTAAAGAAACCTTCGGCTCAATTATTGGATCTGATTTAGAAATTACTGGTAGTTTATTAGCAACAAAGTCCCTAAGAATCGATGGCACGATAGTTGGCGATATTAAAACGAAAGCGGGCGCAGATGTTTGTATTGCGCTTGGTAAAACGGGTTTAGTGCAAGGTAATATTTCCGGGGTACGAGTGTTGGTTGCTGGCCGAGTAGAAGGCAATGTGCTGGCAACGGAAAGGGTGGAATTGCACAGTGGTGCAGATGTCCATGGAGATATTATTTATGCTCAAATTGGTATCGAACAAGGTGCCCGTTTGAGTGGACTCCTTTCTAAAATTATCAACGATGATGATAATTAGGAACCTAGCATTGTTGGCAAAAAAAGAGTAATTAACATGTATACCAATGGCACAATCAAAATTCTAGTGACCAACCAAAAGGGTGGTGTTGGTAAGAGCACGATTGCCGTTAATCTAGCAGCCTACCTTGCGATACAAGAAAACATCAAAGTGTCTTTGATTGATATGGATCCTCAGGCATCATCCTCTCGCTGGGCTAAGAAAGCGCCGGATATTGGCGTCCAAGTCCATTGCCTTGACGTCAATTATGAAAGTAGTGGGGCGGCTCTTCTAAGCGCTCGCTCGGGTGTTCGCAAGTATTCATCTGGAGTTGAGGTCTGCATTTGTGATCTCACTTGGACCCCAGCCATGTCTGAACAATTTATCTTAGATTTTGATATGGTTCTAGTGCCCAGCTCGAATTCTAAATTTGAAATGGCAAGTACTGAAATTTTTATTCTGAAATATGCGCAACAGTGCATGTCTCGTCTGGCAGTAAACAAACAATTTATCTTGGTAGTTCCCAGTAAAGTGGAGGAAGGCTACTCTTCTCATGCAACTTTTACTAACTTAGACTTTCTCATGAATTGTCACATCACACCGCCTGTCTATCGAACACCAGAAATTGACAGTTACGTGTATGAAGATTTTTTATGTGTTTGCCCTGATCAAAAAATTGCAGCGAATTTTTCTTCTTTTGGAAAGTATATTTCTAAAAAAATCATTGAACGCAACATTGTTAGAAAATCAATTTCGATCAGTGGCAACTCTTTAAATCGTGCGATCGTGAAAAAAGTGAGCGTCCTAGATGATTATCGTGAAAGAGCACGTGGTCTCAATTTTTACGGCGGTATTGCAAACACTCTACCTGTGCCGGAACTAAAAAATGAAGACTCAACAGAATATCGCTCGAAAAAGGGAAGCTTGGTGCCCTCTTTCTTGAGAAGGGGTGGTAATTGAACTCATGACAGACATGAAAGATCCCTACAGAAACGATGTATTTGAGGATGAGCATGGGCGTCGAGTTGCCGTAAAGCGACTCTATACTCCTAATGAGTTAGGTGTGAGCTATGTTGAGTATAAAAATTACGATGACTCTGCTTTGCGTTTTATGCCCAAAGAACAGTTTCTAGAAGTTTTCCACTGGGTCGATAACTTTGGCACAACAGATACTTTTGTCAGAATGGAAGAGGTCGTAGAGCCTCCAAAACAGGCTGCTAAGGAGCCAGATTCCTCGGCTAGCCCAAAGGAGGAGTCTGGACAACAGCAGGCTGCGGATACCGCTCCTCCTAAGCGTATATCCTAGCTTAGCTTTAGAGCTTTCGGCTTGGGCATAATGGTATTCGTTTGATCATACAGCGAGTAACCAAATAGATTAGCTGGTAGAAATTTTTTGGAGTCCTTGAGTCCAACATTTATTCTCTTTGCATTTATTAAGGAATTTTAGTGTCCGACAATCCAATATATTCTCGCTACTTGCAAATTACTATGAAGGTGATTGCAGCTTTGTGCGGTCTTACCTTGTTATTCTCTGCAGCCCAAAGTCAAGTTATTGGATTGGATGGCGAAGGATTGCTGCAATTTTTCCTGAGTCAAATACAAAATCCAGTGCAATTTAAATTACTGGTGGGCCTCACCTTTTTAGTTGCGGGGATTTGTTTTCCAATGCCCCAGAAAAGTAGCGCAAGATTATCTGGGCCCAAAGATTTACAATCCAGCGCATACCGCTTGTATTTGGTTAATAAGTACAAGATAGAAAGAAATGCGGTCTTAAATCAATTGGTTTGCCGCGATACAGTTTTTGCAAGTCTGGAAGAGGCTTTATCTTATGCACATGGACTAGAGTGCCCACCACAACATCCTAGCTATAAAGCTCCTACCTTGGATTCCTTAAAGGATAGTTTCCCTGAAACTAGTTCTGAATTAGCAAAGGTTGCTAACACCGAATCACCTGAGAATGCTTCACTCACGGTCGGGCAAGAATCTAGAAATCCATTGCCCATCCCCATGATGATAGGTTCCTTGCTGTATTTAATTATTTTAGGTGGTATGTTTTACGCCCTTTCTCAAAATATAGTTAGTACTGAGATTGTTGAGTTTTCTAAAGCCCCAGAAGTTCAGAGTCCTGTAGAGGCCAATTCTAGTAACCCTAACGCTAGTGCAGAAGCGCCTAGTAGTGATGCAGTTCCTGCCGAACTTACTGCTCAAACTGTTGCTATCAATGAGCGCTGGCTTGGGGTATGGGCATCAGAGGGCAGTACTCAAAAGCTGTCGATTACTTCTACTGCAGTGAAGTATGGCAACGATGAGTTTTTATGGGTTGGAGTTCGTCCAAAGGGCGTTGTAAAGTGCTGCCCAGCTTTTTATGAGGGGTCAACCAATAAGGCTGAGTTATTGACAAGAATGCAGGCTCAGCAAGCTTCGCCTGAAACCTCTACAATTGATTCCCAGAAGACTACAGCCATGGTGAATAACCTTGGCCAAGGTAATTTTAAAAAGATTGTATTGGCCGATCCATTTCTACGAAAATATTTCTTTATTTACGATCAGAATTATGTCTATCGTGTTGGTAGAGACGTAGGTGATAAATCGCCATTCATCTTTGAGCAATTTAAGAGGCAAGAGTGAGTGATATTGATAATCCAGCATCTAAAAAAGAAGACAAGCTTCATCCTATAGAGCACTTACGATTATTACGCGAGACTACGCCTCTACAAAAAGTCATTAATGAAATAGCTGGTCGTCAATGCATCTTTTTTTATAATACTTCTTGGGTTTTTGATTTTTCTTTAAATCACTCAGATCAGCCATGGTCAGTTACCAAGCAGGTTTATTTTCGCAACTCGCGAAGACACAAATGCTTAGCCTT
The DNA here is from genome assembly GCF_018881835.1 of Polynucleobacter hallstattensis. Classification (GTDB taxonomy): domain Bacteria; phylum Pseudomonadota; class Gammaproteobacteria; order Burkholderiales; family Burkholderiaceae; genus Polynucleobacter; species Polynucleobacter hallstattensis. The sequence goes on along the minus strand of NZ_JACVPO010000001.1, from coordinate 379,369 downwards.
TGCTTTGCCCTATCTAGTTATACAAATGAAGTTTTTAGATGAGCCTAAATATTTGCGCGCAGTCGTGACCTATGGCGAAGATGTTGCCACGATGATTGGCTTCATGAGTCAGTTTGTTAAGCAAGAAAAGGGTGCCAAGGTATGGGCCGAAAAACCTGGCTTTGATTGGGAGCCGTGGAACATCTCTGCTTTATTTAACCATCTTTTGAATGCCGATGGACGCTTTAATGAAATTGAGTTTTATCGCTATACCGATGCCTTTCATGTGAAATTAAAAGGTAGCTGGGAAATGATTAATGTCTAAGAGGTAGATCCGTGATTTTGATGTACGTTTACACGCAGACTATTTGGGTATAAGTAAGCCTCTTTGCACTACTTTTATTTATATTGAAATACCCAAAACGATAAATTCCTATATTTATCAATAAGTTCTAATGCTTACTTTATCTATTTTTGAGAAATTTTCGATAGGCTAATGAAGTTAATCATTTATCTGCTTGGAAATTAATGCGGGGATAACAATCGGCTTTATTCCCGTCAATAAAATAGATATAAATCAATTACTTATAAAAGGATTTCATTAGGCGAGAAAATCACTTTGCCTTGTGAAAATCACTTTATTTTGCTTGCGAGAGAGTCTAGGATGGTACTAACAAGTCAACGCTTTTATAAGGAGATAAGGTCATGAACCAGTTCCAAGCGAAGAGTGATTTATCAGCAGTCTCATCAACATTTATTAAATTAGAAATCGATGACTTGGTCAGGGATCGCTTGCTTTGGCAGGAACAGATTGCAAGATCATTCAATCCCACAGAAATATTGCCCAATGTGATTCATCCACTTCAGGCCAATATTCTGAAGATACTCTGAGCTGGAAAAGCCCTTGAGGACATATATCGCCCCAGTTAGCTTTGCCTTATTAGTCATAGTAGCTGGTTTATGCCTTTTTACCTATGAGGCTAAGCCAACATCAGGCCCCCATAAATTTGAGGATGTTGCGATGGACTCTGACGCCAAAAAACATTTTTCCCTTATCGCTGAAAAATATGCCTCTGAAGCTTCTGATGCATCTAGAGCTTCAAAGAACTAAGTCCATTAAAAAAGTTACTTATAACTTTATGTTGAGATCTTGACGATTATTTCGGGCTTTATTTAGGGTCTATAGAGCCCATACCCGGATATGATTAAGCAGGACTCCTTGGAGCCTATCTAGGCTCCCTCACCGCTTATCAATATTTAACATCTTAGGCGTAGTAAGCTATGACCTTATTGATATCAAATGAAGTGAAATTTATGACTGAATTGGATTGGGATCATTGGATTGCTAAGCAATATGTTTATACATGGCAAGCAGCTGCTTTAGTGCTTGGATTAAACCCTCGCCAAATTAAATTTCCAAGAAGAGATTCCGCTGGAGAGCTCCATTTCGATCGGGAAAATTTTGAAGGTCTCTTTTCTGATTTCAAGCTTAAGCTAGATTTACTGATCGAGCATGCCTGGATGCAAAATTTTTCCGCTCAGAACATGCGGGTCGATTTAAAACGATTTTTGTATTGGGCGCACAATGTTGTCAAGTGGGATATGCCGCAAAAGCTATTGTCTTTTGCTAAAGAAATTAATCTGCAAGATTTAGATGAGAGTGCAGAAGATAAGGCGAGCATTTTGTTGGATGAGCGCGCTTCCTTGCAATTAATTTGGGCATTAAGAATGATGCTGAAGGATCATCAGTTTGGCAAAACTGATCGAGAGCTCATTTATTATTTGGCAAAACAATATCCAGATCAAGCAGCTTTTAAGCGCCTCGCTTTAGAAATGAAGCTTGCTGAGGCACAGGTAGCTGCTGAGGGTTAGATGATTTGCGTTCAGAATCGCCCAGATCTGATGCAGGTCTGGGCGAGCTCACTGTTTATGAGCGAATTAAATAATCAAATGCTGAGAGTGAAGCCTTTGCCCCTTCACCCATGGCGATAATAATTTGCTTATAGGGAACAGTGGTGCAGTCACCGGCTGCAAATACACCAGGCATCGAAGTTTCTCCCTTTTGATCAATGATCACTTCTCCGCGAGGAGATAAATCAATCACCCCTTTGAGCCAATCCGTATTAGGTAATAATCCAATCTGAACGAAGATTCCTTCCAGTGCCACATCATGCATCTGATTGTTAGCTCGGTCTTCGTAGCGCAAAGTAGTTACCTTACCGTCGGCACCCAATACCTCTTTACTTAATGCGTTGGTAATTACCGTCACGTTAGGAATGCTGTACATTTTTTTCTGAAGTACGGCATCCGCACGTAACTTAGTATCAAACTCAACTAAGGTGACATGACTCACAATGCCCGCCAAATCAATTGCAGCTTCAACTCCAGAGTTACCTCCCCCAATCACTGCTACGCGTTTGCCTTTATAGAGCGGACCGTCACAGTGTGGGCAGTAAGCGACGCCTTTACCGCGGTACTCTTGCTCACCCGGCACATTCATTTCGCGCCAGCGTGCACCAGTACTCAGAATGACTGTCTTGCTCTTCAGTAAAGCGCCATTTTCTAAGGTGATCGTGATTTCATCACCAGTCTTACTCAAGCCCTTAGCAGTCTGCAGATTCATGACATCGACTTCGTACTCTTTGACGTGCTGCTCAAGGGCCATCACTAATTTAGGGCCCTCAGTTTCTTTAACGGAGATGAAGTTTTCAATTCCTACAGTATCGGCCACCTGCCCACCAAAGCGTTGGGCTACGACACCAGTCCTGATTCCTTTGCGGGCAGAATAAATTGCGGCTGAAGCGCCTGCTGGACCACCACCAATAATCAGAGAGTCGTAAGCGGCTTTAGCGCTTAATTTTTCTGCATCACGTGCCGAGGTATTGGTATCCAATTTGGCAGCAATTTCTTCAACGCTCATGCGACCCTGACCAAAGACTTCGCCATTCAGAATCACAGTGGGTACAGCCATGATTTGGTATTGATCTACCAAACCCTGAAAGAGGGCGCCATCAATCATTTCGTGTTCTATGTTTGGATTCAGTGCCGCCATCAGGTTCAGGGCTTGAACCACATTTGGACAGTTGTGGCATGACAAAGAGATAAAGGTCTGGAAGCGCTTTTTACCCTCTAAGCCTTTGATGCTCTCAATCACATCTTGCTCAACCTTTGGTGGATAACCACTAGCTTGCAAAATAGCCAAAATGAAAGAAGTCATCTCGTGACCCATTGGTAGGCCAGAGAATGCAATACGAGCAAGTTTATCTACCTTTCCCACGGTAAAGCTAGGTATGTTTTTGCTGCTACCTGAAGTCTGTACGGTAATCTTTGTTGATTGTTCAGCAACTTCAGTCAAGAGCTCTAGCATCTGTGCTGATTGGGTGCTGTCATCCAAAGTAGCTTCTAAAATAATTGGGCTTTCTATTTTTTCAAAATAGGCTTTAAGTTGGGTTTTGATATTGGTATCTAACATGCTGTATTCCTTAGTATTGAATCTTGATGAGTCTATTGGGCAGGATGAGAAAAAACCTGCCCAATAGACTCTCCGAAGAGAGTCTATTGATTGCTAATTGCTTCTAACTTGGATTCTTAGATCTTGCCTACGAGGTCCAAAGATGGAGTTAATGTTGCTGCGCCTTCTTTCCACTTAGCTGGGCATACTTCGCCTGAGTGAGCAGCTGTGTACTGAGCAGCCTTGAGCTTGCGCAATGTCTCAGAGATATCGCGAGCGATTTCATTGGAGTGCACTTCAGCAGTCTTGATAACACCTTCTGGATTGATGATGAATGTACCGCGCAATGCAAGACCTTCTTCATCAATATGTACATCAAAACCGCGTGTCAAGGTATGTGTTGGATCACCAACCAATGGGAACTTCGCCTTACCTACTGCAGGTGAAGTCTCATGCCAGACTTTGTGTGAGAAATGAGTATCGGTAGTAACGATGTAAACCTCTGCACCCATCTTCTGGAACTCAGCATAGTTATCAGCCGCATCTTCAATTTCTGTTGGGCAGTTGAATGTGAATGCTGCTGGCATGAAAATCAATACTGACCATTTGCCTTTGAGGGACTCATCGGAAACAGTGACAAACTTACCGTTATGGAAAGCTTGGGTTTTGAATGGAATTACTGGTGTGTTGATTAATGACATGGGGTTTTCCTGTTATAAATAAATGAGTTAATGCACAACAGGAATCATTCTGAAGCGGAATGCTATATTTGTATAACAAATAATAATGATATAAATGATCGTTTTTTTAGATCAATAAATTGAGCGCTGGCTTGATAATGACGCGATGAGACCAATTTTGTATTCTTACCGCAGATGCCCTTATGCAATGAGGGCTCGCATGGCTTTGAAATACACCGGTATTGAATATGAGCACCGGGAAATTATTTTGCGTGATAAACCGCAATCCATGTTGCGGGTATCGCCCAAAGGCACTGTTCCAGTTTTGTGTGTTGATGAGCTGATTTTGGATCAGAGTCTGGATATTATGCGCTGGGCCTTAGAGAGATCTGATCCAGATGGTTGGTTAGACGTTGATCAAATCATCTCGATAGAGTGGCTCGAGAAAAATGATGGCCCATTTAAAACTCTTTTAGATCAATATAAATATCCCGAGAGATATCCCCATCTCAATCGAGAAGTGATTTTGAATGCCGCAATAGAGTTGATGCTGAGGCCAATGGAGACCGCGCTGAAATTGAATACTTATCTAATGGGTAATAAGCTATCTTGGGTAGACGTAGCTATATTTCCGTTTATTCGGCAATTTTCAATGTCTGATCAAAAAAGCTTTGAGGGATTACCGCTCCCCAATATTCAGAATTGGCTTGGTGAACTGATTGAATCGGAATTATTTAATTCGGTAATGCACAAGCATCCAGCCTGGATTGATTAGGCCTGAAAAAAAGCCCCCGAATTTTCATTCGAGGGCTCTCAAATTAAATTACTGCGCTAATTAAGCGTTTGCCAAATGGGCTTCTAAAGTCTTAGTGAACTTGTTAGCGTGGCTACGCTCAGCCTTAGCTAATGTTTCAAACCAGTCAGCGATTTCGTCAAAGCCTTCGTCGCGTGCTGTCTTAGCCATACCTGGGTACATATCTGTGTACTCATGTGTTTCACCAGCGATAGCTGCTTGCAATGCTTCAGCAACTGTCTTAGCTGGCATACCTGTGCCTGGCTCGCCTGCGCCGCCTTCGATCAAGTATTCCATGTGACCATGGGCATGACCTGTTTCGCCTTCAGCTGTTGAGCGGAAAACTGCTGCAACATCGTTTGCACCAGCGATATCAGCTTGGTTCGCGAAATACAAATAACGACGGTTTGCTTGTGATTCTCCAGCAAATGCTTCTTTCAAAGACTGCTCAGTCTTTGTACCTTTTACAGTTTTAGCCATGATTGACTCCTAAAAACGGTTAGTTGAAATTGGGTGATTCGCTAAGTTACTAGCTCTATAAGGTTCACCTGACGATGATTATGAACAAATCTGTAGATTTGAATAATCATATTTTTGTATTGACTTGATAGCTAAAAACAACTGATAAGCAAATATCAATTAATAAAATGTAACGCTATTTAGAGCTATTTTTTGAGGTTTTTTGCTATCCAATGCGTTGACTGGGGGATGGAGTTGAATAAAAGTTAGTGGTCACTACCTATTATTAATCAATTAAGAGACTATCTAAGTGGGGTCGATCAAACTAATTAGGTATTTTCTATGAAGATTGTTAATTAATACAATTTCACTATCGACTGGCTGAGCTCTAAACTTAGCCCTACAAAATTAATGCATTGCATACGCTCAAATAGTAGAGGACATACATGACAACTCGCGAAGGTAGTTTAGAAGCTCCAACCAGACATCCTTTGGATTGGCAAAACCCCAAGTTTTACGATAAAGCCGATCTAGAAGCTGAGATGGAGCGTGTCTTCGATCTTTGTCACGGTTGCCGTCGCTGTGTCAGTCTTTGTGGGTCATTCCCAGCCCTTTTTGATTTGGTAGATGCTACTGAAGATTTGGAGATGGAGCAGGTTGATAAGGCCGATTACCAAAAGGTAGTTGACCAATGCTACCTGTGCGATGTTTGCTACATGACCAAATGTCCTTATGTTCCTCCACACCCTTGGAATATTGATTTTCCTCACTTAATGCTTCGTGCAAAGGCAGTGAATTTCAAGGACGACAAAGCCACCTTCCGCGACAAGCTGCTCTCCTCTACAGATAAGCTTGGCCACTTTGCTGGTATTCCAATCGTTACGCAAGCAGTCAATGCTGTGAATAGCACTGGGCTTGCACGTTTGGTGATGGAGGGCGCCTTGGGAGTAGATAAAAATGCTTGGATCCCTGAATATGCTCCTAAGACATTCCCGCAGCTAGCTGAGAAATCTGAAAATTTACCAGTAGTGGATGGAGTCAAGACGCCTGGAAAAGTTGCTATCTATGCCACCTGCTATATCAATTACAACGAGCCAGGCATCGGGCAAGATCTCATCAAGATTCTGAAACACAATGCTATTCCATATGAGCTTGTGGATAAAGAAGCTTGTTGCGGCATGCCTAAGCTCGAGTTGGGTGACTTAGAGTCTGTTGCGCAGAACAAGGAAAAAAATATTCCGAAGTTGGCTAAGTTGGCGCGTGAAGGTTATGCCATCTTGACGCCAATCCCATCATGTACTTTGATGTTTAAGCAAGAGTTGCCACTCATGTTCCCTGATTGTGCTGACACGCAATTGGTGAAAGAGGCGATGTGGGATCCCTTTGAATACTTTATGGCGCGAAATTCGGATAGCCTATTGAAGAAGGATTTTAGTAAAGAGCTCGGACAGGTTAGCTACCATATGGCTTGCCATTCGCGGGTTCAAAACGTAGGTCAAAAAACTGCGGAAACTCTGAAGCTAGTGCCCGGTACTGAGGTAAATGTTGTGGAGCGTTGCTCAGGACACTCAGGTACTTGGGGTGTGAAGAAAGAGTTCCATGAAATGGCAATGAAAATTGGTAAGCCTGTGTTCAGAAGAATGGCGGAGGAAGAGCCAAACTATATTAGTTCTGACTGTCAGCTAGCGGGTCATCATATTGAGCAGGGTATGGAAGAGTTGGGTTTACCTAAGTCCGAGATGGCTCACCCATTGACCTTGCTTGCAAAAGCATATGGTCTTTAATTTATACAAATAGAGGAAGATAGCAGTATGGGAATCATTACACGCGATAGTCTTTTAAGTCTTGAGACTTACCACAAAGAGCGTCCCGTTTTTCGTGAAAAGGCGATTAAAGAACGTCGCCTTCGAACCGTTCACCTTGGAGATCACGTAACACTGATTTTTGAGAATGAGTTTTTAATGCGCTATCAAATTCAAGAGATGTTACGTGTAGAAAAAACATTTGAAGAGAGCGGTATCGAAGATGAGTTGAACGCTTACAACCCGTTGGTACCTAGTGGATCAGATTTCAAAGCCACTATGATGATTGAATATCCCAATGAAGCAGATCGTAAAGTTGCGCTTGCGAAGTTAGTGGGCATAGAGCACAAGATCTTTATTGAGGTCGAAGGTCAGCCACGTGTCTATGCAATTGCTGACGAAGACTTGGAGCGCTCTACTGCCGAGAAAACATCTGCAGTGCATTTCATGCGCTTTGATCTCACAGGCGATATGAAGATGGCACTAAAGGCCGGCGCTCAGATGATGGTCGGCTGTGACCATAAAGGCTACCCGATGCATGTGCAAACTCTCCCTTCAGAAACATTGGCTTCGCTTGTTTCTGATCTGAGCTAAAGCAAGCAATAGATCCTAAAGATACTGAACGCCTGGCAAGGCGCATTGACGAATTACTTCAGCTAGTTCATCCATAGCAGCGGCGCGTGGGAAGTTTTTCCGCCAGACGAGACAAACTCGTCTGGTTGGAATAGGGTCTTCAAATGGAATATAGCGAATGAGTTGATCTGCGGATGCATTATCAGAGGCGGACGTTCTCGGTAGTACTGAAATACCGATGCCACTAGCTACCATCTGTCGAATAGTTTCCAGGGATGAACCCTCAAAGCTACGCTGCTCCCCAATCGTGGTTCCAGAGCCTAAGCGATTCAATTCTGGGCAGACACCAAGCACATGGTCTCGAAAACAGTGCCCAGTACCTAGTAACAAAGTATTTTGCTCTTTTAGCTCCCGATGCGGAATGAATGGTCTATTTTCCCAAGGATGACCTTTAGGTACCGCCACTAAAAAAGGTTCGTCATACAAATCAATTTGATTAAGTCCTGTGCTTGCGAAAGGGTCTGCAATCACTATGCAATCTAAAGCCCCTTGACGTAAAACTTCAAGAAGGCGAACGGTGAAGTTTTCTTCTAAAAATAAAGGGGCATGAGGCAGGCGCTCTCGTGCAACTCGCACTAAGCTGGGCAATAGGTAAGGTGCAATGGTATAGATCGCACCAAGCCTGAGTGGGCCAGATAGAGGATCTTGCCCATGCTTTGCTAAGTGCTTTAAGGAGTTAGCTTCTTCAAGCACTCTTTGAGCCTGGTCCACAATCAGTGAGCCGAGGCTAGTCATTGCAACCTCGGTATTGGTGCGCTCAAAGATTTGCGTATTGAGTTCTTCCTCTAGCTTTCTGATGGCTACTGATAGTGTAGGCTGGGACACAAAGCAGGCATCTGCCGCTCTTCCAAAGTGGCGTTCACGTGCAACTGCGACGATGTAGCGAAGTTCAGTAAGAGTCATTTACGTCCTTGGGCTATTAATAGGTATAGCGGAATATGTTTAACTATAGTGTATTTGCAGGCAATTAAATCGGTAGGGATTACTGCGGGGTATCTCAACTGGCATAGTAAATCTCCATTACCATTAGATGTATAAAAAACAGTACTTTTTAATAGGTTCAACATCAAATCCCTTATTGAAATCGTAACGCCGGCACCATCAGGTAGTCTGCACGGAAACCGGATCACGGCGCTACGCTGGCAGGATTTCTTGGAGAAGCTTGGCTATGCAGTTGTAGTGACTGAATCCTGGTCAGGTGAAGATGCCGCCATGCTGATAGCCTTGCATGCCTATCGAAGTCATTCATCGATGATGGCGTTTCATGAGCAGCACCCTAATCGGCCTATTACCTTGGTTTTAACAGGTACTGATTTGTATCGAGATATGGCAGACCATGTTGAAGTCCTGCGCTCAATGGAAGTGGCAGATCAATTGATCGTCTTGCAGTCCTCGGCCTTAGATTCAATTCCAGCGTATCTGCGACATAAAGCCCGAGTAATTTATCAATCGGTTCGGGTTGATATTCCCAATAAAATTCTGAGTGCGGATTTTCAAATAATAGTGATTGGTCATCTAAGGGAGGAGAAAGATCCCTTTTGTATCGCCCGCAGCCTTCCCCTGTTGCCATTAAATTCTAAAATCAGCGTTCTACATTTAGGTATGGCCATGAATGAGCAAATGGAGCGTGCTGCTCTTGGGTATAACGAAAATCTAGAGCATTACCAATGGATTGGCGAGCTAAGTCATGTCGATACATTAAAGGCGCTCTCTCAGAGTCGTCTGATGGTGATTTCCAGTCGAATGGAGGGCGGTGCTCATGTGGTTTCAGAGGCAATAGCACTAGGGGTACCAGTGATTGCTTCGGATATTCCGGGGAATCGAGGTCTGCTTGGAGATGACTATCTGGGCTACTATCCGGTAGGTAATGAGGTTGAACTTGCAAGCTTGCTATCTCGTGCTGAAACCATGCCTGATTTTTACTCTGCACTAAAAAAACAGATTGATACTCGCAGAGATCTCGTAAGTCCTAACCGAGAGATGCAATCCATTCAAGAGTTGATGATTCAGCTACTTGGGAATTAATTAGGCCAATTAGGTATTTGCAAAGCAAACTAAAAAGTGCTTTTTTGGATCGGTCCAGCATTGAATATCAGTGAATCCAGCACGACGAAGTTTTTCTACGAAATTTTCTTGGGTGTATTTGTAGCTATTTTCAGTATGAATTAAATCGCCTTTACTAAAGGAAATAATATGATCTTGACTTCCATTGCTCGGCAGAGTCACCTGCACATCAGATCGTGCTCGCAGATGCATCTCAATACGGGACTGAGAAGCGTTATAAAAAGCGTAGTGCTCCCAATCCTGAAGTTTAAAGTTGCTGCCAATCAGTCGATTGACGTTTAGCAGGGCATTCAAATTAAATGCGGCAGTAACTCCCAAAGGGTCGTTGTAGGCTAGGTTTAGGGTTTGTGTATCTTTAACTAGATCGACTCCAATTAAAAGCCCGCCATTCCCGTAGCACTCCTGAGCAAGATTTATAAAAAACTGATCTGCTTTTTCGGGATCAAAGTTGCCGATTGAGGAACCTGGGTAGAAAAATACTTTCCGAAGCGCTTGAAGTTCAGGAAACGTTAGTGGCAAGCTCAGATCGACGGCCTGAGCTGACATCTCAATTTGAGGGAACTGCTTTTCTAGATCAGCAACAGCAGCCTCTAAATATTCTTTTGAAATATCGAGCGCTCTATATTGTTTTGGCTTAATACTAGTGAAAAGTTGACTTCCTTTGGCGCAATTACCGGCACCTAGATCTACCAAAACGTCGCAATGAGCTACAGCATCAGCAATCTCACGCCGATAGGCAACCATAATCCATTTCTCTGTGCGAGTTGGATAGTATTCATTGAGCAGTGTAATCACATCAAATAGATGTGATCCGACATCATCATAAAAAAACTTTGGCGATATCGATGGCTTATCAGCGCTAAGGCTGACCAGCAACTCTTCAGTCAAAGTATTTTTCATTGGTTCAATTCTTTAGGCGACAGACAAGCCCGTACCCGCTACGAACTGACCGATTTTTTGAGCACTAGCAAAGCCGCCTGCATTGAGAATTGATAAGACTTCAGACTCTTGCTCTGGTGCGCAAGCAATCAGTAAACCACCGCTGGTTTGTGGATCGGTAAGCACATTTTGTTGCCATAGCTCTAGGTTGCTCGCGAGCTGAATTTCTTTGCCGTAGCCAGCCCAATTGCGCGTAGATGCGCCGGTAAAGATGTCTGCTTTGACGTGCTCAATTGCTTCCTTCACAACTGGAATAGCATCCCAGTCGATCTTGGCCATTAAATTGGAGCCTCGTGCCATCTCTAGCAAATGCCCTGCAAGGCCAAAGCCCGTGACATCGGTTAAGGCATGTACACCATTTAGCTGGGAGAGTGCCACACCTGGCTTATTCAGTTTTGTGGTGAGGGCAATCATCTCTTTGTAACCCGCATCAGAGAGAACTTCTTTCTTTAGTGCTGCAGAAAGAATGCCTACACCTAAGGGCTTACTGAGGATGATGCTATCGCCTGCTTGAGCACCGCTGTTACGTTTCAACTTTTTTGGGTCGACTACACCAATCGCGACAAGGCCATAAATTGGCTCTACCGTATCAATAGAGTGACCACCAGCAATCATGATGCCCGCATCATTACAGACGGATTCGCCACCAGCAGTCACTTGCTGGATCACTTCTAAAGGTAAAACTTGAATTGGCATGCCCAGTAGGGCTAGTGCAAACAGGGGCTGAGCCCCCATTGCATAAATGTCAGAAATTGCATTGGTGGCAGCAATACGGCCAAACTCAAATGGATCATCTACGATTGGCATAAAGAAATCCGTCGTAGCAACAATCGCCTGATTTTCATTTATCTGGTAAACGGCAGCATCTTCGTTGTTATCGGAACCCGCTAACAAAGCAGCGGGTAGATTGCGCATTGGTGAGGCCTTCAGGATGTCACTTAAGACGCCAGGTGCAATCTTGCAGCCACAGCCTCCGCCGTGAGAAAGAGAGGTAAGGCGACCGTTATAAGGTGTAGTCATAAAGTATTAACAATTCAGATTAAAAGTAGTAGTTACCGCAACATCATGAGCTTACTCAATTTGGAGTAAACACGTACGAAAGCCGCAAAAATGATCGCTTCTCTGACCTTGATAAAAGTTACGAAATGCCACTCTTCTCAAGCGATCAGGGGTAAACGAGCTGCCACCCTTAAGCACCTGATAGCTGCCATCAAACCAGGGCTGTGAGTAGTCGACATAGGGATCGGCACTAAATCCTGGGAAGGGTGAAAAAGTGCTGCTAGTCCATTCCCATAAATTAGATGATTGCCAAGCCCCCTGTTTTTGCGACATTAATAGGCCAAGCTCATATTCGTTAGGTAGGCGTACTTGATGGTGCTCACAAAAACGCTGAGCATCTAAATAGCTAATATGACGAACAGCCGCTGCGCGATTTAAAGGTAGCCATTGATTAAACATTCGCTCCAACCAAACAGCTCCATCCTTTTTCCAGTGAGAGGGTGGTGCTACAGGCGTGGACTGGGCAAGATGACTTGGTGATTCTAGGAAGTTTAGATAGTCGCCATTGGTGACGGGTGTACTCGCAATATCAAATGCGGGTAGGTCAACAGAGTGCAGCCACTTTTCATTATCAAAAATAAAGCCGGAGCCCTGCTCGGAACCTGCTTGTATTGTTGATTTTGGGAAATGAATCCAGGTTTGCGGATTGGTCTCCAACTTGCTCTCTTTAGTGAAGGGAGTAAAGGGGGTAAAAGGAATAGGGCGTCCCATGGTCTGCCACATATAGGCAAATGCTTCATTGTGCATATCCTGATGCAAGATTGCCAGCTGGATAAAGTAGGCAACTTTATTGTCGATTGGTGCGCGCAGTAACTCTTGGGTGGCTTCAATGACGCTGTGGTTGTATTCCAGTAAGCTATCTAAGGATGGCATTGGAGTGGACCAACGATCTTGATGTGCCATCTCTGAGGAATTAAATAAGTAATCAGCGTTCTGCATGAATGATGGCTTACTCTCTTGGCCATCGCGATGAACCCAGAATTCATGAAACCAGGTTAAGTGACCCAATTCCCACAGCGGGGGATTCAGAATGTTGAGTTGGGGAACCATCTGATCTGCTGCCGAAATATTGCTCAGAATCTGACGGGTGATGCGGTTACTTTCCTCTAGCCACAGAGCCAAGGTCGACCCGGGTGGATGCGGAGTGTAGAGAGGATAATCGTTGCTTAAGGATTCGGACATACAGTATTTTTAGGTAAATCTTGAGAGTGCAGCAGGCGACTCATTTCAGCATTCAAATATAGGGTTTTTCTCAAAGATACTGCAAATATCAGGCTAGTGCGTATTATCGCTTTATAGGTGAGTTATTGCACTGTAGAAGACCACTAAATAGCACTTTTTTAGATTCATCAAAGATCAATTCCATGCGCTCTATATTTCTGATTAAAAGAAGGTTGCAGCAATTTTATGATGATGTCATGAGTCTCATAAAAGCCAATTTGCGCTAACACCTGACACATTATTTCTTTTCAGCCTGTCAGGCCAGTCCAATCGTAGTCATTTTTAGTACATGTATTTAAATAAGGAAAATTATGTTCAGTCACATTATGTTGGGTGCAAATGATTTGGAGGTCTCTAGAGATTTTTATGATGCCGCCTTAGGGGCATTGGGAGTTAAGCCTGGAAGCTTCAGTCATAATAAATATTTTTATCGTGGCCCTGGTGGCGTTTTTGCAATCACTAAGCCTATTGATGGCAAGGAAGCTACTCATGCCAATGGCGGAACGATTGGCTTTGCTGCTAAATCGATGGCTGATGTAGATGCCTTTCATGCCATTGGTGTTGCGCATGGTGGGACGTCATGTGAGGGTGACCCAGGCTACCGCGAAGGTGTCGCTGGAACTATTTATATAGTGTGGTTAAGAGATCCCGCTGGCAATAAGATTTGCGCAATGCATAGGCCCCCGAAAGAAGTCTGAAACAAGGCTCAAATAAGGCCGAAGCAAATCAAATACTAGATATTTTTTGATTTGTGTTTTGGCGTCAGAATCATTTGCGCTAACAGAGCCAGCATAGCGGCTGGGATGGCTCCAGCAAGCATCAGCGCGTGGTCGTTTACGGCCAGCCCAGCTACTATGCGATCACCAAATCCGCCGGCACCCACTAGCGCTGCTAGGGTGCAGGTACCAACTCCAATCACGGTTGCTGATGCCAAACCCGTCATGATGACGGGCCGAGCAAACGGAAGCTCGATTGACAATAGTAACTGCCACTCATTACAGCCAAGAGCCAGCGCTGCTTCTTTGAGATTGGATGGAACCTCCACCAAACTAATGTGGGTTGCATTCACAATGGGCAGTAGGCCATATAGAAATAGGGCTAAAACTGCTGGCACAGCCCCTATTTGATCTAGTAAAGCAATCAATATCGTCAGCAGTGCAAGTGAAGGTATGGTTTGCAAAATACCAGTAGCCCCTAAAATCCAAGCTGCATATCGGGGTCTTCGATAGGCCAGAATGCCTAGAGGAATTCCGACAAGAAGAGCCATCGTTGAAGAGATCGCTACAAGCAGAACATGATCACGCAGAGTGGTCAAAAAATCTGAACCAAAGAGTAGCTTAAAAAACCGAGAGAGCTGGGTTTGACTCTGCTGATCATTTACGCTTGCGTTTAAAAAAATATTTGCCACTTTTTCAAAACTAAGGCCTGACTCAGCCAATCCATTAAGTTTGGCCATGGTGACTTCGTCTAATTTCCCCTCTAAGCTTTGTAAGGGCTTTTCATCAAAATCAGAGCGCATTAACAACACGGCATCATAGCGTGGAAATGCCCCCCTATCGTCTTCCAATAGAACCAGATTCTTTTGCGCAATCGCCGCATCAGTGGAGTAGGCGTCCACAATATCGACATCGCCTCGTGCCAGAGCATCGTAGGCTAGGCCATGCTCTAGTACTTTCCCTGGCTTCATTGTTAGGCGGTAATTTTTAACCAGCGCAGACCAACCATCCGCCCGAGTCTTAAATTCTGGAGATAAGGCGATTCGCAAAGTGGCTTGCTGCTCAGTGCTGAGGTTTGCAATATCGCTGATACGCTTTAGGCCTAAAGTTCTAGCTTGCTCTGCCCTCATGGCAAGTGCATAGGTGTTATTGAACCCAAGTGGTACCACTACTTTTAAGCCCTTAGGCTTAAGCCAAACATTGAGCTCGCTCAGTGATGCTAGGGTTTCTGAGCGTTTTAGAATTTCTCGCAGAATGGTACCGGTGTACTCTGGGTAAACATCAATCTGACCCGTTGTCAGTGCTTGAATGACAATCGCAGTATTGCCAAGGCCTTGCCGATGGATGGCTTGAACGCCAGCATCCCGTAATGTTTGATTGACCAGCTCCCCGAGCACGTAGCTTTCTGTAAAACGCTTTGACCCAACTACGGTATTTTTTTCTATAGGCTGCGCCATTACGGAGCAGCTGAGGGCTACTCCGATGCATAAGCTGAGCTTCATCCACAAAGGAAAAATATATTTGCTGAAATACAAGTGGGAGTGACCTCTTAAATAACGGAAGATCCCATCATAAAAGCCTTTGGCTAATCTTGCCTGATAGGCTAGTTTTTAGTGATACCACTTTAGGGTGGCATTTACTGTTACATTAGTATTGATACAACTTAATAGCAAAGACTATTTATATGTCAGTTGACTTAGATTTTAAAGCGCTGGTTACACAACTAGGTGAAGCAGTCATTATTTCTGACCGAGATGAAAATATCTTATTTTGGAATGTATCTGCCGAACGGATCTTTGGATTTACTCCCGATGAAGCTTTGGGTAAAACGCTCAGCATCATCACGCCTGAGCGCTTTAGAGAGCGTCACTCGAAAGGCTACTTTCATACCATTCAGACTGGGCAAACTAAGTATGGACATACTTTACTGAGAGTCCCTGCAGTGCATAAAGATGGACGCTCTATTTCAATTGCATTCTCAGTAAGTATGTTATTTGATGAGCAAAAGCAAGCTATTGCAATAGCGGCAATCATTCGAGATGAAACAGAGCGGTTTCAGGAAGAGCGTCAGTTAAAGGCAAAGCTAGCAGCTTATGAGAGCAGTGATTGATATTTATCACAAAGTTAATACTTGTAATCTCAGCATCGAGCTCTAAATACAGATATGAATTTTTTGTTCAGTAGCTAGATCTTAAAAATTCTCTGTAGCACAAGAGACTTTGCCCGATTTAATTGCTCTTAAAAATGTGGCATAGTCAGCCTCATTCTGTTTGCTATAAGCAATCGAGAACTTGACGAGAGCATCATCTAGGGCTTCGCTTTTTCCGCAGTAGCCGGCAAGAACTGCAGGATCTCCTGATCGGGCATGGGCGTTAGCTAATGCCCATCCAAAGAGTTTTGCAAAGTCAGGAAATACTTTCGTGTTGATGCCGTCTCCCCCAACTGAAATTCCACCTTTCATGTCGCGCAGTTGTCTTACATAAAAATCGGATTCTACTGTTTTTCCAAAGCCGAGAAAGAGGTCTGGAGCGCCTTGTATTAAGCATTGCCCATGAACAACACGCTCTCCCTCGGACTTAAATTGCGTATCTGGGAAAAAGGAAGCCAGAACAGACTTTTGCGCCTGTTTCGTTTGGAGGAAAAGTGGGTCATTTGCATCAAGCCCCTCAAAGTACATTACCCAGCAAGCAGTACCTACACTACCAACCCCAACAACTTTTCTTGCCCAATCAATCCATTTGTAGCATTCCAATAAATGTCTTCGATCTGGCGCTAAAGATTGAATATAGGAATTTAAACCTTCGTCATTAAGCACAGTAATTCTTGTTCCATGAGGTGAAAATTCGGGATGCTCTATGAGCGGAGGATTATTGATGAGTCGAATTCCCTCGTCACTTAATTCGGTTAGTTTTCCAAGCATGCCATGGCCACTATTTTTCCGAGCCTTATCTAATAAACCCTTTAAATACTTTTGGCTTGCAGCATTTGCATTTTTTGCGGCGACACTTGTCAATGATTTTTCATCTATATACGAACGTTTGAGATCAATGTAGGGCATAGAAGCATATTGATGAAGATTATTTCTATATGCTCTGGAGATATTTCGCACAATATCCTCTCCATAAGCTTGATCTTGACCAAGCAACTTCACGGCAATCATCGCGCTTGCTGTCAGCCGCTTTAAATCCCAGTCAAAATTTCCGGGAAGCGTTTCATCAAAATCATTAATTCCAAAGACTAATTGGTGTTCAGTTGTGGAAAAGAACCCAAAGTTACTAACGTGCATATCTCCACATAATTGAACTTGAATGGAAGGGCTTAGGAGTTTTGATAAGTCATGCGCCATAGTTGCAGCGCCACCTCTAAAAAACGCAAAGGGATCGGCCGCCATGCGAGCATGGCGAATTGGAACATACTCAGGAATTCGGGTTTTAGCTTGAGCAAGCAGAATCTCAATTGGGCCTTGGCGCTTGCTCACTTCGGTAAATTGCCCAATTGAGGAGCGATCAACCTCTTTGCGAATCGATTTTCCTAAATTAAGCCGCTCTTGAGGGCTTGGATTCTTTTTAAGAAATGATTCATACAGTTTGCTGGTCATGGTTCTATGATCTCATAGACTTTGGGCAGTAAAAAGCCCCGCAGAGCGAGGTTTAGTAATGCTTGGTGGATCGGGCGAAATTTGAACTTTCGATCAACAATACTTAGGCGCTAAGTTGGCGCTGTTTAATCAGTTCAGCAGCTGTGATCCGAACAATCTTGCCGTCAACAGTAGTTACGATTGCCGTATTGGTTTGTATTGCCAAGTCGATTGCTGCTTGCCCCGCTCGTTGCATAGCGTAGTAGGATCCAGCGATATCGGGATCCAGAGAATTACGAATGTCTTTGCTAGGGGTAGTCATGGCTAATTTTCTTACTCATTGCAGTTGTCATCTGATTAGATTTACAGCATAGCGTTGCTTAGCTTCCTTTATTAGTTTCACAATGCTCTTTTTGTCGGATACATAATCAGTCAGGCTTTTCTGAAGCCGCTCAGTCAGGGCGATGCCTTCGATGCGAGCGTTGGCTAAAGCGTTGGAAGCAATGTATTGGCGAAGTTGTTGTGTAGTGGCAAGCTTAACTAACATTTATCCATTTTAGTGGATTTAGGGTCGATTTCATAACTAATAAATGACCCTAAAGCATGCCTGAAAGAGTTATTTTTAAAGGATATCGCAGGCAATAAAAAAGCCCCGCAGAGCGAGGCTTAGTAATGCTTGGTGGGTCGGGCGAGATTCGAACTCGCGACCAACGGATTAAAAGTCCGCTGCTCTACCGACTGAGCTACCGACCCAGTAAAATGAAGATTATAGCAAGAAGTTTATGGGCGCTCCCGGGTCAGTAGGCGTCTGCCTTCAAGCCCTTGTACTTACAAGAGTGCTATGCGTTTGCGCGTCTAGCAACGGGTGGATTTTTAGAGAAATAGTCCTTAATTCCCCTCATAATCGCTTCAGCAATTCGGTCTTGGTAGGCATCATCATTGAGACGCGCTTCTTCTTGAGGGTTGCTGATAAAGGCCGTCTCCACCAAGATGGATGGAATATCTGGAGCTCTCAGAACAGCAAAGCTGGCTTGCTCAACTTTTGGTTTATGTAGTGGGGCAAATCCACTGATTTGCTTGAGGATGGAAGTGCCTACTTGAAGTGAGTCTTTAATCTGGGCGGTAGTCGACATATCGAGCAATAGATTGGCTACCTGTTTATCTTGCGTCTTGATATTGATTCCACCGATCAAATCAGATGAATTTTCTTTATTGGCCATCCAGCGTGCTGTCGTACTACTTGCACCCATTTGAGATAAAGCAAAGACCGAAGCACCTTTTGCTCTCGGTTCGATAAATGCATCTGCGTGAATCGAGACAAATAAATCGGCTTCAACGCGACGTGCCTTTTGTACTCGCGTATGCAGGGGCACAAAGTAATCACCATCTCGCGTGAGGAAAGGGCGCATATAAGGATCACTCTCAATTTTGTCGCGTAAGCGTCTAGCAATCGAGAGAACAACATGCTTTTCTTTAGAGCCCATGGTGCCAATAGCGCCTGGATCCTCTCCACCATGCCCTGCATCAATTGCAATGGTAATGAGGCGCTTATGTTTGGATTTTGTAGAAGCTTCTTTTACATCTGGAATGGCTTGCGCCACTGGAGCCTTGGGTGCATCCTTTTCTTTTTTTGTAGCGAACTGCGCAATCAAGTCAATTTCTTCATTGGCTTTATCCAAGGCGCTTTCTTTGCGGGCACTACTTTTGACTAACTCCATTAAAGGGTCTGGTGGTGTAGCAGGGTAGAGATCGAGCACCATGCGGTATTGGTATTCCGCTATAGGATCTAGCGTGAAAAGCTGTGGCTTCACAGGCTCTTTGAGATCAAATACCAGCCGCACCATACCGGGTTGGAACTGCCCCACCCGAATCTGTGACACGTATGGGTCATTCGACTTTACTTTAGCCACTAAGTCTTTCAGGGTGGAATTGAGTTCCATACCTTGAACATCGACCACCAAACGATCAGGATTGGTAAGCAGTTGTTGGGTAATGGGAAGCGCTTTATCCGATTCAAGGGTAATACGCGTGTAATCCTCCGCCGGCCAAATACGAACACCGAGAATTTTGGCTCCCCAAGCAATATCCATTTCAGTAAAGAAGAGAATGAAGCCCATCATCTTTGCTGAAGTTTTGAGATGCTCTCTTCTAGAGGAATTGATGGGGGGCTTACTCATTGCTATGAGATGTTCATCTTATCGAGAACAGTCATTCCTTGAATTGAACTTGCTTGGAAAAGGATATTTCTTTCACTTTCATCCGTACTAGCCATCAGATGAATTTCAATATCAAAAACCGGCAGCGTCCCTTCAGCTTTTTCTGGCCACTCCACTAAACAGAATCCAGGCTCATCAAAATACTCCGCAAAGCCGGCCTCTTGCCATTCCAAGGGATCTCGCATGCGATAGAGGTCAAAGTGGTTGATCGCTAGAGTCTTCCCATGGATGATGAGCGGATAGGGTTCACATAAGGTGTAGGTTGGACTCTTCACTCGGCCCTCATATCCTAGGCCTTGTATGAGATGGCGGGCAAAGGTAGTCTTGCCAGCTCCAAGATCACCTTCTAGTGAGATATTGAGGTGAGCGCTTTGATCTGCCTGAAAAAGATGGCCTAGACTTGAGGCAAGCTTTTGCGCTAAAGCAGCTGTATCCGCTTCTTGCCTACAATGTTGAGTAAATGAATTCTGAGCCATTCGCCTAGTTTATTCAATTATTAAGCTACATTCTGTATTCCTAATGACTTCTTCTCAAATACCTAACTCTGTTGATCAGGCTAATCTGCGTGAATGGCTGGGTGAGCAGTCTCGAAAATTGGGTTTTGATGACTTGCGTATTACTGATACCCATCTTGGTATCGCAACTGAACGTCTGAATGACTGGCTTGCACAAGGGCGGCACGGTCAGATGGAATATATGGCCAAGCATGCTCAAGTACGCTCGGATCCAAGCCTCTTAGTTCCGGGTACGGTGAGGGTCATTTGCGTCACCATGAATTACTTATCCCCTGCAATAGACTTCGATCATGAATGGGGCAGATTAAGAGATCCTACTCAAGCAGTGGTATCGATGTATGCCCGTGGGCGTGACTATCACAAGGTGATGCGCAATCGTTTGCAAGAGTTTGCTCAAATGATTGAGAAACAGATTGGAGCATTTGGCTATCGTGTGTTTACTGATTCTGCACCCTTGATGGAAGTGGAGTTAGCTCGTAAGGCAGGTTTGGGTTGGAGAGGCAAACATACCTTGTTACTCAATCGTGAATCTGGATCGACATTCTTTTTAGGTGAGATCCTCGTTGATGTTCCGTTACCTGTAGATCAAGAACAGGAGTCGCATTGCGGAACTTGTCAGTCTTGTATAGACGTTTGCCCCACACAAGCCATTACTGCGCCTTATCAATTAGATGCGCGACGCTGTATTTCGTATTTGACGATTGAGAATCCAGATGCCATTCCGGTGGAGTTTCGTAGGGCGATGGGTAATCGTGTTTACGGATGCGATGATTGCCAATTGATCTGCCCTTGGAATAAATTTGCTCAACGCACAGCCTTGCCAGATTTTGCTGAACGCCATGGCCTCGGAAAGGCGAGTCTTTTGCAACTGTGGTCTTGGACTGAGGATCAATTTGAGAGACGCCATGAGGGTAGTGCTATTCGTCGCATTGGCTACTCTAGGTGGCGCAGAAACTTAGCAGTGGCCATGGGGAATGCTTTAGCAGCTGATGATCTATCCGAATCAGATAAAGATCTCCTGCGGCAGGCTTTGCAAGGCGCCTTACCTTTGGCAGATGCCTTGGTAGCTGAGCACATCGATTGGGCGCTGAGTTGCTAAGTATTTTTTGGCAAAGTACGTAGTAACTCTTACAATCAAAGTATGTCATCAGCCGATCAACCTTTTATAGACCCCAGTGAAATCAAGCCAGAAGCCTCAGTGGTGCAGCGCTATAAAAATCGCAGTGAGGCTTTTTGGGCAGGTATTCGGGATGCGGCTGGTGCACCTGCTATGGTGCTCTTTGCTGGCATGGTGGGCTTTGGTGCGATGGGTAAAACTAGCGGTATGGATGCTTGGTTTACCACTGCCACCAGCTTCTTCATGTTTGCATTACCTGGTCAAGTGGTTTTACTTGAGATGGCAATTACCGGATCATCAGTTATTGCTATTGCCCTCGCAGTGACTTTAACTTCTACGCGCTTCATCACGATGACAGTGACGCTCTTTCCCCAGTTTCATGAAAAAGATCGTAATCATGGGCTTTATGCTTCGGTACATCTGCTAGCAATGACTGCTTGGGCTATTTCTATGCGCGAGTTTCAGACGATTGAAGCGAGGCACCGCTCGAGTTATTTCATTGGTCTTGGTTTGCTGTGCTGGATTATTTCTATTCCGGGCACTATCCTTGGCTATTTATTGGCAGGTGTCGTGCCGCCGTACGTCACGCTTGGCCTCGTTTTCATTAACCCATTATTCTTTTTGCTGACCTTTACCGAAGTCAAGCCTTGGGTTAACCGAATCGCCATTGGCCTAGGTTTTGTATTGGGCCCCTTTTTCTTTCTCTTAGATCGCGACACCAGCTTGCTGACCACTGGTCTAGTAGGAGGAACGATCGCTTATGTATTTGATCGTAAAGTGCTGCGCAAAAGGGCGGGGGTGATCAGTTGATGAATGCTAGCCTCCAAGGCTGGGGTTTGTGGATTGCCTTAGCAGGCGCCACAATTGGAACTTATATTTGTCGTGCCATTGGTGTTTTGCTCGCTAAAAGAATTAATCAAGAGAGCGAAATCTTTCGCTATCTTTCTGCCGTCACTTATGCGATGGTAGCGGCCCTCGTTGTCAGAATGGTCCTCATGCCGATTGGCCTCTTATCAACCGTACCCGTATGGATTCGACTTCTGATTTGTGCCTTAAGTATTGGTGTGATGGTTTCAAAGCCAACACACCGTCTTGTTCCAGCCCTATTGACTGGAACCTTGCTGATGCTAGCGTACGGTGTTATTCGTTAACTAGTATTGACATCCTGTTTTAGAGATGGGCTGCCAAGATCTTGGCAATATGTACAGCGTCTCTTTGGGTGCCATCAGCAATCTGGTGGCGACAGCTGGTGCCATCTGCGACTACCCAACTATTTGGTGCTTTACGAATCGCGGGTAAGAGGCTAGCTTCTGCCATTTGCTTAGAGACTTCAATGTGCTCAGCCTCGTAACCAAAGCTACCAGCCATGCCGCAACAGGAAGACTCAATTAGCTTAGGCTCTGCATTCGGAATAAGTTTCAGAAGTTCCATTGCAGGCGTGACAGCAG
Source organism: Polynucleobacter hallstattensis (assembly GCF_018881835.1). Lineage (GTDB taxonomy): Bacteria > Pseudomonadota > Gammaproteobacteria > Burkholderiales > Burkholderiaceae > Polynucleobacter > Polynucleobacter hallstattensis. The sequence goes on along the minus strand of NZ_JACVPO010000001.1, from coordinate 356,700 downwards.
CAAATGCTTTTTGATGGCAATGGCCATGAAATAGCACAGGGCGCGTTGCCGTTTTCAGTGACAGTTTAAGTTTGCCTGTTTTGGCCTCACTTGCTAAAAATTCTTCTAAGAGCTGCGCATGCTTACTAACAGTAACTGCGCGCTCACCAAAGCCCATCACTAATGCTTCGTCCTTTAAGGTGAAAAGACAGGAGGGCTCTAGACCAATAATGGGGATATCTTTTTCTGCAAATGGAGCTAGATGATTGACTAATTCATCTAGGCTTGCTTTGGCTTTATCGACCATTCCAGCTGCTAGGTAAGTACGACCACAGCAAAATTCTTTGGAGCAGGTATTGTTACTATCACTTGGAGCTTTGGTCTTTTGAGGAATGTGAACACGATATCCAGCCGCTTGTAAAACTTGTAGAGCCGCACGTAAGTTCTCGTCCTCAAAATAGGCATTGAAGGTATCAGCTAATAACACCACTCCCTTATTACCATTTGCATCTAATTTGCTCAGTTCTGCGGGGGTAAATTGATAGGGTGCAATTGCACTTGGATTGTTCCAGAAGTTTTTTGCTTTCCAGATCGGCAGACTTCTTTGTGCAGAAATACCCATGACCCATTCTTGTAATTTAGCAATAGGCGTAATGTGGTTGCGAAGATTGAGTAAGGCGGGAAGCCCTGGAATACTGCTGATGATAGGGGCATATTTTGGCAAATAGGCAACCGCTAGATCGCGCATCGTATGACCAGTTCGCTTCTTGTAAGCAGATAAAAACTCGATCTTCATCTTCGCCATATCAACGCCAGTAGGGCATTCACGGCGGCAAGCTTTACAGCTAACGCAAAGTTCCATCACTTCTTTAATAGCGTCGCTAGCGAGTGGTGAGCCCCCGTCTTTTATATCTAGTTGATTAGAGAGAGCTAGGCGTAATGTATTGGCGCGACCACGGGTGAGGTGCTTTTCATCACGGGTAACGCGATAGCTTGGGCACATCACTTCCGCATCAAACTTACGGCAATGACCATTGTTATTACACATCTCTACTGCTTTAGCGAAGCCCATCGCAGGATCGCCGCCAGAGCCTGGTGCACTAGTTTCTTCAGTAACGGGATTGTTCTGTACATTCCAGGTAGACCAATCTAAGGCTGGTTGCAGCGGAATTACTTTGTAGCTCGGTGGAAAGCGGAAGTTACTCGCATCATCCATCTTTGGTGGGTTAACGATCTTGCCGGGATTAAATAATCCCTTGGGATCAAAAGCATGTTTGATTTCAGCGAGGGCCTGCGTAATATTTGGACCAAATTGCCAAGAGATCCATTCACCTCGGCAGAGTCCATCACCGTGTTCACCGCTATAAGCACCTTTGTACTTGCGAACTAGGACAGAGGCTTCTTCGGCAACTGCGCGCATCTTTTGTGCACCATCGCGACGCATATCTAAAATAGGACGGACATGGAGGGTGCCGACGGAAGCATGTGCATACCAAGTGCCACGTGAACCGTATTTTGAAAATACATCTGTCAGTGCTTGAGTGTATTCAGCAAGACTCTCTAGTGGAACTGCACAATCCTCAATGAAGCTTACTGGCTTGCCATCACCTTTTAGACTCATCATGATGTTCAGGCCAGCCTTACGCACTTCCCACAGATTCTTTTGCAAACTAGCATCAGGCATCGCAACTACCGATCCCGCAAGCCCTAGGTCCCCCATCAGATCCTGTAAAGACTTTAATTTCTCAAGCAGTGGGGCATGCGCTTCGCCCGAAAACTCTACTAATAAGATAGCCTCAGGCGTTTGAGCGCTAGCATCAATCAGTGCAGTCTCAATAGTTTTCTTAAAGCTAGGATTGTGGCGCGCCAAGTCAATCATGGTGCGATCGACTAACTCAACAGCGGTAGGCCCAAGCTTAACGATATGTTGCGCGCTATCCATTGCCTTGAAGAAGCTTGCAAAGTTCACTACTCCAAGTACTTTATGTTGCGGTAATGGTGCTAACTTCAGCTCAAGTGATTTGAAATACGCTAATGTGCCTTCACTGCCCACTAATAAGTGGGCTAAGTTAACACTACCGTCTTGGGTGTAGGGAAGCTCGCTTTGTGGATGGAATACATCTAGGTTATAGCCAGCGACACGACGCAAGACTTTGGGGAAGTGTGCCTCGATCTCAGGTTGTAATGTATTAGCAAGCCCCTTAACAAAGTCACCCAATTGTTTTGCAGCACCAGAACTATGGGCGTAATTTCCAAAGCTAGCTACCTGTCCATTTGCTAGCCAGGCATCAATACCTAAAACATTGTGCACCATGTTGCCATAAGCAATTGATCGACTGCCGCAAGAGTTGTTACCTGCCATGCCGCCAATGGTTGCTTGTCCTGCAGTAGAAACGTCTACTGGGTACCAAAGGCCGTGTGGCTTGAGTGCAGCGTTGAGGTGATCGAGCACAATGCCCGGCTCAACAATTGCTGTGGCCTTGATTGGATCTGCATGCAGGAGTTTGCGAAAGTATTTAGTGTTATCGATAACAAGTGATGTGCCGGTAGTCTGTCCGCACTGACTAGTACCTCCACCACGAGGCAGAACTGGAATACCTAAGTCAGCTGCAATCTGAATCGCCGTCGCAATGTCCTCAGCTGTTTTAGGAATGAAGACGGCAACTGGCATGGCTTGGTAGATCGATGCATCGGTTGCATAACGCCCACGACTAGCTATATCTGTCATGACCTCGCCAGAAGTTTCTTGCTTCAGGCGTTTAGCAAGCTCTGCCTTATTGGCAACAAATTCAGGCAATGGCAAATCAACTGGCTTGTTCATGCTGCAACCTTCTCTTTAGATTCTGAGTCAATTAATTGAATCACGACATCACGTTTATTCATTACATGCTGCATCATGACCTTGCGCATCCGCACGCTATCGCGAGCCTTTAATGCGTCCAACATTTCTTGATGTTCTTCAACGGCTTTTTCCCATTTGACGCCATCTTGATTAGAGCGAAAGCGGAGCGCTTCAATGCGAGCATTGACTTGGCTAAATAGTTGGCTCAGGACAGGATTGTTCGCTGCGTGATTAATAGCTTGGTGAATTTTGAGATTGAGTCGATAGTAGCTAGATAAATCTCTACGGGCATACGAGGCCATCATTTCATATTGGAGTGCTTCAAGTTCAATCAGTGTTTGATCACTAATATTTTGTGCTGCTAGTTCTCCAGAAAAGCCTTCTAAATTGGCGATTACATCAAAGGTGTGAATGATGTCGTCTCTGCTCAGTTGAACGGCAATAGCACCACGGTTAGCAATTAACTCAACCAGTCCATCAGCGGCCAAGCGTCGAATTGCCTCGCGGATAGGAGTGCGTGAGACATTGAGCTGCTCTGCTAGCTCACGCTCATTGAGCTTACTACCAGGCGTAATGGCGCCCTCCACCAATAAAGCCCTGAGCTTAAGGAAGATCGCTTCATGCAAGTTTTGTGTATTTGCTGGTGTTGTGAGCATCATTTGAAATGCCTTAAATTTGTATACATAATTACTATAACGCATCTAGAAGCATAAATTACGCTGTAAATAGCTTATTTTTTTGACTATTTGATAATTATTTTGCATACAAAATTGTAAATTGCCCAAAAGTGACTTACACTAAGCCACAAGATTAACTACAAAAACCAAGCGAGACTCAGCATGCTAAAACTAGATAACCACCTCTCGGGGCGTCATTTCTTACATATCCCCGGTCCAAGCCCGGTACCTTCGCGGATTCTGAGGGCGATTAGCTATCAAACCATCGACCACCGTGGTCCCGAGTTTGGGGAATTTGGTCTCAAGGTTTTAGATGGCATTAAAAAGATTTTTAAGACCGAGCAACCAGTCATTGTTTACTCTGCCTCTGGAACGGGTTCATGGGAAGGCGCTTTGGTAAACGTCCTTAACCCTGGCGACAAGGTGCTCTTCTATGAAACCGGCCAGTTTGCTAACTTGTGGTTTGCCTTAGGTAAGCGTCTCGGTTTAAATGTTGAGGTAGTGGGTAAGCCTGGTCAAGATACTTGGCGTTGGGGTGTAGATGCATCAGTAATTGAAGAGCGTTTACGCAAAGACGCTGGACATGAAATCAAGGCAGTTTGTGTAGTTCATAACGAAACCTCTACTGGCGTTACTTCGAATATTGAGGCAGTTCGTAAGGCGATTGACTCACTGAAGCACCCGGCTTTGTTATTGGTTGATACCGTTTCTGGCTTAGGCTCTGCGGACTATGAGCATGACAAATGGGGCGCTGACGTGACTGTTTCTGGGTCGCAAAAAGGATTAATGTTGCCTCCTGGTATTGGTTTTAATGCCTTGTCAGCCAGAGCAATTGAAGTCAGCAAAACCAACAAGATGCCGAAGTCTTATTGGGCTTGGGATGAAATTTTGGAGTCCAATAAATCAGGTTATTGGCCAACCACTCCAAGCACCAATTTAATGTATGGCCTGCATGAAGCAATCGATATGATGATGGCCGAAGGTCTAGACACTATCTTTGCCCGTCATCAACGTTTGGCGGCAGCTTGTCGCGAAGCAGTTAATGCATGGGGCTTAGAAATCCAGTGTCAAGATAAAGATTGCTACTCGCCAGTACTTACTTGTATTACTACTCCAGAAGGCATGAATGCGGATGTTCTGCGCAAGCATGCCCTAGAGAAGTTCAATTTATCCCTAGGTACAGGCCTTGGAAAAATCAAAGGTAAGGCCTTCCGCATTGGTCATTTAGGGGATTGCAATGAGCTTAGTCTGATGGCCGCGCTGAGCGGGGTAGAGATGAGTTTGGGTGCGATGGGCTATAAGCCCAAGTCAAGCGGTGTTGTTGCTGCCCAAGAATTTCTAAAATAATCAGTAAGTTGGGTGTAAATGGGGTGTCGGCTAGCGAATCCACTGGCTTACACCCTTTATAATTCAAGCACTTATAAAGATAGCAGTTTCATCAAATAAAACATATTCGAGACAGAGAGAGTAATCATGTTGGCAACTAAACCGTATTTAACCCAGACCGATGTTCAAAAGATTTTGGATGCCGCTGACAAGCACGCTGCTGCCAATAACTGGGCTGTGACGATTGCTGTCTGTGACGACGGTGGTCATCTCTTAGGTTTGATCCGTCGTGATACATGCGCTCCTGTCTCTGCTTACATCGCTCAAGAAAAAGCGCGTACTGCTGCACTGGGTAAGCGTGAGAGTCGTGTATACGAAGAGATTATTAATAATGGCCGTACTTCCTTTTTATCTGCCCCGCATATTTCAGGCATGTTGGAAGGTGGCGTCAATATCGAGGTAAACGGGTTTACCATCGGCGCAGTCGGCGTTTCCGGCGTTAAATCGACTGAGGATGCCGAAACCGCAAAGGCCGGCATTGCAGCCATTCTGTAAGTTACCTTGACAAATACTGTTCCTGAAATAAATTCCTCTACCGGCGCTACTGAGAGTAGCGCCACCCCAGCAACAATTACCTTTGCTGACTTTGGTTTAGATCCAAAGATTCAAAAAGCGGTTTCTGAGCAGGGTTACAGCATTCCAACTCCGATTCAAGCGCAATCGATTCCGCACGTTTTGGCGGGAACCGATTTGATGGGCGCGGCTCAAACAGGTACCGGCAAAACGGCTGCTTTTGTTCTGCCCATTATTCAAAAGATTCTGCGCCACGCTAGCAGCAGCGCTTCCCCTGCTCGCCATCCAATCCGTGCTTTGGTCTTAACACCAACGCGTGAGCTGGCTGTTCAGGTTGCTGAGAATGCAGCAAGTTATTCCAAACACACCGATTTGCGTGCTGCCGTGGTTTACGGTGGCGTAGATATGAAAGAGCAAGTGGCCACACTACGTGGCGGTGTAGAGATTTTGATTGCTACCCCGGGACGCTTGCTTGATCACATTGGTTCTAAAGTGGCCAACCTGTCTCAAGTAGAAATTCTGGTGCTAGACGAAGCCGATCGCATGCTCGATATGGGCTTCTTGCCTGACTTGCAGCGCATCATTGATTTGATTCCGGCTCAGCGCCAAACTCTGTTGTTCTCCGCTACATTTTCACCAGAGATTAAGAAGCTGGCACAAAGTTATTTGCGCACGCCGGTGACTGTTGAGGTGGCGCGCCAAAATGCTGCGGCAGATACTGTTAAGCAAGTAGTCCATATGGTGGCTAGTGCTGATAAGCAACAGGCGATTGTGAAAGTGCTTGAAGCGCGTACTCGCCTGGGCTTATCTCGTCAGTGCATTATTTTTACCAACAGCCGTTTAGGTTGTGCAAGGCTAGCTCGCTCATTGGAGCGTGATGGTATTAAAGCTGGTGCGATTCATGGTGACAAGAGTCAGGGTGAACGCACTCTAACTCTAGATGCATTTAAGTCAGGAGCGATCGAGGCCTTGGTTGCAACTGATGTGGCCGCTCGTGGTCTAGATATTCCATCTATGCCTTGCGTAATTAATCACGAGTTGCCATTTAATGCGGAAGATTTTATTCATCGTATTGGTCGTACAGGTCGCGCTGGCAGTAAGGGCGATGCAATTGCATTGGTTGATGCCAGTGAAAAACGTTTACTCGACGATATTGAAAAGTTGATGAAGCGCAAGTTAGACATTCAGCCGTTGCCTGAAGGCAACTCACGCCCCGTACCCAGTAGGACTTCGTCGAGATCAGATGTGCCAGCAAAAATGTCAGATCCATTTTTCTACAAGCCTTATGAGCCTAGCGCTGTAGTTAAGTCAGCATCAGAGTCTGTAAATTCTACAGAGAAAAAAGTGGGGATTACTCCCGCAAAACCAGCGCTTGGCGCTTTACTTGGCGGCTTTAAGAAAAAATAACTTTTCTGTCCCAAGCCTGGGTGGCTGCCAAAAGCCACTGTGCAATCGAAGTTTCTTCTCCATCCGGAAGATCCCTCAGCCCTAAATGCCTAGCGGCTCTGCGTAACTCTTGTAAAGCCTGCTGCGCATTCTCAGTATGAATGGCGCTTGCCAAAGTTTGCTTACTGAGTTTTTCGCCATGCTCATCAAGCACTAGTGGTAGATGCAGGTAGCTCGGAGTTTTATGTCCCAAGACCCTTTGCAGATAAATTTGTCGTGCTGTGTTATCCAGTAAATCTGCCCCGCGCACAATATGCGTAATTCCTTGCTCGGCATCATCCACTACGACGGCCAGTTGATAGGTAAATATGCCATCTCGGCGATGCAGGACAAAATCTCCTACTTCTCGATTGAGATCTTGAGTTTGTTTACCTAGGGCTAGATCTTCAAAATGAATGCTGAGTCCGGGTGGCAAGGCAAGTCGCCAAGCCACTTCGGTTGATGATCTCTCTCCTTCATCGTATGAGAAGAGTTCATGAGGTCTACAGGTTCCGGGGTAGACCATCTCATGATTGCGGGGGGTCATTACGCCACGAGCTTCTAGGGCGTTTGCAATGCCTTGTCGAGAGCAGGTGCAGGGATAGATGATTTGGAGCTGATTTAAGCGCTCCAGAGCCTTTTTATGGCGCTCTTGATGCTTGGATTGCCAAGTTGGTTCCTCGTCCCAAGTGAGGCCGCAAGCAAGCAATTGGCGCAGGATTTCTTGATCCGCCCCAGAAATATTGCGGGGAGTGTCTAAATCCTCCATTCTGAGTAGCCATTTCCCGTGATTTTTACGGGCATCTAACCAGCTTCCTAGGGCAGCAACAAGCGATCCCGCATGAAGCGGGCCAGTGGGCGAGGGGGCAAATCGCCCGCGATAGCCGTCGGCTGGGGGTGAGGGGTTTTTGAAGTTCGGCACAGCTAAAATGATCTCATGGCTTCACCCCGTTTTGTTCATCTGCGCGTCCATTCCGAGTTTTCAATTACGGATGGCGTCGTTCGCATTGACGATGCGGTAGCTGCTGCTGAAAAAGATGGCATGGGCGCCTTAGCCCTTACCGACTTAAGTAATTTATTTGGCCTGGTTCGTTTTTATAGTACTGCACGCTCTGGCGGTATTAAGCCAATTGCAGGCGCAGATGTTTGGGTGAGTAATCCTCAAGACCCAGATCAACCTCATCGTTTATTACTTCTAGTACAAAATCACTCCGGCTATCTCAATTTATGCCAGCTCTTGACTAAAGCCTCCCTTGAGAATCAATCCCGAGGTCGAGCTGAGATTGATCTGAAATGGTTTAGCGAACCAGCTTCAAAAGCTGAAGATAAAGCTGCAAAAAGAACGCTGTCTTATGGATTAATTGCACTTTCAGGTGGGCGCTGGGGTGATGTTGGTGCTTCGCTCCTAGCTGGTCAAGAAGATTTAGCGAAAGATGCTGCTAAGCGTTGGGCGAGCTTATTTCCAAATGCTTTTTACATTGAAGTACAGCGCGGTGGCCATCCTCAGGATGAGCAGCAACTACAACTGGCTTGCCATCTTGCTAGTGAAATGGATTTACCGGTTGTTGCTACGCATCCAGTGCAGTTTATGCAGCGTAGTGACTTCACAGCCCATGAAGCACGAGTCTGTATCGCTGAAGGTGAGCTTTTAGGTAATCCTCGTCGCACCAAGAAATTTAATGAAGAGCAATATTTTTTATCTCAAGAGGAGATGGAAAAGCGCTTTGCAGATTTACCAGTTGCACTTGCAAATTCAGTGGAGATTGCCAAGCGCTGCAACCTCTCTTTGACTTTAGGTCAGCCGCGTTTGCCGGATTTCCCAACACCACCAGGTATTACGCTCGACGATTATTTATTGCAGCAATCTGAAATTGGCTTAAAGCGTCATATGGAGCGTAATTTCCCTGACGCAGAAGAGCGTGCCAAGGAAGAGTCCCGCTATCACGAGCGCCTGGTATTTGAGGTGAAGACCATTGCTCAAATGGGTTTCCCTGGTTATTTCTTAATTGTTGCGGACTTCATTAACTGGGCAAAAAATAATAGCGTACCTGTAGGTCCAGGCCGTGGATCTGGTGCTGGCTCTTTAGTCGCCTATTCATTAGGCATTACTGATCTTGATCCACTGCGTTACAACCTTCTCTTTGAGCGCTTCTTAAATCCTGAGCGGGTGTCGATGCCCGACTTCGATATTGACTTTTGCCAGCATGGGCGCGATCGCGTGATTCAGTACGTAAAAGATAAATACGGAAAAGATGCGGTTAGTCAAATTGCGACCTTTGGAACGATGGCTGCACGTGCGGCAATCCGTGACGTTGGTCGCGTGCTCGAGCAAGGCTATAACTTCGTTGACGGTATCGCGAAATTGATTCCGAACAAGCCAGGTCAGTACATGACTATTGAAATGGCTAAGAAGGAAGAGAAGCAATTAGGCGAGCGTGAAAAGAATGAAGATGAAGTGCGTCAACTGTTATCTCTCGCACAGCAATTAGAAGGCATGACTCGCAACGTGGGCATGCATGCGGGCGGTGTATTAATTGCGCCTGGTCGTTTAACCGATTTTTGCCCGCTCTATACCCAAGAGGCGAAAGACTCCAAAGACCAAGAGAGTGGTTCAGTCATTAGTCAGTTTGATAAAGATGACGTAGAGGCGATTGGCCTGGTGAAGTTCGACTTCCTGGGTTTAACCACCTTAACAATTTTGGCGGCTGCTGAGAAATGGATTAAGACGTTACATACCGATCGTAAAGATTGGAATATCGGTGAAATTCTGCTCGACGATCAAAAGGCTTTTGAAGTTTTAAAGAATGCTAATACGGTCGCCGTCTTCCAGCTAGAAAGTCGCGGCATGCAAGGCATGCTTCGGGAAGCTAAGCCTGACCGCTTCGAAGATATTATTGCTCTTGTTGCTCTCTACCGTCCTGGTCCAATGGACCTGATCCCGGACTTTATTGAACGTAAGCACGGGCGGCAAAAAGTAGAGTATCCGGATCCTCGCATTGAGCCCGTTCTGCAAGAAACCTACGGCATCATGGTTTACCAAGAGCAGGTGATGCAGATGGCGCAGATGATCGGCGGCTATTCACTCGGTGGCGCTGATATGTTGCGTCGTGCAATGGGTAAGAAGAAGCCTGAAGAGATGGCGCAGCATCGCAAGATTTTTAGTGATGGCGCAAAAGCTGGCGGTATTACTGAAGGTAAAGCCAACGAGATTTATGACTTGATGGAGCGTTTTGCAGGCTATGGATTTAATAAATCCCACGCTGCTGCTTATGCGCTCTTGGCATATCAAACTGCTTGGCTAAAAGCCTACTACCCCGCTGAATTTATGGCAGCCAACTTATCGCTCGCAATGGATGACACCGATAAGGTGAAGATTCTGTATGACGATTGTTTGGCAAATCATATTCGCGTGTTTTCACCAGACATTAATACTGGCGTGTTCGTGTTCACACCATTGCGCGCACCAGATGCGGCACCGGATTCTCCTATTAGCCATATTCGCTATGGTTTAGGTGCGGTTAGGGGAACTGGTGAAGCGGCAATCGAAGTGATTGTGAAGGCCCGTGAAGCTGGCGGTCCATTCAAGGATCTGTTTGATTTCTGCGCACGCGTGGATCGTAGACAGGTAAACCGTCGAGCGATTGAGGCTTTGATGCGTGCTGGCGCCTTTGATAGCTTGTATAAGGACTCCATTCCTGCTGGTGGCAATCCTTACGATATTCGATCTACTCTACTGGCTTCTCTTGCGCGCGCAATTGAAGCTGCCGAACAAGCTGAAGCTTCAATTAATCAAGTAAGCTTGTTTGAGGTGGCAGGAGAAGACGATCGTCATTTACCAGAGCTAGTTCGCGAATTACCATGGTCTGAAAAGAAACGTCTCCAAGATGAGAAGAGTGCTCTTGGGCTTTGTTTAACTGGCCATATGTTTGACGCCTATCGCGACGAAACGGCGCATTTCATTCGCCAGCCATTGGCCAAGGTAACTGAGGGCAAGGATCAGTTGATCTCCGGCATTATTACCTCCGCTCGGATGCTGACTGGTCAGCGTGGACGTATGATGATTGCAACCATTGATGATGGTACTGCTGCGATTGAAGTGACTCTTTACAGCGAAGTCTATGAACCCAATCGTTCTTGGCTCAAAGAAGATGAGTTGCTGGTGGCTAAGGTCAATATCACTCCGGATAAGTTTTCTGGTGGAGTGAGAATCGTTTCTGAGGCGGTGATGGATATTACGGGAGCCCGTATGCGGTTTGCACGCAACTTGCATCTGTCGATCGATTCAGCAATTGATCTCAAATCCTTACGTAGCCAAATTGGACCTTACTTGATGAGCAACCGGGTACGCGATCCTAAGCTAGGTCCTGCGGTAGCTTCGATGCCAAGCGCTAGCGAAGGCATGAAGGGCTTAATGCTTACTGCTGTAGTCACCACCAGTGGTGGAGCCTGTCTGATGCAGTTCCCGGAAGAGCTCCGAATTTATCCAGATGACGCTTGCTTACATAGTTTGAATCAAATTTTGGCAGCCAAGCAATCTAATACTGTTCAAGTTCAGTACCTCTAAGCGAGCATCAGTTTTATTTCTTTATAGCGCTTTGTAGTGCTTGAATCACTTGGTTTGGCTCTAGCTGGTCCAAGCATTCGCTTTTGCTACTTGCACGATCCTCGCAACCTGCTTTGCGGCAGGGGACGCATTCACCAGGCCCTTGTAGGATTGTGACGTTACCAACTGTCTGCGAGCGAGCTCTTAACTGATATGGCTGTTCACCAACAAAACCATTAGGCCATGGCCCAAAGTTGGTGGGTGGTGTTGGACCGAATAGGGCAATGGTGGGCGTATTGCATGCGGCTGCTAAGTGCGTAATAGAGGTGTCTACTCCAACATAAGCGATCGCTCCACGAATGAGTGTTCCCGCCTGTGGGATAGTGAGCTGGCCCGCGGTATCAACGACATGTTTACGGACTTCTTTATCAAGCAATGAAAGAATATCTTGATTGAGTTGTAGATCTTGCTTTGCGGGAGATGCGCTCAGTACCACTTGCCACCCTTGTTTTGCAATCCATGTCAGCAATGTTTGCCAATACGCAAGTGGCCAACGCTTATATGCGGTTAAAGGCCCGGGGTGAACCACTACGTAAGGCGAGTGAAGTTGAGCGGCAATGCTTGGGGTAATCGGATCACCAGCGGGAGCTGTTACCGAGATTGGTTTCTTAAATAATTCCAGTGGACTTTTATAAAAGATCTCGAGTAGACGAAGCTTTTCAGTAATGACATGTTGTGCAAAATAATTTACGTCAACTGTATGCAGGCTGATAGTTTTTTTCCAGGCATTTTGTTTGGCGCTCTTACTTTTCTTAGCTTTATCTTGCTCAGTGAGTCCTTGAGGATGGCCACCTAGTACACCCACTCGGTGATGAGCTGCTGCTAAGCCATAGAAATAGGCGCGATCACTGGGTTGCGTAACCACTGCTAAATCATAATGTTGAAAGAGTTTAAAAAATAAAGTGAAATATTCCCCAAGCTTGGGGCGATCTGAGGTTTCAATGATCTGAGCAATATCAGGATTGCCTTTGAGCATCTCAAGCTTACCGCGGTAGCCTAAGAAGTGAAATTCCGCATCTGGCCATAATTCACGTGCTTGTGAAATTAGTGGCGTAGTGACAAGGACATCTCCAATTTGGCGAGTCGCAATAAATAAAACTTTTTTAGGCTTGAGCGCTGAGAATGCAGTCATAGGGCTAATGTAACTGAATCCTACAGAGCTTTAGCCAGAATTTTTTCACGGACGCGACGCGCATTTTCTGCAGCATTGGATTGATCATTGATGCGGTGGTAGAGGTGCAAGACCTCAGTTGCCCAGGATCCGGATTTACGAATCAAGCCTTTGTTTTGAAGTCTGAAAACAAAATCAGCATCCTCGTGTCCCCAGCCTGTCATAGTCTCATCAAAGCCACCTATCGCCAGAGCGTCAGCTTTCCAACACGCCATATTGCAACCTTTAATACGACGCCAGACAAATTTTTTGTAATTACGCCAGGCGCCATTACCCAACTTGACTTTGAGGGGCCAGTACTTATTAATACCACCGGATAGTCGATAGCTTAATAGGTTATCGGTGAATTTCTTAAAATCCCAGTGGGGCCATGAAAGCAATTGCTTGCTGAGATCGTCGTTCAGTATGACACGGCTACCTGTTACTAAATGGCTCACCAGCGACAGTGCGCGATGTTGCGCAATAAAGTCGGGTTGAACAATGCAATCACCATCAAGAAATACTAGATATTCACCGGACGCTGCTTGAATGGCTTGATTAAGAATGCGGGTCTTACGAAATCCATGATCTTCTTGCCACAAATGAGTGATTTTTACTGGGAAATTTTTCTGGATGTCTTCTATGAGATCTTTGGTGTCTGTGCTTGAGCCATCATCGGCAATGATGATTTCAAAATGGAAATCTACTTGAGTACTAAGTGACTCAAGACAGAGTTTGAGGGCCTGCGGCCAGTTATAGGTCGCTAGAAGAACAGAGATCATTTACTGAGGGAGTTATTGGAGTTCGCTTCTTGGTGTAAATGCCACAACTTCATATAGCGATAGTAGGTTCCTTGCCCATTCGAGATTGCTAATGCAAAACCCTGAGGGCCGTCCAGAAAACCAAGTCGTATGAAGTAGGTACGAGTAAAAGCCCAAATACCATGAAGTACTGCAGTTAATGGACTACTCTTTTTACCTTTAGAAAATGCCTGCTCTGCTGAAGCTGTTGAATAGCGATCTAGTTTTTGGAGCACTTGTGAGTAGTTCATGAAGCTGAAATGCAGCATTGGATTCTCTAGCTTGGCTACTTGCCCATTAGGGATCAGCCGCTCATGAACCAGATCATCTGAGAAGCGGGCAGTTCCGCGCTTAAACAATCGATCTACATAATCCGGACTCCAGCCGGAATGTCGAATAAAACGACCGCAATACCAAGATAGGCGAGGAATTGCGAAACAGTCAACATGGGCTAAATGATGGATAGCCGTCAGAATTTCACTTCTGAGGGCGGGGGTGAGTCGCTCATCCGCATCCAAGGAGAGTACCCAGTCACCGGTGGCCAGGTCTAAGGCACGGTTTTTTTGGGTGCCAAATCCAGGCCAGTCGGCTGGCTGGCTAATAAGCGCCCCATGCTTTTTAGCGATTTCTAGGGTGTTATCGGTGCTATTGGTATCGACCACCACGATTTGCTGGGCAATCCCTTCTAGGGAGGCCAAACAATCGGCCAAATTGGCCTCTTCATTGCGAGTGATGAGTATGACGGATAAGGTGGGCATAATTCATTATATGAATGCTCAAGACCGTACCGCCCTAAATCGCTTAATTCAGTACCTCAAGCCCCATATTGGCTTGATTATTGGCTCTATATTGGCCATGGCGCTGGTTGCTGGTGCAGAAACCTCTATGCCGGCCCTCATGAAGCCTCTGCTAGATCGTGGTTTCACCGGTCAGATGGATCAAAAACTCTGGCTAGTACCCGTTTTCTTGGTCGGCCTAGCCTTTGTGCGAGGGATGGCGCAATTTTTGTCTAGCTATCTTTTAAATCGCGTGATCAATGCTGTTTTGCTGAAGATGCGTATGCAGATGTTTAAGGCATTACTGCATTCAAGCACGACGTTCTTTCAAAAGAACTCTGCATCCAGCTTAATTAATGCGGTAGTTTTTGAGGTGAATAATGCTCTCTCTATTATGGGAAGTGTGTTGATTAGTTTGGTACGCGATTCTCTTACCGTGATTGGATTAATTGGCTACTTGATTTACCTAAATTGGCAACTGACATTAGTAGTCTTGATGATTTTCCCAATTATTGCCTTCATTATTGGAAGGATTAATAAACGCTTGCGCTCACTGAATCGTGAGCAACAAACAATGACTAGCGAGCTCGCTTACATTGTTGAAGAATCTGCAGCCGGGTATAAGATCGTGAAGGTGCATGGTGCTGAAGAATACGAGATGGGTCGCTTTATGGAAAAAGCGGATCGTCTTCGTCAATTTGCCTTGAAATCAGCAGTTGCTGGCGGCTTGAATCAGCCAATTACCCAGCTCATTGCTTCTATGGCCCTTTCGATCGTCTTGGTTATTGCCTTGATGCAGTCTGCCACTGAGGGTACAACGGTTGGTGGCTTTGCCTCTTTTATTACTGCTATGTTGTTAGTGATCTCGCCGATTAAACATCTCGCTGATATTAATCAGCCTTTGCAACGCGGCTTAACTGCTGCGGAAATGATCTTCTCCCTTATGGATCAACCCTTCGAGGAGGATGAATCTCGCAAGGAGAATATGAAGCCTCTAAGCAAAGCCAAGGGCGCAATTCGGTTTGAAGACGTTGGTTTCTCATATCAGCAAGAGGCTGGACGTAAAGATGCTCTCACTGGCGTGTGTTTGAATATTAAGCCTGGTGAAGTGGTTGCCTTTGTAGGGCCGTCTGGCGGTGGTAAATCTACGCTAGTCAATTTATTGCCGCGTTTCTTTAGGCCGACCAGTGGACAAATTTTCTTGGACGACACTCCTCTTGAGAATATTGTGCTGGCTGATGTGCGTAAACAACTCGCTTTTGTGAGTCAGGATGTGATTTTATTCAATGACAGTATTGCGGCAAACGTAGCCTATGGCGCTACGGGTGCGGATGGCATTGATCGTGGACGTGTCATCGAAGCGCTTGAAGCGGCAAACTTATCTGCGCTCATGAAAGAGATGCCCGAAGGTATTGACACTCAAATTGGTGATAACGGCAATCGTTTATCAGGCGGTCAACGTCAGCGTTTGGCTATCGCGAGAGCTATCTACAAAGATGCGCCTATCCTGATTTTGGATGAGGCAACCTCGGCACTCGATTCCGAATCCGAGCGTCAAGTGCAAGATGCTTTAGAGCGTTTGATGGCCGGTAGAACTACTTTAGTTATTGCCCATCGTTTATCAACTATTGAGCATGCTGATCGGATTGTGGTGCTAGAGCATGGTCATGTGATTGAGAATGGTTCACACGAAGAGTTGATTGCTCAAGATGGTTTATATGCCAACTTGCATCGTATTCAGTTTTCGAACGCTTAATCAATCATTAGCTGAGAACAATATCGTACTGTTCTTGGCGGAAGCTGCCTTCTGCCTGAAGCTTGATGGGCTTAGCAATAAAGTCACCCAACTGTGCCAAGAACTGATTCTCCTCCTCGAGGAAAAGATCAATCACGTCGGGTGCGGCAACGATTCTAAATTCTCGAGGGTTAAATTGGCGATGCTCGCGCACAATCTCTCGCAAAATCTCATAGCAAACCGTTTGCGCAGTTTTGATTTCACCTTTACCTTGGCAAGTAGTGCATGGCTCACAGGTAATATGGGCTAAAGATTCCCGAGTACGTTTACGTGTCATCTCCACCAGGCCCAATGAAGAGAAGTCATTCACCGAGGTGCGAGCATGATCGCGTTCTAAATTGCGCTTGAGTTCGTGCAAAACCGATTCTTGATGGTCTTTGCTCAACATATCAATAAAGTCAATGATGATGATGCCGCCAAGATTGCGCAAGCGCAGCTGACGGGCAATAGCTTGGGCGGCTTCAAGATTAGTTTTGAATACGGTGTCATCAAGATTACGTGCGCCGACATAACTTCCGGTGTTGACGTCAATCGTAGTCATGGATTCTGTTTGGTCAATCATCAGGTAGCCACCCGATTTGAGATCTACTCTTCTGCCAAGTGCTTTATTAATTTCAGCATCAACATCAAATAAATCAAATAAGGCACGCTCACCACGGTGCAGTGTAAGCTTATCCAATAAATTTGGCATATACAGCGTAGCGAACCCTTTGAGTTTTTCAAAGTTCTCGGCTGAGTCCACCCGAATTTCTGTAGTTTCTTCGCTAGCAAGATCTCGTAATACACGTTCAGCTAGACTGAGGTCCTGATAGAGCAAGCTAGGCGCGGCCTTGTGATTTACGGCCTCACGAATCTTTTCCCAGGTTGTACGCAGGTAGTGCATGTCGTGCTTGAGTTCAGTATCACTGGCATCTTGTGCGCTAGTACGCACAATGATCCCACCTTTTTCGTCGGCGGGCATGAGTCCTGCAAGGCGCACCTTGATGGCTTCCCGTTCTTCTGGTTGATCTATTCTTTGGGAGACGCCAATATATTTCTCGGTGGTTACATCTGTACCAGCTGGTGGTAGATAAACCAAGTTTCGACCAGCAATACTGAGTTGGGTGGTGAGACGTGCACCTTTGGTTCCCAAGGGATCTTTCAGAACTTGCACTAAAACATTTTGGCCTTCAAAGAGCAGTTTTTCGATCTGAGCTTGAGGGTTATTTTGAGTAATGTCAGCAACATGCATAAATGCAGTGCGCTCTAGGCCGATCTCAATAAAGGCAGACTGCATGCCAGGAAGTACGCGCACCACTTTAGCCAAATAGATATTGCCGACGATACCGCGTTGACGTGTACGCTCAATCTGAAGCTCTTGAACAGCGCCTTGCTGAATTAGTGCCACCCGTGTTTCTTGGGGGGTGATGTTAATCAGAATTTCTTCGTTCATATGCGGGCGACTTTTGCAAAATCTAATAATTGGTTAACTTCGAAAATGGGTAATCCCATGATACCGCTATAGCTGCCTTTAATAGAAGGAATAAAAGCCCCACCAAGACCTTGAATGCCATATGCTCCAGCCTTACCAAAAGGTTCGCCACTCTGAATGTAGCTCTCAATTTGAGCTTCAGTTAGGCGGGCAAATTCCACTTCAGATACTTGTACCAAACACAATGGATTTATTTTGGGATCAGTTGTGAGTGCAACTGCAGTTAAAACCTGATGCGTTTGACCGCTGAGCATTTTTAGAATACGCGTGGCATCAGTAGCATCATTTGGTTTTCCGAGAATTTCACCATCTGGATTGCTAGGTAGGCTGACGGTAGTATCTGCACACAAGATAGGCGCCCAAGGCTTACCGCTTTTTTGCCACCTGGCTAAGGCAATAGCACTTTTGGCAAAGGTAACTCGTTCAACGTAAGTGCGCGCCTTTTCATTAGGAAGGGGTGTCTCAAGGGTTTCCGTATCTTCACCAGGTGCTGCAACCAGCATTTCAAAATTGACGCCAATCTGTTTGAGTATCTCTTGGCGTCGTGGACTTTGTGAAGCAAGGTAAATGTAGGGGAACATCAATGATTTACTCGCGGTGATAGGGGTGACCTTGCAAAATAGTCCAAGCTCGATAGAGTTGCTCAACTAACAAGACTCTAGCCATAGCATGGGGTAACGTTAGGCTTGAGAGGCGCCACATCGCTTGAGCATTCTCTTTGAGGCTGGGATCGAGTCCATCAGCACCACCAATCAAAAAGGTAATATCAAAACCTTCCTGTCGCCAGCCTGCTAACTGGGTAGCTAGATTTTGCGTGGTCTGATCTTTGCCACGCTCATCCAGTGCAATCACCCGAGAGCCTTTCGGAATAGCCGCTGCAATTTTGACGGCCTCTTTGGCTGGACTGAGATCAGGC
The DNA here is from genome assembly GCF_018881835.1 of Polynucleobacter hallstattensis. GTDB lineage: Bacteria > Pseudomonadota > Gammaproteobacteria > Burkholderiales > Burkholderiaceae > Polynucleobacter > Polynucleobacter hallstattensis. The sequence goes on along the minus strand of NZ_JACVPO010000001.1, from coordinate 338,367 downwards.
TTGATCTCTTTAATTTCAATGCTGCAATCTGCGGGCATGCGCTTAATGTAATCATGGGTTGCAGTTGCAACCCATTCTGGCATTTTGTGGCCAACAGAAACAATCGTTAAACGCATTGCTAAAGCATTACTCTTCGTCGTCGGGTTCGCTTGCCTTCACAAGACCCTTGTCCGCTGCCAATTTGACGCGAACTGGCTTAGCACCCCACATACCTTCCAATTGGTAATAAGCGCGCAGTGCAGGTTGCAAAATATGAACCACGATATCGCCGCAATCGACGAGTACCCATTCACCAGTCTCCAAGCCTTCAACGGAGATCACTTCTCCGCCTTTAGCGTTCACAGCTTCTTTAACTGACATGGCCAACGATCTAGTCTGGCGGTTGGAGGTACCGGTGGCAATGATTACGCGATCAAATAACTCGCTGAGTTTAGTGGTGTCATAAACGCGAATATCTTGTGCTTTGACATCTTCCAGGGCGTCGATCACGACACGTTGTAATTTAGTTAATTCCATAGTTTATTTAATATTTTTCTGAGATTTTTGTATATAAGGGTGATCTTAGCCTGATTACTTGTACAGACCTAAATTTGTAATGATTTCTAAAGCGTGAGCGGGAATCTGCTTAAATGCAATTTCCTCACGAGATGCGCTTTTAAGTTGATTTCGAAGTTCGGTAGAGGAAAGGTCAACCGATAGACTGTTATCTAAGTAGATGCGTCCAAACAGACTTTTTTCAATGGCATTTGCATCAATACATTGATGCTTTTCTAATAAAGCCTTAATTTCAGGGCTGATTTGGGTAGACAGTTCATGGTTGGGCCTGCTAACAACCGCGAAATTTACTAGGCCCAATAATTGATCCCAAGACCTCCAGGAAGGAAGATTAATAAAAGAGTCTGCTCCCATTAGCCAAGTTAAGTTGACCTGAGGCCCAAAACGATCTCTCAGGGCTTTGGCTGTATCGATCGCATAGCTTGGACCTGCACGATCAATTTCGATGCGATCAACCCCAATTTGAGTTGGTATTTTTAGATACAGAAGTGCCCTGGCTAAATCAGCGCACGCCGCTTCAGTGAGCTCAAGGCGAATTTCCGCTGGCGTGATGCCAGAACTTTTTTGCCAAGGCTCGCCACTGGGGATGAGGAGCAGAGTGTCAAGGTGCAGAAGCTTTGCAAAATGCATGGCCAGTTTGAGGTGACCAAGATGGGGTGGGTCAAACGTACCGCCTAGAATGCCAATTTTTTTTAGGGTAACCAAATGTTCTGAGATCATTTAGGCAAGCCAGTCGCGTGGCTTAAGGTAGTAGTCGTAAAGCTTTGCTTCTGGTGTCCCTGGTTTTGGCTGCCAGTTGTACCACCACTGCACTACGGGTGGCATAGACATCAAAATAGACTCTGTGCGCCCGCCAGAGTGCAGGCCAAAAATGGTGCCTCGGTCAAATAATAGGTTGTACTCCACATAACGTCCACGACGGTATTCTTGAAATGCTTTTTCTTCTGAGGTGAAGCTGTCTTGATAACGACGCTCCACAATCGGCAAGTAAGCTTCAATAAATGCATCGCCAACTGCACGCGTCATGGCAAAGCTCTGCTCAAAACCCAGTTCATTGAAGTCGTCAAAGAACACGCCACCAATACCGCGGGGCTCTTCACGATGCTTAAGATAAAAATATTCATCACACCATTTTTTGAATTTAGGATGCAGCTCTTTGCCAAACGGGTCTAAAGCATCTTTAGCGGTTTGATGAAAGTGTTTACAGTCCTCATCAACGCCATAGTAGGGGGTAAGATCAAAGCCGCCTCCAAACCACCAAACGGGCTCTTTATCGGGAGCTTGCGCGATAAAGCAACGCACATTCATATGGGTGGTTGGCACCTTGGGATTGTTTGGGTGAAAGACCAAAGAAACGCCCATGGCTTCAAAACTACGTCCAGCGACTTCTGGGCGATGGTGTGATGCTGAAGGAGGCATTTGATCCCCGCGAACATGAGAAAAGCCCACGCCACCTTTTTCTAATATATTGCCGCTATCTAAAGTACAAGTACGTCCATAACCCCGCAGCTTGCTATCTTCAGGCTTTTCCCAAGCATCCACCACAAAGGCTTTGCCGTCGAGCGTACTCATTGCAGTAGTGATGCGATCTTGCAGACCTAAAAAATAAGATTCTAGTTCTGCAATATTAATTTGAGTCTGTTCAGTAGATGACAAGGATGAAAAGTCCTTCGTAGTTAGAGTTATTTCACTGCCCGATAGCCAATATCTTTGCGATATTGCATGCCATCGAATTGGATCTGAGCAATCGCTTCATAGGCTTTTTGTTGCGCACCGCGAACGGTATCCGATAGACCCACGACGCACATCACACGACCACCCGAGGTGACGAGCTTCTCATCCTGTAACTTTGTGCCAGCATGAAAGGTGAATTGATCTTCAGTATCAGCAGGGATGCCCGTAATGACATCGCCATTACGCGGAGTATCGGGATAATTGTGAGCTGCCAATACCACGCCTAGAGCGGTACGACGATCCCACTCCAGCTCCACCTCATTGAGTGTGCCGTCAATAGCATGATCAAGTGCGTTTACGAGATCGCTCCGCAGGCGAGCCATGATTGGCTGTGTTTCTGGATCGCCCATACGGCAATTAAATTCTAAAGTCTTAATCTTCCCATCGGGGGAAATCATGAGACCCGCATAGAGGAAGCCAGTATATGGAATGCCATCAGCCTCCATGCCTTTAACTGTCGGCATGATGACTTCGCGTAAGGCGCGTGCATGAATTTCTGGGGTAACCACTGGAGCAGGGGAGTAAGCCCCCATGCCACCAGTATTGGGGCCTTGATCAGCATCGAGCAGGCGCTTGTGATCTTGGCTAGTTGCTAAAGCTAAAACATGTTTTCCATCAACAAGAACAATAAAGCTCGCTTCTTCACCAGTCAGAAATTCTTCAATGACTACGCGTGCGCCAGCATTCCCCAGTTTGTTATCAGCCAGCATCATGTCGACAGCTGCATGAGCTTCATCTAAATTCATTGCCACAACTACACCTTTGCCTGCAGCCAGACCATCCGCCTTAATAACGATGGGCGCGCCCTTAGCATTAATGTAAGCGTGAGCCTCTAATGCATTTGAAAAAGTCTGATACTCCGCTGTTGGGATACCATGGCGTTTCATAAATGCTTTAGAGAAATCTTTGGAAGACTCTAATTGGGCTGCTAACTGAGTAGGTCCAAAGATGCGCAAGCCATTGTTGCGAAATACATCCACAATACCGGCAGCCAATGGCGCCTCAGGGCCCACTACGGTGAGGTGAATCTTTTCACGTTTAGCAAAGTCCGCCAATTCTTGAAGGTCTGAGATCGGTAGGTTTTGAATGCCGGCTGCATTTTGTTTTGCAGTGGCCGTACCGCCATTGCCCGGGGCTACATATACGGTTTGAACTTGTGGAGATTGCGCTAGCTTCCATGCCAATGCATGTTCACGACCACCAGAACCAATTAAAAGAATTTTCATAAAGGGCTAAAAGATGTATTAATAATTAGTGTTAAAAAGCTGGCCGATTACAAAGAGGCGTTCGTAAATACTTCTTGAACATCATCCAAGTTCTCAAGCGCATCTAATAGTTTTTGCATGCTCTCTGCTTGATCACCTTCGAGTTCAGTTTCAGTTTCAGGGCGCATTGTCACTGTTGCTAGTTCTGCTTTTAAGCCCGCTTGGTGAAGTGCATCCTGTACCTTAGGAAATTCAGGCACTGGGGTGAGTACCTCAAATGAACCATCATCATGAGTGATGACATCTTCTGCGCCAGCATCTAGCGCGATCTCCATGAGTTGGTCTTCGTTGGTGCCTGGCGCAAACAACATCTGACCGCAGTGTTTGAACATAAAGGCAACCGAACCTTCGGCGCCCATATTGCCACCATTTTTTGCAAATGCATGACGTACTTCAGCAACAGTGCGGGTGCGGTTATCGGTTAAGCAATCAACAATGATGGCAGCCCCATTAAGGCCGTAACCTTCGTAACGAATTTCTTCGTAGTTAACGCCTTCCAGGGAACCGGTACCGCGCTGAATTGCCCGTTGCACATTGTCATTAGGCATATTGGCATCTTTAGCCTTGTCGATCGCAAGGCGCAAACGGGGATTTGTAGCGATATCGCCACCACCTAATTTAGCTGCAACCGTAATTTCTTTAATGAGTTTGGTCCAAATCTTCCCGCGCTTTTCGTCTTGACGTCCTTTGCGGTGCTGAATGTTGGCCCATTTCGAATGGCCGGCCATACGGGTAAGTCCTTTTGAGTAATGTGGCTTGAAGAACCTATTTTAAGGTCTTCTGAGGCTAAGAATCGGGGTCCTACAACTTTTTTGTTACACTCTCACCTCTTAGTAAGCTTCAATGCAGTATTTCCACTGCAAACACCTGCCCCGGTGATGGAATTGGTAGACGTGCCGGACTCAAAATCCGGTGCCGCAAGGCGTGGCGGTTCAAGTCCGCCCCGGGGCACCATCTCCCCTCTTTTTATTTCTAAGCCCAGTCCAATTAGGTGCTTAGGCTGCCTTTGCTATGATTATTGCCATTAAAAGCTTCTCTCAAGCATAAAAAATAAACTAAACGAGATTAAATAATGAAAAAAGTAGGATTAATCGGCCTGGGTGCAATGGGTTCTGGCATGGCCTCATCTCTCCGTAGGGCGGGTTTTGACTTATACGTATTTGATGTGCGTTCAGATGTTGCTCGTCGGTTTTGTGATGCTGGAGGTACTTCCTGTAATTCCATTGAAGAACTCGGCTCAATTTGTGACGTAGTTGTTTCAGTGGTGGTGAATGCCGCTCAAACTGAAGAAGTTTTGTTCGGCTCGTCAACAAGTCCTGGCTTGGTCAATTCATTAAAGCCCCAAAGTGTTTTCGTGATGTGCTCTACAGTAGATCCGAATATTTCGATTGCATTTGAGTCCCGTCTCGCTGAAAAAGATATTTTGTATGTCGACGCCCCCATATCTGGTGGAGCGGCAAAAGCTGCCTCTGGTGAAATGACAATGATGACTTCTGCCAATGCCACCGCTTATCAGCTAGCTAATCCTATCCTTGATGCAATGTCAGGGACTGTTTATCGTTTAGGCGATAAGGCAGGTATTGGCAGCAAGGTGAAAGTTATTAATCAGCTTCTTGCAGGCGTTCATATTGCAGCTGCTGCCGAGGCGATGGCGCTAGGTTTGCGAGAGGGCGTGGATGCAAATGCACTCTACGAGGTGATTACCCATAGTGCTGGTAATAGCTGGATGTTTGAGAATCGCATGGCACATGTGCTGGCAGCTAACTATGAGCCTTTATCTGCGGTGGATATATTTGTTAAGGATTTGGGGATTGTTCTGGATATGGCTCGTGCTAGTAAGTTTCCCTTGCCGCTTTCATCGACTGCGCACCAAATGTTTATGCAGGCATCGACCGCTGGTTTTGCGAAGGAAGATGATAGCGCTGTCATTAAAATTTTCCCTGGTATCGAGTTACCGAAAGCATCACAGTGAGTATTTTGTTAGGGTGCATTGCGGATGACTTTACAGGCGCCACCGATTTGGCTAATAACCTGGTGCGAAATGGAATGCGTGTTGCGCAAGCCATTGGCATTCCACAGTGTGGTTTAAATGCTGATTTAGATGCAGTTGTAGTAGCGCTCAAATCTCGAAATCTTGAGCCTGAGGATGCAGTAGCTCAATCATTAGAGGCGTTGGAGTATCTACTTGCACAAGGAGCGCAGCAGATCTTCTTTAAATATTGCTCTACGTTTGACAGTACCCCCAAGGGAAATATTGGTCCGGTAACAGAGGCGCTGATGGCAGCCTTAGGGACTGACTTTACGATTGCAACCCCGGCTTTCCCGGATAACGGGCGGAGTGTCTTTAAGGGTTATTTATTTGTTGGGAACCAGCTTTTAAGTGAGTCTGGGATGCGTGATCATCCTTTGACTCCAATGACGGATGCAAATTTAGTCAGGGTGATGCAGGCTCAATGCAACCATCGAGTTGGATTAATCGAATACCAAGACGTTCTTGCTGGTGCCGAAGCAATCTCCTTGAAAATGACCCACTTGAAATCATCAAATACTCAAATTGCAATTGTGGATGCAGTTACCAATGATGATTTATATCGCATTGCGCCAACACTAAAAGATTTGCCTCTCATTACTGGGGGCTCTGGTATTGCCGTTGGACTGCCCGCTAACTTTGGTATTGACGCGCATCCAGGTTCTAGCAAGCTTCCGCCTGCTAGCGGATATCGGGCAATTATTTCGGGTAGTTGTTCACAGACTACCAATCTTCAGGTTGATCATTTCAAAAATTTAGGCGGAGCCACTTTTGCCGTTGATCCACTTGTACTTAATCAGAAGTCTACAGAGCAATTGCTCAAAGAAATCTTAGCTTGGGCAAAAGCACACCTCTCCTTAGGTCCCGTCTTAATTTACTCATCTGCAAGTCCTGAAAAAGTAAAAACAGTGCAATCACTGTTGGGGATTCAAGAAGCGGGAAGTGCCGTAGAAAATCTTTTAGGTTTAGTTGCTCAAGGTTTGATTGATCTGGGCGTTGGGCAATTGCTAGTTGCTGGAGGGGAGACCTCAGGTGCATGTGTAAAGGCCTTGGGTATCGATCAAATGCAGATTGGTCTCCAAATTGATCCTGGTGTCCCTTGGTGCTACGCAGTGGCTCGGAATCAACCGCTGCATCTTGCATTGAAGTCCGGAAACTTTGGCGCGCCAGAGTTTTTTACAAATGCTTTCTTGAAATTGTGAAAACTAAGATGACCGAACAAATCGCTAGAGAAGAAATTTGCAGGATTGGTAAAAGCTTATTTGATCGATCCTACGTTCATGCTACTGCAGGCAATATTAGTGTTCGCCTTCAGGATGGATTTTTAATTACACCCACAGATGCTTGCCTTGGTTTTCTGGACCCTGCTCGATTGTCGAAGATCGATATACAGGGGCGCCAAGTTAGTGGGGATAAAGCCAGCAAGACGATGGCCTTGCACTCTGCTATTTACAGTAAAGCAAGATTATTTGATGCTGATATATCTTGCATTATTCACACGCATAGCACCCATTGTGTAGCCTTGACACTGGAATCTCAGCCCTGTGCGGATGTTGAACCACGTGCCGAGTTATTGCCTGCGATCACACCCTATTTTGTGATGAAAGTAGGGCATGTGCCCTGCATTCCTTATGCTAGCCCCGGCTCTACCAAAACTATTGAATTTGTAGAGAGGGCAATTGCATCTTATGGGGAAGCTGGGACGCCTTTGCGCGCTTGTATGCTGTCACGTTTGGGTCCGTATGTTTGGAATAGTTCGCCTACCTCTGCCATGGCTACTCTAGAAGAACTGGAAGAGACAGCAAAACTTTTTTTCTTGAAAAAAAGCGCGATTAATCCACTTACAGATGTGCAGTTAAATGAATTGCGGACCGCATTTGCAGTCCACTGGTAGTTGCTTAAAGTGAATTAAATTAATCTAATTCAATTTTGGCGTAATCAACCACCTTTTTCCATCTTTGGGCATCAGCCTTAATAAATTCAGCTGACTTTGCTGAATTCATGAAATCGACCGTAGCTCCAAGTCTAGAGAGTGAGTCAACTACTTCTTTTTGAGCCACTGTTTTTTGAATACTATTTTGTAATTTCACAGCAATATCTGTCGGCACACCCTTGGGTGCAGCGATGCCAAAATAGGCTGTTACCTGGAAGTTAGGAAAGCCTGCCTCTTGCATTGTCGGAACTTGTGGGAGCGCAGGATTTCTGCTGGTGCTGGTCACAGCAAGCGCCTTTAACTTTCCGCTTTTAATTAATCCAAGGGCTGGCGGAAGATTATCAAACATAAAGTCGATATCTTTAGACACTAGTGCCACATTCGCTAAAGATGATCCTCGATATGGGATGTGAACAACATAAATACCTGCTTGACTCTTTAGCATCTCTGCGCTCAGATTTAGGGAGGTGCCATTGCCATTGGAGCCGTAATTCATCTTCCCTGGAGACTCTTTTGCGCGCTTGACTAATTCAGCTACTGAATTGATGCCGGAGTCTGGATTAACAAGCAACACGTTCGGTAGTTGCCCAAAAATAGCAATCGGTTCGATGCTGCTTGGGTTGTAGGGGAGATTTTTGTAAAGTGCCGGACTAATGGAAAGCGGAGGAGACGCCATCAACAAGGTATATCCATCTGGAATGGCTTTTGCAACCTCTGCGGCACCGAGATTACCTCCTGCACCCGGCTTATTCTCCACAACAATGGTTTGCCCAAGATCGGTTGAGAGCGCTGGTGTAATTAAACGGGCAACGTTATCGATCAATCCGCCTGGTGGGAAAGGCACGATAAGTTTGATAGTCTTGTTTGGATACGGCGTCTGTGCAAAACCGATGCTTGATACCGCCAGCATTAAAAGGAAGGCATATTTCTTAAGGTTCGATGTCGGGTGATTTTTCATAAAGGCTCAATTAGTTTTGCGAAAAAAGTATGTCAATTTATAAGTCAAAGAGTAGCACGAAGTAGTGTGTGTTTATTTGAAGTTTAAATTTCGTAGGTTTCGGATTCACTGTTCATGGCCTGCTCAACGATTTTCTTGGTGAGCGTGGGTGAGAATAGTTCAATGAAGGTGTACACGAAAGAGCGTAAATAGGCGCCTTGCTTTACACCCAGATGCGTTACATTGCTGCCAAATAGATGGCTAACCGGAATGACTTTGAGGTTACGATCTCGATCTGCATCGTAGGCCAAGCCAGCAACAATTCCTACGCCCATCCCTGTTTCTACATAGGTCTTAATGACGTCTGCATCAATCGCCTCCAAAATAATATCGGGACTGAGATTGCGTTGTGCAAAAGCGGCATCAATCTTGCTTCGACCTGCAAATGCTTTGTCGTAGGTAATTAGCGGGTACTTCGCAATTTCTTCTAGGGTGATCGTAGATTGATTGAGGAGCGGGTGGCTCAATGGCACCATGACGACGTGTTGCCACTGGTAGCCTGGAAGTGCCAGCACGCCTGGGGTGTTGGCAATCCCTTCGGTGGCGATTGCGATATCAGCGCGATCATGAATGAGCAGCTCCGCAATTTGACCTGGACTGCCTTGCTGAATACTTACCCGTACCTTAGGAAAGCGTTTTGTGAATTCAGTCAGCACCTTAGGCAAGGCATAACGAGCCTGAGTGTGGGTGGTAGCAATCACAAAGTTACCTTGATCTTGGCTAGCAAAGTCTTTACCAACCCTTCTTAGAGTTTCCACTTCATCCAAAACGCGCTCAATTGAAATCAGGATGCGCTTGCCGGGTTCGGTGAGGGAGCGAATGCGCTTGCCGTGGCGTCGGAATATTTCTACGCCAAGCTCATCTTCCAGCTCAATAATGGCTTTGGAAACCCCGGGCTGAGAGGTAAAGAGTGCCTTGGCGGCCGAGGTGAGGTTAAAGTTCTGTCTTACAGCTTCACGCACAAATCGAAATTGATGCAGATTCATAGGGATTCCATTCTTTATATCGACTGCGATATAGGAATCAAATTCTATATGATTTTGAGGTATTAAGCTCTAGATACCCAGCGCAAACCCACTATTGCCAAAATGAAATACACCAATGGGGGTGTGAGGGCAGTTAGCAACGCTGGCCATGATCCTAAAAGCCCCACATTTGAGAAGAGGGAGTTGAAAAGCTGGAAACTCATACCCAGCATGATGCCGCCAAATACCTTGATGCCAACGCTGCCTGCCCGAACCTTTAGGTAAGCAAATGGCAGGGCCAGTGCCAGCATGACAAAAATCGTAAATGGATAAATTACTTTTTTCCAAAAAGCAATGGAGTGCCTTTGCGCATCTTGTTTGTTGTCTGTTAAGTGAGAAATGAAGCGACCCAAACTAAAGATCGACATTTTTTCTGGGCTGACTAAAAGTACGCTCAAAATTTGTGGAGTGACTTCAGAATTTAGACTGATGATCGGGTGAACAAAAGTTTGCGCTGAATAGACTGGGTTTAGGGGATCCGCTTGTTTTGTTTCCTTAAAGCGAGTTTCGGTGACGTCATCCAGAATCCAAGTTCCAGTTTGATCAAAGCGTCCGGATACGGCACTTCTAATAGAGAGCAGGCGATAGGCATCATCAAACTCATACATGCGGATATTCTTGATTTCGTTATCCCGCTCAATCTTACCAACGTTGACATAGCGAACTCCTGGCCTAATTGGCCCACTACCATCCTCATCACGTAAGCGATCTTTAACCCACACCCCAGTTTTAAATTGCGAGCTATAGGATGAGCCCAAAGCCTTCATGCGAATTTGATCAGATAGGTTTTCGGTGTAAGGCCCAAGCCACTCACTCATCACGAGCGTCACAATAATTAAAGGTAATGAAATCTTCGCTAGGGTGCTTAAGCCCCTGCGCATATCCAATCCCGCAATACGTAAGATGGTGAACTCAGATTGGCTTGCCAGCATCGCAAATACATAGATGCTTCCAATCAAACCAGCGATGGGAATGATTTCAGAAATGCGGCTTGGTGCTTTTAATAAAACATGTAGCAAGGCTAGTGGCAAGGTGTATTGACCTTTAACTGTGCCAAGCTCACTCAGGATGTCAAAAAATAAGAACAGTGTGACTAAGGCAAATAGGATGAAACCAAAGGCGGCATAAATTTGCCTGGCTAAATAGCGTTCAAAGATATAGGGAAACAGATATTTCATCTATTGGCCAAGAACGAGGGTAGTTGACGTCGCCACCACTTCAGAGACGGGTTGATGCGATTGCGAATGAGTAAAAAAGCGATGCCAAAAGCGAGGGCATGTATAGGCCAAGCCGCCACCAAAACATTTACCTTGCCTTGCGATACAAAGTTTTGCGTGAGGTTTAAGAGGTTGCTATAAATAAGGTAAATCAATACCGCATAAAACATTGCCGTGTAATTACCTAGCCTTGGATTGACATAGGCAAGCGGAATGGCGATTAGCACTAGTCCGAGTGCCATTAGAGGCAGACCAATTCTCCAAAGTAATTCAGCATGATTAGGATTAGCAGCGGCCGCATTGGGGTCATTTAACAACTCAGATACCGATTTTTCACGATCACGCGGCGCTGGATCGAGCGCGCTCTTGTTTTGGATGTTGGTGCTGTATTGGGCGAACTCCAGAATCCTAAAATCAGGCTGCGTTGGAACTCCTTCGTAGCGGCGGCCATTATTTAACACTATGGATTTACCGCCACCCTTTGCATTCTCAATAAATCCAGTGGAGGCAACGGCAACACTCAGGCGACCATTTTTGGTTTCTGCGGCAAAGATGTTTTTCACTTCGCTTTTATCAACATCCAACTCTTCAATAAAAAATACGCGCTCGGCTTTGGCTGACTCTCTAAACTGGCCTGCAGCAACCATAGAGACATCACTTCGTTGCTGAAAGCGCTGGCTGATGATGGTGGATTCGCGATTAGCCCAAGGCCAAACAAAGAGGGCTAAAAGGGAAATGATGACAATCAGCGGCGTTGCAAAGCGCAGTATGGGTCGAATGAGGCTGGCAATACTCAGGCCGCTAGCAAACCAAACAATCATTTCTGAATCTTTGTACCAACGCACTAGCACCATCAGAACGGCCACAAAGAGGGAGACTGTCAAAAGTACGGCCATATAGCCAAGAGTGGCCAGCGCAATGAGGACGAGTGCATCCTCTGGATTGACGGCACCATTGGCTGCAAAGCCCAGAATTCGGATAACCAGAGTGGTAATCATGATGGTAACCAGGACCAAAAAAACACCACCAGTCGTAAAACTGAGTTCGCGGCGAAGGGCTTGGTGAAAAATCATGAATAAATGGTGAGTTCACTGTTATTGGCTCAATCAAGATGTGAACCTGTATCTCGGAGGATAATGGATAAACACCCATTTTTTTCCTTGAATTGACTTAAAAATACCTCAAGACATGATGACTATCCAATTTAGCACCAAGATTTTCACGCAAGCTGATCTGAATAACCCTAAGCAGCTGAAAGCAGGCCTTGCCACTTTAGTGGCGCAGAGCTCCGACTGTTTGGTTTTAGCCTACTCAAAGGCGGACTTAGATGCTTTAGCGAACGCCAAATCCAAATCTGGACTTTTAGTCGAGTTGGATCGTCTGCTTGGTGGTTCTGTTACCCACGCCAATCTCGTTGGTGACCTTGATGCTCAGCAGGCCTCGACCTGTGTGATTCGTGCTGAAAAATCTTGGGTCTCATCTGGAGTGAAAGTAAAACGCATTCTTTTGGTTTCTTTGGGTGACATTACTCCCTCTAGCGCACGAAGTTTGAGCTCATATTCAAAAATTGCGCGCGCCGCATTGAAGCAACTCAGCGGCGGCTCCATCCAAAGTGCTTTGTGGTTTATTCCAAGTTTCGCTTTGGGCCATCGCGCAGAGTTCATTGCCGAAGAAGTCCGCTTGACCATTCAGTATGCTGGTGATCAGGCGTATCGCTTTGGGGTTCGCCAACCGGCGATGAAGTTCAAGGTCAAAGATAAAGCAGATACTTTTAACCATCTCACATTTGCAGGAAATGATGCTTGCGCTAAAGAGCTCAAGGCTGCAGTTCCAGAGGCTGCTGCAATGGTTGAGGGTATGAACTTAGCTAAAGATTTAGGTAACTTGCCTCCCAATATTTGTACGCCAACTTATTTGGGTAAGGCGGCGCAAGGCTTAAGTAAGAAGGCTGGCTTAAAGGTTGAGGTTTTAGGTCGCAAGCAAATTGAAGCCTTAGGTATGGGTTCATTTTTATCTGTTGCCCAAGGTTCTGATACGCCGCCACAATTTATTGTGATGCGTCACCTGGGTGGCAAAGTAGGAGAGGCTCCAATTGTGTTGGTGGGCAAGGGTATTACTTTTGACACTGGCGGTATTTCTCTTAAGCCTGGTGAGGCGATGGATGAAATGAAGTACGACATGTGCGGCGCTGCATCTGTCATTGGCACGATGTACGCTACAGCTTTGATGAAGTTGAAAAAGAATGTCATTGGCGTGATTCCGACTTGTGAAAATATGCCTTCCGGTAACGCCACTCGCCCTGGCGATATTGTAAAGAGTATGTCGGGGCAAACGATTGAGATTCTCAATACCGACGCTGAAGGACGCTTGATCCTGTGTGATGCCTTAACTTATGTTGAGCGCTTTAAGCCTAAAGCGGTAATTGATGTAGCCACCTTAACTGGCGCCTGCATCATTGCATTGGGTCATGTACATAGCGGCGTTTTCTCTGATGATGAGGGATTAGTCAGTTCACTCACGAAGGCAGGTCATGCCTCTTTAGATACTGTGTGGCGTTTGCCGTTGGATGCTGCTTATCACGAGCAGTTGAAATCGAACTTTGCAGATGTGGCTAACATAGGTGGACGTCCCGCAGGGAGCGTGACTGCAGCCTGTTTCTTATCGCGCTTCACCGAGAAATATAAATGGGCTCACTTAGATATCGCAGGTACTGCATGGAAGAGTGGCGCCGCGAAAGGTTCTACTGGGCGCCCAGTTCCCTTGCTTGTAAATTACTTGCTAGAGCAAAAGTAATTCATGGCTCGGATTGATTTTCATAGCAATGTTAGCGATAAGCTGGAATACGCTTGTCGCTTAGCACGCAAGATCTGGAGTGCTACCCCCGTTGGTGAGCCTGTTCGCAATATTGTGATGGTGGGCGAGAAAGCGGCTCTCAAAAAGTTAGATGAATTACTGTGGGCATTTAGTGCGACAGATTTTTTGCCCCATTGCTTGATTGAAGATGAGGTGGCAATTGATACACCCATTTTGCTGGCAGATGATTTTCTGTCACCTGCTTTATCCCATCTTCCCCATGCAGATGTATTGATTCATTTGGGCATGCGTATGCCTTCTGACGTTCCAGGTTTGCTTGCCCGCTTCCCTCGCATCGTTGAGGTTGTGACTATTGATGAAGCGGAGCGCCTTGCTGGTCGTGAGCGCTATAAAGCATATCGTGACTTAGGTCATGAGTTGCATAACTTCGATCAATCTAAAGCTTGATTATTTTGCGTCACATAACATGTTGATTCATCCCGAATTTGATCCTGCCGTAATTCGCATTGGCTCATTTGCCATTCACTGGTATGGCTTGATGTATCTCTTGGCGTTTGCTCAATTTTTATTGCTGGGTCGTTTGCGCATACGCGCGCCGAGATACCAATCTCTAGGGTGGTCATATAAAGATCTAGAGGATCTTTTATTTGTTGGTGTTTTAGGCGTAGTGCTTGGTGGACGTTTGGGTTACACCCTGTTTTATATGCCAGGCTACTACTTTGCAAACCCTTTGAGTATTTTCAAGATTTGGGAAGGCGGTATGTCTTTTCATGGCGGGCTCCTAGGTGTGTTGCTTGCTTTGCTCTGGTTTGCTTATCGTCGCAAGGTTTCATTCTTTGTGGTGAGTGATTTAGTTGCGCCATTAGTTCCATTTGGCTTAGCGTTTGGCCGCTTAGGTAACTTTATTAATGGCGAGTTGTGGGGAAGGCCGACAGACTTACCTTGGGCTATGGTTTTTCCAATAGTTGACACTATTCCCCGTCATCCCTCCCAGATTTACCAGTTTCTTGGTGAGGGCATTTGCCTGGGCATCATTCTCTGGATTTACTCCAGTAAGCCGCGTAGGGTAGGGCAGATTTCAGGCTTATTTTTGTTGGGTTACGGTGTTTGCCGTTTCTTGGCGGAGTTTGCTCGAGAGCCAGACGCCTTCTTGGGGCTCCTGGGTCTTGGTCTCTCGATGGGTCAGTGGCTTTCTGTGCCTATGATCATTTTCGGAATTTACCTTATAGTGAGAGTAAATACGAAAACAGGCGCTTATCAGTAGTTAAAAATCCGATTTTCTAGGCCTTTTGTAGTTAATTTTTCGAAATTAACCGGATTCCTCGGAAAAGCATTGAACTTTCACTGATTCCGCCTAATTTCAGACCATTTCCATACCAATCGAAAGTAATTCATGCTGGAAAAGCTAACTAAAGCTCGAAATTTGTCTAAGGCAAATAACGCTATCAAGCGCCTGATATCGGAGCGAGGAGAATCCAATGCGCTCAGCATGGCGGACGATGTAGTTAATAATTACCGTAAGCTATCAAAAGATCAATACGTCTCATTCTTTACCTTTCTATTTGAGAAGCTCAACCCTCAAGCTGATGCAGTTCTGAAAGCGGCGCAAAATTTTGTAGCTGACTCTAGCGCACGCAATTACATCCAGTTGCAAAAAGTTTCCGAGTCTCCTCGCCAAGAATTCTTCCGCCGCTTAAATCGTGCCAGTCAGGGTACTGCAGCTGTAGTGCAAATGCGCCGTGATTTATTGCAGCTACTAGATAAAAAGCCTGAGTTGGCTGCCGTAGATTTCGATATGCGTCACTTATTGTCTTCTTGGTTTAATCCGGGATTTCTGAAGATGCACCAGGTAGACTGGAAGTCCCCTGCTGAGGTGCTTGAGAAGCTGATTCAACATGAGGCCGTTCACGCGATTGATGGCTGGGATGACCTGCGTCGTCGCCTGCAGCCTGACCGTCGTTGCTTTGCCTTCTTTCATCCACAACTTCCAAGTGAGCCCCTCATTTTTGTGGAGGTCGCGCTCCTACCCGAGATTCCAACGGTGATCACGCCTTTGGTTGATAAAAAAGCAGAAACAGTAGATCAGGCATCTCAATATAAAGTCGCCGTTTTTTATTCGATCAGTAATTGCGAGTTTGGACTTCGCGGTGTATCGATGGGTAACTTTTTAATTAAGCGGGTAGCCGAGCAATTGCATGCAGAGTTTCCCAGTATAAAAACCTTTGTGACTTTGTCGCCTATTCCAGGGTTTATGGATTGGGTGGCTGCTGGTGCGAATTTAGGTGACGGCGTGCCGGCCGATAGATTGAAGCCGAACCTTAAGGTGGCGCGAGATGCTGCTTTGGAAGTACTGGGACTCGAGAGCCAGTCTTGGGCTGAGCGATTGGCGGGCGGGTGGCACCCCGATCTAGCCTCAGAGAAAGAAAAAGCAGCTTTATTGAGCTTGGCGAGCATGTATTTAGGGCTGGCCTCTACTGGGCGCGATGGCAACCCAGTGGCCAAGTTTCATTTGGGTAATGGTGCCAAATTGCATCTGGTGAATTGGGCAGGCGATCTATCGCGCAAAGGGCTACGTCAATCCGCAGGTTTGATGGTCAACTACCTGTATGACCTAGGAAGCGTGGAGGACAACCATGAGCGCTTTGCTAATGGTGAAATCGTGTATTCCAGGGCTGTAGGCCGCCTCATGGTCCCCTAGTGTTTTCCCTTGTATGGACTTTTGCAGTAGGCCTTAAGTGCCCTTAAAATGGGCGCTGTATTTATAACTATGAAGTCAATCATAAGATTGATACAAAAGGAGACAAAATGTTTAATCAAAAAAACAAGTCAGCATTTTCTTTGGGCATGCTTAAGAAGGCAGCTTTTTTAGTCTGTGCCGCCCCACTTACAGTGTTTGCACAAGAGTGGCCGGCTAAGCAGATCACATTCTTAAATCCATTCCCAGCTGGTGGCGGAACCGATGCTTTTGCAAGACCTTTGGCTGCGCAGTTAACAGAGCAATTAGGTAAGCAAGTCATTATTGATAACCGCGGTGGCGCAGGCGGTACCGTTGGTGCCTCAGTTGCCGCTAAGGCTGCTCCAGATGGTTACACCTGGTTCATCGGTGCTACCCACCACACCATTGCACCTTCGATGTATAAAAACTTAGATTACGACATCGAGAAGAGCTTTATTCCAGTTGCTATGTTGGCGAACGTTCCTCAAGTATTGGTAGTGAACCCACAGCGCGTGAGTGCGCGCAATGCTAAAGAGTTCATTGAGCTCATGAAAAAGAATCCAGGTAAATATAATTTTGCTAGCGCGGGTAGTGGCACAGTTCATCACCTAGCTGGTGAATTATTTAAGATTCAAACAGGTACTTTCATTACCCATATTCCATATCGTGGTGCTGGCCCAGCAATGAATGATTTATTAGCTGGTCAGATTGACTTGGAGTTTGATGGCCTTGCTACTTCAGCCCCACAAATTAATGCCGGTAAGTTAGTAGCAATTGCCGTGGCATCCAATAAGCGCTCAACTGCGATTCCGAACGTGCCTACTTTTAAGGAAGCTGGCTTGCCTGACTATGAAGTATCTACTTGGTACTCTATTTTTGCTCCAGCCGGCACTCCTAAACCGATCGTAGACAAAATGATCGTTGAAGTACAAAAGGCTTTGAATACACCGAAGCTCAAATCGATCTGGGAAAAGAACGGTTCCGATACGCCTAATTTGTATGGTGAAGCTTTCGGCAGGCAGGTTCGTGCCGACGTAGCACGTTGGTCTGGTGTGGTTAAGAAATCTGGTGCTACGTTAGATTAATTAATACTTGTTTTAATTGTTTGGTTTTTTAAGGCTCGAATGAATTTATATTCCTTGTTGGAAACAGGTTTTCCAAAAGATAAGCAGACTTGTGCATTGGAAACGCATGATGGTTTGTACTACTCCTGGAGTGATCTGGAGCGCGCTACTTCCAAGATGGCAAACCTACTGAAGAGCCTCAAATTACCGGCAGGGTCTCGTATTGCTGTTCAGGTTGAAAAGTCACCTGAGGCCCTCTTTCTGTATCTAGCAACTGTAAAAGCAGGCTATGTTTATCTGCCTCTGAATACTGCCTATCAAGCGGCGGAGATTCAATACTTTCTAGAGAATGCTGAGCCTGCGGTAGTTGTCTGTAGCAGCAAAAACTTCTCCTGGGTATCTAAGGTGGCTTTTAAAGCAGGTACTAAGCATGTCTTTACTCTGGATGAAGACCGTAAGGGCACTTTGCTTGAGCGTTCTGCTGGTCAAAGTGATCAGTTCAAAACTGTTGCTGTAAAGGATGATGATTTAGCGGCTATCTTGTATACCTCCGGCACAACCGGTCGCAGCAAGGGCGCAATGCTGACCCACAAGAACTTGGGAAGTAATGCGCAAGTGTTGCAGAAGTTTTGGGGTTGGAAAAAAGGCGATGTCTTATTACATGCCCTTCCAATCTTCCACGTACATGGATTATTTGTGGCTGCGCATGGAGCATTAATTAACGGCAGCAAAATGATTTGGTTGCCACGTTTGGACACTGCGCAACTGATTCATCACATGCCAAATTCGACTGTGATGATGGGTGTGCCTACTTTCTATGTACGCCTACTTGCGGATAAAAACTTTAATAAGAGTGTTGCGCGTAATATGCGTCTGTTTGTGTCGGGCTCTGCGCCATTGCTGACGGAAACATTTAATTCTTTCAAAGAAGTCATTGGCCAGCCAATTCTTGAGCGCTATGGCATGAGTGAAACCGTGATGCTTGTTTCTAATCCACACAAAGGTAATCGCGTAGGCGGGTCGGTTGGCTTACCTCTACCTGGCGTCAAAGTACGTGTAGTGAATGAAGACAATAAGCCTTGCGGCCTTGATGAAATCGGTAGCATTCAAGTAAAGGGCTCAAATGTATTTAAGGGCTACTGGCGCATGCCAGAAAAAACTGCCGAAGAATTTACTAAAGACGGCTGGTTTAAGACTGGTGACGTTGGTCGCTGGGGTGGTGATGCTAATGGTGGAAAAGCACCCAAGGATTACCTCTGTATCGTTGGTCGCAGCAAGGATTTAATCATTTCTGGTGGTTATAACGTCTATCCAAAAGAGATCGAAAGTTTTATCGATGATATGGATGGTGTAGATGAGAGCGCTGTGATTGGTATTCCGCATCCTGATTTTGGTGAAGCGGTGATGGCGGTAGTGGTCCCAAAAGCAGGCGTCAAGCTGGACGCGCATGCCATGATCGCAACACTAAAAACACAAATTGCCAATTTTAAGATTCCAAAGCGTTTAGAGATTGTTTCTGACTTACCTCGTAACGCAATGGGCAAGGTTCAGAAGAATATTCTGCGTCAGCAATACACTAACTAAGAGCGGTAAGAGAGTCTCTTACAAACCAAATGCCTTGCGGCTTTCATTAAACATGAATGCTGCAAGCATAAAGAGCATGACACCAAAGATGCGTTTGAGTTGAGCTACATTGAGTTTTCTGGCCATCTTTGCGCCCAGTGGGGCGGTAAATATACTTACCGCCACAATGCAGAGTACCGCTGGAACGTAAACAAATCCAAGTGAACCTTCGGGAAGGTTAGGGTTGCCCCAACTTCCATACATGTAACCGATCGTTGCTGCGGCTGCAATCGGAAATCCTAAGCCTGAAGAACTGGCCATCGCAGTATGTGGTTTGACGTTGCACCAAAGCATAAATGGCACTGTGATAAATGCCCCGCCTGCACCTACTAAGCTCGCAATGACACCCGTTAGTGCTCCAAATGAGAAAAGACCAACGGCACCGGGTAATTCTCGCCCGGCCGAAGGTTTTTTATTGATGATCATTTGAATTGAGGTGTAGACAATAAAAATGGCAAAGAAAAGAGATAACCAAGAAGTATTGATTGCCTCAAAAATCTCACTACCACCAACCAAACTACCAATGACTAGACCAGGACTAAGTGCTGCAACTAACTTCCAATCAATAGAGTTGTGTTTGTGATGCGCCCAAATAGCTGAAGTAGTGGTGAAGAGGATAGTAGCCATGCCAGTTGCAATAGCCATATGTACGATGATGTTTTGGCCAAACCCTAGATGATTAAAAACCACAATCATGAATGGGACCAAAATCATGCCGCCCCCAATGCCTAAGAGGCCTGCTAGGAAGCCCGATATGCTTCCACATAACATCAGCATGGCGATATCGGCTATTGACATGAATTCCCCGCCTTAGCCGCTAGGCCGTCATCCTGAACCCTAAGGTTCAAGGTGGAACGGCTACTCTGTTTCGGGTGCATTAAGAAGTTCAGGGAGTGAACAGCGCGAAGCTGCCACTGTGAAAATTCGAAACGCTCACGCCCGCAGTGTAAAGATCGTTCCTGATGCTTGCGCATCGGTTCAAGGAACTATTGGCCTTGGCGAACCAGGCAGGGAAAGGGTTTGCATCAGGGCATCTACTTGATCTTCCAGAGCATAAATTTCATTTTGGAGTCGAGTAATCTCTTCTGAATTGGAGTTGGATGAAATGCTCTGTGCGGAAGCAAGTTGAGATGCAGTTTGTAGCTTAATGAGGTCGCCTGCAATCTTTAGTGCGGCCATCATGCTGGCACGTTCAATGCTACGGTTACCACCATTAATTGCTAGCTGAATTTGCTCATCAACTAATGTGCAGGCTGCACGAAGTAGTGGCTCATGTTCAGTGCTCGTGGCTAAAGTAATTTTTTGACCGGCGAGGGTTACTTCAATGCGTTGTTGGCTCATTGTCATCCTCTGGATTAGTTGGTGTCACAGGCTCGCTGAGCAAGTTCAATTGACGGCCATCACTCTGCTCTGGCAGGCGACTTAAAATATGCTGAACTCGTTTTTGTGCATCCTCAATCTTAGTCTCAAGTTGAATGCGATCCTGATGCAGTACTTTTACGGCATCAGAAATCAGCTGAATTTTTCCGGCTAGCCGTTGCAGAGATACGGCTATCGGATCAGATTCAGTTGAGTCACTTGGGACGTGAGGAGTGTGCTCGGTCATTTAAGCATTGTAGCCTTAGGGAATTGCTTTGTGGAACCCCCGATTTTGGGCTTAGTTGGGTAAAGCTATCCAATCTCCACCAAGCTTTTCTAATCGAATACGGCCATCAAATAGGGCAATCAGGGCTTGATGGGTTGCAGGATCCTGACTGGATCCTTGAAAATGCAGTTTGCCTTTATTGAGCATGATCAGATAGTCAGCCCGGAGTGCAAAATGAATCTCATGCAAAACGGTTACCAAGGTTTTACCTTGCCCCAGTAAATGGCCTTGCCATTGCAAAAAATCGGCTTGATGAGGGGGGTCCAAGTTGGCGAGAGGTTCATCCATTAGAAGAATATCGGAATCCACAGCAAGCAGGCGCGCCAATAAGATTCGTTGACGCTCGCCTCCGGATAGTTGCTGGAGAGGGCGTTGGCGTAAATGCCAAGCATCGCTCTGCTTCAAGGCCTGCTCGACCAATAGATGATCAGTTTCAGAGGATAAATCTAGCCAGCCTTGATGAGGTAGTCGCCCTAACATGACGACCTCATAGACGCTGAGCGAGTTACCTAGTTCATCTGGAGTGCTCGAGCCCTGATCAAGCCAAGCTATTTTTTTAGCAAGATCTTTTTTAGTAAATGCAGATATATCTACACCGTCAATGGTTATTGAGCCATCCCACTTGAGTAAGCCAGTTATCGCTTGTAAGAGGGATGACTTACCTGCGCCATTAGGCCCAATAACACTGGTCCATTTTCCCTGTGGAATATCTAAATTTAAATTAGAGAGAATGGCGCATGGACCTCTATATACATTGAGCTGGTGGGTTTTCACGGGCGCCCTCCAAGAGATGTTCTTCTTAGTAGTATCAGCAAATAGAGGCCACCCAAGACTGCAGTGACAAGGCCAACCGGAATTTCAATTGGAGCAAAGAGGGTGCGCGCAATCAGATCTGAAGTAAGTAACAAGATTCCGCCACCTAAACAGGAGAATACAAGCTGTACTCGTTGCCGTCCGCCAGAAAACTTTCTAACCAAGTGCGGAGCCGCTAATCCAACAAAAGCAATCAAGCCGGTTTGAGCAACAGCGCACCCAGTTGCAAGAGCCAGAATGCCAATCAATACTAGGCGCAACTGATCTAGAGGTAAGCCTAAAGTACGAGCTGTATTTTCACCTAGTGATAGCGCATCGAGTACAGGGCTAATGATGAGGGTGACAAGTAGGCAAAGCACTAAAGCGATGGCCATGATTTCGACACCAGACCAACTCAACAGTGTGGTGTTGCCCAACATAAAGGATTGAATGCTTTGAAATAGGTCAGGGCGAATGAATGTGAATAAAGAGTTTGCCGCTCCCAAGATCACGCTAATAACCACTCCGGATAGCAAGAGTCGTAAGGAGCTTTGATATCCACCTGCCAAGAGTAGGGATGCCAACACGCCAAATAGAGCGCCAATAAATGCGCCACCATTCAAACCAATCATTTCCAACCAAGTGCTACCAAGATAGCCGAAGCAAAGGATGCCAGCAACCCCAAGTAATGCTCCGGATGCACTACCCAATAAATAAGGATCAGCTAAGGGATTGCGAAAGAGGCTTTGGGCAATACCGCCTGCAAGTCCTAATAAGGCCCCAGCGAAAAAAGCACCAAGTGAACGAGGTAGCCGGATATCAAACAAGATTGCTGGATCGGTATGAGAAAAATTCCAATTCATGCCACTGCTACCAAGAATGGTTCCTAGTGAGATCAGCAAAAGGCTAAGAGCAATGAGGCCGGTGAGCTTGCCTTGAAAGTGATTATTTTTCATTATCGAGATGATGACATCTTCTCTTGAATGCACTCAGAAATAATCAGCGCAGCCTCCCCCATTCGGGGTCCAGGGCGAACTAAGACATCATTTTGATCGGCCGTAAAAATACAGACGCGATTTTTTGCTACTGCAGGTATCGATTTCCATCCCGGACGATTCTGGATATCTAAGAGAGTGGACGTGCTTAGCAGAATGATTTCGGGATTTGATTGAACAACAAACTCCGGATTGATTTTAGGAAAAGGCCCCAAAGACTCGGGAATAATATTTACCAGGCCTAAGCGAGTCAGAATGTCTCCGATGAATGAGTTTCTTCCAGCTGCAAAGGGTGCGGAATTTACTTCGAAGTAAACGCTAATTTTTTTATCTCTTGATAGGAGTTTTTTATTGGCGCGAGTGATTTGTTGCTGAATCTGATTCCAAACCCGGGCACCCTCAGAAGTTCCTAGAAGACTATCTAGCTTTTGAAGAGCGCGTTGCTCATCGCCCATAGATTTAATATCAAACGCAAAAGTTTTAATACCTAATCCATTTAGTCGCGCAATTACAGGTGAAGCTTTCTCTAGTAATACAACATCAGGTTTGAGTTGAACAATGCGTTCAATATTAATATCACTCATACCTCCCAATTTGGGTAAGTTTTCAATCGATTTGGGCCAATTGGAAAAGCGATCAATTCCAATTAAGGTGGAACACTTGCCTAACGCACAAACAGATTCTGTTAAAGACGGTAAAAGACTAACAACACGCTCAGGTGGCTTGTTCAATGACACTGCGATACCACTGTCATCGGTAACCGAAATACTTTCAGCGAATACTGCTAAAGAGAAGCCAATCAAAAATAAAGTAACCACGTTTGATAAACAGCGTGGGCGAGTTGATAGCTGCATTTTTTATTTTTTACTCTTTAAGTTGATTAAAAAGTATATTTACCGCTGATATAAATTGATCTGGGATCATTGGCATAGTAGTAATAACTATTACTGCTGCTGTTACTTGGCAACTGAACGTAGCCATAGCCTCCGTATGTTGAGTATTGCGCATTACCAATGTTCTTTACAGTTAAACGAGTTTCCCAGCTACCCGTCTTATAGTTCGCATACACATCGCCAACTGTGTAGGATGGCATGACGTTAAGACTGCTATAGTAGGCTGGGGCAGCATCATAACGTTGATTGCTTACATAATTCATTACGCCACCAAGTGACCAATTACTGTTTAGTACATAAATCGCCCTTGCATTGAGCAATAAGTTCGGTACTTGTGCAATGGCCTGATTTTGATAAGGCCCGTTAGCATAAAAAGCATTCTGTACTGTACCGCCACCACCGATAGAAAGTTGAGAAGTCATAGCGGAAAGAAAATTTAAGTTCGCACCGTTTCTGTTGATTTCATATGGCGAATTAGAGTTAATGTAGGTGGCGGGGTTATATAAGATCTCGTTTTGTGAAACTGAGGTGAAAACTGAGGCAGTCAAATTGGTTTTGAGTAATTGCCAATTTCCTCCAAACTCATATGTTTGCGCAGTTTGGGGTCGTAAAATTCCGCCAAAGCTTGGACTTCCCCCAGCGCTAGACCAACCCCAAAATTCATCCACATTTGGAAAGCGATAGGATTGATTCCATTTTAGGTAAATTCGTTGCCCATCAAGGTACCTGAAATTTAATGCTAGATCCCCGGCATTTGCAGAATAGGTTTGGTTTGGATTGGAATTAGTAGAGCCATACCAAATGCTCACTCCATTTGCGCTGGCGCTTTGCGTTTGATATCTATAACCCCCATCCAAGTTAACGTCACGAGTTACAGGGAGTTTTCCAATGAAATATACCGATTGGTTATAAAGACTTGCATTCGTCGAGCTTGCCAACGGGCTTACTACAGCGTATTGATCAGGAGCAACTGCATTCATTACCGCACTATAAGTGCTATCTGATGACTGATTTGCTTTATTAAATTCATACCCCACAACACCCGTTCCCAATGAGCCAAAGTTGGCCTTAATGCGGGGGGTGAAGTTAGCTTGCCATCCATCATAGTTAGTAAAAGATGGGCTAATAGTCGGAGAACTGCCAACGCCTGATGCAGTAGAAGAGTAATACGGCTGGTTAAAAAAAGTAGCTTTGTTGCTATAAAAAGCATCCACCTCGAGATTAAAAATGTTGTTTAATTCTTTGGCTATACCAACTCTAAAGCCAGTATTGCTGACGGTATTTCCTGATCCAATATTATTGAATTTGGCAAGCTGTGGATTCCCTTGACCAACTTGCCCTAGAGTTCCTCCTGGCATTTGTTGGTTTGAGTAGCTGTAAAAAACATCAGCATAAACGCTATCTTTTCCGCCAAGGGATTGAGTTACCTTTGCATCAAATGCATATGCATTTGCAGCTGAATTCTGCCGCCAACCATTTGTGTTTGAAGTATTGGCACTTAATTGCAATGTTGTTTGGTCAAAAGTGTTTCTTAAAATAGCATTATTTACTAGGGTGTTAAAACTTCCAAAGCTGGTAGATGCTTGATTGAGATTTCTGCTCCCACCATTGGTTATGATGTTGATAACTCCTCCCAAGGCTCCGTTACCGTACTGAACGCTTGCACCTCCACGTAAAATTTCAATTCGATTAATTGAATCTAGCGGAATAGACTCCCAAGATACGTTAGACGAATCAATGGAATTAATTCTCTGACCATCGACCAGAATAAGGGTCGTGCTGTTTGCTGTTGGTCCATACCCACCCATGTCAACTGTGGCACCCAGATTTAATTGCCCGCCAGCAGTATTTCTAATATTCAAGCCGCCAATCTGGGACAAAATATCAGGGATATTGCTAGACGTTGATTCTGCAATCTCCTCTCGGGTGATTACCTGAACATTCGCTGGAACTTCGTTGAGGTTTTCTTCAAAACGTGATCCCGAGACAATGACTGTTGACTGTGAGTTTTGTCCGAACGATGTTGTGCTGAGTGTGATTGCTGCGCCACAAAGTAGGGCGAGTATCGTCTTATTACTGAACTGCTGTTTCATGATGAACCTTCTGCCTTCGAATCACCTAGCTAACTTCCCCGTAAGCTGGGTCGAACAGAATTTCGATTGTGAGAGCTCAGGCGTCAATTGGGCACCATGCCAGCTTGGCAGGGGATGCTTCATCGGCGCGCGAAGGTCCCCGTCCGCAAAATTCCACCTGTCTTGGCCGGTATCCGGGCTAGTAAACATCAGAATCTGGCCTTCCCATGCAATTGACGCGCACAGTGGCTTATTCAGACTCCTGACACCTTAACCTCGAGGTTAGGATGCATTTACTTACCGTTGCGGGGGCAGCACACGTTTAGTGTTTCCCGTTTAACTTTATTGCATTGCAACAAAGCACCACGACCATTCAATTCTATCCTATCAATAGGGTTTAAACCGTTTTGAATGTCAAAAAAGCCTACAATGCACCCTCTAGGAACAAGGATTCATGACAGCATTAGACAAACACCCCGAAAAAAACCTGATTCGTTTGCAGTTGAGCCAAAACTCGGTGTTAAAAAGCCTGGATCCTGAAGCGATGGCTGATTTAGAGCGTCATTTAGTGATTTCAGACCTTAAAAAATCAGAAATCCTGCTCCATCAAGGTGACCATCAGATGGAGCAATATTTTGTTTTAGATGGGATTTTGAAGCGAATTGTCTCTAGTGCAGATGCAAAAGAAATGATTTTGCGATTCGCCATCGAAAAAGATATTGAAACAAGTTATGCAGCTTGGCGTCTGAAGACGGCTGCCCCGTATAGCATTGCCTCGGTTACCAAGGCGCGAGTTGCCCGTATGCCCCTG
The DNA here is from genome assembly GCF_018881835.1 of Polynucleobacter hallstattensis. Lineage (GTDB taxonomy): Bacteria > Pseudomonadota > Gammaproteobacteria > Burkholderiales > Burkholderiaceae > Polynucleobacter > Polynucleobacter hallstattensis. The sequence continues at coordinate 312,187 of NZ_JACVPO010000001.1, read as the reverse complement.
AAGAAGTGGGCTGAATTTCTAGATGCCCATAAGCCCATCAAAGAGAGCTTTGAGTTTGAAGTAATGCGCTTAATGAGTGAGATCATGGCGCATACCATCACCCTGCATATGCTTGATGCACCAGGTCGGGTAGAGCGGTTTTTGCGTAAATACGAAGGCTTATTTGAGTTGCTCCCCAAAAAAGAGCTGGCTGCTTACCTTAATCTCTCCCCAGAGACATTGAGCCGCCTTAAAACAAAGCATAAAGAGCTCTTTGTCTAAATAGCAGGCCTAGATGTTTCTAGATTTCAGGGGAAATTGACCGAAGTCAATGATGAACCCGATCCCAGAGCCTAACATTCATACCAGCCTTAACGGGCGAGATTTTGTTACCCGTGGCACTACTAATAACTTAATTGGAGACAGTTAGCGAAAGCTAAATTGCACCGAGCGTACTTTACGTTCGGGCGGTGTAATTAACTATAAATTTCTATGACAACAGATAATCAAAATACCCAAGTCACTGATGGTTTTCATCTCGTCATCGATGCTTTAAAAGCAAATGACTTAGACACCATTTTTGGTCTCGTTGGTATTCCAATTACCGACCTATGCCGCTTGGCTCAAGCTGAAGGTTTGCGCTTCATTGGTTTCCGTCATGAGCAGCATGCTGGTAACGCTGCAGCGATTGCAGGTTATATGACTCAAAAGCCTGGTATCTGCATGACTGTTTCTGCACCAGGTTTCTTGAACGGATTAACAGCATTGGCAAATGCCACTGTGAACTGCTTCCCAATGATTTTGATTTCTGGTTCAAGCGAGCGTGAGATTGTTGACTTGCAACAAGGTGACTACGAAGAGATGGATCAGCTCAATGCAGCTAAGCCATATTGCAAAGCTGCATACCGTATTAATCATATTGAAGACATCGGTATCGGCTTTGCGCGTGCAATTCGTGCAGCTGTTTCTGGTCGCCCAGGCGGTGTGTATCTTGACTTGCCAGCACAGTTGTTGGCTCAAACAATGCCTGTTGAAGAAGCTAAAAAATCAATCTTCAAGGTAATCGACCCAATTCCACGTCAAATCCCTGCGCCTGATGCAATTGAGCGTGCCTTGAATGTATTGAAGGGTGCTAAGCGTCCATTGATTTTGTTGGGTAAAGGCGCTGCTTATGCTCAAGCTGATGCTGACATTCGTGCATTGATTGAGAAGTCTGGCATTCCATATTTACCAATGTCGATGGCTAAGGGTTTATTGCCAGACAACCACCCACAATCTGCCTCTGCAGCACGTTCATTTGTATTGGCTGAGGCTGACGCAGTGATGTTGGTTGGTGCGCGTTTGAACTGGTTGCTTGCGCACGGTAAGGGTAAAACATGGGGCAAAGATCCTAAGAAATTTATTCAGATCGATATTCAATCAAACGAAGTGGATAGCAACGTACAGATCGATGCTCCATTGATTGGTGATATCGGCTCTGTTGTTGGCGAGCTCTTAAAAGGTATTGCTGCGGTTCCAAAACCTTCCTCCGAGTGGATCAGCGCCATCAACGAGAAAAAAGATAAGAACATGGCGAAGATGGCTGAAACATTAGCCAAAGAAGCTTCACCAATGAACTTCCATGGTGCTTTGCGTGCTATTCGTGATGTGATCAAGTTAAACCCAGATGTGAACCTGGTAAACGAAGGTGCAAATACGCTGGACTATTGCCGTGCAATCGTTGATATGTACAAGCCACGTAAACGTTTTGACTCTGGCACTTGGGGCATTATGGGTATCGGTATGGGCTATGCCATTGGGGCTGCTGTAACGAGCGGCTTGCCTACAGTTGCGGTTGAGGGCGATAGCGCATTTGGTTTTAGCGGTATGGAGTTAGAAACTATTTGCCGTTACAACCTGCCAATCACAACAGTAGTGTTTAACAACAACGGTGTGTACCGTGGTACTGACGTGAATCCTACTGGCGGCGCAGATGTAGCGCCAACAGTATTCGTGAAAAATGCCCGTTACGACAAAATGATTGAGGCGTTTGGTGGTATTGGTTACTACGTGACTACCCCAGCGGAGTTAGAGGCTGCATTGACTAAAGCGATTGCTGAAGGCAAGCCTGCCTTGATCAACGCTGTGATTGATGAAACTGCTGGTACAGAAAGTGGACGTTTAACTAACTTGAATCCATCAACTGCTGCGGGTAAGGCGTAATTCATAGTTAATTTATCGGTAATCAATACGTAATATTTTTGAACTAAATTTAGTAATAAATAAGCAATACTTTAAGGAGAATCAAACATGACTAAACCATTAGACGGTATTCGCATCATCGATTTCACACACGTACAAGCTGGTCCTGCATGTACTCAGTTGTTGGCTTGGTACGGTGCTGACGTAATTAAAGTTGAGCGTCCAGGCTCTGGCGACGTCACTCGTAGCCAGTTGCGCGACATTCCAGGTGCCGATGCTTTGTATTTCACAATGCTGAACGGTAACAAGCGTTCTTTGACTTTGGATACTAAGACTCAAGAAGGTAAAGAAGTTTTAGAGAAGATGATCAAGACTTCTGATGTCATGGTTGAAAACTTTGGTCCAGGCGCTTTGGATCGCATGGGTTTTAGCTGGGCGCGTATTCAGGAATTGAATCCAAAGATGATCATGGCTTCCGTAAAAGGCTTTAGCGATGGTCACTCATACGAAGACTTAAAGGTTTACGAGAACGTTGCTCAGTGTGCTGGCGGCGCCGCTTCTACAACTGGCTTCTGGGATGGTCCTCCAACAGTTTCTGCTGCTGCTTTGGGCGATAGCAACACTGGTATGCACTTGGCAATTGGTATTTTGACTGCATTGATGCAGCGTCAAAAAACTGGCAAGGGTCAAAAAGTATCTTGCTCAATGCAAGATGCTGTATTGAACTTGTGCCGCGTGAAGTTGCGTGACCAACAGCGTTTGGACAAAGTTGGTTACCTTGAAGAGTACCCACAGTATCCGCACGGTACATTCTCTGACGTAGTTCCACGTGGCGGTAACGCTGGTGGTGGCGGTCAGCCAGGTTGGGTGTTGAAGTGTAAGGGTTGGGAAACAGATCCAAACGCTTATATCTATTTCACAATTCAAGGTCATGCATGGGAGCCAATTACTCGTGCGATCGGTAAGCCAGAGTGGGCAACTGATCCAGCGTATATGACTGCGGAAGCGCGTCAGGACAAGATTTTTGATATCTTCGCAACAATCGAAGAGTGGCTCAAGGATAAGACCAAGTACGAAGCTGTGGACATCCTCCGCAAGTTCGACATTCCTTGCGCACCAGTTCTGTCAATGAAAGAATTGGCTAATTCACCTGACTTGCGTAAGAGTGGCTCTATCGTTGAAGTGGATCACAAAGTACGTGGTAAGTATTTGACTATTGGTAGCCCAATCAAGTTCTCCGATTTGGAAATCGAAGTAGGTCCATCACCAGTATTGGGTGAGCACACGAATGAAGTACTGGCTGACCTCGGCTATAGCGCTGATGACATTGCTAAGTTGCACGCAGCAAAAGCGGTTTAATAACGATTAGTCGTTTTCGTTTTAGCTTGAAAGGCGCTCCATGTGGGCGCCTTTTTTATTCATTATCGGCAACAAAGAGCCCTTGCTCGATCTTGAAAAAGCCCTAAGTCTGCAGCCAAATAGCTATTCTCGGGCATTAAAAGCGAGGATGCCCAATAAATAGGCAACCCGTATTGCGCCAAAATCCGGCGCTGGTAAAATTGCCCCAATTCAAAATTTTATTCTTATTAGGACTTTAATCATGGCAAAAGCATTAGAGGGAGTCAAAGTTCTTGACTTCACGCACGTTCAATCTGGCCCTACTTGTACTCAGCTACTCGCTTGGTTTGGTGCAGACGTAATCAAAGTAGAAAAATCTGGTGAGGGTGATGCTACCCGTGGCCAATTACGCGATATCCCGGATGCGGATAGTTTGTATTTCACAATGTTGAACCATAACAAGCGCTCAATCACTGTGAATACCAAAACTCCAAAAGGTAAGGAAATTCTGGAGCGCTTAATTAAAGAGTGCGATGTGCTGGTTGAGAACTTTGCTCCTGGCGCATTAGATCGTATGGGTTTTTCTTGGGAGCGTATTCAAGAACTCAATCCAATGATGATTATGGCCTCAGTAAAAGGTTTTGGCCCAGGCCCTTACGAGGACTGTAAGGTGTATGAGAACGTAGCGCAGTGCGCTGGCGGATCAGCATCGACTACAGGTTTTGATGATGGTCCTCCCATGGTAACTGGTGCGCAGATTGGCGACAGCGGTACTGGATTGCATTTAGCTTTGGGTATCGTGACTGCCCTTTATCAGCGTACACATTCTGGCCGCGGTCAAAAAGTATTAGCAGCGATGCAAGATGCCGTATTGAATTTATGCCGCGTGAAGCTGCGTGATCAACAACGCTTGGAGCGTAACGGCTTGATGCAAGAGTACCCACAATTCCCTAACGGAGAGTTTGGCGACTCTGTCCCCCGTGCTGGTAACGCCTCTGGTGGTGGTCAACCAGGCTGGATTGTGAAATGTAAAGGCTGGGAAACAGATCCAAACTCCTATATGTACGTTATCGTGCAAGGGCCAGTTTGGGAGGCGGTCTGCAAAGTGATTGGTCGCGAAGATTGGATTACGGATGTGCGTTTTGCATCCCCAATGGCTCGCCTCCCACATTTGATGGAAATCTTTGGTGAAATTGAAAAATGGACCATGACTAAGACTAAGTTTGAAGTCATGGATATTTTGAATAAATACGATATTCCATGTGGTCCAATTTTGTCCATGAAAGAAATCGCTGAAGAGCCCGCATTGCGTGCGACCGGAACTGTGGTTGAGGTGGATCATCCAATTCGTGGCAAGTACCTGACTGTAGGTAATCCAATCAAGATGTCTGACAGCCCCACTGATGTGACGCGTTCACCATTATTAGGTGAGCATACCGATGAAATTCTGAGTGAGCTGGGTTACTCAACTGACGAGCTGATTGCTCTGCGCCACGATAAGGTGATCTAAGATGCGGATTGCGCTAATTGGTAGTGCTGATTTTGGTAAGGCAGCCTTAGAGGCTTTTTTGGATCGCGGCGATGAAATTGTTGCCGTGTTTTGTCCGCCGGATAATCCAAAATCGACTAAGCCTGAAGTGCTGAAAGAGGCAGCGATTGCACGGGGCTTAACTCCTTTGCAATTCGCCACTCTGAAAGGCCCTGATGCAGCGCAAGCGATGATTGAAAGCAAAGCTGATATCTGCGTCATGGCATATGTGTTGCAGTTCGTACCCCAAGAGCTTTGCAAGATTCCAAAGCACGGAACAATTCAATATCACCCATCACTACTGCCGAAATATCGTGGTCCTAGCGCCATTAACTGGGCGATTGCTTTGGGTGAAGATAAAACTGGCCTCACTATTTTCCGTCCGTCTGATGGTTTGGACGAAGGTGAAGTGATCTTGCAAAAAGAGGTTGTGATTGGACCTCATGACACTTTAGGTAAGGTGTACTTTGATCATCTTTTCCCGATTGGTATTAAAGCATTGCTTGAAGCTGCAGATCTAGTTGTTGCCAATCAGCATCAAGAAGTCGCCCAAGATGAATCGCTGGCAAATTATGAAGGTTGGTTCGGTGTTGATGCAGCTCAAATTCATTGGGCTACGCATATCAATCAAATCTACAACTTGATTCGTGCATCCAATCCGGCGCCAGGTGCCTGGACTAAATTTGGTGAGCAAAAAGTGCAGATCTACGATTGCCACAAGCACATAGTAGCCACCTTTGGCGCCGTTAAAGGTAAGCCAGGTGAAGTCATCCAAATTACTCAGGACTCATTCTTTGTCGCCTGTCATGGTGGACAAATCGAAGTCCTGAAAGCAAAAGGTGCGGCAGGAAAAGTAACGGGTGCCGAATTGGCTAAAGAGTTGAACTTAGAAGTAGGTCAGTTCTTCACGCTATAAATCGCGTTGCAAAGCTGATGCTTGGAGATTAGATTTCTAGGTTATCAATCAAACGTGTTTTACCTAGCTTAGCAGCTGTCAATATAACTAAAGGCTCGCCTGATTGCAGACTTTGATTGGAGGCGGGCGCTAAATCACTTTGCTGGCGTATGGCAATATAGTCTGGTTGCCAACCACGTCCTGACAAAAGATCTACGGCAAGTTTTTCAATTTCGATTAGTGAGTGCGTATTGCGCTCACTCAAATCCAATACGCGTGCACGAACTTCCTGCAAGACTTTTTGAAGCTCAGGCGCTTCTAGACGTTCTTCATTAGAGAGATAACCATTACGAGAGGAGAGGGCAAGACCATCTTCTGCACGGATCGTTTCTCCTGGAATGATGTCTACAGGCAGAGCAAATTGTTTGGCCATCTGACGAATGATCATCAGTTGCTGGTAATCCTTTTTGCCGAAGACTGCTACTTTGGGTTGTACGCAAGAGAGAAGCTTGAGCACAACAGTACAAACACCTTTAAAGAAGCCGGGGCGGAATTCACCCTCAAGAATATCTCCTAGTTGCTGTGGTGGATCTACTCGGTATTCCTGAGGTTGTGGATATAGGTCCCGCTCGGTAGGTGCAAATAAGATATAGACACCTTCTTTTTCAAGCTTATCAATATCTGCCTGCATCGTGCGCGGGTAGCTATCAAAATCTTCATTTGGACCAAACTGCAGGCGGTTCACAAAGATGCTGGCGACTACTGGATCGCCATGTTGCCTGGCAAGACGCATCAGTGATAAGTGACCTTCATGGAGATTGCCCATGGTTGGCACAAAAGAGGCACGATTTTGTCCGCGCAAGTGGTCGCGCAGCTCTTGTATATCGCTAATAATTTTCATGCAACAGGGGTATAGGCAAGGCGAACGTAGATTGGAGCATATGGCTCTGCTTGAGTAATTTCAACTAAAGCCTCACGCGAGAGCTCAAGCATTGCAATGAAGTTCACGATGACTATCGGAATACCTTTGCCAGATTTGATAGCATCTTCAAATAACTCGCCAAACTCGACAAAGCGTGTGTTTTGTAGGCGACGCAAGATGCGCGTCATGAAATCGCGAACAGACAATTCTTCACGGGTAATTGTGTGGTGTTGATTCAGTTTTGCGCGGTGTAGCACGTCACGCCAAGCCATCTGTAGATCATCTTGATTGACCTCAGGCCAAGTCACTGCGACAGTGGTATCAACATAACCATGAGCGATTTGGAAATCACGCCCTTGTTGTGGAATTTGGTCGAGCTCTTGAGCAGCCAGTTTCATGCGCTCGTACTCTAGGAGGCGACGAACTAATTCTGCACGTGGGTCTTCAACTTCTTCATCGCTATCAGCCTTCTTCATTGGCAACAGCATGCGAGATTTAATCTCGATCAACATGGCTGCCATTAAAAGATACTCGGCAGCAAGCTCTAAGTTGTGATGGCGGATTTGATCAATATAGCTCAGGTATTGCTGAGTCACCTGCGCCATTGGAATATCCAATACATTGAAATTCTGTTTACGAATCAGGTAAAGCAGAAGATCAAGCGGACCTTCAAACGCCTCTAGAAAAACTTCTAGGGCATCAGGCGGAATATAGAGATCTGTTGGAAGCTTAAATAGTGGCTCACCGTATAGTTTGGCGAATGCCGAAGACATCCCATCAGTAACCGACGGGGTACTGTCAAGCAACTCAGTTTGAACGCTTGGCTCCGTTCCCAAGGCATTGCTTGAGTTAGTCATTCGAGTACACGTAAGCGCGTTGCTTTAATTTAGCTACCTTAGCGCGACGTTGATCTTCAATAGTCAAAGGCTCTTTATCCCAGAGGAGGGCGCGACCAGCTTGCTGGCCAGCTTCGAGTTGCGGTTTCTCGGATTTGAGCTCATTTAAGAACTGGGTGAATTCGGATGTATACCTAGCCATCATATTTCCTAAAATTCTTATTTAATTCAATAACTTACAAAAAATTACTACGAGGCAATGTATTGCCTTGGCCATCATTATTAACGATTTTTCCTACAAACCTGCCGACTTTTTGGCTAATTGTTAAAAATCAGCTCTTTTGGGGTCTTTTTTATAGGTTTGCTGCCAGTAAAGCCTCGATTTGAGGCGCTTCAACACGCGTCATGAGGTGTTTATAAGGTTTGATCGGATTTTGGCTGGAAAGAGGTGTTTTAACGTCATTCCAAGTCATCGCTGGCACAGAGAGGAAGTCCTCAACCCCTGCTGTAACTTTTGGCAGTACTGGCTTGAGATAAAGACTTAATAAGCGGAATGCCTCTAAGGTGACGCTGCAAACTCTTTGTAAGTCAGGCTCGCGCTCGGGATCCTTGGCGATTTCCCAAGGCTTATTTTCATCAACAAAAGCGTTAACCTTGTCAGCTAGTTCCATGATGGTGCGCAATGCCTTGGCGTATTCACGAGCTTCATATAGATCAGCAATTTTTTCACTGGCAGATGTAATATCAGCAAGCAATGGGTTGTTCATTGCCCCATCAGAAACTACACCGCCAAAACGCTTGACCAAGAAACCAGCGCTGCGACTGGCGATGTTGATGTACTTGCCCAGTAGGTCGCTATTCACGCGTGCAACAAAGTCTTGAAGATTCAAATCTAAATCTTCCATGCTGTCATTCAGTTTGGTTGCAAAGTAGTAGCGGAACCATTCAGGATTAAATCCAGATTCAATGACGCTGTGTGCAGAAATTAAAGTGCCACGTGACTTACTCATCTTCTCGCCATCAACCGTGAGGAAGCCATGGGCAAACACATTGGTTGGCGTGCGGTAACCTGCAAAGTGCAGAGTTGCTGGCCAAAAGAGCGTGTGGAAATACAGAATATCTTTACCGATAAAGTGGTACTGTTCGGTAGTTGTATCTGGCTTGACCCATTCCTCAAAGTTCATGCCTTTAGACTGGCAGTAATTGAGGAAGCTGGCGTAGTAGCCAATCGGCGCATCAAGCCATACATAAAAATATTTGTCTGGTGCATCCGGAATTTCAAAGCCGAAATAGGGTGCATCACGGGAGATATCCCAGTCACCTAACTTACTGTCTCCAGGCTGCCCAACCCATTCCTTCATTTTGTTACGAGCTTCAGGTTGCAGTGGAGTTCTTACCTGAGTCCAGTCACGCAAGAAGGTTTCGCAGCGGGGATCGGATAACTTAAAGAAGTAATGATCGGAAACTTTTTTAATAGGTGTCGCGCCACTCACTACGGAGAATGGATTCTTTAAATCAGTTGGGGAGTAGGTTGCTCCACACTTTTCGCAAGAGTCGCCGTACTGATCTTTGGCGCCACACTTGGGGCACTCACCTTTGATAAAGCGATCTGGCAAAAACATTTCTTTGACGGGATCGTACGCTTGCTCAATCGAGCGCATTTCAATCAAGCCGGCATCACGTAACTTGAGATAGATGCTTTGAGAAAGCTTTTCATTCTCAGGGCTATCGGTGGTGTAATAGTTGTCGAACGAGATTAAGAAATCATCAAAGTCGCGCTTATGTTCTTTCCAAACATTGGCAATGAGCTCTTTCGGGGTAAGCCCCTCTTTTTCAGCGCGCAACATAATCGGAGTGCCGTGAGTGTCATCAGCACCAACATAGTGGACTTCGTGACCACGCATTCTCTGGAAGCGAACCCAAATATCTGTCTGGACATACTCCACTAAATGCCCAATATGAATCTGGCCATTGGCGTACGGTAAGGCGGAGGTAACTAGCAGGCGACGTTTGGGGCTACTCATGCGGACTTAAATAGAAAAAAGTTTCAACAAATGGCAATACAAGATTATGGGGCTTAGAGCCCTGTTTAAGCACCGATTTTAGTCTGCGGTTAAAGTTAACACCGATTTGAACCTATTAAAGAGGCGTTTTATGGCTTTGCCCCACAACATTCAGATGTCTCATGCCTCCGTGCCATTGGTGCACGAGGTAGAGGTCATGGATGAGGCAGGGCGTATTAAGACCACCCATATCCCCGGTGAGCGCCCTTTAACTATTTACTTAGATAAGCGGGAAGTGGTCACTCTGATGACCTTAGGGAGCGCCCCTGAGGCCTTAGTTCTAGGCTATTTACGTAATCAACGCCTAGTAGAGTCGCCAGACCATATTGCGAGTATTCAGGTGGATTGGGAAACCGATTCAGCCGCAGTGAAGACTCATCGCAGCACGGTCGATATCGATGCCCTCACTAGCAAGCGCGTTGTAACGACGGGCTGCGGCCAAGGCACCATGTTTGGTGGCTTGATTGAGGAGATGGCAGAGATCAGATTACCGGACGGCCCTCAGTTAACCCAAGAGGCTATCGTTGATCTGATTGATAGCATTCGAGTTCATGACACCATCTATAAAAAATCTGGCTCAGTTCACGCTTGCGCCGTGTTTGAGCGGGACGGTAATCACAATGTCCGCCTCCTTCATTTCATTGAGGATGTTGGGCGTCACAATGCCGTTGACTCGATCTCTGGGCTAATGTGGCTGGCAGACAAGCCAGGCAAAGACCTGATCTTTTTTACTACCGGACGCCTCACCTCCGAGATGGTCATTAAAGGCGCTCAGATGGGCATCCCCTTTCTCATGACTCGCTCTGGCATGACCTTGATGGGCTTGGAGCTTGCCCGCAAAACCAATCTCACCTTGCTATCCCGTTGTTCTGGGAAGCATTTTGAGATCTTTAACGCCCCAGAGAGGGTAATTTTTACCTCTCCGCCTGTTACCTCGTAAATTCGTGGGCATATGGTCCGTGATGGTTTTACAATTCGGCCATGACTATTAAATCTGACCACTGGATTCGCCGTATGGGCGAGCAAGGCATGATCAGCCCATTTGAACCTGGGCAGGTCCGCCATGATGATGCCGGACAAAAAATTGTGAGCTATGGCACTTCAAGCTATGGCTATGACATTCGTTGTGCTGATGAATTCAAGATTTTCACGAACATCAACAGCACTATCGTTGATCCCAAGAATTTCGATGAACAATCGTTTGTCGATTTCAAGGGTCCGGTTTGCATCATTCCGCCAAACTCTTTCGCTTTAGCAAGAACGGTTGAGTACTTCAAGATCCCACGCAGCGTCTTAACGGTGTGCGTTGGTAAGAGTACGTATGCACGTTGCGGAATTATTGTGAACGTCACTCCATTCGAGCCTGAATGGGAAGGATACGTCACACTCGAGTTTTCTAATACAACTCCATTGCCTGCAAAGATTTATGCTGGCGAAGGATGCGCACAAGTTCTGTTTTTTGAAAGCGATGAAGTGTGTGGCACGTCGTACAAGGATCGTGGCGGTAAGTATCAAGGCCAAGTCGGCGTTACTCTGCCAAAGACTTAATCTGCTTAATCGCCGTATTGGCGACCTTAAAGGATACACATGAAATTTCGTTTTCCAATCATCATTATTGATGAGGACTTCCGTTCTGAAAATATTTCAGGTTCGGGGATTCGCGACTTAGCTGAAGCGATTGAAACTGAGGGCATGGAAGTCATTGGCTTGACTAGCTACGGCGACTTAACATCCTTTGCCCAGCAGGCCTCCCGTGCCTCTAGCTTTATTGTGTCGATTGATGATGAGGAGTTCGTCTCTGACTCTGAAGACCATGATTTACCTGCATTAAATAATTTGCGTGCTTTTATTACTGAAGTACGTAAGCGCAACGAAGATATTCCCATCTTCTTGTATGGCGAGACCCGTACATCACGTCATATGCCGAACGACATCTTGCGCGAGTTACATGGCTTTATTCACATGAATGAAGATACGCCAGAGTTTGTAGCGCGCCACATCATTCGTGAGGCCAAGGTATACCTCGATTCATTGGCGCCCCCATTCTTCCGTGCCTTAACTAATTACGCCTCTGAAGGTTCTTACTCGTGGCATTGCCCTGGGCACTCTGGTGGCGTTGCTTTCTTGAAGAGCCCAGTAGGGCGTATGTTCCATCAATTCTTTGGTGAGAATATGCTGCGTGCCGACGTCTGTAATGCAGTAGAAGAATTAGGTCAGTTGCTAGACCACACTGGCCCTGTCTTGCAAAGTGAGCGTAATGCTGCGCGTATCTTTAACGCTGATCATTTGTTCTTTGTGACAAACGGCACATCGACATCCAATAAAATTGTTTGGCACTCTACCGTTGCCCCTGGTGATGTAGTGCTGGTAGACCGCAACTGCCACAAGTCGGTAATTCATTCGATCACGATGATGGGCGCGATTCCGATCTTCCTGATGCCAACGCGCAATCACCTCGGCATTATTGGCCCGATTCCTAAAGAAGAGTTTGAGTGGAAAAACATCAAGAAGAAAATTGATGCCAACCCCTTCATTAAAGATAAGAATGTGGTGCCACGCGTCATGACGCTCACGCAAAGCACTTATGACGGTATCGTCTACAACGTCGAGATGATTAAAGACATGCTCGATGGCAAAGTCGATTCATTGCATTTCGATGAAGCTTGGTTGCCACATGCAGCATTCCATCCTTTCTACAAAGACATGCATGCCATCGGATCCGATCGTAAGCGCACTAAAAAGAGTTTGATGTTTGCCACCCAATCTACTCATAAGTTATTGGCTGGTCTCTCACAAGCTTCGCAAGTATTAGTGCAGGACGCTGAAGAACATAAGCTTGATCGCGACTGTTTCAATGAAGCCTATTTGATGCACACCTCTACTAGCCCGCAGTACGCCATCATCGCTTCTTGCGATGTGTCTGCTGCCATGATGGAATCTCCTGGTGGTACTACGCTCGTTGAAGAATCTATTGCTGAGGCAATGGACTTCCGTCGCGCAATGCGTGAAGTGGACGATAAGTTTGGCGCAGACTGGTGGTTTAAGGTTTGGGGCCCAGACCACTTAACTGAAGAGGGCATTGGAGAGCGCTCGGATTGGATTCTAGAGCCCAATGCTAGCTGGCACGACTTTGGCAAGGTAGCCAAAGACTTCAATATGCTCGATCCCATTAAGGCGACTGTAGTGACGCCTGGTTTAGATGTTGAAGGTAACTTCGGCGCTATGGGTATCCCAGCGAGCATTGTGACCAAGTACTTGGCTGAGCACGGCGTGATCGTAGAGAAGTGCGGTTTGTATTCCTTCTTCATTATGTTCACCATCGGTATCACCAAGGGGCGTTGGAATACTTTGGTAACTGAGTTGCAGCAATTTAAGGACCACTTTGATAAGAACGCTCCATTATGGAAAGTATTGCCAGAGTTCGTTGCTAAACACCCTCGCTATGAGCGCGTCGGCCTCAAAGATATTTGCCAGCAGATTCATGAGTTCTATAAGAGCCGCAACGTTGCCCGTATGACTACGGAGATGTACACCTCAGATATGGTGCCAGCAATGATGCCTTCAGAAGCTTGGGCAAAGATGGCGCACAAAAAAGTGGATCGTGTTCCCTTGGATCAACTTGAAGATCGTATTACCGCTATGTTGGTAACACCATATCCTCCAGGTATTCCACTCTTGATTCCGGGCGAGCGCTTCAATAAACGCATCATTGATTATCTCTACTTTGCTCGTGACTTCAATGCGCAATTCCCAGGCTTTGAGACTGATATTCATGGGTTAGTAAAGGGTGATGTCAATGGAAGTACTGAGTATTACGTTGATTGCGTAAGGCAGGAGCCAGATATCACCCTGTGACCTAGTTTAGGTAATGAATTCCTCACAATGCCCTGCTTTTGCAGGGTATTTTTTGCTTGCGCCAATTTAGGGCTTTGACTATACTTGTACAATATATTGAACAAGTAAGGACGAGTCATGAGAGTGATCAATTTTTCTGACGCAAGAAACCAATTTAAGCAAGTAATCGATCAAGTGGTAAATGATTGTGACGTAGCCATCATCTCTCGCAGGGATGCTGATGATGCTGTAGTGATGTCTTTGAATACCTATAACAGCATGATGGAAACACTCCATTTATTAAAATCTCCAGCTAACGTAAAACATTTGGAGAAATCATTGGCGCAATATCGAAAAGGGCAAACCAAAGAAAAGGCTCTTGTAGATGCTGAGTAGGGTTGTATGGACAAGCGCTGCATGGTCTGATTACGTTTACTGGCAAGGACAAGATAAAAAAACTTTACGTCGTATCAACGCACTTATAAAAGATACCATGCGAAATCCTGAGGATGGCATTGGAAAGCCTGAGGAATTAAGGGAAAGTCTATCGGGATTTTGGTCTAGAAGAATTGATGATGTTCATCGCCTTGTCTACGCTATTGAGAAAGATCAGATTGTGATTATTGCCTGCCGATATCACTATCAATGATTATGTTTTGTAGATGGTTATTTGCCTGGCTTATCTAGCTGAAAGATAACCGGCGCATCTTCATCAACTTTGCTTGGCAATGAGTCTGGTTTGGCTTCTTCACTACCTGTGAAATTAAAGTCATGGCTTTGTACTAGTGCTGCAGGCTTATCTAGTAGGGTGGTGACTAACGCTGGGAATACCGCAACCATTACAACCATGATCAGTTGGAGAACAACCCAAGGTAAAGCACCCCAGTAGATATCGCTGCTCTTGACTTCTTTAGGTGCAACGCCACGCAAATAGAACAAGGCAAACCCAAATGGGGGATGCATAAATGAGGTTTGCATGTTGACGCACAGCATCACGCCGAACCACACTAAAGCAGCGCTAGCTGCTGCTTGGGGGTTGCCATTCATGGAGGCGAGCAGTACTGGTGCAAGCAGTTTAACGGCGACTGGCGCAAGCAGCGGCACAACAATGAAAGCGATTTCAAAAAAGTCTAAGAAGAATGCCAAGAAGAAAACAAACAGATTCACAGCAACCAAGAATCCAATCCAACCTCCCGGCAAATCAGAAAATAACCCTTCCACCCAGTGACCACCGTCAACGCCTTGAAAGACAACCGAGAAACAGGTGGAGCCAATCAAGATGAAAACCACCATCGCAGTAATACGCATGGTGTTTTGATAAGCCTCTTGAATTAATCCTTTGAGATTAGGAATGCTGGCCCTGCGTATCCAAGCTAAGATCAAAGCTCCCATCGCACCCATAGCGCCAGATTCTGTTGGCGTTGCGATGCCAGTCATGATGGTTCCCAGTACCAAGAAAATCAGTACTGCCGAGGGAATGATCCCCATGAGACATTTTTTCCATAGCGCCCAGCCCTTGAGTGTGAGTTGGTTTTCTGGAGCCGCGGGTAGGTAGTCAGGTCTAAAGCGAGAAAGGAAAAAGGTATAGAGAGCAAAAAGAGCAATTTGCAGTAGCGAAGGACCCCAAGCACCCAGATACATGCTACCCACATCGGCGCTGCCGCTTTGGGTTTTTAACTGGTCAGCCAGCACAATTAGCACTAACGAGGGCGGCACTAGTTGGGTAATGGTCCCGGAGGCCGCCAAAACGCCCGTAGCGTAGCGCATGTTGTAGCCATAACGCGTCATCACTGGCAGAGAGATCATTGCCATAGCGATCACCTGAGCGGCTACTGTGCCGGTAATTGCCCCTAGAATAAATCCCACAATAATCACGGAGTAGCCAAGCCCACCCCGAATGCGCCCAAATAGCTGTCCCATGGAGTCCAGCATCTCTTCAGCAAGACCGCAGCGTTCCAAGATGGCACCCATGAAGGTGAAGAAGGGGATTGCTAGTAGAAGATCATTCGCGAGCACGCTGCCAAATATCCGCTGAGGTATGGCCTGTAAAAACGGCATACCAAAGAAATTCTCAGCAATTGCAATGCCAGCGAAGAATAAACCCGCAGCCATCAAAGAAAAAGCCACCGGAAAACCGATCAACATAAACACAATCAGACCGCCAAACATGAGCGGTGGCATCCATTCCAATGGAATCATTGCATGGGCTTTTCATAATGGAGATCAGCAGAGGGTAAAGTTGCTTTACCTTTGAGGGCGCCAATACGTTTAATGATTTCTGAGAGCCCCTGAAGACTCAACATGAAGAAACCAAAAGGCACAACAAATTTAATGGGGTAGCGTGATAAACCACCTGCATTGAGTGAATGCTCTGAGACTAGCCATGATGGATAAAACAAGGTGGTCCAAGACAGCCAGGTAAATAATAAGCAAGCGGGCAATAAAAAAACAGTCAAGCCAAAGAGGTCTATATAAAGACGCCCACGATCAGAAAGCTGTGAGTAAATGAGATCGACTCGAACATGTTCATTGCGCTTGAGGGTATGCGAAGCCCCCAGCATGACAGCGGCAGCAAATAAATACCACTGTAATTCTAGTGGCCAGTTATTACTGATATCTAGACTGTAGCGAAGCAGAGCATTAGCAGCTGATACTACGCAAGATAGCAAAATCATGATGCTGGCTGCCTTGCCAAGGAATTGATTTAAGCGGTCAATTCCTATTGAGAGCGTTCCCCAAAAGCCCATGCGGATTAGAGATCTGCCCGACCCCGTTTAATAGCAGCAAGTACTTGGGCAGGAGCGGTACCGCCAGCATGTTGACGGGAATTCACGGAGCCATCTACGGTTAGTAAAGCAAAGATATCATCACTCATGAGTTCTGGACGGTTATCTAAGCCACAAGCAAAACGCAATTCAGAGAGCGATAAATCGGTAAGCATGCAATTACGGCCGACACAGGCTTTCACCGCGTGAGCAACTGCTTCGTGAGCATCACGGAAAGCCAAGCCCTTTTTAACTAAGTAATCAGCCAAGTCAGTGGCGGTTGCAAAACCCTCTTCGGCAGCAGCCTTCATCACATCAGCTTTAACCTGAATATGGGGAACCATATCAGCGAAGATGCGCAAGGTATCTTGCACGGTATCTACTGCATCAAACAAAGGCTCTTTGTCTTCTTGGTTATCCTTGTTATACGCCAATGGCTGGCTCTTCATCAAGGTTAATAAAGAAATCAAATCACCATAGACGCGACCAGTTTTACCACGCGCTAATTCTGGTACATCTGGATTCTTTTTCTGCGGCATGATGGAGCTGCCAGTACAGAAGCGATCTGGTAAATCAATAAAGCCAAAGCGTGGACTCAACCACAGTACCAGCTCTTCAGATAAGCGTGACACGTGCATCATTAAGATGGATGCAAAGGCGCAGAACTCAATCGCAAAGTCACGATCAGATACCGCATCAAGAGAGTTGTTGCAGATGCCATCAAAACCTAAAATCTTGGCAACCTGCTCGCGATTAATGGGATAAGTTGTTCCGGCTAAAGCAGCTGCACCGAGTGGTAAACGATTAAAGCGGGCGCGCAGATCAGCCAAGCGGCTCGCATCACGACTAAACATTTCGTAATAGGCCATTAAGTGATGACCAAAAGTAATGGGCTGGGCTACTTGTAAATGCGTATGGCCAGGCATGATCGTGGCAGCATGAGTCTCAGCAAGATTGAGCAGGGCAATGCGCAGGGTTTTGAGAGTGGCTGCGATTTCATCAACACTGCCACGCAACCAAAGGCGCAAATCAGTCGCTACCTGGTCATTACGCGAACGACCAGTATGAAGACGCTTACCAGCATCGCCAACTAACTCGGTGAGGCGAGCCTCGATATTCAGATGTACGTCTTCCAGCGCGAGTTGCCAGTTAAATTCACCGGCTTCGATTTCGCCTTTGATCTGGGCCATACCCTTTTGAATATCCGCCAAATCTTGGGCACCGATAATCTTTTGAGTGGCCAGCATTTCAGCATGAGCTAAAGATCCTGCGATATCCACTAAGGCAAATCGTTGATCAAAACCAATAGAGGCGGTATAACGTTGAACTAGTTCGTCAACAGGTTCGTTAAACCGGGCCGACCAAGCTTGGGCTTTGTTGGAAAGGGAATTTTTTGATGAGCTCATAAACGCAGTATATTGATGTAAATCTTTCATTATTTTAAATGCTATGTCCCAAACCCCTATTTCTAGCCCTACAGCCTCCAACTCCAGCACCCCTGAGCGCCTAGTAATCGCCTCCCGTGAGAGCCGCCTCGCTATGTGGCAGGCTGAACACCTCCGAGATTGCCTTAAAAAGCTCTATCCGGCATGCGATGTGAAGATCCTAGGCATGACTACTAGAGGAGACCAAATACTGGATAAGGCCCTCTCCAAAGTGGGTGGTAAGGGTTTGTTTGTAAAAGAACTCGAAACTGCCCTTGAGGATGGTCGGGCAGATTTGGCAGTGCATTCTCTAAAAGACGTTCCGATGGTCATGCCAGAGGGTTTTGATCTGTCATGTGTGATGGCGCGGGAAGATGCCCATGATGCATTCGTCTCCAATGACTTTGCCAGCCTGGAGGATTTACCAAAAGGTGCGGTAGTGGGCACCTCTAGTTTGCGACGAGAGTCCGTTCTGAGATCCAGATTTCCGCATTTGGTGATCCAGCCCTTGAGGGGAAATTTAGATACCCGCATGGGTAAGCTCGATCGTGGCGAGTACCAAGCAATTATTTTGGCGGCTGCAGGTCTCAAACGATTGGGTTTGGGAAGCCGTATTCGGGCTTTGCTACCTATTGATCCCTATACGCCAGCTGCTGGACAAGGTGCTCTTGGTATCGAAACCCTGATTAAGCATCCCAAAATTAAAGAGTGGCTTGCGCCCCTTAACGATTTGCCAACACTTTATGCAGTGACTGCTGAACGCATGGTGTCACGCCAATTAGGCGGCTCTTGCGAAGTACCGTTGGCTGCTTATGCTACTTGGGATCAAGATCATATGAACATTCGCTCCTTTGTTGCTAGCGTGGATGGCACTGCAAGTTGCCTAGCCAGTGCTCAAGGCTCCGTGAAGAGCTTGGAAGATGCAGAAGCTTTGGGTCTCTCGGTTGCACAAGACCTCATTGCTCAAGGTGCTGAGCGTTTATTGCCTAATGGCCTGCCTAAATAAAAGTTCATCAGCAAGAACCCATTAGATCAGTTGCGGATGAGCAATAAGACCATTGTCATTACTCGCCCCAGTGGACAGGCGCGTCAGTTGTCCGAAGCGCTTTTGGTGAGTTTGCAGCAGAGTGGCTTCACTACTGAATCTACCCCCAAGATCATTTCTTTACCCCTGCTTACCATTGCCCCAAAGGGTGATGATCTTTTGGTGGAGCAGATTACCTCAACGCTAAAGACTACAGACTTAGCCATCTTTGTTAGTCCAAATGCCATTGAATGTACGATGCGTTTATTGGAGCGCCCCTGGCAAGAGTTATCGAACAAGCCTGTGCCAATAGGGGTTATGGGTGGCAGCAGTATGGCAGCTCTCAAAAATCATGGCATCGGTCTTGAGGATAATCCCGCAAAAGTCATTCTTCCTCAGAATAATACGCAGTGGGATTCTGAAGGCTTATGGAACGAATTGCAGAATCTGCAATGGAATTGGCCCACTAAAAAAGTGGTCATCTTTAAAGGTGAGGGCGGGCGCGATTGGCTGGCTGACACTCTAAAAAATGCTGGCGCTCAAGTTGAAGCATTCTCAGTCTATGCTCGCGTCCCTTTAGATCTCAATAGTGCGGCCTGGAAGGAAATTCATGAGATGGATTTTGCTAAATCGCTTTGGCTTTTGACTTCATCGGAGGCAGTACGGTATTTGGGTCAAGCGAAACTACCGCTTGATCTCGCTACAGCTGTTTGCCCGCATCACAATATTGCCGATGCAGCTGAGCAAATTGGCTTTGGTGAAGTGATTACTTGTGAACCTGGAGATGAAGCTTTAATTACCGCATCGCAAGCTTGGCTATCTATTTAATTAGCAGGGTAGTTGAGCAGGGCCGGCAGAAAAACTTCACTCACTAAGAGTGGGCGCCCTTTCAGCTGATAAAGCGTACGTCTTCCCCAATTGACCGGTGGCAAGCCTGAATACTGCTGAAAACATTTTTTCCATAGAGCGCTTTGCTTATCAAGGCGAGCAATCTCTCGAGGCGCTTTCTTTTGGGAGCGCATCCGCGTTTTAGCAAATAGAACTGCACCTAACGGCTTCTTTCCTAATCGTAGAACCTCATGATTGCTGCCGCTTGAGCTAGTGCTGGGGATGATGCTGTGCGCCATTACCAGCGGAACACCATTAGTGCAAAGCAGCACTTCTCTGATGCGACAACGCTTTATTTTGAAATGAAAATAGCGACTCTCGTCGCTATTCAGGTTTTGGCGGCAATCACGCAAAACTACCACTTCCAGTTTTTGCCCGATTGCACGTTCAATTTTTTGGGTTAAAGAACCAGTATCACTAAGCCAAGACTGCCACTCGCGTGGCGCTTGATGCAATTCACCGGAATCGACTCGATTCCATGCAGAACGGAGGCGACGACGGTGAATCATTTTTAGTTACCGCTAAAGCTTCTGCGTTGACCACCAGTTTTGGGTTTAGCAAAACGTGGACCAGCGGAGGGACGTGAGTCACCAGAGCGATTGCCACCAGCTGGGCGTGAGTCGCCAGAACGCGTAGGGCGTGAATCAGCAAAACGATTGCCACCAGCAGGACGTGAGTCACCAGATGGACGGGAGTCACCAGCAGGACGGGAATCACTAGAGCGAGATTCGAAATGATTGCCTGAGCGATTACCACCGCCCCCGCCACCAGAACGAGACTCTGAGCGAGCGCCAGAACCATAACGACCACCACCGCCACCAGAGCGATTACCACCACCAAAGCCACCACCAGAACGACCGCCACCTGGACGACCACCGCCACCACCAAAGCTAGGCTTGGCTTGTGGCTCGAGGCCGGCGATTACTGAAGCAACGATGTCTTGCTGTGTAAAGCGTTCGATATTGCGAATTTTGGCGCGATCACGATGTTCAACCAAAGTGATAGCAACACCATTACGACCAGCGCGTCCTGTACGACCGATGCGATGCGTATAGTCCTCTGGTTTCATTGGTAAACCAAAGTTAATCACGTGACTAATGCGTGGTACATCAATACCGCGAGCTGCTACGTCAGTTGCAACTAAAATCTTGGTGTGACCTTTGCGTAGTGACTCAAGACGACGCATGCGGACAGCCTGAGGCATAGCACCGTGTAAGGCACTAGCTTCGTAGCCGTTAGCACGTAAGGTGTCAGCAATTTTTTCACTTTCAATTTGAGTGCTTGCAAACACTACCGCTTGATCCAAAGAAGCGTCAGCCAAAATGTGCTCGAGCAATTTATGCTTGTGTGACATGCTGTCAGCCCAGTGCAGCTTCTGCTCAATGTTCGCGTGCTTCTCGCCAGCATGAGCCAGCTCAATACGCTTAGCGTTAGTAGTTAGCTCATTAGCTAATGACATAATCTTTGGCGCAAACGTTGCAGAGAACATCAAAGTTTGAGTGCGACTAGCGCAACGCTTATCAATTGCCTCGAGATCATCAGCAAATCCCATGTCGAGCATACGATCAGCTTCGTCAATCACAAGTTGCTTCACATCATCTAAGCGAATCGCTTTGCTGTCGGTCAGGTCGAGTAAACGACCAGGAGTTGCAACAACTAACAATGCACCTTTCAGTGCTTGGATTTGCTTGCCGTAAGGCATGCCACCCATGACGGTTGCAATACGAATGCCTTTCATGCCGCGAACTAAGTTCACTGCATCAGCAGCAACTTGTTGAGCTAATTCACGAGTAGGGCAGAGCACGAGTACCTTAGGTTGTGCACGACCTGGTACAGGTGAGCCGCTTGGGTTATCTTCGATGAGTTGATTAATTAAAGGCAATAAGAAGGCTGCAGTTTTACCGCTACCAGTTTGGCTGCTGACCAATAAGTCACCACCAGCAAGAGCAGCAGGAATAACCTGAGCTTGCACTTCAGTAGCTTGGGTGTAACCCAATTCAGCAACGTTTTTAAGGAGTGGCGCCGCGAGGGCGAAGTTCTGGAACTCAGTTCCAGAAGGATTGGTTTCTTTAGAAAAAGTCATGCTATTACACATCCCGTTAATGGGATGTCTCCGTGTATACACTCTCTGTTTTTTATTGAGTGTGATGGTCAAAGGCATCGACCATCAGACAGGCGGCAGCGCGTTTTGTAAATTCGGTGTTTATGACTTCTAAACGATACGCTGAAATATAGCTGGGGGGCGATGAATCAAATTGCTTTAAAAAAGCCTCTTATTATGGCATTTTAAGAAGCTTATTACAAGGGTATTCCCGAATTTAATTATGATCATGCGATGAATTGGTTTATTTCGCCTTCAAGTGTCGGCATTGTTGATTTCTCCGCATATTTAGTGGGTGTCATTTTGACGATCTTATTTCCTGGCCCAAATTCACTTTATGTACTGGCGATTGCTTCGGTGAAGGGATGGCGTGCTGGTGCGTGGGCTACGGTGGGCATCTTTATTGGCGACGCTATCTTGATGATCGGCATCGCTTTAGGCGCTGCAACCTTACTCAATACATCGCCATCCACATTCAACATCTTGCGTTTGCTTGGCGCAGCTTACCTAGCGTGGATAGGGTATGGTTTTATTCGGAGTGGCCTTGCGCGTTGGCGCGGCACTCAAGTACTGGTATCAGGAGATAGTCAGTCTCATTGCTTAAGTACCTTACATCCAGCAATAGCTGCACTGACTTTATCTTTAACTAATCCTAAGGCAATCTTTTTCTTTGTCTCATTCTTTGCGCAGTTTATTCAACCGGAGTATGCGCATCCAGTGCATCCCTTTTTATACCTAGCCCTAGTATTGCAAATAGTGAGCATGACTTACTTGATCAGCCTAATCTGTGCTGGGCAATTTTTTCTCAACTTCTTTGATAGGCATCGACATTACGCTGCAGCCCTTTGGTTTCTGGTGGGGACTCTACTAATTGGCTTTGCCGGCAAGCTACTACTCTATTGATGAATTTCGGTTGGTCATTATTTGAGCCAACGCAATAGGCGCTCAACACCCTTACCGTAGGGTGGTCTCGCCAATTGAGTGCCGCGTAAAACATGAAGACCAAAGAAACCTCGAACCTCTAAAACAGATTTGCGATGGCTAAATGTCTCAAATCCTGTTTTGCCGTGATAAGCGCCCATACCGCTTGGGCCGATACCCCCAAAAGGTAAATCTTCCACAGCAGCATACAAAAGTGTGTCATTGATTGTGACGCCACCAGAACGAGTTTCATTCAGAATGCGCTTCATTACTTCTTTATTCTTACCAAACCAGTACATGGCTAATGGCATTGGGCGCTCATTGATATAGCGGATGATTGAATTTATATCGTTGATTGTCACGATTGGCAGAATGGGTCCGAAAACTTCTTCTTGCATGATCAGCGCATCTTCAGAAACGTTCAAGAGTGCTACCGGAATAAATGGCAGTCTAGTATTGTCGGTAGGTGTAATCAATGGAATTGCTTGTGCACCATGATCTATTGCGTCTTGAACTAGTTTTTGCCAGCGTGCTAGCTGATGCTCATCAATCGCGCCAGTAATTTCTTCTGGATTAGAGAATTGGTTTTGCGCTGCATTCTGCAGCTCTTGAATAAATGTATTGCAATCACTCTCGCGAATTACGGCGTAATCAGGAGCAATGCACGTTTGCCCACCATTAACTAGCTTGCCATAAATGATGCTAGCAGCTGCCTCTTTGAGCTTGGCTGAGGAGTCGACAATCGCTGGAGACTTGCCACCTAACTCTAAGGTAATTGGAGTTAGGTGATCTGCTGCCGCACGCATTACCTTTTTGCCAACATCTCCTGAGCCCGTAAAAAATAGATGATCAAAAGGGAGCGCTGCAAAAGATTCTGCAACTTCAGTACCGCCAACACTGACGCAAAATTCAATAGGGTGAAAATATTCTTGAATCAAGGTTGCCAAGAATCCAGAGGTACGTGAACTTCTTTCCGAAGGCTTTAGCCAAACTCGGTTACCCGCCGCAAAGGCAGCAATTGCTGGAACAAGTGCGAGTTGTACTGGGTAATTCCAGGGGCTCATAATGCCCACGACTCCCATGGATTGCATTTGAGTCCAAGCTTGAGATGAGCCTAAAAATCCTGGTGTTGCTACTAGCTGAGGCTTCATCCACTCTTTGAGGTGCTGACGAACATGTTTGCAGGCCTGATAAATCATCTGAAACTCAAGTAGACGGCTCTCAATAGGGTGACGATTACCGAAATCCGCAGCCAATACTTTGCAGATCTTTTCTTCATTGGCGGCAATCATCCGCTCAATACGCCCAATTCGCTCAAGGCGAACCTGAAGCGTGGGATTGGGTTCTGAGGCATAAGCTGCCTTGATCTCATCTAATTGGAGTGTGAAGCGGTTTATCGACATGGAGTTTTATGTAGAGCAAGCAAACGATTGAATAAGGCATTAGGATAAAGCTATGAACGAAACTATTCTCAAAAATCATCCAAACCTCGAGCGCGCCACTTTGGGCGGTGGCTGTTTCTGGTGTCTGGAAGCGGTTTACCAGCAAATTTCAGGCGTAAGCGCGGTAGTTTCAGGCTACGCAGGAGGGGCAATGGCAAATCCGGACTATGACTCTATTTGCTCCGGCCAAACAGGACATGCTGAAATCGTTGATATTTACTTTGATCCGGCGGCAGTATCTTACCGTGATTTATTAGAAATCTTTTTTGTGATTCATGACCCAACTACCTTGAACTACCAGGGTAACGACCGCGGCACTCAATACCGTTCAGTGATTTTTACTCACAGTGATACTCAAAGTACAACTGCTCGTGAAGTAGTTAAAGAGCTAGAGGCTGCGAAAATTTATTCCAATCCAGTAGTGACCCAAATTGATGTAGCACCCCTTATTTATCCGGCCGAGGAATATCACCAGAATTATTTTCGTCAGCACCCAGGGCAGGGCTACTGTATGGCAGTCGTTGCTCCTAAATTAGCGAAATTCAGAGCAAAGTTTCAATCCCTGATCGCTCCAGAGTTTCGCTAGAGCAACCAAGTCAAGCGTAGCTCAATCTTTTATGGCGCTAGGCGAGTAATGCGCCATTGAGCGCCATGAAGTTGATAGTGAATGCGGTCATGTAGGCGTGAAGGACGGCCTTGCCAGAACTCAATCTCTGTGGGGCGAAGACGATACCCGCCCCAGTGCTCTGGCCGTGGTGGCTTATCTCCAAAATCTGCCGCGAAACGCTTTTCAGCTTCCTCAAGAAATTCACGATTGGGAATCGCGGAGCTTTGTGGTGAGGCCCATGCCCCAATTCGAGATGCGGCTGGGCGGGAGTGAAAGTATGCATCGCTCTCGGCAGCGCTAACACGCTCAACGCCCCCTTTGATGCGAACCTGACGTTCTAGCTCGTGCCAATGAAATAGCAAGGCAGCGTGTGGGCGAGTAGCCAGCTCTTTACCTTTTTGGCTTTCATAATTAGTAAAGAAGCTAAAGCCATTACTATCAGCGCCTTTTAGTAAGACAATACGGGCTGATGGATTACCCGCTGAGTCTGCAGTTGCCAAAGTCATGGAGTTGGGTTCGGGACATTCAGCTTTGACAGCCTGATCGAACCAAACCTGAAATAAGTCCAAAGGGTTAGATGAAACCTCAGTCTCTGAAAGCTTGCCGAAGGTGTAGTTTTTGCGGAGTTGAGCAATGGAGTCCATTTTTTCAGTATAAAGAGAGTCTATGGCAGAAGACAAGATAGAAGACAGTTTGGGGGATCGTCGTTTTGGGGGTGTAGCTCGGCTATATGGTCCAGAGCTGCGTGAGCGTTTTCGCCATGCGACAGTGGTAGTGGCAGGATTGGGTGGGGTGGGATCGTGGGCCGCTGAAGCATTGGCGCGCACTGCCATCGGACATCTCGTCTTGATCGATTTCGATCACATTGCAGAAAGCAATACTAATCGACAACTACATGCCTTAGAGGGTGAGTACGGCAAGGCAAAAGTGCAGGCTATGACTGATCGCATTCGCCAAATTAATCCTGACATCATGCTCACCACCCATGATGCGTTTTTAGAGCCAGAAAATCTAGATAACTTGATTCCGGAGCATGCCATTGTTTTAGATGCAACCGATTCAGTGCAAACCAAAATTGCTCTAGCAGTGTGGGCGAATAAAAATTCGCGTGCTTTGGTTATGTGTGGTGCTGCTGGTGGAAAGTCAGATCCTACTTCTGTGCGCTGCGATGATCTTTCGCGAACTGAGCAAGATGCCTTGTTGGCGAAGGTGCGTCAAGGCCTCAGACAGGATCATGGCTTTTCTAGAAACTTGAAAAGAAAAATTGGCATTCGCGCTATTTACTCTCATGAGCCCCGCGCTGGCGTTGCTAGTGGCGGCCTTGCTTGCTCTGGTTATGGTTCTACCGTGATGGTCACGGCAGCTTGTGGTTTAGCCGCCGCCGCTGAAGTTTTGAATCTGATTGCTGCCCAGTAAGTCATTCTTTCAAATCCATCCCTAAATCCTTAAGGGGAATCCCTGTAGGAAATTACGGATTCTGATGTCATCCCAAATTTATTAATAGCCCATTAAGCCTGCGTTGATAAAGAACGCTCATTTATTACGCAGCAAATTTATTTGTTTAGATACTTTGCGCATTTCCATCCCCTAGTGCAGATGCGCAGTCCTCCCTAGACTTTGCCTCGTTGGTGATTTACCAACGACAAATCGAAAGGAGGTCTCTTTTGCAGACTGAACAAACTGGTTTACAGCGCCACCTCAAAGTACGGCACATTCGCCTCATGGCTTTAGGGTCGACTATTGGCGTTGGATTATTTCTAGGCTCGGCAAGTGCGATTCAAATCGCAGGACCTTCAATCTTATTGGGATACTTTCTGGCTGGTATCGTGGCCTTCATCGTGCTTCGCACCTTGGGCGAGATGGCAGTGCATGAACCGGTCGCAGGTTCATTTGCGGCTTATGCCAATACCTACTTAGGACCGCTTGCTGGCTATATGGTCGGGTGGGGTTACTGGACCTACTGGATCGTCGTCGGAATAGCTGAAGTTACTGCGGTTGGTATTTATATGGGGATTTGGTTTCCCGAGACGCCCCAGTGGATTTGGGCTTTATCTTCCATTTTGATGATGGGTCTTATTAACCTCATTGCCGTAAAAGTATTTGGCGAGTTTGAGTTTTGGTTTGCTCTCATCAAAGTGGTCGCTATTGTTGCCATGATTGCATTAGGTGGCTCAGTCATTTTCTTTGGCTTTACTAATGACTGGAGTCCTATTGGCCTTGCTAACTTATGGCAACAAGGTGGCTTTTTCCCCAACGGCATTAGTGGTATGTTGCTTTCTCTGCAGATGGTTTTGTTTGCCTACGTTGGCATTGAGATGATTGGCTTATCTGCCGGTGAAGCAGAAAATCCACGTAAAACTATTCCGATGGCGATCGATTCATTGGCATGGCGCATCCTTATTTTCTATATGGGTGCGATTTTTGTCATCCTAGCAATCTTCCCTTGGAATGAGGTTGGGCAACAAGGTAGTCCATTCGTAGTGATGTTCGAGCGAATCGGTTTACGTGAAGCTGCCGGAATCATTAACTTCGTAGTGATTACTGCTGCCCTGTCATCTTGCAATGCTGGCATCTTTAGTGGTGGGCGACTCCTATATGCACTCTCAGTCAATGGCTACGCACCTTCGCCATTTGCCAAGTTATCGAAGTATGGCGTTCCACATCGTGCGGTGATCGCTACTGTAGCGGTTTGTATGACTGGCGTAGTGCTGAACTACTTTGTTCCAGATAAGGCATTTCAATACATCATGGCTGCAGTGACCTTTGTAGGTTTGATGGTGTGGATTGCTATTTTGATTACGCAAATTCAGTTTCGTCTCTCGCTGACAAAAGTCCAGGTTGCTGAGTTGGCATATCGCACACCTTGGTGGCCCTATTCCTCGTGGTTCGCATTGGCATTTATTGCCTTGGTAGTGGTGTTGATGGGTTTCCATGAAGATGCACGGATTGCCTTGGTCTTAGGTCCGTGCTTATTAGGCGTGTATCTCGCCATGTTCTACATCGTTGGTTTACATCGCAAAACAAAACTGAGTCGTGAATTCAAATAAGGAGACATAAATGATTGTTGGCGTACCTCAAGAAGTAAAAAATAATGAATTTCGTGTTGGCTTGACCCCAGGCAATGTCCGGGGTTTATGTAAGCAAGGCCATTCTGTCTTGGTGCAACGTGGGGCAGGTGAGCAAATTGGTCTGAGCGATGAATCCTATCGTCTAGCTGGCGCTACATTAATCAATAGCGCTGCTGAAGTTTTTGCTAAGGCAGAAATGGTGGTGAAGGTGAAGGAGCCTCAGCCACAAGAATGCGCGATGTTGCGTGAAGACCAAATTCTCTTTACCTATTTACATCTAGCGCCGGACCCACTGCAGACCAAAGCATTGCTCGCATCAGGTGCAAGTTGTATTGCCTATGAAACAGTAACTTCGTTTAATGGCGCTTTACCGCTTCTGGCTCCAATGAGTGAAGTTGCGGGTCGGATGTCTATACAGGCGGCTGCTGCACATCTAGAGAAAACAAATGGAGGATTGGGAATTTTGATGGCAGGTGTCCCTGGCGTAGCGCCGGCAAAGGTTGTCATCTTGGGTGCAGGCGTAGTGGGGCGTAACGCCCTGCAGATGGCAGTGGGTATGGGCGCAGATGTTTGTATTTTCGATCGTAATATTGACTGCTTAAGACAGATTGACATACTTTACGGCAATCGCGTGAGAACCTTTTACGCTGATCCACTTTTGGTGGAGTTCGAGGTTTGTGAAGCAGACGTGGTCATTGGTGCCGTGTTATTACCTGGTGCTGCAGCACCAAAGCTAGTGACGCGCGAGATGGTACGCAAAATGAAGGCGGGTGCAGTAGTGGTAGATGTGGCAATTGACCAAGGCGGTTGTTTTGAGACCTCTAAAGCTACAACGCATACTGATCCTACCTTTATCGTGGATGGCGTACTGCACTACTGCGTTGCAAATATGCCTGGTGCAGTCGCCAGAACTTCTACCTTTGCTTTGACGAATGCAACTTACCCCTTTATTGAGGTCTTAGCAAATAGGGGCATGGTAAAGGCCTTGTCACATGATCATCATCTACGTAACGGTTTGAGTGTTCATCGAGGTAATCTCACATCTGAGCCAGTTGCTAAAGCGCAGAAAGTAGATTTTGTATTGGCGGAAGAGTCGTTGGCTGCCTAACAATTTGCCCGCAGTCCTCAGTTTGAATGTCTTGGGGGTCTGGCCCCCAAGCTTTCCTCTATCATTCTAAGAATGGACTTATCTGCATTAGCACTTTCTACTGGTGTAGTCGCTCTAGCTGAGATGGGTGATAAAACCCAATTACTCTCCTTGATGTTGGCTGCACGCTATCCTAAGCAGGCTCTCGCCATTATTGGTGGGATATTTATCGCGACGATTGCCAATCATGCTTGTGCAGCTTTGCTAGGACATTGGCTCACCACTTTTATGAGTCCAGATCTTCTCAAGTGGATCTTAGGCTTGAGCTTTTTGGGGATAGGCCTCTGGCTCTTGGTGCCCGATCATATTGATGATGCAGCTGGATCAAAGGTGGCAGATAGGGCCTTTCAGGTATTTATGCTGACGCTTGGACTATTTTTCTTGGCTGAGATGGGGGACAAGACCCAGATTGCCACGATCGCCTTGGGCGCAAAATATTCCGATGTCTTTTCTGTCACCGTTGGTACTACCTTGGGGATGATGCTAGCGAATGCCCCGGCTGTTTGGATTGGCCAGAAATTTACTCAACGTATGCCCATTAAATGGGTGCATGCGGTAGCCGCTGTCACCTTTATTGCTATTGGAATTGCAACCCTGATTTGGGGTTAGGTTGAATTTCCCCCATGGGGCTTAAAATTACTCCATGAAAACCGATCTTCCACAGAGCTTTCGTAGGCTCGAATACCGCGCTCCTAGTTACACATTCTCACAGGTTGAGTTAGATATTGCATTAGATCCTGCTAGAACGATTGTGAAGAGTCGCCTAGAAGTTCTGCCTGGTACTGGTCATGCGCTTGGCGTACCTTTAGTTCTACAGGGCCATGAGCTAGAGTTTGTCAGCTTACGCATTAATGGTGTAGCCCATCGTCAATTTGA
Source organism: Polynucleobacter hallstattensis (assembly GCF_018881835.1). GTDB lineage: Bacteria > Pseudomonadota > Gammaproteobacteria > Burkholderiales > Burkholderiaceae > Polynucleobacter > Polynucleobacter hallstattensis. Next base: position 282,348 of record NZ_JACVPO010000001.1, on the reverse strand, counting down.
GCTTAGCCCAGAAACACTGACTGTCCATGCTTTACCGAATGAGGGTAAAGAAGCCTTCATTGTTGAGATTATCTGCGTCTGTGTGCCCGAGAAAAATACTTCACTGATGGGCCTCTATGTTTCTAATGGGAATTTCTTTACCCAGTGCGAAGCTGAGGGATTCAGAAAGATTACTTACTTTCTTGATAGACCGGATGTAATGGCATGTTATCGAGTAACTCTCCGTGCTCGTGAAGTGGAATGCCCAGTATTGCTATCAAACGGCAACCTTATTAGTACTGAAAAATTACCAAATGGTTGGCATAGCGCTGTTTGGGAGGATCCGTTTCCAAAACCGTCGTACTTATTTGCCTTGGTCGCCGGAAAACTGGAATGCATAGAAGAAACAATCACTACCGGCAGTGGTGCAAAAAAGTTACTACAGATTTGGGTTGAGCCACATGATTTGAAAAAGACCCGTCATGCGATGGATTCCTTAATTGCCTCAATTCATTGGGATGAGAAACGTTATGGTCTCGAGCTTGATCTTGAGCGCTTTATGATTGTGGCGGTGGGTGATTTCAATATGGGCGCGATGGAGAACAAGGGCCTTAATGTTTTCAATACCAAGTATGTCCTAGCTCAAGCTGAGACTGCAACGGATGCTGATTTTGCTAATATTGAAAGTGTCGTAGCCCATGAGTATTTCCACAACTGGACTGGTAATCGTGTTACTTGTCGTGATTGGTTTCAGCTTTCATTAAAAGAAGGTTTGACTGTATTTCGCGATCAAGAATTCTCTGCCGATCAAATGGGTAGCGAGTCCGGTAGGGCGGTAAAGCGAATTGAGGATGTACGCTTATTACGTCAACTTCAGTTCCCTGAAGATGCGGGTCCGATGGCGCATCCAATACGTCCAGACGAATATCAAGAGATTAATAACTTCTATACCGTTACCGTGTATGAGAAAGGCGCTGAAGTTGTGCGCATGTATCAAACTCTATTAGGTGTTGAGGGTTTTCGCAAAGGCATGGATCTGTATTTTCAGCGTCATGATGGCCAAGCAGTTACTTGTGATGATTTCTTGGCTGCCATGGCTGATGCTAATGGCCGCGATCTTTCTCAATTTAAGAGTTGGTATAGCCAAGCGGGTACCCCTCAGGTCAAGGTAGAGGAATTCTATGATGCAGATAAAAAGCAATATCAAGTGACTTTGACGCAAAGCCCTTCAGCAAATACAGTGCACAAAGATAGCAAGCTTTTTTATATTCCACTGAAGATGCGCTTACTAACATCTGAAGATGATCAGGTTGAAACTTTGTTGGAGTTAACGCAAGGTCAGCAAGCCTGGACTTTTGATCAGGTGATGAGTCGCCCAGTCTTATCCATCAATCGGAATTTCTCAGCTCCGATTAATTTAGATTTTGATCAAAGTGAGTCTGATCTGCTCACTATGTTCTCAAGTGACGATGATGCTTTTAATCGCTGGGAAGCTGGTCAGAAACTGGCAATGCAAATGATTCTTGCCGATCGTTTGCCTGATCAAGTTTTGATTGAGGCTTATCGCACTTTGTTAACTGATCCGGACTTAGATCCTGCATTCAAAGAACTGGCACTGACTTTACCTGCCGAGACTTATCTGTATGAACAGTGCGAGAGTGTTGATCCACAACAAATTTATAATGCACGTCGCGCTTTCCGCCATGCCATTGCCAGCGAGTTTCGTATCGAGTGGGCAGCGCTCTATCAGCAGATGCAAACGCCAGGACTATTTAATCCAGATGCAGCAAGCGCTGGTAAACGTGGCTTAAAGAATCTTGCGCTAAGTATGTTGCTCGAAGCGGATCCCCTGATCTGGGCGCCAATGGCGGTTAATCAATATCAGAATGCCGACAACATGACTGACCGATACGCTGCTTTAGCTGGCTTAGTCATTCATGGATCAAAATCAGCGGCTGCTTGTTTAGAGGATTTTTATACTCGGTTTGCTGACGATGCTTTAGTGATTGATAAATGGTTTGCGTTGCAATCGAGCAGACCGCCAGTCGCCAACGCTGAATCCACCTTGAATGAAGTCAAGCGCTTGCGTGAGCATGAGTCCTTCAAAATGAATAACCCTAATCGAGTTCGTAGCGTCATCCATGCTTTTTGTATGAACAATCCCGCTAGCTTTCATCAGGCGGATGGCAGTGGTTATGCATTTTGGGCTGAATCTGTTCTAGCCTTAAACCCAATCAACCCTCAAGTAGCCGCTCGTTTAGCTAGGGGATTAGATCGCTGGCGTCAATTTGCCAAGCCCTACCAAGATCAGATGTTGGCAGCCCTAAAGCAGGTCGCGGCTTGTGAAACCCTCTCCCCAGATGTGAAAGAGGTGGTTTCTAAGGCTTTGGGAAGTTAAGTTGCCCCTAGATTTGATGGTTTATTTCAGTGAAAACTCTCTTTGAAGGCAACATCAAGCTGGGTGGCCAAAGCTTCTAAGTTTTTATCAAATGTCCAGAGTAGAGCATTTTTTGATAGTAGCGTTGAGGTAAGCAGTGATATATCAACCGCTCCGCAACCCAAATCGTAGAACTTATTTTTCTCAATAAATTCTATTGTCTCTTCTGTTGTTGCTATCGTCGCTTGACGCAAACTTTTTAGTTGACTCAAAGTTTTTAGTCTTGGGGCTGGAGGGGATCCGCAAGCAAGCTCTAAAAGGACTAATGGATGACATAGGATTTGATCATTCATGAGGAGGGACTGTAATGATGGATTACCTTTTCTGAAGTGAGATATCCATACTGAGGTGTCGGCCAAAACCATTGTCATAGTTATTGACCGTCCTTTGGTTTTCGGCGGGGAATATTCTTCATTTCAGGCGCCTTTCCGCCCAACGCTGCCAACCGTTTGCCGATTTGAACTCTGACAAACACACTCATTGCTTCGCGGAAAAGGTCAGCCTTATCCATTTCAGGGTCTGCAAGCTCTAATCCCCGTTGATAAAGCTCATCATCAATAGTTACGGTTGTTCTCATGGCTTTCCTCATCAATAATGATGCATATTAACATCAAATATATCATCAATCTATATGAAATTACTGATAATGGTGTGCTAAATCCCTTCAGAACGTCTTTCCAAGTTCAGATTTGAGAGTTTGTTGGCCGAACAAGGCAAAATAGAACTTATGTAAAGAAATGTTGTTTAGACAGCATCTACGGAGAAATTCCTTTTGAGCGCTTCAAGTACTTTTAATACCAATTTCAAGCAATACCTGACATCCACTAAGGTGAAAGGTGCGCACATCCCTGCAGGTCTACAAGAGCTCTTATTAGCAGTTGCAGCAACTTGCTCAACCTTGAGTCATGAGGTTGCACAAGGAGCCTTAATTGGCCTATTGGGCTCTGCTGGCACTGGTAATGTCCAGGGTGAGGTCCAGCAAAAACTGGATGTGATTGCCAATGACTTATTAATTGATGGCGTACAGGGATGTAAATCATTGGCTGGGCTAGCTTCTGAAGAGATGGAGTTACCGCTCACAGTTCAGGGTACTGGCGACTACTTACTATTATTTGATCCATTGGATGGCTCATCCAATATTGATGTGAATGTATCCATCGGCACCATTTTCTCTGTACTCAAGAAACAAGATCCTGCAGCGCCATTACAAACTTCGGATTTCTTATTATCAGGTCGTCATCAGGTGGCTGCAGGCTATGTTGTCTATGGTCCGCAAACCACCATGGCATTAACGCTGGGCGATGGCGTAGTGATGTTCACCTTGAATAAGGTCACTGGTGAATTTGTATTAATTAAGCATGCAGTAGAGATTGCTCACTCAACAAAAGAATTTGCCATCAATATGTCGAATATGCGTCACTGGGCTGAGCCTGTGCGTCGTTATGTGGATGAGTGCTTAGCAGGCGTGAGCGGCGAACGTGACAAAGATTTCAACATGCGCTGGATTGCATCCATGGTTGCCGATGTTCACCGTGTCTTATCGCGTGGCGGTATCTTTATGTATCCATGGGATCAACGTGAACCACATAAGCCGGGCAAGCTGCGCCTGATGTATGAAGCCAACCCTATGAGTTTTTTAGTGGAGCAGGCTGGTGGTGCATCAACTAATGGCGATCAATTAATCATGGATATGATTCCGACAGAATTGCATGAGCGCGTCTCTGTGATGTTGGGATCTAAAGAAGAGATTGAGCGCTTGCAGCATTACCATTCACAGGCGTAAGTATTTGCCGCTATCTGAGATCCAAGAAAAACGCCCAATCACTGATTGGGCGTTTTTACTTCAGGTAATTGCCTGAAAATTGAATCTAATGATTATGGCTGAACCTTCTCTTTAAGATAGGCAAGCGATTCTTCGACCTGGTCAATTAGTATCAGGCAGATATCACCAGCAGATAAATCATTAAGTGCGGTATCAATAGCAAGAAATTCACCAGTAATCTCTTTGACTTGTTTGGCTTTCTTAGTACCTACTAAACCTTCTTGAAGAAGCTTGAGCACTTCCCCATCTTCGCGGCCACGCTGACACTGATCTTGATACAGGATGACATTGTCAAAGCTATCACCAAGGATGCGGGTCAGATCGCGAATATCCTCATCACGACGATCGCCGGCGCCACTGATGACTACGTGACTCTTCTTGGGTTTCATGGCCTCAATCGCGCTAGCTAAAGCGCGCATAGCATCTGGATTGTGGCCATAGTCAGCAATGACTGTAGCGCCTTTGTGCTGGAATTGATTGAAGCGTCCTGGCACTGCATTGGCAGAGCTTTCAAAGGAGTGGAGGCCACGCGCAATCTTTTCAGCATCCAAGCCTAATGCCCAAGCCGCGCCAATAGAGGCCATCGCATTTTCAATTTGAAAGCCTAAAACACCATTCTGAGTTAGGGGAATTTCGCTGACTGGGAAGCGGAAGAGAACGCGAGACCCTTTAGAGCAGACGATAAAGGCACCGTCAAAGTAAATCACTTTTTTGTTTTTAGCTCGATGTGCGGCAATCACGGGGTGATGTTGATTTTGCGCAAAGAAGATCACTCGACCTGTACAAACGTCCCCCATCTTCACTACTATGGGATCCGTGGCATTGAGGACTGCAGCGCCAGACGGTGCCACATTTTGAACAACTACCCGTTTTAAGATAGCTAAGTCTTCAACGCTAGTGATGTAGTTAAGACCAAGATGATCCCCTTCACCAATATTGGTAACTACAGCCACTTCGCAGCGGTCAAAGCCTAAACCTTCGCGCAGCATACCGCCACGAGCTGTTTCTAAAACAGCAGCATCCACATCGGGATGCATGAGGACATTACGAGCACTCTTAGGCCCACTACAGTCTCCGGAATCAATTAAGCGATGGTTGATATACACGCCATCGGTGGTTGTCATGCCAACACGTAAACCAGTCTCATTGAGTAAATGAGAAATCAGACGTACGGTAGTCGTTTTACCATTTGTTCCAGTGACAGCTACAACTGGAATCCTGCCATCCTCGCCAAGCGGGTACATTGTATTGATGATGTCTTCGCCTACAGGGCGACTCTTGCCATAGGAAGGCTTGAGATGCATCCGAAGGCCTGGAGCGGCATTGACTTCAACGATGCCACCACCTTGACCCTCTAAAGGTTTATAAATTGCCTCGCACAGAATGTCGACACCAGCGATGTCCAAGCCAATCATTTGCGCAGCAGCGATAGCGCTGGCTGCAACATCTGGATGGACGTCATCTGTGACATCAGTTGCCGTGCCACCAGTACTCAGGTTGGCATTGTTACGCAGCAAAACGCGTTCCCCAGTTTTGGGAATGTATTTGGGACTCAGATTATTGCTGGCTAAATGCGCAAGAGCAATATCGTCAAACCGAATCTTTGTTAATGCTGTTGCATGACCGTCACCACGTAATGGATTTTTATTTTCCAGCTCAACTAGTTCGGCAACGGTATGCTTGTCATCGCCAATCACTTGAGCGGGTTCGCGACGTGCCGCAGCAGATAGGCGATTGCCGACTACTAATAAACGGTAGTCTGCGCCAGGTAAATAGCGCTCCACAATGGTTTCTCGACCAAAGGCTTGGGTCACAACAAAACCAGCACGTACCTCTTCCTCTGTTTGAATGTTTGCAACAACGCCTTTACCTTGATTGCCATCCTTAGGTTTAAGCACTATGGGGCCACCAATTTTCTGTGTAGCGCGCCATGCATCATCAGCGGTGGTAACGACCTCACCAATTGGAACTGATACGCCTGCGGCTGCTAAGAGATTTTTAGTGAGCTCTTTGTCTTGTGCAATGGCTTCTGCAATTGCGCTTGTATCGCTGGTCTCGGCGGCTTGAATACGTTTCTGTTTGCTACCCCAGCCAAACTGCACCATGCTGCCCTCAGTCATTCGGCGATAGGGGATGTTTCTCTGTACTGCAGCATCAACAATCGAACCAGTACTCGGGCCTAGGCGAACATCTTCATATAGAGCCTCTAATTCTGATAGGGCGGCTACTAAATCAAAAGGCACATCGCTCAGTGTTGCTTGAATTAATGCAAAGGCAAAGTCAAAAGCCATGCGTCCAACGACTTCTTCGGTGTACTCCACTACAACTTGATATACACCTACATCAATGGTTTGTACTGTACGACTAAAAGTGACGGGGCAGCCTGCTTGAGATTGAAGACCTAAAGCAGCATGTTCTAGCGCGTGTGCTAGGGATAGAGTTTCATTTTGCCCACCGCGACGCATACTACCTAATTGCGGAAAGCGCTCACGAATCTTTATTTCAAATTGGGGAATTGAGTCGATTGAACGCTCTGATTCGTCACAAGAAACAATTGCCTCTAGAGCGGTATGGCGGCTCCATAAATTTGGGCCACGCAACATGCGAATACGGGTGATTTCCAATTAAGCCCCTGCTGGAATATTAGAGCTGGAAACAAATGTTTCAACACCAGCTTCGATAACGTTGAACGGAATATCTAAAGCCCAAGCAGCTCCAATGGCAGCTGCAAGACTTAAGTTGGGAGCCCAATCAAGAGATGCATCTCTCACGCTTGGTGGGATGGGGATAACTAATTTATCTAACTTACCCTGTTTAAGGGTGATGAAAGATAGGCCCACAATGATTGAGCGGCCATCTTTTTCTTGGTGAGCAGCTATTACAGGGGAGGCTGGGTCTTGAGAGAAATACATCACTTCACCCTTGCTGAGTTCAGCCATTTTCACAATCATGGAGTCATCTGCATTTAACACGCTAGTGCCTGTCGGCAACACGACATCAACCTGAGTTCGAACCACGTTAAATAATTGATCTTCTTCACTGATGTAGTGTTCTGGAAAGAGCTTAAGCGGATCAATGTTGAGAACGATGCCAACTTGACATTGGTCGTATGCGAGACCTTCTAGCAAAAGAGAGGCATTGTCATTCTCAATTACAGCAACTTCGATAGCCCTATTTTGTAGAGTACGTCGCGCATTATCCCAATGAGAAGATGAGGTTTGCTTAATGGTACGGCTACCGAAATACAAGCCATTGGTAGTGGAGAGTCCAACATGCGCGTTAGTCAGTCTAATAAAATGGGCAACCATTTCAGCAACGATGGTTCTTCCGGAATTGCCACTAATGCCAACAATAGGAATTCGGAAATCGTAACCTGGCGGGAATAAATGATTTGCAATTTCTTCGCCTACAGGTTGAGGTTTGCCGCTGGCAGGTTTTAAATGCATCAATAAGCCAGGACCTGCATTGACCTCGACGATGGCAGCATTCTGTGACTCTAGTGGTTTACTGATATCTTGGGCCACAAGGTCAATACCAGCAATTTCTAATCCTACTACGCGTGCAGCTAGAGCAACTTGATGAGCTACTTCAGGGTGAACTAAATCGGTTACATCAAATGCAACGTTACCGTTACTTTGAATGAGTACCTTTTGATCAATGCTGGGAATGCTGTCACCAGTGAGTTTCTGGCGTGCAAGCTCTAACTCAACCGCAGAATCGATACGTACTGGATTGAGGGGGCACTCTTCGGTGGTACCCCGACGTGGGTCAGAATTAATTTGAATCTGAATGAGTTCAAGAACGGTATGTTTGCTATCCCCCGTAATCCAAACGGTTTCACCTTTGGCAGCTGCTACTACTTTATTGCCCACTACCAATAAGCGATGTTCGTCACCGATGATATGTCGCTCTACTAAAACTTCACTACCTTCGTTAATAGCAACAGCATATGCCGCTTCAATTTCTTGTTGGGTATAGAGATTGATAAATACACCACGACCATGATTGCCATCGATTGGCTTTACAACTACTGGCAGGCCAATATCTTGCGCCGCTTCCCAGGCGTCATCCGGACTAGTAACAGTTCTACCCTCTGGAGTAGGGACGCCAGCACTGGCAAGTAAGCTCTTGGTAAGGTCTTTATCGCGCGAGATAGTTTCTGCGATGGCGCTAGTTTGATCAGTTTCTGCCGTCCAAATACGTCTTTGCTTAGAGCCGTATCCAAGTTGTACTAAATTGCCGCTAGATAGCCTGATGTAGGGAATTTCTCGTGCGGTTGCAGCGTTGACGATGCAGGCTGTACTGGGACCAAGACAGAGGTCATCGCTTAAATCGCGAAGGTCTTCAACAATCTGTTCTCTTTGCGCAATAGCATCGCCATTATCTTTAATTAAGGTGAGGAGAAGATCGCGTGCAAACTGAAAGGCCTGCAATGTCACGGCCTCTTCGGTAGCGCTCACAATGACTTTGTATACGCCTCGACGGCCACCGTCCCGGGCTCTGCCAAAGCCACCCGCAATGCCAGCTAAGTTTTGCAGCTCAATGGTGAGGTGTTCCAGAATATGTCCAGGCCATGTACCTTCTTCAACGCGCTTTAAAAACCCGCCCGGCTCTCCGTAGCTGCAGCGATGTTCATGCAGGCTGGGAAGGCACTTACTAAGGCGATCGTAAAAACCGGGAATGAGGTCAGAAGGGTAATCTTCCAAGTCGCCGATATCAATCAATACCTCAAGCGCTGGGTTGTAGCTCCACATATTGGGGCCACGAAGATGTCTATGACTCAGGATTTCAATGGTTTTATCTAGTAATTGGGGCATATGTGGAGTGGGGGATCACGGCGCCAACATGGAAAATGAGGGCGGAGATGTCTCAGACTGTCTCTCTGGTTCTAGTAATTATTCAAAATCCACAAAATTAGCAAAAATGCTTAAAAAAGCCTACTTTGTCAACTTAACGGCTTTCTACCCACTAAGGTTGACAGTATTAGTAAATCTAAAAAACTGAGCTCCACTATACTTTTAAGATTAATGAAGCCTGAAATTTCCCCATCCGCACACACTTTGCCAGGTCATTGGGCTAGTGTTTTAGAAGCTTCTCAATCCCCAGTAAAAGATCTCAACTCCATACTGGCATGGGTTGAGCTTGATCTCGATGGTGAAATGCGCTTTGAGAAAAGCCTGCTTTGCTTGATTTCTACGGGTCTATTTTGGAGTGACGGTATTCGCTCGGAATTCTGGCCGATTAGCCCTGGAGCCCAGCTTTTGCATGGCGACCACGCTGGAGTAGGGCATCTCAAGCTGGAGTCTGAGGCTAGCCTACTGCGACTCTGGTACTTCACTTTGGCCGTTAATCCTCAAGTATTGCGCCTGCAGAGTGGTTTTAGGCAGTTAATTCGGGGTGACCAGCTTGGTAACGAGCCCGAGGCCTCTGAATACGATAAGCAAGTTTGTCTAGTGTGTTTAAGCCCTAAGCCTGCTAACTCAGACGCTTGCCCAACGTGCGATCCAGAGGAGGATGCCCCTCCATCGACTTGGACTTTATTTAAGTTGTGGCGCTTTGCACGCCCCTATAAAAAAGAGCTCTTACTGGGCTTTGTTCTGACTTTACTGTCAACCGGTGCCACGCTGATTCCGCCCTATTTGACGATGCCATTGATGGACCATGTGTTGATTCCCTATGAAAAAGGCAATCCGATTGATTTTGATTTAGCTAGTAAATACCTCTTCGCTTTATTTGCTGCAGCAATTGTTGCTTGGGGTCTCGGTTGGTGGAAAACCTATTTACTCGCTTTAGTGAGTGAGCGCATCGGTGCGGATCTACGTAATACAACTTTTGAACATTTGCTCAAATTGTCCTTAGAGTATTTTGGTGGCAAAAGAACCGGCGACTTGATTGCACGTATTGGCGCTGAGACAGATCGTATCTGCGTATTCTTATCTTTGTACGCTCTGGATTTTGCAACCGATGTCATCATGATTACGATGACGGCAGCAATTTTGGTATCAATTGACCCTTTGCTGGCATTAGTCACTTTGGCACCATTGCCCTTTATTGTGTGGATGATTCATGTAGTGCGCGATAAGCTGCGATTTGGTTTTGAAAAGATTGATCGCGTTTGGTCTGAGGTAACTAATATCTTGGCTGATACGATTCCAGGGATCCGGGTAGTCAAAGCGTTTGCCCAAGAAGATCGTGAGCTCAAACGCTTTGTTGATTCCAATAAACACAATTTGCAAATCAATGATCGTGTCAATCGCGTATGGGGTTTGTTCTCCCCAACAGTAACGCTATTAACGGAAACCGGTCTTTTAGTAGTGTGGGGTTTTGGTATTTGGCAGGTTGCACATCAAAAGGTCACCGTTGGTGTGTTGATTGCCTTCCTTGCTTATATCGGACGTTTTTACATTCGACTTGATTCAATGAGTCGCATCGTTTCGCATACGCAAAAAGCCGCGGCTGGAGCTAAGCGTATTTTTGATATCTTGGATCATGTTTCGAGTGTTCCTGAGCCAATTAATCCAGCACCTTTGGGTTCAGTGAAGGGCCACATCTCCCTACGGGGCGTGGGTTTCCGCTACGGCAATCGTGCTGTTTCTAAAGGGATTGATCTAGATATTGCTCCTGGAGAAATGATTGGTTTAGTAGGCCATAGCGGCTCTGGTAAGAGTACTTTGGTGAACTTAATCTGCCGCTTTTATGACGTCAGCGCTGGTTCGATTGCCTTGGACGGGCGCGATATTCGCAGCATCAGGATTGCCGACTATCGCAAACGTATTGGTTTGGTTTTACAAGAGCCGTTTCTATTCTTTGGCACGATTGCAGAAAATATTGCGTATGGAAAGCCAGAGGCTACTCGTGAAGAAATTATTGAAGCGGCGCGCGCAGCACATGCGCATGAATTTATTCTTCGTTTGCCACTCGGTTATGACTCATTAGTAGGTGAGCGCGGTCAATCCCTTTCAGGTGGCGAGCGTCAACGTATTTCTATTGCACGTGCACTCTTGATTAATCCAAGTATTTTGATTTTGGATGAGGCTACCTCATCGGTAGACACCACCACTGAAAAAGAAATTCAGCGTGCTTTAGATAATCTGGTCAAGGGTCGTACTACGATTGCGATTGCCCATCGCCTCTCTACTTTAAGAAAAGCAGACCGCTTGGTTGTGCTTGATAAAGGTGAGATCGTGGAGATCGGCTCGCATGATGCGTTAATGGATGCGCAGGGCGCCTACTACGCCTTGTATCAAGCTCAATTGCGTCATGCTGCGGAGTTGGTTGAGGGTGGCGCCATTGGTGAAAGTATTGACGAGAGTGAACTCAAACAAGAAAACCTCCAAGTCATTGCCAAAGAAACTGGAGGCGGGGTATGAGTCAGCATCAAAAGCCACACAAGCTTGAGCGTGACGCCCTTGGTCGACTAGTACTCATTGATGCAGTTGGTACTCGTCATGTTGGCGTCTATCCAGTAAGAGCATTTCCGATTACCGCACCAGGTGCCGGAATCTCAATCATGGATCAGTCGGGCAAGGAGTTATGTTGGTTTGATAGCATTTACACCATTCCCGAAGGCGATTTAGCTCTGATTGAGGAGGAGTTGAGAGCTCGTGAATTCATGCCTGTGATTAAAAAAATCACTAAGGTATCCACTTTTGCTACCCCGAGTATTTGGGATATTGAGACTGATCGCGGCCCCACCAGAATTCGCCTTAAGGGTGAGGAAGATATTCGTCGTATTGCTGGTAATACACTCCTCATTGCTGACTCTAACGGCCTGCAATTTTTGATCAAAGATTCCACTCAATTGGATAAAGTCAGCAAGAAACTTTTAGATCGATTCCGTTAAGTATCGATTAAGCAAAGGTTTTTCTAGGGTTATTACTTAGGAGTTAGTGTTATCCCTAACTACCCATTTAATAATTGTTGATAGGAGTCAAGTGATCGCCCCTCAGATTAGGTAAAAATCATCCCATAACAAATAGAAGCCAAAGTAATATTGGTATTCAAATTTTTTTTGGAGGAGCGTTCATGAAAATGAAGTTAAAAGGGGCATTGATTTCCACCGCATTAGCCCTCGGTGTTGCTGGTGTTTCACCTGCTTTCGCTGCTTGGGAGCCAACTAAGCCAGTTGAGTTCATCATTCCTGCCGGTCCTGGCGGTGGTGCTGACCAAATGGCCCGCATGATCCAAGGCATTATTACTAAAAATAACTTGATGAAGCAGGCAGTAATTCCTGTGAATAAGGGTGCGGGTGCAGGAGCTGAAGGATTCTTGGCAATTAAAGAGGCTAAGGGCGATCCAAATAAGATCGTGATTACTCTCTCGAACTTGTTTACAACTCCATTAGCAACTGGCGTTCCATTTAATTGGCAGGACATCACTCCTGTAGCGATGTTGGCTCTTGACCAATTTGTTTTGTGGGATAACGCTGACAAGCCTTACAAAACAGCCAAAGAATATATTGATGCCGCCAAAGCAGCTGGCCCAGGTAAATTCAAAATGGGCGGTACTGGTTCTAAGCAGGAAGACCAAATCATTACTGTTGCCCTTGAAAAAGCGACTGGTGCTAAGTTCACTTACATCCCATTCAAAGGGGGTGGCGACGTTGCTGTTCAACTCGTAGGTAATCACATTGATTCATCTGTGAACAACCCAATCGAAGCAGTAGCGCAATGGCGTGCTAATAAGTTGCGCGCTCTATGCGTATTCGATGACACACGGATGCCATACAAAGAAAAAGTTACAGAAACTATGTCATGGTATGACGTACCTACCTGTAACGAGGCAGGCGTAAAAACTGACTACGTGATGCTGCGCGGTATTTTCATGGCTCCAGGCGTAACTCAAGAGCAGGTTGATTTTTATATCGATTTATTCAAGAAAGTACGCGCTACACCAGAGTGGAAAAAGTTCATGGCTGATGGCGCATTCAATCAGACATTTATGACTGGTAAAGAGTTTAGAAATTGGCTCACATTAAACGAAGCTTTACATAAGCAGTTAATGACTGAAGCTGGCTTTTTGGCTAAGTAATTTAAAGGCCTATAGAGTAGGACCTCCGATTGGGGGTCCTATTTTTTAAGTACCCGTATGAATCAACTTTAATTAGTGAATAAAAAAATGTCTGAACAAGTTAATAACTCAAATCAAGAATCAGCAATCAGCGTTAGAGCAATGGATGTGGTTACCGCCCTCCTGTTTATTGCGGTAGGCCTAGTGGTGATGGTTGGGAGTCTTAAGTTAGGCGCTAGCTGGGGCGCTGATGGTCCCGAAGCCGGTTATTTCCCTTTCTATATTAGTTTGATTATTTTGCTTTCAAGCACGGTAACCCTCTATCAAGCTGCAATCGTCAATAAGAAAAAGAAAACAGAGTCATTTGTCGATAGCGAGCCTCTGAAGCAAGTCATGGCTGTGCTCTTACCAGCTATTGTTTTTGTGTTGGGCGTGCAATTAATTGGTATTTACGTTGCTTCAGCTGTTTACATCGCGATATTCATGGTTTGGTTGGGAAAATATCCAATCTGGAAAGCAGTCGCTGTATCTGTTGGGGTGAGTGCCGCCCTCTACCTCATGTTTGAATTCTGGTTTCAGGTTCCATTGCCACATGGCTCATGGTTCAATCCGCTCGAGTTCATTGGCGTGCAATAAAAAACAATAACTATTAAAAAAGATTAGAAAAGAAGGAGTCCAAGTTGGAAGAAATTAATGCTCTATTCAGCGGCTTTGCCGTTGCAATGACGCCCTTTAACTTATTGCTGATGCTGGTTGGTGTTACGCTCGGAGTGATCATCGGCGTATTGCCTGGCTTAGGTGGCGCTAACGGAATTGCAATTCTGTTGCCATTGACTTTTACAATGCCGCCAACTTCCGCGATCATCATGCTGTCCTGTATTTACTGGGGCGCATTGTTTGGTGGCGCAATTACATCTGTCCTCTTTAATATTCCGGGTGAGCCTTGGTCTGTTGCGACAACCTTTGACGGTTATCCAATGGCGCGCAATGGCAAAGCTGGCGAGGCATTAACTGCAGCGTTCACATCTTCATTCGTTGGTGCTTTCTTCGCAATTGTGATGATTACCTTCTTGGCACCATTGGTTGCGAAATTTGCACTCCAATTCGGTCCGCCAGAGTTTTTCTCGGTTTACCTTCTCACCTTCTGTAGTTTTGTGGGTATGAATAAAGGTTCGCCATTCAAAACCATCTCCGCCATGATGCTTGGCTTTGCCTTGGCTACCGTTGGTATGGATACTGTTACAGGTCAGTTGCGCTTAACTTTTGGTAACCCAGAGTTAATGCGTGGATTTGACTTCTTGATCGCTGTGATCGGTTTGTTTGGTATCGGCGAGATTCTGCTTTCGATGGAAGAGGGCTTGGCTTTCCAAGGCGCCGCAGCAAAGATCCGCGGTAAGGTTGTTTGGGAAACTTGGAAGCAGTTGCCAAAATATTGGGCTACTTCATTGCGTAGTTGCCTAATCGGTTGCTGGATGGGTATCACCCCAGGTGGTGCAACTCCTGCATCTTTCATGGCTTACGGTGTAGCGAAGCGCGTATCTAAAGATGGCGACAAGTTTGGTACCGGCAAGATGGAAGGTATTGTTGCTCCAGAGACGGCAGCTCACGCCGCAGGTACAGCCGCACTTCTCCCAATGTTGTCTTTGGGTATCCCTGGATCGCCAACTGCGGCCGTATTGCTAGGTGGCCTGTTGATTTGGGGTCTGCAACCTGGCCCATTACTTTTCGTTGAGAAGCCAGACTTTGTTTGGGGCTTAATTGCTAGTATGTACTTGGGTAACTTGGCAGGCTTGTTTGTTGTATTAACCTGCGTTCCATTGTTTGCCTCTATTTTGAGAATTCCATTCTCAATTATTGCGCCAGTCATTATTGTGATTTGCGCAGTAGGTGCCTATACCGTTCACAATGCCATGTTTGATGTTTGGTTGATGTTGGGCTTTGGTGTTATTGGTTATGTATTCAAAAAACTCGATTACCCAATGGCTCCAATGGTCTTGGCCTTGGTGTTAGGTGACCGTGCAGAAGACTCTTTCCGTCAATCCATGTTGTTCTCACAAGGTAGCTTAGATATTTTCTTCTCTAACTACTTGGTAGGCGCGATCACAACATTGGCTCTGGTATTGTTGTTCTGGCCATTGATTGGTAAGTTCATTGGCAAGAAAAAGGTGGCTGCAGCATAAGTAATGAAACACGCTAGAAATAGCGAATTCATAGAAAAAAGGGGCGTCAGCCCCTTTTTTCATGGAAAACCTAAAAGTCCGATAAAATCCTCAAATCATGAATTTCCATAAAAACCGCCTCATTCACTGGATTGCTGCTCTAGCAATCGCAATGAGTGCGCTTGCGCCAGCAATTTCTCAGGCGGTATCGCTAGCGAAGCATGGCCAAGGTTTTGCAATGGAAATCTGTTCTGCTGATGGCACTAAATCACAGATTAATGTGCAAATTGAAGAGCAAACAGATCGTGCTGACGCGCAGCCGTGTCCATATTGCATTACTCATACAGTCATCACACCAGCATTCAACACCAACCTCACTTTCCAAGCGCCGCAAACACTTGCTTTGCTGCCACAGCTTTTCTATCAATCACCCAAGCTCCTCGCTGTTTGGGTAACACCTCCCTCAGCTGCACCTCCTACACAAGCCTAAATCTTTTTAGGGCATAGCTTAGCTATGCGATAGGCAACTTGCTTGCCGCAATCTTGTGTGGAGAAGTACATGTATTTATCTGAAAAAATCTCACGTCGTTTAAAGCGCGTCTATATCGGTATAGCCATGGGTTTTGGTATTTGGCTTTTGTATACCAGTTGCCTGGTTGTCTCGAATGCTGTTAGCACACATACCCCAATAGGTAGTGCTGAGTTCGTGCTCACACCCATTCCAATCAGCCAGAAGTAAATATGGATCAGATAAATAAAGTGAGTACGCCCTTCAGGAATCTGTTGAGTATGAAAATCCTATTAGTGGGTTTGGTTATTTCAACATTTTTTTATGCGGGACATGCTATAGCTCATCCTCAAACTGAAGCGGAGTCTCAGGAGAAGATCAAAGCGTTGATTTCTAAGACGTTTGATCAGCCCAATCTGAAAGTGCAAACTACCCCGATCGTTATTGAAGGAAAAGTTGCGATTGCAGATTGGACTCAAGGTCAAAAGGGTGGCCGTGCTCTTCTCAGAAGAAAGCATGCTGATTGGGAAATTATTGCTTGTGGTGGTGCAGGGTTTAAAGATCCTAGTGCTGTTGCATCGGCTGGGATCCCCAAGGGAATTGCTCAAAAGATTACTGCAAAACTCAGCACCGCAGAAGCACCGCTATCTGCACAAAAAATTAAACAACTGGATTCATTTGATGGTGTTGTGACTATGGGTCACGGCATGCAGCATGGATCTGATTCAAAACATTAACTCGAGGTTAAAAAATGAAACTACATAAAACAAAATTAGCACTTGCCGCCTCACTCATCATGGCTGGCAATGTTTATGCGCAAAACCTACCAAATGTAATTGTTACAGCTAAGCCAGACGTAGCGGAAATTGAGATTGATAAGTTTTCAAGTGTATCTGCTGTTATTACTGATGACACAATCCGTGATTTACATGCTGCGGATTTAGCTTCTGCATTGCGTAATACTCCTGGAACACAAATTTCAAGATACAACCCAGTTGGCTCGTTTGGTGGCGATGAGGGAGGCTCCATTTTCATTCGAGGTATGGGATTGAGTCGCCCGGGTAGTGAGATTAAAACTTATATTGATAATGTTCCGATGTATATGCCGATCTGGAATCATGCTGTCCTAGATCTATTGCCAGTAAATGGCATGAAAAATATCACTATATTCAAAAGTCCCCAACCGCAGGTTACCGGTAATAACTTTGCATCTATTAACCTAACCACAAAAACTGCTGGACCAGAAAATGGTGCTTCAGGTAATGCTCGCATTTCTTATGGTTCATACAACACAGTTATTGAGCAAGTTGATATGGTTGGTCGCAGTGATGATATTGACTACTCTCTCGCGCAAGGTTACTCAAAATCAGATGGTCATAGAACGAATGCTAGCGGTCAATTAGCCAATATTATGGGCGGCCTAGGTATGAAGATTAATCAAAATTGGTCGGCTAGTGTAAGTGGAATGGCATTAAATAACTCAGTAAAAGATCCCGGTAGCAATCTTTCGGCATCGCCAGCTGTAGCGCCAACTTACGATACTGCGGCGCAAATGGTTACGGCTGTTCTCAAGCATTCATATGATCTTGTAGAGGGTGAGTTTCGTGTTTACTCCAATACAGGAAAGGGCAACCTTAATAATTCAGCCGACTGGGGAACAGAAGATCAGCCCTTTACAATGCAAGGTTTCCGATGGAAAGAGAGCGTTACTCCTTGGCAAAATGGAACATTATTGCTGGGGCTTGATTATGACTCTTCCTATGGAAGTATCACTCAAACTAACGTAGCCAAGACAAGCGCGGCAAAAACAACGCTGCCTACATTTAAGATGACTTCGCCATATGTTGGATTAAGTCATAACTTACTATTAAATAGTGCTTGGTCGCTAGTCCCATCTGCTGGTGTTAGAACATATCAAAATAACTACTATGCTTCTAAAGCAGCTCCATATGGCGGTGTTTCTTTGGTTTCAGACAAAGTCACTGTATTTGCAAATGCTTCAAAGGGTATAAATTACCCTGGAATGGAGGGGCCTGCATTAACGGCAGCTGTTTTAACAAACACTGGTGGGGGTGTAAATTTTTCCGACACTTGGAAGCAACTATCACCTGAAGAAAATAATCATCTTGAAGTTGGCACGAAAATTTTCCCAGATAAAAAATCACGTATTGATATGAGCTTATTTCAAGATACCATTTCAAATAGGTATGGATTTTCATTTGCCAACGCTTCATGGTTTAACTATGGCAAGTACACCATGCAAGGGGTTGAATTATCTGGACAGCGTGAAATTATTCCTGAGTTGACAGTATTTGGTGGCTGGACATATTTGAATAATGACAGCACTACTAATCTACCGTATGCACCACAAAATGCGTTTAATGCTGCTATTACTGGTTACGTAGGGAAATTTAGGTTGTCTGTAGATGGTCAATATCAAACAGCATTTTATGGACAAAATTTAAATCGCAATGGCAGTTCAAATACCCAAAGAATGGATGGTTACACAGTTGCCAACGCTCGCGTGTCATACCCAATTCCAGAGCTAGGAAAAAAAGGTGAAGTTTTCGTAATGGTTGAAAATATCTTTAACCAACAGTACAGCTATCGCCAAGGATACCCAATGCCAGGCACATGGGGCTCCATTGGCTTGTCTGCAAGCTTTAACTAATTTAGTAATTTGTGGTGGCAAGATTATTTGATTTCGATCAAGCTACCGCTTATATTTATTGGGAAAATTAGCCGTTGTATTCAAAAAGGAGCAGTACATGTTTATTCAGACTTTGAAATCAGCAGTAATTGCAGTATTAGCAACTTTGTCACTATCAGCTTTTGCTGGCGCTAATGATCCACTCTTCATCAATCTTTCAACTGATGAATTGCATCGCTCTACCATGGCGATTAACTTTGGTAAGCATCATTCCGCTAACGGTCATCCTTTGACTATTTTTCTGAATGACAAAGCCGTAATGATGGGTGTGAAGGCGGGCTCTACTAAGTTTGCCGAACAGCAGCAGGCTTTGTCTGAAGTGATTTCTAGCGGCGCTTTAGTCATCATGTGCCCAATGTGCTTAAAGCAAGCCGGTTTCACTGAGGCTGATTTGATTTCTGGTATCAAGCTGGGCAGCCCCAAAGTAACTGGTGACGCCTTATTCAAAGACGGCACTAAGACAATGAGTTGGTAGTAAAGTAAATGTGTGCAAACCTCATTGATGATGAAAATTTAAGATTAACTAGGGGGATTTATAAATGAAACGTAATACATTATTTAATGCAGTATTTCTTGTCGTGGCAGGTTTTGGCATGATTGCTACGGCGCAAGCTCAAAACGCAAAAGTAGGTAGCGTGCAAATTGAAAACGCTTATACGCGCGCAACCGTTCCTGGTCAGCAAGTGGCTGGTGGTTTTATGAAGATTGAAAACAAAGGTGCTGCCGATCAACTTATTTCTGCCAGCTCCCCTGTTGCCGGTGAAGTTCAATTGCATGAGATGGCGATGGAAGGTAACGTCATGAGAATGCGCCAAGTTAAAGAGGTAGTAGTGCCAGCAGGTGGAGCCGTTGAGCTCAAGCCAGGCGGTTTACATTTAATGTTCATGAATATTAAGGCCCCATTGGCTGCAGGCGAGACTGTTCCGGTAAAGCTCAAGTTTGCTAAAGCTGGTGAAGTTGAAGTAAAGATGCCTGTGAATGCGATGGGCAGCCCAGGCGCTATGAAGCACTGAGCTGAACCTTAGTAGGATGAGCAACAAAAAAGCCCCAAGTTTTACTTAGGGGCTTTTTTGTTGGGTCAGTCAATTTAGATCTTTAAATCCAGATCGGTCACCGCACCTTTACTGGCACTACTTGCCAAGCTTGCGTATTTAGCAAGCAAGCCACGGGTGTAGCGTGGCTTTGGTTGTACCCAAGCAGCACGGCGCTTAGCAATTTCTGCCTCGTCAACGTTTAACTGAATAAGTAACTTATGGGCATCGATCGTGACAGAGTCGCCTTCATGAATGAGGGCAATCACGCCACCTACAAAAGCCTCAGGGGCAACGTGACCTACAACCATGCCCCAAGTGCCGCCAGAGAAGCGGCCATCGGTAATAAGACCTACTGTCTCGCCTAAGCCCTGACCAACGAGGGCGGAGGTAGGAGCAAGCATCTCACGCATGCCAGGACCTCCTTTAGGGCCCTCGTAACGAATGATTACAACATCGCCATCCTTAATTTTTTGCGCCATGATGGCAGCCATTGCATCATCTTCAGAATCAAATACGCGAGCAGGGCCAGTAATAGATGGATTCTTCAGGCCGGTAATTTTGGCAACGCAACCTTCAGGAGAGATATTGCCCTTGAGGATTGCCAAGTGACCCTGTTTATAAAGCGGAGTGTCTAGAGTGCGAATCACTTTTTGATCGGCACGCGGTACGGATGGAACATCTTTTAATGTTTCTGCAATCGATTTACCAGTAATGGTCATACAGTCACCATGCAAGAGTCCGCCATCTAACAAGATCTTCATCACTTGCGGAATGCCGCCAGCTTGGTGAAGGTCTGTTGCTAAATACTGACCAGATGGTTTCATATCTACGATCACGGGAACGCGCTTACGAATGCGCTCAAAGTCATCAATCGTCCAATCGATTTCAGCAGCGCTGGTAATCGCCAGAAAATGGAGAACCGCATTGGTAGAGCCACCAACTGCCATGATGACGCTCACTGCGTTCTCAATAGATTTCTTGGTAATGATGTCGCGTGGACGTAAATTATTTTTAATTGCCTCGACCAATACAATGGCCGATTCATGAGCGCTAGTGACTTTCTCAGCATCTACGTTTGCCATCGTCGATGAGTAAGGCAGGCTCATGCCCAAAGCTTCAAATGAGGAGCTCATGGTGTTGGCGGTATACATACCTCCGCAGGAACCACTACCTGGGCAAGCATTTTGCTCAACACCCTTCAGATCTTCTTCACTGAGGCGGCCGGAGGTAAATTCACCAACAGCTTCAAATGCAGAAACAATGTTGAGCTCTTTACCTTTGTAATGACCGGGCTTAATTGTTCCACCATAAACATAAATGGCTGGTACGTTGGTGCGAGCAATTGCCATCATTCCGCCTGGCATATTCTTATCGCAGCCACCAATAACGAGAACGCCATCCTGCCATAAACCATTTACACATACTTCGATACTATCGGCAATCACTTCACGCGAGACGAGAGAATATTTCATACCCTCAGTACCCATACCGATGCCATCTGAGACGGTCGGAGTGCCAAACACTTGCGCCTTTGCGCCCGCTTCTTCAAGAGCGCTCACTGCGGCATCTGCCAGTTTTTGTAAACCGCTATTGCAAGGGGTAATGGTGGAATGGCCATTAGCCACGCCAACCATTGGCTTAACAAAATCCTTCTCTTCATAGCCCATCGCGTAATACATTGAGCGATTGGGAGCGCGAGCAACCCCTTCGGTGACATTGCGCGAGCGTTCATTGAGGCGTTTCATGCTGATATTGACTCCAAGAAAAGAATTTGTCGAAAAGCTCTATTGTGCCGTGATACAAGGGGGAATGCAGGGTTTATGTAGTCATTCCCATACTCTTGTTCTGCATCGCAACAAAAAGATTTGTCTATTGTATTTGTTAATTTGGCCTCATTATTAGCTTAAGAGCTAATATCCTTGTTAAAAAAGCTACGGTACATTGCCTCATCAATTACTTTTCCTTTTAAATTCAATGACTAAAGTTGGCCATATTTACCTAATTGACGACGACGAGTCGATGCGTATCTCCTTAGGCAGAATGCTCAAGGATGTCGGTTATATCGTGGAAGACTTCTCCTCAGCAGTGGCATTTTTAGAGCATTCAGTACCAGTAGCGCCGGCTGTCATCTTGCTCGATATGCAAATGCCAGATTTGACTGGATTGGATTTACAGGAAAAATTAGTCCAACTCGGCCGTAAAACCCCCATTGTATTTGTCAGTGGTCAGAGCCATCCCCATCAAATTGTTGCAAGTCTTAAACGGGGTGCTGTAGATTTTCTATTTAAGCCCTTCAATTTAGAAGATTTATTGAAGTCAGTTGCAGATGCCCTTGAGTTTGATAGACGCCAGCTCAAGCGACTTTCCAAAGAAGTGGAAACTAAGAAAGACTTTGCTACCCTCACTCCCAGAGAGAAGGAAGTCTGCTTTTGGCTAGTAAAGGGATTGCTCAACAAGGATATTGCTGTTAAGTTAGGCACAACCGATGCCACAATCAAGGTCCATAAGGCTAGAGTAATGGACAAGATGAGCGTGGATTCAGTGCAATTATTGGTTGCAAAGTACCTCGAATCTGATTTAGAAAACCTCCAGAGTAGCTAGCCCTTAGGCTAATTGCCCTAGTACTAAATTGACACTAATATGGTGCAACATTTTGATAGATAAAACACTTAAATCATTTTTGTGAATACTAATTCCAAATTTCCCGATATTCGTAAAGAGGCTTTTACTAATGCTCGCGAAAAGCTGAGCTTAAGTACTAAAGAGCTCGGTGGAATGGCATGTCTATCCACTCGCCAAATTGAGCAGATTGAAAATGGTGAAACCAGCTCCTTCTATAGCGCTCAAATCAAAGCGACTGCTGCTAAGAAAGTAGCAAAACTACTTAATTTAAGTGATGAAGAGGCGTTTGATTTCGGTGCAACTGCTCCTGAGACCTCAAGCGTATTGCAGTTACCAATTGCAGAAGTTAAATTAACAGATGCTCCAAAGAGTGAGGGGGCTAAAAAAGCGTCCCCTCAAAAGGCGGAAGCAAAAATAGAGACTGTCGAAACTCAAGAGCGGGTGCAAGAGAGTCAGCTGCTTGAAGAAGAAAAAAAAGTTCAGGCAAAAGAAGCGCCTCTCAATCAAGTCATCTCAAAGTCAAAATCGACCTCACAAAAGAAACTCGTTCTTGGGTTGAGCGTGGCTGCAGCTGCAGTATTTGCAGTGGTGAATTTACGACCTTTATTTTTCCCAGAAAAACCAGCAGAAATCGTCCTTGTAAAAGAAGAAATCATTGAGCTCGTCCCAGCGGCGGTGCCAGTTGAAGCACCAGTAGCCCAAGCACCTTCTATAGCAGTAGTCGTTCCGCCAGCGTCCGTTGCCAGCACCGAAGCCACGGTAGCCTGCCCGCCTGAAGAAGGCATTATTAACTATAAAACAGATGCACCGCGTAAGGCTGCTGATATGGTTTATGTACAGGTGAAATCAAAGCAAGTTGTTTGTGTAAGTGATGCCACTGGAAAGATACAAAACAAGCTTATTGAGCCTAGCACAGGGGCATCTTTTTATGGCAAACCTCCATTTAAAGTTCTCACTAGCGGTCTTGCTCAGGCTGACGTGTTTTTTCAGGGCGCAAAAGTGCGCCTGACAAACCTGAATTACAAAACTTTAATATTAGAAGCAGCTGAAGTGGTCACGCCATCCGAAGACCGGATAGATTCTCAGCTGCGCTAACCCTCGGAAGAGTTAGCGAGTTAGCACGTTAAATGCTTGCGCTTAAACAGCTGAGTCGTTAGTTTCGCCAGTACGAATACGAATGGCCTGTTCGATCGGACTAACGAAAATCTTGCCATCACCAATCTTGCCTGTGCGTGCTGCTTTAGTAATTGCCTCGATTGCGGAATCTACGCGGTCATCAGGAACAACTACTTCTACCTTCACCTTGGGCAAAAAGTCGACTACATACTCGGCGCCACGATAGAGCTCGGTGTGACCTTTTTGGCGACCAAAGCCTTTAACTTCGGTAACAGTCAGTCCAGTAACGCCTACTTCAGCTAGGGCTTCACGAACTTCGTCAAGTTTGAACGGCTTAATAATGGATGTGATTAGCTTCATATATTCCCCTTAATACAGTAATCATACCTAGAACTGAGAACTAATGCCCCGTTACGCCCTAAATTGGGAGGTAATGGGGTAGCGCCAGTCACGCCCAAAGGCTCGAGTAGTGACTCGAACGCCGGGAGGTGCTTGGCGACGCTTGTACTCATTGAGCTTAATAAGGCGGGTTACCCTTTCTACGCTTTCAGGATCAAATCCAGCGGCAATGATTTGGGCGATGGATTGGTTTTGCTCCATATAGCGCTCGACAATGCCATCCAACACTTCATACGATGGCAAGCTATCTTGATCGGTTTGATCGGGGCGCAATTCTGCGGAAGGAGCGCGCGTCAAAATCCGCTCCGGAATGATCGGGGCAATACTGTTGCGATAAGCACACAAGCGGTAAACCAAAGTTTTAGCAATATCTTTAATGACCGCAAAGCCACCAGCCATATCTCCGTATAGAGTGCAGTAGCCCACAGCCATTTCACTCTTGTTGCCAGTGGTTAAAACTAGTCGACCTGTTTTATTGGAGAGCGCCATTAGAAGAGTGCCTCGCACTCGGGCCTGAATATTTTCTTCAGTAGCATCGAGTTTGAGACCCTTAAATTGTTCAGCTAAGGCATGTTCCAAAGCATCAACAGGTTCACTAATAGGGATCTCATCATATTGAACACCTAGATTCTGGGCCATTTCTCGCGCATCAATCCAAGAGATGTCGGCGGTATAGCGTGAAGCCATCATCACGGTACGAACTTTGTCTGCGCCCAATGCGTCTACTGCAATCGCCAACACCAAGGCAGAATCAACTCCACCCGAGAGGCCAATGATGACTCCCGGAAAACGATTCTTTTGAACATAGTCACGCACACCTAGAACAAGTGCTTGGTAAGCCTGAGCTTCTACGCTAGATGGGATAACCATTGTTCCTGACTCTAAATCGGCAGATGCATTGACATCTACATAGCCAAGAGCAGTCTCAAACTGCGGCAGGGCCATCACTACTTTGCCTGCGTTGTTTAAAGCAAATGAGCCGCCATCAAAAACTAGCTCATCTTGGCCGCCTACCGCGTTCACATAAACCAGCGGCATCTTGTTTAAGGCGATTTGTTTGCGCAGCACCTCAATACGTAAGGATTCTTTTTGGAGGTGATAAGGCGAGGCATTGAGAACCAGCAGTACTTGGGCGCCTGCTGCATGAGCCTGTTTAGCAGGACCCTCATGCCAAGCATCTTCACAAAGAATGAGTCCGCACTGAATGCCTGCATTTTCAAAAACGCAGGCGTCATGACCTGGCGTGAAATAACGCACCTCATCAAACACCTCATGATTAGGCAACTCTTGTTTGGCATAGCCGGCAATGACTTTGCCATCACGAATGACGGAGGCATAGTTTTGCAAACCAGCGGTAGTCTTCTTGGGGTGGCCAACGATGACAGTCAGTCCTCGAAATTTTTGGAGCTCTAGCATTAAACAACTGAGCTCGCGATCTGCTGCCTCAATAAAGGCTGGGCGCAATAACAAATCTTCTGGAGGGTAGCCGGTGAGCGAGAGCTCAGGCGTAAGAACTAGAGTGGCGCCTTGTACATAAGCATCTGCCACGGCTTGAGAGATGAGCTGCGCATTGCCAGGCAAATCACCCAAAAGTGGGTTGATTTGCGCTAGGGCGATTTTTTGCGAGCTCAATCTGGTTAACAAGTTGAATAAGAATTAGCTTTGATGCTCTTTTTTGTATGCCTCAATACCTTCAAGAATTTCTTTATGGGCATCGGCAACACCACCCCACCCTTTAACTTTCACCCACTTACCTGGCTCGAGATCTTTGTAGTGTTCGAAAAAATGCTGGATTTGATTTAAACGTAATGGATTGATGTCTTCTGGTTTTTGCCAATGGGTATAAATAGGCAAAATCTTATCTTCTGGAACGGCTAACAATTTGGCATCTTGTCCGCCTTCATCTTCCATCATCAATACCCCAATTGCCCGACAACTCACAACCACACCAGGAATCAAAGGGAATGGAGTGATAACAAGCACATCAACGGGGTCACCATCACCAGCAATAGTTTTATTGATATACCCATAGTTGCATGGGTAATGCATTGCAGTGCCCATAAAGCGGTCAACAAAAATGGCACCACTTTCTTTGTCAACTTCATACTTGATTGGATCTGCATTCATTGGGATTTCGATGATGACATTAAAGCTTTCGGGGATTTTTTTCCCTGGTTTGACGTTGTCGAGACTCATTCATACTCCGGATAGTGATTAGTAAATACCCTGATCTTACAAAAGCGCTAGGGTAGTAATTCTGCTACATACTGGTAAAGCTTATAGGCTCTAGTTTATCGCTTTCAGAATTGGGCGGACATAGCTGACAGATAAACACAATTTAGATCTAATTTATAAGGGGTTCAAGCATGGGTAATGTCACATTAGGCTTGTATTTTTCCTTGGCGTGCGGTGTTCTAGCCGTGATTTATGGCTTTGTGATGCGCGGATGGATATTGAAGCAAAGTACTGGTAACGCAAAGATGCAAGAAATTGCTGAGGCGATCCAGCAGGGAGCTGCAGCTTACTTATCCCGCCAATACAAGGCGATTTCCATTGTTGGTGTAGTCCTCACGATCTTGATAGCGCTGTTTCTGGATTTTGCAACGGCTATCGGCTTCGTCATTGGTGCGGTACTTTCGGGCGCCTGTGGCTTTATTGGTATGAATATTTCGGTGCGGGCTAATGTCCGAACTGCGGAAGCGGCTACCAAAGGAATGAATGAAGCTCTCAATGTGGCATTCAAAGGTGGCGCTATTACTGGTATGTTGGTAGTAGGACTTGGCTTACTGGGTGTTGGCCTTTTCTTTATGTTCCTTATATCAATTGGATCGGGTAAAGACCTATCATCAGTTTTGCACCCCTTAATCGGTTTAGCATTCGGCTCTTCCTTGATTTCTATCTTCGCGCGATTGGGCGGCGGTATCTTTACAAAAGGCGCTGACGTAGGCGCTGACTTAGTCGGAAAAGTGGAGGCAGGTATTCCGGAGGATGATCCACGGAATCCTGCAGTGATTGCCGATAACGTTGGAGATAACGTCGGTGACTGTGCTGGTATGGCGGCTGACTTATTTGAAACTTACGCAGTGACACTAATTGCGACAATGGTGTTAGGTGCACTCATGGTTTCTAGTGCATCAGCGGCTGCGGTAGTCTACCCGCTTTTACTGGGTGGAGTTTCGATCATTGCCTCGATTATTGGCTGCTCTTTTGTGAAAGCAACGCCGGGTATGAAAAATGTCATGCCTGCGCTGTATAAAGGTTTAATCATAGCTGGGAGTATTTCTTTAGTTGCATTCTATTTTGTTACTAATTTCATCATGCCTGACGATGCCCTGGGTATCCCAGGAAGTCAGTGGCGTTTGTTTGGCTCCACTGTAGTTGGTTTACTGCTAACTGCCGGCTTAGTCTGGATTACCGAGTACTACACGGGTACTCAATTTAAACCAGTACAACATATTGCTGAGGCCTCTACCAAAGGTCACGGTACTAATATCATTGCAGGCTTAGGCATTTCGATGAAATCGACTGCCTATCCAGTGCTGTTTGTTTGTGCTGCTATTTATGCAGCTTACTGGTTAGCAGGTATTTATGGCATTGCGATTGCAGCGACTGCGATGCTGTCTATGGCTGGCATTGTGGTGGCTCTTGATGCCTATGGTCCGATTACAGATAATGCCGGTGGTATTGCAGAGATGGCTGGCATGCCGCAATCGGTTCGTGACATTACAGATCCATTGGATGCGGTGGGCAATACGACCAAGGCCGTAACCAAGGGATATGCGATTGGTTCAGCAGGTCTTGCTGCGCTAGTTCTCTTTGCGGATTACACCCACGCGCTGGAGGCTATTGGTCAGCAAGTGTCATTTGATCTCTCGGATCATATGGTAATCATCGGCCTCTTTATTGGTGGCATGATTCCATATTTGTTTGGTGCGATGGCAATGGAAGCGGTCGGGCGTTGTGCTGGTGCAGTGGTTGAAGAGGTCCGCCGTCAGTTCCGTGAGATCCCAGGAATTATGGAGGGTACTGCAAAACCCGAGTACGGCAAAGCAGTAGATATGTTGACCTCAGCCGCGATCAAGGAAATGATTGTTCCTTCACTTTTACCCGTAGTGGCTCCTATCGCAGTAGGTCTCTTACTGGGACCCGCTGCTTTGGGTGGCTTGCTGATGGGCACGATTGTGACGGGCTTGTTTGTCGCAATATCTATGTGCACTGGTGGCGGCGCTTGGGATAACGCCAAGAAATATATTGAAGAAGGCCATTTTGGCGGTAAAGGTTCTGAGGCCCACAAGGCTGCGGTCACTGGTGATACTGTCGGTGACCCCTACAAAGATACTGCTGGTCCTGCAGTAAACCCACTCATCAAAATTATTAACATCGTGGCATTGTTGATCGTGCCGCTATTACCAGTGGTGAGCCGCTGACAATTTAGAAGAATAAAATGTAAATAAAAATGCCTAGCAATGCTAGGCATTTTTATTTGGCCCCTTGCTTAGTCTGTGTTACTCCAAAGTCTCCAAGTAGCGCTGGGCATCTAATGCAGCCATACATCCAGTGCCTGCACTAGTAATAGCTTGACGGTAAATATGGTCCTGGACATCGCCTGCTGCAAATACGCCAGGGATGTTGGTAGCAGTAGCATTGCCTTCCAAACCGGAGTGTGTCTTGATGTAGCCGTTGTTCATATCGAGCTGACCAATAAATAGCTCGGTATTGGGTTTGTGGCCAATCGCAATAAAGGCACCAGTTACAGCGATATCTTCTGTGCTGCTATCGGCTTTTTTAATGCGAACACCAGTGACACCTTTTTCATCGCCCAAGACTTCATCGAGTGTGGAGTTCAATTTGAGCTCGACTTTGCCTTCAGCTACTTTGGCCATGAGTCGGTCATTGAGAATAGGCTCTGCGCGGAATTTATCGCGCCGATGAATCACCGTAACTTTTTTGGCAATCCCAGTAAGGTAGAGCGCCTCTTCAACAGCAGTGTTACCACCACCGACTACGCAAACATCTTGATTGCGGTAGAAGAATCCATCACAAGTTGCGCATCCAGAAACGCCACGACCCATAAATGCTTCTTCACTTGGAAGGCCAATATATTGAGCGGAAGCGCCTGTAGAAATGATTAAAGCATCACAGGTGTATGTCCCGGAGTCACCAACCAATCGGATTGGCTTTTCAGTCAGAGCAGCAGTGTGAATATGATCAAAGATGATGTTGGTATTAAAGCGCTCTGCATGTTTTAAAAAGCGATCCATCAGTTCTGGGCCTTGGACGCCATCTGGGTCAGCTGGCCAGTTTTCTACATCTGTAGTCGTCATTAATTGACCGCCTTGTGCCAAACCAGTAACGAGGGTGGGGCTCAAATTGGCTCGAGCTGCATACACTGCGGCTGTATAGCCAGCAGGGCCTGAACCGAGGATAAGGACTTTGGAGTGTTTTGGGGTATTTGTAGTCATATTCAAATTATAGGATTGCTTGATTACAATCGGTAGAACATGGCAAGAACCGCATATCCGAAGTCAAAAACACCGTTAGGCCTCCAGCCCCCTGAGAATCAAGGGCAGGGTAGGATGCCCCGCCTCCTCTTAGAGGCCCGTTGGTTTATCTCGGTTGGCCTTTGTTTGGGTTTATTGGCTATTTTGGTAACTTATTCCAAGGCAGATCCAGCTTGGTCACATGCCAGCTTTGAGGCTCCCAAGAACCTGGGTGGGCGTTTTGGGGCCTATTTGGCTGACTTATTACTCTATATCTTCGGCATTTCTTCATTTTGGTGGGTCATGCTCTTTGGCCGCCGAGTCTTGAGCGGCTGGCGTGAACTTTGGAGCATTCCTCTTCCGCCAGATCTAGATGCCAAGCCAGATTCCCTATTAGTGCGTTGGTTGGGCTTTGGACTGACTTTATTGAGCAGTATGGGGCTTGAGTCTATTCGTATGCATTCGCTGACCTGGGAGCTTCCTAGGCCTCCTGGTGGTATTTTGGGCGAGCTAATTGGTGACCCCTTGCAGATGACGCTAGGTTTTACTGGCTCCACCATTGTGTTGTTATTCACTCTGTGTGCTGGCCTGTCATTATTTCTGCACTTCTCCTGGTTAGATGTTGCTGAAAAAGTAGGCCGTACTCTCGAGCTTACTTATAACCGTTTACGTGAGCGTCGCGATAGCGAAGAAGATCGTAAATTAGGTGAAGCAGCCGCTGAAGAGCGCGAAGAGTTCGTTGAAGAGTTTCGTGGGCGGGTGGAAATTGCTAAGCCGGTACAGATTGTTCGTGCCCCAGTAGAGATTCCGAAGAGCGCCCGCGTTGAGCGTGAAAAACAGCAGCCACTCTTTGTAGATATTCCGGATTCAGAATTGCCGCCCTTAGCTCTACTTGATCCCGTCCCAGAAGTAAAAGAAACCATTTCAGCAGATGTATTGGAATTTACTTCTCGCTTAATTGAGCGTAAGTTGGCCGAGTTCAACGTAGAAGTGAAAGTTATCGCAGCCTATCCAGGTCCAGTGGTAACTCGTTACGAAATTGATCCTGCTGTTGGTGTAAAGGGTAGTCAAATTGTTAATCTCTCACGTGACTTGGCGCGCTCGTTAGGTGTGGTGAGTATGCGTGTTGTAGAAACTATTCCAGGTAAAACTTGTATGGCCTTGGAACTACCAAATCCAACACGACAATCGGTTTACCTCTCTGAGATTTTGAGCTCTCAGGTTTATAACGACAGCCACTCTAACTTGACTCTTGCTTTAGGTAAGGATATTTCAGGTAGTCCCGTCGTTGCTGACTTAGCGAAGATGCCCCATTGCCTAGTTGCCGGTACTACCGGTGCTGGTAAGTCTGTTGGTATCAACGCCATGATTTTGTCCATCCTCTTTAAGGCGAAACCAGATGAAGTGCGTCTGATCATGATTGATCCGAAGATGCTTGAGATGGCAATGTACGACAAGATTCCGCATCTCTTATGCCCAGTGGTTACTGACATGAAGCAAGCGTATAACGCACTCAATTGGGCTGTAAATGAGATGGAGCGACGTTACAAGCTGATGAGTAAGTTTGGTGTGCGTAACCTCGCTGGCTTCAATAAAAAAATTCTAGAAGCCGAAGAAAAAGGTGAAAAGCTCACTAATCCATTTAGCTTGACACCAGAGGATCCAGAGCCAATCTATAAAGCACCCGTGATTGTCATCGTGATAGATGAGTTAGCAGACTTGATGATGGTCTCCGGTAAGAAGATCGAAGAGTTAATTGCCCGGATTGCCCAAAAGGCACGTGCTGCAGGTATTCATTTGGTCTTGGCAACGCAACGTCCTAGCGTGGATGTGATTACAGGCCTGATTAAAGCTAACGTACCAACTCGTATTTCATTCCAAGTGAGCAGCAAGATCGATAGTCGTACCATCCTGGATCAGCAGGGAGCTGAAGCATTACTTGGTATGGGCGATATGCTCTATATGGCGCCAGGTACTGGTTTGCCGGTTCGTGTTCATGGTGCCTTTGTTTCTGACGACGAAGTTCACCGTGTGGTTGAGTGGCTCAAAGACAAGAGTGAGGCTAATTACATTGACGGTGTTTTAGAAGGCGCTGACGAATCGACTATCGACGCTCTGACTGGTGAAGGTGGCGGCGAAGCTGATCCTTTGTATGACCAAGCAGTCGCTATTGTTTTAGAAAACAAGCGACCATCGATCTCTTTGGTGCAGCGTCACTTACGCATTGGCTATAACCGCGCAGCCCGCTTACTCGAGGATATGGAGAAAGCTGGTTTAGTTTCCAAGATGGGTAATGGCGGTAATCGCGAAATCCTCCATCGTCCCTCTGAATAAGGCCATCCCCTTGCGCAGATTTTTCTCAGTAGCGGCTTTAGGGCTCACAGTTCTTTTGTCTCCAAACTTAGCATTGGCGGAAGGTGAGAGTGGAGCTGAGCAGTTGCGTCAGTTTGTACGTAACTCTAAAACTGCTGAAGGGGAGTTTGTGCAACAACAGTTGCGTGCACCCAAAGCAAATGAGCCGCAAGACAAAGGTTTAAAAGTCGTGCGCCAAACACAGGGGCGTTTTGTGTTTCAACGTCCAGGCAGATTTATTTGGGATACCCAAAAACCATACGAGCAAAAACTCATTGCTGATGGCAAGCAACTCATCATGTGGGACAAGGATTTAAATCAAGCCACCTTTAGGCCTGCAGGTCAGGCTTTAGCAACTACTCCTGCTGCAATCTTATTTGGGGAGACTTCTCTAGATCAGCACTTTGATTTAGTTGAGGGCGAGGATCGTCTCGGTATGAAATGGGTTACTCTGGCCCCCAAGAAAAATCCTAATGCAAAAAATGGCAATGACTTACCGTACACCAAGATCTCTGTCGGAATGGCCAATGGCCTACCTAAAGCGCTGGAACTCATTGATGGCCTTGGAAGCGTTGTTTTAGTAACTCTAGATAAGATTCAGCTCAATGTGAGTCTCCCCGCCAATCGATTTACCTTTGCGCCACCTGCTGGCGCAGAAGTCTTACGCTTAAACTAACGTACATACCCATTAACTAATAGAGCATTACATGATTGATCCGCAATTACTTCGTAAAGATATCGCAGCCGTTGCTGCCCGTTTAGCTACGCGTAAATTTCAACTCGATGTTGAGAAGTTCAACACCTTAGAGTCCGAGCGTAAATCCTTGCAAACTCGCACTGAGGAATTGCAAGCAAAGCGTAACCAGCTGGCCAAAGCCATTGGTATGAAAAAAGGTAAAGGCGAGGATGCGGCTGCTGAGATGGCTGAAGCAACACAGATCAACGTCGATATGGAATCAGGTGCAGCACGCTTAGCAATATTGCAGGTAGAAATTGCGGATTTCTTAATGGGTATTCCTAATTTGCCGGACGAAGCGGTGCCGGTGGGTAAGGATGAAACTGAAAACAAGGAAGTAAAGCGTTGGGGTACGATCCCTGAGTTTACATTTCCCGTGAAGGATCATGTAGATTTGGGCGCGCCACTAGGGCTTGATTTTGAATCTGCTGCAAAGATTAGCGGCTCACGCTTTGTTGTTCTAAAGGGACCGGTTGCTAGATTACATCGTGCACTAGCGCAATTCATGATCGATCTACATACAACCCAACATGGCTATGAAGAGCTCTACGTTCCCCTCATGGTGAACGCTGCATCTATGCGGGGCACTGGTCAGTTGCCTAAGTTTGAAGAAGACTTGTTTAAAGTCCCCCGCCAAATGGGTGGTGAAGATGGGTCAGGCGAAGCAAAAGTTGAAAACTTTTATCTCATCCCTACTGCGGAAGTTCCGGTTACCAATCTAGTGCGTGACACCATTACAGCGGCTGAGGAGTTACCACTCAAATTTGTTGCTCACACCCCATGCTTTAGATCTGAAGCTGGAAGCTATGGTCGTGATGTGCGCGGCATGATCCGTCAGCACCAATTTGAAAAAGTAGAGCTCGTGCAAATAGCCAAGCCAGAAGACTCGATGCAGCTACTTGAAGAGTTAACTGCGCACGCAGAAAAGGTATTGGAGTTACTTGAGTTGCCTTACCGAAAAGTATTACTGTGCACTGGCGATATGGGATTTGGAAGCACAAAGACCTATGACCTTGAGGTCTGGATTCCATCACAAAATGCGTATCGCGAAATTAGCTCTTGCTCCAATATGGGCGATTTTCAGGCAAGACGTATGCAGGCAAGATATAAGTTAGGACAAGGAAAGCCCGAATTAGTGCACACCTTAAATGGTTCTGGGCTTGCGGTTGGAAGAACTGGTGTTGCTCTTTTAGAAAACTGCCAGCAGGCTGATGGCAGTATCGCTATACCGAAAGCTTTGCGACCTTACTTGGGTGGTTTGGAAGTGCTTAAGCTGATTTAATGGGCAGTTCGTAGCGGGGCTCAGAGCGGACTTCATCCATGACCGACTTCCCCATCTTCATTGAGTCCCTAAACGTTTTAAGTTCTCGCGCAAGATCTTTTCTACTGAGTGTTTTTTTGATCTGACTCTTGGGTGTTCGATTTTTACTCATATCTGATTATTCAATTGCAATTACTTTGAGTCAACATTACCTTATTTCCCTAAGTTTAAGCAGGATATTCAAGTCAACTCGCTATAATTAAAGTTCGGTTCGGAGAGGTGGCAGAGTGGTCGAATGTACTTGACTCGAAATCAAGCGTAGGGTCAAACCTACCGTGGGTTCGAATCCCACCCTCTCCGCCAACCAGATTCTGTATTGGTAAATATAGAGAAGATATTCATCAAGCCCCGCCATGACGTGGGGCTTTTTATTTCAAAGGAGCATTACTGTTGCAATCGAGTCATCAAGTACTTCATGATGTTTTTGGCTTTGATCAATTTCGTGGTGCTCAGGCGTCTATTGTTGAGCATGTAATTGCTGGCGGTGATGCTTTGGTCCTCATGCCCACAGGCGCCGGTAAGTCGCTGTGCTATCAGATTCCCTCACTGATTCGACGCGGTGTAGGGGTGGTAGTTTCACCCCTCATTGCGCTGATGCAAGACCAGGTAGATGCGCTAACCCAGTTGGGTGTTAAGGCTTCATTTCTAAACTCCAGTTTAGATGCGGCAACATCACAGCAAGTAAGCACTCAATTGTTGGCTGGAGATCTTGACTTGATCTATGTGGCGCCAGAACGCCTAATGAACCCAGGTTTTCTATCTATACTTGATCGACTTCATGCTGGACCGGGAATTGCCTTATTTGCTATTGATGAGGCCCACTGCGTTTCACAATGGGGGCATGATTTCCGTCCAGAATATCGCCAGTTAACCATTCTGCATGAGCGCTTTCCAAAAGTTCCCCGTATTGCCTTAACAGCGACAGCAGATGCGCCAACTCGCGCAGAAATCGTGGAGCGTCTTTCGCTAGAGTCTGCCGAGCAATTTGTCTCTAGCTTTGATCGTCCCAACATTAAGTATCGAGTTCTGCAAAAGCAGAGTGCCAAGCAACAGTTGGAACATTTTTTAGATGCCGAGCACGCGGATGACTCTGGCATTATTTATTGCTTATCGCGTCGCAGTGTAGAAGAAACTGCGCAATGGTTGCAAGACCGTGGGTGGGATGCCATGCCCTATCACGCTGGCCTCAGCGTGGAAACCCGCAGCGCTAATCAAAAACGCTTCTTGCGTGAAGAGGGCGTCATCATGGTCGCAACTGTAGCGTTTGGTATGGGTATTGATAAGCCCAACGTCCGCTTTGTGGCCCATCTAGATCTACCCAAAAGTATGGAAGGGTATTACCAAGAAACCGGACGTGCGGGGCGCGATGGCTTGCCAGCCAATGCCTGGATGGCCTATGGATTTGGGGATGTGGTGAGCTTGCGGCAAATGGTGGATTCCGGTGAAGCTTCTGAAGATCGCAAGAGAGTAGAGCGCCAAAAACTCAATGCTTTACTTGGCTATTGCGAATCTACGACATGCCGACATCAAACGATCCTGCGCTACTTTGGAGAGACACATGCAGGTAGTTGTGGTCACTGCGATAACTGCCTAGAACCAGTGGCGACTTGGAATGCTACGCAAGAAGTACAAAAGGCATTGTCATGTGTCTATCGCACAGGCCAACGCTTTGGTGTGACCCATTTAATTGACGTGCTTTTGGGTAAAGTAACTCCCAGAGTGAAACAATATTTTCATGAGCAAGTGAGTACATTCGGTATTGGTGCAGAACTGAATCAAGCTCAGTGGAACAGTATCTATCGTCAATTGGTAGCTGGTGGATATTTAGATGCTGATATTGAATTACATGGCGGTTTAAAGTTGGTGGATAGTATTGCTTTGCCTGTATTACGAGGAGAGCAAGAAGTTTGGCTACGAAAAGAAACGGGCTATTCCAAGAGTAAGGCTACGAAATCTGGGGCAAGAAAGGGTTCTACTCATCCCTTTAGCAATGTTGCAGATGAAAAACTGTGGGAGGCACTTAAGGCTCAGCGAACTGAACTAGCACGTGAACAAGGGGTACCACCCTATGTGATTTTTCATGACAGCACTTTGCAGGAGATGGTGCAGTCTACGCCCACAACCTTAGATCAATTCAGTCATATTGGTGGAGTCGGGCAGGCTAAGCTAGAGCGTTATGGCGAACACTTTATCAACGTCATTCAGGAGCATCTTGAGGCTAATTAGACTTCATGAGTTACCTCAGATTGCTCACCACAATCTGCAGAACTTGCAAGATGAGCAGTAGCAGTAGGGGCGATAAATCTAGACCTCCAAAGTTGGGCATTGCTTTTCTGATTGGCGCCAGCAGTGGCTCAACCAGTAGTGAGACCAAGTACTGAATCTGGGAGCCAGCACTAATCCAAGAGAGAATGACGCTTGCAAAAACCAAGCCAACCAATCCCGAAAGTATCAGATCCACTAAATCAGTTAAGGCCAATAGAGGCCAAAAGACATTTGTTAAGGTGGCTCCTGACAGTAATAAAAGGATCGCTGTCTTGCCTGCAACCAGTAGGTAAGCAGCTAAAAAGCTAGCTACATCAAGGCGACCAACACTGGGGATCAGCTTGCGAAGTGGAATCACAATCCAATTGCTCAGTGGCAGCACGTATGCGCCAATAGTCCTGCTTTGGCCTGAACCCAGATTAAATGCGAGCCACTGGAGATAGCATCTCAGGAGACATGCCCCCGCAACAATGCTAATGAGAACCTGGAGAAGAAGATTGGCGATTTGTATCAACATTTCTCTATTGTATGTGGGTTTAAAGTGGGGCTTCATTCAGGCATCACACTTTCGTGTTCTAATGCCCAGCACTATGATTACTGTCGTTATCGCCTCTTATAAGTACGGCCACCTTGCAGCGCATTGTATTGAGTCCTTGCTATCTCAAACAAAAGCCCCCGCCAGAATTCTATTTATCGATGATGGCGCGTATGATTGTGGCCATTTACCTGACTTATATCCCGATATTGAATATATTCTCAGGCCCCAGAATTTAGGCACTGTGGATAATTTCCATGATGTACTAATGGGAGTTGGTACTGAATATGTTCTCTTCATTGGTGCTGATAATTGGCTCAGATCGGATGCAATTGAGTTGTTATCCAATGCTCGTGCAGATATCGTTACTTATGACATTGTGGTTACTGGCGAGTTAAAGGAAGAGATTCATGACCGCGTTCCTGGCGAGACTCGGTCTCACCAGGGAGATCTCTATTGGGATCGCGAAGGAAAGCATCATGGTTCAATGATGTATCGAACCTCTCTGGGTCAACAAGTGGGCTACAAGGAAAGATATGCCGATGGTATTCATCCGCAGGAGGACTGGAATCTCTGGGACAAAATGCGCGAGCAGGGCGCTACTGTAGCCAGCCTGAGTGAAGGCCTTTTGTACTACAGAAGACATCGTGAAAATTTTTTAAAGTATGACCATCTCATCAATGCCCTTGAGGAAGAAGCTTAAGCACCTAAACTAGCCTTGCTCTCATGTTAGTTAGGCTACTTTCATCAAGGTATAGCTTGATCCCCAATACGCCCGAGCTCTCTCGTACGGGTGTTTTCCTGAGGCTAATTTCTAGAGACTCAATTTCTGAATAGCGAGCGCATGCCTCAACTATCCTGGTGACTAATCTTTCCTGAGTCTCATAATGTCCATGGGTAGCTAAGCGATCAATTTCAAGGACGAGGGGATCGTAGTCGAACACCTGATCCATGAAATCTTCTGAAATCAAAATCAGTTTAGTGCTAATCCATAAAGTCAGATTCAGTAGATGTTTATCAGGAATGATAGCGCCGGGCGCATAGGTCCCAATCTGGGTATTCAGTCGGAGGTCTTTTAATTCTATGCAGGCTGTTGATGTCATGAGGTATTTATTGATTGCCCGTCTATAGCACTTCTTTATTCGCTGAAGGTCACAACGTGATCAGCCACTAGGTGTATGCCAATCCTTTCACCAATTGCATGATCATGGTGGCTGGGTACAAAAGCAAAAATTTCAACACCTGAAGCGAGCTTGAGGGTATACAAGAAGTCGGCTCCTCTAAAAGTCTTGCGCACGACCTCTGCTAGCAGAGTGCTGTGATCATCATGCTGAATATCATCAGCGCGCAAGAGTACATCGATTTCTTTTCCAACTTCAGCGCTGCGATCTTCTTCCAGGTCGAGCTCACCCAACTCAATTCTGACTTTGTTGTTAGCTTGGACAACACCTTTCAGAAATACCCCGCGACCAATAAAGTCGGCAATATAACGATTGGCTGGCTTGTGATAAAGCTCGTAGGGGACATCCCATTGAAGTACTTTGCCATCCGTCATAACGCCGACCTTATCGGCAATGGCAAAGGCTTCAAATTGATCGTGAGTCACTAGTAGGGCGGTAATGTTATTTGCCTTAAGGATCTCTCGCATCTCACCAGCAAGACGCTCTCTAAGCTCAATATCTAAACTAGAGAAAGCTTCATCTAGCAAAATTAAATCTGGCTCTGGTGCCATTGCTCTGGCTAATGCCACACGCTGTTGTTGGCCGCCACTGAGCTCATGAGGATATGCATCGGCTTTGTCGGATAGCGAAACCCTCTTAAGCCACTTCATGGCCACCACAGATCTTTCATTGCTTGATAGGTGTTGTAAGCCAAAGGCAATATTCTCCAAAACACTGAGATGGGGAAAGAGGGCGAAGTCCTGAAAGACCATGCCGACTTTCCTTTGATTGGGTTGAAGATGAGTGGAGGCCGAGCTCACCACCTGATCACGCAGGAGTATTTTTCCTGCTTTAACGGGTTCAAATCCACAAATTGCTCTCAAGACAGTAGATTTTCCGCAGCCAGATGAGCCCAATAAGCAGCCAATCTCGCCTTGAGCAAGATCGAGATTAAGGTCTTTAACCGCAGTAACACGACCTTGACCATCTCGACTGGGATAGTCGATTTCCAGTTCTTGGATCGAAAGCAGGGTGCGAGCAGAGTTCATCTCTATAATTTTCTCATTAATGCTAGTGGTTTAATACATAGCTAGAGTCTAAACGGATTGCCGATTTCATGAATCGTATTGTGGTGCCACTTGCCCTGTTGTTATTTTTGCCCCTCTTTGGTCTGGCAGCACCTTTCCTATTCCCCGGGAAGGAGTTATTAGCCACCGGCACCCTCAGTCATTTATGGAACTATGTACTGGGTGCCTATATTGCCTCGACCTTAGTACTGATTCTTGGTGTCGGAGTGGGAGTCTTTATCCTCGGTGTAGGTAATGCTTGGATCATTGCCAGCTATGATTTTCCAGGAAAAAAAATATTTGAGTGGGCCCTCATTCTGCCTTTGGCGGTGCCCACTTATGTCATGGCCTACCTCTTTGTTGATCTCTTGCAGTTTTCGGGTCCGATACAGAGTACGCTGCGGGCTGTACTAGGAGTCGACACACTCTGGTTCTTTCCAGATCCGAGATCCTTGAGTGGGGCGATTTGGTCTTTTTCATTCTGCCTCTTCCCTTATGTTTATCTCATTACTCGTACGGCATTCTTAGAGCGTAGTGGTCGATTGATTGAGGTTTCAGAAACACTGGGCTACAGTCCACTTCAAGGATTTGTAAAATTGGTATTACCTATGGCAAGGCCAGCCATCTTTGCGGGCATGGCCCTTGCGCTGATGGAAGTATTAGCTGATTTTGGTGCTGTTTCTTACTTTGGCGTTCAGACTTTTGCAACCGGTATTTTTAAGGCTTGGCTCTCATTTGGAGACCGAGTAGCGGCAGTGCAGCTTGCCTTAGGCCTCTTAAGTTTTGTCTTACTTATTTTCTTTATCGAGCAAAGTAGTCGCTCAAAATTACGTTATGCCTCTGCAACTCGGGGTAAGCCACTGGCAAAGTCTTTGCAGGGTAAGAAAGCTTTTTTTGCATTTGCATTTTGTGGTGCTACGCTCTTATGCGGATTTTTGATACCTGCATTTGCCCTCCTGCAATTACTCTTTAAGCAAGGTCTCACGATTGATATTCGATACCTAGATTGGCTGAGTAATTCTTTATTAGTTTCGATTCTGACGGCTTTTATCTCGGTAGCACTAGCCGTATTTTTTGCTTACTCCGTACGAATGAATGCACGTTTAAGTTGGGTTAATCGATTGTTAGGTTTTGGTTATGCTTTACCCGGTGCGGTCTTGGCCATTGGCATCCTTTCTTTTCTAGAAATCTTTCAGCTTGCTTGGTGGATGTCTGCCAGCATGTTGGTGCTGATCTATGCCTACCTAGTCCGCTTTCTTTCTTCTAGCTTGCAGAGTGTTGAGGCGGGTCTGGTACGTATCACACCCTCTATGGATTCTTCAGCGGCGCTCTTGGGGCTTTCTAGGATGCAGATTTTGAAGCGGGTTCATGTGCCTTTGCTCAAGCGCAGTCTGATTACTGCGGGCCTCTTTGTCTTCGTAGATGTTATGAAAGAATTGCCTGCAACGCTCTTACTACGCCCATTTAACTTCGATACCCTGGCTGTTGCAACTTATCAGTTGGCCGCAGATGAGCGCCTCGCTGAATTGGCATTACCTTCCTTAACCATTGTTTTGGTTGGGCTTTTCCCAGTCCTAATACTTTCAAGGGTTATTTCTAAATCCTAATTGATAATCATTCGTATTTGTGATACATTAGATTTAATCTGATTCTGATCGCAAATGCAGCAATGACAAACCCACTAATAAGAAAATTCCTAGGCAACTCTGGATTGGTCTTGAGCGCTTTTTTAGCATTGCCTTTGCAGGCTCAAGAAGCGAAAGAACTCAATCTCTACTCAGCTCGTCACTATCAAACTGATGAGGCGCTCTACAGTGACTTCACTAAAAAGACCGGCATCAAGATCAACCGTATTGAGGCTGACGATAATGCTTTAGCGGAGAGATTAAAAAGCGAAGGTGCTAATAGTCCAGCAGATGTGATTTTGATGGTGGACGCAGCTCGATTGTGGCGCGCTCAAATCGATGGTTTCTTTAAGCCAATACAGTCAAAGTATTTAGAGAGTCGTATTCCGCCAAACTTGCGTTCTCAGTCTGAGCCAGAGGGATCAACTTGGTTTGGCTTTTCAACCAGAGCACGTCTGGTGGTCTACAACAAAGCAAAAGTAAATCCACAAGACGTTGATACTTATGAGAAGTTAGCTGAGCCCATGAATAAAGGTAAGGTGTGTACGCGCTCAGGCGCCCATCCCTACATGTTGTCTTTAATCGGCGCAATGATTGAACGTCGTGGCGAGACTACTACTGAGGAGTGGGCCAAGGGCATGGTAGCCAATATGGCTCGTCCTCCAAGAGGCGGTGATACCGATCAAATCAAGGCGGTAGCCTCAGGCGAATGCGGTGTTGCTTTAACAAATTCTTATTACTTGGTCAGGCTCTTACGCTCAACTAAGCCAGAAGATCAGGCGATTATTTCTAAAATTGGATTTATTTGGCCAAATCAGCAGACAACTGGTGCGCACATCAATATTGCGGGGGGTGGGGTTGCTAAGAGTGCACCGCATCCACAGGCTGCAAAACAATTTCTTGAATACTTGGCAAGTGACTCTGCGCAAGAGTATTTTGCTAACGGCAATAATGAGTGGCCTGTGGTGAAGTCAGTCAAAATTGAAAATGAAGGCCTCAAAATATTGGGTCCGTTCAAGGCGGAAAATATCTCTATTGCGGCGATCGGCAGGAATCAAATTGCCGCTCAACGCTTACTTGATCGTGTTGGGTATAAGTAAAATCTATTTACTAGAGCTAAAGATGGCTAGAATGAATCCATTATTCAAAAGATCTGGATTTCGATATGAAAATTATTTCGGGTGCTTTGGTGTTTGTTGTCTCAATGACCATGTTTGCTTGTGCAACACCCCCAAGCGAGTTTGGAGTCTATCGACAGTCAGATGGAACCGTTGGGGTACATGCCCCCAAATCCGCCAAAGATACTGAGGCTCAAGCAGCTGCAGCAGAGGAGTGTAAAAAACTAGGAAAGCGAAGCGCTACTATTGTCGAAACTCGTAAAACAGTGAACGACCGCTTTCCTATGACCTACATTTTTGTGTGCAATACCTATTAAGTAATAGCCCCTTAGCTCAGTAGCCATTTCTTAATTGATTTATTAACGCACATTGCATCTAAAGCTAAGCCAAAGAACTCTGAACCATTGGTGACCATGCTTTCAATCGCCTCAACCTTGCCAGATTTCACGCCACGCAAATAAGTAGCTGCACGATAGCGTAGGAAGTGCTCATTCGCACCTTCTTCGTTATCAGTAGAACAAATCTCCAGGCTGCCATAACGAGTTTCTGGATTGATATTCAAAATAGAGAGGCCTAATGCACCAATCAGCTTTTCTGGCACGGGAATAGGAACGTAAGAGTAAAGAGAAACTAAATGCTCTTGTTCGTCGATTTCAATAATGTGGTCAACATCGAACACATCTTTCTCTGTCAACTCTGTCTCACCAGAATCGCCACCGCCAAAGGTGGACTCAAACTGCAACATTGCTGTATTGCTATCTTTAGAAATCTCAATCATGTCAGGATAGCCAAGCAAGCCTTTCCACCAATACATTAGCGAGAACGTACAAGGTTTTACTTCAACTAAACCCTTATTAGTAGATTTGGCAAAGTACAGGCCGTAAAACTCATCATCTTCCTCGAGTCCGTACTGATCGACTTTGAGTTTCTTGGGCGCAGCTACTTTAGGGGATTTCTTCGCAGCTTTCTTTGGAGCTGGCTTTTTGGCTGCCGGCTTCTTCGCCACTACTTTCTTAATCGCCTTTTTAGCTACTGGCTTTTTGCCCACTGTTTTTTTCACTACCTTTTTGACGGCCTTTTTGGCTACTACCTTCTTGGCGGTAACTTTTTTAACGGCTTTCTTTGCAGGGGCTTTTTTTACCACCTTGGTAGCTACTTTCTTTTTTGCTGGAGACTTCTTTGTAGCCATGGTCTATTGCCCTTCCTATTGGTAGTTAATGTGCTTATTGCACCTTTGATCTTACTTCAGATCTTTCTACTTTTGCTGATACTGATATGGGGATTTACCTTGCAATATCGAGTGTGAGCGCCCAATTGATTTCAGCTTCAAAAAAAGCTAAGGCTACTTACGGGCCGTAAGCCATCAAACCTAGTAATATAAAAATCAATCCTAGTCTAGGGCTGGTAGGTACTTTAGAATCACTTAATCATGAGTAAATTAGTCAAAACCACTATTTGCGCCTTAGGTGGACTAATTATTCTTATTGCAATAGGGGCATGGTACACAGCCTCAACGGTAGATCCAGCACAGCTGACCAAATTACTCTCTTCCTCTGTAAAAAATGCTACTGGAAGAGATCTAAAAATCACCGGCCCAGTACGCTTAAGTTTTTTTCCGGGGATTTCTGTTTCCGCAGAGAGTTTAAGTCTGAGTAATGCATCTTGGGGATCTCATTCTGAGATGCTGACGCTCAAGCGAATTGATTTAAGTATTAAAACTCTGCCGCTACTGAGTAAGCGTATTGAGGTTGGCAGTGTGAAGCTTGTTGGTCTGGAGCTATTTCTTCAAAAAAATGGGACTGGTAAAGCTAATTGGGATTTCAGTGCAGACGCTCCTAGGGAGTCTTCCAGCGCTCAAAGCAATACAGAAACCTCGTCTGTTAGCGATGATTTAATCCCCATGGATAGTGTTTCGATTACGGATGCTCAAATTCAGTATCAAGATCCCTCAAACACTATTTCAAGCTACCAAATTCAGCGTTTATCGTTGGCAGATAGTAGCGATAAAACAGCCATCTCCCTCAACATGAAGCTTCAAGAACAAGCTCTTGAGCTCAGCGGAAAAACGGGCTCACTTTCTAGATTGCTCAAGGAGTGGAATGTTTCCTCGGCGCAATTCCCAGTCGACCTGAACCTCACCATGAATGGCAAGTCTATGATGATTCAAGGTGAGTTAAGCAAGAATCAGAAGACCTTACCAACAATCAATTTGGCATTCAGTAGCAAAGCATTTGACTGGCCCATCTTTGGGGTGTCCCCCAATTATCCTCCGCGTGCTTTAGATGGCGCCAAGTCAGTAACAGTCGTGCATCAAGCCCAAAATCCACAGCCTAAGTACTTATTTAGCAATGAGAAGATTCCATTTGATGTGCTACCCCAAGCCAAGGGAAAAATCGTAATCAATATTGTCGAATTGAATTTGCCAAAACGTAAGCCCATTGAAAATCTTCAAGCTACCTTGCAATTGAATGGCAGCGCAATTGATATTCCAAATCTGAGGTTGGAGATGGGCAAGGGAAGTGCTGATTTACAGATTAAGCTCACAGGGTTCGATACTGCAACCCCCATAATCACAGCCAAAGGGGTGACTAAGGATTTCACGCTGGAAAACTTATTAGCTAGACTTGACCCGGGCTCCAAGGTGAGCGGGGGCAGTATGAAGATGGCGTTTGATGTGAAAACATCTGGAAGTAGTTTGCATCAAATGGCATCAAATTTAAATGGCAAGATTCAGTTGAGTATTAACCAGGCTCGTATGGGTACGAATTTTTTAAATGATGCTGGTGATTTCGTAGTGACGCTGTTGGATTCGATGAACCCACTACGTAAAAAAACTAGTGAGACGATTTTAGAGTGTGCGGTTGCTTATTTACCAATTAACAACGGCCAGATTAATATAGCTAAGTCAGTTGGAGTTGAAACCGATAGGTTGGATGTGGCTTTAGCTGGCTCTATTAATCTGAAGACGGAGGCTATTAATCTCACTATTGATCCACAAGAGAAATCAGGCCTCACAACTGGCTTGGATTTAACTGGAATGGTAAAGATGGGTGGGACATTAGCAAATCCAAAGGCAGGTATCAATCAAGCTGGAGTAGTGAATAGCGCAGTCTCTATTGGACTTGGTTTTTTAACGGGCGGCGCAAGTATTTTGGCTGAGAATGCCAGATCAATGACTTCAAAGAGAAGCCCGTGCCGCGATGCGCTTCACCCCTGGTCTAATATTTATCCTGGAGCGGAGTAATTCTTAAAGTAGTAATCCGCTGATAAAGAGGCTGAATAAAGAAATAAAGATACTGGCAAAGAATGCAGTCCAGAAGCTAGAAATCGTAAAGCCGCTCACTAGTGCAGACACCAACATCAGCATTAAGGCATTCACTACCAGAAGAAACAATCCCATGGTGAGGACTGTCAGTGGGAGCGTGAAGAGAATTAATAAGGGCTTTACTAC
Source organism: Polynucleobacter hallstattensis (assembly GCF_018881835.1). Classification (GTDB taxonomy): domain Bacteria; phylum Pseudomonadota; class Gammaproteobacteria; order Burkholderiales; family Burkholderiaceae; genus Polynucleobacter; species Polynucleobacter hallstattensis. The sequence continues at coordinate 237,443 of NZ_JACVPO010000001.1, read as the reverse complement.
TGCGTTTGCGAATCCAAGTAGCAGAGCGGCAATCAAGAGCGAGCCACCATCTGCAAAGCGTAAGCCACTAAATAGATAGCTAGCTACCCAAAGGGATAGGGAAGTTAAGCTCCACTGGACTAAAAATGGTACTAAGTTACCCATGATGAGTGTCCTTCTTTATAAGACTACGTTATCCATGACAAATGTTATCAGGGCTTAATAGTGTGGAGGAATTTCATCTTTTAGGCTGCCATTACCTGCACTATCTCCACCGCTAGCCTGTTCCTTGATGGATTTGAGCTCACGATACAAAAATTCAATTTGTTGTTGTTGCTGATAGATTGTTTGATTGAGTTGATCAATCAAATCCTCAGTAAAGCTGAGTTTGATTTCAAGATTGGTGATGCGATCATCGGTCATGTCAGTTTCCTTATCTTTATCTTAAGCGTCGACCAATTCAAATCGACCGTCCTCCATTTCCGCTTTTGGTCTTATCCAAAAATCGTGCGACTGAAGGGATTCATAGACATAGGCTGGCTCTAAATTAGCTTCGACGTTAGCAAGTAATACCACCTTATAAAAGCCGCCCGTCTTAATGTGTCTTAGCTTAGCACCTGGCTTAAAGAGGCCGTCATTAGCATCTGCCATCTTTGGCATCGTTGGCGTCTCTAGTTTACTCATGTCAAAAAATCGCTTTCTTAGTATGATCTGTAGATGGCAAATTGCGTTCCATACTCCATTCTAGATATATCTCCGATCCCAGAGGGATTTACTGCTGCAGATGCCTTGCGAAACTCTTTAGATGTTGCCCAACATGCGGAGGCTTTAGGCTACACCCGCTATTGGGTGGCTGAGCACCACAATATGACGGGTAATGCTAGCTCTGCCACTGCTGTTTTGATTGCTTATATTGCTGGCGGTACAAAAACTATTCTCGTTGGGTCGGGTGGTGTGATGTTGCCAAATCATGCTCCTTTAGTGATCGCAGAACAATTTGGCACTTTGGCATCTATTTACCCTGGCAGAATTGAGCTAGGCTTGGGGCGTGCGCCAGGGTCAGATCAAATGACGGCTAGAGCCTTACGGAGAGATTTGCTTGGGAGCGATGACCGGTTTCCGCAGGATGTGCGCGAGCTGCAACATTACTTCGGCCCCATTCAAGAGGGGCAAGTTGTGAAGGCTATTCCAGGTATGGATACCGAGGTGCCGATTTGGATATTAGGCTCTAGCTTGTATGGCGCTCAACTGGCGGCTCACTTTGGTTTGCCTTATGCATTTGCGTCACATTTTGCACCCGAGCAATTATTGGATGCTATGTCCACCTATCGCGAACTATTTAAGCCGTCAGATAAGTTAGCCAAACCCTATTGCGCATTTCTGATGAATGTAGTCGCTGCTGATACCGATCAAGAGGCTGCTCATCTATTTACAACCTTGCAGCAAAACGTTATTCGTATGCGCCGCAATACCCGCGGGCAGTTACCTCCCCCAATAGAAGATATAGATCACTTCTGCGAGCCACATGAAAAAATGACTGCTGCTCAGACTTTGCGCTGTTCTGCTGTTGGATCTTTACAGACCGTCAGAAAAGAGATGCAGTATTGGCTAGATCAGACCGGCGCTAATGAAATCATCATCACAGGTCAAATTTATGACCATCAAGCTCGCCTCAAGTCCTTTGAAATTGCTGCTGAAGCTGCCAAAGGCTTGCGCTTTAGTTCTATAGCCTAAAGGCGTTGTAATCGCTGGTAATCAGAATGTTTTCTGAGGCCGCTCTACTAGCAATTTGAAGTACTGCGTTATCTTTGCTAATCAGTATCGTGGGCTTAAGTTGATAGGCTAAATCCAAGAAGATCTGATCATCTGGATCTTTGCATTTCCAGGGTGCGGGAGCTAAATTTGAATCATCCTGCTGCTCTGCGATAGATTGCCATTGAGCCAGAAGACCTACTTGAGTTTGTTCATCAAGCTTAAACAGAGGACGCGAGAGGACATCAGCAAACTCTTCAATTGCTTTCTGGCTAGCTATGAAGCGTATTGATTTATCAAAAAGTACTTCTTTTAAATGCAAGGCTCTTTTGTCATTAAAGACAAAAATATCTAGCAAGATATTGGTGTCTAGAACTACGGGTCTCATTGCTGTTGATTGCGCCAGACTTCCGGGGTGATAGTGACTTGTCCCATATCTGAAGAAACGTATGCTTCCCCATCTTGAATATTCACATGCAGAACCATACTCCGCTCGACGAGCTTATTCAGTTCTTTGGCCTGCTCTGCTGGAATGGAGATCACCTGAAGATTGCGGGCGCGAGTTAATTTATTGGCAATACCATCCCACCAGATTTTGCTGGTATGTCCGCCATAGCAGTAGACGATAACCTGATCAGATCGACCACAGGCTTTCAGAATACGTCTTTCGTCAGGCTGGCCTATCTCAATCCAAAGTTTAATGGCATCCGTGAGGTCTTTCACCCAGAGGTCGGGCTCATCGGTATCGCTCAAGCCTTTAGTAAAAGCTAACTCTTCTTGTGCTTGCAGGGCAAACGCAATGATGCGTACCATCATCCGCTCTTCGGTTTCAGAAGGATGCTTGGCAATAGTGAGTGAGTGACTACCGTAATAGTGGCGGTCAGAATCTGCGACATGAAGGTCGGCTTTGTGGATAGTTGCGCGTAGGGCCATGGCATATTATCGCCCTTAAAATAGTCTTCACTGCGTATCCCAGTATTATTTCGAAAATTATCCCTTTTTAGTGTGTATCGTAGAGTCCCCATGATCCGTATTACCGAACTTCGCCTACCTATCAGCCATGCCCCTGAGGCATTGGAAGAGGCGATCTTGCAGCGCTTAAATATCCAGGCTCAAGACTTGATTCGGTTTGATATTTTTAAGCGCAGCTACGACGCTAGAAAAAATGTAGCTCTAGCCTTTATCTATACCGTGGATCTATCGGTCAAGAACGAAGAAAAATTACTAAAACAGTTTTCGAATGACACTCATATTCGACTCTCACCGGATATGAGTTATCACTTTGTGGCTAATGCCTCACAATTGAAGAGTGATAGCTTTGATCGACCTGTTGTCATTGGATTTGGCCCTTGTGGAATTTTTGCTGCCTTGGTGTTGGCGCAGATGGGTTTTAAGCCAATCGTATTAGAGCGCGGCAAGCCAGTACGCGAACGTACTCAAGATACCTGGGGTCTGTGGCGCAAGAATGTCCTCAACCCAGAATCCAATGTGCAATTTGGTGAGGGGGGAGCAGGGACGTTTTCTGATGGCAAGCTTTGGAGTCAAATTAAAGATCCGAAATTTTACGGTCGTAAAGTAATTGCCGAATTCATCAAAGCAGGCGCCCCCGAAGAAATTCGTTATGTAGCTAAGCCGCATATTGGAACCTTTCGATTGGTAGGCGTTGTTGAAAGAATGCGCCAAGAAATTATTGAACTTGGTGGAGAGATTCGTTTCTCGCACAAAGTAGTTGGCTTTGATATTCAGGATGATCGGATTGCAGGCGTCAAAATTGAAGGACATTCTGATTTGCCTGCCAATCATGTCGTGCTTGCTTTGGGGCATAGCGCTCGCGATACCTTTGAGGCTCTACATGCGGCAGGCGTTTATATGGAAGCCAAACCGTTTTCTGTGGGCTTTCGTATTGAGCATCCCCAATCCTTAATTGATAAAGCACGCTTAGGACCACATGCTGGAAACGAGTTAATTGGCGCGGCTGATTACAAATTAGTTCATCATGCCAAGAATGGCCGTGCCGTATATAGCTTCTGCATGTGCCCTGGCGGAACAGTAGTAGCGGCTACCTCTGAACCCAATCGGGTTGTCACCAATGGCATGAGTCAGTATTCGCGTAACGAGCGTAATGCTAATGCAGGTATCGTGGTTGGCATTACTCCTGAAGATTATCCTGGCGGCCCTCTAGCCGGCATTGAGTTTCAAAGAGCTTTGGAGTCTAAGGCATACGACTTAGGCGGATCTACCTATGAAGCTCCTGGTCAATTAGTGGGGGACTTCTTGGCTGGCAAAGCCTCTACAGAATTCGGTTCTGTAATTCCATCTTATAAACCCGGCGTTCACCTGACAGATCTCGCCGATGCCTTGCCTCCTTATGTCATAGAAGCAATTCGAGAGGCGATTCCTGCTTTTGAGAAACAGATTAAAGGATTCTCGATGAAGGATGCAGTACTAACGGGTATCGAAACACGCACATCCTCACCATTGCGCATTACTCGGGGTAGCAATCTTCAGAGTTTAAATATCAAAGGCCTTTACCCTGCAGGTGAGGGCGCTGGCTATGCTGGTGGAATCTTATCAGCAGGAGTTGATGGTATCAAGGTGGCGGAAGCAGTTGCGCTCGACTATCTCTCTAAATAAATTCATCGGCTGATTGCCAAAGAGTTCTCTGTTACCGGAACTCATTTCAAATAAAAAAAAGAAGCATAGTTTTATTCTGGTTGATTGTAAATTCAGAGCTATTTGATCTGGATCAAAAACTCATCAAAATAGCGTTGCTTTTATACCAATAAAAAATTTCAGTAGCCTATATATTTGATTTGCATCAAATCGATGCCCCATCTTCAACTTGAAAATTGATCCATCAAATCGATAATCGAAAAAGGAGTACACCATGCGTATCAAAACTATAGTAGCTGCTATGGCAGCACTTGCTTCACTGGCTCCAGTAGTCGCTCAAGCCCAATCCTCAAACGAGAACCCATGGATGGTTCGTGTTCGAGTGGTTGATTTACTTTGGCAAAATGGTCAAACCAGTGCCGTTCAAACACTTGACGTAAAAGCTAAGGATCAAATGATTCCTGAGTTTGATGTTTCTTATTTCTTTACAAAGAATATTGCTACTGAGTTGGTATTAACCTATCCACAATCCATTCAGATTGATGCCGGTGGTAATAAATTAGGCACCATCAAGGCCCTTCCACCGTCACTTCTCCTGCAATATCACTTTACAGATTTTGGAGCATTCAAGCCTTATGTTGGTGCTGGTGTTAATTACACACTCTTTAGTAGTCGTAATAATCTAGGCGGTGGGGCATATTCTGTTGACAACTCAAGCCTTGGCGCGGTTGGTCAAATTGGTATGGATTACATGTTTGATAAAAACTGGGGTCTAAACGTTGACTTGAAATATGCAACTATGAGGACAAATGTAACTACTGCTGCTGGTGCGAGCGCAGGTAAATTGACGCTAAATCCTTGGATGCCAGCTATTGGTGTGGCATATAAGTTCTAAGTATTTAATATTTAGTTCTTACGATAGAGTCTTTAAGACTCTATTTTTTTATCTACGGTTTATTGAATAAGATGGTCTATTAACTTTTGAAACTGAGCTTCATCAAAATGTAAGTTATCGAAACGCTGTATTGCAGCATGCTCTGGTGGTTCTACTCTTCGCTTAGTGTATTCATCCCAGTGCTGTAGTTTGTATTCATCTCTCGGATCTGCGCGCCGCTCCATGCGGCTTTTAGCTTCACTCTCGTCTAAATCAATCCAAGCAATTCTGATGCTCGATACGCTGGGCACGCCAAGCTCTTCAGACTTAAACATTCGACCGCTTTGGATTTCACTAGAAAAGGGGCCTACCAGGATCACATTTACTCCGAGATGTAGGTTTTCTTTGGCAATAGCAATGAGTCCCGCATATTCCCAATCCCTTAAGTTCTGCAGATAAAAAGGGCTATCTCGATCATTGGGGTTATTGGTAGTGAGCTCCATAACATGGGCGCTATAGGCGCCATAAACCGTATCTTTATCTAAAAAGAAAAAGCTTTCTCCAGTCTTCTCAACAATGAGAGGCAGTGCTTTTTTAGCTAAAGTACTTTTACCAGTGCCCGCATGGCCGGCAAAGAGGATGAGTCGTGGAGCGCTAGGGCTGAGCTTACAGGTCATTTATCCCTTTATTTGGTGATGTTCCCTGAATAAATTCTACTTCTCAATCCCATGTTTATTGGAAATATCACCACTTTAGGTGAAGTGACGATAATGTCGCCATGGCTTTAATCGTACTCACTGATGCAAAACTGGCTTTTGGCCACGTTGACCTCCTCGCAAACACTGCTTTCTCACTTGAATCTGGGGAGCGTGTTGGCTTAATTGGCCGCAATGGCACGGGCAAATCCTCTTTATTGAAGATCTTGGCCGGCATAGAAAAAATGGATGATGGCTTGCTGCAATATCAGCAGGGCCTCCGCATTGCCTATGTTCCACAAGAGCCTATATTTGAGGCTGAGGAGACCGTCTTTGATGCTGTGTCTAAGGGCGTGGCGCAAGCCAAAGCCCTGCGTGAAGAATATGAAGCCCTTAGCGTTGGAGAGTGGGATGATGCCGCTCACCATCGTCTAGATGAGGTGCAGTCGCAACTAGAGGCCTTAAGCGGCTGGAATTGGGAACAACGCGTTCATGAAACGCTAGATCGTCTGCACTTAGAGGCTGAGCTCAAGATTAATACGTTATCGGGAGGAACCAAGAAGCGGGTTGCTCTTGCTCGTGCGCTGGTAGAGATGCCAGATGTATTGCTACTGGATGAGCCTACCAACCATTTGGATTTAGATTCCATTTCTTGGTTAGAGGATTTATTGAAAGAGTACAAAGGCTCTGTGATTTTGGTTACCCATGATCGCGCTTTCTTGGACAACGTCTGCACGCAAATTGTTGAGCTTGATCGCGGTATCTTGCGTACGTACCCAGGTAATTTCTCGGCCTATGAGGTATTAAAAGACCAGGAAATGAACTCAGAGTCTTTGGCTAACGCACGTGCAGACAAATTACTTGCTCAAGAAGAGGTCTGGATTCGCAAGGGCGTTGAAGCTAGGCGCACTCGTAGCGTTGCGCGTATTGCACGCCTAGAAAATCTTCGTACTACTCGCTCGCAAAGACGTGATGCTGTTGGACAAGTCAAGCTTGCAGTTTCAGCAGGAGATAGAAGCGGTAAGATTGTTGCTGATCTACAAAATGTTTCTAAGTCATACGAGCGCCCGATCGTGAAGGATTTCACGGCAACGATTTTGCGTGGTGATAAAGTGGGACTTTTGGGCCCTAACGGTGCTGGTAAGACCACGCTCCTGAAGCTAATTCTCGGAACAATTGCGCCAGACTCTGGTACAGCAACTATGGGCACTCGTATTGAGGTGGCCTATTTCGATCAAATGCGTGAAGGTCTTGATCTCAATGCTTCACTTGAGGATTACATCAGCCCAGGTAGCGAGTGGATCGAAATCAATGGCAATAAGAAACACGTGAAGAGTTACCTGAGTGATTTCTTATTTGCACCGGAGCGTACTAATTCACCGGTAAGTACTTTGTCTGGTGGCGAGCGTAACCGCTTATTGTTGGCACGTTTATTTGCACGCCCTGCAAACGTCTTGGTTTTAGATGAGCCAACCAATGACTTGGATATCGATACCCTAGACTTGCTTGAGCAATTACTCCAAGACTATAAGGGCACCGTATTCTTAGTCAGCCATGATCGCTACTTCTTGGATAACGTAGTGACTAGCATCATCGCTAATGAAGGTGATGGATTTTGGCGCGAATATGAAGGTGGCTACGAGGACTGGAAGATTCAGAAGGCGCGCTCAGATAAGATTCGTGCAGCCAACGGTGGCCTGAAAGCTGCTGAGAAATCGGAATCCAAGCCAGAAGCAAAAGTTGAATCAAAACCCGCTGCTGCAAAAACTGGAGTCAGCAAGCTTAATGGTAAAGAGCGGCAGGAATTAGAAGCCCTGCCTTTGCAGATCGAAACGCTAGAGACAGAGCAGGCTGATATTGGGATCGCCATGAGTAATCCAGATCTCTACAAGAATGAACCTGAATTAGCGGCGAGCATGCAAGCGCGCTTATCAGAAATCACTGCCGATCTAGATATCAAATTACAGCGCTGGGAGCTGCTCTTAAGTCGCTCAGAATCTTAATGTAATCTGGTTTATGACTTGCTAAGTGCCATAGTCAAAAATCTGGAGATGTCTACCAGCTCATCTGGATGAAGAGAGTGTTCCATTGGGTAGGTATTCCAATCCACCTGATAGCCTAATTTTTCCAGAGTATCGGCTGAGGCTTCTGCGCGCTCTGGAGTGATCACTGCATCCCAAACGCCATGCGCCATAAATACAGCGGTCTTGTTATTGGCTTCACTTCTCTCGAGTGCCAGTGAATTCGCTAAGGGCAGATAACCCGAAAGTGCCATGATGCCTGCCAATCTATGTGGAAAGCGTAGGCCAACCTGTAAGGACATAGCACAACCCTGCGAGAATCCTGCCAAAACAATTTTTTCATAGGCAATCCCTCGACTTGCTTCTCGTTCAATTAATTCCGAGATCGCTTTTGCTGATTTGTGAATACCAGCAATATCCTCGCGATCGTTGATATCTCTCCCCGTAATGTCATACCAGGCTGGCATCACGTAGCCACCATTGACCGTGACAGCCATAGAGGGTGCGCTTGGAAAAATAAATCGAATAGCAGGGCACTCAGAAAGATTGAGCTGGGGAATGATGGGTACAAAGTCATTGCCATCAGCTCCTAATCCGTGGAGCCAAATGACAGCGGCACTTGGATTGGAGGCGGTTTCAATTTCAATGCAGGGCAATGCAGCCATTTATTTTTTATCCTAAATTACAAAATATATCGTTACTAAGTCCCTAAGGGACTTAGACTATTTTTTCACGAACCAGCTGATTGCGAAGACGACTGATTTCATCTAGAAGATCTAGTGCTAAAGCGACTCCAGGAGTATTGAGTTCTAGATCATGAGTCAGATGAGCGGCAGTTTTTGCGCGCTTGAGAGACTCTCCACTAAAGCGCCAGTCCTCTGGAGATGAACCCGCAGGACTGAGAACACCCTCGGATACCCACGACATGATGAGATCTTCTGGCGCACGTGTTGCTTGTGAAATTTCTACAATGCTCATGTGCACCTCTTCCTCAACAACGCTACCTGTAATCCAGGTGATTTGTGTTTGTGTCATATTCATCATCCCTTCAAATGGTTTCTTGGCTTGAAATCAAAAGCTTTCTCCAGCGCTTGATAAGCTTCTTTTTGTGCATCTGTTTCGGCACCGGGTAAAACAATGTTTGGCACTACGTATAGATCGCCTGCCTCTTTGCTGGGGATGCCCTTCTCTTTGAGTCGCATCTTACGACCTGCTACTGTGCCCACCGGAATTTTCAGTTCTAAAGTTGAGCCTGCAGGGGTTGGAATATTGACGGTAGTTCCAAGCGCTGCTTCCCATGGGGCCAGTGGTAAATCAAGATAAACGTCTTTGCCATCTACGCGATAAATAGGATTGGAGTGGAAATCAATCTCAAGATACAGATCACCTGCACCACCAGAGCCCATGCCTGGACCGCCCTGACCAGCTAAGCGTAGATTTTGTCCAGCCTTAATGCCTTTCGGAATACTGACATCGAGCTTACGTTCCTGGGTACTGACATTACCGTTAGCATCTTGCGTAGGCATATGCAGGGCGATAGTCCGTTGTGCTCCGTTATAGGCATCCGCCAGATCAATCAATATCTTGGCGTGATGATCTTGACCCTTGAAGTTCATGCCTTGACGGGGATTCCCACCTCTACCGCCTTGAGCGTGACGCCCTCTACCAAAGAGGGATTCAAAGAATTCACTTTGATCGCCCTCGTAGCCGCCGCCAAAGTTGCTATCAGAATATTCAAACCCTTCATTCCAGTTTGGTGGAGGAGTGAAGTCTTGACCATTCTTCCAGTTAGCGCCCATACGATCGTAGGCAGCGCGTTTCTCAGTATCTTTGAGAACGGCGTAGGCCTCGCCAACTTCTTTAAATTGGTCTTCTGCCCCAGCTTCTTTATTCACATCTGGATGATATTTGCGCGCCAACTTTCGGTAAGCTGCTTTAATTTCTGCTTCAGTGGCGCCACGCGCTACACCGAGTGTTTCATAGTAGTCCCTGAATTTCATAAGCCTAATGAAGTCCTGATTAATTCAATAGTATTAATTCTACAGTCCCCAGCGCTGATATCTGGCTTCTTTTAATAAAGAAAAAGCGGGCTAATTGCCCGCTTATCGCTACTGTGAGTTGGAGCCTTTTATTAGCTCATGACACCCACTTGCCAAGGCACGAATTCATAATCACCTAGGCCTAGTAATTCGCTTTTTGAAGCCTCTCCAGAGGCTGTCCTGAGGAAGAGTTCAAAAATACGTTGCCCCATCTCCTGAACGGAAACCGTACCATCTAAGATCTCCCCGCAATTGATATCCATGTCTTCAGTTAGTCTTTGATACATAGGTGTATTGGTAGCTAGCTTAATGCAAGGCGCTGGTTTAGAGCCAAACATGGAGCCGCGTCCCGTAGTGAAAGCAATTAGGTTTGCCCCACCTGCAATTTGACCGGTTGCTGAGACAGGATCAAAGCCTGGCGTATCCATAAATACAAAACCTTTAGCTGTGACTGGCTCTGCATATCGATAGACCTCCATCAGGGGTCCGGTACCACCTTTCATAGAGGAACCGAGTGACTTTTCAAAAATGTTTGCAAGGCCACCAATTTGATTTCCGGGACTCACTTGCCCATTGATCTGTACATCACGACCAACGGAATACTCATCTTTCCACCATCGAATCCGTTGAATCAGTTTTTCACCAATGGCTTTGCTTGCTGCGCGACGGGTAAGGGTGTGCTCAACCCCATAAATTTCCGGCGTTTCAGAAAGAATGCCTGTGCCACCATGGCGCGACAAGATATCAATTGCAGCACCTAAGGCGGGGTTTGCGGTAATGGAAGAGAATCCATCCGATCCACCGCATTGCAGACCAACGCATAAATGGCTCGCAGAAACAGTTTGACGCTTTACTTTATTGGCTTCGGGCAGAAGTGCTTTGACAGCTTCAATTCCTGCTTCAATGGTTTTACGTGTGCCACCAGTCTCTTGCATGATGAAAGTATGCAAAGTAGAGTTTTCTTGTAATGCCTCTTGCTCCATCAACCCTTTCAGCTGATTACGCTCACAACCTAAGCCAATAATGAGGGCTGCAGCTAGGTTAGGGTGCTGCGCATAACCCGCCATCGTTCTACGAAGCAGTTGCATTGGCTCGCCACTCATTTCCATACCGCAGCCGATGCCGTGACTAAAAGCAACTACGCCATCGATATTTGGATAGTCTTTCAACCTCTCGGGCGTGAACCAGTCAGCAATTTTATTGACCACCGTTGCAGAGCAATTGACGGTTGATAGAATGCCAATGAAATTACGCGTACCTACTTTTCCATTGGCACGCACATAACCTTCAAATGTTGCACGTTCAGATTCTGGAAGGAGGGTGGTGGGCTTGTATTCACTAGCATAGGCATAGTCACGATCGAATTCACGAAACTCGGTGTTATGACTATGAACCATCATGCCAGCTTCAATATCAGTATTAGCAAAGCCCACTGTTACGTTGTATTTGAGGATAGGCTCACCCTGCAGAATTTTCTTTGCGGCAATTTTGTAGCCGGCAGGTACTTGACTGCGACTAGTCAAATTTTCGCTAGGTACACTTTCACCAATTCCAATATCTATGCGGGCAACAACAATATTATCGTTAGGATGTAGGCGAATAATTGGCCCGGCTAATTTTTTTCCAGATGTTTCAATCATTGAATACTTTCAGTAAATATGTTTTATTAATTAGTCCATATTGAGTACGTCAAAGGCTGCTTTTAACCTTTTTGAATACGAATTTGAGGTCTGCTGAATTTCTTCTGGAGTCCATTTTCTGAAGCCCTCACCAGCCTTCATGCCGGTCTTTCCTTCGGTCATAAGTTTTACCACTTTTGGTGGTAAGGAGGTGATGTTGGAGAGGGAGGGGTAAATTTCCTTTGCCGCATTTGCCATTCCATCCCATCCTGAGATTTCTTTTTGGGTCATGGGCCCAACAGCGGCATAGCGAAAACCAAAGCTGTAACGTACCGCATCATCAATGTCCTCTGGGCTTGCAATACCCTCTTCTATAAGTGATAGCGCTTCACGCATCAGAGCATGTTGAATGCGATTCGCTAAAAATCCAGGAATATCTTTTTTCACTAGTACTGGTTTTTTGTCGATCGCTTTATAAATTTGACATACTCTTTCAGAAAAAGTAGGGTCCGTTTTCTCTCCCATCACAATCTCTACTAATGGCACAACTTCTGCCGGCATAAAGTAATGGGCACCCATCATTCTGTTAGCGGTTTTCAGTTCAGCAGTGATTTTGGTGATTGGAAAGCCGGAGCTATTGCTGCCGATCGGAATATCGGCCGGAACTTTGTCGTCAAGGTAGGCAAAAATTTGCTTCTTTAATTCCAGATTTTCGGAAACAGTTTCAATCACCCAAGAGCATTCACCCCACGCCTCCCAGCTTTCCATAGTGGTGCTCACTTGCGTCGCCTCAATGGCAGCAGCATCAAGCAAAGCATTTTTACCGTGCAAACCAATCTTGAAGGCTAGCTGAATGGCTTTCCTTAGGCAATCACTGGACTTCTCCTTGTTTCTTCCCAGTATCGCAACAGGAATGCTGTGAGAAATGAATCCTGCAGCAATTCCTGCGGCCATGGTGCCGGTACCGATAACAGCTACGTATTGATTCATATTTTCATCTTATGCGGTTAAGTTAAAGGAGGGTGCAAACATTTTGATCTATACAATTACTGTAGATTAGCATTAATTATGTTTTAATGAGTCAGTGTTTCATTTAACTTATCCGTATAACTAAAGAAAGCTTTTCCTATGACAATGCATAACCCCTTTCAGCCCATAGAGAAAATCAAGGCAGAAGTCTTTATGTCAATGCCTGGGAAGTTTAGAAAGAAGTCCCGCACAGCTTGGTCTGATCCTAACCGCCAAAATGCTGAAGTTGAGTGCTTTTTAGAAGGCCCTTCTTTTGACCGTGAGGGTAACTTATGGTTTCTGGATATCCCTTTTGGCCGCGTTTTCAGAATTACACCGAAGGGCGACTGGGATTTGGTAACTCAATTTGATGGCTGGCCGAATGGATTGAAGTTCCACAAAGATGGCCGTGCGTTTATTTGTGATTACAAGCTAGGCTTATTGGCCCTCGATCCTAAAACTGGAAAAGTGGAAACAATCCTAGGGTCCATGTATAGCGAAAACTTCAAGGGCCTGAATGATTTGCACTTTGCCTCCAATGGTGACCTGTACTTTACTGATCAGGGCCAAACTGGAATTGCAGATCCAACAGGCAGGGTATTTAGATTGCGTGCCAATGGTCAATTAGATCGTTTGGCTATCAATGTACCGAGCCCTAATGGCATCACCTTAAACACGCAAGAAAAGCATGTATTCGTTGCGGCGACAAGATCTCAGCAAATTTGGCGTTTGCCATTGATGGCAGATGGTTCTGTTTCTAAAACGGGCGTTGCAATTCAGTTAACGGGTGGCGTGGCTGGACCTGATGGTATCGAGATGGACTCTGAGAATGGTTTGCTCGTTTGCCACTTAGGCATTGGTATCTGGAGGTTTGATAGCAATATGCTCCCAACACATTTGATTTACTCGGATAACCCACACCACCATCACTTAGCAAACATGTGCTTTGGTGGCGAAGATGGTAGAGATTTGTACATTACCGAATCTCTTTCTGGCGATATCTTGAAGGCGCGACTGCCTGTAGCTGGCAAAAAAATGTTTGGTCTCTCCTAAGTTGAAAGAATCTCTACCGCTCTATAAGGCCTTAGCAAATGCGCTTGCTCAGCGTATTTATGAGGGCGATTGGGCGGTAGGGTCTCACTTGCCATCTGAAGCGGCGCTTTGTAAAAGCTTTACAGCAAGTCGCCATACCTTAAGACATGCTCTTCAAACCTTGGAGAGGGATGGCATGGTATTGCGTCGCCAAGGAGCGCCAACCCAGGTGATCTCAAGACGAAAGGTGAGAAGATTTACCCAAAGCTTTAATTCACCTGTTGATATTTTGAGTTATCCAAGAAATACCTATCGACAAAACACTATTGAAGAATTTATTGAGCTCGACAAGCCGCTAAGTGAAATGATTGGCGGTGCAGTCGGATCCTCTTGGTATCACATTGGAGCTATTCGAAAGCAGCGAGATACCGAGGAAGTGATTGCTTGGACTGATATTTATATTCTTCCCCAATTCGCATCCTTGACATCGGAGCCTGAGCACAGTCAGGTGATGGTGTTTGAGCAGATCGAGAAAAAGTATGGCACTCGAATTGATCGAGCTGAGGTCGATGTGTATGCCATCAGTGCGCCTACTGACATTGCTAAGAAGCTTGGGTTGAGGCTGCATGACCCGTGTTTGGTAATTGTTCGGCGTTACTTTGATAATCAGGATAAGCTTTTTGAGGTAACGTTCACTTATCATCCTCACAATAAATACACTTATAAGATGGAATTTAAGAGTGATGCTGGGAATTAAATCACAAGAACAAACATGAAACTTTTATCTATCACTAAGGCCGAGGCATTTATTGCACAAGCATTGCACGCTAATCAAGTGCCTTTGGTGGATGCCAAGCTGGTAGCCCAGTTGATGATCCAGTCAGACCTCGTTGGCGCTGATGGCCACGGAATTTTCCGATTACCCGCTTACATTAAGCGGATTCGTGCTGGTGGTATTAATTTGAATCCGCATATTCGGATTGAACGTGAGCAGGGTGCAACTGCTTTGATCAATGGAGACAATGCCTTAGGTCACTTAGTCATGAACAAGGCAGTCGAGGTTGCAATAGAAAAAGTGAAGCAACATAGCGTTTGTTGGGTGGGTAGTCACTATGGAAATCATTCTGGTGCAGCATCTGTCTACGTGAGAAAGTTAGCCGAGCAGGGATATATCGGCATCTATATGGCGGTTGGCAATGCCAATCACATGGCGCCATGGGGCGGCATTGATTTATTGTTATCCACCAATCCCATTGCTATTGCAGTTCCTGCCGGTGATAAGCCGATCGTTCTATTGGATATTGCGACTACAGTCGCTGCCTACGGTAAGGTAAAGCTTGCTGCCCAAAAGGGTGAATCTATTCCTGATACTTGGATGATTGATCGACAGGGTCAACCAATAACAGATCCACAAAAATCGAGCGAGGGATCATTGCTTCCCATCGGCGGTTATAAGGGATACGGTTTGGCCGTCATGATTGGTCTTCTTGCAGGAGCGCTCAACAATGCTGCAGTTGGCAAAGGCACGATTGACTTTAATGCTCATCATGATTTAATTACCAATACTGGTCAAACAATCATTGCAGTCGACCCAAGTGCTTTTGGGGATCAGGATCAATTTATTGAGCGAGTGATTGCTTTGGTTGATGATTTGAAGGCCTCCTCGAAATTGCCAGGTGTGAATGAAATTCGGGTGCCCGGTGATGGTGCTGCAAGGGTGACGGCAGAGCGACTTTCATATGGCATTCCGATTTCAAGCGAATTACAAGAGTCTTTGAACAACTGTGCCAAAGAGTGTGGGATAGCAGTGTTAGATTTATAACTTACCGGAGGAGACAGCAAATGATTAAAAAATCAATTAAAAAAATAGTGTTATGTTCTTTAGTATTGCCGTTAGCTTTGGGGACGGCCTTTGCGTCCTACCCAGATAAGCCAATCAAGATGTTGGTTGGGTATGCGCCAGGAAGCTCAACCGATATTGTTGGGAGAATGGTGGCGAATGAGCTCAGTATTGCCTTGAAGCAATCGGTCATTGTGGAAAATAGAGGTGGTGCTGCAGGTAGCTTGGCAGCTGATGCGGTTGCGAAAAGCACTCCAGATGGTTACACCGTTTTATTTGCGCAGAATGGCTTGGCAATTAACGTAGCTGCAAACCCAAGACTGCCTTTTAATGGCCAAAAAGATTTGCTACCCGTTGTCGGAGTGGCTGCTACCCCGCATATTTTGATTGTGAATACCAATTCCAAAGCTAAAAATGTGGCTGATTTAATTTCTATGCTCCGAGCAGAGCCGGGCAAGATGAGCTTTGGCTCTTCGGGTATTGGCAATTCTGACCACATGGCTGGAGAGCTGTTCTTGGCAACCACTGGTACGCAGGCGATTCATATTCCGTATAAGGGTGGGTCACCAGCTGCAACTGACTTAGTGGGTGGTCAAATTGATTTTTACTTTGCTGGTATGCCGGTTGGATTGCCGCTATACAAAGGCGGTAAGGTAAACGCACTTGCTGTGACAAGTAAGAATCGCTTTAGTGGTGTTCCTGATTTACTTACTATGCAAGAGGCTGGTGTGAAGGGTTATGAAATGGCCTTATGGCAAGGCATGTTTGTGCCCGCTGGTACTCCACCCGCAATTATCAATACCTTAAGTGCAGCAATTTTGAAGATTCTCGATACTCCAGAAATGAAGGAGCGTTTTGTGAAGGCGGGTGTACAAATTGCACCTATGACCACCCAGCAATTTACAGATTTATATGTCTCTGATATTGCAAGATGGAAAGTAGTGATTGAAAAAGCAAAAATTAAGCTAGATTAATTTAAGCTAGCTTAATTGCAAGGGTATTGACCTTAGTCGATACCCTTTTTTTATTTGCTACTGAGATCGAACACCAAGACCTCAGCATCTTTACCATCACTAATGAGTAGACTGCCCTCACTCTCTACTAGTAGTGCATCTCCGCCGGATAGAAGAATGTCGTTTACATGTAGAGAGCCCCTTATTAGATGCACATAGGTCTTACGCTGTAAATCGAGATCTAATTTTTGGGGCTGGTGACCATCAAAAAGGCCAGCAAATACTCTGGCATCCGCATGAATTTGAACGGCATTTCCTAATCCTTCTGGCGAGGCAATCAAGCAAAGCTTGTTTTGCTTTTCTGAGATTGGAATCGATTTTTGCTCATAACTTGGTGGGATTTCCATGGCATTCGGCTCTATCCAAATTTGTAGGAAGTGGGTAGTCTGATCTTTAGCATGATTGAATTCACTATGAGTGACGCCAGTTCCGGCGCTCATACGCTGAACATCACCTGGTGGAATACCTTTGATATTTCCCATACTGTCTTCGTGAGCCAATTCACCGGATAAAACATAACTGATGATTTCCATATTGCGGTGGCCGTGCTTGCCAAAGCCCATGCCAGCGGCGACCCGATCCTCATTAATCACCCTTAAATTACCCCAAGCCATAAATCGGGGGTCGTGATAGCCGGCAAAAGAGAAGGAATGGAAGCTTTTAAGCCAGCCATGATCGGCATAGCCACGGTCTTGAGATTTTCGGAGGGTCAGCATGAGTAGAGTCTTTTCTGGAAAGGAATAAGCACATTATCATTAGCTTTGGACATATTTGCTGATTGGCCTTTCATGGGAAGTATCAAACAAGACATTAAAGAAACCTATCTCGGTCTGTACGAGACCGCTCAGGAAAAGTTGGGTGATTTTGCTCAGTTCCTCAAAGAGGCTTGGCCTATCTTAGCTATTCTGTTGGTGGTTTTGCTCGGAGTGTGGTGGTACGCTGATCCACCACCGCCTAGGCATTTACTAATGGCTACTGGCTCCACTGGTGGTTCCTACGAGGTCTTAGGAAAAAAATACGCTGCGTTCTTTGAGAAAAAAGGAATTACCTTGGAGTTAGTTCATACCCAAGGTGCCCAGGAAAATATTCAGCGTTTATCGGATCGTAAAGATCCATTGCAGGCAGCATTTGTCCAAGCTGGCGTTTTTAATTCTCATGAAATTACTGGGGTTTCTTCATTGGGCTCCGTTGACTACGAACCGATTTGGTTTTTTTATCGTGGCCCCGTAATAAAGTCTAGTGACTTTGAGGATGAAAATGGCCGCTTAAAATATTTTTTCGATAAGAAGATATCGGTTGGTATAGAGGGCAGTGGCACTCATGCGCAAGCGATGCGCCTAATGGCAGTATCTGGATTTAAAGCGAGTCAAAACTTTCTATATATGTCTGCCCATGAATCGGTCGATGCTTTAAAAAAAGGTCGAATTGACGGCACCTTTTTGGTGGATGGTTTCCAGTCGAAAAATGTTCAGACTCTATTGGCGGATCCTTCATTAAATCTTACTTCTTTTAGACGGGCTGAAGCTTATGCGCGTCTCCTACCTTATTTACATATTTTAAAGGTGCCCACTGGGGGCTTTAGTTTGATTCGTAATTTTCCAGACCATGATATTCAGCTCTTAGCAACGACAACAAATTTGCTGATTGATGACCGGATGCATCCCGCACTTCAGTTCTTATTTTTAGAGGCCGCCCGTGAAATTAACGGTAAAGCCAGTTTTTTTGCTGATCGGGGAGAGTTTCCCTTCTTTAGCGCTACTGGAGTGAGTGAAAGTCCGGTAGCGCTCCATTATGAAAAAAATGGCTCGCCATTGCTAATGCTCTATTTCCCTTTTTGGTTGGCAGAACTGATCAATCGCTTGATTTTTGTGTTGCTGCCATTTTGTGCTGTGGCATACCCTGTGTTGCTCACTTTGCCGGGCTATCGTAATAAACGAATGAAGCGAAAAATTGATAAGTTGTATGGCACTCTAAAAAGCTACGAGCAAGAACTTACCGAAAATTTTTTGTTAGAAGTGAAAGACGAATATCTAAAGAAGTTAGACTTACTAGAGTACCAGGCATTACAGTTAAAAGTCTCTAAAAGTATGTCTGGCGATTACTACGCCTTGCGTGCCA
Organism: Polynucleobacter hallstattensis; assembly: GCF_018881835.1. Classification (GTDB taxonomy): domain Bacteria; phylum Pseudomonadota; class Gammaproteobacteria; order Burkholderiales; family Burkholderiaceae; genus Polynucleobacter; species Polynucleobacter hallstattensis. Next base: position 218,840 of record NZ_JACVPO010000001.1, on the reverse strand, counting down.
GCATAGACTATGTTCGCAACTGCCTAAATCGGGGCGTTCATCCGTATCAATCTCAGGAGAATGCTGTTGGCGTATAGTTTAAGTACAGTCATCTAAATCAAGCCCTATGAAACCATACGATCATCCTGCTCGAAAACAATTACACGAAGAGGTGCATGCGCGTCCACCTATTGCGCTTTGGCCAAATGAGAGAGTACTTTCACAATCTTTTTTACTTGATGCAAGTTCTCGCCAGACTCAAATTGATTGGATTCAAAAGCTCAGCGTCGTCTTAGGTATTCCAAATGATCATCAGCAGGATCACTCCTTTAAGATGTTGACTCTGGCGCCTGAGCCGGAGAGGGTATTAATTAAATGGGAGTTGCATGGTGAGTTTGCAACCATTGCGGCTATTACACACAATCCCATCAAGATCACGGGGCCGTTATTGGAGTCTCGTCTCGCTCTGGAAAAGAGTTTGGATGTATTACTTCAAAGCCTAGGCTGCCCAACTATTGTTGAGGCCGGTGGCGAAAGAATTTCTGCCTTAGATCTGGTCTTTGAGCATCGCCCCCTGTTTATAGAAGCTCAAGAAGTATCTTCCATCTTTAGCGGGAATACCGTACTAGGCAGTTACATATTATCGAGCAAGAAGGCTCAGTTGTGGACGGATTTGCGTTTGGATGAAGATGGCTTTATCTCTTACTTTATTCCGCACGATATTTTGGGCTCACGTCAGGCTGGTCGTGTAGCACGTGCAATCGCTGAAGCTGAAACTTATCGTATGGCAGCCATGATTGCCTTCCCAGTAGCGAAGAGCCTTTCAATGCCACTCAGAACTGCAGAGTCAGAATTAGCGGATTTATCTGAAAGCATTTCTCAGATACAAACTGAGTCAGGGGTGCATACCGAAAAAGATGGTCAGTTTTTAGGTGAGCTCTCTAATTTAGCCTCAAGGGCCGAGCAATGGATCTCTGGATATGGATTGCGTTTTACTGCATCTGAGGCTTACAGCCAATTGCTGAGTAAAAACTTATACGAGCTAGCTGAATCTCCGATTCCAGGCGTGCAGTCCCTCTCCGAGTTTATGGATCGACGTTTTCAGCCAGCGATGGGAACTTGTATTTGGACTCAGCGTAGATTAAAAGAATTATCTGACCGAATCTCAAGGACAACCCAAACCTTGAGGACGCGTATTGAATTCGTAAATGAAGAGCAGACACAAAAGTTGCTAGCTAGCATGGATCAGCGAGCGCGATTGCAATTGCGTTTGCAAGAAACTGTGGAGAGCCTGTCGGTTCTGGTGTTGACTTACTATGCAGTGAGTTTGCTGGCCTATATGGCTAAGGGTGGCAAAGAGGCTGGTCTTGCCATTCACCCGGAGATTATTGCTGCTATTGCTGCTCCAGTAGTGGCGATTACTTTCTTGTTCATCAGCAAGCGAAGACGCAAACGAATTATTGAGATGGGTAAATCGCTGTAGACATTAAAAAAGAGGCCGAGGCCTCTTTTTTAATGAGCGTAAATACGTTTTAACCCAAGGAATCTGCCCAGATGTTATGTGCCCAGCCCCAAGCATAAATACCTTCCAGAATAGAAGGTGCAGGTGATAAACCTCCAGAACCCGGAACGGTCTTGAATGTTTTTTCGGCGGCGTTGTATTGATGGACGCTAGCAACGTGTACTACTTCTCGTTTATTCACAAAGCTATAGCAGGTATTTGTTAGAACTGGCGCTGGATTGATTTCCCAGCCATTCAATTCTGCAACGATTGCTGCTGCTGCGACTTTGGCATGTTGATTAGCCATGTGACCAGATTTGGGCATCAATGGGGCAATCTGAATTGCATCACCTAGTACATGAATATCTTTGCGTGCTGTGGATTCAAAGTTGAGGAAGTTGACATTCGCCCAGCGACCATTGGAATTAGCTAATCCAGTTTTAATGGCGATTTCACCAGCAGCCATTTGCGGCAAGATATTTAATACGTCAGCCTTCACATCATCTTCAACTTCGAGCTTGAGTGTCTTGGTTTTCGCATCAACGCCAATGACATTACTCTTGGGGCGGTACTCAATCATTCCGGCGTATTGCTCAGCCCAAACTTTCTTGAACAAGGCTCCTTTTGAGACCACATCTTGGTTGGCATCCAAAATCAATACCTTGCCCTTGGGGTTATGTTGCTGAAGATAGTTTGCTACCTGACATGCGCGCTCATAGGGTCCGGGAGGGCAACGATAAGGCGCTTCTGGAATGCTGAGTGCAAAAGTACCACCTTCACGCATCGCAGCAATTTGCTTATGTAAGGCAACAGTCTCTGGACCGGCTTTCCAGGCTTGTAGTGTTACGCCATCTTTATTAGCTTGTGCAAGGCCTTCAATGCTTTTGAAGTTCATTGAGACGCCGGGAGACACAATCGCTTTATCGTAGCGCAAAGTTTTTCCAGAAGCGAGTGTTACTGTCTTCTTATCTGGATCAATGCTACTGACATTATCTTGAATAATCTTGATGCCATGGCGCTTACTGAGGGTGTCATACGGTGAGGTAATTTCAGCAATCGTACGTGAGCCACCGATGACCAAGTTAGACATTGGGCAAGAGATAAAAGAAGTATTGGGCTCAATCAGAGTCACTCTGGCGGTGTTATTAGAAAAGAGTCGCAAATATTTAGCAGCGGTAGCGCCACCATATCCACCACCAATGACCAAGATTTCTGCTTTTTGTAAATTAGCTGCTGTAGTTTGGCTTGAGAGACCTGCAAGTAAACCTACTGCTGCAGCGCTCTGACCAATAAAATGTCGACGATCCATAGCGCCTCCTTATTGTTTCTTGCCAAGTTGATTGGCAATAGTAGTGAGTTGTTCGTCGGAATAGCCTTTAGCTAGCTGAGGCATGATGGTGCCCTCTAATGCTCCAGATTTATAAGCTTTTAGTTTGGCGAGCATTTGTTCGCCAGTGAGATTATTGATTAGCGGCATGCCACCATCCACAACGCCTTTGCCATCTGTGCCGTGGCAATTGGCGCAGGTAGCAGCAAGTCCACGTTTATAGAGTTGGTCAGCGGTTTGGGCGAAGCTCAGTCCGCTCCACTGGCTCAGGCCAATGAGGGCGCTAGTCACCAAAATGGGTTTCAAATACTTCACTTGCATAGGGATTATCTCCGTCTTACATACAACTGTTCTTAGGATACTGCTGATGAACTCTATCTTAATCGGATGGGGACGGGATTAGTGGTTTTACTTAGATTGATTTTCAATAAGCTCAGAACCAAAAATGAGGGTATTCCACTTCAAGACCTATAAACTAGCAATATGCGAGGCTCATTCACTTACCGAAATGCCATTTTCATCCTACTTCTAGGTGTATTTACCTATCTATACGGTTTAGATAGTCGCTTTGCTCCGAAGAATGGGGATGAATACCCCTATATGCATATTGTCCGAATGACCGCGGATGCAGGTGCTTGGTTACCCCTGCAATCGGAGATGGACGGCATTAAAAATACGAAGCCTCCATTGGTATTTTGGGAGGGTATGGTTAGTACCGGTTGGGGAAGCGACTGGACACTCTTCGCACTGCGTTGGCCCAGTGTTTTATATACCGGCTTAACCGCACTTTTCTTATTTTTGACTGTATCTCGCTTTAGCGGTAGACGGCAGACTGGCTTATTGGCGGCTTTAGTATGGCTCTCCTTTTTTGCAACTTACCGCTACGGTCGTCCTTTTTTAACAGACCCCCCCGAAGTATTTTGGCTCAGCTTGCCATTCTTTGCGCTGTTGTATTGGGGTAGAGCTGCTTTTGAATCGAAGCTTTTTTTTCCCGTATTGGCAGGCGCCTCTTTTGGCATGGCCTTACTGTCAAAGTCTTTTGCCTACATTGTTCCCGCCGCATTTGCTTTGGGCTTGTTCTATTGGCGCTGGCGTGAATGGAGTATCCCCAAGGTCTTATTGCAAGACCTATACAAAGTCCTATTGATTGCCGTTCTAGCTTTGGGCGTATTTGCACTTTGGTTTGTACTAGATCCTTTCCCTGAAGCGGTTTGGAAAGAATTTGTTCTAGGCGAGAATGCCGGCAAGTTTCAAGCGCGCAGCTCTAACTATTTTTTGGATTTAGTGCGGGGTGGCGATAGTGTTTGGATGCTGGCTTTAACGACTTTGGCTAATGCTGGACTATTGGCCTTTGTATTAATTTCCACATTGATTCAATGTTGGCGAGAGCGGCGTTTTATGTCTCTTGAAGAGAGTCTTTTACTGCTGTTGGTCTTAGCCTTTTTTATTGTGTTTAGTTTGCCAAGCCAGCGCTCTGGGCGATATCTGCTTCCAGTGATGCCAGCATTTGCTGCTGTGATCGCAATATTTTGGGATCGATTGCCTATATGGGGATTTCGGATTGCATTGCTACTGCAGTTGCTATTACTTACTGCGCTTGTTTGGGTAGGTGGTAATTTGCAACTGTCAAACTTCTTAGGTCAGCCCGGTATTTGGAGTTATTCCTTGTGGCATTGGGTTTTTATAGGAGTTGCAATCGCCCTAGTGTTGCTTGGTATATTTAATCGCGACAAAAGTAAATCAATCGCTCTAGCAGGATGCTTTCTTTGCTATTGCGCACTCACTAGTGGCTTATCACCTCTCGAGGGTAGCTTGGGTCGTTACTCGCAAGAGACTATTCAAGGCCTTGCCGGAAAAGATGTTTGGGTACCTTGTGACTATCGTGCCAAGGATGAAGAGTATCGACTCTTATTGCCTGGGGCGGTATTGCATGGCTATTTGGCAAAGGATGCCAGTCAAATTGACTTGCTGACTAAAAATTACCCACTGGTAGCAGTGCAGTCAGCGATTGGTGTCGAGCCCGCGCTGTGTGATTATTGCAAGATAGTAGGTAAACGGATGGAGATGCGAGCGCGCCATTCTGATGCAGAAATTCAGGCGATACTCAAGGGTCATATTGGAGAACACCTGTTTGTGAATGAATATTTAATTGCTACTCCTACAACCATTACATTGCCACTAGTTGGTAAGGACGCTTGTCGATGAGTCGTGTGATTGCCTTCTGTTTTTTATTGTTGGCCTCGGTGCTGGGTTATTTCCATATTGACAGTCGCCCAGTATGGTCGCCGTTTGCAAGCGATCACCTAATGAATAATGCTAATCAACTTGAAGATGCATCTGAGGTAACTGAGAAAGCTAAGCCAGTTAAGGCGCTGAAAAATCCTGCGCCAGCAAAGTCACTAAAGTCCGTTCAGCCTAGCTTGCTGATAGATTGGTTGCCTGACACTGGAGCCCCTTCAGTGCATGCAGCATCTTTAATTGCACTGAAGGATGGTGCGGTGAGGGCTTTCTGGTTTGCAGGGAGTCGAGAGGGTGCTCCAGACGTAGCCATCTATACATCTGTTTTTGATCCGCAGGCATCTCGATGGAGCGCCCCAACAGTTGTGGTGGATCGCGTTAGTGCTGAAAAAGGTTTGTCTCGCTACATTGCTAAGTTGGGCAATCCTGTGCCAGCCAGAATGGCTGATGGCCGCATGCAATTATTTTTTGTAACGGTTTCTATTGGGGGTTGGGCAGGCAGTTCAATTTCTTCAATGATTTCAGATGATGAGGGCTTAACTTGGGATCGGCCTGCGCGCCTAATCAGCTCCCCGCTGATTAATCTCAGCACCTTAGTAAAGTCACCAGCCATGCCATTTGTGGATGGGCGCTTGGGTTTACCCGCTTATCACGAGTGGATTGGTCGCTTTGGCGAGTTTTTGAGAATCGATGCGAGTCAGGTTATTGATAAGCGACGCATGAGTTCGGGTAGAGGTGCAATTCAGCCGGTAGTTTTTGCTAATGGCCCACAAGAAGCAGAGGCTTTCTTTCGTCAAACTCGACCCAGTTCCCAGCCAAAGCAAATCCCTGTAAGTCAAACCAAGGATGCTGGACAATCTTGGGCGGTTACGAAAGACCTTGAGATTCCAAATCCCAATTCTGCGCTTGCTGCACTTACTCTAGCCAATGGCACGAGATTGATGGTCTTGAATAACATCGAGGCAGCGCGCTATCGATTGGTGATGGTAATGCGTGAGCCAAATTCCCCTCAATGGCGGGTAGTGCAGGTGCTCGAGGATGACGTATCTTTGCTCAATGATCAGCATCGAGAATTTTCCTATCCGTATTTAATTTCTACGAATGGTGTAGATGCTCATCTTGCCTATACTTGGAATAGAACAAAGATTAAGCATGTGTATTTTCCAGCTGTCTGGTTTAAGCATGCCGTCAGTAGTCTTAAAGACAAGGAAGCGCAATGATGACTCCTTATTTACAACTAATCGCTCTACTGGAGATGTCGCTTACCTGCGCGGTAGTGCTCATTATTCTCTCGCAAAAACTATCTTCAAAAGAGATTCCATTCGTGATTCGTCTGCTCGCAGCCGTCTTACTGGTAAATCTATTTTTCTGGCCGCTCGGAATGTCGCTTGAGTTGCCTTTATCTGCCTATGTTCGTGGGGTGACTGGTGAGCTCAGTATTTTGACGATGTTATTACTTTGGAGCTCCATCCTTCCTGCTGCCAAAAAGACACCACTGGGATTTAAAGTACCAGTGGCATTAATTGCGATTGTGTTTTACCCCTTAGCGTTAGGTCTTGGGATGCTCGATCCCTATGCTTGGGGCTATGGCTCTACTGGTCTTTTAATTGCCACTATCTTCTTTGCCATATGGTGCGGCCTTACTGGCTGGACTAAGGGCGTTTGGATCCTGTCCTTTGCGATTATTGCCTGGGCAACTCATTGGCATGAATCCACCAACCTCTGGGATTATCTTTTAGATCCCTTCTTGGCTATTTGGGCTCTGCTAGCAATCCCGAATGCGATTTATCAGAAGCGTCGCGAAAGAGCTCATTCAGGCCACCTCTTTAGGGCGGGTTGAGTAGTGAGTTAGCCAATTAGCTCATTAGTTCGGCACATCGTTTAATTTTAGGTAACAAAAAAGCCAGCAGAAATTTGCTGGCTTTTTTGTTTACCGCTATTCCGGAATTAATCTGGAATATTGGCTTTACGAATGACTGGACCCCAAACGTTGATTTCTTTATCAAGGTGATCCTTGAGGCCATTGGCGGATACTTTCTCCATTGGCACGATATCAATGTTGGCATCATCCAAACGCTTCTTCACATCAGGAGTATTCAGTGCTTTCTTGAGTGCAGCATTGATTTTGTCCAGAACTGGTTTTGGAGTACCTTTTGGAGCGTAAACACCGTGCCATACTTTTACTTCAAAGCCTTTGAGACCTTGTTCGTTCAAAGTAGGAACGTTAGGAATGGCAGGTAAACGCTTCATTGTGGTTGTACCAAATGCCTTCACACGACCGTCCTTGATGTAAGGAATAGTTTGTGTTGTCTGGTCACACAAGAGGTCAACTTGACCGCCCAAGAGATCAGTTAAAGCAGGGCCAGTTCCTTTGTAAGGAATGTTAGTCAAGCGAACGCCCATACGACTTTGGAATAGCAAGCCGCATAGCTGTGACACAGCGCCTGGACCGGCATTGGCCATAGTTACTTTTGAACCGTTAGCCTTGATATAAGCTTCCAGCTCTTTAAAGTTGTTTGCTGGCAAATCTTTTTTACCGAGCAATACCATTGGTACGTCAGCAACTTGACCGATGTACTCAAAGCTAGTCATTGGGTCATACGGCAGTTTGTCGTACAAAGCTTGTGCAGTAGCCATACCCATGTGGTGAATGTAGATCGTGTAACCATCTGGTGCTGCGCGTGCGACCTTAGTGGAAGCAATCGTGCCACCTGCACCAGGGACGTTCTCAACTACCACTGTCTGACCTAAAGACTGGCCCATTGGCACCGCAATTAAACGTGCGATTGAATCAGTCGGTCCGCCTGCTGCAAAAGGAACAACCAAGGAAATGGATTTCGTTGGCCAATCTTTTTGGGCGGATGCAATATTGCTGCCCAATAAAGTGCTGGCGCTGACAACTGCAGCAATTCCAGCAAAGAGGGTTTTCTTTAATTTCATTTAAGTCTCCGTTATTGTTTGATGCTGACTAATTTTGCCACTATTAAATGCTATCGGCTTTAGGGTTTACCAGCAATCGCCAGGGTTCTTTGGGCCAGTAGAACAACTGGACGGTCAATCATGCGGCCATCTAATTTCACTGCACCTCCTTTGGATGCCTTGTCTGCCTCGATAACGCGATGAGCCCAAGACACCTCTGCAGCAGTAGGCATAAAGGAATCCTTCACTAGGGAAACCTGTTTTGGGTGTATGCATAGCTTGCCACCAAAGCCCATTCTTTTGGCACGCTCGGCATCATCGGTGATGCGCTCAATATTGTCAGTAGAAGGGGTAACCCCATCAATTGGAGGGGCAATCTGGGCTAAGCGTGAGGCCAACACAATCTGAAAGCGCGCAGTTTGCAGTTCAGTTTCTTGTACGTCACAGACCATGCCTAAGTCCGCTTGCAAATCAAGGTTACCCAAGGCTAAGCGCAACACTTGTTCAGAGTCTGCGATTTCATTGAGGCGATCAAGACCGATGGCAGTCTCAATCATCGGAATAATGGCTGTGTTTGGCAGAATTTGTGCTGCACCATTGATTTGATCGAGAGACTCACTTTTTGGAATGAGTAAGCAAGCTGCATCTAACTCTTGGACCAAAATCAGGTCTGCCGCATAAAAATGACTGCCAGGAGAATTTGAGCGAATAATCAACCGCCTCTTTTGCTCTACAGTAAACGAAGGCCAAGCCGCCCGTATTGCAGCTCGGGCAGATTCTTTATCTTCGTGGGCAACTGCATCCTCTAAATCAATGATGACGCCATCGGCACCACTATCGAGCGCTTTAGCGAATCGCTCTGGGCGCGTTCCCGGAACGAATAAGAAAGTGCTACTAAAGCCGATGGGGGTATCAAGTGGATTCATATTTGTAGCTTTATTAAATGTGAGGCAAAAAATGAGTAACCAGGATTTAGGAGATCAACATACCTATCTTGGACTGCTTGCGGATATTCCACAAGCGCTCAATAGCAGCGCTCATCTCAGTTGGACTTGCGCCGCCACTAAATGCTGCAAGGCGCATAGCTTTATCGGTAATTTCAGCGCGACTGAGAGTATTACCAGGATCACCTTTGGGTTCGTCAACACGCCCTTCTAAAACTTCGCCACTATTTAAATAGACTTTGACTTTGCCGATCCAGCGTTGAGGGTAAGCACTATCCACTTCAGGATCTAGAACCATTGTGACGCGATCACGGAATGCGCAAATGGCTTGATCATGAAAGTGTTGATCAAATTCTTGTAGACCTGCAAATTGATAGTGTGCAATCAAAGCTAATACAGTTCCCATAGAGAACTTAGATTGGTGAACAGTTGCAGGATCAGTCACTGGGCCAAGCACATCAATTGCGCCCTGATGAACCAAGGTTTCTACTTTGGCGATATCGCTAGGCTTAAGGTGATGCGCCAACATGACTTGTAACAAGGCATCTGCGGCAGGGTGAGTATGACGGCATGAGGCATGATATTTAAAGCTCGTCTCAGCAATGGTCCAGCGACTACCCAAGCGATCAATCAGCTTGCTAGGATCTGCATCACTCGACATGCCAGCTGCTAAACCTTGCTTGCCTTCCAAAATGTGTGCGGCACCAGTAAAGCCTGATTGCGCCAGGTAAGCTGACATCAAGCCAGTAGAAGCAGCGTGCGCAGTATGTAATTGTTTAGAGTCAGCGGCATCACGTAGGAATTCCCAAAGGCCAGCGGATTGGGTCCCGGCTGAACCGAAGGCATGCAGCATTTGCATTGGGTTTAGTTTTAGTAGATGACCTACTGCAGCGGCGGCAGCTAAGGTACCTGCAGTACCAGTGGTATGAAATGTCTTGTAGTGTGAGCGACCTAGAAATTCTCCAACCCGAATGCCGACCTCATAGCCTGCAACAGCAGCGACTAGAAGATCTTCGCCTGAGGCGCCAATCGTTTGCGCCGTTGCTAATGCCGCAGGAAATACCACGGTAGCTGGATGAAAGACAGAGCCATTGTGAACATCATCTTGCTCGGCTACATGTGATGCTGCGGCATTGGCTAGTGCTGCTAAAAAAGGGCTTGAGTTTTTCCGACTAATCAGAATTTCGGCAGAGCCTGGATTAGCGGTATTGAAGCCACCCATGTTTTGCGCAAACTGCGTCATCGCTTCTACTGGGCGCGAGCCTTTACCAGCAATCGCAGAGCCAAACCAATCTACTAGTAAATCTTCGGTGCGCGCAATCACCTCTTGGGGAATATCGCCAATCTTTAATTCAGAGGCAAATGTAGCTAAGGCTTTAGATAAGTGTGGAGTAGTCATTCAGTCAAAATTCCCTAAGCTAAAACTGCAGTGGCTTGCATGGTGAGCCAGCCTTCATGATCTTCTGCCCAAATGGAGATCGTTTTTCCAGAAGGATCTTTCTCCAAATCAGGCTTAGCACTGACCTTAAATACATTGATATCAAAAGTAGGGCGAATAGCGCGGAACTCAAAGCTCTTGAGATTACAGCCTGAAATGCTTTGCCGTACAAGATCCACTAACAAAGTCGCAATTAAAGGGCCGTGAACAATTAAGCCGGGGTAGCCCTCTACTTCAGTAACGTATTTACGATCGTAATGAATGCGATGACCATTAAATGTTAGTGCTGAGTAGCGGAATAACAAGACATCATCAGGAGTCATTGTTTTAGACCAAGTCGCTCCAGTAGGGGCTGGTGTTGGTGCAACTGGCTTGTCGTCTGGTCCGGGAGCATCGCGATACACAATGTCATGCTCTTCAACTAAAGCCAAGCCATTGTGATTAGAGATAGTATGTTTGACCAATACAAAGATAAGATCGCCAGTACGACCTGCTTTGTGTGTAACGGATTCAATTTTAGAGACGCGTTCGATTTCATCGCCAACTGCCAGAGGCGCTAACCATTCAACTCGACTACCGGCCCACATGCGACGCGGCAATGGTACGGGGGGCAAAAAGCCACCACGCTTTGGGTGACCATCAAGGCCAATTTCGGATTGAAGAGCGCAAGGTAAAAAATAGAGCCAATGCCATAACTCTGGCAGAAAGGTTCCTGCAACGGGCGCAACATCAGGTCGATCGAGCGTTGCTGATAAAGCTCTGACAGGTGCTGCAGTGATGATGTCTTGAAGGGTCTCAGTTTTACCGAGCCATTCTTGGAGATGGGAAATAGTTTGGGGTTCGATTCGCATAAGTTCCATTATGCCAATTTCAGTCCCTGATTAAGTGGACTTAGATCAATAAACTGGCTAGCAAATAGCTCAGTAAGCCGGCCAGAGCTGAGCCAGTTAAGACGCTAATCACCCCTTTTTGAAACTTAAAGAGTGCCAAAGCTGCAAGCAGGGTAATCACAATCGAAATCCATGAGATTGAGCCGCCAAGACCATGTGGAAAAAAGACGTGATATGCAAAGAACAGGCCTAGATTAGCGATGACGCCAACCACTGCTGCAGAGATGGTAGTCAGAGGTGCAGTAAAGCTCAGCTTGCCATGCGTGGATTCGATGAGTGGACCACCGACTAGTACGAGGAAAAAAGAAGGTAAAAAAGTAAACCAGGTGGCAACACAGGCTCCAAGTACTCCGAACCAAAACGGATTGCTATTGCCAATCAAATGTTGAATGTGGCCAGCGAGATATCCAACAAAAGCCACCACCATGATGAGGGGTCCTGGAGTGGTTTCTCCGAGAGCTAAACCATCCATCATCTGACCAGCGCTAAGCCAGTGGAATTGATCTACTGCACCTTGGTACACGTATGGCAGAACTGCATAAGCGCCACCAAAGGTGAGGAAGGCGGCTTTGGTAAAGAACCAGGCAATTTGTGGGTAGAGCGTTTTCCAGCCAAAGATCAGCGCTAGAGCAATAAATGGAATTAACCAAAGCACGAGAACAACTGAGCTATGCAGTACCAGTTTCTTTTTAGAGAACTTGGCGTGGTCTGGAGTAGGGGTGTGATCATCAATCAATGCGGGAGCGTGTATCTCTATTGATTTATCGTGAGCAGCGATTTGCTGAAAATATTCTGGGTAGCGTCTACCGCCCCAGACGCCTATCAATGCAGCAACGATCACGATGATCGGGAAAGCCAAATTAAAAACAAAGACCGCCAAAAAGGATCCAAGCGCAATCGAACGTAGTACTCGATTATGAAGCGTGCGCTTACCAATGCGAACTGCTGCATGGAGGATGATTGCAGTGACAGCGGGTTTGATGCCAAAAAAGATTGCGGCAATCCAGGGTACTTGGCCAAAGGTGAGGTAGACCCAAGATAGGCCGATCAAGATAAAGAGAGAGGGCATAACAAAGAGAGTGCCTGCTATAACGCCACCCCAAGTGCGATGCATGAGCCAGCCGATATAAGTGACTAACTGCTGCGCTTCAGGTCCAGGTAGCAACATGCAATAGTTGAGCGCATGTAAAAAGCGCCGCTCTGAAATCCAGCGACGCTTTTCAACCAGCTCTTGATGAAGGACTGCGATTTGTCCTGCGGGCCCACCAAAACTAATAAAGCCCAGCTTGGCCCAAAACTTCAGGGCCTCGCGCAGTGGAACGATCAAACTTCTTCCATTCCACCAACGACTTGGCTAAAGCCGTTGTCGACATAAATAATTTCAGCGGTGATGCCATTTGCTAAATCAGATAATAAGAAGGCAGCAGTGTTACCAACATCATCAATCGTGACATTGCGACGCATTGGGGCAGTTTGCTCAACTGCTTCCAAAATCTTGCCGAAGCCTTTAATGCCAGCAGCAGCCAAAGTTTTAATCGGGCCAGCAGAGATTCCGTTAGCGCGTATGCCTTTAGGTCCTACTGAGCCAGCGATATAGCGTACCGAGGCTTCTAGTGAGGCCTTCGCAAGTCCCATGGTGTTGTAGTTGGGAACGTTACGTAAGCTACCTAGGTAAGTGAGCGTCAATAAAGAAGATTTGTCACGCAACATAGGTAGAGCTTCTTTTGCCATCGCAGGGAAGCTATAGGCAGAGATGTCATGAGCGATTTTGAAGCCTTCACGCGAAAGGCCTTCTAAAAAATCTCCGGCAATGGCTTCACGTGGAGCAAATCCAATCGCATGGACAAAGCCATCAAACTGCGGCCAAGTTTTAGCCAAATCCTTAAAAAGGGCAGAAATCTGCTCATCGCTGCCAACGTCGCAGTCAAAAATCAGCTCGGTATTGAATTCTTTAGCAAAATCGACAATACGGTCTTTAAAGCGCTCGCCAACGTAGGTAAAGGCCAGCTCAGCCCCTTCGCGGTGGCATGCCTTGGCAATACCGTAGGCAATAGAGCGGTTAGAAAGAAGGCCGGTAATCAGAATTTTTTTGCCAGCGAGAAAGCCCATATAGTGTCCTTTGCTTCAAATATGATTTGCTATCTACAATTGTTGCATATATGCCCATGCCCCTCGCCATCCGCCAAATCCCCAATTTGCTTCTCTTAGCCCTTCTGGCTGGGGTGGTGCTTGATTCGGCTCATGGTGCGCAGGGGATCGCTCAATATGGCAAGCCCAAATACGCTGATGGATTTAGCCATTTTGATTACGTTAACCCCCAAGCGCCAAGGGGCGGCACCTTAACTTTACCTAACCCCGATCGCCGAACGAGCTTTGATAAGTTCAATCCATTTACGCTACGTGGCGTGACTGCGCCTGGTATCGCTCAGCTGATGTTTGAGTCTTTGGCAGTTGGCAGTGCTGATGAGGTCTCGAGTGCCTATGGTTTGATTGCGGAAGATATTGCGGTAGCGCCTGACAAGATGTCAGTGGTGTTTCGGATTCGTCCTGAGGCGAAGTTTTCAGATGGCAATCCTATTTTGGCTAGTGATGTCAAGCACAGCTTTGATACTTTGATGAGCTCACTTGCTAATCCACAATTTAAAACGGTATATGCCGATGTAAAGCAGGCGGTAGTCGTCTCGGATCGCGTAATCCGCTTTGACTTTAAGAATCGCAATCCTGAATTACCCGTGATGGTAGGCACCTTACCGGTCTTCTCTCGCAACTGGGGCAAGAAACCCGATGGCACGATTACACCATTTGATAAGTTGACCTTTGAAGCTCCGATAGCGAGCGGCCCGTATGTGATTGAGTCTTATAAAGCTGGCAAGACCATGATCTTTAAACGTAACCCCAATTACTGGGCTGGTCAAAGTGGTAAGCCACTCAATGTCCGTGTTGGTTTTTACAACTTTGATCGCGTGAACTACAAACTCTATAGTGATGATGCTGTTCGTTTAGAGGCCTTTAAGGCTGGAGAGTTTGACGCATTAGTGGAGTACCGCGCGAAGAATTGGGCTAAGAGTTATGTGGGTCCTAGATTTAATGATGGCACCTTAGAAAAGAAGGCCTTCTTAAATCACAATGGCGCAGGCATGCAAGGTTTTGCAATGAATGTACGTCGACCGATTTTTCAGGATCCACGGGTACGACAAGCCTTAGGTTATGCGCTTGACTTTGAGTGGTTAAACCGCCAACTCTTCTTCGAGCAATATAGCCGTATCAATAGTTACTTCACGAACAGTGATCTGAGTGCTAATTTTGATGGTCCCCGTAAGCCGACTGAAGCGGAATTGAAATTACTGAAGCCTCTAAAAGCGCAATATCCTCAGTGGGTGCAGGATGCCGTCTTTGATGCAATGCCAGCCGCACCCTCAACCGCCTCACCCGATAGCTTGCGTCAAAACCTTCGCAAGGCGCGTGATTTATTGGCTCAGGCTGGTTGGCAATATCGCGATGGTGCCTTACGCAATATGCAGGGCGAGCCATTTCGTTTTGAGATGGTCGAGGATGGCCCATTTTTCTTGAGAGTGATTTCATCCTACGTTCGCAATTTAGAGAAGCTAGGCATTCAGGTGGATATTCGGACCAGTGACTTTGCTTTGCATCAAAAGCGCATGGATGAATACGATTTTGATATGACCACTATTCGTTTCCCTGATTCACAAAGCCCAGGTAATGAATTATGGGATCGCTTTGGTAGTCAGGCCGCAAAAGAAAAAGGCTCTGACAATGTGATTGGGGTCCAATCACCCGTAGTTGATGCTTTGGTAGATGCGATTGTGAAAGCTCAGACTCGCGAAGAGTTACGTGCAGCTACTAGAGCTTTAGACCGGGTCCTTTGGAATAGTTACTACGTGATTCCTCAGTGGTACAACCCGACACATCGAATCGCGTATCGTAAAGAGATGCGCTACCCAGAACCGCCTTTGTATTACACCGCTGAATCTTGGATTCTGCTCAATTGGTGGAAAGAGGGGGCGCGCTAATGCAGGGGCAAATGTGGTCTTATATTTTCAAGCGTGTGCTCTTGATGATTCCTACCTTGTTGGGTGTTTTAACTCTGACATTTGCTGTGGTGCAATTTGTACCGGGCGGCCCAGTTGAGCAATTGATGCTAGAGCTTAAGGGTAAGGGTGATGCAGCTGTGAGTGGAGCAGAGTCCTCTGGTGGTGGCAGCAACTATCGTGGCCGCCAAGGAGTAGATGCTGAGCGCTTGGCTGAGGTGAAGGCTTTATATGGTTTTGATAAGCCGCCACTAGAACGTTATTTCATGATGCTCAAGCGTTTTGCGCAATTTGATTTGGGCCAGAGCTACTACCAACACCAAAGTGTTTGGCAGTTGGTGGTTTCTAAATTACCAGTTTCTATCAGCATAGGTCTATGGACATTCTTTCTCACGTATTTAGTATCGATACCCTTGGGTATAGCCAAAGCAGTCAGAGATGGCTCTCGCTTTGATGCGGTAACGAGCACGATGATTCTGGTGGGTTATGCCATTCCAGGCTTTGTATTGGGCGTTCTTTTACTCGTCATTTTTGGTGGCGGCAGTTTCTTGCAGATATTCCCCTTACGAGGGCTGACTTCAGACAACTGGAGTGAGCTCAGCATGATAGGCAAGGTCATGGATTATTTATGGCATTTAGTTTTGCCAATTACCGCTTCAGTTTTAGGTAGCTTTGCCGTGATCACCATGCTGACTAAAAACTCTTTCCTAGAGGAAATTCGTAAGCAGTATGTATTAACTGCGAGAGCCAAAGGTCTCACCGAAAAGCAAGTGCTATGGAAACATGTGTTCCGCAATGCGCTCCTTCCTTTGGTGACTGGCTTTCCAGCGGCATTTATTGGTGCCTTCTTTACGGGCTCACTACTGATCGAAACCCTATTTTCTTTAGATGGACTCGGTTTGCTTTCCTATGAGTCCGTTATGCGACGTGACTACCCAGTGGTTTTCGGAACACTCTATCTCTTTACGCTGATCGGCTTGTTTACGAAGTTGATTTCAGATCTTTGCTATGTCTACATTGACCCACGCATCCAGTTTGGTGCGGGAGGTGGCTCATGAGTCGCTGGCATCGATTTAAAAATAGTCGCATGGGTTATGCCGGTCTATGGATCTTTATGATCCTATTTGGCCTTTCCATGGGGGCTGAACTGATTGCGAATGACAAACCCCTAGTTGTTCGATACGAAGGAAAATTCTATTTCCCAATTGTGAAGTCACAACCTGAGCGAGTGTTTGGGGGTGACTTTGCGACACCAACCGATTTTTTAGATCCGGATATTCGTCACAACATTACTAGCAATGGTAATTGGGCAATTTATCCACCAATCCCTTATAGCTATGAAACCCTCAATTACTTCTCAAAAGTACCTAATCCTGCACCGCCATCGCTTGATAACTGGTTAGGAACCGATGATCGTGGGCGCGATGTCTTATCTCGTTTAATTTATGGCTTTCGCCTATCGATTTTGTTTGGCTTGGCACTCACCATTGTTGGCGTGAGTGTGGGCATCATCACCGGCTCTTTAATGGGATTTTTTGGTGGTAAGTTTGACTTGGTCTCTCAGCGTTTAATTGAGATTTGGTCGGCGATGCCAGAGTTATATTTACTCATCATCTTTGCCTCTATCTTTAACCCAAGCATTTGGCTTTTGGTTATTTTGCTGGCGGCATTTGGTTGGATGGGTTTATCTGACTATGTACGTGCAGAGTTCTTCCGTAATCGCGCGCTAGAGTACGTTCGTGCAGCCCGAGCATTGGGCTTAACCAATCTTCAAATCATGCGCCGTCATATTTTGCCGAACAGTCTGACGCCCGTTATTACCTTTCTCCCCTTCAGAATGAGTGCGGCGATTTTGTCACTCACCAGTTTAGATTTCCTAGGTTTAGGTGTGCCACCAGGAACACCGAGTCTTGGTGAATTGCTCTCTCAAGGCAAAAGTAACCTAGATGCGTGGTGGATTTCACTATCGACCTTTGTTGTTTTAGTGGCCACCTTACTCTTGCTCACTTTTATGGGTGAGGCCTTACGCGATGCCTTTGATTCTCGTAAGTCGGGCGCGATGAGTGGAGGCCGTTCATGAGTTCCGTGAAAACTGCAACTCCACTCCTGCGCTATGAAGATTTTTCAATCTCATTCGGTTCAGGTCGGCGCGAAAAATTTGCGGTCAGCCATCTTGATCTAGAAATTGGCGTGGGTGAGCGCGTTGCTTTAGTTGGAGAGTCTGGTTCAGGTAAGACGCTGACTGCTCTGGCGCCACTGCGCCTTGAACCTGAGGGTGCAAAAACATCTGGCCGAATTTTGTGGAATGGCAAGAGTACAGATGCCAGCAATCCTTCAGTGAATTTACTAGACCTACCAATACAAGCAATTCGTGAAATTCGTGGTCGTGAGATTGCCATGGTCTTTCAGGAGCCAATGACCGCGCTCAATCCTTTGTTTACTATCGGCAATCAGATTATTGAGGCAGTGCAGATTTATGAGCCATTGATTTCTAAGGCCGACGCAATGTCTGCTGCAATTGAACTGCTCAAGAAAACCGGTATTCCGGAGCCAGAAAAACGCTTTCACTCTTATCCTCACCAACTATCTGGTGGACAGCGTCAACGTGCCATGATTGCAATGGCGTTAGCTTGTAAACCACGATTACTCATTGCAGATGAGCCGACTACCGCTTTGGATGTTAGCTTGCGTTTGCAAATATTGGATTTACTCAAAGAGTTGCAAGAAGAGTCTAGGGATCATGGTGGCATGGCGATTCTGTTGATCTCTCATGATCTGAATTTAGTAAAACACTTTGCTCAAAGAGTTGCCGTATTAAATCAAGGTAACCTGATGGAGCTAGGATCTACGAAGCAAGTGTTTGAACATCCGGATAACGCTTATACAAAAGCATTGGTAAACAGCGCGCCCGTGCGCGCTTTAGCGCCAGTAATGCCTTTAGCACCGGTGTTATTAAAGACGGAGAGCTTATCCGTTTCTTATCCAGGCACAGAATCTACTTCTTGGTTTAAAAAGTCCCCACGTCATCAAGTCCTGCGTAAGGTCGGCTTTGAGCTGAAGCAGGGGCAAACCATCGGTGTGATTGGCGAGTCTGGTTCAGGTAAGACCACTTTAGGCATGGCAGTTTTAGGCTTGTTGGGTGATTCTGCAGCAGAGATCACGGGCACAGTAGATGTGCTAGGTAGGGATTGGCAAAATTTAAAACCACTAGAGCGCCGAGTCATGCGCTCGAGTTTGCAGGTGATTTTTCAAGATCCGTTTGGCTCACTTTCTCCGCGCATGGATGTGATGCAAATTGTTTCAGAGGGTTTGGATGTGCATTTTCCGAATTTATCTGCAGCGGAGCGTGAAGCCCGCGTCCTCGATATTTTGCGAGAAGTGGGAATTGATCGTTCCGCTCTTACGCGTTATCCCCATGAATTCTCTGGCGGTCAGAGACAGCGTATTGCGATCGCTCGTGCGCTGATTCTGAAGCCGCAGATCTTGGTGCTCGATGAGCCAACTTCAGCATTGGATGTATCGATTCAAAAACAGGTGCTCGCTTTGCTGACTGAGCTCCAGAAGAAATACAACCTAGCCTATTTGATGATTAGTCATGATCTAGCGGTCATACGGGCGATGTCGCATGAGGTGATGGTGCTCAAAGCAGGCAAAGTGGTGGAGTTCGGTGACACCGAGACCCTCATTAAGCACCCTCGCCAGACTTACACCAAAGAGCTTTTTGCAGCCGCTGAACTGAGCTAAGACCTGAGTTAAATAGGCTCTGCAAGGTACTAAAGTGGTGCATTTACGCCCCATATTGGTAAATATGCTATAGAAAACAAAGGGTTACCCTAAGGGTTAGCGCTTGGTGAAATGAATCTTCTTTGCTAGAATGGTTCGATGTCCCTTAAAAAAGACCTCCTACCAGCGATTGTTAAGCAACTGCCGATCGCTACGCTGCTTGCCATCACATTGCTTGCCAATCCTGCACGAGCTGTGGATGCTGTTGCTGATGCTGCAAAAGACGTCTCAGCAGAGCTTGCTAAGGAGACTCCCAAAGAAACGATGTTTCAGGCAGGCAAGTCTTACTTCGCTCGCGTGTCAGATCGTTTGGCAGACTCAGTTACCGGTAAATCAGATGAATTAATTAACCGCGCTATGGAAGTGATTGGTGTGCGTTATCGCTGGGATGCAGAGTTGCCGCAATCTGGTTTGGATGGCAGTAGTTTTGTTGGCTACGTCTTCAAAGATAAATTAGGCTTTTTATTGCCACGCAAATCGACTCAAATGAGCCGAGTGGGCAAACCGATTACTCGTGAAGAATTGCAGCCTGGCGATTTAGTGTTCTTCAACACCATGCGCTTAACTTTCTCACATGTCGGCATTTATGTGGGTGACAATAAATTTATTCATTCCCCATCCAAAGGTACCAGCGTGCGTGTAGACGATCTCGGTAGTCTTTATTGGGATAAGCGCTTTGATGGCGCTCGACGCTTAGACGGCAGTGACAACTTGGGTGATACAGAGCGTAAAGAGTTGTTGAATGAAGTGAATAAACTCAAGCGTAAATCTCGCAGTCTCTAGGCCGTCGGCTAAGTATTTCTAGTTCTTTAGCTTCTCTTTAATTAGCGCCATTTGCTCTTGTGCTGCAACCTCACCAGCAAGGATGGCAGCATTTCTGGATCTGAAGTCGCCGCTACTCATTTGTTTAAGAAGGGGTGTGATCACAATATCAGCACTTTTGAGCTCATATTGATTAATACTTCGCTGCATGATGGAAATGGTTTGTTGCATCACGCCAAAGGTTCCGCTGGCATCTTGATGAACGGGTTCTGATGAGATGTTGACCGCAATCAGTAGTGTTGCACCCATCTGCCTGGCATAACTCACTGGTATCGGAGCAACTAAGCCGCCGTCAACATACTCTTTGCCGCTGATAACTGCTGGCTGGAATACGCCTGGAACGCTACAGGAGGCGCGCACCGCAAGACCTGTATTGCCAGAGCGAAATAAAATACCTTTGCCTGATTGCAGTTCAGTCGCCACAATTCCCAGGGGTATGCGCATTTGTTCGATAGATTTATTTTGTACTTCACGATTCACCATGTTTTGAAGGGCGTCCCCTTTAATCAGGCCACCAAATCTCCCAGCAAAAGGGAGTCCCCAGTCGGCAATGGTTGCTTCATCAAGATTTAGGGCAAGTCGATTGAGCTCATTTCCGGTAGCGCCAGAGGCAAGTAGTGCCGCAATAACGCTTCCGGCACTGCTCCCGACCACGATATCGGGTCGAATACCTTGCGCTTCTAATGCTTTAATAACGCCCACATGGGCAAAACCTCGGGCGGCACCCGCCCCTAAGACAAGGCCAATGACAGGCTTGCGACTACTCATTAGGCTACACCCAGTTAGGCTTGAGCCCCCAATGAAAGCCCCTAAACCTAGGCCTAAACCCAGAAAACGTCGTCTTGTGTCGGCCTCGGGGGATAAAAGAGGGGCTAGGGATGTAATTTCGTGCATATAGCTATTGTATTGAGCCTCCCTTATAATAGTTAGAGGTGAGCGAAAAAGACTTCGTTTCAGCGCGGGTAGTTCTCCATGTGAATATTCGGAGTTCAATTGCCCGTTGTAGCTAAATAGCGCCACCAGAACACTACCAACCCATTACTGAAATACATTTTTATAGTCTCATCAGGTCCTTACCTGATAGCCCGAATTTTATGGATGATCACAATAAACGCGTAATTGAAACAGCCCTCTTGTGCGCGCAAGAACCACTCACAGTTGCCGATCTGACGCGCTTATTTGTCGAAGATATTGCTGCAGGTGCAATTGATCATGCTCTTGTGGAGCTTCAAAAAGCCTGGGAAGACAAGGGCATGGAGTTAGTCCATATTGCGACTGGCTGGCGCTTTCAGAGTCGCTTAGCGATGCGTGAATATCTTGATCGTTTGACCCCAGAAAAGCCACCAAAGTATTCTCGTGCGGTGATGGAAACCTTGGCGATTATTGCCTACCGCCAACCAGTGACCCGCGGTGAGATCGAAGAGATTCGTGGTGTTGCGGTAAGTAGTAATGTGATGAAGCAGTTAGAGGATCGGGGTTGGGTTGAGGTGATTGGTCATAAAGAGACGATTGGTCGCCCAGGTTTATATGCCACTACTAAGCAATTTTTAGACGACTTGAGTCTCACCAATTTACAAAGCTTGCCAATGTTGGAAGATGCTGCACCAATGGCTGCTGCTGCGCAACTAGGTCAGGCAGTCATGGAATTCGATCCTAGCGCTACTGTTGAGACCGTCATCGAGTTAGATGAAAACGGACAGCCTATTATTCAATCAACAGATGATGAAGTAGTAGAAGAAGTTACTCCTGAGTCTGAAGACAAAACAGACGAACAAAAATAATTATTAATGACAAGTCATAACGAAAACGATTCATCTCCGATTAAACCTACATCGGATAACTCCTCTAGCTCTGAGTCTGCACCCAATCATTCAGAGGGTGCAAAAGGCGAAGGACGCGAGGGCGGTCCACGTCGTCCACGCCGTCAGGGTGCGGGCGCCGGTAAGCCATTTAATAAGAAACGTCCATTTAACAAGGATCGGCCTCGTCGCGAGGGCGAGGCTGGCGGCGCGCGTGAGGGAGCTAACCACTCAGCCGCCAAGCTGGCACCGAATGCAGCAGAGAGCGAAGCCTTGTTTGCTTCAGTAGTTTCTGGAGAATTCGATGCTGCATTAGATGCGCCTGAGGTAATTGAAGTTAAAAACCCAGATGGTGTGAATGAGAATGAGGTCTCTCATCAAACTGGTGCAGAGCGTCGCGCACAACGTGTTCGTCACGACGATGATGCAGATGGGCCTAGCGATGATGAGATGAGTAGCCTGCAATTTGCCAACATCGATGACTTGCCGCTCAGCTTACGTGATGAAGTTTGGTCAGACTTGGATGGTTTAGACGACGAAGCTGACGACGAAGATACTGTGAAGTTGCACAAGGTACTGGCTGATGTCGGTATGGGTTCACGTCGCGATATGGAAGACTTGATTATTCAAGGGCGCGTATCCGTCAATGGATTACCAGCCCATATTGGCCAGCGTATTGGGCCGACCGATCAAGTGCGCATTAACGGCAAACCAGTACATCGCAAGATTCAGACTAAGCCGCCACGCGTGATCATGTATCACAAGCCTTCCGGTGAAATCGTTAGTCAGTCCGACCCAGAGGGTCGTCCAACCGTATTTGATCGTTTGCCAAAGCCACGTCAAGGACGTTGGATTGCAGTAGGACGTTTGGACTTTAATACGGAAGGTCTATTGCTATTCACGACTTCAGGCGAGCTAGCGAATCGCTTGATGCATCCTCGTTACGGCGTTGAGCGCGAGTACGCTGTCCGTATTTTGGGTGATTTGAGTCAAGAAAATATGGCTCAATTAAAGAGTGGCATCACCTTGGATGATGGCCAAGCCAAATTCTTACGCCTTTCTATGGGTGGTGGGGAAGGTGCGAACCGTTGGTATCACGTTGCTTTGACTGAAGGCCGTAACCGTGAGGTGCGCCGCATGTTTGAGGCAGTCGGGCATGTCGTCTCTCGTTTGATTCGTACGCGTTATGGCATTTTCTTATTGCCTCCACGTTTGAGGCGGGGTAAGTGGGAAGAGATTGAAGCCGGCGGTATCTATAACTTAATGAAGTTTGCAGGCTTAAAAATGCCTCAACCCCAAGATAAGGGTCGTGGCCCCAGTTCTGGAGCTCATGGACGAGACCGTAATCCTGCTTCCAGCGGGGATTTTCAGCCAGACCCAATGCAAACCTCGGTCTCTTATTGGGGCTCACGGGATGCTTTAACCCAGGCCAGTGGTCATGGCGCTCTCACTCATCAAGGTCGGGGTGGTAAACCTGGCGGTGGTGGTTCGAGCGAGGGGCGCGGTCCTTTTCGTGGTCGTACCCAGGGTGGGCGTCCAGGCGCAGGTACTCAAGGCGGTCAAGGTGGCGGCCAGGGCGGTCAAGGTCAGAACCGCAATAAAGGCAAGAAAGTCCATCACGGACAGTCTGCTTTTGTAACTGCAAGCCCGCAAAGCCCAGGAAATGGCCCTAAACGCGGAGCACCAAAAGGGCGCAAACCCTTCAATAAAGGTCCTCGAAAACCGCGAAATCCAAGCGAAAGCTTCTGATTTTGATGAGTTTTCCTCTAAATCAGCTATAATTTTGGTCTTGCAGCAGTTCGCTGCTGTTTTAAGTTGTTACCGACTGATGTTGCGATCAACGTAAGTCGGCCTGTTCTGAATTTCGAGAATATGGGCTTCAAAGCCCATTTTTTTTTGCCGTTTTGGGTTGAAGGGTATTCGTGAAGGATCAGCGGATTATTTCTGCAGAGGTAGAAAACTTAGGGTACACGCTAGTCGAGATCGAGCGTGAGGCCGGAGGTTTGCTGCGTGTCACGATTGAAAACCCGGATTATGAGCGTTTGATTAATGTCCAGGATTGCGAAAAGGTAAGTCATCAACTGAGCTACACCTTGCCAGTGGAAAACATTCCCTTTGAGCGTCTAGAGATTTCGTCTCCTGGTCTAGATCGCCCTGTGAAGTCGGCGGCTGATTACGAGCGCTTCTCCGGAATGGAAGTGGATTTGAAATTGCGGGTTGCCGCTGGCGATCGCAAGAAGTTTCGTGGTGTATTGCAAGGTTTGCTGAGTGGTGAATTGGATTCACCTGATGCGAAATTTGGTTTGTTGTTTGAAGGCGCCGATGGCGCTGAGTCTCAATTGGAGTTTTCTTTAGCCGAGGTCGATAAGACTCGGTTGGTCCCTGTTATTGATTTCAAAGGAAGAAAGTCATGAGCCGAGAAGTTCTCATGTTGGCAGACGCCTTAGCGCGTGAAAAGAACGTAGATCAAGCGATTGTGTTTGAGGCGCTAGAAATGGCGCTAGCATCAGCTACTAAGAAACGTTATCCGACAGAAGATGTGGATATTCGTGTATCGATTGATCGCGAGTCTGGTGAGTACGAAACCTTCCGTCGCTGGTTGGTTGTTCCTGATGAAGCAGGCCTCCAAGAGCCTGATAAAGAAATTCTGCATTTCGAGGCCCTCGAGCAGTTTCCGGACATGGAAGTTGGTGAGCACATCGAAGAGCAAATCGAATCTTTAGCCTTTGGTCGTATTGGTGCACAAGCTGCCAAGCAAGTGATCTTGCAACGCATTCGTGATGCCGAGCGTGAACAGATTCTGAATGACTACCTTGAGCGTGGCGAAAAAGTCATGACCGGTACTGTGAAGCGTGCCGACAAGAATGGTTTGATTATTGAGTCTGGTCGCGTTGAAGCGTTGCTGCGTCGCGATCAAATGATTCCCAAAGAGAATTTGCGTTCTGGTGACCGCGTTCGTGCCTATATTTTGAAAGTAGATCGTGAAGCCCGTGGCCCGCAGATTGAGCTCTCACGTACGTGCCCAGATTTCTTGATCAAGTTGTTTGAGAACGAAGTTCCAGAGATGGAGCAAGGTTTATTAGAGATTAAGGGCGCAGCTCGCGATCCTGGCATCCGCGCAAAAATTGCTGTAATTACTTACGACAAGCGTATCGACCCAATCGGCACTTGTGTTGGTGTTCGTGGCACACGCGTTACTGCAGTTCGTAACGAAGTAGCTGGCGAGGCAGTAGACATTGTGTTGTGGTCTGAAGATCCGGCGCAATTTGTGATTGGCGCCTTGGCTCCAGCACAAGTATCTTCTATCGTGGTTGACGAAGAGCGTCACGCCATGGATGTGGTGGTTGATGAAGAGAACTTGGCAATTGCGATTGGTCGTAGCGGACAGAATGTTCGCTTGGCTAGTGAATTGACGGGTTGGCAGATCAACATCATGACTCCAGAAGAGTCTGCCGAGAAAACTGAAAAAGAAGCTGCATCTGTTCGTCAATTGTTCATGGATAAATTGGATGTTGACCAAGAAGTTGCTGATATCTTGATCGAAGAAGGTTTCAACACATTGGAGGAGGTTGCTTACGTACCCCTTTCTGAAATGTTAGAAATCGATTCTTTTGACGAAGATACCGTAAACGAATTGCGTACTCGTGCGCGTGACTCTCTCTTGACTATGGAATTAGCTAAGGAAGAGCGCGTTGGCGAAGTTTCACAAGATTTACGTTCCCTCGAGGGAATGACCACTGAATTGGTTGCAAAGCTTGCTGACAATCAAGTTCATACCCGTGACGACTTAGCTGAACTGGCTGTTGATGAGCTAGTTGAGGCGACACAAATTGACGAAGAAACCGCGAAAACGCTCATCATGAAAGCGCGCGAACATTGGTTTACTTCATGAGAGGAAGTAGTGCATGGCAACAACAGTAAAAGTACTCGCTAAAGAATTAAAACGTACCGCGCCAGACCTGCTGGAGCAATTGAAGGCGGCTGGTATCGAAAAAGGTTCTGAGGACGACAGCATTACCGAAAAGGACAAGACTGTCCTGCTTGAGCATTTGCAGAAAGAGCATGGCAGTGCTGATACAGGTAGTCGTAAAAAGATTACTTTAATCAAGCGCGAAAACTCTGAGATTCGTCAGGCAGATTCTGCTGGGCGTACTCGCACCGTTCAGGTTGAGGTTCGTAAAAAGCGGGTGCTAGTTAAGGCGGGAGATAAAGCTCCCGAAGAGGCTCCAGCTCCAGTGGCCAAGAAAGCTGCTCCTGCAGAATCTGCTAAGCCAATTCTTTCTGCTGAGGAGTTAGAAAAACGCGCTGCTGAAGCTACTCGTCAAGCTGAATTGTTGGCTCGTCAAGAAGCTGAAATGAAAGCGGCTGAAGATGCGCGTCAAAAAGAGGCTGATGCGGCAGCAGCTGCAAGTGCGGCTGAGCCAGCAATTGAGAAATCCGCTAAATCAGTCGGCGATGCAGCGACTGTAAAAGCTGTAGAAAAGAAAGCGCAAGCTGACAAGGCTGCTAAAGATATTGCTGATGCCAATAAGGCGCAGTTGGCGGACATTACTAAACGTCGTGCCGCTGCTGAAGCTGAAGCTCTAGCGATTCGCGACATGATGAGTACACCTGCACGTGTCCTCAAAGCACCAAGTGAAATTGCTGCTGATGAAGCCAAAAAAGGCACTCTTCATAAGCCTGCTAAGGCTGAAGGTGCTGATGATAAGAAAAAAGCAGTTGCTAAAGTTGGTGGTAAGACAATTAAGTCTGCAGAGACTTCATCTACTTGGCAAGAAGAAGGTGCCAAGAAACCGGGTGGCCTCAAGACTCGGGGTGATAGTTCTGGTGGTGTAGGTGGTTGGCGTTCAGGCGGTGGCAGAAGAAAGCAACGTCAAATTGCTGAAGCCAATGTCGATACCAATTTCCAGGTACCAACCGAAGCTATTGTGCGTGATGTCAATGTTCCAGAAACCATTACTGTGGCTGAGTTAGCGCACGCTATGGCTGTGAAGAGTGCAGAAGTGATTAAGCTCTTGATGGGTATGGGTCAGATGGTAACGATCAACCAGATCTTGGATCAAGATACGGCAATGATCATCGTTGAGGAAATGGGTCACACTGCTCATGCTGCTAAGTTAGATGATCCTGATTTAGATTTGGGTATTGCTGGTCACGATGCAGAGTTATTGCCGCGTCCACCAGTCGTCACAGTAATGGGTCACGTTGACCACGGTAAAACATCTTTGCTCGATAAGATTCGTGCAGCTAAGGTTGCTACTGGCGAGGCTGGTGGTATTACTCAGCACATTGGCGCTTATCACGTTGAAACTCCACGCGGCATGATTACTTTCCTCGATACTCCGGGTCACGAAGCCTTTACGGCCATGCGTGCTCGTGGTGCCAAGGCAACAGATATCGTGATCTTGGTGGTTGCGGCGGATGATGGCGTGATGCCACAAACTAAAGAAGCGATTCACCATGCTCAAGCAGCTGGTGTTCCAATCGTTGTCGCAATCAATAAGATTGATAAACCTGAAGCCAATTTAGAGCGTGTCAAAACTGAATTGGTGGCTGAGCAAGTGGTTCCTGAGGAATACGGTGGCGATGTACCATTTATTGGTGTTTCTGCCAAAACGGGTGACGGCATCGATGCATTACTCGAGAACGTTCTCTTGCAAGCGGAAGTGTTAGAGCTTAAAGCAGCTAAGGAAGCTCCGGCACAAGGCTTAGTGATTGAGGCTCGCTTAGATAAAGGGCGCGGTCCGGTTGCTACTGTTCTCGTTCAGTCTGGAACGCTGAAGCGTGGCGATATGTTGCTGGCTGGCTCAACTTACGGTCGTGTTCGTGCGATGTTGGATGAGAACGGTAAGCCATGCAATGAAGCTGGCCCATCAATCCCTGTAGAGATTCAAGGTTTATCTGAAGTTCCTGCAGCTGGTGAATCAGTGCAAGTGGTTCCTGACGAGCGTAAAGCACGTGAGATCGCACTCTTCCGTCAAGGCAAGTTCCGTGATGTGAAGTTGGCCAAACAGCAAGCATTCAAGCTCGAGACCATGATGGAAAACATGGAAGAAGGTGCGATAGAGGCTAAGTTGTTGCCGCTGATTATTAAGGCAGACGTACAAGGTTCGCAAGAAGCATTGTCACAATCATTACAAAAGCTCTCTACAGCAGAGGTGAAGGTCCAAATCGTTCACGCAGCAGTGGGTGGTATTACTGAGACTGACGTGAATTTGGCAGTTGCTTCTAAGGCAGTCATTATTGGCTTTAACTCTCGCGCGGATGGTGCAGCGCGTAAGCTAGCTGAAAATAATGGTGTAGATATTCGTTATCACAACATTATTTATGACGCGGTTGATGAAGTGAAAGCAGCCTTAAGCGGTATGTTGACACCAGATAAGAAAGAAGAAATCACCGGTATGGTGGAGATTCGTCAAGTCTTCTTGGTATCCAAAGTTGGCGCGATTGCAGGTTGTTTGGTGCTCGATGGTGTTGTCAAGCGTAACTCTAGCGTTCGTCTATTGCGTGAAAACGTAGTGATCTGGAACGGTGAGTTAGATTCTCTCAAGCGCTTTAAAGATGATGCAAAAGAAGTTCGTGCTGGTGTTGAGTGTGGCTTGTCATTAAAAGGCTACAACGACATCAAAGAGGGTGATCAACTGGAAGCATTTGAAGTGACTGAAGTCGCTAGAACACTGTAAGAGCTACCCAGTTAATGCATAAAACTAGCCCTCATCGTAACCAGCGTCTCGCCGATCAAATTCAGCGAGACCTGGCCGAGCTGATTCCTCGTGAATTGCGTAGCCCGAGCCTAGGTTTGATTACTTTACAAAGTATTGAACTTACGCCAGATTTGGCGCACGCAAAAGTCTTCTTCACTGTTTTGGGCGCTGAGCCTGAAGTGGCATTGAAGGCGCTCCAGGATAAAGCAGGCTATTTACATTCCTTATTATTTAAGCGTTTGCATATTCATACCGTACCAACCCTGCATTTCCACTACGATAGTTCTGTTGAGCACGGCATCGAAATGTCTCGCTTAATTGATCAAGCGGTGGATAGTGATCGCAAAGACGAGAACGCGTAAATAGCTATGTCCGTACGTATCGACGGCGTTGTCTTGCTTGATAAACCTGCTGGCATGAGCTCGCAAGGAGCGGTTACTGCTGTAAAGCGTGCATTTAATGCAGAAAAAGCTGGGCACACTGGAACTTTAGATCCAATGGCTACTGGCTTACTCCCTATTTGTTTAGGTGAAGCAACGAAGTACTCTCAGGATTTATTGGAAGCGGATAAGACATACATCGCTCAAGTGAAATTTGGTCAGCGTACTGAGACTGGTGATGCTGAGGGACTCATCATTGAAGAGTTACCACTCCCAGTATTCGCTGATGAAGTTGCCCTGAAGCTAGCGCTAGAGTCATTACTACCGACATTTACTGGTCCCATTAGTCAGGTTCCGCCAATGTATTCAGCGCTCAAGCGCGATGGCAAACCTTTATATGAATATGCTCGTGCAGGTGTTGAGTTAGAGCGTGCCCCACGAAACATTACGATCCATGCCATCCGCTGGACTAATATCAATTGGCCTGAAGCCACTTTGGAAGTAAGTTGTAGCAAAGGTACTTATATCCGCGTCTTGGCAGAAGATCTTGGTAAAGCTTTGGGTTGTGGTGCACATTTGGTTGGCTTGCGCCGCACTGAAGTGGGTCACCTCACTTTAGAGCAGTCTTTCACAATTGAATCCATTCAGAAGGGCTTGAAAGAAAGCTCTAGTTACATCTTGCCAGTCGATGTGCTCTTACAAACCTTGCCGCATCTCACTGTAGATGAGCAGCAAGCAAAACGTTTGGAGATGGGCCAACGAGTTCCACTCAATTTACCCTCGATAGAAGCGCTAGTGCGTATCTATCGCGCAACTGCTGCTCCACACAACTTTATCGGTACTGGAGATTGGCGCTCTGGGGTATTGCATCCCAAGCGTTTAATTTCTTCTGCCCATTAAATCATTTTGACTTATTTATTCATTAATCTTAATTAACCCTATTCTTAACTTCAGAAGCTTCACATGACTAAACGCGCACTTCGTAATATCGCCATCATCGCCCACGTTGACCACGGTAAAACTACTTTGGTTGACCAACTCTTGCGCCAATCTGGCACATTCCGCTCAAATGAAAAAATGACCGAACGCGTCATGGACTCAAACGATTTGGAAAAAGAGCGTGGCATTACTATTTTGTCCAAGAACTGTGCGGTTGAGTATGACGGCACACACATCAATATCGTTGACACACCAGGACACGCCGACTTCGGTGGTGAAGTAGAGCGTGTGCTCTCCATGGTTGACGGTGTTTTGCTTTTGGTGGATGCGGTTGAAGGCCCAATGCCACAAACTCGCTTTGTAACCAAGAAAGCTCTAGCCCTTGGTTTGAAGCCTATCGTCGTGATTAACAAGGTTGACCGTCCAGGTGCACGTTGTGACTATGTAATCAATGCTACTTTTGAATTGTTTGATAAGTTAGGCGCTTCGGAAGAGCAGCTCGACTTCCCAATCATTTATGCATCAGGCTTGAACGGCTATGCAGGAACTACAGAGGATGTCCGTGAAGGTAATATGCGTCCATTGTTTGACGCTGTCCTGAAATACGTCCCTGTGCGTGATGATGACCCAGATGGTCCTTTGCAATTCCAGATTTCTTCAATCGATTACAACAGCTATGTCGGTAAGATTGGTGTTGGCCGTATTAGCCGTGGACGTGTGAAGTCAGGCATGGAAGTAGTCTGCATGAACGGTCCTGATGGTGTGCCATTTAAAGGCCGTATTAATCAAGTATTGAAATTTAAAGGTTTAGAGCGTGAAATCGTTGACGAGGCATTTGCCGGCGATATTGCTCTCATCAACGGTATTGAAGAGTTGGCAATTGGTACAACAGTTTGTGCGGTTGATAAACCAGATCCATTGCCAATGCTCAAGATTGATGAGCCTACTTTAACCATGAACTTCATGGTGAACACCAGCCCATTGGCTGGTCGTGAAGGCAAGTTTGTGACTAGCCGTCAGATTCGTGAGCGTCTTGACCGTGAGTTGAAAGCCAACATGGCGTTGCGCGTAAAAGAAACTGATGATGACACCGTATTTGAAGTATCAGGCCGTGGCGAGTTGCATCTTACGATCTTGGTAGAGA
The DNA here is from genome assembly GCF_018881835.1 of Polynucleobacter hallstattensis. Lineage (GTDB taxonomy): Bacteria > Pseudomonadota > Gammaproteobacteria > Burkholderiales > Burkholderiaceae > Polynucleobacter > Polynucleobacter hallstattensis. Next base: position 187,984 of record NZ_JACVPO010000001.1, on the reverse strand, counting down.
CGATGCGTCGTGAAGGCTACGAGATGGCAGTTTCACGTCCTCGCGTTGTCTTCCACGAAGAGAATGGCGTCAAGATGGAGCCGTATGAGAACTTAACGGTTGACGTAGAAGATGCTACACAAGGTTCTGTGATGGAAGACTTGGGTAAGCGTAAGGGCGAGTTACAAGATATGGTGAGTGACGGAAAAGGTCGTACCCGTCTTGAGTACCGTATTCCTGCGCGTGGTCTGATTGGCTTCCAGGGTGATTTTATGACCATGACTCGCGGTAATGGTTTGATGAGTCATACATTTGATTCTTATGCTCCAGCCAAAGATGGCATCTTAGGCGAGCGTCATAACGGTGTATTAATTAGCCAAGATGACGGTGAAGCAGTTGCTTATGCTATTTGGAAGCTACAAGACCGTGGTCGTATGTTTGTAAAACATGGCGATCCTGTTTATGAAGGCATGGTGATTGGTATCCATAGTCGCGACAATGACTTAGTTGTGAACCCGATCAAAGGTAAGCAATTAACGAACGTACGTTCTTCAGGAACTGACGAAGCGGTTCGTTTGGTGACACCAATTGATTTAACTTTGGAATACGCTGTTGAATTCATTAGTGATGATGAGTTGGTTGAAGTAACACCGAAAAGCGTCCGAATCCGTAAGCGTTATTTGAAGGAGCATGACCGTAAGAAAGCTTCCCGCGAGTAATTTCGCGAAGTTGCTTCACTGAGGCACTTTCATAAGTCATCTAGTTGGTAAATAAGAGTCACCTTTGGGTGGCTCTTATTTTTACTCCAATGCAATATTCTCAAAACCTTAGTAAATTAATCATTTCATGCTGCCATCCATTGAACTACGCCTTGCCCAAGAGTTATCTGCTAAACCTGCACAAGTGGCTGCCGCCATCGCATTGATGGATGAAGGTGCAACCGTTCCCTTTATTGCACGTTATCGCAAAGAGGCAACTGGCGGTTTGGACGATACGCAGTTACGTTTATTAGAGGATCGACTCAGTTATTTAAGAGAGTTGGAAGAGCGTCGTAAAGCGATCGTTGCGTCGATTGAAGAGCAGGGCAAGATGACTCCGGAGTTGCTCAAAGCCATCATGCTGGCAGAAGATAAGACCCGCTTAGAGGATCTCTATCTCCCCTATAAACTCAAGCGTCGCACTAAGGCGCAAATCGCTCTGGAGGCTGGATTAGAGCCTTTGGCTAATGATTTATTGGCTAACCCCATGCTGGATCCAGAAGCGGAAGCAAGCAAATACCTCAAAGAGGCATTTACATCCGATCAGGGTGATAACCCTGGTGTGGTTGACACCAAGGCCGCTCTTGAGGGTGCTCGTCAGATTTTGATGGAGCGCTTTGCTGAAGATGCTGGACTGGTCCAATCACTTAGAACGTATTTGCAGGAGCATGGCGTTGTGGAATCCAAACTCATTGCCGGTAAAGAGCAAGAGGGTGAGAAATTCTCGGACTACTTCGATTACTCAGAGCCTATCTCGGCAATTCCGTCGCATCGTGCCTTGGCATTATTTAGAGGTCGTCGTGAGCAAATGCTCATGGTTAACTTGCGTCTAGACACTGAAGAAGAAAAACCCAAATGGGACGCACCACACAATCCTTGCGAGTCCCGCATTGCCAATCAGTTCAAGATTAAAAACGAAGGTCGTCCTGCCGACCAGTGGCTCGCAGAGACTGTGCGTTGGACTTGGCGTATCAAGTGCTCTATGCACTTGGAGTCTGAGCTCATGAGTGCATTGCGTGAGCGCTCAGAGGCTGAGGCGATTAATGTCTTTGCACGTAATCTCAAGGCTTTACTGTTGGCTGCACCTGCAGGACCAAAGGTTACTATTGGCCTAGATCCCGGCATGAGAACTGGTGTCAAAGTTGCAGTAGTAGATGCGACAGGTAAAGTGGTAGACACCGATGTGATTTATCCACACCAACCTAAGAATGATTGGGAGGGCTCGCTGCATACGCTGGCTAAATTAGCTGAGAAACATCAGGCTAACTTAATCTCGATCGGCAACGGTACAGCCTCACGTGAGACTGATAAATTAGCGCAAGATTTAATCAAAGCTAAACCCGAACTTAAGCTAACCAAGATTGTGGTTTCTGAAGCAGGGGCATCGGTTTACTCTGCCTCTGAGTACGCCTCAAAAGAATTACCTGGTATGGATGTATCTTTACGTGGAGCGGTATCGATTGCGAGAAGGCTCCAAGACCCCCTAGCCGAGCTAGTGAAGATTGATCCAAAGTCTATTGGCGTGGGCCAATATCAGCATGATGTGATGCAGACTCAGTTAGCCAAGTCATTGGTGGCAGTAGTGGAGGATTGCGTCAATGCGGTAGGTGTTGATGTGAACACGGCATCTGCACCCTTATTGGCAAGAGTCTCAGGCTTGAGTAGTACGGTTGCTGAAGGTATCGTAACTTATCGAGATAGTCATGGCGCCTTTCAGACGCGGGCAGACTTGCGGAGCGTGCCGCGCTTAGGCGAGAAGACTTTTGAGCAAGCAGCTGGTTTCTTACGCATTATGAATGGTAAAGATCCTTTGGATGCTTCTGCTGTCCACCCAGAATCCTATCCTTTGGTGGAGAAGATTTTGAAAGACATCAAGAAGGGTGTCAAAGAGGTCATTGGCGATATCGCAATACTCAAAGGGCTCAATCCAGAAAAGTATGCCGATGAGAATTTTGGTTTGCCTACGGTTACCGACATCATTAAGGAATTAGAAAAGCCTGGTCGTGATCCACGTCCTGAGTTCACCACGGCGACATTTAAAGATGGCGTCGAAAAGATCAGCGATCTTAAGACAGACATGATCTTAGAGGGTGTTGTAACGAACGTGGCAGCCTTTGGTGCCTTTGTCGATATTGGCGTTCATCAAGATGGCCTGGTACATATCTCTGCATTGGCTAATGCCTTTGTAAAAGATCCACACACGGTAGTCAAAGCAGGGCAGGTTGTGAAGGTCAAAGTGCTTGAAGTAGATGAAAAGCGCAAGCGAATTGCACTCACAATGCGACTCTCTGATGAAGCGCATAAAGTGTCGGCAGGCTCAAAGCCTGAGCAAAGGATAAATAGACCTGGCGCACCAAGAGCTTCAGAAGCTAGAAGACCGCAAGAAGATAGAAGGTCTGCGCCTCCAATGAATAATGCGATGGCAGATGCTTTACGTAAATTAAAAGGGTAAATCTCTCCCGCTGGAAACGGTGCTTGAGCCCCTAAGAATAATGTAGTAACATTGCTACATTATTCATGTTTGTGGAGGCTTCAATGATCACCACTTTATCTAGCCGGGAATTTAATCAGGATACTGGTAAGGCCAAAAAAGCCTCTGAAGCAGGCCCAGTTTTTATTACTGATCGCGGTAAGCCTGCACATGTACTGATGACTTTTTTAGACTACCAGCGAGTCCTTGGAAAAAGAAAAAACATGTGTGATCTTTTAGGGATGAAAGGTGCTGGTGAAATTGAATTTGAGCCTGCGAAAGTGCAAGGCCTCATCAGGCCAATCGGAGATTCTTGGTAATGTATTTACTAGATACTAATGTAATATCTGAATTGCGAAAATCAGCTGATGGTCTAATCAATCGGGGCGTTCAGTCTTGGGCCGAAGCAATCTTTCCAGAATTAATGTTTATTTCTGCGATAACAGTATTGGAGTTAGAAATCGGTGTTTTACAAATTGAGCGCCGAGATAAAAAACAGGGTGCAGTACTTAGAAGCTGGCTAAATCACAATGTCTTACCAGCATTCTCTGAAAGGGTCTTGCCGGTTGACCTAGCTGTTGCCCAACGCTGCGCAAGTCTTCATGTGCCCAATCCTAAATCAGAGCGAGACGCCATGATTGCAGCTTCTGCCATAGAGGGTCGAATGACTATCGTTACCAGAAACGTATCTGATTTCAGTCAATCAGGTGTGAAGGTTTTTGATCCTTGGATTTAGTGCAACATATAAGCGTACAAGTTTAAGGAGTGAAAAAACAAATGACCCCAATAAAGCAGATTCTTTTGGCTTTGCTCGCTCTGTATGTCTCTGCTTCTTTAGCGCAATCAGCGCCAACGGTAGCCGCAGCCTCAGACCTGAAGTTTGCCCTAGAAGAAATTGCCGCTAACTATAAGGCCGATAAAGGGCAAGAGGTGAGGTTGGTCTTTGGTTCATCTGGCGTACTCTGGCAGCAGGTCAAAAATGGAGCGCCCTTTGGTTTACTGATGTCGGCCGATGAGGCGTATATTGATGACTTATATAAGAATGGCTCAACGGTAGATCAGGGAAGTCTTTACGCTATCGGCAGAATAACCCTCTTGCAAAAAAAGGGTAACCCAATCAAGCTTGCTACAGATAAAGATGGCTTGATTAAGGCTATTACAGAGGCCAAGAAAATTGCCATAGCCAACCCAGAGCACGCCCCTTACGGCAGGGCTGCAAAAGAATATCTCATCAGCATTGGAGCTTGGGATTTAGCCCAGCCTAAGTTAGTATTTGGGGAAAATATTTCTCAAGCAACCATGTTTGCCTTAACCGGCTCAGCAGATTTTGCAATTGCAGCTTTATCCTTAGCGATATCGCCTCAAGTACAAACTCAATCTACCTATGTATTAATTCCGGATGACTTGCATAAGCCCTTAAGGCAAAAGATGGCCTTGATCAAAAATAGTTCATCTAGCGCAAAAGATTTTTATCAATACCTGCAAGAGTCTAAATCCCGGCAAATCATGAGCAGGTATGGCTTTACTGCTCCGTAGTCATCTATTTGTAATATAGTTCCATTATTATGGAATTATGAAAAATACCGAAGCTATTCTGGCCTTCATTGCCCTGGGGCAAGAATCCCGCCTAAACGTCTATCGCCTCATAGTTCAAAAGGGTGATCAAGGTTTATTACCCTCACAAATCCATGAGATGCTGGGCATTCCTAATGCGACCCTCAGCTTTCATTTAAAAGAGCTCTATCAAGCGAATCTAATTACTGTCGAGCGCCAAGGCCGCAATTTGATCTATAGACCAAACCCAGGAATGGTTGAAGATCTCAGTCAATTCCTGCTAGCTAACTGCTGCGACGGTAAGCCATGCAAAACTACCAAAACCGTCAAAAAGGTAAAAGCCCAATGAAACAGTACAACATCCTTTTCTTATGCACCCACAACTCTGCTCGCTCAGTACTGGGTGAGGCTTTAGCGTCTACACACCCAAGTGGAAAATTTATAGGATATTCAGCTGGCTCTACTCCGGGTACAAGCGTTAATCCCATTGCTGCTGATATTGCAGAGGAATTGGGCATGGACCGCGCTCTTTTGAGATCGAAGAGTTGGGATGAGTTTGGTCTAGCCGACTCCCCAAAGATGGATTTCATTGTGACAGTTTGCGATAACGCTGCTGGCGAAGTTTGCCCATTCTGGCCAGGTCAGCCTGCGACAGCGCATTGGGGCTTCCCTGATCCATCTCAAGTACAAGGCACTGATTTAGAGAAAAAGGCGGCTTTTAATGAGGTCAAGAATGGCCTCAAAAGACGTTTAGATATTTTGGCTGCGATGCCATTAGAAAAGCTCGATTCTATGAGCCTGAAAGAGATACACAGCAAAGCATGAGTTCCCTCACTAAAAAACTCTCCTTTCTAGATCGCTATTTGACAGTCTGGATCTTTGCAGCTATGGCCCTAGGTATTGCCTTGGGTCACTTTATTCCAGATGTGGAAAGGTTTATTAATTTCTTTCAGGTCGGAACCACTAATCTTCCAATTGCTATTGGTTTGATATTAATGATGTATCCACCCTTTGCTAAGGTGCGTTACGAAGACTTACCTGACGTTTTTAAAGATAAGCGTATCTTTCTGATTTCGCTACTCATGAACTGGATCATTGCACCAACTTTAATGTTCTTTTTAGCGATTACTTTTGTCCCAGATCAGCCAGAGTATATGGCTGGCCTGATATTGATTGGTATTGCACCTTGTGTTGCGATGGTCATTATTTGGAATGATCTAGCTAAAGGCTCTACTGAATACGCTGCTGGCTTAGTGGCATTTAATGCCATTTTTCAGGTGCTGTTCTTTAGTGTTTACGCCTACTTTTTTCTCACTGTCTTGCCCCCTTATTTCGGACTCGTTGGATCAAGTATCAGCATAGGCATGGGTCAAATTGCGCAGAGTGTATTTATTTATTTGGGTATTCCTTGTATCACTGGAATATTGACTAGGGTGGTGATGCTCAAGTTCATGACTAAAGCACGTTATCACGAGCATCTTGTGCCTCGCATTGGCAAGCTTACCTTAGTTGCCTTGCTCTTTACCATCGTTGTGATGTTTAGTCTCAAGGGCGGAGTAATGTTGACGCTCCCGATGGACGTCCTCACCATTGCCATTCCATTGCTAATCTTCTTTCTGATCATGTTCTTGCTGACATTTTTTGTCACTGGCAAGATGGGAATTGATTACCAGCGTTGCTGCACACTCTCATTTACAGGTTCGAGTAATAACTTTGAGTTGGCCATTGCGGTAGCGATTGCGGTATTTGGAATCAATTCTGGAGCAGCCTTTGCAGCAGTCATAGGGCCTTTAGTAGAGGTGCCCATCATGATTGGCTTAGTCACTGTAGCTTTATGGTTCAAAGCAAAATTCTTCAAAAAGGAGATGGTCTAAGTGTTTGAGTCTCCACTGCAATTCCCGGCCTTAGTTGAGGATCTTTTCCAGATCCCTGCAATCGAAAAATTAAGTATCCAATCTGGCGATCATGCGCCAAGATTTTTAATGCTCTATGGTTCACTGCGTGAGAGATCCTATAGTAGGCTTCTAACTTTCGAAGCAGCTAGGTTACTAATGGCCATGGGTGGAGAGGTAAAAATATTTGATCCAACTGGGCTGCCTTTAGTTGATAGCGTGCCCGATACCCACCCAAAGGTGCAAGAGTTACGTCAACTGGCTTTATGGGCGGAGGGTATGGTTTGGACTTCGCCAGAGCGGCACGGCGCTATGACAGGACTCTTAAAAACGCAGATTGATTGGATTCCATTGGCGGATGGCGCTGTCAGACCAACGCAAGGTAAAACTTTGGCTGTGATGCAGGTATCTGGCGGGTCACAATCTTTTAATGCTGTTAATCAAATGCGTATCTTGGGTCGTTGGATGAGGATGGTTACCATCCCCAATCAATCTTCGGTTGCCAAAGCTTTCACAGAGTTTGAGGAGGATGGACGCATGAAGCCTTCCTCTTTCTATGATCGCGTAGTGGATGTAATGGAAGAGCTCTATAAGTTCACATTACTCACTCGTGGCATTAGCGAGTATCTAACCGATCGCTACAGCGAGCGAAAAGAGTCGGCCGAGGAGTTATCTAGGCGGGTGAATCAAAGAACGATTTAGATAAAATTATGAAAAAAAACTATTAACTCACAAGCAAGCCGTTATCAGGATGTTAAAAAATCCTGAAGTAAAATCCGAGGTAGAGCGATTAAATAAAGAAGAGTTTGCTATTTTTGATGAGACTCTGCAGGAGCGTAGAGATGCAGGATTGTCTCAGGCAGAGATGACTGGAAGAATGGGGGTCTAAGCTACTGCAATTGCCGGGCTAGAAAGTTGAATTTCACCCAGTCAGATAGATGCTCCCCTTTAATTACTAAAACATTAGACTCTAAAAGGCCTAAGCAAATTCTCTAAACCAAAGGCATCATTCGCATGCCTGAGCTGGTCAATTGATACTCTAAGCGCCTGAACTTCTTTGCATTTTAGTTTTTGCAGCTTCTTGCGATCCATTCCGTAGGTATCCACTAGGTAGCGAATCCTAGACAGACATATTTGTAGACGAATAAGCCAGTAGATGGCAAATAAGCCTGGTGCGAATAAGAGCAGCAAAATACTCATTTAAGTATCCATAAAAAAGGCCGTCACTTAGACGGCCTATTCAAGTTAATCTGATGATTAACCTTTGATGCTTACTTGATCAATAAAACGGCTTGCTTGGCATTATTGCTTACTCTCTGGGCAACAGAACCCATGATGGCATCAACAATACCGCTGCGACCTTTTGAGCCCATGACGATCAGATCAAACTTTTCTTTATTGGCGAGTGCAATGATTTCATTGGCAATATTGCCGCGCTTAATGACCATGCTGTGTTTTACGCCAGCCGTATCTAATACTTTTTGGGCTCCCTTGAGCTCTTTCTCGCTCACTTCACGGAGGTAATCATCAATGACGCTATTTGCCACAAATTGCTTCACGTGGCCAAGGCCAATATCATCATGAACACTAATTAATGTTACCGTGCACTTGCTGCTCAACTGCTTAGTTAACTTTGCAACATACTTAGCTGCATTGAGCGCAGATTTTGAGCCATCAACTGGTAATAAAATTTTCATAACACCCTTATTTTTTATAGTAAATAAACTAAAACTTCATATGTTCAATTTACTCTCTATATCCTTACAAATCCACAAAGTATTTCTAATACCCTACTAATTTACATATCTATTTTTTGCAAAATATTTACTTCAAGAAGGCGTCATAGAAAGTTTTGATAATCAGTATCGTTACCAGAATGAAGAAACCTTTACGAATAAAGGAGTTACCATGCTTAATTGCAATCTTGGTACCAATTTGACCGCCTACCAGATTGGCGCTGGCCATGAGTAGGCCGAGTTTCCAGTCAAAATAACCTAAATAGAAAAATACGCATAGCGCACCTAGATTGGAGGCTATATTTAGACACTTGGCAGGTGCTGCAGAACGCAAAAAATCAAATCCCAAAACACGGGTGTAAAAGAGTTTATAAAAGGCTCCAGCTCCAGGTCCTAGAAATCCATCATAAAAACCAATGATGCCGGCGCCACTTGAGGCAATGGCTTTTTGTTTATGGTGATTGTGTTTAGGAGCATGAACTAGACCGGCATTTGATTTGATATTAAAGATCAGTAGTGCTAGCAATAAAAATGGCAGGGCGCCTCTGAGCCACTCTGTTGGTATGCGAGTAACGAGGTAAGCCCCTGCAACCGAGGCAAAAAAAGCAAAGGCAGAGGAGATGATCACCAAGCCCCAGGGGCTTTTATTCACGCGACTGTACTGAATAGCTGAACCAATTGTGCCCACGATAGAGCCAAACTTATTGACTGAGAGTAGGGTGGCTGGTGGAAAGCCTGGTAGGGCTGCAAACAGTGCTGGAACCTGAATCATCCCTCCGCCACCAATAATGGAGTCGACCAATCCCGCAAATAATGCGAGGGCAAACAATAAGCCAAGGTCGAATACAGAGAGTTCAAGCATGCTGTCTATTCATTTTCTAGTTCTAATGGGTGCTACCGCCCCATTTTAGAGGGTTTCATTTGGGCATACTGGGATTGCTTTGTCTGCCTTGGTGGGAGTGGATAATCTAGTGCAAATGAAAGTCAATTCTGAAGGAGTCTCCTCTTCTAGGGTGTATTTACCCTCTGGGCAGAGCCATGCTTCTTTGCTGGATTTCTTTACAAGTAATTTCCCGCACATCGATAGAGCTGAGTGGGAGTCTCGCTTTGAAGAGGGCTTGGTATTTAATCAAGAAGGTGAGGCACTTTCTGCTGATGACGCCTACCAGCCTAATATCCATTTACTGTATTTCAGGCGCTTGGCGAGAGAACCAGAAATTCCTTTCGAGGAAGCCATCCTTTTTCAGGATGAGCATATTTTGGTTGCAGATAAACCCCACTTTTTGCCAGTAACTCCAAGCGGTCTTTACTTACATCAAACACTACTCAATCGCTTAAAGAAAAAAACAGGCATTCAAGATTTAAGTCCTATTCATCGAATTGATCGCGATACTGCAGGACTAGTCATTTTTTCAGTCAAACCTCAAGAGCGTGCGCAATATCAAAATCTGTTTAGAGACCGGCAAGTTAAGAAGGTATACGAAGCTATAGCGCCGTATTCAGAAGAACTCCTCAAAAAACTACCGCTGACTTATGAAAGCCATATCAAAGAGTCAGAACATTTCTTGCAAATGGAAGAAGTGGATGACGTAGCAAATACGGATACCTACATTGAGTTGCTTGAAGTAAATAAGCCCTGGGCTAAATATCGTTTAACTCCCGGCAGTGGCAAGAAGCATCAATTACGTTGCCACCTTAATGCCCTCGGAGTTCCAATACGCCATGATCAAATCTATCCAATCCTCACGCCATATCAAGAGTATGATTTGGACTTTTCTAAACCCCTACAACTCTTGGCAAAAGAGATTCATTTCAAAGACCCGGTAACGGGGCAAGAACGATTTTTCATGAGTCAAAGAGCCTTAGCTTGAAATCCGTATGACTGTAAAGCCTTCCAAACGATTAGCTGTAGCTCCAATGATGGAATGGACTGATCGTCATTGCCGGTCTTTTCATCGCTCGCTAACTCAAGATGCGGTTCTATATACCGAGATGGTGACGACAGGTGCCCTCATTCATGGGGATGTGCCACGCCATTTAGACTACTCGCAAGATCAACATCCCGTTGTATTGCAGTTAGGTGGCTCAGAGCCTTCTGATTTAGCTAAGGCTGCAGTGTTAGCTCAGCAGTGGGGCTACGATGAGATTGATCTTAATTGTGGATGTCCTTCCGAGCGCGTTCAACGTGGGGCATTTGGTGCTTGTCTAATGGCGGAGCCACAACTAGTTGCCGATTGTGTCAAAGCTATGAAGGCTGCTGTTGATATTCCGATCACTGTGAAGCATCGCTTGGGATTGGATTCGATGGATGCCGCAAGCTCTGAAAAAGATTATCAATTTGCTTTGAACTTTATTCTTGCGGTAGCGGATGCAGGTGCTAGCCAAGTCACCATCCATGCTCGTAATGCCGTGCTAAAAGGTTTATCTCCTAAAGAGAATCGCAGTAAGCCACCTTTGCGTTATGAAGTTGCGGCTAAGCTGCGCCTTGATGCGCAAAAACAATTTCCTAATCTCAAAGTCCTGCTCAATGGCGGCTTAGAAACTAATGAGCAAATTGCTGGTCACTGGGATGACTTTGATGGATTTATGGTGGGTAGGGCGGCATATCATTTTCCGGCGATGTTGCTTGGTTGGGATGATTTGATTAAGACCAATGGTGAGGCTGCTGGATATCTATTTAGCGAGACCGAGTGGCATCGCATACAAATTGTATTAGTGAAGCAGGTGCAGGCATGGTTTGATGAGTGCCAATCTAAAGGCAAACCGTTTTATATCGGCGCATTTACAAGACATATCCTTGGCCTAGCCCACGGTAGAGCGGGATCGCGTTATTGGCGCCAGCGCCTTTCTGATCACCATGCTCTAGCGAAAGTTCAAAGCAAAGCAGCTATTTTGGATTTCTTCATCGATGCCAGCCTCACCTTGGGGGATTGGGCTGCTTTTGAGTTTGATGGCTCCTAAATCGGATAACTAAGGCTTTTTTGACAGGCTTTTGGCCCAAAAGCTATAATCTATGTCTTCAGTGGCGGACGTAGCTCAGTTGGTAGAGTCCCAGATTGTGATTCTGGTTGTCGCGGGTTCGAGCCCCGTCGTTCGCCCCACCGAATATTGCATTATCCTAAGGCTCCCCTCGTGGAGCCTTTTCTTTTTGAGATTTTATTCATGAAAAAATTCGATATTCTTCCAATCCTATTCGGTGTTTTGCTATCAGTTATTGCGCTGTATTTCATGTTGAGACCCTCAACTGCTACTAGCGCACCTGCATCAACCATCCCCGTAGTTAGAGTTGGCAATGTATCTTGGGATCAAACTGAGATGACGATTGCCGATATGAAAACCTTCGCAACGGCTACAGGCTTTGTGAGTCAAGCCGAGAAAAATGGCGGCGGACTCAATTACGAATCCGGCTTTGTCAAAAAACCCGGCTGGATTTGGAAAACCCCCTACGGCGTTCCCGCAAAAGATACTGAGCCCGCAGTGCACCTCAATCAATCTGAAGCGGCATCTGCCTGTCGTTATTTTGGCAAACGTTTGCCTACTGAGGCTGAGTGGATTTCTGCGGCATTTGTAGAGCAACGAGCCAATCCACCTTCAGGCTTTGTTAAGGGTGAGCGTTATCCATTTCCTGGTGGTAGTACGCCTGCAGTTTCTCATTGCTTAAGTGGCTGTGGTGATTACAAAGGTGTCGCACCAGCAGGCGCATTAAACCGAGGCACTGGTCATGTCCCTGCGGGCAGCACTAAGCCTGGAGTTAATGGTCTATTAGATATGGGCGGCAATGTTTGGGAGTGGACGGCTACTGAGCGCAATGGTGGCTTCATTACTCGTGGTGCTTCTTGGTGGTATGGCCCGGAGAGACAAAAAGAATCTGATGTTGAGTCTAAGCCAGCAGATATTGGAGTTGTTTACATTGGATTTCGGTGTGTGGCTGATGCCGTGAAACAATAAGGCATGACCAATCCTGTAGTCGATTCATCCGCTATTGAAATTACCCCTGAATACCAGGAGGTAATCGATGCCATCGAGCGTCACGACCCTTATATTTTTGTCAGTGGTAAAGCGGGTACTGGTAAAACTACTTTAATTGGCTATCTGCGTGAGAACATTCATGGCAACGTAGTGGTCGTTGCACCAACTGGTGTGGCTGCATTGCAAGTGAAGGGCGTCACGATTCATTCCTTCTTTCGCTTGCCACCTCGCTTGATCTTCCCAGAAGAGGATATCAAGCCTCTCAAAGATAAGCGTCTCTATAAAGATATTCGCCTCCTGATCATTGATGAGATCTCGATGGTCAGAGTAGATGTAGTAGATGCCATTGATCTATTCCTGCGCGCTAACGGACCTCAAAAGAATGAGCCCTTCGGTGGTATACAGGTGATGTTTGTAGGGGACTTGTTTCAGTTGCCGCCGGTGGTATCTCAAACGGATATGCAGGTACTCTCAGAGCGCGGTTACGAAGGCCCTTATTTCTTTTGCGCCAATGCGCTACATCGTAAAGATGTCACGATGGTAGAACTGTCTAAGATCTTCCGTCAAAAAGACGCACACTTTGCCGGCCTATTGAATCAGATCCGTATCAATCAAGACATTGATGAAGCGCTCAGCACTTTAAATGCCGTCTGCTATGAAACCAAAAAAGAAATTGATGAGCAAACTATCACGCTAACTACGACTAACGCACGCGCAGATCAAATTAATGGCGCAGGATTACGAGCACTTACAAGCGATGCCAAAGTTTATATGGGCAATAGCACTGGTAAGTTCAATGTAGATGATCGCAATCTGCCATCACCCAATCAGCTCACTCTCAAGGTGGGTGCCAAGGTCATGTTCACGGCAACCGATAGCAATTTTCCGAAGCGCTGGGTGAACGGTACTATTGGCGTTGTTCGCGAACTACTGCCCAACACTGTAAAAGTGATGGTGCAAAACGGTCCTTACTCAAACACGGTAGAGGTCAAGGGACATCAGTGGGAATCGTATCGCTATGACCATGACATGATGTCTGGCAAGATTTCACCAAACATCATTGGTACCTTTGTGCAGATTCCGCTAATGCTCGCTTGGGCCGTTACTATTCATAAGAGCCAAGGCAAGACTCTGGATAAGATCAAGGTAGATCTCTCCTCGGGTGCATTTGCCTCAGGGCAAGTCTATGTCGCCCTAAGTCGCTGCACCTCTATCGAGGGCATTACTCTTGAGCGCCCTATACAGACCAAGGATGTGAGCTGTGATCAAGAGGTCAAGCGTTTCTATCTGAATTGCTTGCCTGGTTAAGCTGCTTTTGCCATCTTCTTACTGCTTTTTTGTTTCTCGGCTCGCTGCTTTTCTAGTGCTTCACTGGCAATCAGTTTAAATTCACCTTCAACGAATCTTTTCAAGGCTTCGCGCATGAGAGGTTGATAGCCCATATCGTATTTAGCGCCCAAGAGCTTATAAGACTCAATCAAGTCCTGCTCCAGTCTGATGGAGATCATTTGTAGTCCTAGCGCTTCATCAATTTGAGCACCGATTTTTTTATCGACTGCTCTTGCATGCTTGAGCTCGCTACCAAGCTCACGACTCTCCCAAGCCTCAGCGGAATTGTCTATTTTTATTTTCTTGCCTTTTGCGATCATCGCTTTCCTCGCTCTTAAGTTTTAGTATTTCGCCACTTGCATAGAAATGACATTTTTAGTAAGGTACTGATATTGTATTGTATATACATATTTCTATTGAATTTGGAGGAAATGCGCTTTTTAAGTAAATTAGCCCATCATCAAATATAAAAACTACTTTTATTAGAATTCCTCGATCATTTTCTGAGATAAACCACTCTGTAGGCGGCTCTGTTTGGTGCTGAAGTCGATCATCTATCAAGTAAGAGCGAGCTCTATTGATAAAGCACTGCTCAACGTCTTTACGAGAAAGCTGGTGTTTTAAGATTAACTTTCCTTCGATTGCTGGGCTAATGACCAGATTTTTCATGCTCTTTTCCCTGTATTGTATATACAGATTTTATCAAAAGGAGGAGTTCAAAAGTGGTTGGGTTAGTTAACCCATGATTGAAAAAGTGGGATTTATTCAAGAAGGGTTGAGCGGTGATACCCCATTAAAATTTATCGAGTTGCCCAACCTGTTTTATTAATATGAAAAAAGATCTTACCGGTCATGATGAACTCCTTGACTCAAGGCTCGTCATTTCAAAGATACTTCCTTCGGAGGGGGTGGCGCCTAGAGCAGGTTGGAGCGAAAGCTCAAAAGTCATCGCCAGGGACGGCGACGACTATTTACGTTTGGGTGATGTCCCGAATCTAGAGGATCAAGAGCTGGAGTGGTGAGCTGTTTAGAACCCCGCCGCCAATCCATCGCGACGATGATCGCTACCAGCAATATAAGCATCCTGAGTTTGTTCGCCTAATAAGGCAATCGCTTGAGCGCTACCAAAGTCCAAGCTATTGGCTGGCATCACCGTCACTTCATGCCCCATTGCTTTTAGCCCTTCAACGACTGTAGTTGGCATGGATGCTTCAACAGTGAGCTTGCCCGCATCATCAATTCTCCAGCGGGGCGAATCTGAACAGGCCTGTGGATTGAGATACTCATCAACAAAACGCATTACAAACTGAAGATGTCCCTGTGGCTGCATATTGCCACCCATCACACCAAATGCCATAGCTGGCTGACTGCCTTTGGTGAGGAATGCGGGGATGATCGTGTGGAAAGGGCGCTTACCTGGAGCCACTTGATTCGGATGGCCATCGACCAAACTGAAGCTCATGCCACGGTTATGAAAGGCAATGCCACCTGGAGCAACTACACCAGAACCAAAGCCTTTGAAGTTTGATTGGATATAAGAAATCATCATGCCGCTCTCATCCGCAGCGCAAAGATAAACGGTGCCACCAGCATGTGGATCTCCAGCGCCGTAGCTACCCGCTTGATGGTGATTAATCAGTGCAGCACGGCTAGCCAAATAATCTCTATCTAATAGGGCGCTCGCTGGCACTTTCATGGTGCTGGCATCGGATACATGAGCGTAAGCATCAGCAAAGGCAATACGCATGGCTTCCACTTGCAGGTGGATGCGTTGCGCAGAATTGGCTGGATATTGTTTTGCATTGGCTGCTTGCAAAATACCGAGTGCCATCTGGGCCGTAATGCCCGAGCCATTAGGAGGAATCTCATGCAATGTGTAATCGCCATAATCAAATGCCAATGGCTCAACCCAGTCCGTTTGATTAGCAGCAAAATCTGCCATGGTGAAACAGCCGCCTGTGCTTTGAGCAAAGTCGACCATGCTTTGGGCTAATTTGCCGGTGTAAAAAGATTCACCTTCCGTGTTGGCGATTTCACGCAATGTATTGGCTTGGGCAGGATAGCGCCAGAGTTGACCGGCAGTCGGCGCTTTGCCATCAATCAAAAATGATTCACTAAAACCAGGTTCATTTTTCAGAATGGGAATTGCTTCACGCCATTGACGTGCAATCACGGGTGAAACTGGAAAGCCATTTTCAGCATAGTCAATTGCACGCTTAAAGAGTTGCGCAAAAGGCAGCTTGCCAAACTTGCGAGATAACTCAATCCAACCTGAAACCATGCCAGGCACAGTCACGGTATTCCAGCCAATCAAATCCATGGCGGTTTTGCCAGAAAAATATTCCGGCGTCCAAGCAGCTGGGGCACGACCAGAGGCATTCATACCATGGAGTTTTTTACCATCCCAAATGAGTGCAAAGCCATCGCCACCAAGACCATTCATCGTGGGTTCAACCACGGTCAGTGTGATCGCGGTCGCTAAGGCTGCATCAACCGCATTACCGCCATGTTGTAAAGCCTCAATGCCTGCTTGTGTGGCCAATGGCTGTGAACTGGCAACTGCATTTTTAGCAAGGACTGGGGCACGGCCGCCACCAAAGGGAGGGGAAATCAGCATGGTTCTAATCGATTCTTTAAAAGGGGTATGGAGATTGATGCAGTATTGATTAATCGATTTTAATATTGGCTGATTTAACTGCCTTCGCCCACTTGTCATGCTCGCTTTGCGTGATCACAGTTAATTGCTCAGAGTTAGCAAATTGCGGGTGAATTCCTTGAGTTGCTAAGCGTGCCTTGAAATCAGGATTAGTCAAAATCTTCCGAATTTCTCTTTCGAGCTTCGCAATAATGACGGGTGATGTTCCCTTAGGCACGTAAACAGCAAAAAAGTTTTCAACATCAAACTGCTTCATGCCATCCTGAGCCAAGGTAGGCACATTCGGCATAAGGGGTGAACGGTCCGAGGCGGCAATAGCAATTGGGCGTAATTTACCGCTTTGAATATGCGGCAGTGAAGCAGTCACACTATCAAACATCATTAGAGTATTGCCAGCAATTAAATCCGGCAAAGCAAACGCGCTACCTTTGTAGGGTATGTGTGTACCAGTAGCCCCAATACGCTGCATAAACAGCGCAGACTCAAGGTGAGAGAGGCTACCATTGCCTTGAGAGGCGTAGTTAAAGTCACCCTTCTTGGATTTGATGAAGGTGATGAGTTCCGGTAGATTTTTTGCAGGCACCGAGGGGTTCACCACAATCAGGTGGGGGATGGCGCCTAACAAAGCAACAGGCGCAAAATCCTTGGTCAGATCTGCTGGAGGATTTTTAAATAGTGCCTGTGAGATGGACTGATTAGTCAACGCACTAATGTGAATCGTATAGCCATCGGGAGCAGCTTTCGCAGCGGCGCCTAGGCCAATCATGCCGCCAGCACCCGGCTTATTTTCAATAACGATAGGCTGACCTAGTGCTTCACCCAGCGGAACAGAAACTGCACGGGCAAATACGTCAGTAGAGCCGCCCGCAGGGAATGACAAAACTGCGACGATGGGTTTTTTAGGCCAATCCGTATCTGGGGCAGCTATCACCTGTCCAAACAAGCTTGAAAGGACTGCGAGTCCGAGAAATGGTTTTGAAAGACGATTCAAGAAGTTCATGTAATTATCCAGTGGGTAAGTAGGTAAGAGTAAGTAGGTAATATAGTATTGGAAACCACCCAAAGGGTGTAAAGCGAATAATAAAAATTAAATTGAGATAACTATGACTGCAGCACTTAAGACTCCTTCAGCTATTGACATGTCGGCCTACTGGCTGCCTTATACGCCAAATCGCTACTTTCATCAGCATCCCAAAGTGATGCAGTCAGCTAAGGGAGCTTACTACTTCGATGACCATGGCCGAAAATTATTTGATGGATTATCGGGCTTATGGTGCTCGCCTTTGGGGCATGCTGATCCACGAATTGGTGCAGCCATTCAAAAGCAGTATGAAACTATGGACTATTGCCCCGCATTTCAGATGGCGAGTGAGGCAACCTTTACTTTAGCCAGTCGCATTGTCGATATGGCGCCAACAGGTTTGGATAAAGTATTTTTTACCAACTCTGGATCTGAAGCCGTAGATACCGCACTCAAAATGGCGGTTGCCTATCATCGCTGCATGGGTAACGCCTCACGCTTTCGAATGATTGGGCGCGAGCGTGCTTATCACGGTGTTGGTATTGGTGGCATCTCCGTTGGCGGCATTGTGGCCAATCGCAAAGCATTTGCTGGAATGATGATGCCGGGCGTGGATCACCTGCCGCACACATTCAATCTCTCACAAATGGCTTACTCAAAAGGGCAGCCTACGTGGGGCGCACACTTAGCTGATGAGCTAGAAAATATTGTCACTTTGCATGATGCCAACACGATCGCTGCAGTGATCCTAGAACCCGTGCAAGGATCGACAGGGGTGATTGTGCCTCCACAAGGTTATTTGCAGAAGATTCGGGATATTTGTACAAAGCATGGCATCCTGCTGATCTTTGATGAGGTCATTACAGGCTTCGGGCGCTTAGGAGCCAATTTTGGTGCAGATCGTTTTGGTGTGACGCCGGATATGATCACCTTTGCAAAAGCCATTACCAACGGTGTGATTCCGATGGGCGGTGTCTTGGTGCGTGGAGATATTTACGATGCCATCATGGGCCAAGGCGGACAAGAGCAGGCGATTGAATTCTTCCATGGCTACACTTACTCTGGTCATCCCATTCCTACAGCTGCCGCTCATGCTGTACTAGATATCTTTGAATCCGATGATTTAGTCAATCGCGCTAAAGCACTTGAACCGGTCTTAGAAAATTCCCTGCACGCCCTCAAGGGAAAAACAGGCTTGCTAGATATTCGTAACTTTGGTCTTTCTGGCGCGGTCGATTTAGTACCCATTGCTGGTAAGTCAGGATTACGAGCCATGAAGACTTTAGAGGCTTGTATTGAAAGAGGTGCCTTAGTGCGCATTACGAACGACACCATTGCAGTCGGTCCTCCATTTATTTCATCGCCTGCAGAGGTGGAATTTTTGGTGAGCGTATTAAGTGATGCGATTGATGATGCGATGAAAATCGATTAATACTGAATGGCAGTCAGCGGGACCTTAATTGAATAAGTGATACAAAATGGGTATAGCTACCGCGCTAATCACCCCATTCATTCCCATCGCTAGACTGGCATAAGTTCCTGCCTCTGGATGAATGCTAAAGGCACGCGAGGTGCCAATGCCATGGGCGCCAATGCCAATGGCAAAACCACGCTGCCACCATGCTTTCATGCCCAGTGCATTCAGAATAAAGGGCGCCAGAATAGCTCCGAGGATTCCGGTAGTCACGGCAAAAATCGCGGTTAAGGTTGGGGATACGCCGATACGCTCAGCGATACCCATGGCAATCGGTGCAGTAACTGATTTGGGGTACATGGCGCCGGTAATACTGGAGTCAGCCCCTAATAACTTGGCAATGTTTACAGCGCCAATAATGGATACCAAGCCACCCGCAATTAAAGAGGCCAGTAAAGGAATAGATCGGCCCTTTAAGCTACTTAAACCTCTATAGATCGGTATGGCTAAAGAGACGGTTGCTGAGCCTAATAAGAAGTGAATAAATTGCGCACCTTCAAAGTAGGTGGAATAGGGCATTTCAACAAACTGAATGATGCTAGCGACCAGAATGATCGCAATTGCTACTGGATTTGCTAAGGGATTCTGTTTTGCAGCCTTATAAATCGAGAGGCCAATTTGATAGGCGGCCAAAGTAATAAAGAGGGCAAATAAAGGACTTCCGGAGAGATAAACCCAAATCTCCACAATCGAATGTTTTTCGTTCATTGACCCACCTCTTTTGGCTTTGCGCTCAAAAAGCGGACAACGAGTGCGCTAGTGGCAATGGTGAGTATCACGCTACCAACCAGGGCGCTGACAATAGCGAGGGCATTGGCCTTTAGTTGGGGTAAAAACAGTACCACCCCAACGGCCGCCGGAACAAATAAGAGGCCAAGGTATTGGCTAAAGCCATCCGCTACCAATGCAAGTTCATGGTTAATTCCCTTGCGCAGTACTAGCCAAATAATGAGTAGGACCAAGCCAATTACAGGGCCGGGAAGGGTGGGTAGGGCAAACTTGGATACAAGCTCTCCCAGGCTTTGAAAGAGCAGGATTTGGACTAGGCCGGAGATCATGACTTGATCTTACTGCTCTGCAATATATGTTGCAAAGCAATAAATAATTTCTTGGTTAATATAAACACATCAAAAGCAGGGTCTTTGGTAATCAGTAAGACTTCAAAATAAATTAATTAAGGAGAGCACGCATGGCTGACTTAAACGTCAACGGTAAAAAGTACAAGGTGGATGTTGATCCAGAAACCCCTTTGTTGTGGGCGATCCGTGATCATGTTGGATTAACGGGTACTAAATACGGTTGCGGCGTAGGTCAGTGCGGTGCATGTACTGTCTTGTTAGATGGCCAAGCAATTCG
Organism: Polynucleobacter hallstattensis; assembly: GCF_018881835.1. Lineage (GTDB taxonomy): Bacteria > Pseudomonadota > Gammaproteobacteria > Burkholderiales > Burkholderiaceae > Polynucleobacter > Polynucleobacter hallstattensis. The sequence goes on along the minus strand of NZ_JACVPO010000001.1, from coordinate 167,790 downwards.
CAGTTGTGCAATTTCAGTGACCGTAGCTGTAGGTAAGAAGATTGAAACTATTGAGGGCTTAGAAAAAAATGGTCAGCTCTCTAAAGTGCAAAAAGCATGGGTTGATAACCAAGTGCCACAATGCGGTTATTGCCAGTCAGGCATGGTGATGGCTACTACTGCTTTATTGCGTAACACTCCAAAACCAACTGATGCTCAGATTGATGCTGCGGTAACTAATATTTGCCGCTGTGGAACCTTCCAACAAGTGCGTGATGCTATTCATGCTGTGAGCAAGGCATAAGGAGCAATCATGACTAAAATAATCAATACAAACACAACCAATACTTCACGTCGCCACTTTATTATTGGCTCTAGCGCGATTGCTACGGGTTTAGCAATCGGCTTTGATTTCTCATTAATGTCTTCGGCTCATGCCGCCATGGGTACTGGCACAACAGCCATGACTCCGCTTGCAACTCCAGAGATTGGCGTTTGGGTAGTAGTAAAACCAAATGACGACATCGTAGTCCGCATCGTGCGCTCTGAGATGGGTCAAGGAACTATCACTGGCTTAGCCCAGATGGTTGCAGAAGAATTACAGTGCGACTGGAAAAAAGTTACCTATGAGTATCCGTCACCAGGCGAAAACCTCAAGCGCAATAAAGTATGGGGTAGTTACTCCACTGGTGGAAGCCGTGGTATTCGTACCTCTGAGCAATATGTTCGTAAAGGTGGTGCAGCGGCTCGCATCATGCTGGTTCAGGCTGCGGCTAATCAGTGGAATGTACCTGCAGCAGAGTGCGTTGCTAAAGACAGCGTGATTACGCACACACCATCGGGCCGTAAAACAACCTTCGGCAAAGTATCTGTAGCTGCTTCTCAGTTAGAAGTACCTAAAGAAGTTCCTTTAAAAGATCCTAAAGAATGGAAAGTTATTGGTAAGTCAGTAAATCGTATTGACGGCACTGCTGACAAGGTAAATGGTAAGCAGATCTATGCGATTGACTTGAAGTTACCTGGCATGTTGGTAGCAACCATTCAGGAGTCTCCAGTCTTTGGTGGCAAAGTGAAGAGCTATGACGCTAGCAAAGCTTCCAGCATGAAGGGGGTAAAGAAGGTGATTCAGGTGGGTGATTCTGCTGTAGCAGTCATTGCCGATACTTTCTGGCAGGCCAAGACTGGCTTAGATGCAGTCAACATTACTTGGGATAACGGTAGCAATGGCGATGTCTCTAGTGCTTCTATTAAGAAGATGCTTGAAGGCGGCTTAACTGCTAATGAGACTTTTGTCGGTAACTCGAATGGTGATGCCAAAGAGGCAATCTCCAAAGCATCTAAAACGATCGAGGCAACGTACTTCTATCCATTCTTGAACCACGCAACTCTGGAGCCACAAACTGCAACTGCAAAGTGGACGACAGATTCTTGCGAAGCTTGGGTTCCAACCCAGGATGGTGAAGCTTCTTTGGCTGCTGTGATTGCCGCTTCAGGCTTGCCTGCTGAAAAATGTAATGTCTACAAGGTAAACCTTGGCGGTGGCTTTGGTCGTCGTGGTGCCTTCCAGGATTACACAACCCAGGCTGTCAATATTGCCAAGCAAATGCCAGGCACTCCAATCAAATTGATTTGGACTCGAGAAGAGGATATGACTCAAGGTCGTTACCACCCGGTAACGATGTGTAAGATGACAGCCGCCATTGATGATAAGAAAAATATCACTGGCTTGGATATGCGTATCTCCAGTCAATCTATTTTGGCTGCCGTGCGTCCAGCGGTAGTTGCTGCCAACAAGGGTAAAGATCCAGTGGTGTTCCAAGGTTTAGATGCTGCGGGCGAGCATGGCATTACTTATAGCTTCCCGAATTTGATGATTGACCATGCTATGCGTAATACGCATGTGCCACCAGGTTTTTGGCGTGGCGTAAACGTCAATCAAAATGCAATCTTCCTAGAAACTTTTATGGATGAGATGGCTGAAGCAACTGGTGTGGATGCAGTCGAGTTCCGTCGCAAGCACATGGAAAAGTTCCCGCGTGCAGTAGCGGTATTAAATGCGGTTGCTGACGGCATTGGTTGGACCAAGCCTGCTAAGCCAGGCGTATTCCGCGGCGTTGCCCAAATGCGCTCATTCGGAAGTTATGTTGCTGCTGCTTGCGAGTTATCTGTGACCAATGGCAATGAGGTGAAAATTCATCGAATTGTGGCCGCAACTGATCCTGGCTATGTTGTTAATCCAGCTCAAGTAGAGCGTCAAGTATCCGGCTCATTTGTGTACGGTCTATCCGCTCTCTTCGAAGAAGAAATCACAATCGAGAAGGGTGCGGTTGTGCAGAAGAACTTTGATACCTTCAATTCCATTCGCCTGTCTCAGATGCCTAAGGTGGAGACGATCATCATCCAGGGCGGTGGCAAAGACTGGGGTGGTGTTGGTGAGCCAACCATTGCAGTTGCAGCGCCTGCTGTTCTCAATGCAATCTACCGTGCGACAGGCAAGCGCTTGCGTACAGTCCCATTGAAAAATAGCGGCATTAAGTTGGTTTAATGGTGATGGGCAAGCAGGAATGAGACGAACGCTAGCAGCTTTATTGCTAGGGACTTCAACTCTTTTCCTGCCTTGCTTAGCGCACTCTCAAACCTGGGTGGGGGATTCGATTGTGAATCCCCTTACTTCTTCTCCGGGTGATGCTGTGAAGGGGCGTGCGATTGTGGCTAGCCGTCAAGTTGGTTTATGTTTACTGTGCCATAGTGGGCCATTTCCGGAAGAGCGCTTTCAGGGCAATCTAGCGCCGGACTTAATTGCTAGCGTCGGCCAATCCACTCCAGCTCAATTACGAGCTCGATTAGTTGATCCAAGCCGCTTGAACCCAGCAAGCATCATGCCGGCCTACTATCGAACTTCTGGTCTGAGTCGTGTGGCTCCCAAGTTTATCGATCAGACTATTCTTACTGGCCAAGAGATAGAAGATGTTGTAGCCTTTTTAGTAAGTCTTCAATAACTAACTGAAATTACGAAATCAATATGACTGAGTTCAATCTGAGTTCAAGCCCCATCAAACCGAGTCGGCGTAGGTACTTGTCTGCGTTAGGTCTTTTAGGCCTATCAAGTTGGATTACTCCGAGTTTGACCATGGCTAAAAAGCCAGAGGCCATGGAGGCGATCGCCAAAATTATTGGTTCGAATACCGTTCGTGACGCCCGAGTGAACCTAGTGATTCCGCCTTTGGTCGAAAGTGGCAATCTGGTAGTTCTCAAGCTGTCCATAGATAGTCCGATGACTGCAAATGATTACGTTAAGGCAGTGCATGTAATCTCTGAGGCCAATCCTTCTCCAAATATGTTTACTGCGTATTTCACACCTCGCTCTGGCCGCGCTGAGTTAACGACTCGTGTGAGATTAGCAGACTCACAGCGAGTATGGGCTATCGCACAAATGAGTGACGGTAGCTTTTTCCGAGGGTATGCCGATACCTTAGTGACTCTTTCAGCCTGCACGGAGATGATATGAGCAAGACCTCCCGCACGGGCATTACGATGCCAGCTCAGGCAAAAAAAGGAGCCCTTATTGAAATTCGGGCAATCGCCCAGCATGATATGGAGACGGGCTTTCGATACACTGAAGACGGTAAGCGAATCCCACGTGACATTATTCAACTCTTTACTTGTCAATATAACGGCGAGGAAATATTCAGAGCAGATTTTTATCCAGGCACCGGTGCTAACCCCCTCGTCATTTTTACTACCGTGGCAGTTGCTTCCGGTACGCTTGTATTCAAGTGGGTAGGAGATGGCGGCTATGAGGCAGTCAATCAAGCACAAATTACTGTTTCGTGAATCTGTTCGTTTTTTGTCTTCGTGTATTACCGTTATTAGTCATCCTGATTGGGGTTGATTCTAGTCAAGCACTTGAAGCTCCAAAAGATACTCGGCAATCCAGTTACTACTTAATGACGCCAGAGAATCGGGCAATGCAAGATGATTCCAATCTCAACCCCGCTGTATTTTGGGTAATGGACGGTCACAGTCTCTGGAAAGAAAAGGCCGGAATAAAGAATGTATCTTGTGCATCTTGCCACGGAGATAGTGGGCAAAAGATGACTGGTGTAGCAACACAGTTTCCGAAGATGCAGAAAGGAAAGTTGCAGACCTTGGAGGGTCAAATTAATCAATGTCGTACCGTACGGCAAGAAGCTCCGGTACTCGCTTATGAGAGCAAAGAACTCTTAGCTTTAACAGCATTTGTCGCAACCCAATCCAAGGGCTTGCCAATCGCCGTTCAAGAAACATCTCAGAACAAAAAAGATTTACAGCAAGGCCGTCAGTTCTTTAATGAAAGAATGGGTCAGCTCAATTTATCTTGCGCCCAATGTCATCAAGATCGAGCTGGCTTGAAATTAGGCGGAAGTCTGATTCCTCAGGGTCACCCAACTGCCTACCCAATTTACCGAATTGAATGGCAGACCATGGGATCTTTACAAAGACGTTTACGTAATTGTATGAGTGGGGTACGCGCTCAGCAGTTTGAGTATGGCTCGCAAGAGATGGCTCAGTTAGAGCTATTTCTGATATGGCGAGCCAGAGGCATGCCCCTGGAAACTCCAGGGGTCCGGCCTTAAGTGCTACTTAGTCTGAGAAGACGACTGAAGTCGCACCATTAATCAAAACACGGTCATGCAAGTAGTAACGTAAGGCGCGTGAGAGTACGGTACGCTCTAGATCTCGACCCTTGCGAACCAAGTCTTCAGGCGTATCGCCATGGGTAACGCGAGTGACATCTTGCTCAATGATTGGACCTTCATCTAAATCGCTAGTAACAAAGTGCGCGGTAGCGCCAATCAACTTGATGCCACGAGCATGGGCTTGATGATAAGGCTTGGCTCCTTTAAAGCTTGGCAAGAAGGAGTGGTGAACGTTAATGCAACGTCCAGATAATTTCGTGGATAAATCATCCGACAAAATTTGCATGTAGCGCGCCAAAATAACCATGTCGACTTTTGCATCAGCAACAATCTCAAGGAGCTTTGCTTCTTGCTTTGCCTTCGTCTCTGGCGTCACCGGTAAGTGATAAAACGGAATATCCGCAAAATCAATACTGGAGTAAACCTCACGCGGATGATTGGAAACAATCCCACTGATAATCATTGGCAACTCACCAATACGCCAACGATAGAGAAGATCTACCAAGCAATGATCTAGCTTGGATGCCATGATCAGCACTCGCTTTAAATCTTTTACAGCGCGCAAGTCCCAAGTGAGATCAAAGCGTTTAGCAATTTCTATAAAGCCAGCCTTCAGAGATTGGCTATCAGCGCCGCAGCTAAAGCTCACGCGCATGAAGAAGCGTTTAGAAGCCTTGTCATCAAATTGCTGAGCTTCCTCAATATCACCACCTAATTCAAAGATGTAGGTTGAAACAGCAGCAACAATACCCGGTCTATTGGGGCAGGTAAGTGTGAGGTAGTAATTTTCTGTAGTCATGGCTTTAAAAAGGAAGGAGAGATTACTTGTAGGACGTAATTTTAGACTGCTTATTTAGAGGTAGTCACGCTGTCAGCGGGACCTGGGTAAGGCTCGCTCATATCTTTGATTTTAGGAATGGGTATGTCTGAGCAAATCGGCTTTGGTCCTAAGGCATTCAAAAAATTGCAATCTTGTTTGGTTGCCGCAGAGGCAGCGTGTTCTAAGGGGGATTTACCAGTAGTCACAGTGGAGACTGCGCTTACTGCAGTCGAAGGGTTGGCCACCGCTGCTGATACCACTACTGAACCTGCAGAGCTTGCAGCTGTAGTAGCAGATCCCCCCAAGGCCATTAATGGCGCCGCACAACCGCCCAAATTGAGACAGAGAACTATGTATCCAAAAGCAGACCATCCCGATAGGCTTGGTCTGCTTTGAAGTGTAATGAAAATGAGATGTTTAATTACGTTGACAGACAACGTTAAAAACTCCAGCTGTCCAAGACTCATTCACAACAGGCTCAAATTCACTATTGGGAGTTTTGTTATCTGAAACTACCTCACCGCCACCTTTATTGCCAGCGAACTCTTTGTACTCGATTGGGCGATAGCTCATGGCTGGGCAGTTGTACTCATTCATCCCGATGATAGAGCTAACAGGCTGTTTTGTTTTTGGATTAACACCTGGCTTCTTTAAGTCGAGCATAGACATAATTTGTGCTTTTTCACCTGATGTACTGACCGTATCCAGATCAACATACACCACCATCACCGCATTGGATCCCAACTCTTTCCACTCGGCGAAGCTGCTAGAGAAGGGTAGTAAAGAAAGTGTAGTAAAGACGGTGAGTGCGTATATTTTTTTCATAATATGTGGTGTTGTCGCATTGTTATTAAAGTAAGTACAGCCCCAGTCGGACTCTTCCGAACCATTCTAAACTCCCCTGACTTATTTATCCTTAATAGCCAGATCTAGTTGACGTCCGACCTTCCGGGGTTTCATTTGTAGAGGAAGGTATTCATTTCGAGCCCAAAGCCCACTCATGTTACGGTAAAGCTTGTTCTGCACCCAGCCAGACTGTCCAGATTGATAAATAAAGAGGGATTGCTCTAAATCCGATAGGTCATATAGCGTTCGCAGGCTTGGTGCCTGCTTGGTTTCAAAAGGATTATCAGCTCTCAGTAGTTCTAGGCGCCCCACATTGATGCTAAAGCTATCGCCAGGAAAAGGCTGCGTCAAATTGAAGAGGCTTCCAAGGAGTGGCACCTTACTCAAAGGACGATGTTCTGAGACTGCAATGTGCGCATTACCCCAAACCCAATTTTTAGGGTTGTTGCCAAATTGCGTACTCAGTTGCTCAAGTGCTTTATCAAAGGCAGCATTTGAAGCATCGGTGCAGTTCTCTATTTGCTTGGTTGAGGGGTCATTACACCAAGGGCTATCAGGATCTTGTAATTGCAAAATTAGGGAATGTCTAAAGCTACGGGTACCATAATTTTCTGTGAATAAATATCCTAAGCGTGAGAAGAGTTTGCGTGAGAGTTGGTCAGCCCAGGCGTTAAATATTAGTGCGCCAGCGCTATCGATTTTCATGTCTCCATCAAAGTTCTTACTAAGCTCAATTGCTTGTTGAGCCAGCGGATGTGTTGATTGTGCCGATTTAAATAATTCTAATAAGGGTGTAGCGCCCAAAGACAGAGTATCAGCTTGCATCGCTTTCATGGAGGCAAGGTCGTGTGTTGATTTATCTTTGATGAGCTCCACAATTCTGTCGTAGCGGGTTGGTAAATCCCAGTCACCGGTCAGTGGATTCGGATCATTATTAGCAATGATTTTTTGGTTGGCAGTAGCAATCCAATTTGAGTCAGGATTACTACTATTAGGTAGATGTTCAAAAGGGACGTATCCAGTCCAGTCATATTGCTTCTCCCAGCCCAATGCTGGCGCTACTCCATATAGCCCTTGATGCAAGGTGCGCTTAGGTGCGACACCAGCCACCTGAAAAGAAATGTTGCCATCTATATCTGCCATCACTACGTTTTGCATTGGCGCATAATTTTTGCGCAGTGCCTGCTTAAAGGTCTCTAAATCTTTGGCGTGATTCATATCCAGTAAGCCAGCAACCGATTGATTTTCAACATCCAGCGCAGTCCAGCGTAAAGCTAAAACAAAGCGATCGGTGTCAATCACCCGCTTGGCTCGTGCATACGATTCAGAAATCACTGGACCATGCCGAGTCTCTTTGACTAAAAAGCGCAGTGAAGGCTCGCCTTTGATATCGATAATTTCTTGGCGCACTTTAAAAGGTAGTGGACCCTCTGGACCTCGATATACTTCGGGATTTTTTGGATCTAGCTGCTCAATATATAAATCCTGAACATCGGGACCGGTATTTGTAAAACTCCAGGCAAATTTATCGGTCCTGCCGAGTACCACCGCTGGAATGCCGGGGAGGGTCGCACCGATGACATTGAGGCCTGGCGCTTCTAAGTGAGCTATATACCAAATCGCTGGGGCTGATAAGCCTAGATGCGGGTCGTTTGCCAGCAAGGGCTTGCCAGAGGCCGTCAGTTTTCCGCTCAGCGCCCAGTTATTAGATCCAATGCCTTCCTTGCCGCCCGGGACTTCATTGATAGCCAATTCGGTTGCAGGCAGTTTCTTTGACTTTTGATCCCTTGTGAGTGGATTGGGATTAAAGACATTAATATCCTGATACATTTTCGCAAAGTCAACATTACTCACAGGCTCACCAGGTGTATACGCTGGCATCACCTCCCATACTTGTTTGGTAGTTAAAAACTGGGAGAGTTCAAGTCGTTGTAATTCTTTTTGCCAGTTACCGCCAAGATCGAGCGCCATCATCAGCATCCACGCAACACTATCAGTAGGTGACCAATGCCCTGGTTTGGATCCAGTTAAAAAATACTCCACTGGAAGAGCCCAGCCTAGGTGGGCATTACCAGTGTTCACTCCATCTGCATAAGATTGAAGCAATCGCTTGGTAGCAATAGGGTAGCGATCAAACTGTTTTTCTGCTGCGCGCTTAATACCCAGCGTCCGAATAAAACGGTCGATTGAGAGAGTTTCTTTACCAAGGATTTCGGAGAGTCGTCCACTGGCCAATCGACGATTAATTTCCATTTGCCAAGAGCGTTCACTGGCATGCAAATAACCCAATGCAAAGAGCGCATCAGTAGAGCTCTTTGCCTGAATATGCGGAATGTCATTCTCATCAAAGGAGATCGCAACGGAATCCCCTAGGGATTTAATAATCCGCTTGCCAGAAGGATTGCTTTGAGCGGAGATGAAGTAGATTATTCCAGCAGCAATGATCAGGGCTAGGGCTGCAGAACCAAGCCAAAAGATACCTTTAAAGGCAGATTTAAGGCCTGAGTTTGGCGTAGGTATTTTCATGGGAATAGTTTAGTGGGTTTGCTTGAACTAGATCCCAGGCTTGATGAAAGCAGGCTTCCCGCCTCAGATAGGGCTCGCATGCTAAAATTTTGCTTGTCTTGGTTTATTTAGTGCGGCTTTATTGCTCGTGCGAGCCCGAGTGGTGAAATCGGTAGACACAGCAGATTTAAAATCTGCCGACTCAAAAAAGTCGTGCCGGTTCGATTCCGGCCTCGGGCACCAATCGATTGATTTCAGGCATCCTTGAAATATCTCTACTTTCTCCCCTTGCTAACCTTGCTTTTAGGCGCCACTCCGAGTTTGGCAGCAGATCCATTGGTTTTTACTTGTGAGCGTACGGAAAATAACTACACCGAAACTTACCAACTCAAGGTCATGGCTGCCTCAAAAAATCAGAAGGCCAAAGTCTTTATTGATAACCGAGATTTAGATCGGGCTAGCGAGTTAGGCCTACAAACCATTCGGAGTGTTCTTATTTCTGAATTGACAGTCCTCATTTCAATGGAAGCACAATTTCCCCCAGAAAATTTTGATGGTGTTCAGTATGGTGCTGGCTCTGTAATCACCGTGATTGCGATTAATCGCCCAACGGGACAGATGAGAAAAGCGGAGACAGTGAAAGGGGGAATACTCTCAGCAACCCTTGGTGAGGGCACGAAGACTTATCAAGAGCAATGTACTGCTGCTAATAAGCCTTAATTCGGCTCAGTCACAAATCCTAGCTTTGTTAAGCCGGCGCGTCGGGATGCGGCTAATACCTGAGCAACATATTCATACTTCACAGACTTATCGGCACGTAAATTGATTTCTGGTTGCGGTTCCTTCTGAGCCGCTTTTTCTGCATAGCCATCAAAAGTCTTTAAATCAATTTGCGTGCTATTCCAGAATATTTTGCCCTGAGCATCAATCGAGAGCTGTACTGATTCTGGCTTGACTTCATTGCGCACGCTATTGGCTTTTGGCAACTCAACCTTCACCGCCTGCTGAATGACTGGCAGGGTAATGATGAAGATGATGAGGAGTACCAACATGACATCGACCATCGGAGTCATGTTGATTTCGGCCATGATGCCGCTTTCTTCTGGATCGTTCTGGAGATTAAAAGACATGTTTATTCTCCGGACTTCACGCGGGCACCAGTGACAAAGTAGGCGAGGAGATCATTGCCAAAGCGATTGAGATCAGCGACCAATAATTTGTTGGAACGATTGATCGCATTAAAGCCCAGCACTGCTGGAATCGCTACAGCTAAGCCTAAAGCAGTCATGATGAGTGCTTCGCCAATGGGGCCAGCAACCTGATCAATCTGCGCACTACCTGAGCTGCTGATGGCGATTAAAGCATGGTAGATGCCCCACACCGTTCCAAACAAGCCAATAAATGGTGAGGTCGCGCCGGTCGAGCCAAGGAAGGTAAGTCCTTTTTGGAGCTGAGCTGCAACACCATCAATACTGTTCTTAAGACTTCTCGCCATCCATTCGGAGTAGTTCAATGTTTGCAACAGTTCACGATGATTCGTCGATTGGCTTTGGTGGTGGGTAGAGGCTCCACTGGCAGCTTTAGCAATCTGATAGTAAGGATTACTTGCATGGCTGGTAAATGCATTCAGACCCTGGTCATAGGAAGTAGCGCGCCAAAACTGATCGAGCTCAGGTTTGAGTTTGCGTAGATTGTGCAAATCCCAAAAACGGGAGAGCAGAATTACCCAGGTCACAATGGAGCAGATGAGAAGTGCGATAGCCACAAAGCGGGTAACTGCATCGCCCTCGAGCCATAAATTTGCTAAGCCAAATGGTGTATTCATAATATTAATTCTTTAAATTAAATTTAATTAAAAGGTTGGTAGAAATTCTTTGGGGCGAACCATTGACTAAGAATGGTTTAAAGCGATAACGACGGCCAATCTCTGTAGCTGCTCTGTCTAATCTTGGAAATGAGCTAGAGCGCAATAAGGCAACATCCTCAACACTACCTGTTTCATCAATAATCAATCTCACTACCACCTCACCTTGCTCCCCGGATCTCTTGGAGAAAGAAGGGTAGTAAGCATCTGCATCTGGTTGATATACGACGACTAGTTTACCAATGTCAGTTTGAATCGGTGTGCCACTGGATCCAGAGGTAGTGGCTGGCGCAACTGTGGCATTGGGAGCCTGTGATTCACTTTTAGATGGATTTGCTGGCGGTGTCTGCGCCTGTTGTTGGGTTTGTGGTGGGGTTGGTGCCTGCGTGGATTTTTCATCCACAGTTTTCTTCTTTTGTTCTTGCTGAGGTTTTGGGGGAGGCGCGGCCGGGGCAGCCTGTGGTTGTTTGGCAGCCTCAGGGCTTACCAGATTGGCCATCACTCGCGCATCATCTTGATTGTTTTCGTTGTCAGGCCTCATACCGCTCTGAAAGCCAATCAAAAATAATAAATGCAAGGCAATAACAATGCCAATGATGATGCGTTCGGTCTTATCGAATGGCAAATACGCATTCATTCGACTCAAAAAGGTGCTCATATGAAAGAGCTCACCAACTGAGAGTCAATGCTGTGTTTATCCAGGTCTGATTGCATGAGTTCGTGCGCCATATAATGCAATTTCTGCGCATCTTTACTGCTGATGAATTTGATGGAACCATATTCACCATCATCCAATTGCATTCCCTGTGACTCTAGTTTTCGCTTGAGTTGGCGAACTACTGCCTCACTAGTATCAATGAGATTAATGGAATCTCCCAATAACTTACGTATGGCTTTTCGTAAGAAAGGGTAGTGTGTGCATCCTAGAACCAGAGTGTCTGCCCCCGCTTCCTGAATGGGTTCTAGATGTTCAGCAAGTAGCTCGAGAGTTTGCTCGCCATGAGCTTGGCCTGCTTCAATCAGAGGGACTAAGCCGGCACCCGCTTGTTTAACAAACTGACAATTTGGCAGGGTGGCTAGTAAAGCGCTAAATTTATCGCTCTTGAGCGTAGCCTCAGTTGCGAGTACTCCAACAATGCCATTACTTGACTGCATTGCTGCAGGCTTGATGCCTGGCTCTACACCGATGATCGGAATATTGCTCAGCTCATGACGAATATCTGCAATGGCCTCGGCAGTGGCAGTGTTACAGGCAACCATAATGGCATCACAACCTTGCGCTGCTAAGTATTGGCATAGCTCCATGCTGCGCGAAGCTATCCACTCACTAGACTTTTCTCCGTAAGGAGCATTGATGGAGTCGGCTAGATAGATGTAGTCATGCTCAGGAAGTTGGCGTAAAGCCTCATCCAAAATGGATAAGCCTCCAACGCCAGAATCAAAAACCCCGATGAGTGCCAAGTAAAGATCGCTTAACTAAGGACGTTTGATTTAATGAATAAATGACGCACTAATTGACTCAAGCAATCGTGACTGGAATGCCGGCAATCTTTGCTTGCCATTCTTTGGGACCTGTCTCGTGCATAGAGATGCCAGCAGAACTGACCGCTACCGTCACTGGCATGTCTTTGACATCGAATTCATAAATCGCTTCCATGCCGAGGTCAGCAAAGCCTACGACCTTCGCTGTCTGAATCGCTTTAGAAACCAAGTAAGCAGCTCCGCCAACAGCCATCAAGTAAGCAGACTGATGCTTTTTGATTGCTTCAATTGCGGTAGGGCCACGTTCCGCTTTACCAATCATGGAGATCAATCCAGTTTGAGCCAGCATCATCTCAGTGAACTTATCCATGCGGGTGGATGTAGTAGGACCTGCTGGACCAACCGCCTCATTAGCCACTGGGTCTACTGGACCAACGTAATAGATCACGCGGTTTTTAAAGCTCACTGGCAATTCTTCACCCTTAGCCAGCATGTCGGCAATGCGCTTATGAGCCGCATCGCGACCAGTCAAAATTTTGCCGTTCAGGAGCAGTGTTTCGCCTGCTTTCCAGCCAGCCACTTCTTGGGCAGTCAAAGCATCCAAGTTCACACGCTTTGATTTTTTAGTGTCTGGAGTCCAAGTCACATCTGGCCAATCAGATAAAGATGGTTTTTCTAATATCGCTGGGCCATCGCCATGCAAGTGGAAATGGACGTGGCGGGTTGCGGCACAGTTCGGAATCATCGCCACTGGCAATGAAGCCGCATGCGTTGGGTACTCCATGATTTTGATATCGAGCACAGTGGCTAAACCACCGAGGCCCTGTGCCCCAATACCGAGATTATTCACCTTCTCATAGATCTCTAAGCGCAGCTCTTCGGCACGAGTCTTTGCGCCGCGTGCGATTAATTCTTGAATATCTACTGGGCCCATCAAAGACTCTTTAGCCATCAACATGGCTTTCTCTGGAGTTCCGCCAATACCAATTCCTAAGATACCGGGAGGGCACCAGCCCGCACCCATCGTCGGGACAGTCTTGACTACCCAGTCAACGATCGAATCAGAGGGGTTGAGCATCACCATCTTGGCTTTGTTTTCAGAGCCGCCACCTTTGGCCGCGCAAATGACTTCAACATCATCGCCTGGGACGATTTCGTAATGAATAACAGCCGGTGTGTTGTCGCCTGTATTTTTGCGCTTACCCGCTGGATCGGTCAAAACGGATGCGCGTAGTGGGTTATCCGGATTCATATAAGCCCGACGAACCCCTTCATTCACCATTTCAGTCACGCTCATGGTGGCATCGCCCCACTGCACATTCATACCAATTTTGAGGAAAACAACTGCGATACCGGTGTCCTGACACATGGGGCGGTGACCTTCTGCGCACATCCGGCTATTGGTCAAAATCTGTGCAATCGCATCCTTTGCTGCGGCACCTTGCTCAAGCTCATAAGCCTTGCCCATGGCAGAGATAAAGTCCTTGGGGTGGTAGTAAGAGATGAATTGGAATGCATCTGCCACGCTTTGAATGAGGTCGTTTTGTTTGATATTTGTCATGGTTTTGAGCTTAATTATGTAAGGTTTAATCTATTTTAAGGGTTTGCCATAGAGCAAATCTAGCGTGTTTTCACTTATCTTATTAGCTCTTGGGGATGCGTTTCCCTAACTCTGCTCTATTTTTGCAGAAAAAAACGACTGATTATTGAATAGAAGGGCTGTGAAGCATGGAACCATTGATGCAAGAAAACCGCGTATTTAACCCACCAGCAGACTTCATTAAGTCCGCCGCTATTCCTGGAATGGATGCTTACAACAAGCTCTGTGCTGAAGCTAACAATGATTATGACGGTTTCTGGAGTCGCCTTGCTAAAGAGAATCTCTTTTGGAAAAAGCCCTTTACTAAAGTTCTAGATGAATCTAAGGCGCCTTTCTACAAGTGGTTTGAAGATGGCACCACTAATGCTTCCCATAACTGTTTAGATCGCCAGGTTGAAAATGGCCTTGGTAATAAGACCGCGATTATTTTTGAAGCAGATGATGGATCCGTTACCAACGTAACTTATCAAGAGTTGCTTGAGCGTGTTTGCAAAATGGCAAATGCACTTCGCAAAATGGGTATCAAGTCTGGTGATCGCGTCATCATTTATATGGCGATGACTATCGAAGGCGTTGTTGCGATGCAAGCTTGTGCTCGTATCGGCGCAATTCACTCTGTTGTGTTTGGTGGATTTTCTGCTCAAGCACTTCGCGATCGAATTATTGACGTTGGTGCCGTGGCAGTGATTACTGCAGATGGACAGTTCCGCGGCGGCAAATCATTGCCTTTAAAAGCCATTTGTGACGAGGCTCTGTCCACTGGCGAATGCCCTAATGTGAAGCATGTAATTGTTAATAAGCGTACTGGCAGTGATGTCACCATGACGGCTGGCCGGGATGTTTGGATGCAAGAAATCGTAGCCAATGAAGCCACTACTTGCGAGCCAGAGTGGGTCAGTGCTGAACACCCACTATTTATTCTTTATACATCGGGTTCAACCGGCAAGCCTAAGGGTGTGCAACACTCTACAGGTGGTTACCTCTTGTGGGCGATTCTCACAATGAAGTGGACCTTTGACATTAAGCCAACTGACGTCTTCTGGTGCACCGCAGATATCGGCTGGGTAACAGGTCACTCCTATATTACCTATGGCCCACTCGCAGTGGGCGCGACGGAGATTGTGTTTGAGGGTGTTCCAACTTATCCCAATGCGGGCCGTTTTTGGGACATGATTCAAAAACATAAGGCCACGATTTTCTACACCGCTCCAACAGCGATTCGCTCATTGATCAAGGCATCTAGTAATGATCAAGCAGTGCATCCAAAGAGCTATAACTTATCTTCCTTGCGTCTCTTGGGTTCAGTCGGTGAGCCGATTAATCCGGAAGCGTGGATCTGGTACTACGAAAATGTGGGAGGCTCACGTTGCCCAATCGCAGATACCTTCTGGCAAACCGAAACTGGTGGTCATATGATTTCACCATTGCCAGGTGCAACTCCAATGATTCCAGGTTCTTGCACATTGCCATTGCCAGGTATTCAGGCAGCGATTGTCGATGAGGCAGGCGTAGACGTTCCAAATGGTCACGGTGGTATTTTGGTTGTGAAGCGTCCATGGCCTTCCATGATTCGTACGATCTGGGGTGATCCCGATCGATTCGTGAAGTCTTACTTCCCAGAAGAGTTGGGCGGTACCTTGTATCTGGCAGGTGATGGTGCAATCCGCAATAAAGATACTGGCTATTTCACGATTACAGGTCGTATCGATGACGTCTTGAATGTCTCTGGTCACCGCATGGGTACGATGGAAATCGAATCTTGCTTGGTTGCTAATCCCTTGGTTGCTGAAGCAGCAGTTGTGGGCCGTCCTGATGAATTGACTGGTGAAGCAATTTGCGTATTCGTAGTCCTGAAGGGCGGACGCCCAACCGGCGATGATGCTAAAAAGATTGCAACTGAGTTGCGGAACTGGGTGGCTAAGGAGATTGGTCCGATCGCTAAGCCGAAGGACGTTCGTTTTGGTGATAACTTACCTAAAACTCGTTCTGGCAAGATCATGCGTCGCTTGCTACGCGTGATTGCAAAAGGCGAGGAAGTAACTCAAGACACCTCAACACTGGAAAATCCAGCGATCTTGGATCAGCTCAAAGAGTCTGTTTAAGTAGCTGATCGCGCTTTTAGAGGCAAACCCTTCCGGCAAACGTATAATCGATCGCTGTACGGAAGGGTGGATGAGCGGTTTAAGTCACACGCCTGGAAAGCGTGCGTAGGTTAATAGCCTACCGCGGGTTCGAATCCCGCCTCTTCCGCCAGTAGTTCGAAACCACCTTCGGGTGGTTTTTTCTTTGCTTTTCTATGATTTTTACCCTAAATCATCACTTCAGTCAGAATATTTTAGATACTCAACCCTCTGTTTTTAATCAAAAAATGGGGTTTTTGGTGTTTTTGTTGCATTGCCGCAAATAAATCTTGCACTGCAATAAAAAACTTTTTAGAATGGTGCATTGCAATACATTTATTAATTTTATAAAAGTTAGGAAAACACCATGTTCCAGAATCAATTAAACGACCAAATGACACAAGCTCAAACTAAAGCTGTTGAAAACGCCAAGTTCTTGGCTCAAGTAGCTGTTGAAAGCGCAAAAGAATTAGCTGAAATCAACCAAGCTGCCGTTAAAGATGCTTTAGTAGTTGCTCAAGATGCAAGCGCTCAGTTGTTGGCAATTAAAGATGCACAACAGTTGGCAAAATTGGCTCAGCCAGAAACTGCACAAGAAGCTGCTAAGTACGCTGCTGCTTACCAAGCTAAAGTAAACAAGGTAGTGCGTAACAGCAACAAAGAAGTTGCTCAAGTAGTTGACGCATCTATTGATGACGCACGTGCTGATATGGTGAAGTTTGTTAAAGAAGCCACTAAGACAGCCCCTGCTGGTTCTGAGGCATTTGTATCTGCATTCAAAACTGCATTCGAAACTTCACTCCAACAGTTTGACCAAGTTCGCGCTTCAGCAACTGATGCTTTCGCTAACTTTGAGAAAAGTGTTGATGCTGCAATGGCTAACTTTCAAGGCCAATACGCAGTAGCTAAGCCAGCTGCAAAAAGCCGTAAAGCCGCTTAATTCGTTTTAAAAGCTTTGCACAAGAAACCGCCTTCGGGCGGTTTTTCTTTTTTCACTTGCCGTAAGATGGATGCTTTAGAGCTAACGAGGAGTACACATGATCTTTGCAATCCTTTTAATGGATCGTCCTGGCACCGCAGAATTACGTATTCAGGTACGACCAGAGCATCGCGCTTACTTGGGTAAGCTCGCCGACAAGATGGCTTTTGCCGGCCCACTGACCTCAGAAGATGGCAAGACGACAGTAGGCAGTTTGTTAGTCATGGATTTTCCTAGCAAGGCGGACGTTGAAGCTTGGCTAGCAGATGAGCCGTTTACCAAAGCAGGGGTCTATGAAAAGCCGGTCATTCACGTGTTTAACAATAGCTGGCAACAACAGGTTGGGTTTCCACCAGCTAAGTAATCAAGTAGACTTGAGGTATGAATTCAACTACATTGCGCCCTTTAGCTATCCTTGTTTCTATTGCTGCCATTACCCTAACGGGATGCGGCTCTATCGAGTCAGCAGCCCAAGATGACTGCACTTCTATTGGTTGGCAAATCGGCAGCAAAGGCTACAACGATTGCTTTAAGGCGCGTGTTTACGAGCGCAAACTGGATTACGCTCCGCCACCCGGCAGCAAACCATCCCCATCAGTCATCTAACAGGGTTTACCCTAGTTAAATTCACTTGAGCGCCGTCAAGGACTTGAGTGCAGAAATAACCCAAAATCATCCTCGATCTTGGGATTTTCCTATATAGAGCGAGATGGCTTTTTTCTTGCCAATTTGGCCCTTCCCAAGCGTAGCTGTAGACATACAAAATAGCATCATTAATGCGACTAGAAATTAGAGATTAAAACTATGAATCACCCAAAACCCTCGGCTGAAGTCAAGGCTGTTGCTGTAGCAACAGCAGATGATTTAAGGGAAACCATTCGTCGCAAGAGCAAACTCAAAGGGCGTCAAGCAGACGATGTGTCCTTGGCAGAAGTTCGCCAGTTAATTGGTGCTGCAGCTGACCGTCGCGATTTGCTGATTGAAAATTTACACAAGCTGAATGACGAATACCGCGCTTTGCATGATCGTCATTTAGTTGCCCTCGCAAAAGAAATGAATTTGCCGATGGCGGAAGTTTATGAGGTTGCCACTTTTTATCACCACTTTGAAGTGGTGCGTGGCAATGATCCAGTTGCAGATATTACTCTGCGTGTCTGTGATGGAATCGCCTGTGAACTGGCTGGCGCACAAAATCTATTAGCAAAGTTGCCAGCAATTTTAGGTAACCCAAAAATTAAGGTGGAGGCTGCTCCTTGTGTGGGCCGTTGTGAACAGGCTCCAGTAGCAGTTGTGCATCAGTACCCAGTATTGTTCGCAACTACAGATAAGGTTGCCGCCGCCGTCAAAAATAATTTGACGACTCATCCGATGGCTAAGGACAGTGCGATTTTTGATCCCGCAGCTTTAGCTGAAAAGGGTGTATCCCCACAGGGTGACAATCAATCAGTTTCACCAGACTATGTAGGCTACGAGTCCTATTGCGCGCAGGGTGGTTACGCTTTAGCAAAAGAAATTGTTGAAGGTAAAAAAGACAGCGAGAGCATCGTCGAGATTATGGAAAGCTCGGGACTTCGCGGCCTAGGTGGTGCGGGCTTCCCGGCAGGACGTAAGTGGCGCATTGTGAGAGATCAAGTTGCTCCAAAGTTGATGGCAGTAAACATTGATGAAGGCGAGCCAGGTACATTTAAGGACCGCACCTATTTGGAACGTGACCCACATCGTTTTTTAGAGGGCTTGTTAATTGCCGCTAATGTAGTCGGTATAGATGCTTGCTATATTTATTTGCGCGATGAGTATCATGGTTGCCGTGAATTACTCGAATTGGAGCTAGCAAAGCTCATAGCAAATCCGCCATTTAAATTGCCATTGATTGAGTTGCGACGTGGCGCGGGCGCGTATATCTGCGGTGAAGAATCCGCCATGATTGAAAGTATCGAAGGTAAACGGGGCGAACCTCGTATGCGTCCACCTTACATAGCTCAAGTTGGATTGTTTGGTCGTCCAACACTAGAGCACAACTTTGAAACTCTCTACTGGGTGCGCGATATTGTTCAGCGTGGCCCTGAGTGGTTTAGCTCTTTCGGTCGTCATGATCGCAAAGGCTTGCGCAGCTATAGCGTTAGTGGCCGAGTTAAAAACCCAGGTGTGAAACTGGCTCCAGCCGGTATTACGATTCAGGAGTTGATTGATGAATATTGTGGCGGCATGCAAGATGGCCATAAGTTCTACGGTTATCTACCGGGTGGCGCATCTGGTGGCATCTTGCCAGCAACCATGAATGACATTCCACTGGACTTTGATACCTTGCAGCCTTACGGTTGTTTCATTGGTTCGGCTGCAGTGATGGTGTTTGGCGATAATGACAAGGCGCGCGATATGGCGCTCAACGTAATGCACTTCTTTGAACATGAGAGCTGCGGTCAATGTACGCCATGTCGTGTAGGCACCAGCAAAGCTGCCAAGTTAATGCAGTCACCATCTTGGGATCAAGATACTTTAGAAGACTTAGCAACTGTGATGGTTGATGCTTCTATCTGCGGCCTAGGTCAAGCTGCACCCAATCCAATTCGCTGTATTGCAAAATATTTCCCAGAAGAAGTTGCTTAATCAGCAATCAAAAAAACTAAGGGAAAAACGAGACAAATATGAACGCACCAGTAAATCCTAAAGAACTTGAATTGCAAACCGTTGAGTTCAAGCTTGACGGCAAAACCATCGTTTCTTACGAAGGTGAGACTATCCTCAAGGCCGCTAAGCGCCACGGGATCGATATTCCTCATTTGTGTTTTAAAGATGGCTATCGCGCTGATGGTAATTGCCGCGCGTGCGTAGTGGAGATCAATGGTGAGCGTACTTTGGCGCCAAGTTGCTGCAGAAGTGCTACGCCTGGTATGGAAGTGAAGGCTAATAGCGAACGCGCACTGAAGAGTCAAAAACTCGTCCTAGAAATGTTGTTATCCGACATGCCCGACGAAGGATTTAAGTGGGTTGGTGATAGCAAAGAAGAAGAGCAAAAAAATCAACATGGTGAATTGAGTACTTGGGCTGCACGCTTAGATGTCACGGTTCGCCCAGAGCTCAAAGCATTACGTCGTGAAAAAGTGAGTCATGATGTATCTCACCCAGCTATGGCAGTAAATCTAGATGCCTGCATTCAATGCAATCGTTGTGTGCGCGCTTGTCGCGAAGAGCAGGTCAATGATGTAATCGGCTATGCAATGCGCGGTTCTCATAGCGAGATCGTGTTCGATCTAAATGACCCCATGGGTGATAGCACTTGCGTTGCTTGTGGTGAGTGCGTACAAGCTTGCCCAACAGGCGCATTAATGCCTAAGGGTTTAATTGGCTCGCAAACGGTTGACCGTAAGGTGGATTCAGTTTGTCCTTTCTGCGGTGTAGGCTGCCAAATTACTTACAACGTAAAAGATGAAAAGATTGTTAGCGTAGAGGGTCGCGATGGTCCGGCTAATCACAATCGTCTTTGTGTGAAGGGTCGCTTTGGTATGGATTACATCCATAATCCACAGCGCTTAACCAAGCCGTTAATTCGTAAAGCAGGCGTTGCTAAAGATGAAGCTTTATTAGAAGGTAAGCAAGATTGGTCCGACATCTTCCGTGAAGCTACTTGGGAAGAGGCTTTGGAGCTTGCTGGTGGTGGCCTCAAAAAGCTAAAAGATCAATACGGTAACAAGGTACTTGCAGGCTTTGGCTCTGCAAAAGGCAGCAACGAAGAAGCTTACTTATTCCAAAAACTGGTACGCACCGGTTTTGGTAGTAATAACGTTGACCATTGCACGCGCCTTTGCCATGCATCTTCTGTAGCTGCATTGCTCGAGGGCGTTGGTTCGGGTGCCGTTAGTAACCAAGTCAACGATGTTGAGCACTCAAGTCTTATTTTCTTGATCGGTTCAAATCCAACAGCAAACCATCCCGTTGCCGCTACCTGGTTTAAGAATGCCGCTAAACGAGGCGCCAAAATTGTCTTGTGTGATCCACGCGCAACTGAAATCAGTAAGCATGCCTGGCGTACGATGCAGTTCAAGCCAGATACTGATGTGGCGATGCTTAATGCCATGATCTTCACAGTCATTGAAGAAGGCTTAGTTGATCAAGACTTTATTGAGAACCGCTCTAATAATTTTGAGGCACTCAAAGAAAATATTAAGGGCTATAGCCCAGAAGCAATGGCACCAATCTGCGGTATTCCAGCGGAAACCTTGCGTGAAGTAGCTAGGGAATTTGCTACTACTAAATCTGCCATGATTTTGTGGGGAATGGGTATTAGTCAGCACGTTCATGGCACTGATAACGCCCGTTGCTTAATTGCTTTGGTTAGCATCACTGGTCAAATTGGTAAGCCTGGTTCTGGCTTGCATCCACTACGCGGACAAAATAACGTGCAGGGCGCAAGTGATGCCGGATTAATCCCGATGATGTTCCCGAACTACCAACGCGTAGACAATCCGGAAGCGCATGCCTGGTTCGAAAAATTCTGGGACACCCCATTGGATAAAAAGCCCGGTTACACCGTAGTAGAGATCATGCACAAGATCACTGCACCCGATAGTGATCCAGACAAGATTCGTGGCATGTATGTTGAGGGCGAAAATCCTGCGATGAGCGATCCTGACTTAAATCATGCTCGTCATGCTTTAGCTTCATTAGATCTCTTGGTTGTGCAAGATATTTTTATGACCGAGACTGCGCTCCTAGCTGATGTGGTATTGCCAGCAAGTGCATGGCCTGAGAAAGTCGGTACTGCTAGCAATACCGATCGTATGGTTCAGATGGGCAAGAAAGCCATTAACCCTCCGGGGGATGCCAAGCCTGATTTATGGATCATTCAGCAAATTGCTAAACGCATGGGTCTGAACTGGAACTACCAAGGTGCTGACGACGGTGTTGCAGAAGTGTATGACGAGATGCGTCAAGCAATGCATGCAGCCATTAACGGTATTACTTGGGAGCGTTTAGAAAAAGAGTCTAGCGTGACTTATCCCTGTTTATCCGCTGAAGATCCAGGTCGCCCCATTGTGTTTGATGACAAGTTTGATACTAAAGATGGCAGAGTCAAGTTAGTACCAGCCGATATCATTCCTGCGAATGAGCGTCCAGATGCGGAGTATCCATTTGTATTGATTACAGGTCGTCAGTTAGAGCATTGGCATACCGGTAGCATGACGCGCCGTGCAACTGTCTTAGATGCGATTGAGCCAATGGCTACCGTGTCAATGCACGGTGAAGATATGACCCAGTTAGGTGTATCTGCTGGTGATGTCATTACGGTTCAGTCTCGTCGTGGGGAAGTCGCTATTCACGTTCGTAGAGATGATGGCACTCCCCGTGGCGTGATCTTTATTCCGTTTGCATACTATGAGGCTGCAGCCAATCTCATCACCAACTCAGCCTTAGATCCATTTGGCAAGATTCCTGAGTTTAAGTACTGCGCGGTCAAACTTGCTAAAGGTGGTCAAGCCGCCCCAGTAATGGGCTATGGCACCAATGATCCCCAACGGCAGAAAGTGGAGCCGATTCACTGATTATGGGTCTACTTGAGAAAAGGCCGCCTTCGGGCGGTTTTTTCTTATGAAATAACCCCTTTTCTATCTTGCTACTTTTGTAGTAAAATGATTCAAACGGGAGATTTTTGATGGGCATGCCAGTCAGAATTGATGAAAATCTATATGAAGCAGCGAAATCAGAGGCCAAGTCTGAGCATCGGACTATTGCCGGCCAGCTTGAGTTTTGGGCTACGGTAGGCAGAGCTGCAATTGATAATCCCGACCTCCCAATTTCATTTATTACTGCCTCTTTGGCATCATTAGCAGAGCCTAGGGCAGATGCCACTCCATTCATTCCTCGCTCTAAGAAGGTTTGATGGCGCATTCTGTTATTCAAACGCGCCGATTTGCCAGACAATATAAAAAGCTAAATGACAATACCGCCAAGGATGTGGACGACGCTGTAGGAATTATTTCAAATAAACCTTCAATTGGCGAAAGAAAGAAGGGTGATTTAGCAGCATTGTTGGTCTATAAGTTCAAAAGCAAGGATCAACTCTACTTGCTTGGTTATTCAATTGATGACGGCCTGTGCTTGATCTATCTCGAGGCGATCGGCTCACATGAAAACTTCTATCGAGACATCAAGAGATAATCAACGCAATATTGCATTGCCCTTTAGAATTGAATCCACATGGCTAGTTCAAAACCCCAAACCCCGCCAACCGACTCCAAAGCAGAATTACCTGTCCTAATTATTGGAGCAGGTTTAGCAGGTCTGACCGTAGCTCTTCATATGGCAGAGACGCAACCGGTCATTGTGATGGCCAAGCGCGGTCTGGGTGAGGCTGCAACCGCTTGGGCTCAAGGTGGCATCGTTGGAGTGGTTGATAAAGTACATGACAGCGTTGATTCTCATGTTGCTGATACTTTAGATGCTGGTGCAGGACTCGTGGTGGAGTCTGCTGCTCAATACATCGCCGAAGAAAGCGCTGAAGCCATTCGTTGGCTTGTTGATCAGGGCGTTCCGTTTACCGCCGATGAGACTGGTCCCATGGGTTTGCATCTGACTCGTGAAGGTGGTCACAGTCAGCGTCGGATTGCACACGTTGCGGATGCTACTGGTAAGGCTATTCATGAGGTGTTGTTAGATAAAGCGCGAGCGCATAAAAATATTCAATTACTAGAGCACTGGATTGCTTTAGATCTCATTACCAATCGTCACCTAGATGCGAAGACGCAACGGACTAAGCCGAATCGCTGCTATGGCGTATATGCCCTGGATATTAACAATAATCGCGTCGAAACAATTGAAGCTAAGTCAGTTGTATTGGCTACGGGTGGTGTTGGTAAGGTTTACAAGTACACCAGTAATCCGGATACCGCGACAGGCGATGGTATCGCTATGGCCTGGCGTGCAGGCTGCCGCGTCGGTAATATGGAATTTATTCAGTTTCACCCAACGTGTCTGTATCACCCCAGTGATAGAACCTTTTTAATTACTGAGGCGATGCGCGGTGAAGGTGGTTTACTCAAATTGCCCAATGGCACTCGCTTTATGCCCGAGCATGACGAGCGTCATGAGCTAGCGCCGCGTGATATTGTGGCCAGAGCAATCGACTTTGAGATGAAAAAGCATGGTCTCGATTACGTACATCTCGATGCCACTCATTTAGGTGAAGCTTTTATTCAAGAGCACTTCCCAATGATCTATGCGCGCTGTATGAGTTTGGGATTGGATATTACTAAAGAGCCAATACCTGTTGTACCAGCAGCGCACTATACCTGCGGCGGTGTTGTTACTGATCTTAAAGGGCGTACTGATTTACCTGGTCTATATGCGGTAGGCGAAGCTACTTATACAGGCTTGCATGGCGCCAATCGCTTGGCAAGCAATTCATTATTGGAGTGCATCGTTATTGGCAAGTCAGCTGCTGCAGATATCTCTGCTATGAAAACACCAGCGATGCCTAATTTACCTTTATGGGACGAGAGTCAGGTTGAGGATGCAGATGAACAAGTGGTGATTGCGCATAATTGGGATGAGTTACGCTCATTGATGTGGAATTACGTCGGTATTGTGAGAACGAATCGAAGACTAGAGCGTGCATTACATCGCATCAAACTCCTCAGATATGAAGTGCAAGAGTATTACGCAAACTTTAAAGTGACGCGAGATCTGATTGAGCTACGTAACTTACTTGAGTGTGCAGAGTTGATTGTGAGATCAGCGCTCATGCGCCGAGAGAGTAGGGGGCTACATTACAGCCGCGATTACCCAGGCACTTGGGCAGTTTCTTATCCAACTATTTTGACGCCTCAGGCAGAAGGTACCTCAGAAAATCCTGAGACCTAATTAAAGGTCGCCTTTTAAAACGGCCTCTTTAATGTAATTGTGGAGTCGGGTTTGCCAGCCTTTACCACTCGCCCGCAGTTTTTCAAGAACATCAAAGTCCATTCTGAGACTGAGCATCTCTTTAGTATTTTGTATGGGTGGTCTACCAACACCTCTCTTAATCAGGGTGTCGCCAACATAGACGTGGGCATCTCGAAACCACTGCTCATCTGCTTCTGGTGCATCATCTGGATCAACCCAATCTTCCTTCATATTTTTTAATTTCACGTTCATTTGCTTTCCTCATACTGATGATTCTTTTGATGTTGCCCCTATAAGTCCAAACAACAAATACTGGTTGTTTGTCTAAATAGCCAAAAGTTCTAATCCTTGCTTCACCATAATCTTTTCTGACATCGATTTGATCCAAGTGAGATTTATCAAATACTTCGTTTGCCTTAGCCATATCAAGACCGCGCGTAAATAAGGTTATCTGTCGCTTTGCATCGTCAAATTCAATCACGAAGTCACCCTATTAATGTATATACAAAAATAATTAATGTCAATACATAAATTAAGGCTCTAAAAACTGAAATGCCTGTAAATGTATGTGCTCAGTCTAGAAAAGAAAAACCCCGCCGAATATCGGAGGGGTTTTGTAATAGTGTCAGCAGTAGGCTGACATTGCTTAGTAGGTTGCTTACAAGATTCTCATAGAGAAATCCACTGCCCTAATATCTTTAGTCAGCTTGCCAAGGGAGATGCGATCAACACCTGTAGCAGCAATGGCACGCATCTGATCTAAATCGATACCACCAGAGGCCTCCAATAAGGCGCGACCATTGGTAAAGACGACCGCTTCTTTCATTTGCTCGGTGGTGAAGTTATCAATCAAGATGCTTTTTGCACCAGCATCCAAAGCCTCTTTTAATTCAGTAAAGTTCTCCACTTCAACCTGAATATCCACCCCAGAATTTAAAGCCTGTGCAGCTTTCACTGCAGCAGCAACACCTCCTGCAGCAGCAATATGATTCTCTTTAATTAAGATGCCATGCCAAAGTGCAAGACGTTGGTTTTGACCACCGCCAATACGTACTGCATATTTCTGCGCCTGACGTAAGCCTGGAATGGTTTTGCGTGTATCGAGTACAGCACAACCCTTTGGATTTGGGCTGACGCCTGCGATGGCATCAACGTGTTGACGAGCAATGCTAGCTGTCCACGATAGTGTTTGTAAGAAGTTAATACAGGGACGCTCAGCAGAGAGTAGGGCACGAGAGTTTGCTTCAATATCGCAAACTTTGGTATCGGACTTCATCAAGTCACCCTCTAGGTAGCACCAAGTCACCTTTGCTGCAGGATCTAACTTCTTGAGGGTGCCTTCAAACCAATCTACCCCACACAGAACAGCTTCTTGACGAACAATCAGTTGTGCATGTACGGGTTTGCTGGGAACTAGTTGCGCAGTCCAATCGCACTTGCCAATATCCTCCATTAGCGCATCAGCGATATTGCGTTGGCGTGCCTGCTCCAAGGTTTCGTTGTAATCAAACATAGGTATGCAGTCAAAAATTTGAATTAAGCGACGCCAATATTTTTCACAAAGCCATGTTGAGCCTTGGCCAGAAGATCGGGATGATTTTGTGTGAAATCTAACATTCGCTCGATACAGCCCAATGCTTTCACTCGAATATCTTCTTTGATAAAAATTTCACCAGAGGCGTTCTCAAGGCAATTCAGAATACCTTGCAAGCCATTCATGGCCATCCAAGGGCAATGAGCGCAACTCTTACAGGTAGCGCTATCACCGGCAGTAGGGGCCTCGATCAACACTTTATTGGGAGCCAATTGGCGCATACGATGCAAGATACCATTATCAGTAGCCACAATATATTCAGTAGCGGAACCTTCAACCACGGCTTTAATCATGGCAGATGTGGAGCCAACGACATCTGCTAAATCTACAACTGCTTGTGGAGACTCGGGGTGAACTAGAACCATGGCATTGGGATGTGATGCCATTAGCATTTCTAACTCAACTGCTTTAAATTCATCATGAACAATGCACGCACCATTCCATAACAACATATCAGCGCCAGTCTGCTCCTGAATATAGCGACCTAAATGACGATCAGGTGCCCACAAGATTTTTTTGCCCTCAACTTTGAGTTGATGAACAATGGCTAAAGCGCAAGAGCTCGTTACCATCCAATCAGCTTGTGCTTTAACGGCAGCACTCGTATTGGCATAGACAACCACAGTGCGATCCGGATGAAGGGCTCTAAACGCAGCAAAATCAGCAGCATCACAGCCCAAGTCTAGAGAGCAACTTGCTTCTAGGTCTGGCATGAAGACGCGCTTTTCTGGGCTCAAAATTTTGGCAGATTCACCCATAAAGCGCACGCCAGCCACAATCAAATTTTTGGCAGAGTGATTTTTACCAAAGCGGGCCATCTCCAGAGAGTCGGCTACGTAGCCACCAGTCTCCATCGCCAAATCCTGAATATCACCATCAACGTAGTAATGGGCAACTAAAGCAGTATCTTTCTCTATCAGTAGTTGCTTAATGCGAGCAATAACAGCGGCTTTCTCAGTGCCATGAAGTTGGGGAGGTGTTTTGGCCCAAGCTTGAGCGGTGCAGGTAGCTCCGGCAGCATTCTGCTGAGGGTAATCGTAGGCTATAGGGGTGCTAACAGTGGAAATCATGAGTAATTTTATCTCTATTACGCTAGCTGGTGACAGCCGACCTCAATTACTTAAAACGGTAGCTTTGCTTCTGGCTTTACAGCCAACAGCACTGACTTAAACTCCGCCTGTATGCGCTTGATAGCCTCTTCACTATCAGCCTCGAAGCGCATCACCACAACTGGTGTTGTATTGGATGGTCGGGCCAGACCAAAGCCATCGGCGTATTCCACGCGGACGCCATCAATCGTGTTGATGGATTCTGAGCTTGGGAACTTCGCATTGGCTTTAATGGTTTCAAGCAATGCGAATGGCTCACCTTCAGCGCAAGCGAGTTGCAATTCTGGTGTGCAGATGGCATTGGGTAAGTTATTGAGGGTGTCGCTAGGATTCTTCTCTTTACTCAGAATTTCTAGTAAGCGAGCGCCTGTATAAAGCCCATCATCAAAACCAAACCAACGATCCTTAAAGAAGATGTGACCGCTCATCTCACCAGCTAGTGGAGCACCAGTTTCTTTGAGCTTAGCTTTGACCAAAGAGTGGCCAGTTTTCCACATGATGGGTTCGCCACCATGCTCTTTAACGTAGGAGGCTAAATTGCGAGTGCACTTCACATCGTAAATAATTTGACCACCAGGATTGCGGGAGAGCACATCTTTAGCAAACAGCATCATTTGGCGATCGGGAAAAATCACCTGACCATCTTTAGTGACCACACCCAAACGATCGGCATCACCATCGAAGGCGAGACCCAATTCATTATCGGTAGTCTGGAGATTCTTGATGAGGTCTTGCAGATTTTCAATATGAGCGGGGTCTGGATGGTGATTGGGAAAATGCCCATCGACTTCGCAGAACAACTCTTGAACTTCGCAACCTAAAGCTCTGAAAAGCTTGCCAGCAAAAGCGCCACCAACACCATTGCCACAATCCACTGCAATCTTCATGGGGCGAGCTAGCTTCACATCGCCGACGATATAGTTGAGATACATCGGGAAAATATCAAAGGCACTTCGATTGCCTTGACCATTGACAAATTTCTTAGCTTCAATGCGTTTACGTAAGTCCTGAATCTTTTCACCATAAATAGCCGCTGTACCCAAGACCATTTTGAAACCGTTGTAGTTCGGGGGATTATGGCTGCCAGTAATCATGATTCCGGATTTCGGTGTTTTGCCATTGATGGTGTGATTAGCAGCAAAGTACACCATTGGAGTAGCCACCATACCTAAATCGATCACATTAATACCGGTGGAGAGTAGGCCTTCTGTTAACGCTTCAATCAAACTAGGGCCAGATAGGCGGCCATCGCGACCAATGACAATATCTGTCTCACCAAGCTCACGCATTTCAGTACCAAAGGCTTGGCCAATCAGTTTGGCGATAGAAGGATCTAAAGTCTCATCAATAATTCCGCGGATGTCATAAGCTTTAAAAATAGACGGAGACAATTGCATTGCAGATCTTTCAGTAAAGATACCCAGGCCTTGCTTGGGCGATAACTAGTTATTTGAATTTAATAGATTAATGCGGGCAGCAGTAACGGCATCAATATCTGCACTGGCAGCAATACCATTCTGATGACTTGCGAGTGCCTTCTCAATCGGCCTTGCTAATACTTTGCCGTACTCCACACCCGGCTGGTCAAAGCTATTGATATTCCACAAGGCACCTAATGTCGCAGTACGGTTTTCATAGAGAGCAAGCAGGGCACCTAGATAAAATGCATTGAGCTTGGGTAGTAATAAGAGGTTGCTAGGACGCTTACCTGGATAGACGTCATTTGGATTTGCAGCAGACTTACCATTTGCCAATGCCTGAGCTTGTGCCAAGCAGTTGGAAAGTAGAATGCGATGATGCGCAATAGCCTCAGGCCGATCACTCATCGGTTCACGCACGGCAATGAAATCAATCGGAATGATTTCAGTGCCCTGATGAAAGAGCTGAAAGTAGGAGTGCTGCGCATTACTGCCAGCGCTACCAAATACCACCGGCGAAGAATGCTTCACTGGCTTACCATCACGATCTACGCTCTTGCCATTACTCTCCATATCAAGCTGTTGCAACCACTTCGGAAACCAATCTAAAGCATCCGCATACGGAATGGCAGCATAAGCTTTAATGTTGTGTTTCTCTTGCTGGTGTAGCAAAGCGAGTGCCATGATGACTGGCAGGTTTTCTTCGAGGGGTGCATTCTTAAAATGCAAGTCCATGGCTTCAGCGCCAGCTAAAAACTGTTTGAATGTTTCAAAGCCATATTGCAGGGCAATCGGCATACCTACAGCTGACCATACGGAGTAGCGACCACCGACCCAATCCCAGAAAGGAAAGATATTGTCTTCGTTTACGCCAAAGTCTTTAGCGGCAGTGAGGTTAGCAGTGACTGCATATAAAGAATTAGTAATTTGGCTGGAAGAACAACCGCTGTCTTTAAGCCAGGCAACAACGGCTTTGGCATTCATGGAAGTTTCAAGTGTCGTGAATGACTTTGAGACCACAATCACGCGAGTACTATGAGCTTGGGCACGTGCCAAGATGCGCGCTAACTCAGCAGTATCAATATTGGCCAAGAAATGCATCCGCATGCCGCGACTTTCAATACCGGGAACATGCGCTAATGCTTCAATCGCTAAGCGAGGACCAAAATCTGATCCGCCTATGCCAATATGAATGACATCGGTTACGCCAACCCATTTATTGCACAGCGCGTCGATGCGATGCCAAACTTCAGAAACAGCGGGCATGACATCTTTGCCATCAATCATGACTGGCGTTTTGCTTAAGTTACGGAGCGCGGAGTGAAGGGCGGGGCGATCTTCACTATTGTTGATGTGCTTACCCGCAAACATATCTGCAATAAATTGCTCTAGATGACTTTGGCGAGCGCAAGCAAAGAGTTTTTCCCAGCTAGCAACATCAATTCCTTGATAGGCGGTATCGAGCACCACATCAAGGGCAGAGTGAGTACTTTGATTGGCTAATTGGGCGTGCACAGACATGGCTAGATTTTATCAATAAGGGCATCCAAATCCCCTTAAAACGCTGAAAATGTTACGATTTGATCAATATAAGTGCTTTATCTTAGGCAAAAGTCATTACAAAATTGAGACATATCTGAAATCAAGTCAGGAATAGCGGATGGAGCAGGTTGATTGCGTAGTAGTAGGCGCTGGAGTCGTTGGTTTAGCAGTTGCTCGCGAGATGGCTTTGCAAGGCCGAGAAACGATTTTGCTCGAGCGTGAAGATTCTTTTGGAACCATCAGTAGTGCGCGCAATAGTGAAGTGATTCATGCGGGGATTTATTACCCTAAAGATTCACTCAAGGCTAAGCTCTGCGTAGAAGGTAATCGTCTCTTGTATGAATATTGCCGCAGTCATCAAGTAAGCACGCAAGCCTACGGTAAATTAATCGTTGCAGCAGACGCTAGTCAGTTAGATGACCTTCAGGCAATTCTTTATAAGGCTCAAAATAACCAAGTGCCTGATATCAAGATGATTTCAGGGGCGCAGGCGAAAGCGCTGGAACCGCAGTTGCAGTGTGAGGCAGCAGTACTCTCGAGTTCAACCGGCGTAGTAGATAGTCACGGATTAATGCTGTCATTGCTTGGTGGGTTTGAGGATGCAGGCGGTATGGTTGCCTATCAATCCCCCTTGATTAGTGCCAAGCCGACTGGCAATGATGCCCAAGGTGGCTTTGAGCTCACGATTGGTGGCGCTGACGGCATGATCATTCAGACGAAGTTGCTGATTAATTGTGCGGGACTGAGTGCGCCAGCGCTAGCCCAAAAAATTGAAGGACTCTCGAAAGACCGAATACCCAAAGCCTACTTCGCAAAAGGTAATTACTTCTCCTTATCTGGTAAATCTCCATTTAGTCATTTGATTTATCCCATCCCTGAGCCAGGTGGACTAGGCGTTCATCTGACTCTCGATATGGGTGGGCAGGCCAAGTTTGGCCCTGATGTGGAATGGCTTCATATCGATGAAGAAAGTCAGATTAACTACACGGTTGATCAAGGGCGGGGAGATAGCTTTTATGCAGCCGTCAGAAAATATTGGCCCGGCCTAAAAGATGGCTCTTTACAAGCGGATTACTCGGGCGTCAGAGCCAAAATCGTCCCGCCAAACGCCCCAGCAGGAGATTTTTACTTTGAAGGACCACAACAGCATCAACTGAACGGCTTATTTAACCTCTATGGCTTTGAGTCCCCAGGGCTCACCTCTTGTTTAGCAATTGCCCAGCATTTAGAGGCGCAAATCAAAAGTTCTCTATAATCGAGGGCTTAAATCGCAACGGAAGAGTGGCAGAGCGGTTGAATGCACCAGTCTTGAAAACTGGCGAGGATGAAAGTCCTCCGTGAGTTCGAATCTCACCTCTTCCGCCAAGTCAATAGGTATTACAAGGGTTTGTGGCAATACAACAGCCTTGTTACCAAAATCGTTACCAAAGCCATCCTACGGGGTGGCTTTTCTTTTGGCACTGAGGGTCCGCTATCGGCCAATAACGGCCTGTCGAAACCTCATGGGCTTCTCTTTAATAGCAAATTGAGCGATTCGGCATACTGTAAAGAATCAATTGCCTTTTCATCCATGAATACGCTTTGTACAGTAAAGCCTGGTATGACTAGTCCAAATAGAGCTACGGATAACTGTTGAGTATTTTTATTCTTTTGCAGCTTGCCTTTTTTCATTAAGAGAATAATTTTTTGCTCTAAGCCGCTACGAATCCGTTCAAAGTAGATCAGCATGGTTTTACGTACTTCAGGCTCAACCATCGACAGAGACCAGACATGAAACGCAATTCCCTTACCAGGACCTTTTGTAATTTCTTCAGCAAAACTAGCTAACTCTTCAATGATCTCTAATAAGCTCAAGTCACGTTCATCGGATTCTTTGAGAATAGTCTCGATCCGATCACAGAATCGACCTAGGTTCTGCGCAGTAATGATTTGAACAATTTCTTCTTTGGCTTTGAAGTGGTGATACAAGTTTCCACGAGAACAGTTTGCGGCCAATTGAATATCTTTCATGGATGTGCCAGCAAAGCCTTGCCGGGCAAAGCAGGCCCGAGCCGCCATCAAAATCTTTTCCCTGCCGTTAATAAGGTCTTCTTCTTTGGCCTTTAAAAGACGCTTTTTAAGCGTGCTGCCTTGACCTGTTCTGGCAACGGGAGAATTGGATTTATTAAGGGGTTTTGATACTTTTTGCTTACTTGCCATAGTCACTTTCTCTCAAAACCGACCGCTTGATTCAAATTTAGTTCAACAAATAAAATATAGATACACTAGATTAAAAATAATTATCTATTTTATTTTGTGTGAAAGTCTTTAAATGAAAAAATTATTCTTTGTTTTGATGTTGTACACCTCAATTTCGCCCTCAATTTTTGCACAACCCACGTCATTTTATAACTGCAACATGATCATAGTGAGGCCTTGGAATGGTTACCAGCCTGGACCTTACGAGGGAGGCGGTGGAATTTTTGTGAGTGAAAATGCAGCAATTGAAAACTGGGCTAATATTTTTGTCTCACAAGGATTTCCTAGGGAAATATTTAACGTAGCTTGCGTAGTTGATGGTAACTACTTCCCATCAAATAATCAGTTTAGTCCTGGGCCGACTGGTTTTTAGTGACGAAGTGCCATTTTTGGTGCGTTAACGTTACAAATTTCTGCGCAGCCTGTGTAGCTTGCATACTCAGATACTAGAAACGACTAAGGAGTGAATTAAAGGCAATGAAAAAATTTTATCTTGTGACAGCAATTCTTTTGAGCTTATCATTCACTAGACTAACTTTGGCTCAGCCTGAACCTCCTCCTTGGATGACCAATATAATGGGTCAACAAGCTGAGGAGAATCCAACCATCACTCCAGAACAGCAAGCCATTAATAATTGCCTAGCTTTTAATCGTAATAGAATTATGAACAATCCTATGCAAACTGCTGCTGAAAATGTACGAATTTGGGGGGCGCAAATTTCCTTTTTTACTTATTGGTGCACTCAAAATCCTTCTTTCAATCAATAAGCTGGTGAACTATCTTCGCTACCACTGTTATTCAGTATGAAAGTTTTTAAATAAAAAAATTATTCTTTGTTTTGATGTTGTGTACCTTAATTTCGCCCTCAATTTTTTCACAACCCATGTCAGTTTATAGCTGCATCACAACTATAGTGAGGCCTTGGGAGAGTTACCTGCCTGGAGTTATTGGTGGAGGTACCGTTTCTGCTGTTAGTAAAAATGCAGCAATTGAATACTGGACTAATAATTTTGTCTCAGATGGACTTCCTAGAGAAATATTTGAAGTGGCTTGCACATTGTTGCAAGGTAATTACAACCCCCTAGGAAATCCTGGTGCATTCTAAACTTCTTGAATCCGATTTCGTAGCAGAGGCGGCAGCATTATTAGGAATGGCTCCACCACCTAGTTCTTGCGGTCAATATAAATGAAAAAACATTCCCTTGCTGCATTGATTTTCTTAAGCATATCCTGTATTCAATTAGCTCATGCTCAGCCATTTATGTCTCAACAGGCGCAAGAACAGGCTTATGAAGTTTACTTTAATCGTTGTATGGTTCAAGGTGAATACAAGCAATATATGTCTAGTGCCTATACACCCCAAGAGTATTGCAAGAGCATGGCCTTCTCGATAATCATGTCCATGATGGACTATTACTCCTCGGAACCATCGACAAGCTCATTGCCAAGCCCTCAGGAAATTGCAAACTGTAAAACTTTAGTAAATTTATATGAGACTGGGAAAACAACTTGCAACCCAACTTCATGCGATTACATAAAGCAAAGAGTCCAAGCTTGTAAAACCTATGGTATGTAATTAAATCTGTGGATAGTTAAGCGCACAATGAAAAAAATATATCTTTCTATAATAATTATCGTAAGTGCCTTGTGTATTGAATCCGCTCATGCACAGTATTGCCCTGGGTCTGGTGTTCCTACGCAGCCTGATGGCTGTATACCAGTTCAGAGGTATATTTGTGAATGTAAATTGACAGACGGCCCGCCGTTAGAGCCAAACTACACCCTCACCATTGGCATTGAGGCACCCAATCAAGACGAGGCCATTAGATTCGCTAGAGGGCAAATGATGTGCTATCCAAATGATCCATATTTCGCAGCATCAGTTAATTGCTTTCCGCAGTAAGTAATTAATCTTGAATTTTCTTCGCTACCACTGGTTCGATCTAGCAATTTTTTTGGCAATTGTTTTGGCTATCGCACTCTATGCTATTCAACCATCTGGCATGACTTTAGTGTTATGGCTTAGCCTTGGTTCATTATTTTTGCACCAGATAGAGGAATGGCGTTACCCAGGATATTTCCCTGGAATGCTTAATACGGCATTGTTCAGCAGTGATATTCCTGATCGGTATCCGTTAAATGCCAACAGCGGTATGATCGTCAATGTCTTTTTTGGCTGGGGTAGTTATGTATTGGCGGCTTTATTTTGGCGTCAAGCTATCTGGCTAGCATTTGCAACCATGATGGTATCCATTGGAAATATTGTTGCTCACACCTTTATTTTTAATATCAAGGGTAAGATTTTGTATAACCCAGGTTTGATTACTTCTTGGTTATGCTTCGTACCCATCGTGTATTTTTTCTTTGATATGGTGATAGTCGAACATTTGGCAACACCCTTGGATTGGTTTATTGGCATTGGTATTGGAGTGATATTAAATTACTTTTGCGTTTGTAAAATGATTATTTGGTTGGCAGATCGCAATACACCTTATGTATTTCCTGGTAGTTTCTTATTCCCCAATTCACAAAAAAATTAAAGGAATTTAGATGTCTCAATATCTATCTCTACTTAAATGCTTATTTGTTTTTATGATCTATGTATCTAGTGTTTCAAGTTCTTTTGCTCAGTTTTATAGCCCCCAGGTTCTCGCTCCTAACGCTAGCCCAATATGTAAATCTACCTATCAAAATTATATGAATTGCAATAGCCCATTTGGTAATGGAGGTGGGACATTCGAATTTTGTAATGAGGTTAATGCGACATGGTTTTCTTCGGGCTGCACAACCCAGTCAGAAGGCGGTGGCTCCCAAATAATGCAAGAAGGACAGCAGTCACAAGTAGAGCAAAAGCCAATTGCACCCAGCAACAGATAGGTTGTCTCCATTTAGTTTCTGAAGACAAAGTTAACAATGCCTAAATTTAAATTACTATTAAAATTCTTTGTTATGATGATTAACTTTGTATCTGGTGTCTCAAGTTCTTTTGCCCAGCAGACTACTGAATGTGATGGAAATTTTCGTCTTGATCATGTAAATTAACCCAAAATCAATTAATGCAATTGATCGATGGTGAAACCACCCCAGACGGAGTGTGTCCGCCTTTAACCCCTAACGATTATGTATTCATATATGCGAATGGTTCAACCTGCTTCGTAAATCCGGTTTCAGGTGGCGTTATTAACTATGGACAAGGTCTAGTTTTTTCTCAAGGTGCAACAGCCTTTTGTAAGTCAAATTCTCAGGATTTAGTCACCCAATGCATCCCTAAAGGTTTACCTCCACCTTACTACAATCAAAATTACCAGATGTGGGCTGTGCCATGAACTACCTTCGTTATTACTGGTTTGACCTAGCAATTGTTTTGGCACAGTTGTTATATAGTAGGTAATAAGACCATCAATTAATCTTAATATGCTGAATAAATATACTCGTAAACTCAGAAAATTTTTGCTTGGCTTCTCTGCTATTGGCGTACTAACCAGTTGCACTACCCCAGTAACACCTGACTTTACAGAAATGTCAGCAAATTATGCTGGCATCTTAGAGCAGTATCAGCTCAATAGCATTCTGATTAACATTATTAGAGCATCAAGCGAGAGACCCTTAAGCTTTTTAGATATTCCCAGTATTAATGGCTCTGGAAATGTTACAACTAGCCCAAGTCTGAATGCTTCTTTAAATGGATTGATTGGCGGTGTTGCTGGTGGTGTTACAGGCATCAATAGTATCAGTCCCAGCCTCTCACTTTCCTTCGGAAATAGTTTTAATTTTTCTCAATCATCCTTAGAT
Source organism: Polynucleobacter hallstattensis (assembly GCF_018881835.1). Taxonomy (GTDB): domain Bacteria; phylum Pseudomonadota; class Gammaproteobacteria; order Burkholderiales; family Burkholderiaceae; genus Polynucleobacter; species Polynucleobacter hallstattensis. Next base: position 131,344 of record NZ_JACVPO010000001.1, on the reverse strand, counting down.
AACGCCACCTTTTTAAGAGGCTTCTTATCCCCGATTCCAGTGGAGACTGCCAAGTTCTTTATCTCTGATAACTTGCCCAGAGAAGTCATGTTTAGCTTAATCATTGCTGCAATTGAAATTAAGCAGCCAGATGGTAAGTCCGTAAAGTATATTAATAATCCACTACTCCCGGAGTACCCCGAATTTAAGGCTGAGTTATATAAATTACTCAGTTATGGTTTGACTGTGGATCAAGTGCAAGAGGAGGCTACTAAGCCACCTATGCCTCCTGCCCGCAGCTTACCAGGTGGCCGCACCCCAAATAATCCGATGCCCGGTGGCGGCTACAACCCATCCTTTCCTGGCATGGGATCGCCCTATGGCGGCATGGGATCGCCCTATGGCGGCATGGGTGGCTTTGGGGGCGGGAGTATGTATGGCCAACCTTACCCTCATACTCAATATAAAGTTTGCGTAGATGAGAATAAGTTTGCAAACTTTGTTAAACAAGAATTTAGTCCCGGTATTTTTTGTAGAGCAAGCGCAGAGTCAAGCAATAAAAAAGGCTCTAAGGCCGAGTTGATCCTTACCATGCGTTCAACGCATAGCGTTTTTGAATTCTTGGGGCAAGTTGTTGCAGCTCAAAATCAAGCTGTACCTTATTTAGTGACTTTGCCGCCATCAGATTCGACTCGTCCTAGAAAGGCCGGACAAGAAAACCAATATGCATTGCTGGTGGTCAATAAAAATCTGGGCAATACTAAAAGTTTTGCTAGTGTGAAGAACTTAGATGGCGATATTTATAGTGTTCCAGCAGAAAACAATGGCTACTCACCAATGGTGATTCGGATCATTTCACAATTACTGAGCTTAAATAAGATACCTGGAAGTATTCCTAGTTCACCTGGAATATTGCTGCGGTAATTGGATATTTAAAACACAGATATGTATAAAGAGAAATGGATGTATACGATTGAGAAAATAATTTCTATAGCAATATTAACGGCTGTAATTAGTTCAGCTTATGCGCAACCCTCTTTTGTTGAATATCACAATCAATCACGCAGTCTAATGCCTCCTGGATATTACCCTATGAGTTGTTTTGGGATGCGATTGGTTTACCGACCAGACGGTACCCTAATGACGGCGACTTGTGTGAATGACAGGGGTATTGATGTTAGTACGTCCTTAGAAAATGCGAATTTATGTAATTTTGTCGAAAATATCCGTGGGGTGCTTACCTGCACTGGTGGGTTTAACTAAGATTGCATTACAACTTCACTTAATATTGATTGAGATAAAGTGAAATCTATTGCTATGCACTTAAAAAAATTAACCATTTCTCTAGCGTTGGCAGCGATCTCTGGCAGCATAAATCACTTAGCTATTGCCAAGGATGTGACGGAGGGTCAAAAGAATTCAAGTGCGCCTTATGCGAATGCTCAGAATGGCTTTACTAGTGCAGCCTTGAATGGGTACGTAATTAGTTTATTGCCTCGATTTTGTGCATTATTTCAGCCTGGTAGTGGGGACAGTATTTGCCAAGTCCTTTATACCAGGATGATTCGTTCAGGTATGGGGCTGCCAGGATCAGAGCCTTGGAATCCTAAGGTACTGTATTGCCAAAATATGGAAATAGCAATTGCTTCACCGCAAGCATATGAAAACTGTGGCTCACCTTCGTTGCCTATGTATTCTCAATGTAAAGATTTTACCTATAACCAAATGAGGCAAGACATTGCCAACTATTGTTCTGATTAGCGTCAGTCCAATTAAGATCGATTGGAATGAGCATGAATTGTCCTTTTGTAGAGAATGGAGTTTTATGAGCAAGAAATTAATTGGAACAACACTATTGCTGGGTTTAATTACAATAGCCAATGCCCAACCTATCCCATATATTCAAGGTTGCATCAATATACGATGGTCGGGCACCACACTGGAGGCGGATTGTCCAAACCTTACTATTAGCCAAGATCTCCCCCCTTATCGTTTTACATCTTTACCGTGCGCAAATACGTGTTTCCCCCCCCATGATTCAAGCTACTAGTAATGGATACCTTCAGTGTACTCAAGAATACGACGTACCCAATATCCCCGCAGAGGCATATGGCGGTAACTATGGTGCGCCATCATACATAATGCCTCCTGTTGTACGGCAACAGATAGAACAGGCGGAGCAACAGATTTGTAATTGACAATAGGGCCCTAGAGTGAGCGCACATTTTGCACAACTCGGCAATAAAAAGCATCCGAGTTTATGTGCAGCCTTTAAAAATTGTCCCTTAGTATTCCGATATATTTAGACTCAAGATTATGTGCAACAAAGATGTGTTTACTATACAAGGATTAATATGAAAACTAAAGCATTCTTACTTTCAGCATATTTTTCCCCGTGCTTTCTTTAGCGCAACCTTTTTATTCGCAAATACAACCTGGCTATTTTATGACCCCACCAGAAGTACCTGGATATCAAGCCTGCGAAACTCTCTTTAACTCATATATAGATTGTCAGCCCGGATGGGTTAATCATGGGCAGTCATCTTGCCCTGCAATTTCTTTGGAATTTAGTCAAACTCTAAATTGTCCGGCAGTATTTAGGTGGCAAGCAAGAGTAAACGCAAGAGTTGCAGCAGGTATGCCTCCGCCGGTTTTTAACGAAAATGAGTTAAGAATTCGACCCAAATAATATTTTATTCATACATAGCTATGCTTATGCCATTTAAAATCCTTGTGTCGGTGATTCGATTCTGCCCCAGGCCCTCAAAACATATCAATACCACCTTTGGGTGGTTTTCTTTAGCTGCGAATGATAGCAATGGGTCGTTAGCGGTCATAGCGGAGGTTTTGTCTTTCTAGTTACTAGAAGATAGTTATTACATTACTTCTTAGCAGCTGGTGCGCTGACTACTGCAGCGATCGCTTCCGTGTAAACCACTTTAACTTGATCGTTCACAGCGATATCTTTCATTAAGTCAGGATTTTGAACCTTAACTTTGAAGACATTTCCCTGAGGACCTTTTAAAGAAACGATATTTTTAGCTGCATCAATCGCTTCAATGTTGGCAGTTGCTGTAATGGTATTCGTAGTGATCATGCCTGGCTTGTCGCCTTGTGGGGCAGTAGCAGTAGTAGTGGTAACTTGCTCGCCAGTAACGCCTGGGTTTTTAACCTTAACCAATTCAACAGCAACAGCGAGTTCGTAAACAACGTCGAAACGATCACCCACTTTAATCTCAGCAAAGTTCTTTACTTCAGGACCGGCAACGATAGTTGATTCACCATCTTGATTTTTGAGGGTAACGGTACGGGTTGCAGCATCAATGTTGATAACTTCTCCGTCATAAAGGAGGGCAGTTTCTTGAGCAGCTACAGCAGCTACAGGAGCTTTTGGTTGATTGAGTACGAAGTAGGCGCCGACAGCGATAGCAGCAAGAACAACAATGAGTATTTTTTTCATAACAGTATTAATCCTTAATAAATTGAATCACATTGCCTATAGGCGGCAATGGGGTAATTGATAAATGTAGTTGATTTAACAATTATGGAGATTGTATTACTCATGTTATTAATCAGAATGAATTTCTGGGTCAAATTCAGCTAGAAAAGGCTTAATTCCCCACTATTTGTTGATCTATCGCAATTCCCCGTTTTTTAAGGGGTTCATACTCAGATAGTGCAATCTATAGGAATACATATGTTTTGGAGCTTATTGTCGGGAATTATCCTAATGTGCCTGGCTTTTACAGTCAGTGCAGCAACGCCACAAGACTTGCTAAAATCCTATGAGTCTCAATCGGGTAAGGCATCATCGGTTCGCGGAGAGCAGTTCTTCAATGCCAAGCACGGTAATGAATGGAGCTGTGCATCCTGCCATGAAAATCCCCCGAATCACGACACTAAACACATAGTTACTGGGAAGGTAATTAAGCCACTAGCGCCTAGCGCTAATCCAGCCCGTTTTACTGATGAGGCCAGAGCTGAGAAATGGTTTAAGCGTAATTGCAATGATGTACTTGGCAGGGACTGCAGCGCGCAAGAAAAAGCAGATGTCCTCTCTTGGCTTATGACCGTTAAATGAATCCCATCAAAATGAAAAAAACTATATTTATTGTCACTACTTTTCTATTGGCATCTCCATTTACATTCGCAGGAAAAATGACAATGCCTACAGACGCGCCAGCTTCTTATGAAGCTGAGTGCGCAAGTTGTCATATGGCCTATCCGCCAGCACTCTTAAGTCAGCAGAGTTGGAAGAATGTCATGTCTGGTCTATCAAAGCACTTCGGTACTGATGCTAGTGTGGATCCTAAGACCCAGACTGAGCTGACTAACTGGCTAGTGAAGAATGCGACCACTAGACAAAAGTACAGCGAGACCGCTCCAGAAAACCGTATTACCAAAACATCTTGGTTTATTCGTAAGCATGATGAGGTGAGACCTGAGGTTTGGAAGCGAGCAAGTATTAAGAGCCCAGCTAATTGTGGCGCTTGTCATAGCGATGCTGCTAATGGCATCTTTAGCGAGAAAAATATCAAGATCCCTGCGAAATGAACAATTCCCTAAATGACGCAGTTGGTGCTACGGGCAGGGTCAGGCAAGCCATTATGGTTTGGGATATACCGGTCAGAGTGTTTCATTGGCTGTTAGTCATTTGTTTTGCCGGTGCTTGGCTCAGCTCAGAGAGTGAGCGCTGGGCCCTGATTCACTATGCGTTCGGCTATACCGCATGTCTTTTGGTTCTGATCCGATTGGTATGGGGCTTGATTGGTACTCGTTACGCCAGATTTAGTCAATTTCTCAAAAGTCCCAAAGCTGTCATTGGACACTTTATGTCCATGTTACGCGGCCATCTCCATCACGATGTGGGTCACAATCCAGCGGGTGGTTTGGTGATGTTTGCGCTGATGTTACTAATACTATTCATTGGCTTCACGGGTTATCTATCGGTTAAAGAGTTTTTAGGTGATATTGCATCAGAGGCTCATGAGGTAGTGGCAAACGTGGTGCTTGGCATAGTCATCATCCATATCATTGCGGCAATTGGCATGAGCTTGATCGAAAGACAGAATCTAGTGAGATCCATGGTGAATGGTAAAAAACAGGGTATGCCAGAGCAGGGGATTCGTTATCCGCAATACCTGATTGGCAGCCTGATTTTTCTCAGTGCGCTTTACTTTTTCTATTTAACGTTGAGCGGTAGCTTGCCTAGCCTGACGCAGTAATAAGCTGCCTGATTCCAGAGGTAGTTCGCAAGATCTATCCCTCGTTGTACGATAGATGCCATGAAGCTTCTGATAGCCCTTTATTTCTTTATGCTCGGCACCATTCAGTTGGGCTTATTGATTGGAATGTTGCGTTATTTTCTAGAGAAACGCGGTGTTAAACCCAGTACATACTGGATATCTTCGCTCGGAACTAGTGTTTTAGCCCTTTTCATATTTGGCTTTGGCGTGGCCACAAATAGCGCTGGGACAAAAAATCCAGAGTTTAATTTCACAATTGCGAATAGCCTTTTTTATATCGCAGGAGTACTGCAATTTCTTTTTTGCAGATCTCTCAATGGCCCAATTATTCCACGCCTTAAATATTTTTTTATAGGCTCGGTCATTCTGTTTGTGCCCATTTTTGAATACATGCGTCAACATGGCACATTTGAAATGCGCACTTCCTTCATTGTCGCTATCATCAGCATCTTTTTTACATGGCAAATTATTGAGCTCAATATAAAGAAAAAAACTGATCCATCTAAGCAACTTTTATATATCCAATTTGCTACAGGTGCTGAACTATTTTTGGCGCTAGGGCGCTTAACGATTTTGTTAGCCTCGGGCCTTGTTATTAGAGAAGTTGAGCAACTCCCGCAAGCGTTGATATTTTTAACCATCTTTCAGATTGTGATGAATACCTTATCTTATATTGCGATTGGCGCGTACTGGTCTGAGAAGATAACCCAAGCAAATACTAAATCTGAGGTTGAAAACCTAGAGATTAAAAAATTACTGAGAGAGCGTGAGGGTCTGATTGCCTCCTTGCTAAAGGCTAATAAAACTGCGGCAACAGGAGCGTTATCAGCCTCTATAGCCCATGAGCTGAACCAGCCTTTAGGAGCATCGCAGCTTAATATTCAGTTTCTGCAGAAGAAGTTAGCAGAGGGACATTTAACTACTGAGCAAAACCAAGAAATACTGAACGCGTTGCTAGTAGATAACCAGCGGGCCACCACTATCATTCAATCTCTGCGCTCCATATTTTCAGATGGAAAGATTGGGGTAGAGAGGATTGATATTGTGGAGTTGATTGAATCAGTTCTCAAAATTGCTAAACCTGAAATTCAGGCAAAGAATCTTCAAGTGGCTCTTCGGCTAGAGTCAAAGTCTTTTATCAATGCCAATCGCGGTGAAATTCAGCAAGTACTGTTGAACCTGATTAATAATGCAATCCAAGCTCTTGGTGAATCCACTCGATCTCCTCGAATGCTTCAGATTAAGAGCCATGATGTGTCCGAGGGGATTCAACTCGAGGTGTCTGACAATGGGGGTGGCGTTGCAATTGATGCCCAGATGCACTTATTTGAATTACTCTCTGGAAGTAATAAGCGCTCTGGCATGGGCTTAGGTTTATGGCTTTGCCAACACATTGTGTCTCGTCATGGCGGTTATCTCCGATATCAAGATGCTCCTGGCGGAGGTGCTCAATTTATCGTTTTCTTACCCTCTATTCAGCATTAGGCATTAGCTCCATGGCTAATTGCCTATAGGTGAAGCAGTCTTTACATTCATAAGATGTCTTTTTTTGCCAATATATATGTGTTACTTCAAGGCTTTCATGAAAACCAAAATCTCCCTGCTTGTCCTATCTATTGCTTTCATTTGCGGTAATTCCGCCATTGCCGCAGGCGGCGGTGGCGTGGTCGCTGACCCTGGCGCAATGCAGGGCAAGCACTTTGACCCAAAGGGTAAGGCACCATCCACATTTACGGTTGAGCTACAAAATGGCTTGCGTAAAACCTTGCCGTTTGAAGATAAACGTGACTTTGAAGAATCTAAGAGGGGGTTCATTGCGGCGCCTACTTATAAAACCATCATGGCAGATGCCGGTAACGTTGCTTGGGATATGGGTAGTTATGACTTCCTCTTACAAGGCAAGGACTTTGATAGCGTTCACCCATCATTACAGCGTCAAGCGATTCTCAATATGGGCTACGGCCTCTATGAAGTGGTCCCGGGAAAGATTTATCAAGTGCGCGGCTTTGACTTATCAAATATCAGCTTTGTCAAAACAAATACCGGCTGGATTGTCTTTGATCCCTTAACTTCAAAAGAAACTGCTAGAGCAGCTTTAGAGTTGGTTAATGAGAAGTTAGGTAAGCGCCCTGTAGTAGCGGTGGTCTACTCCCATTCTCATGCCGATCACTTTGGTGGTGTGCGCGGCGTAGTGGATGAAGCAGATGTCAAGAGTGGCAAAGTGAAGATTATTGCTCCAGCCGGTTTCATGGATCACGCCGTGGCAGAAAACGTCTATGCGGGTAATGCCATGACGCGCCGCTTGTATTTCCAGTACGGCGTTTTATTGCCACGTAGTCCATTTGGTCACGTTGACCAATCGATTGGTAAAAATACTGCGGCAGGTAACCTGGGTTTAATTGAGCCGACAATTTTGATTAATGAGCCATTTGAAAAAATGACGGTGGATGGCGTAGAGATGGAATTCCAAAACACCCCCGGTACCGAAGCACCTGCCGAGATGAATACCTATTTCCCGCAGATGAAAGCATTCTGGGCCGCTGAAAATATTACGGGCACCATTCACAACATCTATACCTTACGTGGCGCATTAGTACGTGATGCTTTGGCATGGTCTAAAAATATTAACAATGCTTTATACCGTTATGGCAATGAAGCACAAGTGATGTTTGCTTCACATTCTTGGCCACGTTGGGGTAATGATCGTGTGCAAGAAGTGATGCGCACACAGCGTGATAGCTATGCACATCTGAATAATGAGGTTCTGCACTTAGCAAATAACGGTGTGACCATCAATGAAGTGCATAACGTCTATAAGCAACCTGATAGCCTAAAGTCTCAATGGGCTGCTCACAGTTACCATGGCTCAGAGGAGCACAATAGCCGCGCCGTCATTAATCGTTACTTGGGCTACTGGGATGCCAATCCTGCTACCTTGATCCCTTTATCGCCTAAAGATTCTGCGCCACTCTATGTAGAGATGATGGGTGGTTCAGGCAAGATCATGGCTAAGGGCAAGCAACTCTATAAACAGGGTAAGTACCGTGAAGCAATGGAGATCGTCAATAAATTAGTTTATGCAGAACCAAACAACACGGCAGCTAAAGATTTATTGGCAGATATTTTTGAGCAAATTGGCTATCAAAAAGAAAGCCCAAGCGTACGCAATAGTTTCTTAGGCGCTGCCTATGAGCTGCGTCATGGCATGCCTTCTGGAGCATCGCCAAAGACCAATGGTCCTGACATGATTAAGGCAATGACTACAGAGCTTTGGTTAAATGCCTTAGCCATCAGCATGGACAGTAAAAAAGCTGCTGGCATGAAGTTCACCATTAACCTTAGCACTCCTGATAACGGTGAAAAGTTTGTCGTGGAGATGAGTAATTCTGCGCTGAGCAATATCAAGGGTTATCAAGATAAAAAGCCGAACCTGACTATTACCGTCAATCGTAGCGACTTGGAAAAAGTTATGGGCGGACAAACCACCTTTGAAAAACTCCAAGCTGAAGGCAAAGCCAAGTTTGAAGGTGATCGCAAGGCATTTGAGCAACTGCGAAGCACGCTGACTACATTTACTCCAGATTTTGAGTTGATGCCTGGCACGAAAGCTAAAAAGGCACCTCCCGCTAAACCAAGTAAAGATCCGTTCGAGGCTCCCCCAATCGCCAATTCAGATGGTGCTTAAGTTGGGTAGTTAAGAAGTCAGTGAGTGTTAAAAATGGGCTCCAAGGAGCCCATTTCTTTTTCTTGGAAACAGTAAATACCTCAGGCTGCGAAAGCGCCGCCTTCTTCTAGTGCTTTGAGTTCTTGCCCTGCAATACCTAATTCCTTAAGCACTTCATCGGTGTGCTCGCCGAGTAAAGGAGGGTGACGAGAAACCTGTTGCGGAGTGCCCATCATCTTGACTGCAAAGCCAATATTGGGAACTTTACCTTCAATTGGGTGGTCAATCTCCATGCACATCTGGCGATGCTGCCCATGCTCACTATCAAATGCTTGTGGGTAGGTATTGATTGGTCCAGCCGGAATGCCTGCTGCCAATAGGAGATCCACCCATTCCCCACTAGTTTTGGCGATAAAAGTTTTCTCTAGCTCAGCAGCCAGTATCAAGCGATTGGCAAGACGTAGTGGATTGGTTCTAAAGAGAGAATCTTCAAATAATTCTGGGCGATTAATCTTATCGCAGAGGAGTTTCCAGAGCTTTTGATTGGTGGCGCCCATTACAAAATAACCATCGGAGGCTTTCATGGCCTGATAGGGCGCGCTCATATGATTGGATGTGCCCAACTTGTAAGGCTCAACACCAGTGCCCCAATATTGCGCTGTATCCCAGATCGAAAAGGCTAAAGCAGAATCAAAGAGGGAAGCATCAATAAATTGACCTTCACCTGATTTCGTCTTGCCAATATAGGCCGACAAAATTCCGTAGACTGCAAAAAGAGCGCACCCAATATCCGCTACCGGAACGCCCGCTTTAACAGGAGGACCATCTGGATAACCTGTGACGCTCATGACACCAGACATAGCTTGTGCCATGAGGTCAAAGCCGGGGCGATCCGCCCACGGTCCTGTTTGCCCAAATCCTGAGATGCTGGCATAGACCAGTCCGGGGTTGAGATCTTTTAGGGAAGGGTAGTCGATGCCTAGTTTTTTCATGACGCCGGGACGATAGTTTTCGACCAAGATATCGGCTGTCTTCACGAGCTCAAAAAATACTTTTTTTCCGGCTTCTGTTTTGAGGTTGAGCGTGACGCTACGCTTGTTGCGATTCATATTCAAAAAGCCCATGCTATCTGAGCCTTTCATCTTGAATCCCATTGCCCCGCGAGTTTGATCTCCAGTACCAGGCGGCTCAATTTTGATGACATCAGCACCCAAGTCAGCAAGCAACATGCAGCAGTAGGGGCCGGCCATGACTTGACTTACGTCAAGAACTCGAACGCCTGCCAGGGGCAAAGGCTTGCTGATAGGTGTTTTCATCATTGTCTCAATAGTTTTTATATGTTTATATTGCAAAGTTCATTCACAGCATTGAATATAAAACAAAAAATGGAGACCGTATGACCAATCAAGCCCCTAAACAGATTTTGCGCAGATTCGCTTTCTTGGCGCTGGGTATCTGCAGCGCTTTTTCATTAACCGCTAATGCTCAGCAAGCCTTCCCAACAAAACCTATTCGCTTAATTGTTGGTTTTGCTCCTGGTGGCGGCACGGATATTGTGGCTCGTGCTATTGCTCCTAAGATGGGTGAGATCTTAGGCCAAAGCATCATCATTGAAAATAAGTCTGGTGCAGCTGGAACTATTGGCGCAGACCTGGTTGCCAAATCGAATCCGGATGGCTACACCTTGCTGATGGGGCATTCCAATTCGAATGCGATTTCTCCATTTGTGCTTAAGAATGTGCCTTACAACCCAGCGACTGACTTCACACCAATCACTTATTTAGGTTATGTCCCAAATGTGTTGGTAGTTAAATCTTCCCTGCCAGTAAACTCGGTAGCTCAATTGATTTCCTTGGCGAAGCAAAATCCAGGTCAGATGACTTATGGCTCTTCTGGTATCGGTAGTACTCAGCATTTAGCTGGCGCCTTATTCTCCAAGATTGCTGGCGTAGAAATGAATCACGTTCCTTACAAAGGTAGCGGTCAGGCGATTGTGGATTTATTGGGTGGTCAAATCACAATGAACTTTGATACTTTGCCGCCAAACTTGCAACAGATTCGTCAAGGCAACTTAAAGGCTTTGGCGATCTCCACGCCGAAGCGCTTGGCATTACTACCGAACGTCCCTACATTTAATGAGGTAGGTATTGTTGGCTTTGATGTGACCAACTGGTATTCCGTGATGGGACCTAAAGGTATGGATCCTGCAGTTGTGAATAGAATTGATCAGGCTGTAAAAGCAGCTACCAATGATCCAGAGATTAAGAAAACATTGGATGCTCAAGGCTTGCAACCAGAAGGTCCAGCAACACCGGCAGCCTTTAATTTGTTCCTGGCAGCTGAGTTGGTGAAGTATCAGCGCTTGGTAAAGAGCTTGAATATCAAGGCTGAATAATTCATTTCCTGTTTTTATCAAACTAGCTTAGCTAATTGGGCTATAGTGTTCATCAACCCTCTCTCTTGAAGGAGGGAGGGTTTTTTATTTCATGACAACAGCCATTAACTCCACCCCAGATCGTATTGCCGAAGTTCGTTTAGAGCTTCGCAATAACATTGCATATATTACTTTTGACCATGTTGCTGCTCGTAATGCAATGACAGTGGGAATGTACCAAAGCCTCAAATCGATTTGCGAGGATTTGACTCAGAATTCTTCTGCGAGAGTTGCTATTCTGAGGGGTGCTGGCGGTAAGTCTTTTGTCTCGGGTAGTGATATCGCCCAGTTCTCTGGATTTAGTTCTGGTGAAGATGGTATTTTGTACGAAGAGGGTATTGATGCTTACCTCGCACCCTTAGCCATGTTGCCTATTCCAACGATTGCAGTCATTGATGGCATGGCGGTTGGTGGAGGTCTTGCAATTGCTAGTTGTTGCGATTTCAGAATCTCCACACCCGATGCGCGCTTCGGAGTGCCTATTGCCAAAACACTGGGTAATTGTTTATCTGCTGCTAATGTTGCTTGGCTCGTTGCGCATCTGGGTATCAATATCGTCAAGCGTATGTTATTACTAGCTGAGCTCGTGACGGCACCTGAGCTACTCAAACAGGGCTACCTCTTGGCCATGTATCCTGCTCAAGCGCTGGAGAGTGAGTCACATCAGCTGGCTGAGCGCCTAATGAGCTTGGCGCCTATCACGCAAAAATCTAGCAAGCAAACTCTCGCAAGAATCATTAAAAATAATTTACCTGATTGCAATGATCTCATTCGAGAGTGCTATGGCAGTGACGATTTTAAGAATGGCGTTGCTGCATTCTTGGATGGTAAGCCGCCCACTTGGGCTGGAAAGTAATTTAAATTCCCAGGCAAGTATCTAGTTTTTACAAAAACAGTTCTTGTAAGTTATTGAGATAGCGCAATCCTTGTTCGGTTGCTTTGAGCTTGTTGGGATTGGAATCTAATAAACCTTTTTTGCTCGCCTCATCCAATCCTTTAGACACGACATTGAGTGGCAAGCCAGTGCGCTCTCCAAATGTAACGGTATCTACGCCATCAGTCAGGCGCAAGGTATTGAGCATGAATTCAAAAGGGAGATCTTTAGCCGCAATCTCTCTCGCTTCGATCAAGGCATCGCCCTTAGTCTCTATTGCTTGCATATAGGTTTCTGGATGACGTTCTCGCACCTGACGCGTAATTTTGTCAGGGAAGGAAATCTTTCCATGCGCACCTGCGCCAATCCCGATGTAATCGCCAAAGCGCCAGTAATTGAGATTGTGTTTACACTCGTGACCTTTTTTGGCGTAAGCAGATACTTCATAGCGTCGATAGCCTGCTGTCTCTAGCAGTTTTAAGTTCTGCTCAAAGATTGCATCAATCTCATCTTCGCTGGGAAGTTTTGGGGGGAAGCTTGCGAAGTAAGTATTGGGTTCTAGCGTCAGGTTATAAAAAGATAGATGTGGAGTCTTAAACGAGAGGGCGGTTTCAATATCGGATCTTGCGGCTTCTAAGGTTTGATTGGGCAAGCCAAACATGAGATCAAGATTAACGGATTTAAAGTGTTGCAGAGCAATTGCAATTGCGCGCTTGGCTTCTTGACCATTATGGATACGCCCTAAAGCTTTGAGTTGCGCATCTTGAAAACTCTGAATCCCTAAAGAGACGCGATTGATTCCTGCTTTAGCAAATCCAGCAAACTTATCAGTCTCCACTGAGCCCGGATTGGCTTCCATCGTGATCTCACAATCAGGCTCTAGGTTCACCCGTGCCCGAATGGCCGAAAGGAGTTCATTCATGCCATTGGCAGATAACAAGCTTGGCGTGCCGCCGCCAATAAAGATGCTATGCACTTGACGACCCCAGATGCGAGGGAGCTCAGTCTCTAGATCAGTAATGAGGGCCTTGATATAACGCGCTTCATCAAAGCCTTGCTTGCCATCTTTAATTTGATGCGAGTTGAAGTCACAGTATGGACATTTCTTTTCACACCACGGAAAGTGAATGTACAAAGACAGCGGGGGTAGGGCAGTGAGTTTTGGCTGCGTAGCCAAAACAGTATTAAGCGTATTGAGCACGGACTTGGAGTTGGGTAATGAGTTCATGCAAGGCTTGGCCTCGATGGCTGATCTGGTTTTTCTCAACAGGCTCTAATTGAGCGACGGTCTTGCCCAGCTCTGGTATAAAAAAGTGCGGGTCGTAACCAAAACCACGATCACCCTGAGGCTCATCAACGATCTGCCCATACCAACGGGCTTGCACAATCAGTGGCTCTGGATCCTTGGCGCTATTGACCATCACAAGAGCACAAACATAGTGCGCTCCACGATCAGATTTGCCCTGTAATGCTGCAACCAGCTTCTGATTATTGGCCGCATTATCACCATCAAGCCCCGCATAACGTGCTGAATGCACTCCAGGTGCCCCATCTAGTGCATGAGCACAAATCCCGGAGTCGTCCGCGAGTGCAGGTAAGCCACTCGCAGCGCTGGCATGGCGCGCCTTAGCAAGCGCATTCTCGATAAATGTTTGGTGCGGTTCTTCTGCCGCCGGAATACCCAATTCACCTTGAGGAATGACCTGAAAATGGAAGGGCGCCAGTAGTTCCTGAAATTCAAGGACCTTACCGGCATTGTTAGAGGCGAGAACGAGCTTTTGCACCATCGACCTTTAAGCTTTTATTTGAAGGCTTCTTTTTGTAGCTGAGTTAAATCACGGATACCTTCTTCGGCCAGATCTAACAAAGCATTTAATTCGGTGCGGGAGAAAGCAGGACCCTCAGCAGTACCTTGCACTTCAATCATGCCGCCTTTGCCAGTCATGACTACATTCATATCGGTATCGCAAGAGGAGTCCTCTGGATAATCCAAATCCAGGACGGGAACTCCATGGTAGATGCCAACAGAAATCGCAGCAACACTATCGATGATGGGGTCAGCTTTCAGAGCACCACTTTCAAGGAGGGTGTTGATCGCATCACGAGCTGCAACATAAGCACCGGTAATCGATGCAGTTCGTGTTCCACCGTCGGCTTGCAGCACATCGCAATCTAAATGGATTGTTCTTTCACCTAATACTTTCAAATCAAAGACACTGCGCATCGCACGGCCGATCAAACGCTGAATCTCTTGTGTGCGACCAGATTGTTTGCCACGAGCGGCTTCACGGTCACTACGCGTATGAGTAGAGCGGGGCAACATACCGTACTCGGCAGTAACCCAACCTTCACCAGAACCTTTTTTATGGGGCGGCACCTTTTCCAGCACGCTGGCTGTACAGAGCACTTTGGTGTCACCAAAGGCAATCAGGACTGAGCCTTCGGCATGCTTGGTAAAAGCGCGGCTGATACTCACAGGGCGTAACTGGGCTGGGGCGCGGCCACTGGGGCGGGTGATGTTGGGCTGAGTCATGGGGTGTGGTCCTAAAGATCTACAATGTCCCTATGATATCGAGCATGACTGGTTATGGCAGCGCTTCTCGCCAAGTCTCCCTAGGAGCTGGCGTAGTGGCTGATCTGCAAGTGGAATGTCGGGCTGTAAATAGCCGCTTTCTGGATTTGGGCTTTCGTCTTCCGGACGAGTGTCGCGGGGCTGAGCCTGCCTTAAGAGAGCTAGCTACGCAAAGTCTTTCTCGGGGCAAGGTCGAGTTTCGTGCTGCATGGCGGGTGAATGCCGGTGCTGCTGGCGCCGCCAAGGCGAATCCCCATGCCTTGGGCGCCTTAAACAAAGACCGCCTAGATGCGCTTTACACACTGCAAGAACACGCTCAAGTAGCCTTCCCGAATGCAGAGGCTTTACATATCGCCGATATTTTGCGTTGGCCTGGGATTGTTTCTGAGCCGAGAGGTGAAGAAGAAGGCTGGATTGCTGCTACCGTTGAAGCGGGCCGCGCTGCCCTAGCCGCTCTAATGGATAGTCGCCAAGCCGAAGGTAAGGCCTTGGTTACAGTGCTAAGCAATATCACCAGCAAAATGCGGGAGATAGTGAAGGTGATAGAGCCAAAGGTTCCCCTTTACGTTTCTCAGTATCAAGAAAAACTCACCGAGCGTCTATCTGAGGCCTTAGCTGCCCAAGAGCAAGGAAAGGGAAGCAGTGGATCTGGTACTGAATTAATGGAACGTATTCGTCAAGAGGTTGTGCTCTATGCCGTACGTATTGATGTGGCAGAAGAATTTGCCCGACTTAAGACCCATCTTCAAGTAGTTGACACTGCCTTAGCTGGTAAGGGCCCAGTAGGGAAACGTTTGGATTTCTTAATGCAGGAATTAAACCGTGAAGCCAACACCCTGAGCTCCAAATCGGTTTCAGAGGAATGCACGCAAGCTGCTTTAGAGCTCAAGCTGTTGATTGAGCAGATGCGTGAACAAGTGCAAAATTTAGAGTAACTATTGCTTACCTCAATCACTTACCTTAATCACCATGGCCAGCCCTAAACCTAAAGCAAATTTATCTCCTGCCTACCAAGGCAGTATGTTGATGATCGTCGCTCCATCAGGAGCCGGTAAATCTTCCTTGGTGAATGCCTTGCTGCAAGAAGACGCAGCCCTTAAGCTTTCACTTTCAACGACAACACGCGCACCCAGGCCGGGTGAAGTGGATGGTAAGGACTATCGCTTTATCAAGAGAGCAGAATTTATTGCGGAGCGTGACCAAGGTCTTTTTTTAGAGCACGCTGAAGTACACGGTAATTTTTACGGTACATCCAAAGCTTGGATTGAGACTCAGATGAAAACCGGGCGCGATGTGATGTTAGAAATCGACTGGCAGGGCGCACAGCAGATTCGTCAAATCATTCCCGAAGTGCAGTGGATCTTTATTTTTCCACCTTCATTTGAGGCTCTTGAGGAGCGCTTGCGTAAACGGGGTCAGGATGATGAGGCTACCATTCAGAGAAGATTGGCTGCAGCCCATCTAGAGCTCCAGCATGCTCACGAAGCCGATTTCATTGTGATCAATGATGATTTTGAGCGGGCATTGATTGATTTGCGACAGGTGGTCGCAGCCAGCCGCCTGCGCTCAGGGCCGATTATGGCTCGTAACCCTGCACTTTTAAAGCGCCTCGGAGTCTAATCAGTTATCCTATAGGTATTAAAGCTAAATTTAAGTGAGTCCAGCATGGCCCGTATTACTGTAGAAGATTGTCTAAAAACTATCCCCAATCGTTTTGAGCTGGTATTGGCCGCGACCTATCGCGCACGTCAATTAGTTCAAGGTCACTCCCCACGTGTTGAGTCCAGAGATAAAGCAACTGTAGTTGCGTTGCGTGAAGTTGCTGCTGGTGTAACCGACCGTGACATGTTGACCAAAGTACCTTTGTAATTCAGGGGTTCCGTTGTGGAGCTCCCCTTAGGCGACCCAAACACATCGGAACTTAAAGGTCAGATCTCGCCTAGAGAGGTCGCTAATAGCGATAAGTCTTCCATCATCGCAACTTTGTTGGCTCAGTCGAGCCGACATCTATTTGGCCCAACATCGGCGCCTGCACTACCTCTAAAGCACCAAGTTGTTTCGATTGATGGATTGATTTCTAAATTGGGCTATCTCAAGCCCGATGAAGTTTCTCTCATCAAGCAAGCCTTTCATTTTGCTGATGCGGCTCATCTTGGGCAGTACCGCCATAGTGGTGAACCTTATATTACCCATCCGGTAGCAGTTGCTGAGCTTTGCGCTACTTGGCGCTTAGACGCATCTTCCATCATGGCAGCTTTAATGCATGATGTGATTGAGGATACGGGTTGTACTCAAGCAGACCTAGTGGGTAAGTTTGGCAGCAAAGTGGCTGAGCTCGTAGAGGGTTTAACTAAGCTTGATAAGTTGGAGTTTCAAAGCCATGCCGAGGCGCAAGCCGAAAGCTTTCGCAAGATGTTTATGGCAATGGCGCGCGATGTTCGGGTGATTTTAGTGAAGCTTGCTGATCGCACTCACAATATGCGCACGCTCGATGCCGTCCCAATGGAAAAGCGTCGCCGGGTAGCTGCTGAAACGATTGAGATTTATGCCCCGATTGCACACCGTCTCGGTCTGAATATTATTTATCGCGACCTGCAGGACTTGAGTTTCCGCTACTCCATGCCCATGCGCTTTAGGGTGATTGAAGGCGCTGTCAAGCGGGCGCGTGGTAATCGTAAAGAGATGGTAGAGAAGATTTTGCAGAATGCTCGGCTGGCATTTGCAAAAGCTAATCTCGAGGTGGATCTGCAGGGCCGAGAAAAAACCCTTTTTAGCATCTACAACAAAATGCGTAACAAGCATTTGAGTTTTTCTCAGGTACTCGATGTATATGCATTTAGAGTGACAGTCCATTCAATTGACGAGTGCTATCGCGCGCTCGGTCTTTTGCACGCACTCTATAAGCCGATGCCTGGAAAGTTTAAGGATTACATTGCCATTCCTAAACTCAATGGATATCAGTCTTTGCATACAACGCTACTAGGGCCATCAGGGGTGCCGGTAGAGTTTCAGATACGTACTGGCGATATGCATGCGGTTGCTGAAGCAGGTGTTGCTGCGCACTGGGCCTATAAAGATGGCGGTCCTGATATGAGTGAGGTGCAAAACCGTGCGCATCAATGGCTGCAATCCTTGATTGATATTCAGGATAGTAGTGGGGATTCTCAAGAATTCTTAGAGCACGTCAAAATCGATCTGTTCCCAGATGCGGTTTATGTCTTTACTCCTAAAGGGCAGATTAGGGCCTTGCCACGTGGCGCTACTGCTCTTGATTTTGCTTACTCCATCCATAGTGATGTAGGTAATACCTGCGTAGCAGTCAAGATCAACGGCATGCAGTTACCCTTACGTAGCGAGTTAAAGAACAGCGACATTGTGGAGGTGGTGACATCTGCTAATTCTCAGCCTAATCCAGGTTGGCTAGCATTTGTCAGGACAGGTAAGGCTCGCGCCTCGATACGCCATTCACTTAAGACCAAGCATTACGCCGAGTCTTTGCAGTTAGGCGAACGTCTCTTGGCTAGCGCTTTGCGTCAGCAGGGTGTGGATGCAGGATTGCTATCCCCAGAACTTTGGGAAAAGTTATTGCATTGGACTGGCGATAAAACGCGTGAAGAGGCCTGCGTCAATATTGCCTTGGGCCGTAGATCCTCTCAAGAGTTAGCGATCCGCTTAAATATTTTGATTGATGATGAGGGTGGCTCTGACCAAATGCGCTTGGGCGCAGCAGACTGGGTCTCTCCCCAGCAAGAAATTGCCTCGCATCATCACCAGCGCCAAGCCATCTTGGTAGATGGTCGAGAAGGCAACTCAATTCATTTCCAAACCTGTTGTCACCCGATTCCAGGTGACAACATTATTGGGTATCTTGGCAAAGGCGAAGGTTTGCAGGTACATACCAATGACTGCCAAGTAGCCCTCAGAATGCTCTCTAAAGATAGTGATAAGTGGGTCGAGGTAGAGTGGGGTAAAGAGGTCAATCGGGAGTTTGAGGTTGACTTGGCGATTGATACGCGCCAAGGTAAAGGTGTATTAGCTAGAGTGGCCAGTAGTGTGACTGCTGCAGACTCCAACATCATGAACGTATCCATGGATGATCGCTATAAAGAAGATGCCGTCACTATTCGTTTCACTATCCAAGTATCAGGTCGCCTGCACCTCTCTAAAGTGATGCGTAGTTTGCGTGCGAACCATGACGTGATGCGCGTTACCCGTGTGAGGGGTAGCTAAGCCCCATCAATCCCAATTACTGGTACTGAATAGCTAGGATTTCAATTTCAGTTGGGCCAGTTGGTGTCTGAATTTTGACGCAATCACCCAGGCGTGACTTGATTAAGGCTTTAGCAATGGGTGACACCCAGCTAACGTGACCCAGATCTAAATCAACCTCGTCGACCCCAACAATCGTGATGCTTGTCTTTTTGCCAGCATCGACGCCTTCCAAGTTCTCATAAGTCACGGTAGCCCCAAAAAAGACCTGATCGGCATCTGCTTCACCTGATCTTCGGACCTGGTTATCTACCACTACCGCAAATTCAAGACGCTGATTGAGGAAGCGAATCCGGCGATCTATCTCACGCAGTCGCTTTTTTCCATAAATATAGTCACCATTCTCGGAGCGGTCACCATTAGAGGCGGCCCAGTGGACAACCTTGACAACCTCTGGCCGATCCAGGTTTAAGAGCTGTAAAAGCTCACTTTTAATGCGCTCGTGACCGGCGGGCGTGATGTAGTTCTTCTCTTCCATGGCATAATTATGGCTGTTGCGGCTGTAGCTCAGCTGGATAGAGTACTTGGCTACGAACCAAGGGGTCGTGGGTTCAATTCCTGCCAGCCGCACCAACCCTTACAGGGCCTAGTTGAAAGACTGGGCCCTTTTTCTTTTTTGGCATTTCATAGTGGTTTCATTTAGATCCCTTATAGTTTGCCTATGAGCATTTCAGGCCCTAATTCTTTAAATTTCCTGACTCCAGTGGCGGTTTGGTCGCAAGTGGATACGACCCATGCTGAGGTCAGCTTGAGTGGTGCTGTCAATGTGTATTCATTGGCCAAAGTGTGGGCTGATGTTCGGGAAAAGCAAGATCAGTGGCTAGGGCAAGGAAATGCACTGGCACACTCATTGATTTTTGACGCATCAAAAGTCAGCTCTTTAGATGGATCGGCATTTGCATTTTTGATTGATGTGCAAGAAGCGCAGAAGAAAGCAGGTGGACAGTTTGATATCCAAGGTTTAGATCCGAAGTATCAGCCCCTCTTACGTGAATTTGATCCTATTGATAACTTGTTTCCTGTCCCCGCTGCAAAACAAAAAAGAAGTTTGGTTGTGAGTGTTGGTATGGCTGCGCAGAATTTAATGGATGATGCCCGTGGCCTAGTGACATTTACTGGTCACCTGTCAGCAGATTTAATTTGGTCAATACGTAATGTTAGGCAAGTTCGTTGGGGTGATTTTGTAAACGCTGCTGTAGAGGCAGGCATTTCCGCATTACCGATTGTTGGCCTAGTGGCATTTTTGATTGGCGTCATTTTATCTTTTCAGGCTGCGATTGGTATGCAGCAATTTGGCGCCGTCTCATTTGTCGGGCCACTCGCTGCGCTAGGCATCGTCAGAGAGATGGGGCCGCTGATTACTGCGATCTTGCTTGCCGGCCGCTCATCAGCAGCATTTGCAGCCGAGATTGGTACGATGACCGTGAATAGTGAAGTCGATGCACTTGTCACTGGCGGCTTAAGCCCCATTCGATTTCTAGTTGTACCAAGAGTACTGGCCGGAATATTGGTAGCACCAATATTGACCTTGTATGCCGATATCGTCAGCATTTTTTCTTCGATGCTGACAATGCAAATTTATGGCATTCCCTTTATTAATTTCTACAACGGTATGTTAGCTGCTGTCGATGTTGAGGATGTACTCTCTGGCCTTGTTAAGGCCACTCTCTTCGGTGTAGTTATTTCTGCAATGGGTTGTTTACGGGGTATGCAAACTGGTACCGGTGCGGCGGCCGTAGGAATCTCCGCAACAAGAGCAGTGGTGAGTAGTATTGTCATGATCGTATTAGTAGACGGTATCTTTGCCTATATCTCTTACAGGACCGGTTTCTGATGGATGAACTGGGTAAATCGATTGACGTGCAAAACCTCACTGTGGGCTATGGCTCAAAAGTGCTGTTACAGAATCTGAACTTCTCAGTTAAGAACGGTGAGATTTTTGTGATTTTGGGTGGATCAGGTTGCGGTAAATCAAGCCTCTTAAAGAACTTATTTGGTCTCTATCAACCACTTGCTGGTGATGTGCTGATCGAGGGTCAAAATATCACTACTGCCCAAGGTGCTGAGCGCCAAAAAATCATGACGAGCTTTGGAGTCATGTATCAGCAGGGCGCTTTATTTGGTTCTATGAATCTGCTCGATAACGTGACACTCTTTATGGAGGAGTACACCCAACTGACTAGAGATCAGATGAATTTATTGGCCCGATGCAAACTGGACTTGGTAGGCTTACTTCCGTATGAAACGTATATGCCTAGCGAGATTAGCGGCGGCATGCAAAAGCGGGCTGCGATCGCACGGGCGATGGCTTTAGATCCTAAAATATTATTTTTAGATGAGCCTTCGGCAGGTCTTGATCCAATTACGTCGGCAGATCTTGACAGCACGATTTTAGATCTCTCAAAAAACTTAGGATTTACTTTTGTGATTGTTTCACATGAATTAGCTAGCATTTATTCGATTGCTGACAAGGTAATCATGTTGGACAAGGATGCTAAAGGCATTATTGCCGAGGGTGATCCTAATGTATTAAGGGATAGTAGCAAAGACCCTCGAGTACATCAATTTTTTAATCGCATCATGAGCAAGGACGCAGCATGAGTAATAACTCCAATCCTAATTATTTCCGTTTAGGAATTTTTGTTCTTGCGGCAATCGGTGCATTACTCACCGTCATCTTGATCTTTGGCTCAGGGCAATTTTTTAAAAAATCATTTATGGTTGAAACCTATGTCAAGCAATCAGTGACAGGCCTAGATGCTGGTGCAGCGGTTCGCTTTCGAGGCGTCAAGATTGGACAGGTGACATTGATTGCGTTATCGGGTGACTTGTATGAAAAAGAAGTTCCGATGGTTCAAAAGCAAGAGTATGTCGTTGTGAGAATGCAAATCTATGGGGATGCTCTTGAAAAAAGTCACTTGGAAACATTCATCAAAGATAACTTGCGTGCGCGTATACGTTCGATGGGCATTACTGGCGTAAATTACGTTGAGTTAGATTTTTATCCAGGCGCCTCTAAATACTCCCAATTGTCTTATCCTTGGACGCCCGAATATGCAGTGGTCCCTTCAATGCCCAACCAAGCGGATGAAATTATTTCTGGAGTTCAGAAGTTAATTAGCTCACTGAATGGCATGGATATCGATGGGACTCAGAAGAAGTTTGATGCCTTGCTGGGTAATCTAAATCAATTGATGGCTGGTGACGGCAAAAATAATGCGGGTCTGATCAATACAGTTCAAGATCTTAACGTCTTATTGGATCGAATTGCTAAGGTCACCGATAAAGATCAACTCAATATTCTGATGCGTGAATTGGTTGCGACCATGGTTTCTTTGCGTCAAACCGTCACTAGTGTGCAGGGTGATACCACTGTAACCTTAGAGAATCTTCGTCAGGCCAGCGAGCAGTTGAATGAATTTACCCGTGTCGCAAGTCAATCTCCAGCTACTCTGATTTGGGGTGAGCCACCTGCACGTATTACGCCTCCAATGAATGGAGTCCAAAAATGAAAATTCAGATGACTAAAAACTCTCGCTTGATTCAGTTTGCCGCTTTTGTATTCATAGCGGCCGCATTAAGCGCCTGCTCATTGCCTAAAATACCGGCACTAGAGACCAGTAGTTGGATGGTGGCGCCAGAGCGTACTGGTGCTCCCTATAAGCCGCGCAGTGATTTGTGGCTCAAGATGGGTTCATCATCTACAACACCGCCTTTTGACGGTAAGTCTTTGGTTTATCGCTTGGGTGATCAGCGCTATGAAAAGGATTTTTATAATACGTATTCTGCTTTACCAAATGAGATGGTCAGTAACGCGACACGACAGTGGTTGAATAATGCCCAAATCTTCTCCATGACCGTAGGTCAGGGCAATAGCTTCTTTCCGTATTACATCTTGCAGACATCCATAGAAGATTTTTATGGTGATTACCGGGTTCGTCCAGAGGCGGTTGTCACTATAGAATTTTTTCTTACTGCAACTGACCCCCAAAAGCGTAACCCGGTTATTGGTAAAAACCGCTATACCAAGAGAGTTGCACTCAAAGACAATACCCCCCAGGCATTGGTGCTGGGCCAGCAGGAAGCCTTGGCGCAAATTTTGAAAGAGTATGAGGTGGCACTTTATAAGTACGCTGGTAATCTGCCTCCACCTTTAGGGCAGTAGGCATTCTAGAATGACAGTAAATAAAACAATATTGGAGAAGACATGGATTTAGGACTCAAAGGTAAGGTTGCATTAGTGATGGCATCTAGCCGAGGTTTAGGTCAGGCGATGGCCGTTTCTTTGGCGCGTGAGGGCGTCAAAGTGGCGGTGACTGGTCGTAACCCCGAGGGATTAAAAAAATCGGTTGAAATGATTGAAGCTGCCGGTGGAAAAGCATTGGCTTTGAGCTGGGATCTTTCTGATGCATCCTTGATCGATGGCTTGGTGAGTAAGGTAGAAAAAGAACTAGGCCCGATTGATATCTTGATCAATAACACTGGTGGGCCTCCTCCGACACTGGCGACTGGACAAGACCCCGCTTTGTGGCAAAAGAGTTTTAACGATATGGTCCTATCACTTATCAGCATCACTGATCGAGTTCTACCGGGAATGCGTCAACGTAAATGGGGCCGCATTATTACGAGCACTACTTCAGGTGCTATTGCCCCCATTAAAAATCTTGCCATCTCCAATACCTTGCGTGCTGCGTTACTGGCTTGGTCTAAAACTTTGGCAGCAGAGGTAGCAGCTGATGGAGTTACCGTGAATGTGATCATGCCAGGTCGTGTGGCAACCGATCGTTTACGTCAACTAGATGAAGCACGCGCCCAACGTGAAAATGTGAGCTATGAATCTGTGGTCAAAGCAAGTCAAAACCAGATTCCGATGGGTCGTTATGGTGATCCGCAAGAGTATGGAGATGCTGCAGCCTTTCTGGCTAGTCAAAATGCCTCCTACATTACTGGCTCAGTGATTCGTGTGGATGGTGGCCAGATTCAGGCGGTCTAAAGGAGTGTTAACCAGCTTTCTTCGAGGTATTCAGCGAGATCTGCGATCTAGTGAGCTAGTAGCGCTATTGGTTGCGCTGACGCTCTCTGTAGCCGCTTTATCCAGCGTTAGTTTCTTGGCCGACCGAATGCAGCGGGCCTTTCAGTTCGATGCCCGCCAGCTGCTTGCTGCAGATCTATTACTCGTTTCTGATCAACCCCTGCCTGAGCGCTTCATTCAGGAAGCCAAGGGGCGACAGCTCAGCTCGGCTCAAACGATTGTCTTTCCGAGTATGGCTACGGTAGGGGCGCAAAGTAAGCTTGCCTCCCTAAAGGTCGTCAGTTCTGCCTACCCCTTGCGCGGTACTCTGCAGGTATCACCTTCATCAGTCAGTACAACTCCGCCAGTAGGTTCGGTTTGGGTGGACCCCGCAATGCTCAGTGCGCTAAAGGCAAATGTCGGGGATCAGATGCTATTGGGTGATAAGGCATTCCTGATTAGCGGTATTTTGGAGCGCGAGCTTGATCGAGGTGCTGGTTTTATGAATTTCGCACCACGC
This sequence comes from Polynucleobacter hallstattensis, assembly GCF_018881835.1. Taxonomy (GTDB): domain Bacteria; phylum Pseudomonadota; class Gammaproteobacteria; order Burkholderiales; family Burkholderiaceae; genus Polynucleobacter; species Polynucleobacter hallstattensis. Next base: position 106,775 of record NZ_JACVPO010000001.1, on the reverse strand, counting down.
GTCATGATGTCGCTGGATGATTTACCAGCCACCGGCCTGATTGGTCTGGGCAGCCGGGTGACCTATCGACTTCTTCTAGCTGGCAATGATTCGGCCATCTCTGATTATGAACAGTGGGCAACGCAATCAATTGCATCCGAAAGTCTCCGAGGATTGCGCATTGAGACCTTAGAAAATGCGCAGCCTGTCATGCGTAAAACCCTTGAGCGGGCTGAGCGCTTTTTAGCCTTAGTGGCCTTACTAACGGCCATGGTAGCTGCGGTAGCGATTGCCTTATCAGCGCGTCGCTATGTTTTAAAGCAGGCGGATGTTTGCGCTGTCATGAAATGCCTTGGCGCAAGCCAAAGGACTATTCTAGTGAAGCAAGTCAGGGTATTGGGTGCACTGTGTATATCGGCAGCTGTGATGGGTGCTGCGATTGCTTACGGCGTTCAAGAGATATTGATTGGGATCTTGGGCAATCTCATATTTGCCAATTTACCTGCACTCTCACTTTGGCCTTTGGTTTGGAGCATTTTGTTTTCCTCCTGTCTACTAATCGGTTTTGCTGGCCCACCCTTATTTAGTTTGGTCATGATTTCACCGGTACGACTGATTCGCAAAGAATTGGGTTCGGTGAACATCAAGGTGCTGTGGGTCGCGCTCTTTGGATTGGGTACTTGTCTTGTCTTGATCGCGCTTGCAGCTCAAGATTGGAAGCTAGCCTCCTGGGTTGCCGCTAGTTTTGGCTTGGCCCTTGCGCTCTTTGCCGTAGTTTCTTGGTCATGCCTTGGTTTACTCAAGCTCCTGTTTTCCAGATGGAGTAATCATCACTTCGCATTACGCTTTGCACTGACAGTACAAGCGCGTCGCTCTGGCTTTGCAGTCATGCAAATCACGGCGCTAGGTATCGCCTTGATGGCCTTACTGCTCATCCTATTACTCCGACAAGATTTATTGGCTACCTGGCAGGGCAATATCCCAGTCGATGCGCCCAATCGCTTCATGATTAATGTTCAGGAAGATCAAAAAGCTAGTATTACTCGCTCACTACTGGATGCGGGAGTAGTAAAGCCGAGTTTTAGCCCCATGGTTCGTGCGCGCTTAGTTGAGATTAATGGAAAGACCATTGGACCCAATGATTACATTGATGAAAATGCACGCCGCTTAGTTGATCGAGAATTCAATCTCTCGTACACCGAGCAGTTGCCTGAGGGTAATCGGATTACGTCCGGAAAATGGATTGAAGGGGGTGCTCCACAAGTTTCGCTGGAGATGGGGATTGCAAAGAGTTTGAAGTTAAAGCTGGGCGATCAAATGACCTTTGAGCTTGCCGGTGAAAAAGTCACTGCGCCCATTACTTCTTTGCGTAAGTTGGATTGGAGTTCGATGAAAGTGAATTTCTTTGTCATCATGCCGCCTGCAATGCTCGCAGAAATGCCTCAATCTTGGATTACTTCGTATTATCAAAGCGCTGCAATTGAAGGTTTGGATTATCAGCTTGCTCAGGCCTATCCTAATCTCACCATCGTGGATGTGGGGACATCGCTAAAACAAATACAGGATGTACTTGATCGACTATCTTCTGTATTGGGTCTCTTGTTCACTTTCACCATTGCGGCAGCGATTTTAGTGTTAGTAGCTGCGATAGCGGCAACACAAGATGAGCGTTTCAGGAGTGCAGCTTTGCTAAAAGCGGTAGGTGCGTCCCGCTATTTGCTGGGGAAGATTGCATTAACCGAGCTCCTGATTATTGGAGTGCTTGCAGGAACTTTGGCTGGACTCGCTGCCGGAATTGCAGCATGGGCACTTGGCCGATTTGTATTGGAGATTGAGTTCAATGCATTTGCGCAGTCTTTAGCGATGGGTATCGGCTTTGGGGTAACTGCTTGCCTACTAGCGGGTTATCGCTTTCAGAGAAGAATTCAAACCGCTACTGCAATGGAATGTTTGCGTGAGACCTAACTCGACTTAGAGCCTAGCTTGGTTTAATTAAGCTTAACTAAGTCCTTCGGTAATTCCACTAAACGCGTTCTACTTAAACGATCTGGCAGACTTTGACGTAGTAGCGGTTTAACGCGATCTAAGTAAATGCTCAGTGGCCACAGAAATAAAGCAATTGCAAACAGCATTTCAATAATCTGCCATCTCTGTAGCTCGAATAACCACTGCAAAATCACGCAAGGCACTAGCCACAATGACCCAAAAAAATAACGCCAAATCGCTTGTCTGCGAGTCAGCTTGTATCCGCCTGGACCAATCATACGTACTCGCCATGTTTGCATCGCCAGTGTCTGTCCCGACTTAGTCCAATACCAAATAAAGTAAACGCCCAGGACGGCATAGAGATAGAGAAAGGTGAGCCAACTTGGCAGGGATACACCAAACAGAATGCCTAATCCCAAATTGGGAAGTAGGAAGGTAAGAGCGATGACGCCTAATAAAACCAATTGCTCATAAAGAATGCAAGAGACCCGTCGCCAAAACTGTGGAGCAGGTAGTAGGTCTAATTCAGCGGGACTTATCACAGACTAGGGATTGTTTGAGCCGCTATCCGGGCTACTGTTCGATGCAGGGGGTTCTGAAGCAGGAGCGCTACTGACTATTGGAGGCGGCGCTAAGATCGATTGTTGTTTAATCGGATGCTGTTGTAATGTAGGCGCATTTAAAGCCGTTGGCTTTTTCTTATTAACCTCTGCTTGGGCTAACTTCTTCTTTTGCTCATCACTTAGCTTTTGATAAGCACTCCAAGCCTCCGCTTTTTTCTCAGCTGGGAACTTGAGACTACTTAAATAGTTTTCTCGAGCCAAGCGACGGTCTTTTTGAGAGAGATTAGACCAGCCTGTCATGCGGGATTGCAGTCGCTGTTGATCGGCCTCACTCATCTTGGGATATAAATTAGCAACTTGTATCCATTTTTTACGACTGTCTGGGAGCATGTAATCCCAATCATCTTCCAGTGGAGCTAGGATTTTTTGTTGCCCTGGTTTAAGCCCCTCCCAAGTGCCATCTGGTTTTTTTTCTGGGATGCTACTAGTTTTTCCAGGAGCAGTTGCCGATGTTTGGGCAAATAGGTCGGAACTTTGCACCGATCCTAGGGCGCCAATCACCAACATCATGCTGATGCTTAGTGAGGCGCTCAAGAACCATCTATTTTTTAGCATGCGCTAACTGAGCTTCTTATGTCACTTAGGATGGAGTCTTAACTGAACTAAGGCTATCTTGATCCGATTCCGCTAAGGGACCGTTTTTGAGAAACCCCAAAAAGCCGCTATCAGCATAGGCATCGGGTGGGACATCATCAGTTAAGAGGGCAACATCAAGTTCAGCAATATCGTTGATACGGGAATCTTGCTGCCATTGGGCGATGCCAATAAGACCAAACACTAATACGACTAGCGGGGCAACCCAGCCGACGTTATCCCAGAATGAGCGTGAGCCAGAAGACCAGTTTCCGCTAGAGCTTGCCAAAATAAGCTGCTCAATACGCACTTTTTCTGGTTTTTTGACGGAAAGGGCTTTGAGGCGCGCCGCATACAGACGATCTTTGATTCCCGCTGGCAAGGATTGAGTTCCTTGGCGGAGCAGGGCGGCAGCGGTCAGACCAAATTGATCTGCTTCTATTTTGCTGAGAGTGTCTTCGTTGCGGTTCACAGAGTAATTCCTTTTAATTTCAATGCTTTAGCTAGAGCCTGAGTGGCTCTTGAGCAGTGGGTTTTGACGCTTCCCTCGCTACAACTCATCGCAAGGGCAGTTTCAGTAATACTCAGCTCATCCCAATAACGCATCAGGAAGGCTTCTCGTTGACGGGCAGGCAATTTTGATATTTCTGACTCTAAAGCCTGTAATAGCTGACTACGTTCAAGCTTAAATGCACCATCTTGGTGAATTTCACTATCATCTGGAGCTGAAAGTGACTCCAGGGGGTCAAAATCATCGCTTTCATCGGATTTTTTACCCATATTCGAGAACAGGGTGATCCAAGTATTACGAACTTTTTGACGTCTAAACCAGTCGTGAATGCGATTTTGCAGGATTCTGGTGAAAACCAGTGGCAATTCTGCAGCAGGGCGATCACCATATTTTTCGGCTAACTTAATCATGGCGTCTTGAACAATGTCTAAGGCCGCATCGTCATCTCGCACAGCATAGACCGCTTGCTTGAAAGCGCGCTGCTCAACACTACTCAGAAAGTCAGAAAGTTCTTGGGGTGAAGCCATTCAGTAGATTAGACCTGAATCAGAGGGAATTCGTCTATTTTAGGGGATTGCTATAGAATATAGGGCTTACTACCTAGAATCTCATTCAAGAAGTGGTTTTTTCCGGTAGCAGCGCCGTTCGAACTCAGGCCACAAGCAAGAGACAGAACAGACCAAACAATTTTTTGCCGAAAATTGCAAAGGACGAATGAAAATGAATACAAGTAGCGCCGAATTTTTAGCTTCTAAAGCTAATCAAGACACAACAAATACAAATCCCGCAGCAACTCCACCAGAAATGATTGGTGCTGAGATGCTGGTGAAGGCTTTACACAAAGAGGGTGTTGAATACGTTTGGGGTTACCCAGGCGGTTCCGTTCTCTTTATCTACGATGAAATTTTCAAGCAGGACAAGTTTGAACACATTCTTGTTCGCCATGAGCAAGCAGCAGTTCATGCGGCCGATGGCTATGCACGCGCAACCGGTAAGGTCGGCGTCGCTTTAGTGACTTCAGGCCCAGGCGTAACCAATGCGGTTACCGGAATTGCGACTGCTTACACTGATTCGATTCCAATGGTGGTCATTAGTGGCAACGTACCAACGTATGCAATTGGTGAAGATGCTTTCCAAGAGGCTGATACCGTGGGCATTACTCGCCCAGTGGTTAAACACAACTTCTTGGTAAAAGATGTGAAAGACCTCCCTCTAGTAATTAAGAAGGCTTTCCATATTGCGCAGACAGGTCGTCCAGGCCCGGTATTGATTGATATCCCTAAGGATGTATCTGCAGCTAAAGGACCATTCGTCTACCCAGAAACATTGGAGATGCGTTCATACAACCCAGTAGTTAAGGGCCATAGTGGACAAATTCGTAAGGCGGTTTCTTTGCTGCAAGAGGCTGAGCGCCCATTCATCTACACCGGTGGTGGTGTGATCTTGGCTGATGCTGCTCCAGAATTAAAAGAGTTTGCTGACTTGTTGGGTTATCCCGTTACCAATACCTTAATGGGTCTTGGTGGTTTTCCAGGGACTAGCCCCCAGTTTGTGGGCATGCTTGGTATGCACGGTACGTATGAAGCTAATATGGCGATGCAACACAGTGATGTATTGATTGCCATTGGTGCACGTTTTGATGACCGCGTGATTGGTAACACGACTCACTTTGCAAGTCATCCTCGCAAGATTATTCATATCGACATTGATCCATCCGTGATTTCGAAGCGGGTGAAAGTGGATGTGCCTATCGTTGGTAATCTCAAAGAAGTATTGCAAGAGATGACAGCTCAGCTCAAAGCTGCCGGCTCACGCAAGAATGAGGCTAAATTGGCGGCATGGTGGGCGCAGATTAATGAGTGGCGTAAAAAAGATTGCTTAAAGTACGACGAAGCCTCCCAAATCGTTAAGCCACAGTATGTTGTTCAGAAGTTGTGGGAACTCACTGGTGGTGATGCATTTATTACATCTGACGTAGGTCAGCATCAAATGTGGGCTGCACAGTTTTATAAGTTTGATAAGCCACGTCGTTGGATTAATTCCGGTGGTCTTGGCACTATGGGTGTTGGTTTGCCATACGCCATGGGTATTAAGAAAGCATTCCCAGATAACGATGTATTCGCCATCACTGGTGAAGGCTCCATTCAGATGTGCATTCAAGAGTTGTCCACTTGCAAGCAATACAACACGCCCGTGAAGATCGTCTCTTTGAATAATCGTTACCTCGGTATGGTTCGTCAATGGCAGGAGTTGACTTATAACAAGCGCTATTCCAGTTCATACATGGATTCATTGCCGGACTTTGTGAAGCTGGCAGAAGCCTTTGGACATGTGGGTATGCGCATTGAGAAGAAGTCTGATGTTGAAGGCGCTCTCAAAGAAGCAATCCGTTTAAAAGATCGCACAGTATTTATGGATTTCCAAACAGACCCAGAGGAAAACGTTTGGCCAATGGTTCAAGCAGGCAAGGGTATTACTGAAATGCTTTTGGGCAGCGAGGATCTCTAATGCGACACATTATTTCTGTATTGATAGAGAACGAGCCAGGGGCGTTATCTCGTGTGGTTGGTTTATTTTCTGCGCGTGGTTACAACATTGAAGCCTTGAGCGTTGCACCAACAGAAGATCCATCCTTGTCGCGCATGACTATTGTCACTCTTGGCTCTGAGGATGTCATAGAACAAATCACTAAACACTTAAATCGCTTAGTTGAAGTGGTGAAGGTTTTTGATTTGACTGAAGGTCCTCATATCGAGCGTGAGCTTATGATGATCAAAGTGCGCGCAGTAGGTAAAGAGCGTGAAGAGTTGAAACGAACAACGGATATTTTCCGTGGTCGTATCATCGATGTGACCGATAAGAGTTACACCATTGAATTAACTGGTGATGGCGCCAAATTGGATGCCTTCATTGATTCGATTGATCGTGCATCAATTTTGGAAACTGTCCGCTCGGGTGGTTCTGGTATTGGGCGCGGCGAACGCATTCTGAAGGTTTAATTTTTTTACTAATTACTGCATTAACTATATTTTCAAAACAAGGAAAGAGCATGAAAGTTTTTTACGATAAAGACGCCGATTTATCCCTCATTAAAGGTAAAAAAGTAACCATCATTGGTTACGGTTCACAGGGTCACGCACACGCATTGAACCTCAAGGATTCAGGCTGTAACGTGACTGTTGGTTTGCGTAAGGGTGGCGCTTCTTGGAGTAAGGCTGCGAATGCTGGCTTGACTGTAAAAGAAGTTGGCGAAGCCGTGAAAGATGCTGACGTAGTCATGATGCTTTTGCCTGATGAGCAAATCGCTGATGTATACAGCAAAGAAGTTCACGGTAACATCAAGCAGGGCGCTGCACTAGCATTTGCTCACGGCTTTAACGTTCACTACGGTCAAGTGCAGCCACGTGCTGACTTAGACGTGATCATGATTGCACCAAAAGCACCGGGCCACACTGTCCGCGGTACTTACGCTCAAGGTGGCGGTGTTCCTCATTTGATCGCTGTGTATCAAGATAAATCAGGTTCAGCTCGCGATGTTGCTTTGTCATATGCAACAGCCAACGGCGGCGGTCGTGCCGGCATCATCGAAACTAACTTCCGTGAGGAAACTGAAACTGACTTGTTCGGTGAGCAGGCTGTTCTTTGTGGTGGCGCAGTAGAGTTGATCAAAGCTGGTTTTGAGACTTTGGTTGAAGCTGGTTATGCTCCTGAGATGGCTTACTTCGAGTGCTTGCATGAGCTCAAATTGATTGTTGATTTGATTTACGAAGGTGGTATTGCCAACATGAATTATTCAATCTCCAATAACGCTGAGTACGGCGAGTATGTCACTGGTCCACGTATTGTGACTGAAGATACTAAGAACGCAATGCGTCAGTGCTTGAAAGATATTCAGACTGGTGAGTATGCAAAGAGCTTCATCTTGGAAAACAAAGCAGGTGCGCCTACTTTGATTTCACGTCGTCGCTTGAACGCTGAGCATGACATCGAGGTGGTTGGTGCTAAGTTACGCGCCATGATGCCTTGGATTGCCAAGAACAAGCTAGTTGACCAGACTAAGAACTAAGTAAACAGTAGCAAGAAACCGATAGCAGTAACTAAAAAGGCTTAGAACAAAGATGATGTATCCGCACCCCATTATTGCAAAAGAAGGTTGGCCGTATTTGGCATTAGTGGGGGCTGTGACTTTGCTAGTCCACTATCTTGGTGGCATTGTATGGTCTTGGCCTTTGTGGATCATCTTTATCTTTGTTCTACAGTTCTTCCGCGACCCGCAGCGTATTGCTGCTTTAGGTCGCGATCTTGTGTTATCTCCCGCTGATGGTCGTATCGTCGTAGTAGAAAAAGCGAACGATCCCTATGCGGGTCGTGAAGCCTTGAAGATTAGTGTTTTTATGAACGTATTTAATGTTCACTCTAACCGCAGCGCAGTCAACGGCGCGGTAAAAGAGATTCAGTATTTCCCCGGCAAGTTTGTTAATGCCGATTTAGATAAGGCCTCTACGGAGAACGAGCGCAATGCTGTTGTGATTGATGCTAATGGCCAAATCGTGACTCTAGTTCAGGTTGCAGGCCTTATTGCTCGCCGTATTCTTTGTTATATCCATGTTGGCGATAGACTTAAGGCGGGTGAGCGTTATGGCTTTATTCGCTTCGGTTCCCGTGTAGATGTATATTTGCCTTTAACAGCCGAGCCCTTAGTCAGCGTTGGTGATAAAGTTTTTGCTACTAACACTGCATTAGCTCGCGTACCCGGCTTAGATTAATTAAGCCGTTTTAACTAGGAACATTCTTTGCCTACATTTCGTCGTCGTGGCCGTATCGATCGCAGTCGCCTAGCAAACTCTCGCACTGATCGCACTCAAGATGAGTGGGCGGAGGACTTGGGTGATGGTATTGATTTTGAAGTGGAAGAGTTGCACGTAGATAAGCCACGTAAACGTAGTAAAGGCATTTACTTACTTCCCAATGCATTCACTACCGCAGCCTTATTCTGCGGTTTCTTTGCCATCGTCAATGCGATGAACCACCAGTTTGAGATAGCCGCTATTGCCATCTTTGCATCTTTAGTTTTGGATGGCATGGATGGTCGCGTTGCTCGTATGACGAATACCCAAAGTGCTTTTGGTGAACAGTACGACTCTTTGGCTGACATGGTGTCTTTTGGTGTAGCGCCAGCCTTGGTTGCTTATGAATGGGCCTTAAAAGACTTGGGTAAGTGGGGTTGGTTGGCTGCCTTTACCTACTGTGCAGGAGCAGCCTTACGTCTGGCGCGCTTCAACGTCAATACTGGCGTTGTAGATAAGAAGTTTTTCCAGGGCTTGCCCAGTCCAGCTGCCGGCTCCTTAATTGCTGGCTTTATTTGGCTCGCTGATGACAACAAGATCCCCGTTCGCGATAGTGCCATCCCCTGGATCACTTTCTTTTTGGCTGTTTATGCTGGCTTGACCATGGTATCCAATGCCCGTTTTTATAGTGGCAAGGCTTTAGATGTGCGCTACCGCGTGCCTTTTGGAGTTATGGTTCTGATGATTCTGACCTTTGTTCTGATTTCTTCCAATCCACCTTTAACCCTGTTCGGCCTCTTTGTGGTGTATTCCATCTCGGGATATGTCATTTGGGCTTGGGAACATCTGAGTGGCCGTCGTTTTAGCTAATTTAGAATTTTTAGGTTATATTTAATCCATGTTGATGAATTTCTCACTTTCTAACCTGCTTCTACTAGCACTGAGCCTAAAGCTTGGGGCAGGTAAGGCCTGAGTTAATGAGATTAAAGTAATTCATTAGCCACGACATACCAGCCCCAGCAAATTGCTGGGGTTTTTGTTTTTAGGGCTAGTAACTAGTAATTAGTTAGCATCAATCAGCAGTCAGCATAATTAAGCAATATTGAACCGGAGAGTAATGATGAGCGACAAAGTAATCATTTTTGATACCACCTTGCGTGATGGTGAGCAATCGCCTGGTGCCTCGATGACCAAGGATGAGAAGGTGCGTATTGCCCGTCAGTTGGAGCGTCTTAAGGTTGATGTGATCGAGGCTGGATTTGCTGCGAGCTCCGAGGGTGACTTCCAGGCAATCTCTGCAGTGGCAGCAGCCGTGAAGGACTCGATTGTCTGTTCACTCGCTCGCGCTAACGATAAAGATATTACTCGGGCTGCTGATGCATTGAAAGCTGCTAATGCAAAACGGATCCATGCGTTTTTGGCAACTAGCCCATTGCATATGGCCGTGAAATTGCGCATGTCTCCGGAAGAGGTCTTGGAGCAGGCTAAACGCTCCATTCGTTTTGCTAGAAACCTGGCCGAGGATGTGGAGTTCTCAGCAGAAGACGGCTATCGCTCAGAAATGGATTTCTTGTGCAGAGTGGTGGAAGGAGTGATTAATGAGGGTGCTACTACCATCAATATTCCGGATACCGTAGGCTACGCTACTCCAGAGTTATATGGTGAGTTCATCAAGACCTTGCGTACCCGAGTTCCTAACTCTGATAAAGCGGTATGGTCTGTGCATTGCCATAATGACTTGGGTATGGCGGTTGCCAATTCCTTGGCTGGCGTCAAAATTGGCGGTGCTCGCCAAATCGAATGTACTGTTAATGGCTTGGGCGAACGTGCTGGCAATACAGCATTAGAAGAAATTGTCATGGCTTTGCGTACGCGCAAAGATTATTTCGATATGGTGTGCGGTATCGATGCCACTCAAATTGTGCCTGCATCGAAGTTGGTCTCGCAAATTACTGGCTTTGTTGTCCAGCCTAATAAGGCGGTTGTAGGTGCCAACGCGTTTGCACACACTTCAGGAATTCATCAAGATGGCATCTTAAAGAATCGGGATACCTACGAGATCATGCGTGCGGAAGATGTGGGTTGGGCTACTAATAAAATTGTCTTGGGTAAATTATCTGGCCGTAATGCTTTCAAGCAGCGCTTGCAGGAATTGGGTATTGCGATTGAAGCGGAAGCGGATTTGAATGAAGCTTTTGTACGCTTCAAGACGTTAGCTGATCAAAAATCAGAAATCTTTGATGAAGATATTATTGCCATCATGTCAGATTCTGCTGCAGCCGAAGAAGGTGAATTCTATAAATTTATTTCTCTAAGTCAGCACTCCGAGACAGGCGAGCGTCCTAAGTCTAAAGTGACTTTCCGGGTTGGCGATAAAGAAGCGAGCTCTGAGGCTGAAGGTAATGGTCCAGTTGACGCGAGCTTGAATGCTATTGAGCAGATCGTAAAGAGCGGGGCAGAGCAATTGCTTTACTCTGTAAATGCAATCACCTCTGGCACGCAATCTCAGGGTGAAGTGACTGTCAGGCTTGCAAAGGGCGGGCGTATCGTGAATGGCGTTGGAACTGATCCGGATATTATTGCGGCCTCAGCAAAAGCCTATTTGTCAGCACTGAATAAATTGCATGATCCTAGCCAAGCTAAGCTCAATGCGCAGATGACCCCTTAAGAAATTCTCAGGGATATCTGCGACTTCCGCAACATCCCTCTTATTTATTAAGGTCCGTGCTCTTGTAATACTTAGTGCCTTTGCCAGTAATTTCTGCGGCAAGGCCTGAGTCTGTCAGTTGATACATTAATACGCCGGGTGCTACGGTAGTGGCATCTTGGTATGCGCCGCCATTAGCCTCATACTTAGCGGCAGCAGTAACTTGACCACCAAATGTCCATCCAGAATTAACAAAGTCATTCAGTGCGGCTTGTGTTTGAAAGATAAAAATATTTTGGAAGGACTTAATTCCAAGGCCTAGTCCAGCCTGAACCTCCGCCATATTCATATAAATTGGTTTAGTACCATCTTTTTGGATAACGACGCCGTTACCTGTACCTCCGCCAGCAATCAATATCTTCATGCCAAAGTTGCTGAAGGTTGCGTAGCCAATGGATTTCTCAATCAACTCTTTTGCCTTGGGTTGAGCTTGATACAGTGCTTTTAAAATATCTTCTCTCTTGTTGAGGATTTCTTGGCGTTGCTGGGCAATTGTTTTCTCGGCAGCAAATGGATTGGAAAATTGCGCATAGACTAGCGCAGGTAATAGGGCTAATAGACCACAGGCTAATGCTTGGATGAATTGAGTTTGCATTGACTTTTACCTTTACTGTATTTCCGCAGTGAATGAATTCCATCTTTATACTCCTACTAGCCATCTCGTCCAATAACGATCCAATATGACTCTGTTAACTCGCTGTATCTTTACTTTCCTCGTGCTCTCATTGGTAGGCTGCAGCAGTTTGCAGCGCAAAGCGGCAGTGCCATCGCAGCAGATGGGTCAAGCGCAAATTGCCGGTCTTACTAGTGCGCGCTATATGGTGGCCAGTCAATCTAGCGTAGATCAGATGGCCATGGATATTCAGACGGGATTTAAGGTGAGGGATGAAAAAACCTTAAATGCACCGGCAAATTATTTATCCCTCTCTGGTGGTGGTGATGATGGTGCATATGGTGCTGGATTATTAATAGGGTGGGCGGACCGCGGCGATCGCCCGCAATTTAACTTGGTCACTGGTATCAGTACTGGTGCATTAATTGCCCCATTTGCTTTTATGGGCAAAGAATATGATCCTGTCTTACGCGATGTTTATACAAAATATGGCCCCCAAGATATCTTCATAGAACGTGGATTAATCTCCGGCATCTTAAGTGATGGCTTATCTGACACTACCCCCTTGTTTCAATTGATTTCAAAATACATTGATCAAGATTTTCTGAAGAAGGTGGCAAATGAGTACACCACCAAAAACCGCTGGCTTTTGATTGGGACAACCAATTTAGATGCGGGCGTACCGGTAGTTTGGAACATGGGCAAGATTGCCAGTATCGCTACTCCAGAGGCCTTAGAGCTTTTTAGAAAAGTCATGCTGGCTTCTGCATCGATTCCTGGAGCCTTTTCTCCGGTGATGTTTGATTTTGAGGTTTCTGGCCAAAGCCTTCAGGAGATGCATGTCGATGGCGGTGCTATCACTCAGGTATTCCTCTATCCAAGCGCCTTATCCCAGCGTGCTCAAGATTTGAAACTCAAGCTACAAAAGCAGCGCAATGCCTACCTTATTCGTAATGCCCGCTTGGATCCTGAGTGGCGCGAGACCCAGCGGGGTACCCTAAGCATCATTCAGAGAGCGATTTCTAGCATGATTCAGACTCAAGGCATTGGCGATCTCTATCGCATTTATCACACCACCCAGCTTGATGGAGTCAGTTTCAATTTGGCTTTTATCGGGCCAGACTTTAAGTTCCCCCACAAGACTGAGTTTGACACCGCCTATATGCAAGCACTTTTTGAGTATGGTTATAAGCAGGGGCTGGGCGGTAAGGAGTGGCAAAAGTACCCGCCAGGCTATAAAAAGGGATTTGATGTAGAAATGCCTAAAAAATAGGCATTTCTAGTCAGTTTCTTCATTATTTCCATATAAATCAATAGCTTAACTTGGTGCCCACTGCTTAAGCTTTATTTGAGTGCCTAGCCCTAGGGTCAGCGATTTAAGGTGAATCTGCTATAATTCGAGGGCTTTGATTTGTAAAGCTTTTTTGTTTTATTTGATTAATAAATGCACGACACAAATTGGGTGAAAGCTCAGGTGTTCGCAAGTAAGGAGTATGAAAATGGCAGTTGCTGATATTAAAACGGCGGAAATCGTCAAAGATAACGCGCGCAGCGCAAACGATACGGGTAGCCCTGAAGTTCAAGTTTCATTGCTAACAGCCCGCATCAATGAATTAACCCCCCATTTCAAAGCTAACGCTAAAGATCATCACAGCCGTCGTGGTTTGTTGAAGATGGTTTCACGCCGCCGCCGCCTTTTGGATTACCTCAAGGGCAAGGATTTGGGTCGCTATCGCGCATTGATCGAGAAATTAGGTCTCCGTAAGTAATTCTTATCGGTATTGCAATGCCATCTATCTTAGGGTTGTTTCGTCACCGAATCAGTCTTAAGCAGATGGCATGTTTTTTGGGCGCTTCAGGATCATTTGTGTAGGGGATCGTGTCATTCCAATGAGTTTCTGGGTTTAAGAACCCAGTGTCTCCCTGGAATGGCATCCCTTGTGATCTTCAAACGCTCCAGTGTTGTCGCGACACTGCTTTATCCCGCGACAAGCGTTAAATCCATGTGGCTTTGACGTGAACAATTTGGAGAAGATCAGAATGACTATGTTTAAAAAAGCAGTAAAGACGTTTCAATGGGGCAACCATCAAGTAGTGATGGAGACAGGTGAGATCGCTCGTCAATCTGGCGGTGCTGTCATTGTTAACGTAGATGACACAGTAGTAATGGGTACAGTAGTTGCCTCTAAATCTGCTAAGCCAGGTCAGTCATTTTTCCCATTGACTGTTGATTACTTAGAGAAAACTTACGCCGCAGGAAAAATTCCTGGTGGTTTCTTCCGTCGTGAAGGTCGCCCATCAGAAGGCGAGACATTGATCTCCCGTTTGATCGATCGTCCATTGCGCCCATTGTTTCCAGAAGGTTTCTTGAACGAAGTTCAGGTGGTCATTCATGTGTTGTCTATCAACCCTGATGTTCCTGCTGATATTCCTGCATTGATCGCGGCTTCTGCTGCTTTAGCTGTTTCAGGCATTCCATTTGCTGGCCCAGTTGGCGCAGCACGCGTTGGTTACGCTAATGGTCAGTACCTCTTGAACCCAACTCGTACAGAGCAAGCAACTAGCGAAATGGATTTGATTGTTGCTGGTACGCAAGCTGCTGTATTGATGGTGGAGTCAGAAGCTAACCAGTTGTCCGAAGAAATTATGTTGGGTGCGGTTGTATACGGTCATGACCAAATGCAAACTGCGATCAACGCAATTAACGAATTGGTAGCCGAAGCTGGCAAACCAGAGTGGGATTGGACTGCCGCACCTAAGGATGAGCCATTTATCGCTAAGGTCACCGCATTAGCTGAAGCCCCATTGCGTGAGGCTTATCAGATTCGTCAAAAGGGCGCTCGTTCAGACAAGCTCAAAGAGATCTCTAAAACAGTTTTAGCCAAGCTAGCCGAAGAGGGTGACGTTGATGCGGTTGCTGTTAGCGACATCATGTTCGAAATCGAAGCCAAGATTGTTCGTAGCCAGATTTTGAATGGCGAGCCACGTATTGATGGTCGTGATACGCGCACTGTGCGTCCGATTGAAATTCGTAATGGTGTATTGCCACGCACACACGGTTCAGCATTGTTTACTCGTGGTGAAACACAAGCTCTCGTAGTGGCTACTTTAGGTACTGCACGTGATGAGCAGATCATTGATGCGCTCGAAGGTGAGTATCGTGATCGCTTCATGTTCCACTACAACATGCCTCCGTTCGCTACTGGCGAAACAGGTCGTGTAGGTAGCCCTAAGCGTCGTGAAATTGGTCATGGTCGTTTGGCTAAACGTGCATTGATTCCCGTATTGCCAAGTGCAGAAGATTTTGCCTATAGCATTCGTGTAGTTTCAGAAATCACTGAGTCCAATGGTTCTTCATCCATGGCTTCTGTTTGTGGTGGCTGTTTGGCAATGATGGATGCTGGCGTTCCTGTTAAAGCTCACGTTGCTGGTGTTGCAATGGGCTTGATTTTGGATGGCAATCGTTTTGCTGTGTTGACCGATATATTGGGTGATGAAGATCACTTGGGCGATATGGACTTCAAAGTAGCAGGTACTGCTAACGGTATTACTGCTTTGCAAATGGACATTAAAGTTCAAGGCATCACCAAAGAAATTATGCAAGTTGCATTGGCTCAAGCTAAAGAAGGCCGCTTGCACATTTTGAGCAAGATGCAAGAAGCAATGGGTTCAGTTCGCACTGAATTGTCTGCACATGCTCCACGTATGGTTTCTTTCAAGATTCATCCAGACAAGATTCGTGAAGTGATCGGTAAGGGCGGCGCAACAATTCAAGCCTTGACTAAAGAAACTGGTTGCAGCATCGATATTAAAGATGACGGTACTGTAACAATCGCTTCGACTTCCGCAGAAGGTATGGCTGAAGCAAAAGCACGTATCGAAGGCATTACTGCCGAAGCTGAAGTAGGCAAGATCTACGAAGGCCCAGTAGTGAAGTTGCTTGAGTTCGGTGCTTTAGTAAACATTCTTCCAGGTAAAGATGGTCTCTTGCACATCTCTGAAATCTCTAATGAGCGTGTAAAAGAAGTTAAAGACTACTTAGCAGAAGGCCAAGTTGTTCGCGTGAAGTTGTTGGCTGCCGATGAGCGTGGTCGTTTACGTTTATCTCTCAAAGCTGCAATGGCGGATGAGGGTGGCACGATTGCTCCTTTGGCTGGTGCTGAGGCGGCTGCTGAAGCTGCTCCTGCATCTGGCGAAAACGCTTAAGTAGTTTAGTTAGCAAGCGGAATTCATATGCGCGCAATAGAAATCAAAGAATTTGGCGCACCAGAAATGCTGGTGTCTGCCACTCGTCCTGATCCAGTACTTCCAAGTGCTGGGTCTGGCGAGATTCTGATTCGTGTTTTGGCTGCCGGGATTAATCGTCCTGACGTTTTGCAGCGTAAAGGACATTACCCGGTTCCAGCAGGCGCGTCTGATATTCCTGGACTTGAAGTAGCTGGTGAGATTATTGGTGGTGACTTAAATCATCCCGATAATCTGTTTGGACTCAAGGTTGGCGATAAGGTATGCGCGCTAGTGCAAGGTGGTGGTTATGCAGATTTGTGCATAGCCCCAATTGCCCAATGCTTACCTTATCCAAAGGGCTTTACCGATCAAGAGGCTGCCGCATTACCGGAAACGTTTTATACCGTGTGGAGTAATGTGTTCATGCGTGGCCAACTGTCAGAAGGTGAAACTTTATTGGTTCAAGGTGGCTCAAGCGGTATCGGTGTGACAGCTATTCTGATTGCGAAAGCCTTAGGTCACAAAGTATTTGTGACTGCAGGTACTGATGAGAAGTGTGCTGCTTGCGTAGCGTTAGGCGCTGACTTGGCAATCAACTACAAGACGCAAGACTTTGTCGAGGAAGTAAAGAAGGCTACAGACGGTAAGGGTGTCAATGTCATTCTAGACATGGTCACCGGCGCTTACGTACAAAAAGAAATTGATTGCTTGGCTGATGATGGTCGCATTGTGATCATTGCAATTCAGGGTGGATCCAAAGCCGAAGTGAGTACGAATCAAATTTTGCGTCGTCGCTTGACCATTACGGGTTCTACATTGCGCCCACGCCCAGTGTCATTTAAGAAGCGGATTACTCAACAGTTGCATGCCCATATCTGGCCTTTGCTAGATGCAGGTAAGTTAAAGCCAGTCATCTATAAAACATTTACCTTAGACCAAGCGGCTGATGCCCATCGTTTGATGGAGTCTTCTGAGCACGTTGGCAAGATTGTGTTGACCGTTTAAGTGTTGAATTAGATTTCATGCGTCCAATCACTGTTATCGGCAACTGGAAAATGAATGGCAGCTTTGCAAGTAATGCAGACTGGATTAAGACTGTTTGCCGCGGCATGGAGCAGGGGATGCCTGCGGGTCGTAAGTATGTGGTGTGCGCCCCAGCACCTTATTTGTCACAGTGTGGTGATTTAATTCGTGACTGCTCTCTAGCTTTTTTAAGTTTAGGCGCTCAAGATGCATCAGCTTATCCAGCTGGAGCTTATACCGGTGATGTTGCAGCCGCTATGCTGAAAGAGTTAAATTGTGCCTACGTTATTGTGGGGCATTCAGAGCGTCGTCAGTACCATCAGGAGGCTGATGAGCAGGTGGCAGAAAAAGCGCTGCAGGTATTAGACAACGGCATGATTCCAGTGATTTGTGTTGGTGAGTCTGCAGATGAGCGCAATTCTGGCCGCGAAGTTGAGATAGTCAGAGGTCAAATTTCAAAGCAAGTGACGATTTTGCAAGACCGTTTGGCTGACTGCCTGATTGCCTATGAGCCTGTTTGGGCTATTGGTACGGGCAAGGTGGCCAGCGCTCAAATAGCTCAGGATATGCACAGAGCGATTCGATTGCAGTTAGCTGAGTTTGATGAAGATGTAGCTTCCCATGTGGGAATTTTGTATGGCGGTAGCGTCAAACCCGACAATGCCGTTGAACTGTTTGCAATGCCGGATATTGATGGCGGATTGATTGGGGGCGCTTCTTTAAACCCTCAGGATTTTCTCGCTATTTGTCAGGCCTAGATTTTTTATTTGGAGATAAGCCATGGAATGGTTTAAGACTTTATTGATCGTTTTGCAAGTTATTTCAGCTTTAGCTGTGATCTTGCTCGTACTGCTTCAGCAGGGTAAAGGTGCCGATATGGGCGCTGCTTTTGGTTCTGGATCCTCCGGTAGTCTTTTCGGCGCCAGCGGCTCGGCCAACTTTCTTTCCCACACAACTGCTATCTTTGCTGCAATCTTTTTTGTTTGCACTTTAGGCATTACATGGATCGGAAATAAAAAGGAAGCAAGCCCTGGAATTTTGTCTGGCACTGTGGCTCCCGTAGCAGCTCCTGCTGTAGCACCAGTAGCTCCAGTTCAGGATCCGACCAAGCCAGCAGTTCCAAAGTAAAAAATAGGGTTTTAAGTGGTTTCTAGCGCTATTTTTGAGGTAAATGAGTGGTGCAATGCAGTAGAATTGACAAGTTTTACAAGATGCCGACGTGGTGAAATTGGTAGACACGCTATCTTGAGGGGGTAGTGGCTTAGGCTGTGCGAGTTCGAGTCTCGCCGTCGGCACCAAATTGTAAAAATTGTAGGGCTTTATGCTCCAAATCAAGGTTTTTTGTAGTTGAGTAATTGATAATTTTGTAGCTTCTTAGGACTTACCAGACGAACGACTCAGGGCCATTTTGAATCTCGCAAATTACTTTCCTGTTCTGCTTTTTATCCTAGTAGGTATTGGGGTTGGTTTAGTACCCATGTTCCTCGGAAAAATATTGGCTCCTTCGAAGCCAGACGCTGAAAAATTGTCGCCTTACGAGTGCGGCTTTGAGGCTTTCGAAGATGCGCGTATGAAATTCGACGTACGCTACTATCTCATTGCAATCCTGTTTATCTTATTTGACTTAGAAACTGCATTCCTATTTCCCTGGGGTGTAGCTCTGCGTGACATTGGTTGGTTCGGTTATGCCTCTATGGTGATTTTCCTATTGGAATTTATTGTGGGCTTCGTATATATCTGGAAAAAGGGCGCTCTCGACTGGGAGTGATCGATATGGCATTAGAAGGCGTTCTCAAAGAAGGATTTGTTACTACTACTGCGGACCAGTTAATTAATTGGACTCGTAATGGTTCTTTATGGCCAATGACATTCGGCCTTGCTTGCTGCGCTGTAGAAATGATGCACGCAGGCGCTTCCCGTTATGACTTAGATCGTTTTGGAGTGGTGTTCCGCCCATCCCCGCGTCAGTCAGATTTAATGATTGTGGCTGGTACTTTGTGCAACAAGATGGCTCCAGCACTTCGTAAGGTTTACGATCAAATGCCTGAGCCACGCTGGGTGATCTCCATGGGCTCTTGTGCCAATGGTGGTGGTTATTACCATAACTCGTATTCAGTTGTTCGCGGTTGCGACCGTATTGTGCCAGTCGATATTTACGTTCCTGGTTGCCCTCCTACTGCAGAAGCCTTGATCTACGGAATTATTCAGTTGCAATCCAAGATCGCTCGCACCAGCACGATTGCGCGGAAGGCTTAAAACATGTCAGATCGTTTAGTTCAACTCGCTGCCAATCTAGAAAAAGTTTTAGGTAAGCGCACCCAATCCATTCAGATTGCTTTGGGTGAAGTCACTGTTGTTGTTCATGCAGACGCCTATTTTGAATCCGCCATGTTATTGCGTGAAGAGCCATCATTGGCCTTTGAGCAATTGATTGATTTATGTGGCGTGGATTACCAGGACTACCGAGACGGGCAGTGGGGTGGTCAGCGTTTTGGCGTAGTGACCCATCTTTTATCTGTAGCCCATAACTGGCGTTTGCGTGTGCGCGTATTTGCACCAGAAGATGCTTACCCAGTAGTTGCTTCTCTAACTCCGGTATGGGCCTCGGCAAATTGGTTTGAGCGTGAGGCATTCGATCTTTACGGCATCTTGTTTGATGGTCATGAAGACTTGCGTCGCATTTTGACTGACTACGGTTTCATCGGTCATCCATTCAGAAAAGATTTCCCAATCTCTGGCAACGTAGAAATGCGTTATGACCCAGAGTTAAAGCGTGTGGTGTATCAGCCAGTCACAATCGAAGCGCGTGAAATCACGCCACGTATCGTGCGCGAAGAGCAGTATGGAGGCTCGGTTTAAGTCATGGCACAAATTAAGAACTACACCCTCAACTTTGGACCTCAGCATCCTGCCGCTCACGGCGTATTACGTCTCGTGTTAGAGCTCGATGGCGAGGTGATCCAACGTGCTGATCCGCATATAGGTTTATTACACCGCGCTACAGAAAAATTAGCAGAGACACGTACTTGGATTCAAAACGTTCCATACATGGATCGTTTGGACTATGTATCCATGATGGCAAACGAGCATGCCTACGTGATGGCCATTGAGAAGTTACTGCAAGTGGATGTCCCTTTGCGTGCGCAGTACATTCGGGTGATGTATGACGAGTTAACACGTTTACTAAATCACCTCTTGTGGATCGGCTGTCACGGTCTAGACGTTGGTGCTATGGCCGTATTTTTGTACGCCTTCCGCGATCGTGAAGATATTTTTGACATGTACGAAGCCGTCTCAGGTGCTCGTATGCATGCTGCCTATTACCGTCCAGGTGGCGTCTATCGCGATCTGCCAACACAGATGGCGCAGTACTCTCAGACCAAGATTCGTAGCACCTCCGCCATTAAGCGTTTGAATGAAAACCGTAGCGGTACATTGCTTGATTTCATTGAGCAATTCTCTAATGGTTTTGATGCCAACGTGGATGAGTATTGCAATCTCTTGACGGACAACCGTATTTGGAAGCAACGCTTGGTTGGTATCGGTGTTGTAACGCCCGAGCGTGCTTTACAGCTGGGCTTTACCGGTCCTATGTTGCGTGGTTCTGGTATTGAATGGGACTTGCGTAAAAAGCAGCCTTACGAGACTTACGACAAACTTGACTTTGATATTCCTGTTGGTGTGAATGGTGACTCTTACGATCGCTATTTAGTTCGCATGGAAGAGATGCGTCAATCTAACCGCATCATTAAACAGTGTGTAGCTTGGCTCAAGGCAAACGATGGTCCTGTCATGAGCGAGAACCATAAAGTATCTCCACCAAAGCGTGTAGATATGAAGACCAATATGGAAGAGTTAATCCATCACTTCAAGCTCTTTACTGAAGGTATGCACGTTCCTGATGGCGAGGCTTACTCTGCCGTTGAGCATCCCAAAGGCGAGTTTGGAATTTACTTAATTTCTGATGGCGCAAACAAGCCATACCGCATGAAGATTCGTGCGCCAGGCTTTGTACATCTTTCTGCAATGGATGAGATGTCGCGTGGCCATATGTTGGCTGATGCTGTAACTATTATTGGAACCCAAGATATCGTGTTCGGGGAGATTGACCGCTAATACAGCGCGCCAAGGATGAATTCATGACAACAACCCTTCAACTATCCGACAAAACGCTCGCAGACATTGCGCGCAATGTCGCGAAATATCCTCCAGAGCAAAAACAATCTGCTGTGATGGCTGCTTTGATTGCCGCCCAAACTGAAGTGGGCTGGGTTTCACCAGAGGTGATTGAAACAGTTGCCCAAATTTTAGAAATGCCAACTATTGCAGTAGATGAAGTCGCTACTTTCTACAATATGTATGACACTAAGAAAATTGGTAAGTACAAGTTGGTGATCTGCACAAACTTACCTTGCCAGCTAATGCATGGCGAGACCGCAGCAAGCTATTTAAAAGAAACGCTTGGCATTGGCTACAACGAGACAACATCTTGCGGCACATTCACTCTAAAAGAGGGTGAATGTATGGGCGCTTGCGGCGATTCTCCAGTGCTGTTAGTGAACAATAAGCGTATGTGTAGCTTTATGAGTAAAGATAAGATTGATGCGCTATTAAGCGAACTCCGTGCAGAAGGGAAGTCAGCATGACCAGCTTGCACGATAGACATATTAAGCCTTTGATCCTGGCAGGATTGAATGGTGAGAACTGGCGTTTAAAAGATTACGAAAGTCGAGGCGGTTATCAACAGCTGCGTCGCATCATCAATGACAAGATTGCGCCAGATGCCATCATTGCAGAATTAAAAGCATCCTCATTGCGCGGTCGTGGAGGCGCAGGCTTCCCAACTGGATTGAAGTGGAGCTTTATGCCCCGTCAGTTCCCTGGCCAAAAATATTTAGTTTGTAATAGTGATGAAGGTGAGCCGGGTACATTTAAAGACCGCGACATCATGCGTTACAACCCACATGCTTTGATTGAGGGCATGATTATTGGTGCCTACACTATGGGCATCTCCGTGGGCTATAACTATATCCACGGTGAAATTTGGGAAGTCTATTCTCGCTTCGAAGAGGCGCTTGAAGAAGCCCGTATTGCCGGATATCTTGGTGACAAAATCATGGGGAGTGATTTCAACTTCCAATTGCATGCTACTCCGGGTTGGGGTGCCTATATTTGCGGTGAAGAAACTGCACTTTTAGAGTCACTAGAAGGTAAGAAGGGTCAGCCACGCTTTAAGCCCCCATTTCCTGCTAGCTTTGGTTTGTATGGCAAGCCAACCACAATTAATAACACTGAAACATTTGCTGCTGTGCCATTCATCATGGCAATCGGTGGTCCAGCGTATTTGGAGTTGGGTAAGCCAAACAATGGCGGTACGAAGATTTTTTCTATCTCTGGTGATGTGACTTATCCAGGTAACTATGAGATTCCATTGGGCACTCCATTTGCTGAGCTGCTTAAGCTTGCTGGTGGCATGCGTGATGGCATTCCATTGAAGGCTGTCATCCCAGGTGGTTCATCAGCGCCAGTGATTCCGGGTGCAGAGATGATGACGCTCACTATGGATTACGACAGCATTGCAAAAGCGGGTTCCATGTTGGGATCTGGTGCAGTCATCGTCATGAACGAAACACGCTGCATGGTTCGTGCCTTAGAGCGTCTGTCCTACTTTTATCACGAAGAATCTTGTGGTCAGTGCACCCCATGTCGTGAAGGTACTGGTTGGTTATGGCGCATCGTCAGTCGTATTGAGCACGGCGAGGGTCGTCCAGAAGACTTAGATTTATTAAATGATGTAGCAGCCAATATTCAAGGCCGTACGATTTGCGCCTTGGGTGACGCAGCTGCCATGCCAGTTCGTGGCATGTTAAAGCATTACATGGATGAATTTGTGTATCACGTAGAACATAAGCGCTGCTTAGATTCTGTTAAACCTTTATAAGACATTGAGCACGGGACATCTTAAAGTGAGCATGGTTGAAATCGAATTAGATGGTAAGTTGGTAGAGGTTCCGCAAGGTTCGATGGTGATGCACGCCGCGAATAAGCTTGATACATATATCCCGCATTTCTGCTATCACAAGAAATTATCTATCGCTGCTAACTGCCGTATGTGTTTGGTAGAGGTAGAGAAAGCACCAAAAGCATTGCCAGCGTGCGCAACACCAGTGACGCAAGGGATGAAGGTATTTACGCACTCAGCTAAAGCAGTTGAAGCGCAGCGCTCAGTGATGGAATTCCTGCTCATTAACCATCCTTTGGATTGCCCAATTTGCGATCAAGGTGGCGAGTGCCAGTTACAAGATTTAGCGGTTGGTTACGGTAAGTCGAATTCACGCTACGAAGAAGAGAAGCGTGTTGTATTTCATAAGAATGTAGGCCCACTCATCTCCATGCAAGAGATGACCCGTTGTATTCACTGCACCCGCTGCGTACGCTTTGGTCAAGAAGTTGCTGGCGTGATGGAATTGGGTATGGTCAACCGCGGTGAGCATTCTGAAATCACGACTTTTGCAGGTCAAACCATTGATTCAGAGTTATCTGGAAACATGATTGATATTTGTCCTGTTGGCGCTTTAACCAGCAAGCCATTCCGTTACGCTGCACGTACTTGGGAATTGGGTCGCAAGCGCTCAGTAAGTCCGCATGACAGTTTGGGTGCAAATACCACCATTCAAACAAAGGCTAACAAAGTCATGCGTGTCGTTGCCTTAGAGAATGATGCAATTAACGAATGCTGGATTAGCGACCGTGATCGCTTTGCTTACGAAGGTTTAAATAGCGCAGATCGCATCACTACACCCATGGTGAAGCAGGGTGGTCAGTGGCTTGAGACTGATTGGCAATCTGCAATGGATTACGTAGCCCACTCACTCAAAACCATTTCCTCTGAGAGTGGTCCTGAAGCAGTTGCAGCTTTAGCGCATCCAATCTCTAGCACTGAAGAGTTATACCTCTTGCAGAAGATGATTCGTAGTTTAGGCTCCAATCAAGTTGAGACTCGCTTACGTCAAGTTGATGTAAAGGGTTCCGCCTCTGCCCCATGGTTGGGCATGCCGATTAGCAAATTAAGTGAGTTAGATCGTGTTTTAGTAATCGGTAGCTTCTTGCGTAAGGAGCAGCCATTAATTGCTGCACGTTTACGTACGGCGGCTAAACGTAGTTTGCAAGTTTCACGTATAGATGCAGGTGGCGATGACTGGTTGATTCCTGCTACTGCTATTGCCGCAACCCCAAGTGCATGGATCAATACATTAAGTGAAATTGCATTGGCAGTAGCCAAAGCTAAATCCGTTTCTGTCCCAACGGGAACCCCCAACTTACCAGTGTCTGCTTCTGCGCAAAAGATTGCGGATAGCTTGCTTTCTGGCACATCCACTTTAGTATTGCTGGGCTCTGCAGCAATCGCTCATCCACAAGCTTCTGATTTGCATGTATTAGCGCAATTCATTGCTGATCAAACTGGCGCCACTTTAGGTTTCTTGCCGGTTGGGGGCAACGCTGTAGGTGCTAGCTTGGTAAACGCCAACGGCGCTGGCGTTGAATCAGTCTTGTCTGGTGAGCGTCGTGCTGTGATCTTGATGAATATTGAGCCCGATGCTGATTTACCAAATCCTGCGCAAGCACGTGCTGCATTGGCTAAAGCCAATACAGTGATTGCTCTAAGTGCCTATAAGAGTGCCGATCTTTTAGAAGTGGCTGATGTCATTCTGCCGATCTCCACATTTACAGAGACAGTATCTACTTTTGTCAATGCAGAAGCTCGCACTCAAACCATTCAGCCTGCTGTAAAACCTTTAGGCGATTCTCGTCCAGCGTGGAAGGTTTTGCGTGTTCTTGGCGGCTTATTGAATTTAGATGGTTTCCTCTACAACATGCCTGAAGAGGTATTGGGCGAGGCGCTGGGTGAAAACTACTGTACTAAGCTCAATAATCAATCGGCAGCCACTGGTTTGTCTAATGGCCACGCAACTCCATCAGCAGGTTTAGAGCGCTTATCCGATGTGGGAATTTATGCCGGCGATCAAATCGTACGTCGTGCATCCGCATTGCAGTTAACGCGTGATGCAAAACGTGGCAATCAAGTTGGCTTGGGTAAAGCACTCTTTAATGAGTTGGGCTTAAAAGAGGGTGATGCTGTGCGAGTGACTCAAGGCACTCAATCGGTAAACCTACCAGTGACATTGGAAGCGAACTTAGCCCAGGGCACTGTCAGAATTTCTGCGGGCACTGTGGCCAGCGCTCAATTGGGATCGATGTTTGGTCCTGTAACAGTTAGTAAGGCATAAGGGACGAGATGGATAATTTCTTGAACCTCGTTACCACCCAAGGCGAAGCGATCTTTGGTTCACTATGGCCGCTCGTTTGGGCTTTGGTGCGTATCGTGATCATCGTATTGCCGATGTTTGCTGCTGTTGCTTATATGACTCTTTGGGAGCGTAAGCTGATTGGTTGGATGCATATCCGTCTTGGGCCAAATCGCGTTGGTCCATTAGGATTGCTGCAACCGATTGCCGATGCCTTGAAGTTGTTAATGAAGGAGATCATTTCTCCAACGCAAGCCAGTAAGGTTCTGTATTTCATTGCACCAGTCATGGTGATCATGCCTGCGTTTGCTGCTTGGGCTGTGATCCCTTTTCAGGCCAAAATGGTCTTGGCTGATGTGAATGCAGGGTTGCTATACGTTATGGCAATTTCATCCATTGGTGTTTATGGTGTGATCTTGGCGGGTTGGTCATCTAACTCCAAGTATCCATTCCTTGGCGCCATGCGTGCCTCAGCCCAAATGATTTCTTATGAAATCGCTATGGGCTTTGCTTTAGTTACTGTCTTGTTGACTTCTGGCTCTTTGAACTTAAGCGCGATTGTTGCTTCACAAGAGCAGGGCTATTTCGCTGGCATGGGCTTGAACTTCCTTTCTTGGAACTGGTTGCCATTGCTGCCAATGTTCGTGATTTACTTCATCTCTGGCGTTGCTGAAACTAACCGTCATCCATTTGATGTGGTTGAAGGTGAGTCTGAGATTGTTGCGGGTCACATGGTTGAGTACTCCGGTATGGCGTTTGCAATGTTCTTCTTGGCTGAATACGCCAATATGATTTTGATCGCCGCTCTAGCTTCCACTTTGTTCTTGGGTGGCTGGTTGCCAATTGTAGATTTACCAATCCTTCGCGATATCCCAGGCTTCTTCTGGCTGTTTGCAAAAACCTTCTTCCTCTTATCTTGCGTCATCTGGTTGCGCGCTACATTGCCACGCTATCGCTATGACCAGATTATGCGTTTGGGTTGGAAGATCTTTATTCCCATCTCCGTATTCTGGGTAGTTGTCGTTGGCGCATGGGTTGTGTCTCCATTGAATATTTGGAAATAAGTTGATCAATCATGTTTAAGAAAATTTCCCAATTCCTCGATAGCTTGATGCTAAAAGATATTTTGGTCGGTATGTCAATTACCGGCCGCTATCTTTTTAAGCCAAAAATTACGATTCAATACCCTGAAGAGAAGACGCCTCAATCCGTTCGTTTTCGTGGTTTACATGCCTTACGCCGTTATGAGAATGGTGAAGAGCGTTGTATTGGTTGCAAACTATGTGAAGCCGTTTGTCCTGCTTACGCAATCACGATCGAAACAGCTGAGCGCGACGACGGTACGCGGCGTACTAGTCGTTATGACATTGACTTAACCAAGTGTATTTTCTGCGGTTTCTGTGAGGAAGCCTGTCCGGTTGACGCTATTGTTGAGACAAATATTTTTGAGTATTTCGGCGAGAAACGCGGCGACTTATATTTCACTAAAGACATGCTCTTAGCAGTAGGCGATAAGTATGAAAAAGATATTGCCGCTAACCGCGCAGCTGATGCGCCTTACCGTTAATCGAGTCGAGCACAAGAACATATGACATTCGATACTTCTATATTATTTGCAGGATTCTTCTACGCATTTGCTGGCCTTTTGGTGCTTTCAGCGTTGCGCGTGATTACTGCGCGCAATCCAGTGCATGCTGCACTCTTTTTGGTTCTCGCTTTCTTCTGCGCTTCTGGTCTGTGGATGTTGCTAAAAGCGGAGTTCCTCAGCTTAGCCTTAATTCTGGTTTATGTTGGCGCTGTGATGGTGCTCTTTCTGTTCGTGGTCATGATGTTGGATTTGGATCTTGAGCATTTACGTCGCGATTTCAAGAAGTTCCTTCCCGTAGCTTTCTTGATGGGTGCCGTTATCGTATTAGAGTTATCTATCGTCTTGATTCGTAGTTTTATCGGTACCAGTACTCCAGTGCAGCCAATGCTTGAAGAAATGGCCACAAGCAATACACAGGCTTTAGGCATGTTGATCTTCGTTGACTATGTTTATGCCTTCGAGGTTGCTGGCGTCATTCTGTTAGTAGCCATCATTGCTGCTGTCGCATTGACCTTACGCAATCGTAAGGATTCTAAAGCCCAAAATATTCATGAGCAGGTGAGTGTGAACTCTGCCGACCGTATGCGCATTGTCAAGATGGATTCTGATATGAATGCAAAGCAAGATGTCCGTGGGGAGAAGAAATGACTATCACCCTGGCTCACTATTTAGTGCTTGGCGCAATCTTATTCGCGACTAGCGTGATTGGCATTTTCTTAAACCGCAAGAACATCATCGTGCTTTTAATGGCAATTGAATTGATGCTCCTCTCGGTGAACATGAACTTTATAGCCTTCTCTCATTATTTGGGGGATATGGCTGGTCAAGTATTCGTATTCTTTATTTTGACTGTGGCTGCTGCTGAGGCAGCAATCGGTTTGGCAATTTTGGTTGTTCTTTTCCGCAAGGTAGACACCATCAATGCTGAAGACCTTGACCACCTAAAAGGCTAGTCATGCAATTGACCTTAACTCTTCCCGTTCTCTGTGCAATTCCGCTCGCGCCATTATTTGGCTCAGCAATTGCCGGATTATTCGGTACTAAATTAGGTGGCAACCGCATCGGCAACGGTGCCTGCCAGTTCGTAACCATCTTGGGTGTGATGATTGCTTTCGTTCTGTCTTGTTTTGTACTTGTACAAGTCATGGATGGCTTCTATTTCAACGGTACCGTGTATCGCTGGATGCAATTGGGAGAGCTCAATCTAGATATTGGATTCTTGATTGATCCACTCACTGCCACCATGATGTGTGTAGTGACCTTTGTCTCTTTAATGGTTCACATCTACACCATTGGTTATATGAAAGGCGAGGAGGGCTATAACCGCTTCTTCTCCTACATCTCACTCTTTACCTTCGCCATGTTGATGTTGGTAATGAGTAACAATCTCTTGCAACTCTTCTTCGGTTGGGAAGCGGTAGGTGTAGTTTCTTATTTGTTGATTGGCTTTTACTATGAGCGTCAATCTGCGGTATTTGCCAATATGAAAGCTTTCTTGGTCAACCGTGTTGGTGACTTTGGTTTCATTCTCGGTATTGGCTTGTTATTGGCTAGCACTGGCTCCATGAACTACGACGTCATCTTTGCTCAGAACACCGCTTTGGCTGCACAAACATTGCCAGGCACTGGTTGGAATTTGGTAACCGTAGCCTGTATCTGCCTCTTCATTGGCGCGATGGGTAAATCAGCCCAATTCCCATTGCATGTTTGGCTACCAGACTCCATGGAAGGCCCAACTCCAATTTCTGCATTGATTCATGCTGCAACTATGGTGACTGCCGGTATCTTCATGGTGTCACGCATGTCACCTCTATTTGAGTTATCTGATGCAGCATTGAGCTTCATCTTAGTGATTGGTTCGATTACTGCGCTATTTATGGGATTCTTAGGCATAGTCCAAACCGATATCAAGCGTGTGGTGGCTTATTCCACCCTCTCTCAGTTGGGCTACATGACTGTCGCGCTAGGTGTATCTGCTTATCCAATCGCAATCTTCCATCTGATGACACATGCATTCTTCAAGGCACTGTTGTTCCTTGCTGCGGGTAGCGTGATTCTAGGCATGCATCACGAACAAGATATGCGCAAGATGGGCGGTCTTTGGAAGTACATGCCAATCACTTGCCTCATGATGTTATTGGGTAACTTGGCATTAATCGGTACACCATTCTTCTCGGGCTTCTATTCAAAAGACTCCATCATTGAAGCGGTAGCAGCTAGCCATATTCCTGGTTCTGGTTTTGCTTACTTCGCAGTGATGGCCAGCGTCTTTGTAACGGCCCTGTACTCATTCCGTTTGTACTTCTATGTATTCCACGGTAAAGCCCGTTGGGGACATGAAGATGCTCATGCGCATGATCACCACCATGATCATGCAGAGCAGGGTGACAACCATGCCCATCATGGTTTGGCTCCTGGTCAAAAACCACATGAGTCACCCTTTGTTGTGACCTTGCCTTTGGTTCTGCTAGCGATTCCTTCGGTAATTATTGGTTATTACACAATTACGCCTTTATTGTTTGGCACTTTCTTCGGCGATTCCATATTTGTGGATATTGGCAAGCATCCTGCCATGAAAAAAATTGCTGAAGAGTTCCATGGTCCGGTTGCGATGGCAATGCATTCATTGACTTCCCCAGTGTTGCTATTAGTTGTTCTAGGCGTGTTAACAGCGGCGATTGGCTACCTCTGGGCTCCAAAGTTACCTGGTGTAGTCGCTCAAGCATTTGCACCGATTAAGAAGTTGATGGACAACAAGTACTATCTCGACGATCTAAACCAAGCAGTATTCGCCAAAGGTTTGCTTTGGGTCGGTGGTGTTTTGTGGCATCGCGGTGATCAACAGGCTATTGACGGCTTCTTAGTCAACGGTAGTGCGCATGCAGTAGGGCGCTTTTCTGCAGCGATTCGCCATTTGCAATCCGGTTATCTCTATCACTATGCCTTCGCAATGATTGCGGGCTTGGCGGTATTGTTGGCTTGGGTTTTATACGCTTACCTGCCTTTTGTTCGCTAGGCCTTTGTTACTTAAGTAGCCATCATGATTCTTTCTTTCGCTATCTGGATCCCGATTTTCTTCGGCATCATTATTTTGTTCTTCGGTTCGGAGAAGTCGACTGCTAGTGTTCGCTGGTTGGCTCTCGTAGGCTCTGTTCTTGGCTTTATTGCTACTCTGCCTTTAGTGATGCAATTTGATATTGCCAATCCTGGCATGCAATTTGTTGAAAAGATGAGTTGGATTCCGCGCTACGACATTAACTACCACTTGGGTATCGACGGAATATCAGTTTGGTTTATTGTTTTGACTGCTTTTATCAACATCCTCGTAGTGATCGCTGCTTGGGAAGTTATTGACAAGAAGGTTTCGCAATACATGGCTTCTTTCTTGATCCTTTCTGGGTTAATGATTGGTGTGTTTGCTGCTTTGGATGCTTTGCTGTTTTATGTATTCTTTGAGGCAACTCTCATTCCGATGTACATCATCATCGGTGTTTGGGGTGGTCACAACCGAATCTATGCTGCATTTAAGTTCTTCTTATATACCTTGCTTGGCTCATTGCTGACCTTGATTGCCATGTTGTACTTGTATAACGCTACCAATACTTTTGATATCTTGGCTTGGCATAATGCACGTCTAGATATCGTTGAGCAAATCCTACTGTTTTTTGCTTTCTTCATGGCTTTTGCTGTGAAGGTTCCGATGTGGCCCTTACATACTTGGTTGCCAGACGTTCACGTTGAGGCGCCAACTGGCGGATCTGTTGTATTGGCTGCGATCATGTTGAAACTAGGTGCTTATGGCTTCTTACGTTTCTCATTGCCAATTGCGCCAGATGCAAGTCAGTACCTTGGCCCATTCATCATCTTCTTATCGTTAGTGGCTGTGATCTACGTAGGTGCAGTAGCCCTGGTTCAGAAGGATATGAAGAAACTGGTGGCCTATTCATCAGTAGCGCATATGGGTTTTGTGACTCTCGGATTTTTCCTCTTTAGCCCCTTGGGTATTGAGGGCGGTATTGTGCAGATGATTTCTCATGGCTTTGTTGCTGGTGCCATGTTCCTTTCGATTGGGGTCTTGTATGACCGCATGCATACCCGTCAAATTGCGGATTACGGTGGTGTTGTACACCGTATGCCTGCCTTCACAGCATTTGCAGTGTTGATGGCAATGGCGAACTGTGGCTTACCTGCTACCTCTGGATTCGTAGGTGAGTTCATGGTTATTCTGGCTGCCGTGGATTACGATTTTGTGATTGGTATTTTGGCAGCAACTGCTTTGATCTTGAGCGCTGCCTATTCCTTGTGGATGGTCAAGCGTGTTTTCTTCGGCGCGATTACCAATCAGCATGTTGAGGAATTAAAAGACCTCAATGCGCGCGAGTATTTCATGATGGCAGTGCTATCTATCTGCGTGATCGGTATGGGTGTTTATCCAAAGCCTTTTACCGACATCATTCATCCAGCTGTGATTAATCTGCTGCAGCATGTTGCTGTTAGCAAACTCTGAGTAAAAGCTAATGCAAGCATTTGACCTATACGCCGTCCTGCCAGAACTTGTTTTACTGGTAGTCGCCTGCCTGTTGTTGGTAGCGAGTGTTTATGTACCTGAGCGTCAGCCAGCAACCCCGGGAGTGGAGCAGGATATATTCCATACGCCACGTGGTGTTGGTTTTGTTTACTTTTTCACCATCATCTTGTTGGTGTATTTGATTTTTGCATTTATAGCTCGCATAGGGGATGTATCCATCGTAGCTATGAACGGCTTATTTCAGTCGGACCCCATCTCAAACCTCCTGAAAGCGTGTTCTTGTGCTGCAGTATTGATGAGCTTAGTGTATTCAAAGCAATATCTGACTGATCGCGCATTGTTCCGACCTGACTTTATTGTTTTGGTTTTGCTAGCATTATTAGGTCAATTTGTATTAATTTCCGGTGCAAACTTACTCACACTTTATCTAGGTCTTGAGCTGATGGCTTTGCCAACTTATGCTTTGGTTGCGATGCGCCATAGTAGCGAGAAGAGTGTTGAAGCAGGTATTAAGTATTTCATTCTTGGAGCCCTAGCTTCTGGTTTCTTGCTATACGGCATGTCTATGTTGTATGGCGTAACTGGTTCGCTCGATTTAATTGAAATCTTTAGAACCGTAGCTGATCCACGCGTCAATCATTTGGTTATGGCCTTCGGCTTGGTGTTTATTGTTTCTGGCTTGGCCTTTAAGTTAGGGGTTGTGCCGTTTCATATGTGGGTTCCTGATGTGTACCAAGGCGCCCCGACAGCAGTAACTTTAATGATTGCAGCTGCACCCAAGTTGGCTGCCTTTGCTCTGCTATTTAGACTTTTAGTAAATACTCTTTTGCCACTGATGGGTGATTGGCAGCCAATGCTAGTGATCCTTGCTGTTCTATCCCTGGTGGTTGGAAACGTCACCGCTATTGCGCAAACCAATATCAAGCGGATGCTGGCTTATTCTGCGATTGCGCAAATGGGCTTTGTGTTGCTGGGTATGTTATCCGTTTTTGATGATCATGCATTTAGCGCGTCAATGTTCTATGTGATTACCTATGTATTGACTACCTTAGGTAGTTTCGGCCTCATCATGATGTTGTCACGCAAAGGTCATGATTGCGAAACGATTGACGACCTCAAGGGTTTAAATAAGCGTCACCCCTGGTTTGCCTTCATTGGCTTGGTAATGATGTTCTCTTTAGCTGGTATTCCGCCAACAGTAGGCTTTGCTGCCAAACTTGGCGTACTTGAAGCTTTGGTTGATGGTGAGCATACCTTCTTGGCAGTTATTGCGGTGATCGCATCCTTGATTGGTGCTTTCTATTACTTGCGAGTTGTTAAGGTGATGTACTTTGATGAGCCAAAAGAAGAGCATGCTGGTGAGATTTCTGGATCTGGCTTTGCTCGTGGATTATTGAGCTTGAATGCAATATTGGTTTTAGCCTTAGGAATCCTCCCAGCTAGCCTAATGGCTATTTGCTTAGATACTATGCGCCGCACCCTATTAGGCTCCTAATCAAAATCATCCTTTAGCTAGCGATAAAGGCTCCTGATAGGAGCCTTTTTCTTTGCTGTCACCTAGATTTTGTATGATGGACGTTCAATTAATGAAAGACGCACCATGACTGAAAAATCATTTAAAGACCTGCCCATTGGTGATGCCCATTTAAGGGAAGAGCGCTTGTCCGGTGAGGATATTTACGGCGGCATCTTTTTGAATATGAAGCGCGATCAAGTTAGTCTGCCAGATGGAAATCAGGCGGTTCGCGAGTATCTTACTCACCCAGGCGCAGTCGCTATTTTGGCGATCCTAGATGATGGCAGGGTACTGATGGAGCGCCAATATCGCTACCCCATTGCAAAGGCCTGTATTGAGATTCCTGCAGGTAAGCTGGAAATCGGTGAAGATCGATTGCTTTGTGCTCAACGAGAGCTTGAGGAGGAGACTGGCTACTCTGCAAGTAAATGGAGCTTTATACGCCGCATTCATCCGGTGATTTCGTATTCTACGGAATTTATTGATATCTATCTCGCTGAAGGTTTAGTCACTGGCAAAAGCCACTTGGATGATGAAGAGTTTTTGGATGTATTTGCTGCCCCTTTAGAGCAATTATTGGATTGGGTAGAGCAGGGTGAGATTACGGACGTCAAAACAACGATTGCGACCTATTGGTTGGATCGCTATCGTCGCGGTTTAGTGAGTCCTAAGCCTATCTCGGGCTAATCTAACTATCCCTTAAAATAGGGCTATTGAATTTGGTATTTTTGCCCCTATATAGGTCTTATGAAAGTTTATAACCTCGCTTGTCCACTGTCTCATCGCTTTGAGGGATGGTTTTCCTCCGAAGAGGATTGCCTTGCACAGCAAGACAAGGGAATGCTGGCGTGCCCTATTTGCGATAGCACAGAGATTTTGCGGATGCCATCGGCTCCACATATTGCTAAAACAGGGTCTAGTAAAGAGGCCCCGACTTCAACTGAACTAACCGTCGCAAGCTCAGCCGAAACTGATCATGCCGGTGTCAGCGGCACATTGAGTGGTGATGTCCTTGCTTTGACTGGTAACGATCATTCTCAGTTAGAGGCACAGGTACAGGCAGCCTTTTTAAAGGGCATGCGCGAATTAATGGGTAAATCTGAAGATGTGGGAAGCTCTTTTGCAGAAGAGGCTAGAAAGATTCATTACAAAGAGTCACCCGAGCGCAGTATTCGTGGTCAAACCACTCTTGACGAAGCTGAGGCGTTGCGCGATGAGGGGATTGAGGTGTTGGCAATGCCTATCATGCCCGCCTTCAAAAACACCTTGCAATAGCCAGCAGCCTCCTAATTCCCCTATACTTGGTGAGTCCCCAGAGTTTGGATGTCACCATTGATTAGGATAGGAGAAGTACCCATGAAACGCTTTTTTCTAGCATTGTTTGCTGCTGTTCTAGCGCTCACCATTGTGGCTTGTTCCAAGTCCTCAGACACTAAAGAAATTAAGGTTGCCGTTTCTCCTGCATCTCCTCCTATGTTATTTGATGACAAAGGGCAGATCGTTGGCGTTGACATGGATATCTTCCAGGGATTCTGTCAGTCACGTGGATGTACTTTAAAAGTAACACCATATGATTGGGCAGGAATGTTGGGTGCCGTCTCTAGCGGTCAGGCTGATGTGGCTTTCTCAGGAATTTCTATTACTGACAAACGTAAGGAGGTGATGGATTTTTCTCAGCCTTACTATGACAATGCCTGGCATCTTGTCAGCATGAAGAATAAAAATATTCAGATTACTGATTTGAACCAACTCAAGAAATACTCCATTGGCTATCCACGTGGCATGGCCTACGATGACCTGATTAAGAATGAGCTAGAGCCTAAAGGCTACTATTCACTCAGCAAGGTGAAACTCTATCCCTCGTACGCAGAAGTGATTACCGATTTGCAGAATGGTAATCTGGATTTAGCCTTTATTGAGGAGCCAGTATTTCTAAATTACGAAAATAAACTGCAGCTACCGATTCAGAGTAGCTACGAATTCAAGGGTTTTGATAAGCTAGGCTTTGCTTTTGCTAAAGGTTCTAAGCTGCGCGATGATTTTGATAAATACCTCAATGAACTGGGGCCAGAAAAAATCAAAGCCATTCTTGATAAGTGGATGAAGTAAGCCCCATTTATTAACAACTCAATCAGTAGTCAAAAGGCTGCCCTGTGACTTTTCTGGATATTCTTGCCCAGTTAGCTCAGGGCATTTCTTATACGGTTCTGGTAACTCTCGTTTGCTCACTAACAGGCTTAGTAGTCGGCTTATTTTTAGCAAGCCTACGCCGTCTCGATATTTACTGGTTAACCCCGCTGATTGACTGCTATACCTATGTCTCTAGGGGTGTACCAGTGTTGGTCTTACTATTTATGGTGTACTTTGGTTTACCAGGGATTGGCTTTAAAGTTCCACCCTTAATGGCGATGGCACTCAGTTTGGGTTTAGTGGCATCCGCCTATTTAGCCGAGGTATTTCGGGGGGCGTTTAACTCAGTAGATCCCGCTGAAGTGATTGCTGCTCAGGCTATGGGAATGACTCGTATACAGGTTCTCAGGTTTATCGAGTTACCCCAGATGCTGCGATTTTCAGTACCGGGCATGGTCAATGAGTTCACCTCAGTTCTCAAATATTCTCCATTTGCGTATACGGTGGGGATCCCTGAGATTACCAAGCAAGCGATGACACTCACCTCTACCACGCTGCGTGGCATTGAGGTCTATCTAGCTGTGGGCATTTTATATTTTGTGATTTACCGAATTTGCTTAGTTGGTGTGCAACTTCTGAGTAAGCGTTTCCAAATTCCAGGGATGACTCCAGCATGAGCACCAGGACTACATTATTTAAAGAGGTACTCCTGTGGCATTAATTCAAGTGAGAGATTTAGTAAAAGAGTTTGATGGACAAACTGTCTTATCCAACATTAACCTGGATTTAAAAGAGGGTGATGTTCGGGTCTTAATGGGCGCCTCTGGCTCTGGTAAATCTACTTTATTACGTTGCCTTAATCGTTTGGTTGAGCCTACCTCGGGATCGATTGTTTTTAGAGGCAAGGAAGTGTTGCATCCTGACGTGGATGTCCGCGATTTGCGCAAGCAAATTGGTTTTGTATTTCAGCAATTCGCCTTATATAGTCACCTCACAGTATTGGATAACGTATCACTAGGCCTTCGCAAGCTACATAAGATGGGTAAGGCTGAGGCTAAAGAAAAAGCCCTCCAAGAGCTATCCCATTTTGAGATGACGATCCATCAAAATAAATATCCCTCGCAACTTTCTGGTGGACAGAAGCAGAGGGTGGCTATTGCCCGTGCACTCGCTATGGATCCAGCAGTCTTGGTACTCGATGAGCCTACCTCAGCACTAGATCCCGTGATGTCTAGAGATGTGGCGGATCTGATTAATCGTTTGCATAGCGAAGGGATCACGATGATCTGTGTGACCCACGATCTTAACTTGGCACGCAATATAGCTGATACCGTGATGTTTCTAGATCGTGGTGTCATTCGGGCCGATGATCGAATTGATGTATTAAGTCAGCATTCCGATCCAGATATCAAAGCCTTCTTTGGTGCCGAGGAGAAGCGTTAATGGGAGGGTGGCCATCCTTCGCTCGTGATCTCACGGAGCAAATGCCTTTGATTTTGACGGGGCTAGTGAAGACTTTGCAATTGGCAGGCTTGATTAGTATTTCAGGATTGCTTTTAGGCATCGTGGTGTTTTATCTCACGCTGAGTAAAAATCAATACGTGCGAAGTGCCATCAATTCTTACATCTCCTTTTTTATCGGAATGCCATTAATTGTTTTATTGTTCTTGATGTATTACGGCTTGCCGCAGTGGGGCGTTCGACTTTCTCCATTCACAGTCGCTTTCATTGGATTTACATTCAACGTAGCAGCTTACAATGCGGCATATCTCAAGACTGCCTTCAATGGTTTGGACAAGAGTCAGTTAGAGGCGGCAAGTGCGCAGGGCTTCAGTCCTTTGCAGATCTTTCGGTTGATTACTTTGCCACAGGTAATTCGACTATCTATTCCAGCTTTAACGAATCAAGTGATTGCGAATCTCAAAGATAGCTCTGTAGCCTTCTTGATTCAGTACACTGAATTCTTTGCTCGGGTACAAGAGTTGGCTGCGACCAACTTCCAATTCTTTAAGGCCTATTTTTTGGCTGCCTTGGTTTATTTAGCCCTGGTATCAGTGATCGTATTATTCGCTCGTGCCATTGAAAGGCGTTATCTCATTCCCACTTAGCATCACCACTGAGTTGAGAATTAATAATAAAAAATAGCGACCCGAAGGTCGCTATTGATATCTACAGATACTCTCTGCGGATCAGTAATTACTTCGAAGTCGGCATCACAAACTCTGCGCCCTTAGCAATGCTCTCAGGCCAGCGTTGCATCACACTCTTTTGCTTAGTATAGAAACGAACACCTTCTTTGCCGTAGGCATGCATGTCGCCAAAGAGGGATTTCTTCCAACCGCCAAAACCATGCCAAGCCATTGGAACAGGGATAGGTACGTTAATACCAACCATGCCAACTTGTACACGGCGGGCAAATTCACGGGCAATATTACCGTCGCTCGTAAAGCAAGCTACGCCATTACCAAACTCACAGGAGTTCACTAAATTGAGCGCTTCAGTGAAGTTCGCTACACGCATGCAAGAGAGCACTGGCCCGAAAATTTCTTCTAGATAGATTTTCATATCAGGGGTGACGTTATCAAAGAGGGTACCACCGATAAAGAAGCCATTCTCATGACCTGGCACCTTCAGACCACGACCGTCTACTAGTAGCTTTGCGCCAGAAGCAACACCGCTATCAATATAGCCAGTGATGCGCTCTAAAGCAGCTTTAGTAACGATAGGGCCCATTTCGGCATCGAGCTCCATGCCATTCTTCACCTTCAGGGTCTTGGTACGCTCGATGAGTTTTGGCATGATTTTCTCGGCAACATCACCAACCAAAACCGCCACTGAGATGGCCATGCAACGTTCACCAGCAGAGCCATAGGCCGCACCAATCAAGGCATCAATCGTCTTATCGATATCCGCATCAGGCATTACTACCATGTGATTCTTAGCGCCACCTAAAGCCTGGGAGCGCTTACCAAAGTGCGCGCAACGCTCATAGATGTAATTGGCAATGGGGGTAGAGCCTACAAAGCTCACTGCCTTGACATCGGGATTCTCAATCAAGGCATCTACCGCTTCTTTATCGCCTTGCACTACGTTGAATACACCATCGGGCAAGCCAGCCTGAGTTAGTAACTTGGCCATGAATAGTGAAGCGGATGGATCGGTTGGGCTAGCTTTCAGAATGAAGCTGTTCCCACAGGCAATCGCCACTGGGAACATCCACATTGGCACCATGACAGGGAAGTTAAATGGCGTTATGCCAGCAACAACACCTAAAGGCTGGCGCATAACCCAGTTATCAATATCGGTAGATACTTGCTCGGTGTAATCACCTTTGAGTAGTTCTGGAATGCCGGTAGCGAACTCCACAATTTCAATACCGCGGGTAACTTCACCCTGGGCATCAGTAAATACTTTGCCGTGTTCAGCAGTAATGATGGCAGCCAACTCATCACGATTCGCATTGAGTAGCTCAAGATACTTAAACAAAATGCGCGCACGGCGCAATGGGGAGGTCTGGCTCCAAGTCTGGAAGGCTGCATGAGCGTTTGCTACAACATCATCAACCTCTTTGCGGCTGGCTAGGGCTACGCGTCTTGCGACAGCGCCTGTGGAGGGATTAAATACATCAGCGAAACGACCATCTTTTGGGGTGACGACTTTACCGCCCACGAAATGGCCAATATCTTCTTTTGATGTAAAAGCTTGGGGTTCGCTCATAGTGATTTACTTAATATTCTGATGTCTGGTTTTGGGTTCAATAAAGATGCTTGGACTAGATTCCGCACAACTCTGTGGTCTCGTTTATTCTACAGAATCTATTTTATCGCTTTAGCTAGTGTTACGCTTTTTCAGCCCTAAAGGTAAACAAATGAGTCTTTTATTCTCCAGTTATGTTCTAAGCTCCCCTAAGGGGCCTTTAACCCTATCAAACCGGGTAGTTGTGGCCCCGATGTGCCAATACTCTGCAGTTAATGGGGAGGCTCAGGATTGGCATTTAATGCACTGGGGCAATCTACTCAATAGTGGCGCAGGACTCTTCATCATCGAGGCTACCGGCGTGACCCCTGAGGGACGGATTACCCCTGTATGCCTGGGTCTGTGGGATGACCGCACAGAAGCGGCCCTGAAAGACAAGCTCACGAGAGCCCGGAGCTTAGCTCCAGCCACCCCTGTATTTATTCAGCTGGCGCATGCTGGCCGTAAAGCTTCCAGTGCAAGCCCTTGGGCTGGCGGTCAATTACTCTCCAAAGAGCAGGGCGGATGGGACATGGTTGCGCCATCAGCCATTCCACAGTTAAAGGATGAGCGTTTGCCGCACGAGCTCTCAAAAACAGAGCTAACTGAGCTCATCACCGCATTTGTTATTGCTGCGCAGCGCTCTGAGCGGATTGGGGTCGATGGTATTGAATTGCATGGTGCCCATGGCTATCTCTTGCACCAGTTTTTGTCGCCCATCGCCAATCAACGCACGGATGAATATGGTGGCTCTTATGAAAACCGTATCCGCTTTCCATTGGAATTATTTGCGGCGGTACGAAAGGTCTATCAAGGTGTCTTAGGTATCCGTATCTCTGCAAACGATTGGATTGAGGGTGGTTGGACGCCCGAAGAGACGGCTGATTTTGCTGCTCGACTAAAGCCCTTAGGATGTGATTTTGTTCATATTTCATCAGGGGGAATTTCTCCAATGCAAAAGATTG
This sequence comes from Polynucleobacter hallstattensis, assembly GCF_018881835.1. Taxonomy (GTDB): domain Bacteria; phylum Pseudomonadota; class Gammaproteobacteria; order Burkholderiales; family Burkholderiaceae; genus Polynucleobacter; species Polynucleobacter hallstattensis. The sequence goes on along the minus strand of NZ_JACVPO010000001.1, from coordinate 66,978 downwards.
CAATTGGGCCAAATTACCAAGTGCCATTCGCCAAGATTGTGAAAGACAAGTCTGGTATTCCAACGATGACAGTTGGCTTAATTACCGACCCTCATCAAGCTGAAGATATCTTACAAAAAGGGGATGCAGATTTAATTGCTCTAGCACGTGCATTTTTGTACAAACCCCGTTGGACCTGGGAGGCTGCTGCAGCTTTGGGCGGCATCGTGCCTTCAAATGAGCGTTACTGGCGCTGCTTGCCGCGTGAAGCCCAGGCCATTTTTGGCGATGTCAAAGTAGGGCAGCGATAATTCCTGTCAAACAACATAACTATATTGAATGAAGTGATCGATAAATGAAGCAACACTCCCTAAGAGAATCTTGGTTAAAAGATGCTGTGAGACATTTGGAGCCGGTATTCTCAAAGGCGGGATATGCCATACCTCCAGTGAGAGTGTCTTGTGGCTTCCCGGCCTCTAGTAGTCCGAGAACAACGCCGGGACAATGTTGGCCACGCGAGCGCTCTGGTGGTGGAGTTAATGAGATCTTTATTTCACCTAAGCTGGATGATCCTGTTCAACTTCTTGATACCTTAGTACATGAGCTATGCCATGCCGTGGACGATTGCTTCAGCGGCCATGGTGAGGACTTCAAAGGTATTGCTCAGACTGTTGGTTTGGAGGGCCCCGCCAGAATGGCGCATGCGACCGAAGAGTTGGTGGTGCGTCTCATGATGATTAGCCAAGAGCTTGGGCCATATCCACATCAGGCAATTGTTTTCCCTCCTCCAAGGCCGAGCAATGCGAGTCGCAATAAAGCCAAATGTAGCCAGTGTGGATATGAGGTGACGCTACTGAAGAAGTGGGCAACCTATGGCGCACCTATTTGCCCAAAAGACAATATTCGAATGCAAGAAGCGCTGATCGAGACGATCGAAAATACAACTGAGCACGATACAGAGTCTGTTATAGGATCTAAACCTAAAGCGGATGATATCCGCCGCGCTATCAGCTAATAAAATACTTTTTAATTAGCAACAGCAGAGGGGCTCCAGACGGGATCCTTCTTGCTTGCCTTGGCAATTTCAGCCAAGATTTTTTCATGCAACTGGCAATCTTCCTCGCTCGCAGCCACGATTTTTAGCTTTGTTGGCAAAGCTTTCGTTTGTCCTGAAGCATCAGTGCCAACGGTGTAATCAATCAGGTCAATCGATAAGTCTTCTTGACCGCGCGTCATCGCTACATAAACTTCAGCTAATAATTGGGCGTCTAATAAAGCGCCGTGCAAGGTTCGATGTTGATTGCTAATCGCAAAGCGTTCGCACAAGGCATCAAGCGAATTGCGCTTGCCCGGAAACATTTGACGAGCGTCTAGTAGAGTGTCGGTAATTTTGGAGGCAAGACCCCTAAAGGCCGGGCGCTTGAGCAGTGCAAACTCGTTATCAAGGAAGCCTAAGTCAAACGCCGCATTATGAATAACTACTTCAGCCCCATCAACAAACTCAATTAACTCTTCCACAATATTTGAAAATACCGGCTTGTCGGACAGGAACTCACGAGAGAGACCATGGACCGCAAAGGCGCCGGCATCGATATCACGCTCAGGATTAATGTAGTAATGAAAGGTGCGATCAGTTAGGCGACGGCCTACCATCTCAACGCAGCCAATTTCAATAATGCGATCGCCTGTAGCCGGATTAAGACCAGTTGTTTCGGTATCGAGAATAACTTGACGCATTAGGTACCTTCTAAGACGGATGAGGGTATTTCAAAGGGGCCGTTACCCGCATATTTATCTAGATACAGATAGATTAAGGGAGTAATGATGAGCGTTACAAACTGCGAGAAGATTAAACCGCCAGCTACGCTGATGCCCAAGGGTTGACGCAATTCGGCACCTGCGCCTAAACCTAATGCAATGGGAAAGGCGCCCATCAAGGCAGCAATCGTTGTCATCATGATTGGTCTGAAGCGCAATATGCAAGCCTCACGGATAGCCTTTTCTGGTGACATACCTTGGTTGCGCTGGGCATCCAAAGCGAAGTCAATCATTAGGATCGCATTCTTCTTGACGATACCGATCAGCAGCAGGATGCCAATGGATGCAACTACGGTTAACTCAAAGCCAAAAATACGCAGAGCCAAAATCGCACCAATCGCAGCTGAGGGTAGGCCGGCCAAAATAGTCAGAGGATGAATGTAGCTTTCGTAGAGTACGCCGAGCAATATATAAATAACGCCTAAAGCAGCCAAGATTAAGATGACTTGTCCCGACTGATTGTCTTTGAATACCGCGGCATCACCACCATAGCTGGTAATGATTGAAGGTGGAAGCCCGATCTCTTTTTCGTACCCATCAATTGCTTTGGTTGCATCACCTAGGAACACATCTGGCGCCAGGTTGAAGGAAATGGTCACCGCTGGAATTTGACCTTGATGATTCACGGCTGTTGGACCAACAGTGCGCACAAAACTGGCCAGACTGGAGAGGGGAATTAACTTATCTGTTGCGCGACCTCTGACATAGACCTTATTTAAATCAGTTTCAAATTGACGGTCACTCTCAGCGGTTTCTAAGATGACGTAATAGGTGTTGACTGGCGTGTAGATAGTTGACACTTGGCGTTCACCAAATGAGTTGTAAAGCGCACCACGAATATCAGCGATCGTTACACCAGCGCTAGCCGCTTTTTCACGATCGATCTCAATCTTGACATTAAGACCTTTCATCTTGGAATCGCTTGTGACATCTCTAAAGATCGGATTGCTGCGTATCTTATCTGTCATCTTGTCAGCCCACTCGTTCACGCCTTCAAAGCCTACACTTTGAAGCGTAAATTGGTAGCGGCTCTTACTGCTTCTACCGCCGAGTTGTAAGTTTTGAACAGGGCGCATATAAACCTGCAGACCTGGAACATCTTTAAATTTATTTCTAAGACCTTCGATCACCTTACTCATCTTTTCTCGATCGCCCTTAGGTTTGAGGATGATGAAGAAGCGACCAGTATTTCTACCTGCACTTTGGCCGCCACCCAAGATGGAGATGGAGTTAGCCACATTGGGATCGTTATTGACAATCTCAGCTGCACGATCTTGAAGCTGCAACATGGTTTTAAAAGAGGTGTCTTCTGAAGCTTCCGTGGTAGCGGTGATTTGTCCAATATCCTCTTCAGGAAAGAAGCCCTTCGGACTATTGCTAAATAAGTAGATGGTGATGAAGAAGCTAGCAACCGCACCCCACAATACTTTTTTGCGATTAAGTAGTGCTAGGTCCAAATAGTGAACATAGGTCTTTAGAGACCAGTCAAAAATCCGATCAAACTGTTTGGTGACAGCATATTCTTTTGGATGATCACCAGGCTTCGGTAAAAAACGGCTACAGAGCAGTGGCACTATGGTCAGGGAGACTACCGCCGATACTAAGATAGACAGCGAAACCACCACTGCAAATTCTCTAAAGAGTAGGCCGATTGGACCGGCCATAAAGAAGAGGGGGATGAAGACCGCAACCAAAGATATGGAGATGGAAATGATCGTGAATCCCACCTCTTTGCTGCCCTTGAGTGATGCCTTAAGGGGATCCATGCCTTGCTCAATGTAGCGCATGATATTTTCAAGCACAACAATGGCATCGTCCACTACCAAGCCAACTGCCAAGGTAATTCCTAGCAAGGAAATATTGTCTAAGCTGTAGCCCAATACATAGAGTAAAAAGAATGCACCGATTAGGGAAATTGGCAGGCTAATCGAGGGGATGAGGGTTGCAGAGATGCGCTTTAAGAACAAAAATATCACCAACACGACGAGGAAAATAGTTAACGCGAGCGTGATGTTGACATCATGAATTGCCTCAATGATGGAAAGGGATCTATCGTTAATGAGCGTCAACTTAATAGACGCAGGCATTTGCTCTTGGAGTCTGGGCAATAATTTTTTGATTGCTTTGACTAGATCCACTGTATTGGCATTGGGTTGCCGCAAAATCCCAATCGCAATCGAGCGCTCCCCACCTGATGTGGCGAAGGTCTTCACATCCTCGAAGCTTTCTTGGACGTCTGCAACATCTTGAAGATACACCGGCAAGCCATTGCGCTGGGCAATGACTAGGTTGCCAAATTCTTCTGCTTTTACTAATTGAGGATTAGCATAAATAGTAATCAGTTGACGTGGTCCATCCAGGGTTCCTACTGGACTATTGGTATTGGCTTTATTAATCGCAGTGGCCAACTCTTCCATGGTGATATTGCGGTTGCCCAAAGCATCGGGGCGAACGCTGACACGAACGGCATAGCGCTTCGCACCATACACTTGCACTTGAGAAACTCCGCTGATCGTCGAGATATTTGGAGCTAGAAGGTTTTCGGCGTAATCATTGATTTCAGCAAGGCTGATCGATGGCGAGCTTACCCGGATAACAAGAACTGCAGTATCGGCAGGATTGATTTTGCGATAAGACGGGGGAACCGTCATTTCAATAGGTAACCTACGCTGCGCACGTAGTAAAGCTGCTTGTACGTCTACTGCAGCTTTATCAATATCTCGCTCACTCGTAAACTCCAAGGTGATACTAGTAGACCCTAGGGTATTAGTTGAGCTAATGACCTTGATGCCATCAATCGTTGAGAATTCTTTTTCAAGTGGTAGCGCCACAGAAGACGCCATGTTTTCTGGCGCTGCTCCCGGGAGACTCGCGCTAACTGAAATGATGGGGGTATTAAAACTAGGTAGTGCTGCAACAGGAATATTGAAGTAGGCAACGGTGCCTGCTATCACTGTGGAAATAGATAGCAGCACCGTCATCACGGGGCGTCTAATACATAATTCAGAGAGCGTCATTTTTTCTCGGGTGCGGGAGAGGGTGCCGCTGTTTTAGCTGGAGGAGCGGTAGCAGCTACCTTTTTTGCTTCTCGGATTTTGCTTCCAGGACGCAGGTTTTGCTTGCCTTCAATAACCACACGAGAGCCTGCATCAACACCACTAATGACAGAGGTGCCTTGGTACTCATAAACAACTTTGATGGGCTTAGGTTGAACCTTGTCATCCTTGTCCACAAGATAAATCAGGCGACCTTTAGGGCTAATGACAATGGCCTCGGATGGGACTGCAATCGCATCTTTGATGGTATTGGCACTCAATGAGACTCGGGCAAATTGACCAGGTAAAAGGGTCATCATCTCGTTGGGTATCTGAGCACGCACTCTCACTGCCGCAATACTGGGGTCTACTTGGTTATCAATCACCAGCACTTCACCTTCGTAAACAGATGCTGCATTGTTACCAACGCTTACTTTCACCTTCAGCGGGGTATCGGCCTGCTTGCCTTCCATCAATAGGGGAATGTCTTTCTCAGGCACCACAAACTGAACATTGATGGGATTGAGTTGAGTAATGGTCACCATGGACCCAACGCTCGAAGTTGCAGTAGAGCTAGTTGCTGTTGTTACTACGTTACTGGCTTGTACCAGTGATCCCGGAAATACGTTGATGATGCCGGCTCGTCCAGCGATCGGTGAACGGATGGAGTCATAAGAGAGCTGAACTTCAGCAGACCGAGCAGCTGCTTGAGCAGACTTGGCATTGGCAAGGGAGGTTTCTAGTCCTGCTTTGGAGATAAAGTTTTTAGTAACCAACTCTTGAGCGCGCAAGTATTGCTTTTGAGCATCATCTGCTAGCGCTTTTAATTTCTCATAATTAGCTCGATCGTTACGATCATCGAGAGTGAAGAGCAGTTGACCTTCTTTAACTTCTTGCCCATCTTTAATGTGAATTGTTTTGACCGTATTGGTAGTCATTGGCCGAATATCGACGATGCTATTGGAAATAATCGTACCAGTGGCTTCAATAATGAGTGGGATATTTTTCTTCTCAACTATGACGCTGGTGATAGTTTGAGTGCCGCCACCAGTTTTGGTATTGACTGGAAAATAATAGTCATAGGCTTTAGATCCAGCATACAAAATCAGCAGCACAATCAAAATGCGCCACTTATATTTCAGGGTGAACGCTTTGACTGTTACGTAGTTTATTTTTCTTAACTTGCTTACATGCGGGGAAATTTTTTTCCAAAGAGTGCAGAGGCGACTCATGACCCAGTTTTTGAGTATTGGAAGCTTAGCGACTACCTTGTCGAGTGCAGATTCAATTTTTGACACGGTCTCGGCTATTTCTTGGCTCTATATGGGTTTAGCGGGGAATTTTTGCACCAGCTTTGAATGCGATCATTCTCTCATAAGACCGTAAGAAACGGGCTGCAGTGCATCGACCCAAATTAGGGAAGAAATTCTTCTACACCTTTGTTTGCCAATAGGTCTGCCAGCTCATTTCCAGGGTGGCCGTTGTGCCCACGAACCCAATGCCAGGAGATCTTATGGTCGGGGATCAGGGCGTCTAATTCTTGCCATAAATCGGCATTTTTGACGGGATCTTTACTGGCGGTCTTCCAACCCCTTTTTTTCCAACCCTCCAGCCACTCAGTAACCCCCTTTTGAACATATTGTGAGTCTGTCCAAAGCTCTACCGAGCTAGTTTGCTTGAGGGCTCGAAGTGCATGAATAACGGCGCTAATTTCCATCCGATTGTTGGTAGTATGTTCCGCACCACCATGAAGGTGTTTCTCATGGCCACCTGAGCGCAGGACGACACCCCAACCTCCGGGGCCGGGATTGCCTTTGCAGGCGCCATCGGTATAAATGACAATGTGAGGAAGGGGTTTGGTGTGAGGCATGCCGTTAATTTACTCGGTCTTGCTTGTAAGCTAATTGCTGGCGACTTTCAGCTACAGGGTTCAATTGAGTGATCGCTGGGATGCGCAGACCTTGGACTTGTCCGATCAGCCGGATGCCTTGCTGGCGTTTAATGGCGGAAACTAGGAAAACAGCCCCAAAAATAGGCCACCAGCGGTTGCCAGCCGGCTCCATAAAGTTCATCCTGGCCATGCCTGACTCTCCACTCAAAGGAAGTTTATAGCAGCCAAAATGACCTCTATCTAGCGAGAAGTTCAATAGTTGCAGCCAGTCTTTAATTCTGAGAAGGCCAATAAATTGCCCATCCCTTGGTAAATAGGGGGTGCCGATTAATCTGCTGAGATATTGGCGCATACCCCAAAGACTTGCCGGATTGAATCCAGAAATAATCAAGCGGCCCTCAGGGCGAAGAACGCGCTCAGCTTCTCGCAAAATTTGATGGGGATCGGCAGCAAATTCCAAGACATGTGGCATCACCAACAAATCAATCGATTCAGAAGCAAAAGGCAGCTCATTGGCGTTGCCCTCAATCTGATGCCAATTAAACTGGCCAGCCTGTTTTTGGCGGTCATGAGTGTTCATTAGCAGAGCCTGCAAGGGCATGCGGTTTTCTGCCAAGGTGTTGATTTGCGGCAAACCAATTTGTACGGCATAAAAACCAAATACATCAGCCACGATCTGATTAAAGCATTTTTGCTCCCAGGCAAGCACATAGCGCCCAGGGGGTGATTGCAGCCATTTTTCCCATGAACTCCATGGTGGTGCGGGCATCTGAGAGGGGGCGGGTGGGGTTGGTATCATCGGTCTATGGTGAAGAATACTTTATTGCAAGTTTGGCCGATACCGGCTTTTGATGACAATTATCTCTGGTGTATCCATGATGGCCAGTCTGCCTTGATCGTTGATCCAGGTGATGCTGCCCCTGTATTGCAATATCTCGAGCAACATCAGTTGACTCTGACTGGTATTTTAATTACCCATCACCATGCAGACCATACTGGCGGCATTCTGACTTTACTCAATACCCTTGGCTCGTCTATTCCAGTTTATGGCCCTGCCGCGATTGATATCCCAGGCCGAACACATGCCCTAATGGAGGGCGATAAGATAGAAGTCGCTGCGCCACGTATTAGCCTTGAGGTATACGAAGTGCCTGGCCATACTTTGAGTCACATTGCTTACTTTGCGAACATGCAGGCCAATGTTGTTGAGCCTATGCTGTTCTGTGGCGATACCTTATTTGCGTCTGGCTGCGGTCGTTTGTTTGAGGGTACCCCAACGCAGATGAGCCAGTCTCTAGCGAAGTTTATCGCTTTGCCTAAAAACACTCTGGTGTATTGCACCCATGAATACACCTTGTCCAATATTCGTTTTGCGCTGGCGGTTGAGCCTAATAATGCCAACCTCATTACTTGGGCAGAAACTGCTAAAGCGCTGCGCGATCAACAGCTACCAACATTACCAACGACCATCGGACAAGAATTGCAAGTGAATCCATTTATGCGGTGCGATCAACAGGCCGTGATTGATACCGCTCTCGAGGTCTCGGGTGAAAAATCTCTGCCTACGCCTGCACATGTTTTGGCGGTAATTCGAGCATGGAAGGATCGGTTCTGATGTTCTGGCGCTATGCGGCGATATTGCTGATTTCGGTACTAACAGGTTGCGCTAGTACTGGAGATTGGTCCTCTGATGTGCCGACACGTCAAGATCCACGCGCCGCTAACGCGAAGCGGGTAAATCTAAAAAATCAATCTGTCAGCGACCTGTACGCACCATCGAGCAATCTCTGGATTCGGATTCGGGATGGTTTTGAGATGGAACCCATGAATACTCCGTTGGAGATTGAGCAAGTTCGTTGGCTTAGCGCTCGCCCAGACTATGTTCATCGCTCAATGGCTCGCTCATCACGCTATCTGTTTTATATCGTGCAAGAGGTGAATGCGCGCAAGATGCCAACCGAGATCGCTTTGCTTCCGTTTGTCGAAAGCGCATTCGTGACGCACGCCAAATCTAGCGCAAAGGCCATGGGCTTGTGGCAATTTATGCCTGCAACGGGTAAAGATTTTCAATTAACGCAAAACGTTTTTAGGGATGAGCGCAGAGATGTCTTGCAATCTACTGATGCCGCCTTGGATTACTTACAACGCTTACATAAGCAGTTTGGCAGTTGGGATCTTGCCTTAGCTGCCTATAACTGGGGCGCAGGTAATGTCTCAAAAGCACAGAAACGCAATCTTGCTGCAGGACTCCCTACGAATTATCTGAGTCTCAAGATGCCCAATGAGACTCGAAATTATGTTCCGAAGTTAATGGCTTACCGGCAGATTGTTTTAGATCCCAAAGCGTATGGCATTGTTCTGCCGGATTTAGAAAACCATCCTTATTTTGTTGCAGTGGATGTCGGGTCTGATATTGATGTGGCTCTGGTAATTGAGTTGAGCGAAATTCCGGAGGACGAGTTTCATAGTCTGAACCCCTCATTTAATAAACCGGTCATCTTGAGTAACGCTAATCAGCAAATCTTGCTACCGTTTGGGCATGCCGAGGTATTCCAGGAAAACCTCAAGAAGTACACTAAGCCACTATCTTCTTGGACGGCAGTGCAAGTGACCAAGACAGAATCAGTTGAGCAAGCCGCAAAAACGCTTGGTGTGGATGCCGATACCTTAAGAGCAGTCAATGGCATACCCAAAAGCATGAGAATTCGGGCGGGTTCAACGGTTCTAGTGCCTAAAACTAACCAGCGCCCTGGTGATATCTCAGTGGCACTAGCCGAGAATGGCAGTCTCAATTTAGATAAGTCAGCGCCTAAAAATTGTGCAAAAGGGGCTAAGTGCGCAGTGGCAAAGACTGGAAAAGGAGCTGCTAAGGGTAATTCCTCTGCGAATAATGCTGCAACTCAGCATAAATCCGCATCGACAGGACTTGCAAAATCTGCGAAAAATGGATCTTCGAATGCGAGTAGCTCAACTCCCAAGACTTCGGCTAGCAAGGGAGCCAGCAAGATTCAGTAAGCCCAGACACTTTAATTTACTTATTTAGGTTGACCATGTCCTATAAATCAGAACACGAACGCTCCATTAAAGACCCTGATGGATTCTGGGGAGAGCAGGCAAAACTCATTCATTGGGAAAAACCATTCAACAAGGTTCTGGATTACGCAAACCCTCCGTTTGCTAAATGGTTTGAAGGTGGCTTAACTAATCTCTGCTACAACGCAGTTGACCGTCACCTCAAAGATCGTGCTGAGCAGATCGCTCTAGTCGCCGTTTCAACAGAAACCAATCTAGAAAAAGCATACACATTTAAGGAGCTTTACGAAGAAGTCAATCGTATTGCAGCCATCTACAAAGCGAACGGCGTTCAAAAGGGCGATCGCGTGTTGATTTACATGCCAATGATTGCTGAAGCCTGTTTCGCAATGCTCGCTTGTGCACGCATCGGTGCCATTCACTCTGTGGTATTTGGTGGCTTTGCATCCCATAGCTTGGCATCGCGTATCGACGATGCAAAACCGAAAATGATTGTGACTGCAGAAGCGGGTGCGCGTGGTGGTAAAGCAGTTCCTTATAAGCCATTACTCGATGAGGCCATCAAGCTCGCGAGCTACAAGCCTGAAAAAGTCCTGATCGTGAATCGTGGCCTGACTGAGTTCACCGCAGTGGCCGGTCGTGACTTGGACTACGCAACTGAGCGCCAAAAGCACCTTAATGATTTAGTGCCGATTGAGTGGGTGGATGCAACCCACACTTCATATATTTTGTATACCTCTGGCACTACTGGTAAACCTAAGGGCGTACAACGTGACACCGGTGGTTACGCAGTCGCCTTGGCTTCCACCATGAAGCACATCTTCTGCGGCAATCCTGGCGAGACCATGTTCTGCACCTCAGATATTGGTTGGGTGGTGGGCCATAGCTACATCATTTATGCACCATTACTGAACGGCATGGCAACCATTCTTTACGAAGGCACGCCCTTACGTCCTGATGCAGGTATTTGGTGGGAGCTGGTTGAGAAGTACAAAGTATCAGTCATGTTCTCTGCGCCAACTGCAGTTCGTGTTCTCAAAAAACAAGACCCCGCCTTTTTAACTAAATATGATCTCTCGAGCTTGCGTGCTTTGTTCTTGGCAGGCGAGCCCTTGGATGAGCCAACGGCAACCTGGATACATGATGCGATTAAAAAGCCGATCGTGGATAACTATTGGCAGACAGAAACAGGTTGGCCAATGCTGGCAATTCAGCGTGGGGTAGAAGTGATGCCGCATAAGTTTGGTTCTCCTGGCGTCCCATCATTTGGTTACAACATGAAACTATTGGATGACGCTACTTCGGAAGAGTTGGGTCCAGATCGCAAAGGCGTAATTGCGATTGAAGGTCCTTTGCCTCCTGGCTGCATGCAAACTGTTTGGGGTGATGACAAGCGTTTTGTGAGTACCTATTGGGAAACCATTCCCGGCAAGATGATTTACTCTACTTTTGATTGGGGTATCAAAGATGCGGATGGCTACTTCTTTATTTTGGGGCGTACTGATGATGTGATTAACGTTGCTGGCCATCGTTTAGGCACTCGTGAGATCGAGGAGAGTATTTCTGGTCATCCCAATATCTCTGAAGTAGCAGTAGTGGGTATTGAGGACAAACTCAAGGGCCAAGCTGCGATCGCCTTTGTGATTCCAAAGGATGCCTCTGATACGGCCACTCTAGAAGCAGAGTGCATGAAAACCGTAGACACCACTCTAGGCGCGATTGCTCGTCCAGGCCGTGTTTATGTGGTTACGGCTTTGCCTAAGACACGTTCAGGCAAGATCGTCCGCCGTGCTCTCCAAGCTGTAGCTGAGGGGCGCGATCCTGGCGATATCAGCACGATGGAAGATCAAACTGTTTTAGCTCAAATTAAGACCATCATCGAGCAAAGCGTAAAGTCTTAAATCTAGCTTGGTAGCATTAAAAATAAGTCCCTTGGTTGCATGACTCAGGGGCTTATTAGCTTACAAGCCTCATTGGCTGGGAATCCAAGGGTTTATACGCAAAACTGGTATGATTCAAGGGTTCAAAACTTAATAAATTACCCTAGCGCTTAAAGACACTCACCTCCCGCACAAACAGTCCTGGGTTGGTCTTTTTGGGGTGTTGAGCGTCGGATGGAGCAGGGACTGGAGATGGTTTGTCACCCTTGCTTCCTTCTTTTCCTCCTGCCGTGCTGGCTTTAGCTGACGGCACTATATTTCCCGGTCTGAGTATTGGCGCCCCTGGCGAAACTACCGGCGAAGTTGTTTTCAATACTGCACTGACTGGTTATCAAGAGATCATCACTGATCCGAGTTACTCACGCCAAATTGTTACCTTGACTTATCCACATATCGGAAACGTTGGGGTAAACGCTCAAGATGCTGAGTCAGATCAGATTCATGCTGCTGGCTTGGTTGTGAAAGACCTCTCTGAGCGTGTCTCTAATTTCCGCTCTGAAGAAACTCTGGACAGTTACCTCATAAAGGCAGGGGTGGTTGGTATTTCCGGTATCGATACCCGTAAGCTCACTCGCATTCTGCGCGATAAGGGTGCTCAGTCTGGCGCTATTGTTGCTGGCAAGATGGGTGATGACGTAGAGGTTCTTGGTAAGAAAGCCTTGGAGTTGGCTAAAGCTTTTCCAGGCATGGCTGGCCTAGATCTAGCTAAAGTCGTAACAACAAAATCCCCATACCAATGGCGTGAAGCTGAGTGGGATCTACATGGTCCTGACGGCAAACCTACATATCGATCTTTAGATACTGGTAAGCCAATCAAAAAAGTAGTTGCCTATGATTTTGGTGTGAAGCGCAATATCTTGCGCATGCTCACTGAGCGTGGCTGTGAGTTAACCATCGTTCCTGCGCAAACGAGCGCAGCCGAAGTGTTGGCAATGAACCCAGATGGCGTTTTCTTCTCAAATGGTCCTGGGGATCCCGGTCCTTGTGATTACGCAATTGCTGCTGCAAAAGAAATTATTGAGAAGGGTGTTCCAACATTCGGCATTTGTTTGGGCCACCAAATTATGGGCTTAGCTGCTGGCGCTAAAACTTTGAAGATGAAATTCGGCCACCATGGTGCAAACCACCCCGTAAAAGATTTAGATACTGGGCGCGTAGCGATTACCTCCCAGAATCATGGTTTTGCTGTTGATGCAAACACTTTGCCCGACAACATTCGCGTCACGCACGTGTCTTTATTTGATGGATCGCTGCAAGGTTTGGCTTGGAAAGATAAGCCTGCTTTATGTTTTCAAGGGCATCCTGAGGCCTCACCAGGTCCTCACGATATTGCCTATTTATTTGATCGTTTTGTGGAGCTCATGAATGCTGCCGCTGCTGGTTCTAAGGGGGGCAAATAATGCCTAAGCGTAGCGACATTCAGAGCATCCTGATTATTGGTGCTGGTCCAATTGTGATTGGACAAGCTTGTGAGTTTGACTATTCTGGTGCGCAAGCTTGTAAAGCCCTGCGCGATGAAGGTTACAAAGTTATTTTAGTGAACAGCAATCCTGCCACCATCATGACTGACCCTGAGATGGCAGATGTAACTTACATCGAGCCGATTACTTGGGAAGTGGTAGAACGGATTATTGCCACTGAGAAACCCGATGCTATTTTGCCAACGATGGGTGGTCAAACGGCCTTGAATTGTGCACTCGATTTACATCGCCATGGTGTTTTGGAAAAATACGGTTGCGAATTGATTGGCGCTTCACCAGAAGCAATTGATAAAGCTGAAGACCGTCAAAAGTTTAAAGATGCAATGACCAAGATTGGTCTGGGCTCTGCAAAGTCTGGCATTGCGCATTCTATGGATGAGGCGCATGAAGTGCAGCAACGTATTCAGAAGGAGACTGACAGTTTAGGCTTCCCAGTCGTGATTCGACCTTCATTCACTATGGGCGGATCCGGCGGTGGTATTGCGTATAACCGTGAAGAGTTTGAAGAAATTTGCAAACGCGGTTTAGATTTATCACCAACCCGCGAGCTCCTCATTGAAGAGTCCCTCTTGGGTTGGAAAGAGTTTGAGATGGAAGTAGTGCGTGACCGTGCTGATAACTGCATCATCGTTTGCTCAATCGAAAACTTAGACCCGATGGGTGTCCATACCGGTGACTCGATCACCGTTGCCCCTGCACAAACCTTGACAGATAAAGAGTATCAAATTTTGCGCAACGCCTCGATTGCGGTCCTGCGTGAGATTGGTGTGGATACTGGTGGTTCAAACGTGCAGTTCTCGATTAATCCAGTTGATGGTCGCATGATCGTCATTGAGATGAACCCACGTGTTTCACGTTCATCCGCCTTGGCTTCAAAAGCAACTGGTTTTCCGATCGCCAAGATTGCTGCCAAGCTGGCAGTGGGTTACACCTTAGATGAGTTGAAGAACGACATCACCGGTGGCGCAACTCCAGCATCCTTTGAGCCATCAATAGACTATGTTGTTACAAAGATTCCTCGCTTTGCGTTTGAGAAGTTTCCTCAAGCAGATTCTCGTTTAACCACGCAGATGAAGTCCGTAGGTGAGGTGATGGCTATTGGTCGCACCTTCCAAGAATCTTTCCAAAAAGCATTACGCGGTTTAGAGGTTGGTGTTGATGGTCTGGATGAAGTTTCTACAGACTTAGATGACATCATTCAAGAAATCGGTGAGCCAGGACCAGATCGTATTTGGTATTTGGCAGACGCGTTCCGTATGGGCATGGGCTTGGATGAGGTTTACAACGAAACGAAGGTGGATCCTTGGTTCTTGGAGCAAATCGAAGAACTCATCACCATGGAGACTGAGCTTAAGCAGCGCAAGCTCGATAGTTTGTCAGCACATGAACTGCGTTTCATCAAGCAAAAAGGTTTCTCAGATCGCCGCTTAGCTAAATTATTGGGAGTGGACGCCTCTTCCGTTCGCGCTGCACGTCATCGCCTCAAAGTGGTGCCAGTCTATAAGCGGGTAGATACCTGTGCCGCCGAGTTCTCTACAAATACGGCTTATCTGTATTCCACTTACGAAGCAGAGCATGGTGAGTGTGAATCTCAGCCAAGTACTAAAGACAAGATCATGGTTTTGGGTGGTGGTCCTAACCGTATCGGTCAAGGTATTGAGTTTGACTACTGCTGCGTTCATGCAGCCTTGGCAATGCGCGAAGATGGTTATGAAACCATCATGGTGAACTGCAACCCAGAAACGGTTTCTACTGACTACGATACTTCTGATCGCTTGTATTTTGAGCCTTTGACTCTAGAAGATGTTCTAGAGATCGTGGCAATTGAAAAGCCAAAAGGCGTCATTGTTCAGTATGGCGGCCAGACTCCGTTGAAGTTGGCATTAGATCTTGAGGCTAATGGTGTACCAATTATCGGTACATCGCCAGACATGATTGATGCAGCAGAAGATCGTGAGCGTTTCCAGAAGCTATTGCATGAACTGAACTTGCGACAGCCGCCTAACCGTACTGCGCGTGCGGAAGATGAAGCTTTGAAGCTCGCCGAAGAAATTGGTTACCCATTGGTAGTGCGTCCATCCTACGTATTGGGTGGCCGCGCTATGGAAATCGTTCATGATGGCCGTGATCTTGAGCGTTATATGCGTGAGGCAGTCAAGGTTTCTCACGACTCACCAGTATTGCTAGATCGCTTCCTGAACGATGCGATTGAGTGTGATGTGGACTGCATTAGTGACGGTCAGCAGGTATTTATCGGTGGCGTGATGGAGCACATTGAGCAAGCTGGTGTTCACTCAGGTGATTCTGCCTGTTCATTGCCGCCATACTCTTTATCGGACGAGACGATTGCAGAAATCAAACGTCAAACCGCAGCAATGGCTAAAGGTCTGAACGTTGTTGGTTTGATGAACGTGCAGTTTGCGATTCAGCATGTTGATGGTAAAGATGTCATCTATGTACTCGAAGTAAATCCGCGCGCCTCTCGTACTGTTCCGTTCGTATCAAAAGCCACTGGTTTGCAGTTAGCCAAAATTGCAGCTCGCTGCATGGTGGGTCAAACTCTAAAACAACAGGGTATTCTGAATGAAGTGAAACCGGCTTATTACTCAGTAAAAGAAGCCGTCTTCCCATTCAATAAGTTTCCTGGCATTGATCCGATCCTAGGACCAGAGATGCGCTCTACTGGTGAGGTGATGGGTGTTGGTAAGACTTTTGGTGAGGCCTTGTTTAAATCCCAATTAGGCGCAGGAATTAAATTGCCTAAGAGTGGCACTGTGTTGTTAACCGTGAAAGATAGCGACAAGCCAAAGGCGGTTGAGGTAGCTAAGCTTTTGCACCAATTGGGATTCCCTATGGTTGCGACTAAAGGCACTGCCGCGGCTATTGAGGCGGCTGGCTTTCCAGTTCGCGTAGTCAACAAGGTGAAGGATGGCCGCCCACACATTGTTGACCTGATTAAGAATGGTGAGATCTCCCTGGTATTTACCACTGTTGATGAGACCCGTACTGCAATTGCGGATTCACGCTCCATTCGTACTAGTGCACAAGCTAATAATGTGACCTACTACACTACGATTAGTGCAGCACGTGCGGTAATGGATGGCTTGATGGCATCGCAAAATGGTAACAAAGGGTCGCTTGAGGTGTATTCATTGCAAAATCTACACAAGACTCTCAATTAAATTAAGTGAGGTAAGACGCATGAACACAATCCCTATTACTAAGCGTGGCGCAGAGCTTCTTAAAGAAGAGTTGCACCGCCTAAAGCATGTAGAGCGCCCATCCGTGATTAATGCAATCTCTGAGGCCCGTGCTCAAGGCGACCTTTCTGAGAACGCTGAGTACGACGCCGCTAAAGAGAAACAGGGCTTTATTGAAGGTCGTATTCAGGAGCTTGAAGGAAAGTTATCTGCAGCGCAAATCATTGATCCGGCCACTTTGGATGTGAACGGCCGCATCGTATTTGGTGCTACTGTGGATCTTGAGGACTTAGAAGATGGTACCAAGCTCACCTATCAAATTGTGGGTGATGATGAGGCTGATATTGCCCTAAATAAGATCTCTATCAGCTCACCGATTGCACGTGCCTTAATTAGCAAAGAAGAGGGCGATGTAGTTGCAGTTCAAGCTCCTGGCGGTAATCGCGAAGTAGAGATTCTCGCGGTTCGTTACATCTAATAAAAACCAGAACCCAGATGCAGACTCTTGAGGTTCCGAAACATATTGGGGCTCAAAGACTTTTTATTGTGATTGCTGGTTTATGGGTAGGCAGTATCCTCACTGTGGGCTACTTAGTCGCCCCAGCTATCTTCAGTACGATGACTGATCGTCAGGCTGCCGGGATGGTTGCTGGCAGCATCTTTAAATTAGAAGCCTATCTCAGCTTGATTGTGTGCATTGGCCTGATGGTTCTGGCCAATCTCCTGGTTAATCGCGGCCTCAATCAATTCAGGGTCATTCGCTGGCTCTTGTTGGCAATGCTACTTTGTGCAATCGCAGCCAGCTTTATCTTGATCCCCTGGATGAACACTTTGAGAGACGATGCCTTGATTCAAGGTATGCCGGTGATGCTTTCTCCCTCGGCCACTTTGTTCGGAAGACTGCATGGCGTGTCCAGCATTCTGTTTATGCTCCAGAGTCTTTTAGGAATCTTTTTGGTTTGGCGACTGACTAAGAGGTAAGTCAAAGAGAAGATTCAAGAGTAAGCAATAAAAAAACGCCGACTAGCGACGTTTTTTAGCTTCATTACTTTTTAAAGCTTCAAAGATCAAGAGCCCAATGATTTCTTTTTGGTACTACTCATGCGTACCTTGCGCTTTTTAATTGGGGCGGGTGCTGCAGTTGCTTTACGATAGCCGGGTGATGACCAACCAATTTTTGATTCAGCGGCATCAGCACGTAGAACGCGTTTCTTAGGGGCAGCGCTTTTGACCGCAGCCACTCTTTCAAAAGGGGATTTACTAGCTGCTGAGCGTCGATCTGATCTATCAGAAGTGCTAGTGCGAACACCGGCCTTCGCTACTACGCGATTTGGTTGGCGCTTTGTGCGGGGTGCTTGTAATGTCTTTTTAGTTTGTTTGCTAGACCTACTTAAATTCACGAGGGCTGCATCGACAACATCGAGCGGCTTCCAAAGCACCAGTAATTTTCCAATGTGCTGAACGGGTGCAGCGCCCAGTTTGTCGCAGAGCTCTTCATAGATGGCGATGCGTGCCTCACGATCGTCGCCAAAAACACGAACTTTAATCAAGCCGTGATGAGAGATGGCTGATTTAGCCTCTTTAATCACCGCAGGGGTAAGACCGTCGCCACCAATCATGACGACAGGGCTGAGTCCATGAGCGTCGGCTTTAAGAGATTTGCGTTGTGCGGGAGTAATAGTAAGTGCAGTCATGGGCTCGATGATAGAGCATTGGAGCATGCAAAACAGGGCCTTCGGCCTGAATTGCGCCAATATCGAGATGTTTCCAGTCGATTCCTTTTGCCTTGTAGAGCATAAACAAGGAAAATGGATGGCGAAAGTGGGTAAGTTGTGGCAAAGAATAAATTTAATAAAAGTTGGTTGCAGGATCACCTCAATGATCCGTATGTGAAGATGGCCCAAAAAGAGGGTTATCGCGCACGAGCCGTCTATAAGCTAAGCGAAATAGATGAGCAGGACCGACTCATCAAAGCGGGTATGACAATTGTGGATCTGGGGAGCGCTCCTGGAAGCTGGTCTCAGTACGCTCGCAATCGCCTGACTGAGCTCGGTAAAAATAATCCCAGCATTGAATCTGGCAAGCCAGACGGCACCATTATTGCCATCGATATTTTGCCGATGGAGGATATTGCGGACGTTTCCTTTATTCAGGGGGACTTCCGAGAGGATGATGGTTTAAAGGCGCTGGAGGCGCTTTTACCGGCGAATGCGGACGGAAAAGTCGATTTTGTGATGTCCGATATGGCCCCCAATTTATCTGGAGTGGGGGTGGCAGATGCGGCTCGAATGGCTTTTTTGGCTGAAATCGCCTTGGATTTTTCGGTTCAGCACCTCAAGCCTGAAGGAGCCTTATTGATTAAGTGCTTTAACGGTAGCGGCTACAGTCAGATCGTGGAATCCTTTAAAAAGGTCTTTAAAACAGTGGCTTCCAGAAAGCCAAAAGCCTCTAGAGCCAAGTCCTCAGAAATCTTTTTACTCGGTCGAGACCTCAAAGCACCCAAATAACCCCCTAAAAGAAGGGGTTTATAAAATAAATTAGCGCTTCGCTATTGAAAAAGCCTAGTAGTAGAATCAAATACTTAGGTATAGCAATCCGCTTTAACTCCCGGATTAATCCGGCAAAGGTATCCTTTTGAATAGCAATATGTTGCAAAAAATCGGTGTGTGGCTCATTGTGGGTTTGGTCTTGTTTACTGTTTTTAAACAGTTCGACAAGCCTAAAGATCAGAATCAAGTCACGTATTCTCAATTCATGGATGATGCCAAAGCAGGCAAAGTCAAGCGAGTAGATGTGCAAGGTCGCACATTGCAAGTGACTCCAAACGACGGCAACAAATATTCCATCATCTCCCCGGGAGATATTTGGATGGTTGGCGACTTAATGAAGTTTGGTGTCCAGGTGACTGGTAAAGCAGATGATGAACCGAATATGTTGGTTTCTGCTTTGTATTACCTCGGACCCACTTTATTGATTATTGGTTTCTGGTTCTTCATGATGCGTCAGATGCAAGGTGGCGGTAAGGGCGGTGCATTCTCTTTCGGTAAATCCAAAGCGCGTTTGATTGATGAGAACAGCAATACGGTTACTTTTGCTGATGTTGCCGGTTGCGATGAAGCAAAAGAAGAGGTCTTTGAGATTGTAGACTTCCTCAAGGATCCGCAAAAGTTTCAAAAGCTCGGTGGTCGTATTCCGCATGGCATATTACTAGTAGGCCCTCCAGGTACTGGTAAGACTTTGTTGGCGCGTGCGATTGCAGGCGAGGCAAAAGTTCCATTCTTCTCCATCTCTGGATCAGACTTTGTGGAGATGTTTGTTGGTGTTGGTGCCTCACGCGTGCGCGACATGTTTGAGAATGCCAAGAAAAATTCTCCTTGCATCATCTTCATTGATGAGATCGATGCGGTGGGTCGTCACCGTGGTGCTGGTATGGGTGGCGGCAATGATGAGCGCGAACAAACTCTCAACCAAATGCTGGTAGAGATGGACGGTTTTGAAAGCAATAGTGGTGTCATCGTTGTGGCTGCAACTAACCGTTCTGACGTATTAGATAAAGCCTTGTTGCGTCCAGGACGTTTTGATCGACAAGTACACGTTGGCTTGCCAGACATTCGTGGTCGCGAGCAAATTTTGCAAGTACATATGCGCAAGGTTCCAATTGATCCAGATGTGGATGCCGCCGTATTGGCACGTGGTACACCTGGTTTCTCGGGCGCAGATTTAGCAAACTTGGTTAATGAGTCCGCATTGTTTGCAGCACGTCGCAATAAGCGTGCCGTCGATATGAAAGACTTTGAAGATGCAAAAGACAAGATCTATATGGGTCCTGAGCGCAAGTCTGCAGTGATGCGTGAAGAAGAGCGTCGTAATACGGCGTATCACGAGTCTGGTCATGCCGTAGTTGCCAAGGTATTGCCTAAAGCAGATCCAGTGCATAAGGTCACCATCATGCCGCGCGGTATGGCCTTGGGAGTGACATGGCAGCTGCCTGAGTTTGATCGTGTGAACTTGTACAAAGATCGCATGTTGGAAGAGTTGGCTATTTTGTTTGGCGGCCGCGCTGCTGAAGAAGTGTTCCTTCACTCGATGAGTACGGGGGCTTCAAATGACTTTGAGCGTGCTACCAAAATGGCGCGTGATATGGTCACCCGTTATGGCATGAGTGATAGCTTAGGTACGATGGTTTACGTTGATACCGAGTCTGAAAGTATTTTTGGGCGTAATAGCTCAAAGACAGTTTCAGAGTTAACTCAGCAAAAGGTGGATGCAGAGATTCGTGCATTGGTTGATAGTCAGTACGCATTAGCAAGATCGATCCTAGAGCAAAACCGTGACAAGGTTGAAGCCATGGTGACTGCTTTGCTTGAATGGGAAACCATTGATGCTGAGCAGATTACCGACATCATGGAAGGCCGTCCACCGCGTGCCCCTAAGCCACCACCAGCAACCCAGTTTGGTAACTCTGCTGGTACGCCGGGTCCTGCTGCCGGGGCTGCCCCAGCAACTGCTTAGCAAGGTGAGTAAGCAAACTCTGCCCGCAACATGGCGTTGCGGGCGTTTTCTTTTTGACTTTAGCAAACGTCAGCGCCCACTAGTGATGGGTATTCTGAATGCCACGCCAGATTCCTTTTCGGATGGTGGCAAGTTCAGAACCCCAAGCGATGCCATTACTCAAGCAGAACGCATGATTGCTAATGGTGCAGACATCATTGATATCGGCGGTGAATCGACTCGCCCTGGTGCTCAGCCTGTCTCCCTGCAAGAAGAGTTAGATCGCGTCTTGCCAGTGATTGAGGCTCTAAAAGATTGTGGTGTCGCACTATCAATTGATACCTATAAAGCCGAGACTATGCGTCAGGCACTCAATGCTGGAATTGATTGCGTCAATGACATCTGGGCTTTACGACAAGAGGGTGCAGTAGAAGTCATCATCGAGAGTGATCAGCGCAATCCAAACAAGCTGTGCGGCCTTGTTCTAATGCATATGCAGCGTGATCCACAGACTATGCAATTTGACCCTGAGTATCAGGACGTCATTGCTGAAGTAAAGACATTTTTGCAAGAGCGTGCAGCATTACTAGAGAGCAAAGGCGTCTCCAAAAATAGAATTGCCATTGATCCCGGTTTTGGTTTTGGTAAAAGTCTGGAGCACAACCTCAGGATGCTGGCCTATTTTGATCAATTCTCGCAATTGGCTTATCCGGTATTGGCAGGGATGTCTCGTAAATCCATGCTGGGCAAATTAACGGGTCGCGATACCAATGATCGTGTAGCGCCCAGTGTGGCAGCCGCCATTTTGGCTGCTGATCGGGGGGCTCGTATCATCCGCGTCCATGATGTTCAGGAGACAGTCGACTCTTTAAAGCTGTGGGAAGCCATTCAAGGCTAATCACAGGATAAACCTTGCTAGATAAAAGGTCACAAGTTTTATAATCAAGCCCATGAAAAAACAATACTTTGGTACTGATGGTATCCGCGGTGAAGTAGGGCAATTTCCGATTGTTCCGGAGTTCATCACGCGTCTTGGCTATGCTGCAGGCAAGGTCCTGAGTAGCCAAGCAAAGCCTGGTGAGCGCTGCAAGATTTTGATTGGTAAAGATACGCGTGTTTCAGGTTACTTATTAGAGGCTGCTCTAGAGGCAGGCTTTGCTGCCGCAGGTGTCGATGTCATGTTGTGTGGCCCTATGCCAACTCCTGGGGTTGCCTACCTTACTAAAGCATTGCGCTTATCTGCAGGTGTAGTGATCTCTGCTTCACACAATCCATATCAAGATAATGGTATTAAATTCTTCTCCGCCGAAGGCGGTAAGTTAAATGATGAATTCGAATTGGCTATTGAAGCTGAGCTCGCTAAACCGATGGGTTGTGTCAGTTCAAAAGAATTAGGCAAAGCATTTCGTATTGATGATGCTGCCGGTCGTTATATTGAGTTCTGTAAATCTACTTTTCCTGGAGAACTTAATCTCAAGGGCATGAAGTTGGTTGTAGATTGTGCTCATGGCGCTGCGTACCATACTGCTCCTCATGTGTTTCATGAGTTGGGTGCAGAAGTCATCTCTATTGGTGTTCAGCCCGATGGCCGCAACATTAACGATGGCTTTGGCGCTACAGCCCCTGCGGCATTAATTGCTAAGGTTAAAGAAACCAAAGCTGATCTCGGTATTGCTTTGGATGGTGATGCCGATCGTTTGCAAATGGTCGATGCCTCTGGCCGATTGTTTAATGGCGACGAGCTTCTCTATGTCCTGGCAAAAGATCGCATGGACAGGGGTCAATCAATCGGTGGTGTAGTGGGCACCTTGATGACGAACCTTGCCATAGAAAATGCAATTAAGGGTTTGGGAATCGGATTTGAGCGCGCTAATGTAGGCGACCGTTATGTCTTGGAGTTACTCAAGCAAAAAGGCTGGATTATTGGTGGTGAAGGCTCAGGCCATCTGCTTTGCTTGGATCAACACTCAACCGGTGATGGCACAATTGCCGCATTGCAGGTGTTAGCAGCGATGAGTCAGACCAAGAAGGGCTTGGCCCAACTCCTAGACTCCGTAAAAATCTTCCCTCAGGTGTTACTCAATATCAAGTTTAAAGCCGGATATGACTGGAAGCTGGATGACAAGCTCAAATCGAAGATTAGCCAGGTAGAAAACGTTCTCAAAGGAACGGGCAGGGTACTGATTCGGGCTTCTGGTACAGAACCCGTTCTGCGAGTGATGGTTGAGGCTCAAGATGCTGACCTCGCCATGAGCTTAGCTAAGAGCATTGCCGATCTAGTGTCAATCACCTAAATCACTGATTTTATTGGATTATTTTCAACTTCTATTAGTGTCATAAAAGGGTCATACTCAAAACGTATCGTTCAGCTATCGCAATGTTGCGTAATTTATCTGAGGAACGATTCACATGAACTCATTTTTGAAAAAAGCGTTGGTCATTAGCGCGATTTCATTTGCTCCAGTTGCTTTTGCAGCCGATATGACCGGTGCTGGCGCAACATTCCCATACCCAATCTACGCTAAATGGGCCGAAGCCTATAAAGCAAAAACTGGTTCTAACCTGAACTACCAATCTATTGGTTCTTCAGGTGGCATCAAGCAAATCAAAGCAAAAACGGTTGATTTTGGCGCAACCGACAATCCAGTGAAGTTCGAAGATTTAGAAAAAGATGGCATGGTTCAGTTTCCAGCCATTATTGGTGGCGTAGTGCCAGTAATGAACGTGGATGGTGTTAAGCCAGGCGAACTCAAATTAGATGGCCCAACATTAGCTGATATTTTCCAAGGCGTGATTTCTGATTGGGGTGACAAGCGTATTGCTTTGATGAACCCTGGTGTCAAGATCCCTTCTGGTCCAATTACCGTTGTACACCGTGCTGACGGTTCAGGTACTACTGCCATCTTTACAGACTACTTAGCCAAAACTAGTACCCTCTGGAAGGATGCAGTTGGTGCAGGCGCTGCCGTTAAATGGCCAGCAGCTTCATCTGTTGGCGGTAAAGGTAACGAAGGTGTTGCCGCAAACGTTTCGCGCGTAAAGAACTCAGTAGGCTATGTTGAGTACGCTTATGCTAAGAAAAACAAAATGACTCACATCGCTTTGAAAAACAAAGATGGTAATTATGTGCAGCCTGATGATGTGACTTTTGCTGCTGCTGCTGCTGGAACTGATTGGGCAAAGATCCCAGGTATGGGTACATTCATTACCAATGCTGCTGGTGCTAAGTCTTGGCCAATTACTGGCGCATCTTTCATCCTCTTGTACAAGAATCCAGACAACAAGGCGAATGCTGCTGAAGTAATTAAGTTCTTTGACTTTGGATTTAAAGATGGCAAGAAAATGGCTGAAGAGCTGGACTACGTTCCAATGCCTGACGTTACAACCGATTTCATCCGTAAGAATGTATTTTCAAAGGTTGTTACTAAGTAAGGTTCAGTGATTAAGATTTTTTAATCATTAATGAATAACAGCTCCACCAAAAGTGGGGCTGTTTCAATATTTAAATAAGTGTAATTTATGATTGAATCGACCCAGTCTCACGCAGCACCGACACCTCAGGCGCTCAGTATCGCTAAGTTGCAGCGTATTCAGGACTTCCTCTTTCATGGAGTCACTCAATTTTTTGCCTTATCAGTGCTGATTGCTCTGATTGGTATCATCATTTCACTCATCATTAATGCTTGGCCGGCTCTGGATAAATTTGGAATTGGGTTTTTCTTCACCAAAGAGTGGGACATTGTTAACGGCGAGTTTGGTGGCTTAATCGCGATCTATGGCACCGTTGTTACTTCTCTGATTGCATTATTGATAGCTGTACCACTGAGTTTTGGTATCGCAGTATTTTTAACTGAATTATGCCCAGGACCACTTCGTAGGCCTTTGGGTACTGCAGTTGAATTACTTGCTGCAGTTCCATCAATCATTTACGGTATGTTCGGCTTATTTATATTTGCACCACTATTCGCCGAGTATATTCAGCCAGCTTTGGCTGGTACTCTCGGGCAGATTCCTGGTCTGGGGATTTTGTTTTCAGGTGCTTTTAATGGCATTGGTATTTTGTGCGCCGGTTTAATCTTGGCGATGATGATTTTGCCGTTTATCGCCTCAGTGATGCGCGATGTTTTTGAGATTGTTCCTCCAGTGTTAAAAGAGTCTGCTTATGGCATTGGCTGCACTACTTGGGAAGTGGTTAAAAATGTCGTTCTCCCTTATACCAAAGCAGGTGTCATCGGTGGGATCATGCTGGGTTTAGGTAGGGCACTCGGTGAGACTATGGCTGTAACCTTTGTGATTGGTAATGCCCATCGTTTATCTGCGTCACTATTTGCCCCAGGTAATTCCATTGCGTCTACATTGGCAAACGAGTTCGGTGAGGCTGAGCTTGGGCCCCATTACTCTTCTTTATTTGCGTTGGGACTGGCGCTATTTATGATCACATTCATTGTGTTAGCCATTGCTAAATGGATGCTTATGAACATGGAGAAAAAACAGGGATTGAAAACATGAACGGCCTCTCAAATATAAATCCTGCGATTTTTGCTAAGCGTAAGCGTGCAAATAAAATTGGCCTAGTACTTTCTACTGCTGCCATGGTTTTGGGAATGGCATTTCTTTTATGGATTTTGAGCATCCTTTTTATTAAGGGATTTTCCTCAATTAATCTTGATGTGTTTACGCACAGTACTCCTGCGCCTGGATCTGAGGGCGGCGGTTTGGCTAACGCAATCCTTGGAAGTTTAATGATCGTGGCTAGTTGTACTTTAATCAGTACGCCTATTGGGGTGCTTGCTGGCTTGTATCTTTCTGAGTATGGCGATAGAAGTAAGATCGCTTCCATCACTCGATTTGTTACAGATATTATGCTTTCAGCACCGTCGATTGTGATCGGCTTATTTGTCTACGCCATTGTGGTTGCACAAGTAAAGCATTTTTCAGGCTGGGCAGGCACTATTGCATTGGCACTGATTGCTATTCCAGTGGTGGTACGAACTACTGAAAATATGTTGCGCTTGGTTCCTGGAAGTCTACGTGAGGCTGCATATGCCTTGGGTACACCAAAATGGAAGGTAGCTTTCATGATTACCTTGCGGGCTGCTCAAAGCGGGGTTATTACCGGGATTTTGTTGGCTCTTGCTCGTGTGAGCGGGGAAACTGCACCTTTACTTTTTACCGCCCTAAACAACCAATTCTTCTCTACTAATATGAATGCGCCAATGGCAAATTTACCGGTAGTCATTTTCCAATTTGCAATGAGCCCATACGACAACTGGGTTGATCTTGCCTGGGCAGCGGCTCTATTGATTACTTTTGCCGTGTTGGGATTAAATATTCTGGCGCGAGTAGTATTCCGTGAAAAAGTGCAAAGTTAATGGCCAATATGAAAACAATGTTTGACTTAAATACAATCGATAGTCAAGGAAACAGAATGAACGACAATACAAATATGCCTACTGATAAAGTAGCTAAAAATGCGCTAGAAGTTCGTGACCTGAATTTCTTCTACGGCT
The DNA here is from genome assembly GCF_018881835.1 of Polynucleobacter hallstattensis. Lineage (GTDB taxonomy): Bacteria > Pseudomonadota > Gammaproteobacteria > Burkholderiales > Burkholderiaceae > Polynucleobacter > Polynucleobacter hallstattensis. The sequence continues at coordinate 40,600 of NZ_JACVPO010000001.1, read as the reverse complement.
CCTTTCAGGGTTTGAAGGATATTAATTTGGATATTGAAGAAGGCAAAGTTACCGCCTTCATTGGTCCTTCAGGTTGCGGCAAATCTACTTTGCTCCGAACCTTAAACCGTATGTATGACCTCTATCCTGGGCAACGTGCCGAAGGCCAGATTAACTTCTACGGTCAGAATACTTTAGAGCCTGGACAGGATCTTAATTTACTCCGCTCAAGAATTGGCATGGTTTTTCAGAAGCCAACTCCGTTCCCAATGTCAATTTATGAAAATATTGCGTTCGGTGTGCGTCTTTATGAGAAGCTTTCTCGCTCTGAAATGGATGAGCGTGTAGAGTGGGCCTTGAATAAGGCTGCATTGTGGAATGAAGCCAAAGATAAATTAAATCAAAGCGGCTTGTCCTTGTCTGGCGGTCAGCAGCAGCGTTTATGTATTGCTCGCGGGGTAGCAGTTAAGCCATCCGTGATTTTGCTAGATGAGCCAACTTCTGCTTTGGATCCAATCTCTACAGGTAAGATTGAAGAGCTCATTAATGAACTGAAGCATGAGTACACTATTGCGATTGTTACTCATAATATGCAGCAAGCCGCTCGCGTATCGGATTACACTGCGTATATGTACCTAGGAAGCTTAATCGAGTTCGGTAAGACTGATGAAATCTTCATCAAGCCTAAGCGTAAAGAAACAGAAGACTACATTACCGGCCGCTTCGGTTAATTGGAGATATAAATGCCAGATAAACACCTATCATCACAATTTGATGCAGATTTAAACTCACTCTCTAGCCGTTTGCTAGAAATGGGCGGGCTCGTTGAGTCCCAGATTTCAACGGCAATGCGTGCTTTCACGCAAATGGATATTGATACTTGTAATGTTGTCATCCAGAACGAAAAGCTCGTAAATGATCTGGAGATCCAGATTGACTTAGCCTGTACTGAATTAATTGCTCGTCGTCAGCCTACTGCGCGAGACCTACGCTTAGTGATGGCAGTTTCTAAAGCGATCACCAATTTAGAGCGTGCCGGTGATGAAGCTGAACGCGTTGCTAAGAGAACCAAGCGCTTAATTGAAGCTGGAGCTACTCACAATATTAATGTTGCTGAAATTCGTTTATCCGGACAGATGGCAATCTCTCTCTTGCGCCGTAGCTTGGATGCTTTTGCAAGGTTGGATACGGTTGCTGCTGCAGAAGTAGTTCAGGAAGATCGCCAAATTGATGAAGAGTTTAGAGGCTTTGTTCGTAAGCTGATTTCATACATGATGGAAGATCCCCATACGATTTCAACAGGTCTAGATATGCTGACTATTGCTAAGGCGATTGAGCGTATTGGTGATCATGCAAAGAATATTGCTGAATTCGTTATTTATATCGCCAAAGGCTCTGATGTGCGTCACATCCCACATGAGGATTTGGTCCGTGAGGCAAATAAACCGTAACTCATCAAAGCGGAATCCCACATGACTCACCGAATATTGGTTGTAGAGGATGAGCCTTCGATTGCTGAGCTGATTGCAATCAACCTGACTCATGCAGGCTACGAAGTTGAAAGGGCGCTCCAGACTGATCTTGCTATGAATATGATGCGAGATCAGTTGCCTTCTCTTTTAATCTTGGACTGGATGCTCCCTGGTAAATCAGGCGTTCAATTTGCTAAAGAGTTGAGATCCCATGAGCGTACCCGCTCTTTACCCATTTTGATGCTGACAGCCAAGAGTGATGAGTCGGATAAGGTCTTAGGACTAGATTCTGGTGCCGATGACTATGTTACTAAGCCATTCTCACCTAAAGAGTTGGTTGCGCGGGTCAAGGCGCTCCTGCGTCGCCAAACCCCAGTAGAGGACTCTGGACCCTTGGCTGTGGGCCCATTAAGAATGGATCCACTCTCCCATCGTGTGACAGCTCTTTGGCCTAATATGGAGCCTCAGTCGATTCCTTTAGGGCCTACCGAATATCGCTTATTGCAGTTTTTGATGGCTAACCCTGAACGGGTGCATTCTCGGACAAATTTGCTCGATAAGGTCTGGGGAAATGAGGTCTATATCGAGGAGCGAACAGTGGACGTTCATATTAAGAGGTTAAGGGCAGCTCTATCTCCTACGGACTGTGATCGCTATATAGAGACGGTTCGTGGAAGCGGTTATCGAATTACCAAGATGCCCACCCAGACCTAATTAGAATCAAGCTCTAAACTAGAGTTTTGGATCTGATGGAGCAGATGCTCTAAGATTGTCGAATGTTATCTGTTATTTCTCGCTTTATTGTGCTGATTTGCCTGGCTTTTCTTGCGGCATACATAGCATCCTCCAATTTAGGCTCCTTTTCGGGTGTTGCGGCGGCAATATCTGTGCTTGCAATACCTCTGATTTATTCCTACATCAATTTAGCTCGTTTAAGAAAATTTACTTTATCCGACTCCGTTGAATCGATGCCTTTGCCAAGCGGCTATTGGGAGGAAATCTTTTTTCGCCTGCAGCGTTTAGTCCGCAATCTCAAGCAGCAAATAATCTCTATCGAAAAACAGCACCATCGTTTCATTGAGGCTTTTCAGGCCTCTCCTAATGGCATTGTGATGCTGGATAGCGAAGATCATATTGAGTGGTGTAATGCCATTGCTGAGCGTTTCTTTGGCTTAAGTTTCAAGCGTGATGCGCTTCAGAGGATTAATTTTCTGATACGACGCCCAGAATTTATCCAGTATTTATATAAGAGGGTCTTTGAGGATCCATTATTGATGGAGAGAATGGGACCAAACGCTAATCTGACTTTGATGTTGCAAATTTTCCCATTCGGTGATCAACGACATCTCTTGCTTGTACAGGACGTAACTGATCTGCAGAAGGCTGATGCAATGCGGCGTGATTTCGTGGCTAATGTTTCTCATGAAATGAGAACGCCAATTACTGTTTTGATGGGTTTTTTAGAGACCATGCAGTCGCTTGACCTAGAGAGATCCCAGCAAAGCCAATATTTTGACATGATGATGTCTCAAGCTCAGCGAATGAAGAGTTTGGTGGAAGACTTATTGACTCTAGCCAATCTAGAGGCAAACACCTTGCCCGCCCCAATACAAGAAATTAGCATTACTACTCTGATGGCACTTGTAAAGAATGATGCAGAGGCGCTTTCTCAAGGTCATCATATCCTTAGCTTTGAGATCGCAAATCCAAATAATTTAATGGGTGAGGAGCGGGAGATTCTTTCTGCCTTTGGTAATCTAGTCTCTAATGCTATTCGATACACACCAGATACTGCTTCAATTAAGGTTCGATGGAGTGTCAATGAGCGTGGTGAAGGCGAGTTTTCAGTTATTGATACAGGGCCAGGTATTGCATCTGAGCATCTCTCTAGGCTAACTGAGCGCTTTTATCGCGTGGATAGAAGTCGATCTAGAGATACTGGGGGCACTGGCTTGGGATTGGCGATTGTGAAGCACATTGCAAACCGCCATCAAGCCCAACTCATTATTAGTAGCGCCCCCGGACAAGGCAGCACCTTTACTCTTCGATTTCCTAAGGAGCGTATTTCAGATTAAAGGTAGAGATATTACTTAGTCCTTCTTATCTTTCTTATCCTTCTTATCTTTCTTATCCTTTTTCTTCTTTGACTCTTTCGGTAGCTTGTCTAACTTACCGTTGGCATACAGGCACCACACCTTGATTTCCTCAAGTAGCTCATTTAAGTCTTCATAAGATAGATTTTTAAAGTCTTGTAGGCCAATAGCACCAGACTCTTGTAGCTGTTTTACAGCATCTTCATATTTATATTCGCTCATGGGTATCCGGGTAAAAAGTAATAAGAACGGACAAATGCTATCAAAGTAATATGACAAAACTGCTTTTTTTGCATCTGGAAGGGCTTTTATTCTGGATCGGGGGAGATTTCGGCATGCAATAACCCCCCGTCGAATACCGTGGCACTAGCCCTCAGCCCCCTATTTAGGTAATTTAGTAGGTCGGTATTAAATGATTTTTCTGACCCTAAGGGCGGTATATACAGTGGCACCAGCAATTGCCATGAGAACCATGACAAAATAAAAAGATTCTTTGAGGCCTGGCAGGTCCTCCATATTCATACCCATAATGCCGGTTAGCAGTGTCATCGGTAAGAAAATTACTGTCATCACAGACAAAACTTGCAGATTTCTTGCATTAAATTCTGCTACGTGAGCAGCTTGCTCATCCTGCAGTACTTTAGCGCGATCATATAAATTGGAAATCTCTTGCACCAAGAACGAGAGTAAGTCTAAGTCGTCATTTAGGCGGAACTTATCGTCATCAGAAAACCAGTAAGGAAGGCGTTTTTGTAGGCGATGTAAGGCAATCAGTTCGGGAGAAAATTGACGCCTCAGACGGCTGCATTGGATTCGAATCCTGCCCAAAAACTCATGCTCAGGAAGCTCTTTTCCTTTGAGTAGAAGCTCCTCTAAGTCATCCATTGTTTCAGATAAATTGATCAGGAGAGTACGCAAGTATTCTGCGCGTAAATCAATCAACTCATGAAAGAGTTCGATTGCGGAGCGGGGATTAAGTAAGCCGGAGCGTAAATCAGATCGTAAGCGATCAGTCGTTCTTAGCGGGATATTTCGCAAGGAGATCATGAGTCGTGGGGTAAGAATGGCCCAAAGCGTACCTAAGTCACCATTACCAAGATCATCCCCAAACTCTTGCTCAAAATCATTCATCACCATCAATAGGCAATCATCTAGCTTTTCAATTCTCTCTAAGCGACTACGAGTTACGCCTTCATCGATCATCTCCACAACCCGATCCGGGATGAGGGGAGTGTTTTTAAGCCAGCGCTGTACTTGAGAGTTGGATAGATTGAGATGCAACCAAACTGATAAATCTGAATTGTTTAAGGCATCTGCAATATCAAATAAGGGAATTTCATAATTCTTGCCATCCGCTGTCATTGCCCAAGCAAAAACAACGCCATTAATGGGGAAGGGAAGAGTAGGAATTAAAGTCAAAATGAATTTCCTAAGATAGTAAAAAATATTTCTTCATTGTAAGTGTTTGACATCAGTCTGAAATACTCAGGGGATAGGATAAAAATACTGTTAATTAACTCTGTGGAGGATTGTATGAAGCAGTTTTTTGTTAAAGCACTGATTGTTTGGCGCGAAATTAGAGTAGCCTACCGCAATCGGAATACTCAACATCGTCTGGGTAGTTAAAAGCGCCAAGTGAACCCGATCTCTGAGCGAGAGGCATTGATGCCAGCATTGCTTGCAATGATCCCCATATTTGCAGCGCTTCTCATATAAGAGATGCCAATATCAACGCTATCACTTGCTGAGATGATGGCCGCAACTAAGGCATAGTTGCTCAGATATTGTTCGGTGCTGGGTGGATTAGTCGTTAGGCCCAAATCCAGTGCCAGTCTAACTTTATCTGCCACCTTCCAAACGGGTGCCATAGAGAAGAACCAGATATTAGTTCTATTTTCTGTAACGCCAGTACCAATGCTGTAATTCGTGTTGTATAGAGACTTGCTATACATTGCATTAAAGTGAACTTCTACTACATCCCAATAACGTGAAGCAATCAGATTGACCCCATAGTTTGGTAGTGCGAGGTCCAGTCCAGCAACCTGCTGCTGCGGGGAACCAGGCAGCGTGATGCTGGGTTTAACTGCCAAGCCCCACTGATCATTTTCAGCAAAGCGCCATTTCATGGCGATTACCTTATTAGATAAAGGTGAGAAGCTGCCCCTTGGGGCTGCAAAGTAGGTGCTACCCAAGGATAGCTCTACATTGTCTGTAACCCCTCGGGTATAGGTAAACGGGAAGGCCTTAGCCCCTTGCCCGCCAAAGTATTCTTCCCCGGGAGTAATGATATCTACGGTATTTGCTGATCCGCCACCATGAGAGGCAGTGGTAAAAAAATACTGCTCAATCTGATTTAAACCCTTAGGCACTGTACCGGCATCATCTGTATTCAGTGGTTCAAATGCCTGACACACAAGCGGAATCAGCAGTAAGAGGACGGCAAACGATCGCATTTAACTGGAATGCCAAAAATTAAAACTGTAATTGCGGAACATGACAAATCGATGTCACAAGTAACTCCGATGGGTTGGTTAAATCAGGTGGTAATTGCAATCAATCTGAAATATTTCCCCCTTAAGATAGAAGTACTGTTACTTATTGTGAAATATCATGAATAAACCTAGCGATATCAACTTATCAACCATATTTCGACGGAATCTTGATACGCATGCGCAAGATGGTATGAATATCAAGCAGGAATTTTTCAATGAAAAAAATGAAAAGAGTGAGTACCGTGCTGCTGTATTTCTGGTTGATCAAAAGTACGCCTTAAATCTCGATGAGCTAATTTAAGTATTGACCTGCCGATACTATGTTGCGTCATAGCAATGACAGCAAAAATGGTAATCACTAATAACTGACTCTGTCTTTAAGAAACTACACATGCCCATTATTAAAATTGCCTACCCAATTTTATTTATTACTCTTCTCCTTCAGGCAATTTGGGTTGAGGCTGCAGCTATATACCCAATTAATAAGGCTTCGATTCTTGTTGGCTCATCATTTGATATTAAGATTGAATTTGATCAAGAACACAAATTTGAGGACTTGGATATTCAGCTCAATAATTCACCCATCAAAGCGCAGATCAAGTCACAGCCAGTATTTATTTCAAATGAATCAGGAAAAGGAAGCTCTCTGATTTATCGAGATGTTCAACTTACTAAGCCCGGTCAATACTCTCTCATTGCCAAGAGTGGTCAAGAAAGTGTCCAGGTTTCCTGGGATGTTTATGCAAGTGGCCCCCGAAAGGCTAAGAATGTCATCCTCTTTGTTGGTGATGGAATGACGATTGCGAATCGCACTTCAGCTCGTGTTTTATCTAAAGGTATTGATGAAGGTAAATATCAGGGTAAGCTGTCATTTGATGACATGCCTAATATGGCGCTCATTGGAACATCTGGATCTGATTCCCTCATCACCGATTCTGCAAACTCGATGAGTGCTTATACAACGGGTCACAAGACTGCAGTGAATGCCATGGGGGTGTATGTTTCACGAGCCATGGATAACTTGTCCCACCCTAAAGTAGAAACCATTTCTGAATTAATTAAGCGCAAAACTAAAATGTCGGTTGGTATTGTCTCGGATGCCGAATTGCAAGATGCGACCCCAGGTGCCATGGTGGCTCACACCAGAAGGCGCGCAGACAAGCCATATATTGCTGATCAACTATTTGCTAGTGGGGCGGAGGTCATTTTAGGTGGAGGCTCCGCTTACTTTTACCCGCAGTCTACTAAAGGGTCCAAGCGTAAGGATGATAAAAATCTGGTAGCCCAATTTGGAGCTTCGGGATATTCCATCGCTTTAAACAAACAAGAGTTATTGGCAGCAGGCAATGCTAAGGAAACTAGAAAGCTATTTGGAGTATTTCATCCGGACAATATGGATGGATCTTTAGATCGGTTTTTCTTAAAGAAAAATACAGTAGCGCAATATCCTGATCAGCCTGATTTAACAGAGATGACGCAAGCAGCAATCAATGTTTTATCCAAAAATCCCAACGGCTTTTTCTTGATGGTTGAAGCTGCTTTGATTGATAAGTTTAATCATCCACTAGACTGGGAACGAGCTGCTTTTGATACCATCATGTTGAGTAATGCCGTACAAATTGCAAAAGATTTTGCGAAGAAGAATCCAGATACCTTGATCATCGTTACCCCTGATCATACCCATAGTGGATCAATCAGTGGCGTGGTGAACGATGCTAAGCCAGGACCCTTAAGAGAAAAGGTTGGGGTATATGCAGAGGCTGGTTACCCAAACTACCCTAAAGCCAATGTGGCAGGTTATCCAAGTCAGATTGATGTAAGTAAGCGTTTGGCCTTCTTTTATGGAAACTACCCCGATCACTATGAGACGCTTCATCCAAAACTCGATGGCACATTTAAGCCAGCAGTTAAAGATGAATCTGGCAAGTATGTCGCTAATCCAAAATATATCCAGCTACAAGAAGATGCTATTCATATGACTGGCAATCTACCTTTACACCAAGAGATGGGTGTTCACACGGCGGATGATGCAGTACTCAATGCCATGGGACCCGGATCGGAAAAATTCCGCGGATTTATGGATAACACGGAGGTGTTCAAGGTCATGGTCGAAACTCTTGGGTTAGGTTACACCAAGCGTTAGTAAATAAATTGAACGATGCCATCTGAGATCGTTCAATTTAGATGGATCTCCATTTAACCGTGTTTTTACTTTATTAATTCATTGCTGTCATTCGATGGCTTTGTAGTTCACAATGATTGCTGACAAGAAATCTCTTGTTATGAATGGACTTGGTCTTAATGAAAAGAAAGTTATACGATTTGTTGGTAGATTTAAGGCTGACAGTTTCTAAAGTCCTTGGGTTCACTCAAGAGCTCAAACAGATCGCCCCAGTCACTACGGTAGACGAGTTTAGGTTTGTCCATGATTTATCTCATAAACCCTCAGAGGTGCTTGAACTACCCCCAAAAGAAAAATTCATCCAGCCTAATGCGCTTTTAAAGTCAAAGATAGACTTTATTCTGCCAGAGACTCGGTATTTTGATATTGCGAATGAGGAAGGTAATAGAAAGCTTGCCTACAGCATCTCTGGGAATATGAATGCAGAAAAAGTATTGCTTTGTTTGCCCGGCTTATTGGAGACCAAAGATTCCTTCAGCGTTTTGCATACCCATTTTTTAAGGTTTGAAGATTGCAAAGTAGTCAGCGTTGATTTTCCCGGAAGAGGAGATTCTGAGTCTATTGCTTTGTCTCAAAACTACACTATGTCGCTCTACTTATCGGACATTCAAAGCTTAATTAAGATGCTTATAAGTATTCATACGTCGGGTACTCAATTTACTATTTTGGGAACCAGTATGGGTGGTGTATTAGCCATGTACTTAACGCAATCACTCGGAAAACGAATTTCTGAAATCATTCTGAATGACATTGCCTTAACAGTGAATTGGACCGCTCTCTATTCTTTATATAAATCAATGAAAAATGAAGTTGGTTTTATAGAAGTCAAGCAATTAGCAAAAGATTTGAGGGTGGACGAGAGAGCATTCGCTGATGTTCAATTACCAGGCCACTTTGATTTAAGTTACAAGGCCGATGTATGGGGAATGAACTTTCATGAGGCTATGGAGGGCTACAAAGGGAAGGTGGCGCTTATTTATGGCGCTGACTCAAAGATATGTACAAGCCAGCGAGTGCGCTCAGCTAAGGCTGCAATACCTGGGTTAATTACTTTCGAGGTCGAGAATGCAGGGCATCCAGTTCCATTTACACCCCAAGTTTGTGAGTTCATACAGCTACAAATGAAACTAAGATAAGCCAGCTCTATTTATTTTCTTTGAGAATAATTGGTCTAAAGCTAAAGGGTTGCTCTTGCGCAGGATTCACATTAATTTCAACTGCTTGAACTTGATCAGCTCCCATCACTTGCAGTCTTAAGACATTTTCCAGTACCTTTTTTTGATGTTTTAGATGGAGGGGCTGATCAATGATTAGTCGATGACTATCGCCATGAATCAATAACATCGGTTTATTAAAAATATCCGACCTGGATATGAGACTCTCCAATGTATCCCGGTAGCCACTATCGCTACTCGTCAATTGGCTGGGCTTATAAAACATATCGGCTTGATAGGCAAAGATGATGCCATTCAAATTTCTTTGGGTGGCCAAATTAAATGCTTGATCGATCCATGTTAAGTTGGCTTGATTTCTATCTTGATATTCTTTGATAGCTGACTCTGCGCCCTCATTATTGTTATTAGAGCCAGGTATATGGATATTGACAAACAGAAAATTATTTTTGATCCAGTAAGCATTCTCCACATATTTGGAGTATCTGGGGTCTAGATCCGCCTGCCTTTGGAGGCGTATTGTATTTTTACCTAAGCTTTGATTGGTGCTAAAAAATACTTTCCTAAGCGCTTCCAATCTTTCCAGTGGATCGTAAGCACCAGCTAAAGGTCGGTGGCAGTCAGTCCATTCATTATCCCCAGGGCTGTAGACCAAGGGTGCCTTAAAGCTTAAAAAATACGATTTAATGATTTGATTGTGCTCATCACTGCAAAGCGTTGAGCCTGACTTAGTATCCCCAATAAAAATGCTGAAGCTAGGTTTTAGCCGGTTTATTTCTGTAATTAAGTTTTCAAAGCGTCGCAAATCCTGCGGTAGTGAGTAGGGCATATCACCTAGTGCCACGAACTTAAATGTTTGGCCAATAGCAACTGTTGAAAAGTTTACTAGGGTGAAAGTGAAAAAAAATAGACCGAGGCGTATTGCTTTGAAAGATTTCATTTATTTATATTGCTCAGGTTCATCATTGATTTCTTTAATCTCTAGCTCACCGAAGATATAGGTATTTATCCCCATTTCTTTCCATCCTAGATCTTGAAAGATATGCGTATATTCCCCGGAATACTTTTTTGATTTACCATAGAAAATATCGGTCAGCTCATCTTGTTCGTCTTCATCTACGGTTTCAGAAAAGTAGATGACCTTTTCTCCATCATAAGTCTTACTAATTTCTGCGCCAGGTATATCCCCAATGCAGATGCCCACTTGAGCTTGATATCGACTGATGAACTTCGGTTTTATAGTAGTAGTGATGGACCCAAGCTTCCAAACTGTCCCACATTTAATTTCTTTATTCTGTTTTTTAAAGATATATCTTTGGACTAGAGAGCCCATTTCAAGAGGGATAATTTGATAATGCATCTTATATATCCTGTAGTAAATTTAAGCTTCCATCATGCCCTTAAAGTATGACGATTCGGTGAAGATCAGCTGACTGGATAAACATTTATCAGGGTAGGGCTTGATCCATGAGGTTTGACTGTCTTCATTTTGTAATAGTTCCAGTTCATGATCATTCCTGTGAATTCACTACATACAACTATTACCTGCCCCAACTGCCGTGGCCAAGAAACCCTAGAGATCTCTCAAGGCTATTCTCAGCATTTATATCGCTGCCCAAGTTGCAGCACGATTTTGAGGCTTAGATCGGGGGATTGCTGTATTTTTTGTAGCTTCGGTAGTCAAGATTGCTCTAGTGCAGAGCAAAATTTAGCTGCCTAGGCCACTTCCCAGTAGACTAGGGTCTCGTTTCACGAATGTGTCATCAGAGTTTCATAAAATAGACATATTCAAGTAAACCTGCTTCTATTGGAAATGCTGTGGCCTTGCAACAAAATAAATCCGTAATGAATGCAACTGAACTCGTCGCTGCAGTCGACCTTGGCTCTAATAGCTTTCGTATGTTGGTTGCCCAAGTTGTCAAGACGCCCTCGGGCACCCAGCTTCGCCCGATTGATACGCTACGTGAGTCTGTCCGCCTTGCTGCGGGCTTAACTGACAACAAATTATTGGGCAACGATGCCTATCGGCGAGGGATTGCGGCAATTCAGCGCTTTGGTGAGCGTATTCGAGGGTTTGATCCTGCCAATGTGCGCGCTGTTGCCACCAACACCCTGCGAGTAGCTAAAAATGCACCTCACTTTATTCGAGAGGCTGAGGAGGCCTTGGGTTTCCCTATCGAAGTTATTGCAGGTGTAGAAGAAGCTCGCTTGATCTATATTGGCGCTGCCCATGAAGTGCCAGCAGTACAGGGTAATCGCTTGGTGGTGGATATTGGTGGTGGTTCTACTGAGCTCATTATTGGCAAAGGTTACGAGCCCAAGCTGATGGAAAGCCTGTATATCGGATGTGTTTCTCATAGCCTGAGATTTTTTCCTAAGGGCAATATCGATTCTCACGCCTTTAAAGAGGCGGAGCTTGCCGCAAGAAGAGAAATTCAGGTGATTTCCGAGGCTTATCTAAAGACTGGCTGGAAGCAGGTTATCGGCTCTTCAGGAACCGCGCGCGCCTTAGCTGAACTCATTGCAGAAAATAACTTCAATGGCCAGATAGATAACTCCGATGGTTTGATTACTCGCGATGGCTTAAGAGCCATGAAAAAGCATCTTCTCAAATATGAGCACATCAATCAGGTTGAGCTCCAGGGCCTAAAGGATGATCGACGCTCAGTTTGGCCTGGTGGCCTTGCCATCATGATTGCTGTATTTGATGAGCTCGGTATTGAGTCTATGGAAGTCACAGATGCCGCGTTGAGAATCGGTGTTCTTTACGATTTATTAGGCCGCTCACAGCATGAGGACATGCGCTTTGTTACAGTTGAGCAATTCATGCAGCGCTATGCGGTAGATCGAGAGCAGGCTAAGCGTGTTGGCAATCTTGCTACTGAGTTTTTGGCGCAACTACCCAAGCCGGATGAAGAGAGCCGAGCCGATAACATCGCTTTATTGCAATGGGCTGCTAATCTTCATGAAATCGGCTTATCGATATCGCATAACGGATATCACAAACACTCCGCATACATTGCCGGTAATGCTGATATGCCGGGTTTCTCAAAAAACGATCAAGCTAGATTGGCCGCTTTACTGATTGGCCATACCGGTAAATTAGGGAAGTTAGCGAATAACGCCTCGTTCTCTGATTGGCGTATGTTGTTTTGCATGCGGCTTGCGCAGGTACTTTGCCGCGGGCGCAGTGATGTCAATTTATCCAAGGTGAAAGTCTCGGAGCACAACGGAGACTATTTGGTCAGCCTCTCCAAGGACTGGGCTAGAGAACATCCTTTAACAGAATTTAGCCTTCAAAAAGAAGCGGCCGAATGGGAGCGCATCGGCCGACCTTATAGCATTAGCTTAAAGTAATGCTTACAGCCCTAAGAAGTGCTTGGCATAACGTGGATTGATTTCTGATAGACGCAACATCGTCAATACATCTGCGGTATTGAAATCTGGATCCCAGGCTGGCGCGCTACAAATCTTAGCGCCTAACTTTAAGTAACCTTTGATCAGCGGTGGAGGTTCTACAGCTAGACCACCATTGAGTCGCTCGAGAGGTAAGGGTAGGCGCGGGAAGGCATGGTTTTCAACTGGAGCCATCTGATCATTACTCAGTGAGTTATATAAACTGGCTGCAAAGTGACCACCATCAGCCATAGGGATGCTGGCACAGCCAAGCATGATTTCATAATCATGTTTTTGCATGTATTGCGCTAGGCCGCTCCACAAAGCCATGATGACTGCGCCAGAACGAAAGTCTTCGTGTACACAAGATCTACCGAGCTCAACTAATTTAGGGCGCAAGTGGTCTAGACGACTTAAATCAAACTCTGAATCTGAGTAGAGGCGTCCAATCTCCAAAGCTTTATGCGGAGGGAGCACGCGATAGGTGCCGACCACCTTTAATGACTCCTGATCACGTATCAGTAAATGATCGCAATAGGCATCAAATTCATCAACATCAAGATTTTCTGGATTGCTTGGAAGCTTTGCCCCCATCTCTTCTGCAAATACCTTATAACGCAGGCGCTGCGCTTCTTTAATCTCACTCGCATTGCTAGCCCAGGTAATTTGAAATGCAGGGCGCTTTGGCTTGGCAATCGCTTTATCGGCAACTGGCTCTATAGTCCTCAGCTCAGCTCTGGCTTTAGTGGCAAATTTTTTACCAAATAACTTCTTTGCAATTTTTTTAGAAAAAAGTTTTTTAATCGCCTCAGTTTTACTCTTTTTAAACTTCTTTGGCTTTACTTCAAAGCGAGAATTAAAGAGATCAAACGCAGCAAGAGGATTTGGAATATCAGACATAGTGTTCCTTAAGTATTAATGGTCAATAGTAAAAAATCGGTATTACTAATTGATGACAAGGGGTATGCAAATCGTCGCCCACAATAAGGCGGCAATGAGCAGGGCGAGCATGACTGCAGCCGAGCCAAAGTCTTTTGCTCTTTTCGATAGATCATGATGATCAAATGAAATGCGATCGATAGCAGCCTCAACGCTGGAATTCAGTAGCTCGACAACTAAAACCATGATGAGCGATGCAATGAGGGCGCATTTCTCAAGAGGGCTAATTGGCAAGAAAAGGGCAATGGGGCTCAAAACTATGAGCAGGAAAAACTCTTGTCTAAAAGCACTTTCCTCTTGAAACGCATAGACTATGCCGCACCAAGAATTCTTGGCTGCATGCCATGCGCGCGTAAGGCCACGGTTACCCTTATGCGGGTTTTGTTTAATGTCGTAAGGTGCTGACAAAATGAATTCTTAAGCGAGGGCAGTAATATGAACAGCCGTGGAAGGTACGGGCTTTAAATGCTTCGCGAATTGCTCCGAAGCCGCTCTCCAAGAAAACTTCTCAGCGTGGGCTCTAGCGAGTTCGCGAGGAATCTTCAAAGCTTGCATACAGGCTATTCGAAGATCTTCGTGCATTGCGCCAGCAGCAGAGTCACCTAAAACGTCAATTGGACCAGTCACTGGATAGGCTGCGACTGGCGTGCCACAAGCCATGGCCTCTAAAATTACCAAGCCAAAAGTATCAGTCTTACTTGGGAAGACAAAAACATCAGCTGCAGCATATACCTTGGCTAACTCTTCTTGTTGTAAAACACCAAGGTAGTTGATGTTGGGATATTTTTCTTTAATGCCAGCCATTGCAGGACCATCACCAACAACCCATTTAGAGCCTGGTAGATCTATCTCCAAGAAGGCATTGATATTTTTCTCTACCGCCACTCGACCAACATACAAAAAGATCGGGTGAGCGCTATTGAGGGCTTTAGATTCTTGCATTTTGAAGATGTCTAAATCTACGCCCCGAGACCACAACACGACATTTTTAAGACCAAACTTCTCGAGATCATCTTTAACCACAATAGTTGGCGCCATCACAGCCATCGAAGGGCCATGAAACCAGCGAATAAAAGCATAGGTGATAGTCAAAGGTATTCCGGTGCGGGCTTTGACATACTCGGGAAAGCGGGTGTGATAAGCAGTAGAGAATGGCAAATGATTCTTTACAGCATAAGAGCGAGCTGATAAGCCCAAAGGCCCCTCTGTAGCAATATGCATTGCGTCAGGTGCAAATTCTTTAATGCGACGAGCTACTTCCTTTCCGGGGAATAAGGACAAGGCAATATCTGGATAGGTAGGGCAGGGGATGGATTTAAAACCAGTCGGGGTAATCATTTCAACTTCATGACCCATGCCGATGAGCTCAGCTCTAGTTTGTTTGAGCGTTCTCACAACACCATTCACTTGTGGATCCCATGCATCAGTAATGATCATAATTTTCATACGGTAGCCTCTTTAATGAGTGTTGCAAGCTCGGGTTGGAGAGTAATTTCAGGTACTTCTACTGGATCACCGTGAATATGTGTCCAGTAGATAATTTTGAGTTCACCAGTCGTCGTCTCTACTAGTGCTGATAGGCTTTCGACCCAATCACCATCATTGCAATAGAGCAGTCCATCGATTTCACGAATTTCTGCTTTATGGATATGGCCGCATACGACGCCATCACAATTCCTTAAGCGGGCTTCTCTGGCCATGATGTGCTCAAAATCAGCTATGTAGCTAACGGCATTTTTTACTTGATGCTTAAGATATTGGGAGAGAGACCAGTATTGCAATCCCATCTTGACGCGCAACATATTGAAGTAACGATTGATATATAAAATGAAGGAATACAGCGAGTCACCGACATAGGCAAGCCATTTAGCGTATTGCATTACGCCATCAAACAAATCGCCATGGGTTACCCATAGCTTTCGTCCATCTAAGGTTGTATGTATGACCTCTTCTTGAACCTTGATATCTCCAAAGGACATGCCAAAGTACTGCCGAGCTGCTTCGTCATGGTTGCCAGGAATGTAAATCACTTCAGAACCCTTACGAGCCTTGCGTAATAACTTTTGAACGACATCATTGTGGGTCTGTGGCCAGTAAAACGACTGCTTTAAGCGCCAGCCATCGATAATGTCGCCAACTAGGTAAATCTGATCAGCTTCATTATGTTTTAAGAAATCGAGGAGGTAGTTTGCCTGACACCCTGATGTTCCTAGGTGTACATCTGAAATCCAAATCGCTCTGTGATGCGTCATGAATAGGTATTAAGCCGATTCATTATGAAAACCTCATGACACTTTTACGACAGTTTGATGACTTGATTTATATTACGGCTAGATATGAAGTATTCCCAATCAACCCCCACTTCAACTTCGAGTACTTGGCTTCGCTATTGGATATGGATGCAAATCCTTTCACACGTGATTTGTGGAGTCTGCACGCTCTCCCTCCTTTTTCCTTTTCTAAATCGAGATCAGAAGGATCGCCGTATACAAGACTGGTCTAAGAAATTATTAAAAATCTTTCATATTCAGTTGCGTGTGATTGGTGCCGAACAATTACTCTCTAACCCCCACTTGTTGGCATCAAATCACATCTCCTGGTTAGACATTCATGTGATTAATGCGTTTAAACCTGTCCGTTTTGTTGCTAAATCAGAAGTGAGAGGATGGCCTGTCTTTGGATGGATGGCGGAGCAGTTAGGTACTGTTTTTATTCGCAGGGATAGTGCGCGTCACGCCAGACAGGTGGTAGACCAGATGGCTCAGGTTCTAAAAGTAGAGTCGGTCTGTATTTTTCCCGAAGGTACTTCTACCTCCGGGGAGTCAGTATTGCCATTTAAGCCCAATTTATTTGAATCTGCCATCCTTGCTCATGCGCCAGTCTTTCCGTTAGCAATTTCCTATCGGTCAAAGTCAACGGGCCTCAGGAGTGATGCCCCTGCCTTTATTGGAGATATGGGGCTACTAGAATCAATGTCCAATGTCATTGCCAATCGGGATATAGAGGTGCATTTAAGCTTGATGGAGCCCTATTTAACAAGCAATGCAAGCAATCCAGAGCGCAAGGAGCTCGCTCTTTATTGCCAGGAGGCTATTACTAAAACCTTATAAACAGTATATGTAATAAAAATGTCATATCCTAGAGGTACAAAGAATTATCGGTATCGGAAAGAGATATGACGTCAAAGCATAAAGAAATAGATGAGTGGTACAAGCGTGCTCGGGAAGACATTCTGGATAGCATGGATGAAGAGCTCGAAATGGAGCTCGATGATGATCGCTTATCACCCGATGGCGGAAGTGCCTCTGTCATTCCTCGAAATGTCTACTTTAAGGAACTATTTCGCCTGCAAGGTGAATTGGTCAAACTCCAAGATTGGGTAGTAGAAAATAAACTCAAGGTAGCAGTTTTATTTGAAGGTCGCGATTCTGCAGGTAAGGGCGGTGCGATCAAACGGATTACCCAACGTCTTAATCCCCGCGTTTGTAAAGTCGTTGCATTAACTGCACCTAGCGAGCGTGAGAAAACCCAGTGGTATTTTCAGCGCTACGTATCAAACTTGCCTGCTGGTGGCGAGATCGTATTGTTTGATCGTAGCTGGTACAACCGTGCTGGTGTTGAAAAGGTCATGGGATTTTGTAACGATGCTGAGTACGAAGAGTTCTTGCGTACAGTTCCTGAGTTTGAACGCATGATTATTCGCTCCGGAATCATTCTGATTAAATACTGGTTCTCTATCTCAGACGATGAGCAATATAGCCGTTTCATGGTGCGTATTCATGATCCATTGAAGCAATGGAAACTGAGTCCAATGGACTTAGATGCTCGCCGTCATTGGGAGGCCTACACCAAGGCAAAAGAGACCATGCTTGAGCGTACCAATATTCCTGAGGCACCGTGGTGGGTTGTAGCTGCAAACGATAAGAAAAAAGCCCGTCTCAATTGCATTTCGCATTTGCTGACTCAAATTCCTTATAGTGAAATTACCCATCCTGAAATCACCTTGCCTGCGCGAGTGCATAACCCTGACTATCTTCGTGGACCTGTACCAAAAAATATGTACGTTCCCGAGATCTATTGATTTTCTAATTTAGATCTTGAAGTGTTAATCTCTCAGTATTGACCAAGGGGGATAGCACTTGAAATCAAAGCAGGCCATTACCAATAGAGAATTTAAGCTACTTATTAAGCCTCAGGGCTTGGATAGACGTAGCCGAATTACTGCCCTAAGCGATCAAATCCTCAAGTTTTGTAAAAAAAGTAAGGTTGATTTTTTCCACTTAGATAACGCTACAACTGGCTTACGGAATATTTATTTCTACGATACGCCCGGTGAAGATTTCAGGCGTAACAATATTATTTTGCGCGTTCGTGAGTCTCGTCAAAATATTTGGGTGGATGATTGGTGTGAAGTAACATTAAAGTGCCGTACGGATGATTTACAGAAGTCCCATGAATTTGATCCATCACCTAAAAAAACAATCAAATCACGCTTACGCCTGAAGGAAGAAATTCTACGAGGCGATACGATTGGTACAAGCAGAGCAATTTATTCGAATAATGCAATTTTGGATGCAGTACCCATTGATAGCTTATTTGAAAAGTCATTAGCAAGTGTTGCCAAGTTTTTCCCTGGCTTAATTGCTTTGTCAATTGATAAAAAAGCACCTATTCGAATTGTTGGCGGTCGCACTAATAAGATTCTTGAGGCATGTCTTCCGATTGGTAACTTAGTATTTGGTGATGGCGTGCAAGCGCATTGCGAGATTGCCATCTGGATGAAGAGCGTAGGTGATCCTATTGTGGGTGAGTTGGCTTTTTCCTATCGGGTGAATGATTCCAACCGTGGTCAAGTAAAAGCGCATAAGCGTGCTGATAAGTTTTTTAAGAAACTCCAAATTGAGCTAGAAAGTTGGTTAGAAATTGGTAGCACCAAAACAGCCTTAGTTTACGGAAAACCTGAGTGACTTCTCAGAAGCAAGATGATGTGACGATAACTAAGTCTCCAGACTTACGTGATCTCTTTGTGCAATTTTTGATTATTGGCGCCGTCAGCTTTGGCGGTGGCATCATTGCCTACGAACGCATCCTCTTGGTTGAAAAGCGCAAGTGGCTTAGTGCTGATGAGTTTATGGCATATCTAGCCATTAGTCAGACGATGCCGGGATTAAACTCCGTGAACTTAGCAGTACTTGCGGGTGATCATCTGCGCGGTGCTGTGGGTGCCATTATTGCAACCTTAGGCTTAATATTTCCAGGCTCATTGCTTGTGTTAGGGATTGGCATGATCTACGCTAGCGCTGCAGATCATCCTTCGATCAATCTCATCTTAGCCGGTATAGCAGCAGCAGCGACTGGCTTGCTAGCGGCAATTACTTATAAAATCGGAGATGCTCACTGGCGTCACGTGAAGTCCTTGGCCATTATTGTTTTCACATTTATATTGATGAGCATCTTCAAGCTTGCGTTGCCATATGTGATCCTGATTATGGCGCCGATTTCAATCTATCTATATAGACCAGGTCAATCCCAATGAGTCTATTGATTCACTTGGCCTGGACCTTTGCCTTGCTTTCTATTCTTGCGGTTGGCGGTGGCACTGCCGTGCTGCCAGAGATGCAAACCATACTCGCACATCAGTTCGGTATAGACCATACCCAATTTGTCCATATTTATAGCATTGGCCAGTTAGCGCCTGGTCCCAATATGTTGATGGTCTTAGTCATTGGTTATCAAATTGCTGGGCTCATCGGTGCAGGCGTAGTCTTACTATCCTTCTTTTTGCCTTCAAGCTTGATGTGCTTTTATATGGGAAGGCTTTGGAATCGCTTTGGAGAGAGTCCTTGGCGGCGATCTATTCAAAATGCTCTTGAGCCAATCTCTATTGGACTCATGTGCTCAGGTGTTTATGCCGTTGCTCAGGCATCTGTAGTGAGCAGTACTACCTTGGCGCTTAGCCTCATTACTTTCTACCTTATCCTCAGAACCAAGATTAATCCGGTGCTAGTTATTCTTGGCTCAGGAGGGTCTGGTGCTTTACTAATGGCCTATTTACAATAAGAAAAACTTAGAAGGTTCCTCGCAATCCAATCATGAGGCTTCTGCCTGGTTGTGGCGCAAAGAGTCTAACAGCCATTGGGGTGGTGGCATACCGAATTTGCTCATTGAGTAAGTTCTTCAGATTCATGTACACAGTCCAATTCACATCTTTAATTTTCTCTGTGTATGAGATGCCAGCATTCAATAAGTTATAGCTCGGTGCGGGACCAATTTCCCAGTTAGCCAGTTTGTTCTGTTGATAGCTATAGATATACGTAGCATTGGTAAGCCAGCCATTGCGTTGATGGGCTAGCTCTGCACCTAAACGTGGAGCAGGTTGCAGCGGAAGATTTCCACCCGCATCAAAAGTGCCTTGAGAGGCATCACCAAATACGCGCCCACCAACACCATGCTCACGCCAGTTATAAGTAAGTTCACCCTCAACGCCTTTAATGGTCGCTGCAGCTTGCTGCGCTGTAACTACGGAGAAGTTTTCTTGGGTAGGGATATATTGGCCAGTGTAGTAACCGTAAATATAGTTATTAAAACGATTAGCATACACGCTAGCTTTAGCGTGCATCAATCCACTAGTTTTTTGAAGATTGAATTCTAGATTATGTGACGTTTCTTTATTGAGATTAGGATTGCCAATATCAAAGGTGGCAGTAGATTCATGTGCACCATACGAGTAAAGTTCTTGGGCGCTTGGAGCACGTTGTGAAACTGTATAAGCTACACCAGCACCGTGACCTTGCATAAAGTTCCATAAAGTACCGGCTGAATAAGAGAGTAAATTAAAGCTACGATTTTGCAATGTAATTGCTGGTGTATTTCCACCCGTATTGACTGTTTGTTGTTCTAACGCAGTTCCAAGATTTGGTTTTTGTGCCATATTGTTATAGCGCAGACCAAGATTACCTTGCAGAGAATTCCACCTACCTTCCTCAATCCAAAACAACGCGTTGGAATTGGTTTTAGTCGGCGGCACGATTGCATAGCTTCCTGTGCCAACTTCCGTAGCATTGAGTGAGGCTGCAGATACCTGTGCCCCAAAGGTGCCTTTCCAGCCGGCTATTGGATTATGGGTTAATTCAAAACGCGCTTCATTGGCAATATTCTTCCAGAGTGATGCTGCTTCACCCGCGTTATTAAATTCAGTGTGGTTGTAATTCGAATTGGCTGCACTAAATTTGAATGAAGAAAAGCCTGCAAATGGATCGCGTGTTTGATGTTGCAGGTCATATCGATTTTGCGACTGATTGATTGATCCACCTTCAGGCGTTGGTATGCCGTAGTTATTATTTAAGCGCTCAACCGAAACACCGGTATAGCCGTTCTGACCAATATAAGACACACCAACACCCAAATTATTCTGATTGCTAAATGAGTTTGGTAACTTTCCTGAGTATGGAACGCTTTGCGCTTGGCCGGGATTGATAGACCACTCTTGATTTGGACCGCTCTGATTGGCGTATCCTGGTATGCGGTAGTTGTTGGCATTATTGATGGCGGTATCTACGTGAACGGCGACAGAGCCAAAAGCGCTATCTACCTCTACCGCTCCAGCCCTGCCATTATTCACTGTTTCATAGCTAGTGTTAATAGCGCCTGTGGGACGATCAGGTAGATTAGTCAAAATACGATCGTTCACCACATTCACCAGACCACCACTGGATCCCGAGCCATAGAGTAGGGCTGCAGCACCACGCAAGATTTCAACTTGATGTGCATTTTGCATATTATTGCCAACAGCATGATCTTGTGAGATGTTTGAGACATCCCCCACTGATAGACCATTTTGCAAAATTTGCACGCGAGCGCCTTCCAGGCCTCGAATGACTGGACGCGATGATCCTGCGCCATAGCCTGTTGCGGATACACCTAATTCATTTGCAAGTGTGGCGCCAAGTGTCGTGCCTAATTTATTTAGAAGTTCATCACCCTGCAAAATCTTGGTTGGGGTCAAAATACTCTGAGCAGCTTCTTGAGAGCCGGTTGCGGTTATCTCTAGAGAGGGTTGCACTTGAGCAAAGGCAGTAGAGCTAAGTAATCCTGAGATAAGGACATAAATAAGCCTGTGCTTAGCTAATGACTCATTGATTTGATACATATTATTTCCTTCAAACCTGACGCGCACCACCTATTCGGTAGTGCAATAAATCTAGTTGCCAAACAGTGAAGTCTGACGCATTGGGCGATTTACAGGATGAAGCTAGGTGGAGCTCTAGATTGATATAGCCCAATATGAACTCGGGCTGGTGAAGAGTCACTGAATGCCAATTGCACTTCATGGGAGAAGTTATTAGCAGGCAAATGATCGGTTTCTGAAGCTACGAAGCCGGCAAGCGTGAGTGCATCGAGTAAGTGACAGCTTGCTGAACTATGTCCAAGGGTGGGGGCTTGATCTACACAACTCTGTTCAACATTTTGATGATGAATGCCAGAGTGAGAAATGCTGTGAGCGAAGCCAATCCAGTGGGTACCTAATAAGCTAGCAAGTAGAAAACTGAGGGCAAGAAATCCCCTGAGCTGCTTTCTGATTGTGCTTAAAAATGAGGCTTCCATGTCCTGAATCTTACAGTATTTGCCCCTGTAGGGCATCTCGGTGTAGAATATCGATTCCGTCGGAGTGTAGCGCAGCCTGGTAGCGCACCTGCTTTGGGAGCAGGGGGTCCAAGGTTCGAATCCTTGTACTCCGACCACTTTCCCTTATTGTTCTAGATATACCCAGCATATAACTGCCCATAGCTCAGCTGGATAGAGCAACGCCCTTCTAAGGCGTAGGTCGCACGTTCGAATCGTGCTGGGCAGGCCACAATCGACGCTGATAAGCCTTCTTTAATAGGATGGTTGGTGAGAGAACATTGAGGCCCCCAATGATGGGAAATAGCCAATAGAACTCTTTGGTGTTGGCAGATTTCAGCGCTCTAATAACTTCAGTGATTAAAGCAAATCACCTCAAATACATTTCCCTTGCCACGTTTAGTGTGCACCAAATTGTTACATTTTGAAAAATAACGCGCTAGAAATATCAATATGATATAAATCTATCAAATAATAATAAATTTCTATAAATTCTTCTTTTCGCCTCCCCCCAATTTTAACTATGAACCATAAATACCAATCCCTATTTAAGGCTGTCTTTTTTTTACTCACCACAGTTACCTTAAATGTTTATGCTCAAAACGGCGCAAGTAAAAGTGTCGAGGATGTCAAATATCTACCGATTACCTTACAAGAATATCTTGTACAGGTGGAATCAAATAGCGCTACCGTTGGGGCAAAGAAATTGGCAGTTGAGAGTACTAAGGCGCAACGGCCTTACATGGTTACTCCGAATATTAACCCCAGCCTGACTTACAGTCGGGGCTCCTACTACAATGCAACGCCTTACTCGCCTTATGTGGCGCCAGGCTCAAATACATATACTCTGTCTGGAACGATTGAAGGTTGGGGAAAGCGCACTGCTCGTACAAATTTCTCCGATGCTGAAATTTTGAGAAATGAATCTGAACTGAGCTCAATTGTGAAGGCTACTCGTATCGATGCCGTTTTTGCCTATCTTGATACCCTCAGAGTGAAAAAAATTTACGATAGTTACGAAAATGCAATTCGTAAATTAGTAGCAAAAAAAGAGAAGGCTCAGGCTGAACCATTAATTACAGCACAAATGAATAGCGCAAATGATTTGAAGTATTTTGCATACACCATGGGGGTATTCGCTGGTAATAGTTCAGCAGTTCTGTTAGAACCATCAGGTAACCTCAATGCTTTTAAGACCCGTGAATTCAAAGCGCAGGTCTTAGTTGAGCAAGCTTTAAATCAGAGAGCTGATATTTTGTATTTCAACGATGCTATCAAGTCAGCGGAAGCATCTTTAGAGTTGGCCAAAAAAAATCGTAATATCAATCTAAGTCCAAGCATCTGGCTATCCCAGACACCCCCATATAGTTCGAGCGGTACAGACTACAAAAGGTCAGAGTCGTTTGGTTTTTCTGTCACAATG
Source organism: Polynucleobacter hallstattensis (assembly GCF_018881835.1). GTDB lineage: Bacteria > Pseudomonadota > Gammaproteobacteria > Burkholderiales > Burkholderiaceae > Polynucleobacter > Polynucleobacter hallstattensis. The sequence goes on along the minus strand of NZ_JACVPO010000001.1, from coordinate 16,830 downwards.
CCAATTCCAACGAATTTACTATTCGATGGTGAGCTAGTTCAGGAGGCGAATAATAAATTATCCCTTGAGTTATACCTAAAAGACCTCAAAACTCGGGTGATAGCTGAAGTGAATCAAGCACTGATGCAGTACCAGTTTGCAAAGACTAAATTAGTCGACGAAGAAAAAGATTATGCTCAAGTAGCTAAGAGCAATTCTGATAATTCAACCAAGTCTATTATTTTGATGCGCGACAAGGAGGCGGAACTCGTTGATGCAAAAATTAATCACGCAAAAGCTCTGATTTATTTGCAGCGTGTAAGCGGTGACTATGAGATACCTAAAATTTAAGTTATGAGATTTTTCTTATCCATACTTTCTCCATGCCTACAAATGATTAGTAGAATCTTCATAGTAGCGAGTTTTTTGATTTGTACCCAAGCATCCTTTGGTCAGGCTCCACCTCCACCTGCAGCGCCTACTCCTGCTGGACCTCCACCTATGGGACCTGGTTCTGCTCCTAATCCCATGGTGCCAGGCTCCCCTGGATCTCAGGGTGGTCCGGGTGGCCCAAATGGGCCCGGAGGAGCTATGCAGCAGCAATTAATGCGTCAATCTACTCAAATGTTGCAACAGCCACAATCCCCAGGCATGAATCAACCCCCAGGTATGAATCAGATGCCCGGTGGCATGAATCAACCCCCAGGTATGAATCAGATGCCCGGTGGCATGAATCAACCCCCAGGTATGAATCAGATGCCCGGTGGCATGAATCAACCCCCAGGTATGAATCAGATGCCCGGTGCGCCATCAGGTCAGTCCAATCTAAACAACGCACCACAAAACCCATCTGCTGGGCAAGGTAATCTTGGCAACCAACCAGCAAATTTTATTAGAAACTCCCCTCTTCAAAATATAAGTTCTGCTACACCTGTGTCGCAAGTTATCAATTTAAGTCCCGCAACGGGAGGTAGTTTTATCAACCCTTCACCCTTTGGCAGGTAATTTTTTAAGGCAGTTGAAGTATGTTGTTCGTTGTAGATTCAATTTAACCATGTAGTGAAATTTCACCTAAATAGGAGATGTAAATGAATAAATTATTATCAATCTTGGCATTAGGATTAGCTTCTAGCGTTGCTTCTGCTCAGGCTCCAGCTCCAGCTGCACCAGCACCAAAACCAGCTGCGGCTGCTCCAGCACCAGCACCAAAACCAGCTGCGGCTGCTCCAGCACCAGCTCCTGCACCAGCACCAGCACCAGCGGCTATGCCTCCTAAGAAATAATATTTCTTTAATACCGCTACCCCCATCAACTTAGGTGGGGGTATTTTTTTTGGCCTTTGGTTGCCATCTGCTTTGGGTCGTTGTTATCTGCATTGTTAGGGTTAAATAAAACTTTTAAAGTCATTGCACAGTTTATTACACAGTCCCGATTTAAGCGTGTAAGTCATTGAAATAATTAGACTTTCCAACAGCCACAAATTCTTCTAAGGCGTAGGTCGCACGTTCGAAGCGTGCTGGGCAGGCCAAGAATTAATGCTGGTATTTCTGTCTTTATACGTTTCCACCACACTCAATTTTGTCGGTTTACCCGACAAAGTTTCGCGCCGATCTATTCGACCTAATTAGCTACGAACCTAGACTTAATCTAAAACTTACAAAAAGGAGGCTTTTGATGAAGAAGGTGAGGTTTGGTCTTATAAGTGCTACTTTAAGTAACGCCTACTAATTAAATTTGTAGAGTTTGATTAATTAGTAAATTTTTTACTCAGCAGTTATACCTGTAAGACGAATAATCTCCGCCCATTTTTTATTTTCGTTCACCATATGCATTCCAAAGCTCTGAGTACTTTGGCTGGGTGTAACCATATTGCCTGCCTCCTCAAACGTGGTCTTAAGAGCTTTGTTATTGAGGGTGCTCGTAATACCTTGAAATAAAGTATCAATCCTATCTCGAGGTGTTTTGATCGGGGCCCAAATGCCAAACCATGATTCCTGAATTGTTAGTTCATTTTTCATGATTTCATTTAGTGTTGGCACATCTGGCAACTGCGTTAAACGATTTTTACTTGTTACGGCAAGTGCACGCACTTTTCCACCTTTGATCAATGGTACGGCTGTTCCTGCTATTGGAAAAGCAAATTGTGTATCGCCCCGAATTAAAGACGTAGCAATTTCTACCGATCCTTTTAATGGGATATGAATTACCTTCAAATTATTCAACGTTACAAATGTTGCACCTGCAATGTGCGCTGAAGTGCCAATCCCGCCGGACCCATAATTCATAGAGCCTGGGTTGGCTTTAGCAGCAGCAATAACGTCTTCAACCCGTTTATATGGAGAGTCTGCTGAAACCATCATCACCGTTGGGAAGGAGTACATATTGCTGATAGGAGCAAAATCCGTTAGGGGGTTAATTGAAATTTCTGGCTTAATAATTTTTTGAATTAACTGTATGTTTGATCCAAGCATAAGGGTGTAGCCATCGGGCGCTGATTGTGCGGTAAATTGAGTCGCCAGCACACCACCAGCCCCAACTTTATTTTCAATAATGACGGATTGCTTAAAAGTTTCTCCCAGATAAGGTGCTGCTTGTCTTAGCTGTATATCCGGACCACCTCCGGCTGCGTAAGGGCAGACTATTTTGATCGAGTTGCTCGGAAATCCTGTCTGACTATATGACACAAAAGGATATAGGCTAATACTGGGGATGGTAATGAGAAACTGTCGACGCTTCATGTTATCTCCTAATTTTTATGTTTAAGTTTTTCAGATCTTATTGATTCATATCAATCACAATCCTACCCTTTGATTTTCCTGCCAGCGTGAGATCTAGGTGATGTGATAGCTCTTCAATGCCAATGACGCTGGCAATTTCTTTTAGATGAGTTGGGCGATATTCATTAGCAATCTTATTCCAAACTTTTTCTCTTATGAGCATAGGTGAGTTTGCATTGATACCAATCAAACGAATTCCTCTGAGAATAAATGGTATTACAGTAGTTTCAAGCTCTGCTCCACCAGCATTTCCAAAGGCAGCAATTACTCCGCTTGGTTGTATTACACGAGTCAGCCAGGATAGAGTAGAGCCACCTACAGAATCTATTGCCCCAGCCCATTGCGCTTTTTCAAGTGGTTTAAATTTACTCTCTGATGAAATTCGTCCAATGACTTCCGAGGCACCAAGGTTTTTAAGGTATCCAGCTTCATTTAGTTTTCCAGTCATGGCGGTCACTTGATAGCCTCTTTGCGCCAACATATCTATGGCAATAGTGGCTACTCCACCAGTTGCACCGGTTACTAGTATTGGACCACTTTGCGGATTAAGTCCATTTAGCTCCATTAAGTCCAAAGATAATCCTGCCGTATAGCCTGCAACACCGATCGTGGCGGCATCCAGTAACGTGAGGCCTTGGGGTATTTTCATAACCCAATCCGCATTGACGCGTGCATATTGGGCATGCCCACCATCATGATCAACTCCGATTCCACAGCCATTTACTAATACCTCATCGCCTGGACTAAATCGTGAATCAAGCGATTCAACCACTGTGCCAGTCAAATCAATACCGCTAATTCTTGGCCATTCACGCACTATATTGTTAAGACCTTTTGAAGCCAGTGCATCCTTGTAATTAATACTAGAATATGCCACCTTGATGGTCACATTACCCGGACTTAAAGAATCTAATTGAATGGATTCAATTTTGCTGGTCACTGCTCCATCTAGGGAGTGAAGACGAAAAGCTTTAAAAGATGTATTCATCTTATTGGGCTTTAATGTTGGCTTGCTTAGTAACTTGTGACCACTTAATAGCTTCTGCTTTGATGTGATCAGCAAACTCAGTTGGTGTGCTATTGACAATCTGAACCCCTTGTCTTTGAAGATTCTCACGGACCTCAGAATCATTGAGAGTAGTCTGTATCGCGGTGTTCAGTCGTTCGACAATGTTATTAGGGGTTCCAGCAGGCGCCAAAATTCCCCACCAAGCATATGCTTCCATAGGGTAGCCTAATTCTTTTAGGGTAGGTACGTTAGGTGTAATGCTTGATCTGGTTGGCATCGCAATAGCAATTGGTACTGCATTGCCCGCTTTAACCTGCGCCATTATTGGCCCGTAATTATCAAAGCTTAGTTGAACTTGATCTCCAATTAGAGCGGTTGTAGCTTCTGAACTTCCTTTGTAGGGGATGTGTTGAAGGTTGCTTTTAGAGTTATTTTTAAAAAGCTCACCCGCTAAGTGTGCGCTACTACCATTTCCTGGAGTTGCATAAGATAGACCGTTGGGTGTGGACTTTGCTTTAGCTAGCAAGTCAGAAACAGTTCTAATATTTGAATTATTTGTAACAAAAATATAGACAGGCACTTTGGTAATAAGAGCGATGGGTGCTAAATCCTTTTGTGTGTCATATGGTAATTTCTCAAATAATGCTGGGTTTGTTGCTAGGTTCGCTGTGCCCATCAACAAGGTATAACCATCAGCAGGCGCCTTCACAACTGCGAGAGTGCCAGATTGGGTAGAGGCACCAGGTTTATTTTCAACAACTACTGTTTGTCCAAGTAGAGGCCCTAATTTCTGACCAATTGTCCTTGCCAGATTATCCGCTCCTCCGCCTGCAGCGTAAGGAACAATAATCTTAATCGGGCGATTAGGGTAGCTTGAATCTTGCCCAAAAGCAGCAAAAGAAGATGTTATGCAGAGCAAAGAAAATATAGTTACATGAAGTTTGTTTTTCATTATTTCTCCAAAATTAAAGTGTTAGTTAAAGGTATGTCCTGCTTTTTTGAACGTATTTCTAGCGATATTCAGTTGATGAATTTGACTCGTTCCTTCATAGAGGCGGAAAAGACGCACATCCCGATAAAATCTCTCAATTGGATTATCAGAAATATAACCATATCCGCCCAACATCTGTACACAACGATCAGCAACCCTTCCACACATCTCCGAAGCAAAATATTTGCAGATGGAAGCTTCCATGCTGACATCTTCTCCGGAATCACGTTTGCGGGCAGTTTCTAAAACAAGTGCTTTAGCGGCATAAATTTCGGTTTGGCAGTCTGCAATCATCGCTTGCACTAACTGAAAAGCGCTAATAGGCTTACCAAATTGCCCCCTTACAGATGTGTAATTCACAATCTCATCCAACATACGAATAGCTGGACCAATACAAAGTGCTGCTAAATGTATGCGTTGCTTATTTAATACTTTCATTGCAGTTTTAAAGCCTGCACCCTCTATTCCGATAAGGTTTCCAGCAGGAATACGGCAATTTTCGAAATGCACTTCTGAAACTGGGGATCCTGCTTGCCCCATTTTTTTATATGGACTACCAACAGTGAGACCTGGCGTATTTCTTTCTATTAAAAATGCAGAAACACCATCAGCTTTAGGCTTGCTTTGATCCGTTCTTGCCATGACTGTAAATAGATCAGATATAGGCGCATTAGTAATAAAGCATTTGGTGCCATTTAGGATGAAATCATTTCCCTCTTTTCTTGCCGAAGTTTTTAAAGAGGCCGCGTCTGAGCCCGCGTCAGGCTCGGTAATTGCAAAGCACCCAGTAATTTCACCGCTGGCTAATCTAGGCAAATATTTTTCTTTCTGCGCTTCTGATCCATCGGCAACTAATGCCTCTGATCCAATCCCAGTATTGGTTCCCACTCTCGCACGAAAGGCAACAGAGCATTGTGATATTTCCATAGCGGCCAAAACTAGCTCTTCAGTCGTCATACCAAAACCGCCATATGCTTCTGGGATTGAGAATCCGAATAATCCGAATCCAGCCATATCGGACACAATATCTGGGGGGACATCGTCTAGTAATTCAACCTCTGCCTCACGAGGAATAAGTTTATTCTGACAATACTTTTTTAGTGAATCTAAAAAAGAAGAGAATTCGTTTGGGTTACGAATCATAGCGATCCTTTAATCAAAGTGCTCAATTTCATTGCGAAGCTTCACCATCAAAAGCCCCATAACGTCGGCTTATCCATTCTGCGATCATGCAAGGTCGTTCCTTACCTTCTTGCTCTATAGATACATTCCAAATAATTTGTACTCCGCCTTTAAATGCCTCTAGAGATGCTAGGGTGAAATGAGCACGCACTCTAGCATTTACTAAAACTGGATCAGTAAATCTGACTTTATTAGTTCCATAATTGATCGACAAGGTAACGCCATCGATGAGAACGGTATCTGTAAAAAATCTGCTTAAGAGTGAGAGGATTAAAAAGCCATGAGCTATTGTGACTCCGTAAGGAGATTCTTTAGCTGCTCTTACTGGGTCTACGTGTATCCACTGATTATCTCCACCGGCCTCAGCAAATAAATCAATACGCTGTTGAGTAATTTCCTGCCAATCGGAAGGAGGAAGCTGTTTACCAACCCAGTTTTTTAGTTCATTAAGAGAGCTAAGTGTAATTTTGTGCATGCAGTGCTCCTTTTATATAACGTTGCTAGCTTTTAGTTTGGAAATTTCTTCATCACTCAAACCAAGTTCAGAATAAAAAGAAATATTATGGGCACCAGTTTTTGATCCGCTATGGGGAATATATTCGGGAATGCCGGAAAAACGCGGAACGATACAAGGTGCCGGAATGCTACCCAAATCCTCGTCAGGCAGCCTGATGATTGCATTGCGTTCTTTAAAGTGGGGATCATTCAAGACATCATTAATGTCATAAACCTTGGTAAAAGGAACATCATGCTGGTTAAGGGCTTTTGCTAACATTTCAAAATTTAGCGAAGAGCACCAGTTAGAGATAATTTGGTCTATTTCATCTAAATTCTTTAGGCGCGATTGATTGTTAGAAAATTTAGGATTGTTTGCCAATTCATCCATACCAATTGCAGAGCAGAATCGCTTAAATATTGGTTCAGATGATCCAACTACACTAATCCATACACCATCGGATGTTTTATAAATATTAGAGGGTGCTGTATATGTTGCCCGTGATCCAGTGCGCCCACGAACATAATTTAGTTGATCAAACTCAACCGCTAGGGGATCAAGTAGACGCATCATGGCTTCGGTTGCAGATAAGTCGATTTCTCTGCCGACCATATCTTTTGATCGAGAGCTTTCAACTAAAGCTGCTGCTATAGAAAATGCACCAAATAATCCGGAAACTACATCTCCTAAAGGGTAATTCATATGCTGAGGGGGGCCATCAGCCATTCCCGTTAAGTTTGTAAAGCCACTCATTGCCTCAAAGATGCGAGCAAAGCCTGGCCTTCTGGCATAGGGGCCAGTCTGACCAAACCCAGTAAGACGAAGAACGATAAGCTGAGGATTAGCTTGATGCAAGGTTTTGATATCAAGACCCCATTGATCAAGGGTGCCAGTCCTAAAATTTTCCACCAATACATCAAAAGAGGGCAGCATTCTTAAAAAAATTTCTTTTCCCTCAGGCTTTCGTACATCTAAGGTAATGCCTTTTTTGCCTCTATTTGTAACTTTCCAATATAAAGAATGATGATCCTTCATGGGAGCAAAAGTTCTCAAAGGATCATTGTTGGCAGGTAGTTCGAGTTTGGTGACTTCAGCGCCTAAGTCAGCGCAAAGCGTCGCTGCAAATGGACCAGCAATTACAGTGGCCATATCCAGGATACGTACACCAGATAAAGGACCTTTATTACTGCTTGGTGTTTGAGTTGTGCTCATATTTTTTTGGTCGATTTTTAGTAGGAATTTCTATTGAATCAGAGAAAATTAGGACCATCAGTGTGTTTCGCCTAGCGAAACACTTGTTAGAATAGATTGCTATCCACCGGGAAAAGAATAAGGATCTATAGACCTTGAAAGGGGCTAAAAGGCATGATCGATCGTCAGTTTGCAATAAATCTAAGTAGGGGCCTAGAAGTGCTGAGGGCGTTTAATCCTGCTGACCAATTATTGGGCAACAAAGAGTTATGTGAAAGAACTTCGCTCCCTAAGGCAACAGTTTCGCGTCTAACTTACACACTTGAAAAATTGGGTTACTTATTGAAGGTGGATAGATTACAAAAATATCGCCTTGGACCTGGAGTTTTAATGTTGGGTTATCCCATGTTGGCTGGCCTAGAAATTCGACATTTAGCTCGCCCTCATATGGAGCAGTTGGCTACCAAAACAAAATGGACGGTTAATTTAGGGATGCTTGGACGTCTTGAAGTTGTATATATAGACGCAATGCGACTTGATCGACGGAATTTTTTAAAACCAGATATTGGAAGTAGTAGGCCACTTTTAACTACTTCGATAGGGCGTACTCTTTTACTCGCCTCCTCGGAAAAAGATCAGAATGCTATCCTTAATAGAATAAAGATTACTGATCCTGCCCAGTATCGTAAAGACTTACACCACTTTAATCGAGATAAAGCGTTTTATGAAAAAAATTCATACTGCCTGAGTCTTGGTGACTGGGAGCCAAATGTATGCGCTGTATCAGTCCCGCTTAGGGTTGGAAGTAGTGATGATCCAACTATTGCGCTAAATTGCACTCTCAGTGGTTCAAAGCTTTCGCAGCAAGAGATTCATCAATTTATTATTCCGCATTTACTTGAAGCAAAACATAATATTGAAAAGGATAGTGGAAGAATTTTTATCAGCAGAAAATCTTAAGCACTTTATAAAAACAATAATCCTTAAAGGGGTCTTTCAATGAATTATGAATGTATTGATTTAAGAGTTGATGATGGCGTGGCATTTCTTTTTCTTAATAGACCAAGTAAGCACAACGCCTTGAACGATCAGATAAGACATGAGCTTCTCAATGCTCTTGAGTCAATATCAAACGATGAGGGTATTTATGCTGTTATTTTGAGTGGAAATGGGGCTAGTTTTTGTGCGGGTGGCGATATTGAGGCGATGGCCAAAAGGCTTGAGATTCCAGCTGGCGAAATAGCTATCAAGGGATGGAAGCGGCATCAAGAAATTCAGCGAATGATTACGCTGATTCACAATATGCCAAAACCCATGATTGCTGCAGTAAATGGCTCAGCATTTGGATTGGGCGCTGATTTAGCGTTAGCATGTGATTTCATTATTGCCAGTGAAAATGCATTGTTTTGCTGGTCATACATTGATAGAGCTGTGATTCCAGATGGAGGTGGTATGTATTTTTTACCTCGACGAGTTGGAATGAGCTTGGCTAAGGATTTAATCTTTTCAGGAAGAAGAATCAAATCTAAAGAGGCAATGACAATCGGTGTCATAGATCGCTGCTCAGATTCCGGCGATTTACTCGAGCATGCTGAACAATGGGCTAAAACATTCAAAGACACAGCCAAGCCTGCCTTTATGCTTAGCAAGCATATTGTTAATAAAAGTCTAGACTCCTCACTTGAGGATATTTTTTCTCAAAGTAATATGGCCCTAGGAATTTGTTTTAGTTCTGTGGAGCATCGAACATCGGTTGAAAATTTTCTCAATAAATAACAACGTAAGCCATATTTGCATTATTTAAAAAGCACTTTGATGCAATGAGGTGAAAAAATATTAGGCATTGCACAATTCATTACGCAGCCACGATTTCTTCTAAAGCGTAGGTCGTACGTTCGAATCGTGCTGGGCAGGCCAAACAAACTTAGGTCCGTACCGGACACATGGTTTACATCCGGTACCGACCACATGGTTTACAGTTGCCGTTCACCCCAATGCATATGTATGTTTGTAATCGGAGCAAGGAACTACTTGTGGATTGTTGCGTATAAAGAAGCAACTTTTATTTTATGAGTTTGAGGCTTCTTGCACCACGGCCAGTTAAGGCTGAAGTTTTTCTGTAGTGTTCAAACAATAGTTGCTTCGCCAAATTAACATCACCACTAATGGCTGCCTCAAATATTCCTACATGTTCTGCATGGTGGTCGCGTTCACCAAAGTTTTTGCTGGCAGCAACTTGCCTATATCGGTAACTTTCTGTTCCAAGCGTTTCGCTAAATTCTTTAATCCATCTAGACGGCGCGTTTTCTAGTAATGTTTTATGAAACTCCTTGTGAAGTAACTCCCATTCTGGATTAGCACTATGTTGGTCTGCTTCAGATGATCTTGGTTTCTTTGAGAGCTTATGAATTAATAGAACCAATTTGTGTTCCCATTCTTCGGTGCGATGAGCAATTGACTCCTCTAGTGCCTTCCCTTCGATAAAGCACCTTGTTTCTGTTAGTGTTTCGAGCTCTTCCCATCGTAGGGGCGCAACATTAAAACCTCGTTGATCACTTCTTGAAACTAGACCTTCTGCTGATAGTCTATTTAATGCCTCACGAAGCGGACTTGCTCCAGTTGCGTAAAAGCTTGATAACTCTTCAATTTTGAGCTTTTGATCGGCAGTGAAGCGTCCTTGCAAGATATCAGCCTTCAGTCGGTCATAGACCGCGCTGGCAAGGGTTATTCCCTGTACAGCATTGATATAGGAGGCTTTTTTTATTGGGGTTATCACGAAGTTCGAAACCTTAAAAATATCGATATTATTATGATAATATAAAAATATCGATATTAATAGAGGGCAGTAATCATGGCTGAAAAGCTTATACCAGTCTATTCAAGCTTAGCTTTGAAAGATGCGGATCAAATAATTACTCATGCCTTAGAGCTGAGGGTAGCCAATGGGTTGCTGCCTTTAGCAATTGTCGTTCTTGATTCCGGTGGGAATGTAGTTGTCTTTAAACGAGAAGATGGCTGCGGCATATTGAGACATGACATTGCCATTGGCAAGGCTTGGGCTTCGTTAGGTATGGGTATGGCTACTCGGCAAATCCGAGATAGATTGGCAAATCGACCAACGTTTCAGGCGGCACTCTCAGCGGCATCAGATGGAAGATTTATTCCAACACCTGGGGGTGTATTAATCGTGAATAAGCAAGGTATTGCAATTGGCGCGGTCGGTATAAGTGGGGATGCCTCAGATAAAGATGAATTTTGTGCTATCGAGGCAATTAAATTAGCAGGCTTTGTGCCTGAGCCACCGGCAGCTGCCGATAACTGGAATGAAAATCAACTGTGAGGTTCAATGATGAAGCTATTTAAATTCACCTTATTTATTTTGACTTTGTGTGCTGGATTTATTTCAGCCCATGCTCAACAGTCAAATAAATACCCCGTTAAGCCAATTCGATTGGTTGTTCCTTTCCCTGCGGGTGGCCCAACGGATCAATTTGCTCGGCAGTATGCGCAGGCTTTATCAACTCAATTAGGAAAGCCTATAGTTGTTGATAACAAAAGTGGGGCAAGTGGTGCCATTGGGAGTTTAGAGGTAAAAAATAGTGCACCAGATGGATACACCTTGTTATTTGGTACAGCATCTACTCATGTTCTATATAACCTCATTAATACTAAGCCTCAGTATGACTCCATTAAGGACTTCACACAAATTGCAGTAGTGGGTGATGCGCCTATTGTATTTGCAGTTAGCCCGGCGACTAAAGGGGGTTTTAAAGAACTAGTTGAATATGCGCGCATCAATCCAGGAAAGTTGCAATATGGATCAGCGGGAGAAGGAACTTATTTGCATATTGTTGGTGAAAGATTGAAATATGAATTAGGGGGTTTAGATATTCAGCACATTCCATTTAGAGGTAGCGCCCAATCTATTCCCGCCTTGATGGGTAACCAAGTAAATATGACGGTTGATACATTGGGGTCATTAATCAACCAGCATCGAGCCGGAAAGTTGAAGATTGTTGCGATAGCTACCTCTAAAAGATCTCCTTTGATTCCTGATGTGCCAACTGTTAACGAAGTCACTGGTTTAAAAGATTTCCAAGCTGCTTTGTGGAATATTGTCTCGGCTCCCCAGGGCTTATCACCGGACATTACAAATACTTTAATTTTGGCGACAACTAAGGCCTTAAAAAATCCTGAATTACTGGATAAATTAAATTCAATATCGATTCAACCAATTAGCAATATCACTGGCGTAGCAGCAACCTCATTTATTGCTAAAGAGCTTGTTAGCTTAAGGCCGGTTGTTCAATCTGCAGGGCTTAAGAAAGAGTAATTTAGAAAGATGTTATGAGACTATTTAGCTATCACGACCAAAGCAATAAAAAAGGTATCGGGGTCCTCTGCAAAAAAGACTCAAATGAATTTGTTGACTTATGTGCAACAGATGTCAGTATCCCAGCAGACTTAGGTAGTTTAATTGCAATGGATCCTGAATTAGTGATGGCCGAGAGGGCGCTTTCAAATCCTAATGCGGTCATTGGGAATCTCGCTAATATCCAGTTTGATATTTTGATTCATCGACCTGGGAAGATCGTTTGCATGGGGCTGAACTATGCTGATCATGCAAAAGAGGGCGGCAACGCTCGTCCGGAATACCCGAGCTTTTTCCTACGCGGTCCTAGTTCACTTGCCGCGCATCAAGCTCCCCTTATCAGACCCATGGTTTCTGATAAATTAGATTATGAGGCGGAGCTAGCATTTATTGTGGGCAAGAGAGCGCGTAATTTGAATAGAGAAAATGCGCTTGACTGTATAGCAGGCTACAGCATTTTTAATGATGGAAGTTTGCGGGATTATCAGCGTAAAACTACCCAATGGACTATTGGAAAAAACTTTGATCAGACTGGTGGATTTGGCCCATGGTTAGTTACTCCAGATGAGTTGCCTAGAGGTGCGCACGGCCTTCAAATTCAATCTCGCTTGAATGGAGTGGTAATGCAAAATGCGAACACTAAAGATTTTTTGTGGGATGTAGCAGAGACTGTTGTCCTAATCACAGAATGTATGACATTAGAACCTGGTGACGTAGTTATTACTGGAACGCCTGCGGGAGTAGGTTATGCAAGAACGCCACCAGTATTTATGAAGCCTGGTGATATCTGTGAAATTGAAATCGAGAATATCGGTATCTTAAGAAATTCAATACAAGATCAGGAGTGACAACGGTGAATAAGTTAATTACTTTTATTATCTGCATGGTGATGGGTTTGACTCATGTGAATGCTCAAACCTTTCCTTCCGGACCGGTTAAGTTGGTAGTGCCATTAACACCTGGGTCGGGAGCCGATACAGCAGCTAGAATCATTGCCAAATATTTAACTAAGGTCTGGCAGCAACCAGTAGTAGTTGAAAACAAGCCTGGTGCAGGTGGCCTAATAGGTACAGTAGCAGTTGTTAATGCTGAGGCAAATGGGCAAACATTACTCTTCCAATCCGTTACTTTTGCAACCAACCCTGCAACTTATAAGAAGTTACCTTACGAATTCAGTAAGCCCCCTATAAATGTGAGTTATTTGGGCGATACACCATACGTGTTAGTGACATCGCCAGATGGCCCATATAAATCTATTAAAGATATTGTGTCTGCAGCTAGGGCAAAGCCTGGTGAGATTCCATTTGCGTCAGTGGGTGTGGGTAGCTCTACACACTTTGCTGCCGAATATTTTATTCAGGCTGCTGGAATCAAAATGAACCATATCCCCTTAAAAGGCGGTCCTGAAGCGATACAAGAAGTAATGTCAGGAAGGATCGCATTTTGTATGGCTTCACTAAGTACTGCTTTGGGTCAAATTAAAGGTGGTAAGTTGCTTGCGCTTGGTATCGCAAGTAAAAGTCGTTCTTCCGCTGCGCCTGAGATTCCTACAATTGCTGAGCAAGGCTTTCCTAATTTTGATATGAGTTTGTGGTTTGGATTGTGGGCCCCTAACGGAACTCCAGCTGTTGTGGTGAATAAAATTAATGGCGATATTACCAAGGCATTGCAGGACCCCGAAGTACGAGAGGCATACTCTAAAGTGGGCATTGACCCTAAAGTAATTTCGGCTGATGAATTTAATAAGTATGTCAAGGAAGAAATCACTCGATATCAAAAGATTGCCGCTACCGCACAAATTGAGCAGCAGTAGTTTCCTAATTTGCCACTAGCTATAAAAATATCAATTGTCGAGATTTTCCTCTTTTCGTTACTAAAGTAAGGAATATCTATTGCACATTAATACGTAGAGTGATGGACTGCTTAGTGATCAACAGCAATCTAACAAAGCCCCTGTAGCTTTAGTGTCGGTTTAACCGACAGTAAATAATTAAGATCGCCCAAAGACCCTAAACCGCATTACACAGTTTATTGCACAGTCCCGATTTATGCGTCTAAGTCATTGAAATATATAGACTTTGCAGCAGCCACGAATTCTTCTAAGGCGTAGGTCGCACGTTCGAATCGTGCTGGGCAGGCCAAATTTTCATATTTTTTAAACTACAAATAGGCAATATAGTTTTTTTACGCAATTACCTTAGATAAGATTGCTTCGTGGCGAATGGCTCATGTTGGAATACCAGATTCTTGGTTGTTTAAAACCTGCGCTATAAAATCAAGGCTCAGTTCCTGTGTCGCCTCTTTGATCTGCTGATTTAAAACGGTACCACCCGTTAGGGATCGATCCGTAAACATGCTATGCGAGCCACCCTCAAAAACTGCTAAGGCTTTACGTTTACTACCAATGGCTTCAAAAATAGCCAAGCGATCTGGATAGCCGCTAAAGTAACCTGGAATTTGAATATTGTCTTCTGTGGATGTAATGTGCAAGGTAGGCAAGCTTACCGGTTGTAGGATTGAATTCACGGCTTTTTGACCAAAAAATCGCGGGGCTGAAATGACAATCGCAGCAGTAATGCGAGCATCACTGAGGTCAACAGGGATATTGTCTTGACTGACGCGAGCGCCCGAGGCTAGTAGGGTTGTATTTGCGCCATAGGAGTGCCCTGCAGCGATGATCTGTTTGGAGGAGGATTTCAAAGCATGGCGAAAAGAGTTTCAAGATGATGAAAAGCAAAATACCCTTAAAAAATCTGGTAAGTTAAATGCTGAACCAGTAGAAACAAGCTATGAAAGATTCCCTGAAGAAAGCTAAGCCTACCCTTGAAAGCCTTTTGAAGGAAAGTCAGATCATCACAGGAAAAGACCTGATTCAGCGGAAAGAGGACAAGGTCAAAGAGTTGGTTTTATTCCAAGAAGCATTGGAGTTTGAGCAAAGGCATCGGAGAGTCAAAAAGTAGTGCCAAATAGAGAAATTCCTGGTGGTACGTGCCGATTAAATCAATGAATTTCTACCGCCTTCTACGTTTTTTCCATGTATAGAGTTCACCATTTGGAAACTTACCATCTAAGATGCCATCGGCTCCGAACTTTCCTACAACTTCTGTGCCATTGAATTGAATTGTCACAAACTCACCTAGCTCTTTCGCCCAAGCCATTGCTTGGTCTAGGGTTTCAAATTCAAGAAGCTCTGTATTGTGTTTTACGGTAATCACTTCAGGCTTGGCAAATTCTTATTAATTAATTCTCATGAATGCAACAGGTTTATTCTCGTTTACGAAACACCACAACATGTTGCCATGGCAGGGTGCTTACAGTTCGCTCCCAATCTAAAGCGAAAATACCTGCTTCCCGCTTAATTTGCGCCTCACTCATTTTATGTAGAGGTTTGATTGGTACGCGCGCATCTTCTGCTTTGTATTCCACGAAAACAATACGACCTCGGGGTTTGAGGGCCTGCATGATGCTGTTCATTACTTCATAAGGGTAGGCCAGTTCGTGATACACGTCGACCATAATGGCCATATCGATAGAGTTCTTAGGTAATTTAATATCGTCGACTGTACCTAGCCTTACTTCGATCTGCGAAAGCTTCGAGCGTTTTACCCCGGTTTGTAGAATATTCACCATTTCGGGCTGTAAATCCAGTGCGATAATTTTTCCGCCTGGCATCACCAGCGGAGCCATGCGACGGGATAGGTAGCCGGTACCGGCGCCAATATCCGCAACAACCATGCTTGGTTGCAATGCCAATGCTTCTAGTAATAAATCTGTACGCTCTTCGCGCTCCCGCTTATCCCGCTCAAGCCATGAGGCACCTTGCCAGCCCATGACCCCTGAGATTTCACGATCCATATAGCGCTTACCGATGCCATCAGCGCTGGCTGGGATAGAGACATATCCTGGTGGGGTAGTCTGCTGCGCGAGTGTGAGATTGGCAGCAAACAATAATGTAAATAAGCTAACAATCCTAATAATCATCATTTACATTCTTGGCGATCCAGCTCCGTATTTTGTGCTTTCTTCTTCTGGTCTTTTTCTCGCTCCTTTTTAAGATCACGCAATTGCCACCAGGCAAATAGCAAAATCCCTCCAAACACCAGCACTACTTCAAGCAAGATAACAGGACCGAAGTTATCCATCATTTCCCAAGTCCTATGTACTCATTTTGGGATCTGTAATACAAGCTTTCAGTGCTTTTAACTCTATAACCTTCAGCCATTCAGGCTTTGCTTTTGGATTCATGACTAATTCATTAACTTGCCGATTTGAAGCATTTTTAGAAATGAAGTCGGCTTGGCAATTGCAATAAGCGGTAAAGTCTTCCTCAGTCAGCGCTTTGCCTTTAATGCCTTGATGTTCAGCTACTTGCTCGCGAGCGCAATTCTTTTGATAATCTTTAGAGATTGCTTGGGCAAATGACTGGTTGGACAATATTAAGATAAAACACAAGGTTATAAGACTGCGAAACATAAACATAGTACTTTTCCTTTAAGAGCATTCCTATTAGTTAGCGGCTATTCTTCCGTGAATATCAAGATCGGACTCATCCACTTCTAAGAAATCTTCCTCAATAATGGTTACCCCCTCTAGCTGTTCAATATATTCTCGGACGGCATAGAAGGGTGCAATTTGAGGCTGGTTTCTATCTTGCTTATCCCAGACTCTATAACGAAATACACTCAAGCGCATTGATGGTCACCTAAATGGTTATGAGCCCAATAAATGGTTCAAATGACGCTTGGTATATGCTTTGCGAGCATCAATCAAAGCTAAGGCCAAATTATTAAGAAACTGTTTGAACTTGTTCATTTAAGGCTCCTTGAGTTTTAT